>CBDIPP010000023.1:0-10403 GCA_965283695.1 uncultured Parvibaculaceae bacterium | reverse complement strand
CGATGACCTGATATTGCGCGGGGATGACATCCAGCCGTTGCGAGCGATCCTCACCAATCTTGACCATATCGCCACAGCCGCAGGGACAGGCGATGTTGTCGGGCATGATCACGCGTTCGATGCGTGGCAAGTTCTCAGGCAGTGTCCGGGGCTTGCGTGGTCTGCGTGGTTTTTTGTTTTTGGTGTCTTTGTCGAGGTTGTCGAGCTTGTCCTGCACCTCATCGATCTGTTGCTGCGTCTCGGCGATGGCCGTTTCCTGCTCTTCAAGCGCCAGTTCCAGTTGATCAGGGCTTAGCTTCTCTGACTTGGGTCCGAACTTGGTACGCCGGTGGTCAGCAACCTGAACTTCCAGTTTTGCGACCAGTGCCTTGAGTTCGGTGATCAGGATATCTTTTTCGGCGCCGACAGCTTGTTCATGTTGCCGGGCTGCGCGTTCGACAGCCAGATCGAACTGCTGCGCTTCAAAGGCCTTTACGACCTCGGGCGGCAGGCCTGGAAACTGGTGAATATCGAACGGTTCTGACATGCATTTTTCTACCCCAAACAGGCAGAAAGAGCCAGCAAATTAACAGTATAATCAGAGTATTAGTCACCCCGCCGCAGCAGGTGCCACCACTGGCTTGGCCACCATCTTCTGCCAGTCCAAACCTTCGAAAAGGGCTTCGTACTGTCCCCGGGAAAGCTGCAGGACGCCGTTCTGGATTTTGGGCCACACGAAGTTGGAAACCTCCAACCGCTTGTAGATCAGCACCAGCCCAGTTCCATCCCAAACCAAGATCTTCAACCTGTCCCCACGCTTGGAGCGGAACACCACCGTCAGCCCAGAATGCGGATCGAGCCCCAACTCGTTTTGCACCGTTGCTGCGAGCCCGTCATGACCTCGGCGGAAGTCGACCGGCTTGGTCGCAATCACGATTGGCAGCCGCTGTCCCGCAACAATCACGACACACCTCGCATCGCCCGGATCAAGGCCGCCGCTCGCGTCACGTCCACATCCGCGGGGATACAGACTACAACATCAGACCCGATCTCTACCGTCAGCGCATCGCGACCTCGATGCCGTCTCACATCTCGTGGTGCCGCATCCATCTGCGGCGCCGGCGCAACCTCCACCGGAACAAAAGCCGGGTCTCGATCCGTCACGACCCGGCCCAAAGCTGTGGCCCCTATCATCAGATCAGCAGGCAAAACCAGTTTGCCCTGACGCGCCATACGCCGCCAGTCCGACAGCTGATGAGGAATAATGTCATGGCGCCGCGCTACTTCGCCAACTCGCGCACCAGGTTGGAAACTCTCCGCAACAATCCGCGCCTTCACCTCATCGGGCCAACGACGGTTGCCCAGACGAGGTTCAACAATCTCCACACGACCCAAAGCCCCAGTTCCATCCGCCATAACCATCTCCAACAAAAGTGTTGGAGACAGATATCCGACCAATCAAACCCAACCGGAATACACCAAATCAATGGCACAGGGACGGCGCTTACCGAGAATTCACTATCATGCATCTCGAAGGGTATATGATGTGCGGGTTCAGCCAGTCTCCAACCGGATGTGACCATCGGCAACGGAGACGGGTCGACCAGATTAACAGAACATGAAGAAGGGCGCGCCCGGTAAGTGTGGGGTATCAGAAACCGGAGAAAACCATGTCGAGGGCGCCCTTTATCTCATAGTCGAATGCAGAAAGATCAGCGATTGGTTGTCCCCTGAGCAGCGCCGAAGGGATCGCCGCCATCTCAGCCGTGTGCAGGGCGTGGTCCTCGCCATTAACCTCGAAGACCGGTTCAAGGCGCCTGATTACCTTGGGTCCAGATGAAACCTTGATGAGAGGTGCGACGACCCGGGAACCGGTGTCGATCAGATCCGTCTGGAGGTCGAGCACCAGCCGACCGCCGGCGAGCCGATAAACTTGAAACTGTGGCATCAGCTGATCTTCAACACCTGCAGGTCTGCAAGTGGCGTCCCATTGGTCTCAATCCAGGTGCGGCGCTCACAGATCGCCGCCGCATTCTCCACGGCCCAGGTCTCCGCCCGCGCGGCCCGAACCGCGTCTCCGATGGCCGCGTCGCTGATCGCCGACACGTTAAGACCCAACTCCCGCGCGGCGGTGAGATTCTCAGCGGTCAGGGTAATGTTCGTGCGTTGTTTCTCTGATGTGGTCTGCATGGCGCCCTCCTTTTCAACACGAAAAATACACACTTATGGTGTGCAAAGCAATGGTGCCGGGCGAGTGGATGCGGCGCAATGGACAAAATTCCAGACGCTGCATAAGCTTCAAGAGTGCCTCAAAAACCCAAGGCGCAACACTCTCGCGGTGAGGCGTTATCGGATGGTGTTCGGAAAGCCGTCCTGCGGGATGGAGAGGTGGTCTTGCCGCAAGGGAGATCGGCTCTGGATCAGAGATTTTACCTATATCTCGACTTGGCAAGGCATGGCTTACGTTGCGTTTATAACGGACGTCTTCGCACGGAAAATCGTGGGCTGGCGGGTATCAACGTCAATGAACACCAGCTTTGTGTTGGACGCATTGAACCAAGCGATTTGCCAGCGCCGGCCAGCAAGCGACCAAAGTCTGACCCATCATTCTGCGGATCCCAATACCTATCCATTCGATACAGCGACCGTCTGGTCGAGGCCGGTATCGATGCATCGGTCGGCACGGTTGAGGGTTCCTATGATAATGCGATGGCCGAAACCATCATCGGCCTCTTCAAAACTGAAGTTATCAACATGCCCAACCTCAGGCCATGGAAATCAGTCGGCCAACTGGAATGGGAAACCGCCAAATGGGTCCACTGGTACAACACCCAGCGGCTTCACGGTGCCATCAGATACATCACCCCACAAGAAGCAGAGGAAGCTTTCTATGAACGCTTGAACCAAACCGAAAATGCAGCCTAACATTTGAGCCAAACACCCTCCGGTAAACCAGGGGCGGTTCATACAGAAACTTCGCAATCTGCACGCACCGAATGACTCGGCTCATTCTTGCTTTGTGTGCGTTGTTGGTTATATTGAACACGGACGACAGGAGGGGTGCTGCACTATGTCCCGAACCACCACAATGACGGTCCGCCTTGGTGGAGCATTGAGTGATTTCGTGTCGGCCAATGTAGGCGATGACGGATCCTATGAGAACGTCAGCGAATATATCCGAGACTTGATCCGGCGTGACAAGGAGCAGGCCGAAGCCGAAGCCTTCAATAGGTTGAAGGCCGAACTAACCCACGCCTTCGCAAACCCGGAGGAGACTTACAAACCGCTGACCCCAGCCGAGGTGATTGCGCGGAACCGGGCCTAATCTGGTGGCCAACATTCGCATCCAGGAAGGAGCTTCCCATCGCCTCGATGACATCTACCGCTACACCCGAGATAGGTGGGGAGATGATCAGGCCGAGAAATACATCACCGGCCTGTTCGCCGCCTTCGACAAGATCGCTGACCACGGCGTTGCATCAAAGCCCATCCCGGCCGAGTTCGCGCTCGCCGGGTTTTTCTTTCGCTACGAACGCCATTTCGTTTACTGGCGTCATCTCTCGCATGGCGACATCGGGATCGTGACCATACTGCATGAGCGCATGCATCAGATCGACCGCTTCCGAGATGACTTCGGGCTCGGGTAATCGGTTGAACCTCATCTTGATGGCACTGCCCCTTACGCCTCAATCAATTCAGGCAGGCACGTCTTGAAAACTCAGTCGTCCGCGCAAGACCGTGATTCAAAACAATGGTTGGCTGCCATTTAAGGCGGTGTCATGCCGACCGCTTCGCTATATGAGGTCCCTGCCTACGACACAGATTGAAATCTCTTTCCAGTGACACGTCAAAACCGACATAGTATCCCATCGGTTGCTCTGCTCACGGCTTGTATCCATGAGGCTAACAATCTTGACCTTGTTTGCCGCCGGAAAGAGTCCGTCACAATCACGCTGTGTGGGTTTTGATTGCTCTAGCCGCACATCCGGCAGTCAACGGTTTGGACAGGTCAAATCCCCTGTTGTTCTGGCAGGATTTCGACGCCGGTAATCCTAGTAGCGACCAGAAGGCAGCTGTAAAATATTGGGCGTCAGTCTATTGTTGGTAGCTACCTGATATCCTTTAAGCCGCATAGCGCTCCATCGGCTGTCTCTCTGAAGCACATCTGCCTGCCAAAACCAGCCCTCTCCGATCCCGCTAAGGGAGATGGTGTGGTTGCCGCCCTTCCCCGAAAGGCATCAACGTGCCAACATTTGTGGAGATTAAGGCCACAGAAACGGAGAAGGACGACACCATGAAGGATACAATGATCGGGGTAGATTTGGCAAAGCGCGTTTTTCATCTTCACGTTGCGTCGATGACGGGCGAGGTGAGAGATCGCAAGAAGCTGACGCCGGACCAGTTTCGGTGTTACATGTCCGACGCTCCCGAATGCGTTGTTGTTTTTGAGGCGTGCGGAAGCGCCCACTATTGGTCACGCGAGATGATGGCGCTTGGGCATGAGGCACGGATCATTCCGGCGCAATACGTCAAGCCGTTTGTCAAGCGCCATAAAAATGACAAGAATGACGCTGAGGCGATCGTTGTTGCAGCACAGCGGCCGGAGATGCGGTTCGCCACGGTGAAATCAGAGGATCAACACGCGCGTGCGGTCGTCTTCCGTGCGCGGGAGCGGCTGGTGCATCAGCGTACGGAGCTGGTGAATGCACTTCGCTCAACGCTTTATGAATACGGTCATGTCTTCCCGGTGGGCATCGCACATCTGAAAAAGATCGAGGAGCTTCTTCAGAACCCCCATTGTGACCTGCCGACCCTCGTCGTGACGGAGTGCCAGGACCTACTGGCGCAAATTGCTGAGAAGACGGAGCGCATCAAAGCGAAGGACAAGCTTATCAAGGAACTCGCGAAAGAGAGTGACGTCGCCCGGCGTCTTCAAACCATGCCTGGTGTCGGTCCGATGACCGCCCTGGCGGTGGAAGCGTTTGCCCCTGACATGGCGCAATTCTCCTGCGGTCGTGACTTTGCGGCCTGGCTGGGATTGGTGCCACTACAAAGCTCGACTGGCGGGAAGAGCCGATTGGGAAAGATGTCCAAGATGGGTCAGGTCGATATCCGGCGGCTTTTGATCATTGGGGCAATGTCCCGGATCGTTGGCCGTGCGCGGCATACCATTCCTGATCCTGCCTTATTCATCCAAATCAATCAGGGGAGGTTGCGTGCGCCTGAAAGTGCCGTAGAATCAAGCTGTTGAAACAAAATCTGCAGCAGCCACGGACGCACGCATGGGTGAAACTTTACGACCGGTCACGACCGGGTTCAACCGCTCTCTTTCGATTGAAACCCGGGCCGAGCGCCTGACCGGCGATCCCGGTGCCGTGCTTCTGCGGGAAGTGCTCGATGCCACGGGTATCGTCCCCTGGATGACCAAACGGATGAAGGACGACCGCCGTCTGGCCGATGTCGTCCACGACCTGCCGTCCCTTCTTCGAACGATGGTTCTGTTAGCGGCTCAGGGGTGGCGCGACCACGATGATGCCGATGTGCTGCGGCACGATTCCGCGATGCGGCTGGCTGTCAGTTCCTCGGCTGGTCTGACGCCTCTCGCAGACGAGGTCGAGGTCGCTGGTATTTCAACGTCGTGGTGGAGTTTGAGGCCGAAGCGTCGACGGGCGCTAGCGCAGTCGGTATCGACTTGGGCTGCAAGGACGCGGCCACCGTTAGCGACGGGACCAGGGAAACAGGGCGCTGGTACCGCGGGATCGAAGCCGATCTTGCGATTGCACAGCGGGCGCGAAAGAAAAAGAGGGTCGCTGCCATCCACGCGAAAGCAGCGAACCGCAGGAAAGACGCGATGCATAAGCTGTCGCGCACATTGGTTGATGCGAACGCCGCCATCTTTGTCGGCAACGTGTCTTCAAAGGCCATGTCTCAGACCCGCAACGCCAAGTCTGCTCTCGACGCGGGCTGGGGGATGCTCAAGGCGATGTTGTCTTACAAATGCGATCACGCAGGCGTCGTCTTCGAAGAGGTCAACGAGGCTTTCACCACCCAGCGATGCTCGTGCTGCGGGAGTATTCCCGCCAGCAGTCCGAAAGGTATGGGCGCGCTTGGAATGAGGGAGTGGGTCTGCGATCAGTGCGGTTCCGTACACGACAGGGACGTGAATGCCGCCCGCAACATTCTCGCGCTCGGGCATGAGCGTCTCGCAGGAGGAATGCCCGTCCTTTAGGGCGGGCAGGATGTCAACAGGTCCTGAGAAGATAAAAAGACTGCGTTTCGTGACCATGGTCGCAACTCCCGCAAATTTTGAAATTACCTTGGTCAAATCCGCGAATAGACGTCCTCGTAACGGATGATGTCGTCTTCGCCGAGATAGGTGCCGGTCTGCACCTCGATCAGCACCATCGGCACCTTGCCGGGGTTTTCCATCCGGTGCACGGCCCCGAGCGGGATATAGACCGACTGGTTCTCGGTCAGCAGGCGAACCTCGTCATCCATCGTGACCTTCGCGGTGCCCGCCACCACAATCCAGTGCTCCGAGCGGTGCACATGGCTTTGCAGCGACAGCGCGGCCCCCGGGTGCACATGGATGCGTTTGACCTGAAAGCGGTCGGCCAAGATCAGCGTCTCGAACCAGCCCCAGGGTCGATGATCGACGGGCAGTTGCATCGCCTGTTTCGCACCGCGCGCCTTGAGCGTGTCGACCGCGCGGCGCACGCCCTGGCTGTCAGTAAGATCGGCCACCAGCACCGCGTCGCGCATCGCCACGGCGACCACGTTCTTCAAACCGATGCCCATCAGCTCGATCTCGTTCGACTCCGATCGCAAAAGCGTGTTCTCGCAGCCGATGGCGGTGGAGGGCCCGGCCAAAGCGTTGCCCTCTCCATCCTGTGGGCTTTCCTGCCAGACCGCTTCCCAGCTGCCGAGGTCCGACCAGCCGCCGCAGAAGCGCACCGTGCTCACGTTCTGCGCCTGCTCCATCACCGCGTAGTCGATGGATTCAGAGCGCACCTGCGACCAGAGCGCTGGGTCGATGCGCAGGAACCCCAGATCAGGCTCTGCCGCCTCCATCGCGGCGTGAGTGTCTTTCAGGATATCGGGTGCGTGCGCTTCAAATGCCGCCAGAAGCTTGTCAGCGCGGGTCAGGAACAGGCCCGCATTCCACAGGTAGCGATCATCGGCAAACAACGTCTCGGCCTTGGCTGCATCGGGTTTTTCGATGAACCGCTCCAGCGCGTTCACGCCGGGATGGGTTTCCTGCCCGGCTTCGAGCCAGCCATAGCCCGTCTCGGCGCGTGTCGGCTGAATGCCAAACGTCACAATCTGGCCCTGGGCGGCGGCAGGCGCGCCGGTCATCACCGCGTCGCGGAAGGCGTCAGGGTCTGGGATGGCGTGGTCGGCAGGCACCAACAGCATCAGCGCCTGCGGATCGGTCTGTGCCAGATGCAGGGCAGCTGCGGCGGCAGCGGGGGCGGTATTGCGCCCTTCCGGTTCGATGAGGATACCGGCGGGGCGGATGCCGCAATGCCCCAGCTGTTCGGCCACGATAAAGCGGAACCCGTCACCGGTCACGGCCAGGGGGGCTGCGTAGCCGTCACCGGACACCCGCTTCGCGGCTTCCTGGAACAGGCTCTCGTCGCCCAGAAACTGCGCGAATTGCTTGGGGTAGCTCTTGCGGGACAGCGGCCAGAGCCGGGTGCCAGAGCCGCCGCATAAAAGGACAGGGGTGATCAACGGAAGATCGGTCATCGTAATCTTTACACTCTCAAGGCGTCTGTTTCTTGCTTACAAAACCAGTCGTAGGTCTGCGCAATGCCCTCTGCGAGCTCGATCCGTGCGCGCCAGCCCATATTTTCCAAACGCGACACGTCCATCAGTTTTCGAAGGGTGCCATCAGGTTTTGACGGATCTGTCAGAATCTGGCCTTCGTATCTTGTCACACTCGCCACGAGCTGCGCCAGCTCCAAGATCGAAATGTCTGTTCCAGTACCGACATTTATATGGCTTAGCATCGGGGACGTGTTTGCGTCGTAAGTCGCTTTGTCGAGGTCCAAAACGAAGAGACTGGCTTCTGCCATATCATCAACATGCAGAAACTCGCGGCGCGGTGTTCCGGTGCCCCAAATCGTGACACTGTCTCTGTTCTCTTCCCGCGCTTCATGAAACCGTCGAATGAGCGCTGGAAGAACATGACTGTTCTCTGGGTGAAAATTGTCGCCGGGTCCGTAGAGGTTCGTCGGCATAACGGATCGATAATCCGTTCCGTGTTGACGGTTGTAGCTTTCGCAAAGTTTGATGCCCGCGATCTTCGCAACGGCGTAGGGCTCGTTGGTTGGCTCCAAAGTGCCGGTTAAAAGCGCGTCCTCGGACATCGGTTGATCTGCATGTTTGGGATAAATGCAGGATGAACCAAGCTGCAAAAGACGTGTCACGCCTGAGGCGAAGGCTTGGTGGATCACGTTACATTCGATCATCAGGTTTTCGTAGATGAAGCCAGCGGGATAGGTGTTATTGGCGTGAATCCCGCCTACTTTCGCAGCTGCAAGAATGACGACATCCGGACGTTCATCTTGCATGAACTGTCGGACTGCTAGTTGATCTGTGAGATCGAGCTCGGCATGCGTGCGGGTAACGAGACTCAGATCTTCGCCGTCATCACGCCGTGCTGCGAGCCGGCGCAGAATTGCGCTCCCGACCATGCCGCGATGCCCGGCAACATATACCTTCATCCCGCCCGTCCATTTTCCAGACTCACTGGAATGTCATGACCATGCGCTTTCAGGAAGGCGTGGCGTTGCGCAACTTTGAGGTCTTCCGCAACCATTTCCGCACACATCTCCTGCGCCGTGATCTCGGGCTCCCAGCCAAGCTTTTCCTTCGCCTTTGTTGGATCACCCAAGAGCGTTTCCACTTCAGCCGGCCTGAAATAGCGTGGATCGATCCGCATGACGACGTCACCCGGTTTGACCGAGGGAGAACGGTCACTTGTCACCGCTGCGACGGTTGCTGTCTCGTCCACCCCCTGCCCCGAAAATTCAAGCTCAATACCAAGCTCCTTTGCTGTCCAGGTAATGAATTCGCGAACTGAATATTGCTGACCTGTGGCAATGACAAAATCGTCCGCTTTTTCTTGCTGCAACATCATCCACTGCATGCGCACGTAGTCCTTGGCATGCCCCCAGTCGCGCAGCGCATCGACATTGCCCATGTAGAGGCAGTCCTCGAGACCTTGCGCAATATTCGCCAAGCCTCGCGTTATTTTGCGGGTCACAAATGTCTCACCGCGGCGCGGGCTCTCATGGTTGAAGAGAATGCCGTTGCACGCATACATTCCGTAAGCCTCACGGTAATTCACCGTGATCCAATAGGCGTACATCTTGGCCACCGCATAGGGGCTGCGCGGATGGAAAGGTGTGGTTTCGGCTTGAGGGGTTTCTTGAACCAAGCCGTAGAGCTCCGAGGTCGAGGCTTGGTAAAAGCGAGTCGTATTTTCGAGCCCAAGAAACCGGATCGCTTCGAGAAGCCTTAAGGTGCCCATCCCATCCACATCGGCTGTGTATTCCGGTGCCTCAAAACTCACTGCAACGTGACTTTGTGCACCGAGGTTATATACTTCGTCCGGCTGAGTTTCCTGCAAAATGCGTGTCAGGTTGGACGTGTCGGTCAGGTCTCCATAATGCAGCTGGAACTTCGGGTTGGGCTCGTGCGGATCTTGATAAATGTGATCCACCCGCTGTGTGTTGAACAGAGAGGCGCGACGCTTGATGCCGTGCACCTCATAACCTTGATCGAGCAGAAATTCCGCAAGATAGGACCCGTCTTGACCAGTTATACCTGTAATCAATGCGCGTTTGCTCATATTAGCATTATCCCTTTCTGAAGAACTGCCCAATCTTACTGGTGTTCTTTGCAATTAACGTCCCTAGTCCCCCTACCCCATGCAGTCTCATGGCGCGATAATCTTCGCGACTTTTCTGCAGGATACGGCCAAGCGACCGGTTACTTTCGCCGCCTACACGCATACGCACCATGACCTGTGGGAGGTAAGCGAGGCGGATTTTCCCTTTAATCAGGTACCGCAACATCGCTTCATAATCGGCTGCGATCTGAAACGACGTGTCATACAAACCAAAGTGATCGAAAACATCACGACGAAGATAGAGAGTTGGATGTGGCGGCATCCATCCTTTACGTAATCTTGTCTGATTGTAACCACCTGATTTCCAATAGCGGATTACCCGGTTAGGATTATCTGCAGCGACATACACCAAATCCCCATACACCCCATCAGCGCCGGTCTGGTTCATGGTCTCTGCAACACGAGACAAAACATGCTCATCCGCGAAGAGATCATCCGAATGCATGAGCCCAACAACGTCTCCCGTGGCACGCATAATACCTCGGTTAATACCGTCATAAAGGCC
>CBDIPP010000022.1:0-16007 GCA_965283695.1 uncultured Parvibaculaceae bacterium | reverse complement strand
TTCAGTAAAGCGCTGTATCTCTTCAAAGCCTGCAATGATGCGTTCTTCGCGCGGCGTGCGAGACACTGACTTCTTGATTTCAACATCAACGCCAAGCTCGGCTAGAAGAGCATCATCGTCTTCGGTGAACGCTTTAGCCATTGGCGGCCTCCTGCTTCATGCGCGCAAGGTAAGCCACACCTTCGGCCATCTTCTTTTCCCAGGCATCGGCAGATATGATGGATGGCAAACGCCCGGCGCTCTTGTTTGAACTTCACGGCACGTCGCGCCAAGTCGCGCGCTTCCCTCAGGTGAAAGCTGCACCTTCTTTGCTGAAATAACCGCCTGAACCTGCTTGAGACTTTCTTCGCTCATCGTCTTGGCCAAAATCGCATAGGCACTCGCTGAAAGGATTGATTTGATCGATCAGGTCGATGTCCAACTCACGTACATCCATCGCAAACTTCCTGACGCCATCGATCAGCGCAGTATTTCCGCTCGTCTGCGCGTCATCATCTGGCGCGGAAAGAGCAACCTCCTTGGCTTTCTGGGTCAAATTTAACGCCGCGACAGCATGTTGCCGAACGGCTTCCTGATCGTCAGCATCTAGCTCGGGGAACTTTGCACCAACGATCTTGCCCATACGCACTTGGGTTAGTTCTTCGGGCACTGTTTCTTCATCAAACAGTACCGCGCTCAAGCGTCGCTCTTGTCCTGCACGAAAGGCGGTGATGACCTCGTTCATATCCTCTTGGACAAATGCGAGCGTTGCTTCGGGGCTCTTGGGTTCGGCCAGTCCGCTCTATCTCGATTTGAAACTGACCGCCTCTCCTCGTTGAAGCCCAACGTTGGTCCTGCGCCGGCTTCGTAGCCACCTTCGCCATAGTCGAAACCCTCCAACCGGCCCACTCGTTCGGGCTCTTGGGCGTGAAGTTGAAGCGTGGGTGCCAGCACCTGTTCCATCAAGAAGGCTGGCGGCGATGGCCTTCAGCGTATCGTTCACTGGCGTCGAGTAACGGCGGCTTCGGCTGCGTCGGGCTCGGCAATTAGGTTGGTGAACCGTGGCGCGTGCTTTGCCGGGGGCATCGCGCGTGGCGCGTCCGATAATCTGGACAATCTCGGTAAGGCTGGCAGCGGTAGCCGACCCGTCAAGGCATGCTCGCACCAAATCCAGTCAAAGCCCTCCTTGGCCATCCCGAGGGCGATGATGATGTCGACATGGTCGCGGTCGTTCTTTATGCGTCGGGGTCTTTCAGTGCGCGCAGACACCTTGTCGCGCTTGTCGGGCTCGTCATCGACCAGATCGGCGATCTTCTGATTGTCCGGCCGTCTGGCGTCAGTTCACATCAGCTGGAAGCCGGTCTTTGGGTCCGCGCCTTGCCAGTCGCCCAAGAGCGTCCATGATCTGCTCCGACCTCGCTTGATGCTTGTCCTTGGTGCTCTCGCGCGCTGTTGACATTCGGGAATGTGGACAGGATGGTTTTCGCGTGCGGGATCGAGCACGTTGTCAATCGCCGTCGAGCATAAGCGCCGGCTGTAGAAGAAATAGCCGATGTCGAGCGTCTTCAGATAGTCGTAGCCGTTGAGCTGCTCGTAATAGGTATAGGTGACGGTATCGAACTTGGCCTCGTCGTCAGGCGATGCAGGACGGCCTCCGCGTCGCCGCGAAAATATGCTCCCGGTCATCGCGACGATGTGCGCCTTGTCGCGCGCCATGAAGTGACCAAGGTGCTGGCCGAGTTTGTTGTCGGGATTGGCTGTTACATGGTGGAATTCGTCGACTGCGATCAGGCGATCGTCAAACGCTTCCATCGCCAGTTCATCGACGGCGAAGCGGAAGGTGGCGTGGGTTGTCAGCAATATGCGGTCATCGCTTTTGATGAATTTTCCGACTGCCTTCACCTTTGATTTCGCAACGCGTTCTTCATCCCCGCCCGGTGCGTTGCACAGGTTCCATTTCGGCTTTACTTCCCAGTCCGTCCAAAAGCCGTATTGCTACAGCGGTTCGTCGGCAAAGCTGCCGCCGATGGTTTTTTCTGGCACCACGATGATGGCTTTTTTGAGGCCTTGGTTGTGCAGCTTGTCGAGCGCGATGAACATCAGCGCGCGCTCTTTGCCGGATGCGGGTGGCGATTTGATCAGCAGATACTGTTCGCCGCGGTTGTCATAGGCCCGCTCCTGCATCGCTCGCATGCCAAGCTCGTTCGATTTGGTCGAGTTGCCATTCTGGGCGTAGTTAACGGAGACTGAGGGAACGTTCTTATTTTTCATTTTCAAACCTTATAATCATTCAAAATATCTTTGGCCCATACAGGGGGTTGCGGCCAGGAGTACGCACCAGCTTCAAGCCACGACTTGGAAGTGCCGATCTTGTTGAGCTTCAAAATTCGCTCAAGCATCTCATCGTGCGGGTACACAAAACAATCATCGCCACTAAGAAACGCGATGTGGATATCCTTGCCCAGGTATTTCTTGTCGATGGTCATACGGCCCTTGAGTTGAATCTTCAGGAACACATTGCCATCGATATGGCAGGCGAGAAAATCGGCGCCTTGCCAGTCGTCATTCAAGCGCAGGCAATTGTACCCATAGTCGGCCAGTTCGCCTGCAAACCTTCTGGAAGTTGTAGTTTTCTTTCTGGCGCGAATTCAGGTCGCTGTAGGAGATGCGCTCAAACACTTTGCTTCCCCCCAAACAGTCTTGGTCATCTTGGTATATAGCTCAAAGAGCTTTTCCAAGCGCTCGGTATCGTTGCGAAAGCGGCGACCAATGTAGATGCGCTCAAGCACCTCGTCGTTATGGTTATGGGCAGCACGCAGATCGGCGGGCATCTTCTCGGGGTCGTAGAGATCGGCAATGGTTGAAGGAAAATGAGCCTCACGCGGCCAGAAGGATTTCTTCTGCGCAGCGTTTCATGTCTTCTTTGTTCTTCTCAGTCAACTTGGGGACGGGAAAGGTGTTCCATCCGAGAGTATTTGAATAGCGATATCGGGTTTCTAGCTTTCCACAAACAGCAGCAACCCAAGCTAGGTGCATGCGCGATCCGATCAGCGCCAAGTTCCAAATTGGGACATCGTAAAGAGCGAAGGCGAGATTTGAGACTATGACATCGCCGGTAAGCAACTCCACTGGTAAATATGGTCGGCGCTCAGAAGAAACGGTAGGTACAGCAAATGATCTCTTCGTAGCTGTACCGGCTATTTGGACAAACCGATTGCGGTTTTTGCCGCAAATTCCCTAGTAGAGGCTGCGGGGCTCTCCATACGGTTCATCCTGACTGCTTCTAAAATATCTCTCAAAAATGGATGCTGGCGTGCAAATTTGGCGTCGTTGTCTTCTATCCAGATGCACCATCTTTGCTTGCCTTGTATTATTTCGACCGATCCTAGGTAATGGAATCGGGACAAATCTCTTGACCTCTGTGATATTTGGATAGAATTTCAGACCGATCGTTTGCAGACAATACAAGGTTTCCGCCATCACGTGGCATATTTCCAAAGAGCATTTTAGAAAGATTGAACAGCGAATTACGAGCCTGTTCAACAAAAGCGTTAGGTCCGTCGACCAAATAAGGGTTGATATTCTTGGCTTCTTTCACAACGGTTTCACCATCCTCAGCCACTGAAAATAGCTTACGGATAGGTCCAGTATGATTGGAGATTGCTACAATCGCCACTGTTACACCCGCGTTATGGCTGGCAAGATTTGCCCACTTGAAACTAGTGTGCGCGAAAACGATCTCGTGCCTCGTTTGAAAAATGAGCGGCCAAAGGATCGGCACCTGTTGCCCTTGGCATATCGAGTTGGTGGAGACGAATGCTGAGACGGCGGAGGTGTGTATCCCGTAGTCGGCGGCCTTCATGAACCAGCCCGCGACATAGTCAAGTGACTTCCAACCCTTGATACGCCCATCAAAGATGCGACCAAGGTCCTTCTTTCTGTTCCGTGCTCTGCCACTTCGACCCAAGGTAAGGTGGGTTCCCGCAGATATAGGTCTCTCCACCCTCGTTCTCGAAGTCGATCTGCGCTTGGTCGAGCGGTGAATGGAACAAATCATCGGCCTGGTGCTTTACACCCGTTTCCCGTGGGCGGGCAGATGCTCAGCCAGTCAAGTCGCAGGGCGTTGCCGCAGGTGATTCCAGTTCATAGCGTCGAGCGGCAAAAACTCTGCCAACGCTTCTTTTTGCCCGCGATAAGTCACGTCGCACTGATATTCAGCTATGATCAGCGCCAGCCGTGCGATCTCGGCAGGAAAGTCTCGATATTCAATACCTCTATAGTTCGTCAGTGGGATTTCCGTGCGCCGATCTGCCTCGTCACGTCGCTCGTTGATTGCAGCCTCGATGGCGCGCATTTCTTTGTAGGCGATAACAAGGAAGTTGCCTGATCCACAGGCTGGATCGAAGACCCTAATCTTGGCAATACGGTTTCGCAAATTCAATAGCTTGCGCGGGTTGTCACCCGCTTCTTCCAATTTTCTCGCGTAGATCATAGAGAAAGAGAGGATTGAGCACCTTCAGGATGTTTGGCACGGAATGTGTATGTGCATGCCAAGCGCGCCGCGCTCTTCATCATCTGCTACGGCCTGGATCATCGAGCCAAAGATGTCAGGGTTGATCTTGGTCCAGTCGAGGCTGCCGATATGGATCAGGTAGGAGCGCGCGATCCGGCTGAAATGCGGCACGTCTGTGGTGCCGGAAAACAGCCCGCCGTTCACGTAAGGAAAGGCATTCGCCCAGCGGGGCAATGCCTGCCGCCGTGCGGTCCTCGGCCTCGGTATTCATGGCGCGGAAGAGCTCACTGATCACCTCATGGGTGTTCGACGAGTCTCGCTCGCTCATCTGTTCAATCGTCTTGTGTGAACTGATCCGCGCTGTCAAAGATTGTCGGTATCTTCCGCGAAAAAGCAAAAGATCAACCGCGCCATGAAGTGATTCATGTCGTGGCGGCGCTCGGCGGTGCCCCATTCGGGGTTGTCTTTTAACAGCTCGACGTAAAGGCGGTTGAGGGCGTCCAGTCGCTTTAATGTCAAACGAGCTTTCGCGGATTTTGCTTGACGGTGCTGATACCCGCCAAAGGCAGGAAGAAGCCAAAGTGATCGGGAAAGTCTTTGTAAGCGCAGGCAATCGTTTTCGCCTGTGGTTAGGTCTTCGGCTTCAAGATCAGAACCGTCCGTGGCGAGTACGAATTTGGCTTTGGCTTTGGTGGTCGATGGGCTGGCCTTTAGTTCCGCCAGAGTTTGCGTGACGTTGCCTGTGTCACAGACCGCAATGTGAATGTTGTTGGTCTGAAGAACGCCTCCAAGATCGGACTTGTTGGGAAGCCCCGGTGCGAAGCCGCTTGAGCGTCGTGGCTTTGTTGCCGAACGCTTCGAGGAAAGCATATGGGAACTCCTGAGCGTCAAAAGGCTGCTCAGCAAGTGCGGAAATGGCTTCTTCAATTTCGACGGCGTTCAAGGTTCAACGACTCCATAGCTATGGGTTGAACCTAGCAGCTAGCTTTGTTGTATGCATCCACAGACATACAAAATCTAGGGAATATCCACACGGCGGAATGTTGTTAGCAGGGGGGTTGCACAGGGGGGCGGCACGCCCCCTTGCCGAGGACGGCAAAGCCGCCCGCAGCTATGGCGGTGTCATACACCGCACATCTTGCGTGTAACGTAAGGTCGGAACGACAGCCTCTTTGTCATACATTTCAGACTTCGGAAAACATGATATGGTGGTGATCTTGGAACGTGGGTTAATGAACTATGCCTGATATCGAACAGACTATATCGTGGTGTGCGCGATCTTCATGCGGATCAAACCGACAAGGCGGGTGAGCCATATATTGGGCATGTGCTGCGCGTGTACCAAAACCTGCTCGACCGCTTTCCTGCTGCCAGTGAAGATGCTCAACACTCAGCGCTTCTGCATGATGCGATTGAGGATTGCGATGTGACGCCAGATGATCTGCATGCGAGGGGATATTCGGAAATCACCATCAAGATTGTCCAAGCTGTTACCAAGGGATGTCTGGTGATGGCCCTGACATATGCGGATCGTATTGAACGACTTGCGCAAACAGGTCTTGTTGAGGCTTTGCAGGTCAAGATATCTGACCTTATCGACAATAATGATCCAGCACGTCTTGCCGCTCTTCCTGACGCAAAAGCAGCCTCGCTCTCAAAAAGATACAGCGCAGCGCTGGAATGTCTGACGTCCGCGTTAGACCGCATCACAGTTCCAGATCGTACAGGTCTTTGATCTCGTCCTCTTGGATGCAGAGATATTCCAGTGTTTGGGCCTGTGTCGTGTGACCGTATGCTGCCATAAGCAATGGGATCGGACGGTCTTTCTGGATGCGTTGATGATAGCCCCATGTTTTGCGCATTGAATGCGTGCCGTAGTTGCCTTTCATGCCTGCATCATAACACCAGCTTTTGATCATCGCATTGACGGTCGAAACTTTGAGCGCCTTCTTCCCTGTCCGTGACAAAAACAGCGGCGCTGTTGGACGTGGATCGGGATGCTTCCTAAGCCAACTGCGCAGCGTCTTGATCACAACGCCGTTCATCGTTGCCGCGCGGTACTTTCCTGTTTTTACTTTGTTTGATCTCCAACCTGTCACCAACCTCCAGATGTTCAACCTGACCAACCTTCAAGGACAGGATTTCGCCTGCGCGGTAGGCCGTGTTGATGCCAAATGTGAACAAGCAAAGATCACGGGGGCTGTCCGCGCAAACCGACTTGATTGCACTGATCGCCTCAAGCGAACGAATTGGGTCAACCTTGATGGAAGAGCCCTTGATTGGGTGATTGAAATTGCGCGGATAATTTGGGTTTTCATGTGCCATCATGCGGCGACTGAACAGCAAAAAATTGCGACTGTAAACCCAATCCTATCTATTTCAGATAAGTTAGGATTGTATGTAAAATAGATCAGTGTCAACGCCTTGCGCCCCTCTCTCGATCACGATTTGCAACAAAACCGTGTCGCAGACCACAGCTAGTGCGGGATACCAACTTCTCTGAAAAATTTGGTCCCGAGTAAAAGGAAACGTCCCATGACACTGCGCTCTTTTCTTTCATCTACTGCCGCTTGCATACTTCTGTCTGCACCTCTTCACGCCGCGACGGTCACACTGAATGTGGCTGGCACGACAGAAGATGCGAGAGGCACATTGAACTATACGGCGGGCAGCACATTCACCGCCACGGCTGTCTTTGATGATAGCTTCGCCGATACAAACCCAGATGCCGCCACGGGCTCGTTCTTTGATTTTGGCGCGGCAACCTCCGCGCTCGTCTCGTTTGAGCTGACCACGGAGTTTGGCACAATCAACTATGATCCGTCTGCTGTGCAGGGCGCTGCTGGTACGATCCTTGCTCCGCGCGTTGGACAAATCCAGACGACAGACAGGCAAACCGTGTCGGTCACATCGCATGGTGGTGGCGATCCTGTGAACAACGGATGGTCGGGCTCGCTCGGTGCGCTTGTCGCAAACAACTTTACACTCACCTTGTTTGGCGGTGGGCCGAATGACTACTTCTTCAATGATCCGAATGCGCTGTTCTCTGGCGTAGAAGATGGGTTCTCGACCGATGCAGATTTTCTCGGCGGGGTCATCACGGCAACGCAATTCGGCGGCTTTGACAATACGGAACTGTTCTTCGCTGCGACTGGTTATTCGATTGTCGGCGGTGCGGGTGAGCCACCAATTTCTGCTGTTCCACTGCCTGCATCGCTGCCACTGATGGCGTTCGGACTGCTGGGCCTTGGTTTGGCTGCGCGCCGCAAGCAAAGTCTGGTGTGCTGAGATGGGCAAATTAACACCCGCCGTAATCGCTCTGGTCTGTGCAGCCCATGCTGCGCAGGCCGAACCACGGTCTGAGCCAACCCGCTGGTTGCTTGATCTGGGCTATGCCTATGGCTGGGAATGTGAACTGCCGTTCTGGGGGTGGTCGCAATATGATGCAGCCAAGATTGCGGTGGTGAGCGCTGTTGCTCGTGATCAGGTTGGCGCACGGTCTGAACACCTTGGCGCTTGTGTGGAGTTCGGAGTAAAACAATTCTTGGTCGAACAACGCAGGCTGGGCGGTGGCAATGAAAGCGCTCTTGATTACACGCTTTATGGCCCTGATGGTGCAGTCTGGTTTAACAAGGTGTTCGACTTTTCAAACTAGGAGCGCGTTTCATGGGGCGACCTGATGCTACGTCATTGCAAGACCGCGCAACGGCTCTTCAAAGCCGTGTTGGCGATTTGTTCGCGCGCAAAACGCCGATCACCCAACCGAATGTCGCAAAGCTTGCTGATCGCGCTGATCTGCTGTTTCAGCATTGCCTGAAGTGCTTAGATCGAAGCGGCGGGGCCGAAGCTCTGGAACAGACAACGCGAGAGGTCACAAAATCCCTCGCATTCATCACAACCAACCTTTCGAGCGATGCAATCATCCCTGCGATGGCGGCACTGCGGCGCGTGTCAGATCAAATGCAAGATATCACCGCGTTTATGGTGGTTGAAGAAACGATGACACGGTTAAAATCCGACAAGCCGAAGTTCATGATTGGATCGAACATCACACCAACCGCTGGAAGCTACAGGATGCCGATGATGGAGTTGATCCAGTCGGCAGCATCCGAACGAGGCGAAACTGTAAGTGACTGGATTTTTGATGCTTGCCTTGAACGATTGCGCGTCGAAGCGGGGAAGAAGCACCTGTGATATGTGGCACTAATCTTGAATAGTGTGCAACTAGTCTCGCCACAGAACTGATCATCTGTTACAGACTGTGCGTAATTCTCCTTAAGCGCAGAACTGAGTGACAAGAACCTCTATGAGCAAAAGCAAACATGAATCCTGCAGTAAACCTGCCAACAAGCAAGTTGGTGCAAGGCGCGGCAATGCTGACGGTATAAGCAAGCAAAATCTTGACAAAGTAGAAAAAAATGTTGATAATCATGCGGTTATAAAAAGTGATATTGTATCTGAGGTAATAACTTCCGCAATCATATCTAATATTGATAAAGCAGCGGCAGAATTTGAAACAATAGCTGAAAATTACAAAAACGAACGAGCGAATAAGCAGGAAGAGCAGAAGGATATTACTGAGGACAGCCGGTCAGGCAGAAGCGGAAAGAGAGTTACAGAAGAACGAGGAGCCTTAAAACGCATCTCGGGAGCGTTTCCACAGGACCTCTTTACTGAAATACAAGCTCGTTCCGATGCTACTGGTTCATCATTGAGTAAGGCTGTCGTTGATCTAGTTGGCGAGCGTGTTCGTGCTGAAGCAGGAGAGTTGGATACTGTAATGCTTAATCTCCCAGCTGACTTGTCACCGGAACTCAGGCGTTCCCTTGAAGCTATGGCACAGACGATGCGCGACCTTGTTGCTGAGCATGATGAGCCCTCTTTGTAGTGGCTCAATATTATATTAGTTACGCACTATTGACATAACCTTACTTATCCTTAAGCTTCGTACATACCATCTAAAAGCAAAAGGGCCGCGCTTACGCACAGCCCTTTCTCAAGACCGACACCCTGTCGGGCATCGGGGTGACGCTTAACTTGCAGGTCAGCGTCACTTCATAACTAGCGCCTCTTGGCGCTCTTGTCATGGAGAATGATCATGTCTGATCAAACCGAACTTCACCAATCCGCACCAAACGTAAGACCAGAACGCCCAAAGCAGCCAACGCGCAGTTTGAACTCGCGCATCGGGCCAGCCTCGGCTGGTCTGTTCATGTTTATGGTTGTCTACAAAATGGTTCAAGAAGATGGATCGGGTGCAACCGCCATTGGCAGCGTCATCGCGATGATTCTGATTTGGCGCGCCTTTAGCGGTCTGCGTACCAGCTAAATATTTCAAACAACAAACCACCATTTTCGCGCAGCAGGCTTGCTGCGCGCTCCCTCCCTTTGTGCCTTTTTCTTGGAGTTTTCTATGCACCCCCCAAACAAACATCAGAACGCTACTCAAAATATCTTCATGGAAAGCATCATAGGGCTTTCCACCATATTGGCTGTCGCTTGTTCGTTCTTCGCAACGCCGCTGTTCTATTCCTACACCATCCCAAAAGTGCAGGCTTTCACCACGCAGCATTACGGCAGCGGCTTTGAAGATGCGGTCGCCATTGCATGGTGGCTGATCTCAGCGCTCGCGATCTTCTTCGGCGCGCGCGCAAGCCTATCAACGGGCCTGATCATGTTCGGCATGACCATCGTGGCGCGCTTCGCCTGATCCAACACAATGAAAGGATACGATCATGTTTTCGAACAAAAGCAATCAAGACGATAAAGATTATATGGCGGAACCGATCCGCAGCCAAAAACAAAGCACGACGGGATGGCAAATGGCTCTGTTTGCAATTGGCGGCATTTGGGCGCTTGCCGCACAGTCAGGCGATGAGCCAAGCGGGCCGTGCTTGCCAGAAAATCAGGGCTGCGTGTCTGGGTTTGAGCTTCCTGAAGAGCTCCCATTCAACTGAATACGCCCGAGGCTGGGGGCGATGAACGCCCTCGGCTGATCTCCTCATATAGATAGGTGTCATCATGAGCTTCGAAGATCGCGGACGGTTCGGCTCTGCGCGCTTTGCCACGCGCGCAGAAATTGCCCGCGCTGGTATGTTCAAGCAAACGCCCGCCAGCATCTTTTGCGGATACTTTGGCGGCAAGCCGCTTTGGTATTCAGGTGCGGCAGGTGTTGTTATTCAGGCGGGCGCACGCTCTGGCAAACTGACGCAGTTTCTTGGGCCAAACCTGTTTCATGGCACGCTGCGCAAAGCCTCCGTGATCATGCTTGATCTTAAAGGCGAAGGGGCCGCGATCAGTCAAAACCAAACCCCTGATCGCAAGTTCTGCATCTATTGGAACCCGAACGGGATGCACGGCCTTGTGCAGCATCGCATAAATCCAGTGGCGTTCTTGAACGCAGCAAGCCCGTCGCTTGTCGCTGATGCGCAAACTCTTGCAGAAAATCTCTGTCCACGTTCAAACAACCCGCAAGGGGCATATTTTGAGCTGCGGGCTCAAAGCTATCTCACCGCAATAATTCTAGCGCTTGTCGCCAAGCACGACACACTTACGCTGCCTGATTTATATGATGCAATCACGCTCATTCCGGGCGGCGGCGATGCATGGATAGATATCGCATATGATATGCACAGCTCTGGTTTTGATCTGGCCTATACTGTGGAAGAAGAAATCGCCGCATCCCGTGATGACAGTAGCGGGGGATTTAAAGGCATAATAGGCGAAATGCTCAAGGCGGTTGCCTGCCTTGCTGATCCGCAGCTTCGCGCTTCACTTTCACCGCCCTATGACTTTGAGTTCAAGGATATGTGCGGGGCTGAACAGTTTTATCAGCTCTACCTCATGCCGCCCGCTGAAAGCGTGAACACATGGTCGGCGGTCCTCAAGACCTTCTTTGTCAGCGCAATGATTGAAAAATCCCGTAGGCCCGAAGCGCCGCGTCAGGTCTGGGTGCTGGATGAGGCAGGCCAGCTTGGGGCTTTCCCGCTGGTCGTGAAATTGTTCACCCTTGGCGCGGGGCTCGGCATTACCCCGATTGGGGTGTTTCAAGCGTCTGAGCAAATGAACAATCTCGGCCCAAACGGGCGCTCTATTCTAACCTCCAGCGCAGGGCTGCAAATTGGTTTTGCTGCGCGCGATATTGACGAGGCCGCGCGCGTCTCAAAGATGCTCGGCGTACAAACGCTGCACTTTGATGACGCGCTCAAGCAAAGCGAAGCCGATGTTGCGCGCCGTGAACTCATGCATGGCGTCATGGGCGGCTCTGATCCGTTCGAGCTTGCTGGCAGGCTCAATCATCTGCGCGGTGCGAGCACTTATCAAAGCAAGGAGCGCAGGCCGCTCTATACACCTGATGAGGTTATGAACGCAGCTTCTGGCGAAGCGTTCATGTTCGTTGATGGGGTGCAATATCCCGTGCGCGTTGAACGCCGCAATTACTATGACGAGCGCATTTGGGCGGGCCGATATCATCCAAACCCGTACCACCCGCCAGCGGGCAAGGTGCGCATTCAAACCCGCTTCGGCAAACGCTGGCGGCGCGTCCGTCGCGAAACTGTTCCCGCGCGCTATGCGCATTACCCGCAATACTCGGATGGATATTGGAGCCGCATCGAAAGGTAAATCATGTCAGATACTGACAGCAGTGGCTCTAGCCTCAATCATGAGGCCGGATCGTTCACGCACAACAATGCAGATCAGCTTCCAAGCCAAACCACAGCGCCTGATCGTGAAGCACAAGGACCTGACAATGCGCCAGAGATGCGCGGCGGGTTTCAGCAAACGCGCGATGAGGCCACACAAAAACAAGAAGCTGATCTAAGCAAAACCGAAGCGCAGCGGCGAGAAGAGATCACGCGCCCCGTAATGACGCGGCGCGCCCATAAGCTGGGGCGCACCCGCCATCAACCGACTGAGAAGCTGGCGATGGAAACTGATCTTCCTGAGAAAGCGACCGTTGATCGCACCACTCACGACAACCTCCAGCGCAAAGAAGACATCGCCGCGATGAAGGAACAGCCGCACCACGTTACGCAAGAAGAGCGGCAAGAGTCAGGGCGGCATTTGGAGCCCAGCTCCAAAGAGCAATTCGTCGCAAAGCGGTTCGAGCAAGCGCACGGGCCAAAGCCCTCGCAAGACAAAAGCAGATAACCAACCAACCCCTTAAAGGAAAACCATGCAGGAACAAGATCAAACCCCAACCCGCAGCGAAGAGCCCAACAAACCGATTGAGACACTCCGCGATGGCAATCTCAAAGCCAGCATCTGGCGCAATGAAGGCGAGAACGGCCCGACATATTCCACCACCTTCGCGCGCACATGGCGCGATGAAAAAGGACAGTATCGTGATTCTCAGAGTTATGCAGGCACAGACATGCTGCGTCTGGGTGAGCTGACGCGCTCTGCATACCATCGTACCAATGAGTTGCGCCGCGATCATGCCGTTGAACAGACGCAAGAGCGCAATCAAAAATCACATGATCGCGACAGTTTCATGCAGCAGCGCGGCGGCAATGCACAAGATCAGACACGAAAACACAGCCGGTAATATCATGATTTATAGGAATATTTTCTTGCAAAGAACGATTGGAATATGTACTTTGTTCTGCTTATGTTCTTTTGAGAAAGGATTTGAACATATGACCCAAACTTAAACGCACAAGGACGACACGTGAAAATAGAACAAGGACCACCACCGACAAACACCGAAACAACAACACCAACACCAACAGCGCCGCCAATGCTCGATATCGATCTCATGGAGTTCGCAGAGCATCTGGAAGGCAGCGGCCTAACGGACGAAGAAATGCGCGAATATCTCACCATATTCTGGGAGATCGTGATCGCCTTCGTTGATCTGGGTTTTGGGCTGAATCCCGCCCAGATTGCCTGTGAGAAACTTCTCAAAAACACTGAAAAAACGAGCTTTTTGTCTGCCGATTCGCTAGACTTACAGGAGTTCACAGACACTATAGAAGAAGGGGTTCAGACATGACGCAAAGCGCAATTATTTACTGCCGTGTTAGCAGTCACAGCCAAGTAAAGCATGGGCATGGCCTTGAATCTCAAGAGTCGCGCTGTAGGAAATATGCTGAGGCACAAGGCTATAATGTTGAGGCCGTGTTTCCTGATGATGTATCAGGCGGCGGCGATTTTATGAATCGTCCCGGCATGGTCGCATTGCTCAGCTTTCTAAGCGCGCAGCCCGAAAAAAACTATGTCATCATCTTTGACGACCTCAAACGCTTCGCCCGTGATACCGAGTTCCACCGCAAATTGCGCCGTGAATTGACTGCGCGCGGGGCTGTGCCTGAATGTCTGAACTTTAAGTTTGAAGATACGCCCGAAGGTGAATTTATTGAAACGATCATGGCTGCCCAAGGGGAGCTAGAGCGGAAACAAAACCGCCGCCAAGTTATCCAGAAAATGCATGCGCGTGTTGAAAATGGCTATTGGGTTTTTCATGCGCCCCTAGGGTACAAATATGAGAAAGTTGCGGGTCACGGTAAACTGCTTGTCCGCGACGAACCAAACGCCTCTATCTTACAAGAGGCGCTGATGGGCTTCGCAAGCGGGCGATTTGAAACGCAATCCGAAGTGAAGCGGTTCCTAGAGCGGCAACCAACATTCCCTAAGTGCTTTCCAAATGGAGAAATCCGTATCTGGCGTGTAACGCGCTGGCTGACCAATGTGCTTTATGCTGGATATGCAGAAGTTCCAAAATGGAAGATTGCGCGTCGCAGGGGCCATCATGACGGGCTAATCTCGTTGCAAGATTTCGAGAAAATTCAAGGCCGCTTACAAGATACGGCGAAGGCACCATCTCGCGTCGATCTTAATGCTGATTTCCCGCTTCGTGGGTTTGTCCTCTGCGGGGACTGTTGCAGCCCTCTGACTGCTGGCTGGTCGAAGGGCAAGTACAAACGCTATGCGTACTATCTCTGCCAATCAAAAGGATGTGAGAGCTACAGAAAATCGATCCCGAAGAACAAGATTGAAGGCGAGTTTTTAGATGTCCTAAAAACGCTTAAACCTTCTGCGCCAATGGCTGGTTTGATCAGGGCCATGTTCAAGAAGGCATGGGATATGAGGCGTGAGCAGGGCAAAGGTTTTGTGGCGTCGATCCAGAAGGAGCTTCGCCAAATTGAGGCCCAAACTGGGAAGCTGCTAGATCGGATCGCCGAAACGACGCAGCCTAGCTTAGTTCCTGCGTATGAAGGTCGTTTGGCAGGAATGGAAAACCAGCGGTTGGTTTTGCAGGAAAAACTAACGTCAGTCGGCAAACCGCAAGAGAGGTTTGAAGACATGTTTGAACTCTCAATGAGATTTCTATCAAACCCTTGTAAAATATGGGAAAGTGGTCGGCTGGATTTGCGCAGGTTAGTGCTTAGGATGGCATTTCATGACCGTTTAGAGTTCTGCCGAAATACAGGTTATCGAACACTAAAAACCACTATACCATTCAATGTGTTAGGTGATGTTTGTACTCAAAAAGTACAAATGGTGCTGCAGGGGAGGATTGAACTCCCGACCTCGTCATTACCAATGACGCGCTCTACCACTGAGCTACTGCAGCCTTTGTGCGAGTGCTGGTTAGACGCAAACTCACATTGGTGCAAGCCTAATCTGGACCCGCGCGCGTGCCTGCGATAGACAGCCTTTATGGCAGATAAAACCCCATCGAAATTCAAAGGCACAACCGATGGCTCCCGCGAAGACCGGCTGAAAGCAGCGTTGAAAGCCAACCTTGCGCGGCGCAAGTCTCAGTCGCGCGAGCGGGCGCAGTCAGATGGGGAAACAAACAATATACCGGGCAATTCCGGGCAGGATAAGGACGCATAAGCGCATGGATTCGATATTGGTAAAAGGGGGCGGCAGCCTGAAGGGGCAGATCCCGATCGCAGGTGCAAAGAACGCCTGCCTTGCCCTCATGCCCGCAACATTGTTGTCCGAAGAACCACTGACGCTGACCAATGCACCGCGCTTGTCGGACATCCGCACAATGACGCAACTGCTTCAGTCGCTGGGCGCGGAAGTGACCTCGCTGCAGGATGGTAAGGTGCTGGCAATGTCCTGTCACGGGGCGATCAACACGCGTGCGGAATATGACATCGTGCGCAAGATGCGCGCGTCCAACCTCGTGCTTGGGCCGCTTTTGGCGCGCGAAGGTCACGCGCAGGTTTCCCTGCCCGGGGGATGTGCAATCGGGGCGCGCCCCATGGACATCCACACCGACGGGTTGAGCCAGATGGGCGCCGAGATCGAGTTGAAAGACGGCTATCTGCTGGCCAAGGCCAAGGGCGGACGGCTCAAGGGGGCTGTCATCGACTTTCCCTTTGCCTCTGTTGGGGCGACCGAGAATATCGTGATGGCCGCGTCACTGGCGAAAGGCACCACCGTCATTAACAATGCCGCGCGCGAGCCCGAGATTGTGGACCTTGTTGAATGCCTGCGCGCCCATGGGGAGCACAAATCGAAGGCGAAGGGACCTCGACTATCTCGGTGCAGGGCGTTG
>CBDIPP010000021.1:0-26921 GCA_965283695.1 uncultured Parvibaculaceae bacterium | reverse complement strand
CTGTTGGGTTCACAAGACGGCGAACGTGCTGGGGGCCATGCCCAAATCTCTGCACGAAAAGGTGAAGGCGGATCTGCAGGACATCTGGATGGCCGAGACCAAGAAGGAGGCAAATGCCGCCTTCGATCTCTTCGTCGAAACCTACGGCGTGAAATACGAGAAGGCCGTCGCCAAGCTGGTCAAGGACCGGGACGAGCTGCTGGCCTTCTACGACTTCCCGGCCGAGCACTGGAAGCACATCCGGACCACGAACCCGATCGAGAGCGTCTTCGCCACGGTCCGCAACCGGACGCGCAAGACCAAGGGCTGCCTCAACCGCAAAACCGCCCTCGCAATGGTCTTCAGGCTGATGATGTCCGCCAAGAAGAAGTGGCGGAAGATCTCCGGGCCAAACCGTCTACCCGAGGTCATCCAAGGGATTGTCTTCAAGGACGGTATCAAGCAACTTCAAGCCGCCGCCTGATGACGTCCGTCACCATGTATGGATGCCGCCTGTGCAAGTGGTTTTTTGAACGTATGAGCGCGTGATCGGGTGCGGTCATGTATCAGGCCTCTGTATGCGGCGCTTTTCATGGCCGCGGGCCGGTATGGTGATGCGCGAACCTGGTCCAAATCAACTTTCAAAGCTATTTCGCTTGTTGGTGACGAATGGTTTTCCCGGTCCGGATCTTTCCGATCAATCTCCCATAGTTCGTTGACCTCCTCACACGTCTCTCACCTTGGCAGCTAATTCGCGTTTCGCATTAAGCCGCCTCGGGGTTCCGATATCCTTCATTGCGCGTCAACATTGCCCAGACCGCCCGCGCCATTCTGTTGGCAAGCGTAACCGCGGCCACAAGTTTGGGTTTGCGCCCAAGCAGGCGTTCCAGCCAGGCCCCCTTTTTTATCCCAAAACGTGTTGCCGCAGTTATCACCGACATGGCTCCTCGGATGAGTTGGCTCCGGATGTCCGCCTGTCCCATTTTTGAGACCCTGCCGAGACGGCTCTTGCCACCGGTAGAATGTTGTTTGGGCACCAAGCCCAACCAAGCCGAAAAGTCCCGCCCTCGTTTGAAGCACGTCATGTCAGGCGCAAACGCCTCGATCGCCATCGCGGTTTGCACCCCGATACCAGGCATGGTCTGCAACCGCTTTGCGGTCTCAGAGACTTTTGCCGCTGCCTTCATCGCCTCGGTCGCATCAGATATCTTTGCTGTCAGCTGCTCGATATGATCAACGTATACGCGGGCAATATCTCTGACCTTTTCCGAAATGAGGGTGGTATCGTCTTCGATCATAGCCATCAGTTTCTTGATCCCAGCTTTGCTTTTCGGGGCAATGATCCCGTGTTCCGAGAGGTGCGATCGAAGAGCATTAACCGTCTGGGTACGTTGTCCAATGAACATCTGACGGGTGCGATAGGCCATAGCGCTGACCTGCTGCTCCTCAGACTTGACCTCGACAAATCTCATGTTCCTGCGTGAAACCGCTTCCGTGATTGCTTCCGCATCTGCCGTGTCGTTCTTCTGACGTTTGACATAGGGTTTTACGTATTGTGGGGGAATAAGTCGCGTACCATGGCCCAACTTGCCGATCTCTCGTGCCCAGTCATGCGCCGTTGCGCAGGCCTCCATCGCAACCAAGCAGTTCGGTTGTTCGGACAGGAAGGGCAAAACCTGACCCCTCGACAGCTTTTTGCGGTACACTTTTTGCGGAAAACCACTGTCCCGTCGTCATGTGTCCCGTGCAGATGGAAAACGTTCTTTGCAAGATCAATGCCGATGATGGTTGCGTGTGTCATGTGGATGCCTCCAGTTTCTATGCTTCCATGGCGTCTTTCGACGACACTTGGCATATTGTGATGCCTTCAGGTGGCGGCATCCACACCATCAACTTTTGGGTATATCTCGTGTGAATCCCAGCGGGCACGGTTGAGGATCTGATGATAACTCGAGAAGTTCGTCGCCTCGATGCGTCCCCGTCATCCGCAGGCAGGCGCTGACCGTGCGCTTGCCCGGAGCGAGGACGGCACCCATCACCAGAACGAGCACATGCTCCCAACTGGGGGCCGTGAAGCATGTCCGCAGGTCCTGCAGCCAATGACGCAGAACCCGAGGAACCGGATCGCCTGTCGATAGGGGGGAAGTGGGATGATGTTGCATCCCATGTTTCGAATCCCTCGCCGCTGAACATGCAAGTCGGCAGCCCGCGGCAAAGCGACTCACTCACCTTGCCGTACTTCACTGTATGATCTGCACATGCAGTATGACGACATCGCCGCCCGCATCGAAGCCTTCGACGACGCCAATGGTGGTGGCGTCGGCTATTACGAAGATAAGGGCGCTTACCATCTCTACCTGCTGGAAACCGAAGCCCCGATCGCCCGATTGAAACCAACCGGCAACGGCGATGAGGTCCGTCTCGGATACTGGTCACACAGGCGAAGATGGGAGGACGTCGATGACATGGGCGGTGTCGTGTTGCCCCTCGACGAGGCGCTCGAGTTCATAGCCAACGAGGGCGTCTTCTGGACTTGGACCTGACCCAAAAATGTACAAAGTCGAGATAAGTGTATAAAACAAATGGACACTATTGCTTGTCTCGAAAAATATCGGGGATGTGTGTGTGAGGACTGTATCGGGCGCACCCGTTTCAGCAGTAAGAGCGTTCATATCGGGGCAGCTTCCTGAGCTTGGAGACCGCGATTTGTGCGAGGCGCAGATGATGCTCTACGCCCTGAAAGAGGACATGGACCCAGAAGGTCCAGAGGCCACACGGGAGATTAACGAGATGAAGCGAGCAGTGAAGGGCCACCGGCTGACGCCGGAGGCATCACTTGGCGGAATGTAATTCCAGGTATTGTTTGATCACGTCGTCAGTCACGTTGCCGGAGGTCGTGGAGAAATACCCACGCGCCCAAAAGCGCTTTCCCCAATAGCGTTTGCGCAGGTCGGGGAACTCCATCTGGATACGGCGGAAGAGCGGCCCTTGATGCGCTGCATGACATCGGACAGGGACAGCTTGGGCGGGATCGACAGGAACATGTGGACATGATCGCGCGCCAAAACGCCTTTGACGATATGGACGCCCAGTTCCTCACAGGTTTGGATGATGATTTCACCGTTCCGCACGTGAGGCCCCGGCCTTCAGGCCGGGGAGGTAAGTGCGTTTTCTTGGATCAACAATCAAAAACGTATACATTTTACGCATGGCGAACCGCGGCTTTCAATTCAGACTCTATCCTAACGATGCTCAGGCGTCTGCACTGGAGCAGACATGCGGTGTTGTTCGACTTGTTTGGAACCTTGCGCTCGAACAGCGACGGCACCACGCGCGACGGTATCGGGCAAGAACAGGGATGTCTTTGTCCTTTTCTGCACAATGTCGGGAGCTGACGGTCCTGCGTTCTGATGTCTCTTTTGTTCGGGATGTTCATGTAACGTGCGCCTTTACAGCGATGCCTGAAGGACTTGCACCGCGCCTATAAAGCCTTCTGGGCAGGAAACGCAGGCCCTCAATCCCCCCGAAAAAACATGTACACATGTCGTTTAGCCATGCGGGTCGGGAAGTTCAGGTGCGTCCGCTTAACAAGAGGTGGTCACAGGTGAAGATCCCCAAGATCGGGTGGCTCAAGTTCCGCAAGACACGGGATTGCCGCGCGACAAACAAGGTGAGAATCGCACCCAGATTGTCGCGCTACACGGGATATCCCAGAAGATGTTCGTGAGGTTACGCTGTCAAATCCCGTGACACACGGGACTAGCCCTGAGCGATGCCCGCGTCTTTGGAGAAGATCTGAAGATCAGGTTGTTACATCTGGAGCGGAGAGCCCGGTTTCTCCAACGTCGTGTGAGCCGGCGCAAGAAGGGAAGCAACCGCTATCGCCGTGCCGTTAAACACCTGTCCAAGATAAAGGCGAAGATCGCACGCGTCCGAAAGCATTGGGCCCATTGTGTGACAAGCTGGATCACGCAGTCCTATGGCACCGTTGTGATCGAAAACCTGAAAACGAAAAACATGACTCGGTCCAACAAGGGAACGATCGAAGCGCCTGGTCGTAATGTGCGACAGAACAGCGGCCGCAACCGGGCGCTCCTCAATATCGGATGGCATCAGATTGAGCAGATGTTGTCCTACAAAGCCGGAAAACTGGTCAAAGTGGACCCCCGGTACACCTCGCAGACATGTTCAACATGTGGAACCCAAGACAAGATGTAACTCCCAAGCACCCTTTTGCAGATTTCTGATGTGAGTCATCTTTGCCATTGTTAGGGCCTAATTTTCTGGTGGAGTTGAATTTTGTGGTGTTGGCGCGCGTTTGTTGACTCAAAAGGTGCATGGAAGACATCGCGACGCTCAGAGAACTGCTCGACAAAGCCCTGAACCGGATTTCGGAGCTTGAGGAACAGGTGGCGCGCTTAGCGCAAGAGAATGAAGACCTACGCCGACAGTTGGCCAAGAACAGCGGCAATAGCAGCAAACCCCCTTCGAGTGATGGCCTGAAGAAGCCGGCCCCGCGCAGCCTGCGTGGCAAATCCGGAAAGAAAAGTGGCGGCCAGGTTGGCCACCGGGGCGACACCCTGCGCCAGACGTCAACACCCGACTTTGTCGAACGTCATGAGGCGACGCATTGCAGCGCCTGTCAGGGCGCCCTGACGGCGGAGATGGTGAAGGGGGTCGAGAAGCGTCAGGTGTTCGACTTGCCCGCGCCACGCCTGGAGGTCACCGAGCATCAGGCTGCAGTTTATTGTTGCGACCATTGTCGCGCCATGACGACGGCTGGCTTTCCCGATGGCGTGGCCGCGCATGTGCAATATGGCCCGCGCATGCGGGCGGCGGCGGTCTATTGCAATGTTCAGCAGCTGATACCCGAGGATCGGGTCTGCCAGCTTCTGCGCGACCTTTTTGGGGCCACCAGCTTGTGTGCAGCCAGCGTGACCAACTGGACGCGCGGTGCGGCGAATAAGGATGGGCCTCGTGGTTGAACACATTCTCGCCCGGCTTACGGAAGGCGGCGTTCGGCATCTGGACGAGACTGGACTTCGTGTCGCCGGCAAGCTGCATTGGTTGCACGCGGTCTGCGATTCCGCCTTCACGCATTACCGCATCGACGCCAAGCGCGGTGCTGTTCCAACCTTTCTGACCGGCGGGACGATCGTTCATGATCACTGGAAACCCTACTACGCCCATATGAACGGAGTGGACGCCCACGCCCTCTGCGGAGCGCATCACTTGCGCGAGCTCAAGGCCATCGAAGAAATCGAAAAAGAGCCTTGGGCGACGGAGATGAGCGCGTTGCTCAATAGTGCCAATCAGCTCAGGTGCACGGCTCAGGACCAAGGCGAGACCGAACTCCCAGAACCGGTTCGCCAGGATATCATTACCGGATACATGGCGATCCTCGCCAAGGGGCTCTCCTTCCACGAACGCCAGCCCCCGCTGGCCAAAAGCCCCGGCACCCGCGGCCGACAAGCCAGGCGGCCAGGCCACAACCTGCTCCTCCGCCTGCGTGACTACCGCGATGACGTCTTGCGGTTCATCGCAGACTTCGCGGTCCCATTCACCAACAACCAGGCCGAACAAGACCTACGCATGATGAAACTGCGTATGAAAATCTCGGGCACCTTCCGCACCCTCGAGGGAGCGCAGGTCTTCGCCGACATCAGGTCTGTCATCTCGACGGCCAGAAAGCACAGGCTCAACATCCTGGAAACCCTGACCCTGTCACCAACTCAGATCATTGCACGCCTCTGACGGCAGGCACCCTATGCACGCCGTTATCCAGGAGGGTGCTTGGGAGTTACGACAAGATAAGTCGCAAAAGCCAAGCGGTCTTTGAATGTACCAATTGCGGGTTTCATGCCAACGCGGACATCAATGCGGCGATCAACATTTTAATGCGTGGGAACGATGCGCGTTCGGACGTGGAGTTCATCTGTCCAGATGGATTGAAGCGTCTACTTGATGGGGCCAACAGGCCCCTGAAAATCCCCGCCCTTTAGGGCGGGGAAGATGTTAAGGATCCGTTCACGCATTGCGCCCTGCAGAACTTTATACCGGTATTTCGTGGCCCACACGACGTGGTATCTGTGATAAAATCGCGTGTGCGCGGATGACGAGTAGCGCATGATCTTCCTCCCCGGAATCTGAAGCCATACCCCTTCGGGATGGCTCCAGATTCCGGGGAGGAAGATCAGAACAGATTCGCTGAAGCGGACCGGCTGGAAGCCGGTGGCTTCGAGCCATTCGGTGGAAAGAACAGGTCTTCCACAGCGGTTGGTGTTTATGCGCGGCGTCTCTTGGGGTATACCCATAATGACGAACCTGAAGACTGCTTAATCCAAAAATTTCGCTCGCGCTTCTTCTGGGTCTGCAACTTCGAGAACCGCGATCCTTCCGGGCGCATCCCCTCTTTCTCCGGAGGCTGTGCGTCAGTTAATTGCCGCAGGCTTGGAAAGCCGATTGTTGAGCGACAACCACCTTGGCGATGATGTTCCGTTCGTTGTGCTAAAGTTGACCTGTTCTTGGGCAAGGTTCGCAAGCCTGATCGGCACATGCCGTCTGAACGACGTCAATCCCGGTGAGTTGCCGCTTCGACTGGCTTGGCCTTGCGCACCTTCGGAGCCGTGCGGCTGTCGCCATCCATGTCCTTCGTGCTTCCACATTCGCATTCGGCTGTGTGCGCTGGCCGTTGTATTCCTACGGCTCCAATATGGTCTTCGACGCGTTCAAGCCCGCATTGTAGCGCAACATATGCTCCCGAAGTAGCGCAGCCGTTGCCTCAGCCACTTATTCCTGAAGGTTTTCGCCCCTACCCCCTCATTTTTTGTGATCGGCCTCCCTGGCGTCTAGATGGTTTACGATGATCCTGCGCATCATTTCTGTGCGTGATGGGATGTCTGGCTCCACGCGCCGGCGCTCATCGATACGGGCAAGGAGTTCGTCTGCCATCGTCAGCGTAACGTTACGCACATTGCCTTTTTCGAGCGGCTTTTGCTTCGGCATGTTTTTTCCTTTTTTGTGTTTTTTAGTGTTGACTGTATTTCACATATTCCTTTATTACGTCAATATGCTCGCGGACTCTGACTTATGGCAGATCCCCGGGCACACAGGACCACCCCCGCGGCCACGCGGGTCACAGAAACGGAACGAAAGGAGAAACAGTAAATAGACGGACCCATCCCGGGTCTCATGCGAGCAAGCGCAGAAGTTGGCGCTTCCACACTTGCTCTAACCACATTTCCATCCTTTGGCTTAGAAAGGACTTCGACATGGCTGACACGCCTGTACTTCCGCGCCCCGCCGCGGTCAACGCACCCGCGACCACTCTGGTCGCCCTCTCCACACTGGCCGACGACTTTGATGCCGTCCTCGCCGTGGAAACCTCGCTGGAACAGCGCAACACCCCCGATCTTCGCGACCTTCATGCCGACCGCTACGACGCGTTGCATGCCTCTTTGTCCGTGCTGTCAGAGGCCACGGGTCTCGACGGTGTGACGCGGTTTGGCTCTGACCTCGCACAACAGATTGTGCATTTCATGCTCTGCGACGAGCCGAAGGAGCAGGCGTATCTCTTGGAGAAGTGCCTGCGGTTTTTGGACCTCGCTATCGGCAGTCGTGAATCTGGCTTCGGCGATCCTGCACTGACCACGTCTTTCCGCAGCATCCGGGACAGCTTCGATGCAATTGCGCCGTATCATGCCGCCGCAATGCCCATCGACAGCCCTGAGCCCGATGATCCCGGATCCTCCGCGTGTAGCGCCGCGATCTGAGCCTTACGGACATCACAGGTAAAACCCCTGGCCGGGTTCCCTCCCTGGCCAGAGCGGAGACCTGCGTCCGGGGACCTGATCCCACTTTCGTTTTCCCTTTTCTCTCTTGAAGAAAGGAGTGCAGCCATGGCTGTACCGTTTTCCAACCTGCCCGGCTTTGCCGTGGCGAAGGCCCACTTGGCCTATCGTTGCCCGACACACACTTCACTGGAACCGCGGTTGATCGCAGCCTTCCGCCGGAACGCGGCGGCAGCTTCTGCTGCTGCCGAAGGTGATGCGTTGGAGGTTGATCCTGTCTCACGCGTCTCTGATGCGGCGGGGCCTGATACCTCACTCACACTTGGTGTATGCGAAGAACTGGCACTGATCCTGGGCCTCGCCTCAGCTGTTGCAGCGCAAAAGCTGTCCGTGGGTAGGTTCACAGAGCTGCGGATTACCGATGCCGAGATGATCCCCGCGCTGGCCGCGTTGACAGAGTCCAAACCCGTACTGGAGATGCTGTTCAACAGCCGGCCGCCTGATCAGCCAGCAATTTTCGACATGGCCGAGACGCAGGCGAACGAGCCGGTGCGCGACAAACGCCTAGCTGAACTCACAAGCGGTCTTCGGCGGGGTAAAACCGGTGTTGTTGTGACCACCCGTGCCAGCCAGCTCGATGATCGGACACGCGCGCGTCTCAACCGGACACTGCATCTGCCTGACCCTTCCCGGCAGCTGCTCTGCGCCCTCGTCTCCCTGCTTCATCCAGACCTGCCGCTGACCGATACAGACAGCTTGCCGTCCGATGATGATCTGCGGCGCTTGCCTGTGTTCGATGTCATGCAGTCCATCCTTCACGCGCCTCAAACGTCTTTGGCTGCCAATCTGACAGAACAGGTGCGTGACCTGCTCTCCGCTGGAGGCCCAACCTTGTCAGATGTGAAGGGCCATGGCGCTGTACGTTCAGAGTTACACCAGCTTGCGCGGGATATTCAAAGCTGGAGCGCGGGGGACCTCGACTGGTCCGACATTCCAAACGGGTTTCTGTTTCATGGGCATCCAGGCACCGGCAAGACGTTGCTTGCCCGGGCCTTTGCCGGGTCTGCCGCACTGCCCATTGTTATCACAAGTTATGGAGAAGCCGCCGCTCTCGAGAAAGGCAACCTCAGCGTCACGCTGAAACGCTTGTTCGACGCGGCGGATGAGGCCCGGCGCAAGGCACCTGCGGTGCTCTTCATCGACGAGATCGATGCCTTTGGCTCTCGGGACACGCAGCACGATCACAACAGCACGTATCGACGTGGCCTGATCACCGGGTTTTTGCGGCTCATCGATACTGTCAGAGAGTGTCCGGGCGTTGTCTTGATTGGCGCCAGCAATGATCTGAAAGCGCTTGATGCAGCTGCCCGGCGACCGGGTCGGTTTGATCGGGTGATCAAGATCAGTTTGCCCGAAAAAGCGGACATTTTCCATCTGCTGCGCGCTGGTCTGCCGGGGACATCAGAGACCGACTTGGCGGGTGAGGCTGAGCACTTGATCGGTGCCGCGCCTGCCGAGATCTGCAGCCTGCTCAGACAAGCCGCGACAGCGGCGCGGGCCGACCACCGGCTCATCACAGTCGGAGACCTTCGGCAGGCGCGCCAAACCGCGTTCCCGCCAATCAAAGGATACGATCCATGGCGGGTCGCAATTCATGAAGCGGGACACCTCCTTATTGGACATAAGCTCGGCCTCGCCCTGCCCGACCGGCTTGTGGTCAGTCTCCGCGGATCGTCGGTGGCGTTGCAAATTCCGGACGTCTTCACACCCGGCACTTTGGCGGCCTCACTGGCAGCCATCATGGGCGGACGAGCGGCCGAACGGGTCATCTTCGGTGTGATGTCATCAGGATCTGGCGGTTTGTCGACATCTGATCTCGCCAGGGCCACCCGGCTCGCGTTTCAGGCCGAAGTTGGCCTGCATTTCGACACAGACAGTGATCTCATCTGGCATGACACCAGCGAGATGGATCGGGTGCTCGCGCTGGATCGCGACATCCGAAACCGGGTCTCAGAGCGGCTCAAAGCTGCGGAAGCAGAAGCCATTTGCATTCTGCGCAAACAACAGGATGAGCTCATCCGGATCGCCAAGGTTTGTATCGAGGCGCGTGAGCTTAATCGGGCCGCTCTGGCAGACCTGCTCCGCGATCACACCGAGACTGCCACCTCCGGCCCTCTCCCAGCGTCGGACAGTCCCGCAAGCAAAATTACGCACGAACAAGAAGACGTCATAGGAAAGGACATCACATGACACAGACGACCAACACACAGACCTTCGATCAGCCCTGCGACGCCGCTCAGGCCGCGTATTTTGAGCTGATGTTCCATCGGCAGTACGTCGCGCCGCATGGGGGCACTGGCGGCACAGACGACGACGGCCGCGTCTATCACACGCATCACATTGCACCGAAGAGCGTATTTCCAGGTCTTGATAAAGACCGGTGGAACCTCGTCCGGCTCTCATTCGAGGAACACATCCGGGCACATGAATTGCTGATCGATGCAACGTCTGGCGAGGACAAAGTGGCAATGTCGAGGGCGCTTGCGTGCATGACGCAAATGTATCGTGCCGCCGATGGCAGCTTCGACATGGAAAAAGCAGCCGAAGCCGCGCGGGTTGCAAACAAAGCAAATTCTGAGGCGCAAAGCGATCGTCTGAAAGAACGCTGGAAAGACCCGAGCTACCGCGCCCGCAAGTCGCGTGAGCGCAGCAGCCAAAATCGGCGGAATTGGACAAAGAAAGACTATCGGGCACGCCAAACCGCAGCAATTGTTGAAGGCCGGCAGCGGAGTTTCCAGGACAAAGCTTTTAAGGAAGACACACCTTAACCAATGGTCTGAAATTTCGTGACCACCTCTAACCCATATTCCCCAAGTAAATCTCTGATTTCGCTGTCCTGATAGTGATATTTCGCATATAAATCATGATGTTGACGGCTGTGAGGGGCGCTTTTCATGGATCACCCAAAGGGTGCGAGTTCGGATCGGGATGATCGGGTCGATTTCGACCCTCGTGTGCGGCTGGAATTTTGCGGCACGCAGCTCAGTTCCGACGGCGGCCTGTTGGTGATGCGCGAACTGGATGACGCGCTCGGGCTGTCCGATCTGGCGGCAACAGCACTACGCGACACCCGCCGAGGCAAGAACACCGTCCACCGGCTTGACGGGCTATTCCGCCAATCGGTGTTCGGGCGACTGGCCGGATACGAGGACGTCAACGACGCCGATCGGCTGGCCCTCGATCCGGTCATGCGCCAGGTCGTGGGCGGCCGTGCCGTTAATGCGCAAGCTGCCTCTGCCTCGCAGATGGGACGGTTCGAAACCGAGACGCTGGCTCTGTCCGAGAACCGGGCGGCGCTGGCCGACCTGAACGGGCAATGGATCGACCGGTTCCATGACCGTAACGGGTTGAAGTATATCGTGCTGGACATGGACAGCTCGGTCAGCCCCACCCATGGCGATCAGGAGGGCGCGGCCTGGAACGGGCATTTCGACTGCACCTGCTACCACCCCAACTTTCTGTTCAACCAGTTCGGCATGTTGGAACGCTGCGCCCTGCGGAACGGCAATGTCCACAGCGCCGATGGCTGGCGGGACGTTCTCGACCCCGTCATCGCCCGCTACGCGGAGCGCGACCTTGGCGGCCGGTTCTTCCGGGCCGATGCCGCCTACGCGATCCCGGCGATCTATGAGCGGCTGGAAGAAGCCCGGTTCTTCTACGCCATCCGGCTGCCGTCGAACACCGTCCTGCGCGAGAAGATCGCTCATCGGCTGACCCGGCCCGTGGGGCGGCCTTCGCTGACCAAGGTGAAACGGTTCTTCGAGGACTTCGAATATCAGGCGCAAAGCTGGGATAAGGCGCGCCGCGTGATCGCCAAGATCGAATGGCATCCGGGTGAGTTGTTCCCGCGTGTCGGCTTCATCGTCACCAACCTGCCCATGGACCCCGACTGGATCGTGCGGTTCTACAACCAGCGCGGCACTGCCGAGCAGCACATCAAGGAAGGCAAGTATGCCTTTCGCTGGACACGGCTGTCGTGCCGGAAGTTCCGCGACAACGAGGTCCGGCTCCAACTGCACGCACTGGCCTACAACCTGGCAACCTTCCTGCGCTGCATAGACCTGCCCGAGGCGATGGCCGACTGGTCGTTGACCAGCCTGCAACTCAAGCTGATCAAAATTGGGGCGCGCGTCGTGCGTCACGCCCGCGCCATCACCTTCCAATTGGCCGAGGTGGCCGTCACCGGCCCGATGGTCCGCGCCATCCTCGCCGCGATCCGACGCCTACGAGCGCCTCCGTCATGCGCATGAGGGCGATCCACGCCTAAACTGAACGAAAGGTGCAGAACAGGTGTGTCCGCTGCGCTGAAAAACACCGCCGTCAAGCCAGATCGACGCGGCTTCCCGGTCTGATCCGCCCAGTTCCAACAGCCTGCGCGACCGGTGGCGCCGGTTGAAGCGAAAAACGCGCGTCCACCGCGCAGATTCAGGCGATATTCACGTCCAGCCGAACACCACATGGGGAATATCGGTCTAAACGCGTGCCCGAGATCGCGTGAAATCACCGCCCAAGTTCCGCGAAATACGCAATTATTGCATCTTGCGCTTGACCAAGCGCAGACGCGCCTTAAGGCGATTTTGTAAGTTTTTGATGGTTTGGCTTGTAGTCAAGTCTTGGGTCAGGTTGATTTCCGCGAGCTTGAATGGAACCACCGAACCAACCCGGTCGCGATGATAAAGATAATGAAAACCCGAATAGTATGCTGCTCCGATAACGTCCTTCAAAACATCGGAGAGAGCTTCAATATACGTAACGACCTGCTCGTGGGATAAGGTATCTTTTGAGCGCAGCTGTGACCTATAGGCTCCTTCACGTTGACCAAACAGTCTAAGCCGGGGGCTTTCTTCGCCAAAAGGAGAAGCCGCTTCCAAGTATATCACGCCAGGGAACGACTTTCCTTTAAAGCCATGCTCTCGCCAAATATATTCGGCCGCATCGTTTACGAGCCGCCGTGTAAAGGCAATGTCTTCCAACGAAACCCGAAGATACGGTAGATGCGCATCATACGCATGCAGAGTTCGTCCGTACCACCCGAGAAGTTCAGGGCTCAAGTTGCGCGTTACTCCTGGGTAGACTGACACGGGCATCTTGCCATCATGCCCCAAAGACTTCGGGATTGTGGCTGCGTTCGTCTGATAAACAGGGCCGTCGGATTCTGTGCGGTCGAAAATTGCCTGAATCTCCAAAGCAAGATCGACCATAAAGTCTGCGTGCTCAGGTGTGTTTTGGTCCATAGGCAAAGGGATACTATCTGTATTGCGCTGAAGCATAAGATACTTCTCACCCGTGGTCGCTATCGATGGCCTGATCGATAGACCATTCTGCCGACGGCCTCCGACGCTGTTCAATTGAAACGGCAACGTCGTCGCTCTCAGCATGCCGCGATCATTGGTCGGGAGAGCGAGAATACATGACATATCCGAATATAGGCAGAACACTGCCGCGCTATTGTCTTTCAGCGTGATCGACATGCCCAACGGCTTGTGAAGCTGGCCCAAAGAAAATTGCGGCACACAGACACCTAACTTACCATGGTTTTGCAACGGATTGGTTTCGAGGGCTGATGCGAGCGCCTCAGTCGCCATGGTGAGGTGAGGCCTTTCAGGCCGCTCAAGGAGATGAGTCTGGAATGACTTGGAATATCGCAGCCCTTTAAGGCCATCTGAGATCAATTCACGTTGCGTTTCCCTGTCGTGCATCTCAAAATCCATGTTCTAATTGGTATGCGCAGGCTCTATCCCATTGAGATTTGCGGCTCGAGCCGGTTGACACTTGGTTTTGGGTTCGCGAGTTCATCCTGAACTCCCGGGCGAGCTCACTTATGGCGATATGGCAGCGGTATAGCCCGCTAATAGATTTTGTTGCTAGCCCGTTTGAGCACGTCAGGGAGTCCCGGGTGAGCTTATTTGTGGTGGCGTAGCGGCGGCATAGGCCCATGGCATTAAGGCACCATCGAAGCCGTTGAGGATTTCTTGGGCATATTTGCCTTTCCGCCCGGGTCGATAGTGGAACACGACACCGGGTGGCGATGATCCACTCCAGCCACGATCATCACGCAGCACCGCCCAGAAGTATAGAAGTATCCGGTCTTGGTTTTGCCGCGACCGGGATCAAGCACAGGTGCTGTGGTCGCATCGACATAAAGCCGGGTGCTGCCCTTGAGCAGCAGTATGGCCATGTGATCGACCACGGGCGCAATCAGCGCGCCCGTACGTCCCATCCAATCCGATAGAACCGCACGATCGATAGGGGCGCCATTACGGGCCATGGCGACAGATTGCCGGTTGAGGGGATTGAAGTCACAAAACTTGGCCATCGAGATCTGCGCCAGTAGGGCGTCAGTTGGCCAGCTATTTTCCAGCAGATACGCAGGGGCCTTGGCTTGGACCACGCCAGCGCGTCCTTTGGGACAGATCTGCACTGGCCAACTTTTCAGTCTCCTTCCGCACATAGTAACCACTGCCAGCGCCGGATCGTTGTAATCCTCATTTTTGGTCAGCATGGCCCAGACCTGCCGAGCCATCTTGTCGCTTTAACATCTTCCCCGCCCTAAAGGACGGAGAAGATGTTAATCAAGGAGCATAGGAATATGTTCCTGTTGAAATTATGCGCACAAATGTACATACTAAATCTATGGAGATCAGGGGTATCGAGTGGGATCACGGCAACTGGCCGAAATGCGGAAAACATGGCGCGACGAAAGACGAGATCGAGCATGTGCTAGAGCATACGACCTTCCGCATCCGTGATCCCTACCCCGATGAAGAACGGTACAACACCGCGCATCCTGCCATAACAGGCCGTCACATCTTCGTGGCGTACACCTATCGGGAGCGCGAAGACGGAGTTTACATGCGCCCGATCAGCGCCAGACCCATGCACGAGAAGGAGGTGAAACGATATGAGCAAATCAAACAAGCCATGGCCAAAGCTCAAAACCCATGACGAGGTAGACGAGTTCATCGCCAATGCTGACCTGTCTGAATACGATTGGGGACAGCCCGAACCCGTCTCACATGAGTTCGAGGATAAGTCCGCCCGCGTGACGATGCGGATGCCCGAAAGCCAGCTTGCGAAGATCAAGGCTGAAGCCGAGCAACGAGGCATGAAATATCAGAAGTTCATGCGCGTCCTCATGGAGCGCGGGATGCAGAGCTTAGGGCCGCGATAGGTCTGCTTGAGCTTTAGAACGCTTTATAGGCGCGGTCCAGCTCCTTTAGACATCGCTGCAAAGGCGTTACATGAACATCTCGAACAAAAGAGACGTCAGACCGCAGGACTGTCAGCTCGCGACATTGTGCAGAAAAGGACAAGGACACACCCATTCTTGCCCGGTACCGTCGTGCGTGGTGGCGCCTTTGTTCGAGCGCAAGGTTCCAAACAAGTCTGACAACGCCGCATGTCTGATCCAACGCAGACGCCTGGACATCGTTAGGATAAAGTCTGAATTGTTGAGCGACGGTTTGCCATGGTTAGTATATATACGTTTTTTGCCGTTGTTCCAAAAAAACGCACTTACCTCCCCGGCCTGAAGGCCGGGGCCTCACGTGCGGATGGTGACATCCCGCGTCGGAATTATACCATCCTCGATGGTCTCCGTGTTTTCACGCAGCCACGTCGCCAGGCGGTCATAGCTGAACACTCCGCCTTCCAGGCTGTCGATGATGAACCGGTAGAGTGTCATAGCGTCCTTCGAAATCATGTATCCGTTGATCGCGAGGAACGTAATCATCACCGCAACGGCCACCCTTTTGTTCCCGTCCACAAAGGGATGGTTCATGGCAAGGCTTTCCCAAAGGGCTGCCGCCTCTTCGATCACGTCCGCATAGTAGCCAGTCTGTGGACGATAAAGCGCTGCTTCGAGAAGCCCTGGATCACGAACCCCATGCGCGCCACCATAGCGTTTGATCTGGTCGTCATGGATTGCCAAGACCTCGATGACGGTCAGGTAGTCCGTCATTCAGCGAGTTTCTTGTAAAGATTAGCGTATTTGTCGTGGCTGACTTGATAGGCTGCCATGACATGTGCGCGCGGACGCGCTTGTTTCCGCTTCTCAATAAGATCAGCGAGCGCTTCATCGACAAGAGACTGAAGCTGCCGTCCTTCCGTCTTGGCGATACTCCGCACGGCGGCGAGAATTTCAGCGTTCACTTGCGTGGCAAATTTTTCACGGTTCGGTTCGGTCATCTAATACTTTCCTTTCTCGAGCATTGTATCATGATAAATCATGAAGCATCAAGTTATGGCTTGATCGCGCAGCCTTCGACTCGGCATGTGGCCGAGTTGGGGTGGGTGAAAAATAGGGCAGCAGGGAATTTCCCTCTGAAAATGCGCTGCCGTGCGCCTCAATAGCCCTTAAAAATTTATCAGAATGGCCAAATGAGACATTGAAATAGACGTTGCTTTGTTCATGACTCATTAAGTCTCTAACAGAAAAATCTTTTAATTTTCTCGTGTTTTCAATGGGTTGACTTTCTAATCGCCCTTTGCGGCATTGAGCCGAACTCGATCCCAAGTATGACGGGCCGCAAACTGTGGGGACAGGGAGCGACCCGCCAACAGGCGCATGTGTGAACTGACCAGAACAGGCGATCCAAGGCCTGCACCTACTGGGTAACGCCATGCGCGACCGGGACGGAATGACCAGACGAAGGCCCGCGCTTCAGGGGTAGGCTTCTGCAAAACGGTGATCAGCGTCCGCGCAACCAACCAACTCTACATCATCGTTTTGTCCCGCTTGTCCCGCATCGCTGATCCGTTCCTGTCGCAGTCTACCGTCCACGCGTCTTTTACGGTTCGCCGCTGCGGAAGCAGGGCTCGCTGATGACGCCCGGCATCTCGAACTGAACGGGCCCACCCTGGCGCGGTTCAGGAAGATTTCGGTGACATCTCCATGATCCAGGGCGCGGATCCGTCGCCTGCGAAGCAGTAATAACCGCGTTTGCCGCATTCAAACCGATCTCAGCATCGGAACGCCGTATGTTCTCTGTGCACCGGTCCTTCAGCGGCCCATCTCCAGGACTGACTGCGATCGGGAGATACGCGCGTTGGCCGACTCTCTCGAGATCATCTACGAAAACCTCTGAAATGGAATGGGAGGGCTCAGGGTTGGCAGCTGCCAACGCTCATGCTGCGTCTTCTGCCTCTCTTCAGCGACTGGTCCCTTTTTGTGAATAGGGCTGGATCGGCCAGCCCGGGAAGATCCGCGTCGGCTGGTTCGAAGACGAGGCAGCAGCGAAGGATGCGCGGATCGAAATCCACATGAAGAAGGTCAAGCGGGGCTGGTCCGGCTGTTGGGATGCGTTGATCTGTGCTCTCCTGAATTTATCCTTCATTCATTCAGGAACAGATTTTTGGAGGAGATATGTTTTTATTACAGTGACTTGAGGAACGTGATTGTTTCATCGATCTTGTATGAATGCGGGAACTGCGCTACATGAATAAATAATGAATATATGAGTTAGCCCCATGTATGCCATCCTCGAGATCCGAAATCTGACCCCGCAGGAACGCGCCGTCATGGACGCCCTGCTGCGCAGCCCGGACCCTGTCAGCCAGCGCGAGCTGATGTCCCGCATGCGTGACGCCCCCAGTCAGGCGACGATGTCCCGCGTGATGTCCGGGCTGATCAATCGGGGCCTTCTCCTCAAGGAGGGGGAGACCCGGGGGGCCCGGTTCTCGCTCACGCCGGACGCGCGACGCATGGCGACGGATCCCAGGCGGCGCACTCCGATCCCCTACGACCCCGACCGGATCGGCGGCTATGTGCCGAACCAGACACGTTGGCTCCCCGAAGAGGCAGCCGCCCGGATGCGGGACGCCGTGGAACAGGCCGGGGGACAGCGACTTGATGCTTCCACATACAGCAGGGCAATCGCGGAGAGATTTCTGATCGACCTATCGTGGGCGTCCTCGAACCTGGAGGGGAACACCTATGATCATCTCTCGACGGAGATGCTGATCAAGTACGGCGAAAGCGCCTCCGGCCGGGACCGGCTGGAGACGGCGATGATCCTTAACCACAAGGCAGCCATCTCCCTGATGATGGAAGGAATCGATGGCGCGTTCCCGAACGCCGGGTCCGTTCAGCGCCGTCACGTCCTCATGATGCGGGATCTGCTGGATCCGGCCGACCTCAACAGCGTCCGCAGGGGCGCGGTGCAGATCTCTGCGACTAGCTACCGTCCCTCCTCCGACTATGTTCTTCTCACGGCCGGCCTAAGCGACCTTCTCGCCAAGACCGGTCAGGTCGAGGACCCGTTCGAGGCGTCGTTCCTCCTGCTCGCGGGCCTCTCTTACCTGCAAGCCTTCGGGGACGGGAACAAGCGAATGGGTCGGCTCCTCTCAAACGAGCCGCTGCTCCGGGCGGGTCTGCCCCCGCTCTCCTTCATCGGGATCGACAAGACCCCCTACATCCTCGGGTTGATCGAGTTCTATGAGGTCGGCTCGACCGGTCTTCTCGGGGAGGCAATCGCCGGGTCCTATGAGGTGACGGCGCCAGACTACAGTCAGGCGGTAACCGTCCAGCGGGTTCCGCATGGTTTAGAGCTGCGTGAACGCGGCCGTATCGCGGAGGCGTTGGGGCAGCTGTTTCGCAACAGAACACTGGACGCGGGGATCGCAGACCTGGTCGATGAGGTTTTCGGAGACCTGAACGAGGCGGACCGGGGCAAGATGGCCGAGATCCTCACCGATACGGCGGATCGGTCTTCTCCCGCCTCCGCCTTCCTGTACGGGGTCACCGAGACGGACATCCAGGAGCGAAACGCTGCCAACCGCGGCGCGTGATTGATGACGCTTGCGTGTCTACAAACCTAACTGGAAGGCTTATCCCCTTGGGGCCGGTTGCCCAAGATGTAGTAGATCGGGGTTGCAGTCCGCATGATGTTCTTGTAATGTTCCGGCATGCCTGCACGTTGGTCATCAGATCGTCCCATATCGCGTCAAGAGTTCCAGGCGCTGTTTCCCGACGACGCAGCTTGCGCTGAATATCTCGTGGACAAACGCTGGCCCGAAGGCTTCAGCTGTCCGGCTTGCGGCGGCCAAAAGGCTTGGGCGCTGGACCGCGAGCGACCGACATGGGAATGTGCAGGGTGTCGGCGGCAGACTTCAGTCACCGCAGGCACGATCATGCATCGCAGCCACCTGCCGCTCAAAACGTGGTTTCTTGCCGCTCACATTGTCGCCACCCACTCGAACGGGATCTCCGCTCTTCAGTTGCAGGGCCAACTAGGCATTGGCAGCTACAAGACCGCCTGGCTGCTGCTCCAGAAGCTCCGGCGCGCCATGGTGGATCCTGGACGCAGCCCACTGCAAACTCTTGTCGAGATTGATGAGACGGAAATGCCGTTCCGCTCGAAGCATGATCCCGTGGACAAGAAGAAAGGTGGGCGATCTCCGGTCGGCAAAATCTTCATCGTGGGCGCGGTCGAGCTGTCTGAAGACGGTCAGCCACGCCGCATTCGCTTGGCACAAATCCCAGACGGATCCTCGAAGACGTTGCATGGGTTCATTGGAAATGTGGTCACCGCAGGAGCTCGGGTGATCACCGACGGATGGCTGGGCTATGAGAACCCACCAGCCAACCCACATGAAGTTCGCGTTGTCGAGGGACAGAAGGCGCATGAACTATTGAAATGGATCCACCGGGTCTTCTCGAACCTCAAGCGTTGGGCAAAGGGGGTCTATCACGGACTGCGCAAGGCGCATGCCCAACGCTACCTGGACGAATTCGTTTTCCGCTGGAACCGAAGACGCCACACCCGCGTCGCCTTTGATCGCCTCCTCGGCCTCGGCATGGGCCTGAAGCCTGCCACGTATCGTGATTTCGTAGATCAGCGCGCCTGATTTTGCCTGACAGAGGTGACTAAAGAGCGCAATCCTCTGGCCCCCACTTGCCCCGCGACAAACAAGATAAAACAGCGCGAACGCTTCTCAGTACAATTTGACGCAACAACCATACATCTACTCACATGCTGCAGTGGTGAAAGCATCGCCTCTCTTCACTGAGCCGCCCTACAAGATGTAGCGATACCGGCATCAAAGGGATAAGCCTTCCTAACTGGTTCAAAGTGCAGGACGCCAGCTGAGGCCAGTTGTCCTTCACTTTATCACCACAGGCTCTTATCGTCTTGGTAACTGTCTTTGATGTAATTGACTGGTAAAAACCCATGCATTCCTCGTTTCTTAAAATAGAGCATTACCAGGCTGGTCATCTTGATGATGCCGGCACCGCCATCGCACGTCTCAGGAAAAACGATATCGACGCCATTATTCTGAGTGATGTTTATCCTAGAGAAGTTCTGTCTAAGCTACCTGATATTTTAGACGTCAATGCGCCAGGTTTTATAAAAACAACCTTTCCACCAGCTTTTTGTGCATATTTTTATGGAATTAACCTCAATCTTGCAGAGCCCAATTTAGCCCCATATTTTTCAGCAGAACCAGACTTCCGTAAGAAGCTGGCAGCGCTTGATCTGGGAGGGGTGCCACTGCAAAATAGGATTTGTAGCCTGCTTTCAAAATTGGATGAAAACCGGGCCTATAGTGCTGCACCAGGTCCATCGGGCGCCAAGCATTTTTTTACAACACTAAGGGCACATCTGACAGGTGGCTACATACCAGCGCATTTCGACAACGAAGCGGCAATGAGGCCAACATATCAACACATCGCCAAACTTTGCGAACCCGATATCTATTCCTTTGTCCTTTGTATCGATCAGGCAGCAAAAGGAGGTGCGCTCGAGGTCTACAATCTGACTTCGAAAGATGCAGCAGCAGAGTTTCGTAACGACGACTGCGGCGGTCGAAAGAAAGATCTGAGCACCATCGAAAAGACTTCAATTCGCCTTGCGCCAGGTGAACTGGTTATCTTGCACTCCAGCCGCTTCCTGCACAGTGTATCGAAGGTTGAGGGGAAACGTACCCGCTGGACCGTGTGTAGCTTTATGGCTCTCGCAAAAGACGGCACGCAGGTTTATTGCTGGGGATGATCGACAAGCCTCTGACATACATTTCTGCCCTTATCGAGGCTTATCAAGCTGGGCAAGCCAGCGATCATGTACATCTTGGATATTGGGAGGACCTCGCCCGACTTGATTGGCAGGCAGCACAGTGCGCCATGACCCAATTGCATCTTGACGCCTTGGCTCTTCAAAATGGTCATACGGTTGTTGATATAGGATGCGGGCTCGGTGGAAGTCTGCGCATGGCGAGTGATTTGATTTCTGGTGGACATTTAATAGGCATCAATATTGATCTGCAACAGCTTGAAATCTGCAAGGAGCAATCGATTTCCAATGACAACCGGTTATCATGGATTTTGAATGATGCCTGCGACATCCAGTTAGAGGACGGGACATCTGATCGCATTCTTTCACTTGAGGCAATGTTTCACTTCTGCAGTCGAGAGGTATTCCTCTCAGAAGCATCCCGTTTGCTCTGTACAGGTGGACGCCTCGTCTGCAGTGATGTCCAATTTGATGCGCCACTAACCATGGAGGAATATGCGCTTCTGGATTACGTGCAGAAAGGATATGCGCCCTGGCCCATACCAGTCATCCAGGCAGACGATGTAATTGACATCGCCTCTAAACATAATCTTATCCTGATAAAAAACCGTAATTTGTCTGATAGTGTAAGGCCAACATGGGATTATATCGCGCCTGGATCACAGCAACCAACAACATCACCGGTTAGCGCAATGGCTCAGCTGCACTTGGCTGGTAGATTGCGGTATGAATTTTTCATATTTGAAAAATCATAAAAGACACGGTACACAAATCGGCTCATTTTGAAGTCATCACTTGCTTTCGAGGGCAAGTCTTTGCCCAAGCGTTGATGGCCTTTTCCGGTTAATGGAGAATCCATTTTCTCAGGGCATCGAGACCTGTTCGGAACCAAGACTTTTTACGCCTTCCATGCCGCTTTTTGGAAATGGTACCCCGACCCATGACAGGAGAATCGCTTTTGGACTTGGCTGGGTCTGTAAGCGGGTTGCGCCTGTTGGCGTGATGGATTCTGGATGGTGGTCTCATCATCTTGGAGCCTTCGATCATGCAGATTTTCCTCAACGCCTTCGGCAGCATCCCCGATCCGCGGGCTAGCAATGCCCGTCATGACCTCGGCGAGCTGCTTGTTATCGCGTTCGTTTCGGTGCTCTGTGGCTCGAGTTCCTGTGCGGAGATGGCAGAGTTTGGGCGCGCAAAAGAGAACGTTTTCAGAAGCTTCCTTAAGCTCAAGCACGCCATACCCTCACAGGCTTCGACGATGCCGCGCAACTTGATCGCTCCTGATCGCTCCAGCCGTCACAGCCCGAAGAAAACGATGACGCCATCGAAAAGCGGTCGTGCTCGCCACCATGCAACGCTCAGCCGACTCCTTTACCGTTTCGCCGTCTCGTAACGAAGCGGCGAACTCTGCCCAACGGCTCTTGTGACGCAGGCGTGCCAGCGGAGTACCGGTCAACGCGTTGAAGGTTTTGCCACAAGCTTTGCAAAAGAACCGGGAAAGGCCACTTGCTTGGCCTCTGATTATCGCTCCTTCCGAAGCGCAGTGCGGGCAGATACGGTCCTCACGAACCTTTGCCTCAAGGAGATTGACCACCGTTTGAAATGGCGCAGACCCAGAAAGCACCCGTCTCGCCTCGGCGAGCTGGCCCGGCGAAAGGTTGTCTGTCTCATTGAGCCACGCCAGAAAAATGTCATGGTCCATATATGCCCCTTCACAGCAAATGTTCATCATATGTTCTAAAATAAACGGCCGCGCATAACAAACGCTAATTGAGCCTTTATACCCCCATTCCCCAAGTGGCTCGCTGATTTTGCTATCGCGATTGTGTTATTTCCTATATAAATCATGATGTTGACGGCTGTGAGGGGCGCTTTTCATGGATCACCCAAAGGGTGCGAGTTCGGATCGGGATGATCGGGTCGATTTCGACCCTCGTGTGCGGCTGGAATTTCGCGGCACGCAGCTCAGTTCCGACGGCGGCCTGTCTGGTGATGCGCGAGCTGGATGACGCGCTCGGGCTGTCCGATCTGGCGGCAACAGCACTACGCGACACCCGCCGAGGCAAGAACACCGTCCACCGGCTTGACGGGCTATTCCGCCAATCGGTGTTCGGGCGACTGGCCGGATACGAGGACGTCAACGACGCCGATCGGCTGGCCCTCGATCCGGTCATGCGCCAGGTCGTGGGCGGCCGTGCCGTTAATGCGCAAGCTGCCTCTGCCTCGCAGATGGGACGGTTCGAGACCGAGACGCTGGCTCTGTCCGAGAACCGGGCGGCGCTGGCCGACCTGAACGGGCAATGGATCGACCGGTTCCATGACCGTAACGGGTTGAAGTATATCGTGCTGGACATGGACAGCTCGGTCAGCCCCACCCATGGCGATCAGGAGGGCGCGGCCTGGAACGGGCATTTCGACTGCACCTGCTATCACCCCAACTTCCTGTTCAACCAGTTCGGCATGTTGGAACGCTGCGCCCTGCGGAACGGCAATGTCCACAGCGCCGATGGCTGGCGGGACGTTCTCGACCCCGTCATCGCCCGCTACGCGGAGCGCGACCTTGGCGGCCGGTTCTTCCGGGCCGATGCCGCCTACGCGATCCCGGCGATCTATGAGCGGCTGGAAGAAGCCCGGTTCTTCTACGCCATCCGGCTGCCGTCGAACACCGTCCTGCGCGAGAAGATCGCTCATCGGCTCACGCGGCCCGTCGGGCGGCCTTCGCTGACCAAGGTGAAACGGTTCTTCGAGGACTTCGAATATCAGGCGCAAAGCTGGGATAAGGCGCGCCGCGTGATCGCCAAGATCGAATGGCATCCGGGTGAGTTGTTCCCGCGTGTCGGCTTCATCGTCACCAACCTGCCCATGGACCCCGACTGGATCGTGCGGTTCTACAACCAGCGCGGCACTGCCGAGCAGCACATCAAGGAAGGCAAGTATGCCTTTCGCTGGACACGGCTGTCGTGCCGGAAGTTCCGCGACAACGAGGTCCGGCTCCAACTGCACGCACTGGCCTACAACCTGGCAACCTTCCTGCGCTGCATAGACCTGCCCGAGGCGATGGCCGACTGGTCGTTGACCAGCCTGCAACTCAAGCTGATCAAAATTGGGGCGCGCGTCGTGCGTCACGCCCGCGCCATCACCTTCCAATTGGCCGAGGTGGCCGTCACCGGCCCGATGGTCCGCGCCATCCTCGCCGCGATCCGACGCCTACGAGCGCCTCCGTCATGCGCATGAGGGCGATCCACGCCTAAACTGAACGAAAGGTGCAGAACAGGTGTGTCCGCTGCGCTGAAAAACACCGCCGTCAAGCCAGATCGACGCGGCTTCCCGGTCTGATCCGCCCAGTTCCAACAGCCGGCCCGGCCGCAGGCCCCACTCAGGACGGAAAATGCTTGTCTAGCAGGCAAAATTCGGCGGCTTTCACGTCAGCCAGCATCACACTTGGGGAATGTCGGTTATAAAGCCTTCCCAGTTACCGCGCTTTGGTTTGCGAAGAAGTGTCCGGAACTGGCGGCGCGTGCCATCAGCGAGGTGGATAACCATGTCCTCTTTGATCCGTATGGCAAAGGGCACATTGTTTTTATTGAGGAAATGCATCCACTCCGTTCCGACAAACTCGCGATCCGCCAACAAAGTGCGAATAGAGGATGCTCCGAACAATCGCAGATATCGATCCATGAGTGCAATGCGCTCAGGGGTTCCCGAATTGCCTCCATGATCCAAAAGCGTCCACATGAGTGGAACTCGAAAGCGACGTGTGACGATGGCCAGGACAAGAGTGTTGATATCGCGCGACCCCATGCACCAATACGTCACTCATAATCACTACTACCCAACGAATGGCAAACCTTCCGCGATCAGGTCTCCGACAATTTCAGGGTCGTCAATCACGACAAATTTCGGGTGTTGGGGTGAGCCCGGTATAACGGTTCTACGAAGCTAGATATCCAACTTCTTTCTGGTGCTTCACCGCGACGACCAGAGCCACGTCCTGCTGCAATCGGTAGAGCGCAGCATAGCCGCTGGCGCCAAAGCTGATCGGCCATTCCTGAAACTCTGGGTCCATGTCATCGACGGGACGGCCGACGTCTGGATGTTCCGCAACGATCTGCATCCCGTCACGGATTGCGCTTGCCGCACGTCTGGCTGCAACAGGGTTTTTCTCGGCAAGAAAACGGTAGAGGCGCTGCACATCGGCCAGCCCCTCGGGTGACCAGATCAGACGTGGCAAGCGGGGCGGCTCCTGATCGTCACCAGCGGCAAGCTGGGCCAGCCAAGCGTCTGCCTCGGCATGTGTCACGTGCAGCCCGGTCTCCTGGTAGGCGTTCCAGGCGCGGATACCGTCTTGGCGGAATGCTTCGCGTTTTTCCTCGCGCTCGACGTATTGCGCAATCGCCTCGCGCATCATCCAATGCGGGGATCTGTCCCGCGCTTCGGCGAGAACTTTCACGCGGCTGTGGACGTCTTCGTCCAGCTTAACGGCAACGGGTGTTGGCATGGCTTTTCTCCATAGGTATAACTTTATAATACCCATGGAGGGACAAACCTTACCAGACCCTATCTAGTCCTCTGATTCAGTCGATTTGAGGGTAAAGGCTGATGAGTTTGGTTCTGGCGTCTTCAGTTGTGAAGTGCCACCTGGTTTTAGCCTGCGCATTATTTCGATTTTGGGTCCAAGCAGCGACCTGTGTTTCTAGAGAAGCTTGATCAGGAATGCGTCGATCGAGGCATTGGCGGGCCAGTACGCTCAGCTCGCATTCTGCGATGTTTAACCAAGAGCCATGTTTTGGCGTATAGTGCCAGTTGAAGCGATCAGCGATGCGTTTGGCCTCGTCTGGAGCAAACGCTTCATAGAGCGACGCGCGACGATGGGTGTTGAGGTTGTCTTGAACCAAATCAATCTTTTCAGCCTTGGCAAAGTGGCCGTCGGCCAGCTCTTTAAGGACGTGAGCATAGTCCACGGCGGTGCGTCTGGATCGAACGGCCACGTTGCGCCACCCCTCGTGCGGAGCGAATACCATGAATAGGCTGGCGACGCCGTTGCGCTCGTATTCATAGTCATACCGCGCAGGCTGACCTGGCTGCATCGGGATGGGCGCACGGGTTTCTTTGGTCAGCTGTTTGGAGGTCTCGTCCAGACAGACCAGAGGGCGTGCAGGGTCGTATGGGCGTGTGTAGACATCGAGCACATCTTCCATAGCCGCCACAAACGCGGCGTTGGCTTTGGGAGGGATCACCCAATAGCGGTTCTTGTGCGGTTTGAGAGTGTTTTTTTAAGCGTGCGTTGGATCGTACTGTCACTGGCCTGCTCTACGATCCCCAGCTCAACCACCCTCTTTTCCAAGAGCCGTAAAGACCAGCGGGCATACCCTTCAGGAGGTTTGGAACAAGCCAGCGCAATCAGCTGTGCTTCCTTCTCTCCATCAAAAATCCGAGATCGCGGTTTCGAGGGTGTCTTGCGTGCAAGCGCTGCCTCAAGCCCCTCTTCCACAAGTTGACGACGGGTGCGATAGACTGTTGAAAGGCTTGTCTCTAAGGCATCAGCGATCTGCGCGTCATCCCAACCGTCGCCTTCAGCGGACACATCCGCCTTCAACAATATGCGCGCCTTGAGCAGTCGAGACGCCGCGCCACGACCCGTGCGGATTATACCCTCCAGCTCGTTGGCGCTCTTCAGCATCCAGACGAACAACGTACTTCACAGCAGGACCACGTTTGCCCATTTCTAGCCTCCTCCAAAACATCCCGAAGAGTGAGTCAGAAAAGCTCAACGAAGTCAAATAATGTGAAGCTCAGGACTAGCATTACAGTTGCATTTTTTGCTTGATATGACATTGTTGCGCGACTGCTTGGTGTGCTCTTCGCCAAAGCGACCATGCGATGATCGCAGCCGGCTCTATTGATCGCTGCGACATCTTGCATGCGATGCGTCGCATCTCCTGGAGCGACCAGCGTATCAAGGCAGGGTACTGGCTATCTTGAGAAGTTCCTCTTTGGTCGCCATTATGCGGTGTCATCCCCCATAAATATCTCCCGGTACAAAGCCTCAAAAGCAGCGGCTTCCACATCGCTGAGGGCTGCA
>CBDIPP010000020.1:0-33864 GCA_965283695.1 uncultured Parvibaculaceae bacterium | reverse complement strand
TTGGCCGCCGCAAGCCGGACAGCTGAAGCCTTCGGGCCAGCGTTTGTCCACGAGATATTCAGCGCAAGCTGCGTCGTCGGGAAACAGCGCCTGGAACTCTTGACGCGATATGGGACGATCTGATGACCAACGTGCAGGCATGCCGGAACATTACAAGAACATCATGCGGACTGCAACCCCGATCTACTACATCTTGGGCAACCGGCCCCAAGGGGATAAGCCTTTGCTATTGAATACTATGCTAGTTCACTCATGATGCGCTCAGACGATCTTTTCGCGCTCTGGGGTGAGAATAGAGAACAAAAGTCGAAATACTTTATGCAGACTGGTTCTCTCTATGACCTGCCCAACGCTGAGCCAGAGATAGACCCAAGTGATGCGCCCTGTTATTTCATATCCATCGCATGTATTTGTTGGAAGTGTGCTTGAGAGTGGTTTTTTCAGTATGGTTCAGCCTGAGTAGAAGTGATACTAAAATCTGGACCGCGTCTAAGTCTTAAGGAGTCGGCCTTGTCTATTCGTCTTATCGTTCCACTAGCTGCGGTTAGTATGGCACTTGCGGCATGCGAAGCACCGCAACAAAATAGTTCATTTGATAGAATGATTTTGAATAGTAGTGCGGTTATTCCAGCAGGTGTTCCGTGTGACCGGATAGACGAAAGATTTCGTGATACTGTTTCGGGCTGTAATGTCATTGTTCAAGATTCACCGCAAAAGCAATTAACTCGAGAAGAGTCAGTTGATCTAAATGTAAAATTCAGTAGCGAAGTTGTTAATTTTGTAAACTTCGATTTTGATCAGGCGTTGTTGCGGAGCGATGCAAAGAAAACTCTTGATCGACAAGCAGAATGGATATCTCAATACCCTGATCTTCATTTCTCAGTTTTTGGCCACACCGATTTAGTTGGTTCGCTTGACTATAATTTTGACCTAGCTAAGCGTCGCGCAGATGCGGTGGTTGCTTATTTGATTTCAAAAGGGCGCGTCGCGAGATCAACTCGAAAGTGTTGTGTCCTTTGGAGCAACACAGCCGCTTGTGCAGACCACGCGCCGTGAGGAGGCAAACCGCCGCGCCGTAACCGAAGTTAGCGGTTACCTAAATCTGAAGCAAATATCTCAGGTTTCAATTTCGTGTGGGATGCTGTCCGCCTCGTATGCCGCGAGTTATGCGCAATGTGTTGACGTAAAGAACGATGTTCCAGTTGTTCCACCAATGGAACCCTCGCCGCCAACGGTTGTTGAAGCCGAATATGGTTATGATACTGATGCGAATGCTGAAACTTCGGATGCTCGTGGTCGAGCTTCTATAACGGATGATGGTGACGGAAATCGCGTTGCTGAAGCTTCTGGTGAAACTGGTCCCGAAGACGATCCTAGGACCTCGGTTTCTGTGAGTTCTGAAACGGTAAATACTTCATCTGAGGAGAGTGATACGGTTAGTGCTAGCGCAAGTGGCCGTGCTGGAGATGTGTCGGTTACCCGCGAACCTGATGGATCGGTAACGTTTGGCTCAAACTAGCATATACGAGGGTGGAAACTTACATATGACTTTCAAAGCTTGTCGGCGCATTGCGAGTATTTTTTTTCTTTTCGCTTTGACGGCTTGTGCGCCCTCCTCGGGCTTAGTGAATGTAAAAGGGCGAGATGTTCCTACTGCAGTTTTTGTCTTTTTTGATAAAGACGCTCCCGTGCCCCAAGACGAGTCTGAGTCCGTCATTAATGAGGCTGCTGCTTTTCTAGTGCAATATGACAATACAGTGGCTCGTATAGTCGGTCATGTCGCTCCAGATGAGGAGCTGTCCTCTGATGAGGATCAAAGGCTTGATCGTTTGCGTGCAGCTGCGATTGGTGCTCGACTCGTTCAATATGGTGTTCAAGGTAATAGAATTCAGCCTGCTGTTGCGGGTCGGCGTGAAAATATGTCAGGGCAGGGAGGCGACCCTTCGATTGACCGACGTGTGGACATTCTCTTTGCCACAACGCAGTGATTATAACTGGCGATAAGGCCAGTTACCGTCAGTTTAAAATGCCCCTATAAATCTTTGATCTGATTGATGAATTTCGCCTTTCTGGCGTGATTTCGACGGATTGCCTCGAGGCGCTTTTTATAAATATCCATGAACCCGTCTTCAGAGGCGATCTGCTGCAGGTCACGGAGTAGGGTCAGGGCGCGCTCATAATTTGCTGTATTGCGTTGCTGTATCTCGGCCTCGATCATGTCCCAAGCCGCCTCTCCACGCCGGCGAAGTGCTTCAAGACGATCCCTGCGCGCCTGCTCAGCTTCCCGGGCGCGGCGGTCGGCTTCTCTTTTTTGGAGTTCTGCGAGGGCGCGTTTTCGTTCAGCACGCAGACTTTCCGCTTTTGCGCGCAATTCTCCAGCAGTGCGGCGTACACGACCGTCTTTTGACTGTGAGCGGGCAAGCTGACGCAATTCTGATGCCACGTGGACATCACCCTCCATAAGGCGGATCAGTAAGTCTGTTTTCTTTTGATCAGCTAACTGAGAAACCACCATATGTGCCAGGTCCCGAGGGAATGTCGCATCTTCGGCAGAGGTTGCCGCAGCCACCAAGTCGCGGTCAATGTTGAAAAACTCAATTGTTGCAGACAAAGGCCCGCTCAAGGGGCCAATTCCGGCCAAAGGCTCCGGGGTGTCATCAGGAATGAGATTATCAGCAACAGCTGCCAGCCATACCAGATAAAAGAACCGTAAATCGCCCGACAGAATGTCTGCTCGAAGCGGGGATAGAATGGCAAGCAAACCGGTTCCATCATCCCATGTGTCGTCCTCCAAAAAGACTTCGTCCTTGTAGAGATCAATAATGGTGTTGGCACCTTTGTTCTTCAGCTGGACCCAGTCCACGGCGCCAACAAACCTTTCCAGCTCAGGTCGATTGATAAGACGTTTTGGCCCCCGTATCATGAGGCGCCTTGTGCCCCAATTGCTGACGTAGAGGTGGAGATCAAAACAGCTTTCCATCAGTTTGTCGGGCTGACCCCTGAAATCCCCCCACTCATAGTGATTGCTGAAGCTGGTGCTTGTAACGCGCGCTCGCGAAGACAAGTCCCGCAACATTTGTTGCTCAGCGGGAGTTAACGGCCGATCGACACACTGAAATTCGTAATATTGATATTCGCTCATCTTTTGGCTTTCCGGGACAGATTAAAGCATCAATCGGTCGCGCGCTTCAATGCCTGCAGAAGTGGGCGCAAACTATACTTGCGAGAATGCAGATGAATAAGTGCGTCGATTTCTGTTTGCCATTCTGTCGCGCGCCCGCGCGCCCGATAGGCGTGCGCAGCTATGGCAAGCCAATTTGTGGCGATCTGATAATATTTCGACCGGCCCTCATCCATGATGGGTTTGGCCATGCGAAAAGCGAGTGCAATAGTCCAGTCAGGATGCTTTACATAAGCCCGTTCAGCTAGGCTTTGCAGGTCGGTAGCATACACGCTGCTTTGTGTCGTGGTGGGGTCAACGCAGGATACTGCGTCATCAATCCTGTCCTCATCCAACAAGATCTTAATCCGGTCCATCGCATAAGGAGCCCTGAGCAAATTGCTTATGAGTGTTTCCCGCAATGCCGGCCATGCTTCGGGGTCTGAAATTTTGGACGCTTCACGAAAATCCTGCCGGGAAAAACTTTGCTCAAAAGCCGTCTGCGCGGCTTTGACTGCGAGATCCTGTTGCCCAAGCTCATATGCCGTGTCCCGTAACCATTGTGCCAACAAAACCAAGTCTGCACTTCGTGGTCGCCAAGGATCACTGTCATCTTTGACGGGCAACGACAGTCCCCAATCGGCGAGCTCCAATGCTGTGTCACTCTCGCCCGCAGCGGCGATACTTTCTGCTACACGTCTTATCTCATTGTGTCGTGACAGTTGCTTTTGTGCAACGTTGACCGCGTCCCCCATGCGCCCCAATTCCGCGAGCATTGTTGCATGCTCACAATAAAAACCGAGCGCGTGAGAAAGATTCAGATATTCATCATGTCGCCCTGATCCAGCCAGCGCCGCAAGACGCGCTTGGGTCAAATCACGTTCAGATGAATCTCCTTGTTCTGTGGGGCCCCAACTCCGTACTCGACCCGACAAGACGTCTTCCAAGCCTGGATCGTCCCACCCCCGCATACAAGCTTCGATGGCAGTGGTGAAAGCCATATCAGCCCCATACTCGGCTACTTGGTTTTGCCAATTATCCAAGTCATCAACGAGATCTTCCCGCAGGCCGTGCGGAACATCTGCCATTAAAACCGCTTGGGCAATAAGTGCATCCAGTTTGGGAAAATATTCATGGAGCGTTTCATCGTGATCAGCGCATTCTGGCCAGTGTTCCGCTAACGCATCAGTAGTTGGTCGCAAGATCGCCAAAGCATCCTGGCCCCGTCCAAAACCAAGAAACAGGTCAACAGCATCAATCAATTCGTCCAACACGGTTTCGTCGACATCAACCACCGTGTGGTTCCGCCGTCGGTTGTGTACTGGTCGTCTGAAAAATAGGGTCTCAATACTGTGGAGAAACAGTTCGGGATCAAGGGATTCACCCGCTTGTGCATGGGCAACTGTTAATCTGGTATCAAGCCAAGCTGCAAAGTTTTCATTGATCTCCGAATAGTCAAGGATCAACAACTCGCATTGGCTCCGCGTTAGAATCTGTAAGCGACTTTCGAGCGACTTTCGTTCATTTTCAATGTCGATGACCATTGATGTTCACGCCCTAGATTTTCGTCTGCACGGTTGACGGAAATGATGAGGTTCAAAGATTTGAAGGGAATGCCAAGAATGGCCAGCGCCACACATATTGCTTACGCATTTTAGTCAGCTTGAGGTTCCAGGGCAATCCCCGAAAGGTTGAGCGTGCTCGTTGGTATCTTGGCAATCGCCATCGCCATGGCGTGCCACACGGCATCCAAGATCATGGGGTCAAAATATCCCGCGCGGGAAAAGTACGGCTATGGTTGCAAGTCGTGGTTCAGGACCGGCCTCGACGAGCTACGCCTCCGCTTGAGCGGTTTGGTTGGGCCTTGTTCCCAACATTCTTCTGGAGGCAAGGAACGTTTGGGGCGGATGACCAAGGCCGGCCAGGCCGATTTCTGACGCCTTTTGATCATTGGCGCGATGTCGCGACTGGGCTGGCTTGGGCAACGCACAATTGCGGAGGGTAGCTGGCTGTCACGCATGCTGGCGCGCAAGCCAAAGATGCTGGTCGCAATCGCGCTGGCCAACAAGATGGCCCGACAGATCTGGGCGATGCTTACGAAGAATGGGAACTATAGGGATCCGGCGCTGGCCGTTGCGGTATGATGCTCATGTCGAACTGCCAGTGACGGTGCCAAGGGGGTGTGAAGACGACGACCTGAATGGGCAAAACGATCGAACAGAACCGGATTGGGAAAACCAGTACTACCGGCAGAGCAACAAAGCTCGCGCGTCAGATTTGGACCCGAACCGCTGATCACCATCCCGGCCCGCGGCTTCTGGAAATGTCGCTTCATGAGATGCCGTAACAGGGCGTGGCCCGACTGACATCGTTGTGAGTTGAGTGACCGTTTGATGTGGTGTTGTTGCCCTTAGGACCCAAGCAGCGATAACTGAATCGGATGGAGCGGTCGGTGCCTGCGGCGGTATGTCTCCGGTTCAGGGGATTCCCTGTAGTTGCGGCGAGGATTACCGAAGGGGGCATGATCGACCGGCACGGAATAGAGCAAAGGTGGCATGCGGACGGCTCGAAGCGGGACGAACGGGGTCGGAGAGTGTTTGCTGCAAGCGAGGCGCGTGCGGCGGGTCGAGGCGGTGTTTCTGCAGTCTCGGCGATCACGGGGCTTGCACGCTCAACGATCGGACGCGGACTAAAAGATCTCGACAAGCCGTCGCCACCGAACGGCAGGGTGCGCCGCGAAGGTGGTGGTCCTCGGCTGTTGACGGAACGCGATCCGACGCTGCTTGCGGACCTGAAGCGCTTGGTTGAGCCAGCCACGTTGGGCGATCCGGAGCGGCCGCTGTTGTGGGTGTCCAAGAGCTTGGACAAGTTGGCGCGGGCCCTTGGTGACATGGGCCATACGATCAGCCCCAACAGCGTGCGCAAGCTGCTCGTGGGGCTCGGCTTCTCACGTCAGGTCAACCGCAAGGCGGATGAAGGCGCGAAACATCCCGACCGCGACGCCCAATTCGAGCACATCAACACCAGAGTGATGACTGCACAGGCGGCGGGCGAGCCCGTCATATCGGTCGACACCAAGAAAAAGGAACTCGTGGGCGCCTTCCGCAACGGCGGCAGCGACTATCACCCGCAGGGCGCGCCGCTGCGCGTAAAGGTGCATGACTTCGTCGACAAGGCACTCGGCAAGGTTGTCCCCTACGGCGTCTATGATGTGGCCGCCAACCAAGGCTGGGTCAGCGTTGGGGTTACGGCTGACACGGCAGAATTCGCGGTTCAATCGATCCGTACCTGGCACCAGCGTATGGGCCGCGCGCGCTATCCGAAAGCCCGCGCGTTGACAATTACCGCCGACTGCGGGGGCTCCAATGGAGCGCGCGTGCGGCTGTGGAAGCTGGAGTTGCAGAAACTCGCCGACGAAACCGGGCTCATCATCCACGTTCATCACTACCCGCCGGGCACATCCAAGTGGAACCGGATTGAGCACCGGTTGTTCTGCCACATCACGCAGAACTGGCGCGGTCGGCCATTAACTGATCGCCTCACCGTGGTCGAATTGATCGGCGCGACCACGACCAATACCGGCTTGAAGGTTGAGTGCGCGCTCGACGCAAATACCTATCAGAAGGGCGTGAAAGTTTCAGATGCCGATATGGCTTGCCTCAACATATCCGGCGATGCGTTCCATCCCGAATGGAACTACACCATCAAACCGCGGCAGGCCGCTGCAGTGTAGCGTTTGTTTTTGAGCCTGTCCTTAGGGCGCCGCACCGGCATCGTGCAACTCAATTTTTGCGGCACGATTCCAGCATGGCACGCAAAAATTAATAAACGTATGGGTCAGATTTGGTAACTCTGCCGCGTCAATTCTCATTGATAATCAATATGATGACACCCCCCCCCCGCCAAAAAAAGACGGGGAGAATCTTGGTCCAACCGCAGCTTCAAATTTCAAAGTCCGCAAGGCTCTTTCCGGATTCGAGACCTTCAATAATCCATTTGGGCTTTCTTCCTCGGCCTGTCCAAGTCAGGGAGGCATCTTCAGGATGCTGATATTTCGGAACACTTACGCTCTTTTTAGTTGTTTTTCCTGTTGCAAGTTCAGAAAGAGAGAATCCAAATTTTTGAACCGTGGCTTCAGCTTCTGCAAGTGCTTCAGCTTTCCGACGTTCTTGGAAGTTTGAAATCGCTTTTGTAACTTGTTTTTCTAAGCTTTTTAGTTCGTCTAAAGACATATTCTTGAGGTCAAATTCAGACATTTGTGACTCCGTTTGTTGCAACAACTTTGGACTTTATAGCTTTACTGAAAGTGTAGGCAACAATGATTTTACATGACTAGTGAGATATTCAAATATGTTGAGTGTCTGGCTGCGGGCATGAGTTTGTCGATTTGAGAAAAAAGGTTTCTTCGCCACAAGATTTAACTATCTATAATACAGAGATTGGGTCACTGCTTTGTGCGTGGCATCAACCTTGAAGAGGGCATCTCTATAAATTGCCGGTTTGTCTCTGAGCAGTTATAAACCTGTAAGGATAGCTCGGAGAACAACATATGGCGCAGAAGGTTTTTTTTGACCTTTCGGACAGGAGAATCGCTTTTGGACTTGGCTGGGTCTGTAAGCGGGTTGCGCCTGTTGGCGTGATGGATTCTGGATGGTGGTCTCATCATCTTGGAGCCTTCGATCATGCAGATTTTCCTCAACGCCTTCGGCAGCATCCCCGATCCGCGGGCTAGCAATGCCCGTCATGACCTCGGCGAGCTGCTTGTTATCGCGTTCGTTTCGGTGCTCTGTGGCTCGAGTTCCTGTGCGGAGATGGCAGAGTTTGGGCGCGCAAAAGAGAACGTTTTCAGAAGCTTCCTTAAGCTCAAGCACGCCATACCCTCGCATGACACGTTTTCCGATGTGTTCGCGATGATCGACCCCAAGGCGCTGGATGCGGCCTTCGGCAAGGTGTTGGCCGAGGTCGCGGCTCTGCTTCAAGACGGTGATGTGATCGCCATCGACGGTAAGGCGCTGCGCGGGGCTCGGGGCAAGAGCGAGAGCGCAAAAACCCGGATGATGGTCTCAGCCTACGCCTCCCGGCTGCGCCTGACGCTGGCCACGGTTCCCGCGGATCGGGGCGCAGAGTTGGACGCGGCCATCGAAGCACTGGGGCTGATCGCGCTGAAGGGCAAGGTGGTGACGGGCGATGCACTCCATTGCAACCGCCGCACAGTGGCCGCAATCAACGCCCAAGGTGGCGACTGGTGCCTGGCGCTCAAAGGTAATCAGGAGTCACTCTTGTCGGATGCGTGGGGCTGCTTTTCGACACGGCGCGACGAACACCCGGAAGCTGTCACGGACGAGATGAACCATGGTCGCCGGGAGATCCGAAAGGCCGTCGTGGTATCGGCCAAGTCCTTGGCAGAATACCACGAATTCCCTGGCCTCAAGGGCTTCGGTCGCATCGAGGCAACCCGCGAAGTCAATGGCAAGGTGACCTCAGAGACGCGGTTCTTCGCCTTGTCCTGGCTACCCACGCCCGAGATCTTGCTCGCCACCGTCCGCGCCCATTGGGCCATCGAGAACGCACTGCATTGGCAACTCGACGTGTCGTTTCGCGAAGACGCCGCGCGCAACCGCAAAGACAATGGACCTGGCAACATCGCCGTGCTCCGGCGCCGCGCTCTCGACGTGGTCCGCCGCGACACTTCCAAAACGTCGCTGTCCCTAAAACTCAAACGAGCCGGCTGGGACGATGCCTTCTTGCACAAACTTCTCACCAATATCTCAACAGCTTAGGCCAAAAGCGATTGCCCTGACCTTTCGGACCGATATTCCAGCTTGGACGCGAAGAAAGACCCCCTGCTGGAGATTGATGGGATTGTCCCGTGGGAGGACTTCCGGCCTTTGTTGAAGACGATCTGGCGCAAGCCCCCGAAAGACCGAAAATCACGGGCTGGTCGGAAACCCTGGAACGAAATCATCATGTTCAAGGCATTGGTGTTGAGCGGGCTGTACAACCTCTCCGACGATCAGATTGCGTTTCAGGTCCCTGACCGTCTGTCTTTCATGCGGTTTCTGGGCCTTGGCTTGGAGGACTCCGACGACTTTATCCGTCGCCAATATGACGCCACCGCTTTGCGCGGCCTAAACAGCTGGGCGAAGCGGAAAATAAACCTTTTGCTTGGTCTAGAAAATCAAGTGCGGTTTGTTCGTCAGTAAAGTCTAGATTAGAAACTATTGCGAAGTTGGATAGCGCAGATACTCGTGCCTCGGCCGCTATTTTCCAATTTAGTGCTATGCCAATGTTGACAATGCCGGCAAGTATAATCAGAAAGATTGGCGCCAAAATGGCGAATTCAACCGCCACGGTGCCGGTTTGGTCGTTTTTAAACTTTTGATCCCATATTCCCCAAGTAAATCTCTGATTTCGCTGTCCTGATAGTGATATTTCGCATATAAATCATGATGTTGACGGCTGTGAGGGGCGCTTTTCATGGATCACCCAAAGGGTGCGAGTTCGGATCGGGATGATCGGGTCGATTTCGACCCTCGTGTGCGGCTGGAATTTCGCGGCACGCAGCTCAGTTCCGACGGCGGCCTGTTGGTGATGCGCGAACTGGATGACGCGCTCGGGCTGTCCGATCTGGCGGCAACAGCACTACGCGACACCCGCCGAGGCAAGAACACCGTCCACCGGCTTGACGGGCTATTCCGCCAATCGGTGTTCGGGCGACTGGCCGGATACGAGGACGTCAACGACGCCGATCGGCTGGCCCTCGATCCGGTCATGCGCCAGGTCGTGGGCGGCCGTGCCGTTAATGCGCAAGCTGCCTCTGCCTCGCAGATGGGACGGTTCGAAACCGAGACGCTGGCTCTGTCCGAGAACCGGGCGGCGCTGGCCGACCTGAACGGGCAATGGATCGACCGGTTCCATGACCGTAACGGGTTGAAGTATATCGTGCTGGACATGGACAGCTCGGTCAGCCCCACCCATGGCGATCAGGAGGGCGCGGCCTGGAACGGGCATTTCGACTGCACCTGCTACCACCCCAACTTTCTGTTCAACCAGTTCGGCATGTTGGAACGCTGCGCCCTGCGGAACGGCAATGTCCACAGCGCCGATGGCTGGCGGGACGTTCTCGACCCCGTCATCGCCCGCTACGCGGAGCGCGACCTTGGCGGCCGGTTCTTCCGGGCCGATGCCGCCTACGCGATCCCGGCGATCTATGCACGCCTCGAAGAGGCAGATTATCTCTACGCCATCCGATTGCCCGCCAATGCCGTGCTGCGCCAGAAGATCGCGCATCGGCTCACGCGGCCCGTCGGGCGGCCTTCACAGACCAAGGTCAAGCGCTTCTACGAGGACTTCGAGTATCAGGCGGCATCCTGGGACAAACCGCGCCGTGTGATCGCCAAGATCGAATGGCATCCGGGCGAGCTGTTCCCGCGTGTAGGCTTCATCGTCACCAACCTGCCGATGGAACCAGACTGGGTGGTGCGGTTCTACAACCAGCGCGGCACCGCCGAGCAACATATCAAGGAGGGCAAGTGTGCCTTTCGCTGGACGCGTCTGTCGTGCCGGAAGTTCCGCGACAACGAGGTGCGGCTGCAACTGCACGCGCTGGCCTACAATCTGGCCACCTTCCTGCGCTGCATTGAACTGCCCGAGGCGATGGCCGACTGGTCGTTGACCAGCCTGCAACTCAAGCTGATCAAGATCGGCGCGCGCGTCGTGCGTCACGCCCGCGCCATCACCTTCCAATTGGCCGAGGTGGCCGTCACCGGCCCGATGGTCCGCGCCATCCTCGCCGCGATCCGACGCCTACGAGCGCCTCCGTCATGCGCATGAGGGCGATCCACGCCTAAACTGAACGAAAGGTGCAGAACAGGTGTGTCCGCTGCGCTGAAAAACACCGCCGTCAAGCCAGATCGACGCGGCTTCCCGGTCTGATCCGCCCAGTTCCAACAGCCTGCGCGACCGGTGGCGCCGGTTGAAGCGAAAAACGCGCGTCCACCGCGCAGATTCAGGCGATATTCACGTCCAGCCGAACACCACATGGGGAATATCGGTTGATATGTGTCCATGTTAGCCTTTCAAGGTAGGCGCGTTGTAATTGTATAGGTTAGAAATTTTGATTTGTAGCAGGAATTTTGTGCGTGATAGTTAACATAAGACAGATTATGCGTGGTCGACACGCATAGTGGTATTTTTATCCCTACAACCTATTGAAATCAAATAAATCATTATCAAGTATCTTGTCACTGATTTAACCTGCGGAATCAACTTACGTGCCGATAGCATCAAAGCGGTATTTTCATCACGTTCGGACGCACGTCCGACCCAACGGTGAACGCTTCCCTACCGTCTTTGAGGACAGCGGGGTTTTAGCGCATTACCCAACGTGCCTCATGCTGAACCTTCGGGCCAGAAGTGTCGCGTCCGCAACATTGAAGGCCATGACGTATGACCTCATTCATCTCGGACAGGTGCTGGAGTTCGAAGGCATCTCTGATCTCAATGAACGGCTCGAAGATGGGCGTTACCTCGATGACTCAGAGATTGAGGTCATCTGCGAAGGCATGGGGCTTCAGACGTCGCTTTTGCGCCGACTGAACGATCCGAAGGTAAGCCCAATGAAGCGGACCTCTATACTTCAAAATGCTCCGGCGGTTGCCAACGATACTAAACACCGTCGGATAACAACATGCGTTCAGTATATCGACTTGGTTGCTCGGATCGGAGAAGCGCAGGCAAAAGCCCATCAGCGCCGAGAGCGAGCGGCACGCCGTTTGGACATGGTGGAATTCTTCAAGTCTTCCAGACCGACAGGACGTTCATCCCGTGTTCGCAACGCGGTTCGAGCTGATGATCTTGCCAAGATTATTTCTTTCGTTGCAACTGGGGACCCTTCTGCAGTGTGGAAGACCCCGCATCTCCGAGATCGCAACTGGGCAATTGTTACTCTTCTAACACTTTGCGGCTTGCGGCAAAGTGAGCTGCGTCAGCTTCGTGCTGATGACATTGACACAAACCAATGCACAGTAGCTGTTCATCGGCGTCCTGATGACCCGGAAGATCCACGAGTCGATGAGCCAAACGCTAAGACTGCAGACCGTATCATTCCTATATCGCACGAGGTGGCTGATCGTCTTGATGTCTATTTACTTGGTTGCGGCCAAGATGGTGCATTGATGAGTGGATCGCCGTTTGCGTTTTTGTCAGCCGGCAACAATTCCTATGGTCGCCCTATATCAAGTTGGGTGATTGAAGCAGTGGTTCGTCAGCTTGGCAATTACCTTGGCGTCCAACGACTTCATCCTCACGCCCTTCGCAGTGCTTGGGTTCAGCATCTTGCAGATTGGGCCTCATCGAAAGGCATCGAACCCGCAGAGCTTGATAGACTTGCCAACTACCTCGGTGGCTGGAGCTACTTTAGTAAAAGTGCATCTCGTTATCGAGGGGATCATTTAACCCAAAAGGCATTTGAGGCTGGCATTATTGTAGAGGAAGCACGGTGACTGCTGTTCGATCCGCGCTACCGCAAGCGCGTTCAAACCTCCGGAGGTCAGTACATGGTTTGACGTTTGACCTTTTGGATGATGTTTGGGTACTTCGTGAGGATGGCCGCCGTGTTATCTTGAACTGGAGGCACATAGCCGATTTGGCTGCATCACCATTTGAAGCGGAGATCCGCAACGCGTTTGCTCGAATTGCCTCTGTCACCACGGCAACAACCTGTCTTGCTTACTATAATGTGCTTAAAGACGTTCTTCTCTACATAAAGGCACGCGAAGAAGCGCTTACAAATTCTCTCAGCGCAGACGCTTTTGCTAGTTGGCTTGGCACACAACCGGGCACTGCAAAAATTGGGCAAATCAAAGGTTTGCTCAAGATGTGGAGAAATATACGGGGACAAGGCATTGATGTCGAAACGCTCGACCTGAGTGATCGTGTGAGCACACCAAGGTCCGACAGCTACGCCAATGTTCTGACATGGGACAGCGACTCCGGGCCCTACCGACCTGCAGAAGACGAAGCGATACGGGTCGCCCTCGATGACGCTTTCAATGAGGATAAGATCAGCATCGAGGAATACGCCCTATTCCGTGTCTTACGTGGGACTGGCATGCGCATCGGGTCTCTCGTCGACATCAAGCTTGAAGATCTTCGTCAAGACAGTGGGCGTTGGTTCCTTCGTATTCCGATGGAGAAACAACGTGGCGTGGCAGGGTGGCGGGTTCTATTCATGCCTTGGAAGCCCATCTCGCAAGGGCTCGCGCATGTGCTGCAAATGCATATCGAAGCAAACGTCAGGCCTAAAGTTCTAGATGGAGATATTGGTTTTGCGCCCTTGTTTCCTGCCTCTCGAGCAAAAGACCTTACATTGCCATCCGCACACAACCATCAGAGACAGCTTTACCGTAAATATGTTGCCACGATGCAGGTCCTGGGGGTAACAAGCCCCATCACAGGACGCATTATCACAGGCCATCCCCACCGAGATCGGCATACCTATCTCACCATGCTGGCGATGAACGGATGTACTGCCGATGAAATTGCGGCCAATGCAGGTCACAGTTCGCCTGCATCATCCGAGGCTTATGTTCATGCCGCGATTGATCACTTCCAGCGTATGGAAAAGCTTGTTGGGACGGCATTCATTCCAATTGCAGATCGGTTTTTGGGTTCTGTAACCACAAGTAAAAAAGATAGCCGAGCCGACGATCCTATAATCGATGCAACAGCATCTGGCGTTGGATCATGCCAGATCGGTGGATGTAACGCCATTGAAGCTGGCGTGGCTCCACTGGCCTGTTACACTTGTAGAAAGTTCCGTGCATGGGCAGACGCGCCCCACGCTGACCTTCTGGAAATGCTGATGGAAGACGTTGATCGGCTGCGTGCTGATGGCCATGCGACTGTCGCAGATACTCGACTTCCAACGATCATCGCGATTGGTGACCTGCTTGAACGTATTCGCCAAGAAGGAGAGCACGGAAATGGGTAAGGTGCTTGTCTTCACACCCCAATCTGATGATGCCTCGCAGAACTTTAGTGATTACATCGAGAGTGCAAAGGCCCTGCCCTTCATCCGTGTTGCGACATTCTCTTGGGACGATCAGCAATGGCGACTTGATGGTCTAGCTAAACCAGAGAGACCTACACAGTTTCCTAATGTAAACTTCAGCAGTATCCTTGGGCTTTTTGGTGAGTTTGCTCGCGCTTTAGTCGCTCATCGCATCGGTGAAAGTCTTGGTGCGGTAAAGCAGATCGGAAGATATGCTAAGCCTATTGCGCGCCTGCGTGATCTGGCTGCGGTCGCAACAGATTTTGAAATCCATCACCCAAGCGATTTATCGCTCGATGTATTCGATGAAACAAAGGTTCTCCTCGCGAATAAAAGCAAAAGCCAATACAGTTTGGCACAGCAGGTCAGAGACCTGAAATGGGTCTATGATGCGTTGGATGATGCCGCGTTACTGAATGTGCCGTTCGATTGGCATCCCGGCATTACAACCAGCACAAGCCGCCGAAACCGCATAAACCCTGATAAATCTGGCCGCCCACTGACAGATCGGGAGCTTGAAGCAATTGCTTATGCGTGGCGCAATGCTGAAACCCCAAGGGATGTGGTCGTAACGTCGATCTTGGCCCTGATGTGTTGTGCGCCGATGAGAATTGAAGAGGTACTCTCGCTACCCGTTGATTGTGAAGTGCTCCCTGATCCTGGGGATGGCTTCCGCGGCGGCCTTCGCTGGCGTCCTAAGAAAGGTGGCCGCCCACAGATTAAATTTGTTCCAGAAGCAATGATCCCGATCGCTCATGAAGCGCTGATCCGGATCCGCGATGTGACCGAACCAGCCCGTATGGCCGCCCGGCAGCGATTGAATGGCGATAAGACGATTGATGTTCCAGACGACTTCCCAGTTTATGATACCGAAACGGGTCTCACATATGATGAAGCGCTGTGTGTCAGCCTGCGAGGCTTAGCCACAGAAAATCATCGCGTAAACAACGACAAGGTCGAGCGTCTTACATACGCGCAAATACGACGCGCAATGCTCGGTGACATGGGAGCAACTAGCATATTCCATTCCACCGGCGCCCTTGCAGAGCATGAACCAGCCTTCGAATTAACGACCCATATGGCGCGGCATCACCTCAATAACATCGCACAGAAGGTTAACGTGCCGCAGGCGGATATTGCGCTTTGGTCCGGCCGCAAATTAGTCACTCAGAATAACGTATATGACCATGAAACGGCTGAAGAGCTTGTGGCGCGGATCAAGGCTAAACGCGGACCCGAGAAACTGCCTATGATCAAGATCGACAATCGTGCCGCTTGGGAAATGTCGATTGTAAAAGAGACGGCACACACCACGGAGTTTGGTTGGTGCCAACAATCTCTTCGCCAAGATCCTTGCCAGATGTTTGGACAGTGCCTGAATTGTCAGCATCTTGTTTGCATCAAAGGCGCTGAAGGCAAGCTTGCTAACATCAAGTGCGAGCTTGAACGGGAAAAGAAACTTCAGGCAGCGGCCTTAGGCAAAAAAGAGCAAGGATATCCAGTCAAAGACCGTTGGCTTGATCTCTTCGCAAAGAAGATAGCGCGATTGGAAGACTTGATTGCGATCTTAGAAAGTCCCGATGTTGAGAACGGTGCGGCCATCCAAAATGGTCATGCTGGCCCAGAATTACTGCCTCAGTTCGATATGACAGCCTTTGGCAAGAGCCGGCACACCACATCTATCTCTCCCAGCAAACGTGCCGTGGAGTGACCTGGGATGGCAACAAAAGGCGTAAAACAACTTCGAGACAAACACATCACGTGGCTGACGGATTGGATATTGAGTTCGAAGGATGTCCCATCATACCGAGAAATCTGTGATGCACTTGAGGCACGTTGGGGCATCCAAAGGGACCCAGATGTTATCCGCAAGCGACCCGAGGTTCAAAGAGCGCTTGATGCACGCAAGATTGCTGAAAAGAGCAATCGACCAGTGCAATCAAAGCGACCGACAGCAAGGCGCATGGAGCAACTGGAGAACCAGGTTCAAAGGCTGGACGCAGAAGTCGCGGCACTCAAGGCGGAACGTGACGCGCTTGTTGAGAGAAACCTCGCGCTCATCAATGCAATGAAGGCAAATCAAATCCCTGAACATCGAATTGAGCGACCTCTTGGCGTAATCAACCGAGACCCGACAGTGCTGCAAACTAGAGAACACAAATGACGAAATCGGGCATTGAATTGGGTCGTGAACATGCGGCTAGACTGGAAGCATATCTTGCTGAAATCGACCGCCTTCCGTCACGAGCAGGCAAGCCAAACATGACCGCAATTGCTCGGGCATGCGGCTTTGATCGCCAGGTTCTTTATAAAAACCCCACCTGCGCATCATTGCTTGAAGCCGCCCTTGAAGAATGTGGCCTTGATACTCCAGAGGCCCGAAATGATCAGGAAGGCACTGAACTCGTTCCAGCAAGTAAGCTTCGGGAAGCTGAGCAGCGCAACAGTTCTTTAGAAAAGAAGATAAGCGAAATGCGTGCTCGCATTGTTGGCTTGGAAGCACTCCTCCGTCGGAGAGAGATAATTGATGAAGAGCTAACGTCACGTGGGCGTCGATCAGCTTTGCCTTCGACCCCCTTGTTTGGGGAGAATACGGAGTGAACCTCCCTTTCCGAACCAAACCTGAGCGGACTGACATAAGTCCCATGCCGCGCCCTAATCGCGCGTTTGCTGCGTATATTGCGGCTGACAAGGACTTCCGAGGGATTGGTCAGGCATTGGCTGCACGGCTTGAGGCTCGATTTGGTGAACAACTGAGAGACGCAATCGCGTCACAAGACCCACGTGTTGCCGAAGTTGTTGGCGACGAGAACGCGCAAACCGCGTTCATCGCTTATGAAGTCAAGGCCAGCGAAGTAGACGTTGTTGATTGGTTACAGCGCCACGATATTGACCATGAGGTAGGTGTAAAAACGGCCATCAAGATTGCGCGCTGCTGGGGTAGCGATGCCGCGCCTGCGCTTATGGACAATCCTTATGTTCTTCTGGCCTTTCTATCGTGGCCAGTGGTCGATCGCATTGCTCGACGTCTTGGAGTAAAATGTGACGACCCTCGACGCCGAGCGGCAGCGATTGAGGCCATTTTATATGAGAGACTTGACCAAAACGATACAACTGTGCCCTTGGGGAATGTCAGGCATCATGTCGAGAAACTTATCGGCTCTCTAGACTCGGCAGACTTCACTACAGCTGTGAACAACTCCATCCGAACAGGTGGAGCTGTTCTTTTAAAGGATGAATTGCAGCCATACGGGGCTGCGACGATGGAGGCAGAAATTGCGCGGTGGGTATCCGAGGCGCGTGGAAAAACTGCATACGCTGATCTCGCTCTTCCTCTGGAAAGCGGCACAGAAATAAAAAAGCGCATTGCCGCTTTTGAGGCAAGCAACCCCTACCCCCTTACCAAAAAACAAAGAGAAGCCATTCGGCTGGGACTTACGTCTCGCATCATGATTTTAGCGGGTTATGCGGGGGCTGGGAAAACGACATCTTTGAAAGGTGTCTGTGACATCGCCCAAGCACAGGGGCGCAATCTCCATCTGATTGCACTGTCAGGTCGTGCCGCACAGCGCATGCGAGAAAGTACCGGGCTGCAGGCAAGCACGATCGCTGGGTTCCTAATTGCAGTACGTGGCGGACAACGCGTCATAGCGCCGGGAGATTTGGTGATTGTTGATGAAGCCTCGATGGTTGATTTACCGCTACTCTGGCGCATTCTCAGGGTTATTGGCGATGGAAGCCTCATTCTCGTTGGTGATCCGGCCCAGCTGCCACCGATCGGCTTTGGTCTAACGTTCCATGTTCTCTGCGACGATCTAGCGACGCCACATACTGTTCTCGATCAGGTTTTGCGGCAAACAGCAGAAAGCGGTATTCCGAAGGTCGCTGAGGCAATAAGGAACGGTGACGTTGTCGATCTTCCTCAGTTCAGAGGCCGTTGTGATGGGGTAAGTTTTACCCACTGTGAAGCTGATGACGCGATTGAACGACTTCACGCCATTCACGTCGGGTTAATCCGAGAAGGCGTAGACGAGGAAGACATCCAGATCATCGCTCCTATTCGACGTGGGCCTGCAGGCATTACCGTCATAAACAGGGCGTTCCACCACAGGAAACATGAAGACACAGCCGAAGAGTTCTTCCCTGGCCGTGACGATATCGCCGCCGGTGACCCAATCATTTGGACAAAGAATGATTGGGATCGGGAACTCATGAATGGCTCCCTCGGCCGAATACTCAGCGTGCATGGTGATGTAGCACATGCCACTCTCGATGGCTTAAGCCACGATCTAACCGTCCACGATGCTGATTATATCGATCTGGGATATGCTATATCTGTTCATAAGAGCCAGGGCTCTCAATGGCCGATCGTTATCGTGCCTATCTTCAAGTCCAAGATCCTCGATCGTTCCCTCATTTACACTGCTATTACCCGTGCCGCCAAACAGGTGATTTTGATTGGCGATAGTGATGCTTTCCGCTCTGGCGTGAGAGCAGATCCAGCAGCAAAACGTCGTAAAGTTGGACTTGGAATAAGGTTGCAGGAAGGAGGGGTTGACGGTGGAGGGGCCGGCGCGAATGCTGCTGTTGGAGGTGGACATTAAGTCCGCCGACAACGGCCGCAGGCCGTGCCGGAAACTACACTGTCAAGATGAGCGAGAGGATCACAAGTGCTGAACCGAGGCGTCAAACAGATCGTGACACGTGGCACGATCTGTAGCCTCGGGTCAGGGACAGATCGTGAAACGATCTGCACTTGGGACGCTCATCGACCCCTCCTGGTAGCTGAAACGATGGCATTGTTGAAAATGCCAGAATCGACGTCAAAACACCTAGAATGCTGTCCAAAATACCGGTATTTTGAGATCAGGTCTGGGGATCATTGTCTTTAGGGCCATATTTTGTTGGCTCGGAAGCCGACACAGTCACACACACACTTCTGCCGACACGAAAGAATGGTCATTATAAGACATCGGCATCCATTCTGGCATTTTGCTCCCTACAAGATCTTGTAATCGCTACCTATCTATCCAATGTCTACTATATGTATAGGTGACCAGAGTTTACGTAATTGTCAGCTGCACAAAACCGGTATTTTGATCACGTCAGGACGCAGGCTCTTCTGACGCGCAGTGATCTTTGAACGGTTTGGTTCATGCGTAAAGCTCGGCGGGGGCTGGTGGTTACCAGCTGCCGGCTATCTCTTTCCGAGCTGCGCTTGCAAGAAACGCAGATCGGTTCATTCCGCGCGGTCTTGCGGCGTCGTCAATGGCGTTAAGGAGGCCGGGATCGATAGAGATATTCACACGTTTGGGTGAGCCTAAATCAACAATGAGCGGCACGTACGCCAGAGTTGCGCCCTGCCTCCAATCGGCAAGGCCAGCCGAATCCGTAATTTGTTGTGACTCCCAAGCACCCTCCTGGATAACGGCGTGCATAGGGTGCCTGCCGTCAGAGGCGTGCAATGATCTGAGTTGGTGACAGGGTCAGGGTTTCCAGGATGTTGAGCCTGTGCTTTCTGGCCGTCGAGATGACAGACCTGATGTCGGCGAAGACCTGCGCTCCCTCGAGGGTGCGGAAGGTGCCCGAGATTTTCATACGCAGTTTCATCATGCGTAGGTCTTGTTCGGCCTGGTTGTTGGTGAATGGGACCGCGAAGTCTGCGATGAACCGCAAGACGTCATCGCGGTAGTCACGCAGGCGGAGGAGCAGGTTGTGGCCTGGCCGCCTGGCTTGTCGGCCGCGGGTGCCGGGGCTTTTGGCCAGCGGGGGCTGGCGTTCGTGGAAGGAGAGCCCCTTGGCGAGGATCGCCATGTATCCGGTAATGATATCCTGGCGAACCGGTTCTGGGAGTTCGGTCTCGCCTTGGTCCTGAGCCGTGCACCTGAGCTGATTGGCACTATTGAGCAACGCGCTCATCTCCGTCGCCCAAGGCTCTTTTTCGATTTCTTCGATGGCCTTGAGCTCGCGCAAGTGATGCGCTCCGCAGAGGGCGTGGGCGTCCACTCCGTTCATATGGGCGTAGTAGGGTTTCCAGTGATCATGAACGATCGTCCCGCCGGTCAGAAAGGTTGGAACAGCACCGCGCTTGGCGTCGATGCGGTAATGCGTGAAGGCGGAATCGCAGACCGCGTGCAACCAATGCAGCTTGCCGGCGACACGAAGTCCAGTCTCGTCCAGATGCCGAACGCCGCCTTCCGTAAGCCGGGCGAGAATGTGTTCAACCACGAGGCCCATCTTATTCGCCGCACCGCGCGTCCAGTTGGTCACGCTGGCTGCACACAAGCTGGTGGCCCCAAAAAGGTCGCGCAGAAGCTGGCAGACCCGATCCTCGGGTATCAGCTGCTGAACATTGCAATAGACCGCCGCCGCCCGCATGCGCGGGCCATATTGCACATGCGCGGCCACGCCATCGGGAAAGCCAGCCGTCGTCATGGCGCGACAATGGTCGCAACAATAAACTGCAGCCTGATGCTCGGTGACCTCCAGGCGTGGCGCGGGCAAGTCGAACACCTGACGCTTCTCGACCCCCTTCACCATCTCCGCCGTCAGGGCGCCCTGACAGGCGCTGCAATGCGTCGCCTCATGACGTTCGACAAAGTCGGGTGTTGACGTCTGGCGCAGGGTGTCGCCCCGGTGGCCAACCTGGCCGCCACTTTTCTTTCCGGATTTGCCACGCAGGCTGCGCGGGGCCGGCTTCTTCAGGCCATCACTCGAAGGGGGTTTGCTGCTATTGCCGCTGTTCTTGGCCAACTGTCGGCGTAGGTCTTCATTCTCTTGCGCTAAGCGCGCCACCTGTTCCTCAAGCTCCGAAATCCGGTTCAGGGCTTTGTCGAGCAGTTCTCTGAGCGTCGCGATGTCTTCCATGCACCTTTTGAGTCAACAAACGCGCGCCAACACCACAAAATTCAACTCCACCAGAAAATTAGGCCCTAACAATGGCAAAGATGACTCACATCAGAAATCTGCAAAAGGGTGCTTGGGAGTTACTTGACGATTAACAATTCTGGTCCGGCCAGACATGGTTATCATGTTGGTAAAAAATTTTCTGTTGGTGTTCACAAAATATCTTGTGACCTGCTACAGTAGATTTGCATTTTTTAGGGTTGAACATGGCTGTAACCAATAGTTTCAAGAAATCATGTGCTGTTGGCGCTCTCATGATGTTGTTGAGTTTTCCCAGCTTGGTTGCGGCCCAGGATTCTGATGTTGCGCAAGAACTCGGAGTGGCGGAAGATAGTGATAACACTCTGCTGACTGAGCTTCTTGGCGACCCTTCTGGGTTTCTCCGCGCTTGCTGATGCTAGTGACCCAGCATTGGTGAGTTTGATTGCACAAGCGGCTCAAACGGCAAGTCCGGAGCAACTGACCGCTCTCGCCAATGCCGCGGCCATAGGAGGTCTCACATCCGAACAGGCTGGTGCGTTGTCGCAAGGATTGGGCCAAGCCATCGCAACTTCTACCGACCCCTCAGTCCAGCAATCAATAATGGACCGCCGCCTTGGCGTCTGGGTCGGATGCCGTTGTCAGTTCTGTAGCGCAGTCGGCGCCGCCTAACGTGGTGGCGGCAGCTATTCAGGGCCGTTTCCTCAACAGCGCTTTCAGCCAGCCAAGATGCTGCGCTTGCCAGCGGCCTACAGCAGGCTATGAGATCGTCGACTGCCAACCCGACACTGCAGCAGGGCGATTGTCGGCGCGTCCCTTGCATCTGGTCGACAGGCTGTTGTCAGTTCGGTGGCACAAGTGGCAACACCAGAGCAGGTGAGAACAGCTATCCAAGCTGTAGGATCAGCCCTCTCTTTCTCAAAGTCAGGTAACCGCACTTGCAAACGGCCTCGCAGATGCAAGAAATCAACTTACCGGAAAATTCTGAGTTGAGCACGGCGATTTCAACAGCGGTATCGGAAAATACGACTGTGCCAGGTTTGAGCCAATCTTTCTCTGAGGCCAGTGGCACATCGGGTACCGGAGCACCCTCTGGGCAGCAACAACCGGTGCAGCAAACGGCACAGCTCACTCAGGATCAGGAAGCCCCACCTGCTGAGGACACAGCTGCTGTTGGTGGCACAGGGGCAACAGCTGGTGGGACCAGCGCCACGGAGAGCGGGACAACGGGGCACTCAGTCTAGTGGATCAGCAGGGGCAACCACCTCTACACCGACTGGAAGCACCTCTTCTGGTGGTGGTGGTAGTACCACAGCGCAAAGCCCCACAAACTGAGGGTATTCCTCAACTCATTGTGTCTGATTGCGACGCTCCAACACCTTCAGCCAACTTGTGGTTGGGGGTGTTTCGCGGTAACGTAACAAAGACTGTCTCGCTCAGAATGACGGATAGCTAAGTTTCATGCAGCACCCCAAATTACGGCTCTGGCGCACCAGCCTACGTTCCACATCAAGAGGGTGCTGGAGACGACGAAATTGATCTGATGAAGATCTTTTCTGTCGCACGCCGTCGGTGGAAACTGCTGCTGGTTGGTCTGATGATCGGGGCGTCAATCGGCTTTGCCTATGTCGCAACGACCAACGCCTGTCTATACGGCGCGTGTCGACATCAGCCTCGATACGCCAGAAGCTGCCAATACTCGCAGTTTGTCAGGGATTCAGGAAAGTGTCATTCTCGATGACGGCCAAATCACAACTGAAATTGAAGTGATCCAATCAGAAGCCATCTCCAGAAAGGTTGTGGACGAACTGGACCTCACTGAAAATGCACTGTTTCTTTCAAATCGAGAGACAGGGACCCTCTCGTCTGATTTCCGGCCTGCGTACTTTCGCGGCACCAGTTCTGAATACTTTGCGCCCACAGCCAGAAGACGATGGTTTGTTGCCCCCTTTCGGAGGAGGATATTGCTACCGATCGCTTGGCTGAAGCCGTTGGAAAAACTTCAAGCGAATATGGCTGTAACGCGTGTGCGTGGCAGCCGCATCTTGCAGGTCAGCTATACGGCCATGTCGCCAAGCTTGGCGGCGCGGATCGCTAATGGCATCGCGGATGTCTATATCAATGACCAATTAGAGGCCAAATATGACGCCAACGAACGTGCGACCAACTGGCTTCGAGATCGCGCCCGAACAGCTGAGAGCACAGTCGAACGCGTTGGACAGTTCTGTTGAACAGTTCAAACGAGAGAAACGGATTGATTGGCATATCCGGGTCTTCAAATGTCGGAACGGAACTCGAACGCGTGGCGCAGCAGGTGTCCAACGCACAAGCAGACCTTCTGGCGCTTAGAAGCCCGCCTTGAACGTTTGGAGGACATCGTTGAGCGTGGGGGACACAACTGCCGCAGTGAGTGCGACGGCCACACAATCTATCACGTCAGATCTCCGATCACGTTTCCTCGACACACTCAAAGAATATAACTCCTTGGTGAGTCGTATTGGTGAAGACCACGAACAGTCCCGCGAGATTGGCGACCGAACTGGAACAAACTGCAAGAGTTGCTCCTTTGAGGAAATCAAGCGCTTTGCAGAGGTCACAGCAAACGATGTTCAAGTGGCGCGGGAACGTTTGGCAAATCTGCAGAAATCGCGTGATGAGCTAGAGATACAGCTTGGTGCTGACAACGAGGTGCTTGTCGAATTGCGGGAACTGGAGCGCAACGCTGACACTGTGCGCAGTCTCTACAGTAATTTTCTAGAACGCTATCAGACATTCCCTACAACAACAGTCTTTTCCTGTCTCAGACGTGCGGGTTATCAATCCTGCAAAAACGCCAGAAGTCCCAAGTGATCCAAGAGCGACACGGATTCTCGCGCTGGCCACGATACTCGGCTTTATGGTCGCAGCTGGATATATTCTCATCCGCGAACTTCTGGACAATAAGATCAGAACAGAGGAGCAAATTCGCAGTGCTCTCGGCATGGAATTCCTTGGGTGGTTTGCCTCTTATAGGCCCCAGTCGGAAGCGTGTTTTAGATATCTTCAAACCGTCTGAGGCGCTTGGGCATCGGCAAATCTCATTCTCGGACATGTTGAGATACGCGGTCAATAAGCCACTATCGTCATTTTCAGAAACGCTTCGGTCTGGAAAAAATGGCGATCACACTTCGCCGGGTTGATAAACATGGTCTAGATGAGCCTAAGACGGCTCAAGGTAATGTGGTTGGTGTCGTGTCGTGCTTTCCAGGGGAAGGCAAAAACGACGGTTTCAGCAAACTTGGCCACGCTTTTGGCCCAAGCAGGGCGCTTCCGTCATTTTGATTGATGCAGATTTAAGAAATCCTGGTCTGACCCGGTCTATAACTGGCGATGTATCAGAAGGCATTATTGATGTGCTCACTGCTGAGGCCAATTGGCGTGACATCTATTACGAGGAATGAAGAAAACCGGTGTGCATGTTTTACCATCGCGGCTTGGCCGGTCGCGTGGTACACACCAGTGAGATTGTGGGTGGCCCTGCGATGGGTCTCTTGATGCAGGATTTGCGCCGTCACTATGACTATGTCGTTGTGGATCTCTCCCACCTCTTGGACCGGTGATTGATGCGCGTGCTGCCCTTCAGTTTTTGGATGGGGTCTTCTTTGTGATCAAATGGGGCGCCAACCAATGTGCGCTTTATTCAGAACATCTTACAGTCTGATCCCCGCCTGCAAGAGAAGAGCTATGGTGCATTCTTGAACATGTTTGACCCCAAGACAGCCCACCAATATGGCAGTTATGCTGGGTCGCATTACTATAGCTATGGCTATACTAAGTATTACACAGATCGCTAAACGCGGTCTCGTAATCATATTGGCCATCGCATGTTTTGCGATTGGTCAAGGGGCGTATATCTCCGATACTCGGTTTTCTCCGGTATATGCGTTGGTGTCAGACATCCGTGATGGTAGATTTTTGGATACGGATACTGGGCGTATTGAGACCTTTTTTTCGGCCTATCAACCCCACGCCCACCTCTGTCTTTCCCAAGAGAGACAGGCGGCCTCGTTCCTAAAACTTTATTATGGGGATCTTCAAGCCTCGCGCTCCAGTCTTTCGGCATCGGAGCGGCACGCGACGTGGCAAGAGGCTCAGACACTGATCCTTGACGCTTTATCCTGCAACCCAACCGACGGAGATTTATGGCTGCGTATGGCGATCTTAGAACGTTTTGCTTGACCCAAAGTCGGACAGGATTGAACACTTCCTGACGCTCTCGGAAAGTACAGAGCCCAATGAGCCCGTAATTGCGCGTCTGCGGACACAATTTTTCCCAACCCGTTGATGCTCTCGGGTGTCTGGGGTCTAGCTGGCGGATGAAACGATGCAAAAGCTTTTTCCGAAGAGACATCAGCAAAAAAACACACAGTTCGATTTGCTCACGCGCATTTTGCAGGTCGTATTTGTGCTGATCATTGGTCTCTTCGCTCTTTTTAATGGCAGTGTTGAGACACGGTATTTCTTTCCTGTCTTGGCGCTTTTTATGGCTGTCTTTGTGCCTGTGCTTGTGTTCAAGGCGTGGCAGCCTCGTATTGTACACAGCATGAATTTGGCGCTTTGGTTTGGTGGTTTTTTCTTAAGCCTTGGGCTGTTTCAAGTCACAGCCCTGTCGTTCAGCCTTGTCGAGCACAACATCTGGCAACAAGCAGACGCCTACCTTGGAAAGTCTATTGGCTCTTTGTCTGCGCATCCGTGGAGAACTGTACAGGCGTTGCCCGTATTTATTCTCCCGGTGTTGTCATTCATGATGGCTTTGGTGCTGTCCCAGCGTCACAAGACCGCTGCACATCTTTGGCATCTTTTGACCGTTCTGGGGATGAGCATTTTGCTTCTATCCATTGTCTTGGAGGTCTTTTTCCCCAAAGTGCTCTTTTTCTCTTCACGGGAGGTGGGAGAGGGAACCTTTTCGGGTGTTTTTGTAAATCGCAATATATCTGCCGCATATTTTATTTTGACGGGGTTTGCTCTGGTTGGAAGCCTCGTTCTGTATCTCTCACAGCAAAGAGCACGAGAGCAAATCCTCTTGGATCGGAATGATGCATCAGACGACCTGATGCCAATCATGCTTGGCCTTGCAATTTTCGGCAGCTGCATTGCTGTGATTGTCACACAGTCGCGGGCGGGAACCCTATTTGGAATGCCCTTGATGGTGTTGTGTGGTCTCTCAGCCTGGATGTGGTCTTACAAGCAGATGCAGCAGACCGCCCTGCCCTTTTTCATAAAGCGCGGCATTCCTTTGTTTTTGCTCATCACAGCGGTGGTTTTCATCGGCTTCGGGGAGCCTGTTTTACAGCGGATGGGTGGTGAGATGAACGACGGGCGCTGGTGTGCATGGGAAAGCGGCGTGATTGCAGCGAAATCAGCCCCACTCTTCGGGTATGGGTTGGGAACGTTTCAGGATATTTTCCCAGCTTTTAGGCGCCCTGGATGTGGATCATCAGGCACGTGGATACGTGCACATAATTCGTTTTTGGAGCTTTACCTGGGGATCGGAATTTTGAGCTTAATTCCGCTAGGTTTGGTGGGTTTTCATGTGGTGCGTATTGTGACGATCTGTATGGCGACACGGCGGCGTTTGGCTGGTTTTGCGTTCGTGATCATTGGTTTGGTGCTTTATCTTACGCTCCATTCGCTTGTTGATTTCCCACTGCAAATTCCTGGCGTCGCCATGTATGCGGCATCCTTGCTTGGCGTTGGGACCGGGATTTGTCTTGCGCGTGCTCCCTCGACTTCATCAACATCATGATCGTCAGGCTCCGGAGTGTTCCTCGTGTATGCTGAGATGACAGTAAGAGGACGGGGCCGATCTCTCAGACATCTTGGAACCAAAAAAGCCGCCGATCAGAAAATCGGCGGCTTTTCAATTGTGAACACACCGTTTAAACGGATGTCTTAGTCGGTCAGTGTATCGATGTCTGCTTCAACAGTTACCGTGCCACTCGTTGTGGTGGTTGCGATACCGAAGAACTTGGACAGTTCCACCGAGTCCGAATTCGAGACATAGACCACATCACCATCCCGCATTTCGAAATTCGTCGCCATGAAGAAGCTGTCGGGTTTACGGAAGTTCGCCCGATAGATGGTCGGAATTTCATCTTCATATCCATAAAAATTATCGACATTGACGCCCATGTTTCGCAGCGCATGACGATTTTCCATACGGTAAACAAGAACTTGTCCAGGATCGGCTTGTCCATCATTCAGACCGCTGGCCTTTGCCACTGCCCCATTCAGGTCAAGCGTCGCTGAGCCAAAGTCAAACTTACCCACTTCACCCGTAGCGCCGAAGACATAGAAGCTCTTGTCTTCTGAGCTTATGTTGATGGAGTCGCCAGGTGCGACGTAGATGTTCTCCTGTGAATTCGAGGTCAAAGCGTCATAGGCAACTTTTACATTGTTGCCGCCACGAGACAGCGTCACGAAAGATGTCGACTTCATCCCCCGTAATGCCGCCCGCTTGTGCCACGAGGTCTAGGATACGATCTCCACTGGTTCGGATCGTAAAGACGCCAGGGCTTTCAACTTCACCTAAGATTGAGGCCCGTGGGAAATTCTGCTCCAAAACTTCAACCGTGACCTGTGGGCTCAATGGCCCGGTCTTCCAAACGGCGGGCGATATTGCCTTCAACAACAGCCGCTGTTTGCCCAACGGCACGCAGAGACCCAGCGTAAGGAACTGTAATCTGTCCATCTCGGCCAATTTCTTGCGGCGGCAGTTGTACGAAAATTACCCGGACGCGCCCCAGCATCGCGTGGAATAAACAGCCCACCCGCTTGGCTTTTCAAAAATCGTCACCTGAATAACATCACCTACACCAAGCCGGATTTCAGGCGGCGTTGTTCCACCACCTCCGAACGTCGAGAAAGACGTTGTGTCGTCCGTCGAGATAAACGGAATGACCTTCTTGTTGATATCCACCAGAGCATAGTCATAGCCCAGAGTGGCGCCTTCCGTCTCGAGTTTGATGGCAGCGGCTTGGTTGATCTGACCATCATCAGGCCCGCTGCGCGGCAGGAGTGCGCATCCGCTCAACACGAGCGCCACAGCGCAAAGGCCGACAATCTTCGAGAATTTTAACATCATTATACACGTAGCCTCGATTTATCCCTTCTATTCCTAACGTTTCGAGCGATTTGATGAAACTGACTATCTTCCGCAAGTACTTCAGACTACTTTTTCATGCCAACTTGTTGCCTTTGGGCAACGTGATAAAATACCGGTGGTGTAATGGCGCGCACTGTTTAAGAGACCTTGGGCGGTCTGGACTGACGGAAACTGCGCCCAATGATAGAGGCTGCGAGTGACTTTTCCGGGCATGCTCCCCAAGGGCGATCATACGGATTTTCTGTGCGAGTTGTGCTAGTTCCTTGCAAAACAAGTGATGGAGATTGCTGTGGGCGGGGAAGTGCCAGCCATGCACCTCGGTGGACTGCCAAAATAACGTAGCTGCGCTGCAGTCTGGTCGATCAGAATCCGCTCTGATATCTTGATCAACAAATAAGGTTCTAAGCTAATGATGAGCAAGCAAAATTTCGACCACTACGTTAAGATGGATGCCGAGCGCCGTCCCATTGCTATCGTTTGTCTGGGTGGTGGAGTGCTCGCTGGCCTATTCGTCTCTATTATTGGGCTATTTCTTACCAGTTCTTTTTCATTAGCCGTAGTAATTTATCTAATTTCTTCAATAGCAATTTCATTTGGTTTGCTAACGCTATGGCTCGTGCGATATATTGCAATTCCAAAAATAAAAGAAAAATTTATAAGAAAATAAGGAAATAGTATGAAGGGACCCAGAGATGATCAAATCAGCTATTGAAGGCATGAGTGGGAAGAATAACTCGCCAGATGTATCTGTAGGAGAGGTCCTGATAGTCTCCAATGGTTTGGATGATTTTTGTGAAATATTAAAAAGCCTAGTGGATATCCGTCATCATAAGCTAGCGGTCGTTTCAAGCATTGAGGCCTCTTCTCTTCAGCTTGCACTTAAGAAGCGTAATTATGATTATATCTTTCTCAATGTCGACTTGTTAGAACATATGGGCATTTCAATAATTGAAGTCATTGATCAACTTAGAGAATTCAGGCGCGCTGCACCGGGTGTTGCTCTAATATTACTTTCTGTCTCTTTTGGAAGAGATGATTCTGAGCTACATCGTCTCGAAATATGTGACGCAAGTCTCAGGTTGCCTGTATCTCAATCGCGGCCTTCTGCAAGCGATGCGTGAAGCTTGTGCAAATAACATTGTTTGGTGCCAACGGCGATTGAGCGCTTAAAGCTACTGAGAATTCCTTTTATAACAAGCGCTGTCGCATCACATGAGCAGCTCTTGTCAGGTCACTGGGATGGGTGATCTTGAAGTTATCCTCGGCGCCGTGAACGGCTTTAATGGTCAGATTTGCCCTTAGCGCAACTTCGACATCGTCTTTTGCAGACGCGTCGCTGTTCGAATGCGCATTTAGAATTTTTTGAAAACGAAATGCTTGTGGGGTTTGAGCGCGCCAAATCTGTTCGCGGTTGACCGGCTGCAACGCATAGCCGTTTTCGACTTTCCACAAAGCGTCTGTGATCGGAAGAGCGGCAAAAGCTCCGTCCACAGTGTCTAACGGGTCAAGAACGGCATCAATGAGTTTAGAGGGACATAGAGGACGCGCAGCATCATGAATGATCACGTTCTGCGGGTTCATGGCGCTCAATGCCTCCAGCCCCAAGCGCACCGAAAGCGCGCGTGTTGATCCGCCTAAGACCGGGGAGCACAGCTTTGAGGACTCAAGCTGATTAACTGCTGCAGCATAGTGCGTTTCATCTTCTGCGTTAATTACGACTAGTAGGTTATTGATAAGAGGATGATTTATGAATATCTCAATCGTATGTCGGAGCACTGCCCGTTCGTTAAGCAACAGATACTGCTTCGGCACGCTTTGCATCATGCGGCTACCCCGTCCAGCAGCCACGATTAGTGCGGAATTACGCATTGATGGTTCTCTGAAGGTGGCATCTACAGCAGGTGGTCCCGATTTGCGATATAGAGAATGGCATCCAAAAACCCCCGCACGGAACCGCAATCAAACCTTTTGCCATTGAGTGTAACCGCATTTACCATATCAGAAGTTGCCTGACTGTTTATTGCGTCGGCCAATTGAATTTCTCCTCCAGCGCCAGGCGGTTGTGTGCGCAAGATCTCAAAGATATCAGGCGTTAGAACGTAACGTCCGATGGATGCCAAACTCGATGGTGCATTCTCAAATGTTGGTTTCTCAACCAATCCAGCCACACTGTTGGGGCTTAGCCCAGGGCGAACGACGCCGTATTGTGAGATATCACCACCCTGCACGTCCATTACTGAGATCTGTGTCCGGCCTGAGGCAGTATAAGCTTCGACCAAATCTGATGTTACACCAGCGCCGCTGAATGTGAGAAAGTCGTCTGCTAGCAAAACAGCAAAGGGTTCATCTCCGACCACACGTTCTGCACATAGTACGGCATGTCCTAATCCGAGTTGTTCAGGCTGACGTACAAATACACATTCTACACCTTTTGGTAAAATACTATGCACCATATCGGCCTGATCATTTTTTCCTTTGAGTCGTAGCGCCGCTTCTAGTTCTTGGTTGCTGTCAAAATGGTCTTCAATTGCACGTTTGTTGCGCCCAGTAACAAATATCAGCGTATCAATGCCAGCTGCGATAGCCTCCTCAGCAGCATATTGAATGAGTGGCTTATCAACGATCGGCAATAATTCCTTTGGCATTGCCTTCGTTGCAGGTAAAAATCTCGTTCCAAACCCAGCAACTGGGAATACTGCTTTCCGCACAGGCTTCATAATCATACCTTCAGAATTACAATTCTTACACACACTACAATGATAGAGATATCTTTACTGAACAAGCTTTATATGTATACTGGGAGTCACTGAAGACCCGAGATTTGGTGGGTTGACGTCCAAGCGGGCAAAGCGACTCAAGTAAGCGCATGATCCGTCCCGGTTTTCTTTCCTCTGCAGAGCGACGTGAACTTGAGGTTTGCGTGCGTAGCCAGCGCGAAGATCACGGTATTGCGCGCCGTGCGAATGCGATTTTGCTTGCTGGATGATGGGAAGTCCTGTCAGGCCATCGCGGAGTTTCTCTACCTAGACGATGATACCATTCGAGGCTGGTACAAGACGTACCGAGAGGGTGGCTGGGATGCGCTTTCTACCGACAGCTGGAAGGGCGGTCAGTCCCGCATGACGCCGGCTCAAGAGACAGAGCTTTGCGCTTGGCTGGACGCACGCTTCTGTCGATCGACTGTCGAGATCAGGGCGCATATTCCCTCCGTGCCAATAAGCGTGAGACATTCGGGTGGCTAAAGTTTACACTTGAGGGCGTAGGAGAACGAACACATGGTTATGCCTTCACAGACACCCACTTTGCCGGATCTCGGCTCTGAGAAGATTTTGCCCCAGACAGCGCCCAGCCGCGTCGTTGCAGCCCCGACGGTCTCTACAGCCGAACTGACGAGTACGCCGAAACGGCGCAGCTTCAGCGCCAAATACAAGTTGCGCATTCTGGATGAGACAGACCGTGCTGCAGATACGGGTATGGTCACGAGCATTCTGCGTCGGGAGGGGCTTTATTCCTCCGCCCTGACTGATTGGCGCCGGGCGCGTAAGGCGGGCACATTGGGCGCCTTGCAACCGCGTCACCGTGGCCCACTAAAAGCGCCCGCCAATCCATTGCAAGCCAAGTTGGCTAAGGCCAACCGTGAGGTCGCTACATTGCGGCGTCGCTTGGATCAGGCGGAAGCCATTATCATCATCCAAAAAAAAGTGGCGGCGCTGCTGGACGAGATGGAGCAGACGCACGAGCGCAGCGGCAAATCATGATGGCCGCCGCCATCGCTTTGCCTGCTGGCAGCGGTTTGACCTCGGCTGTTTGCTCCGCGCTGTCTTTGTCCCGGGCGAGTGTTTTGCGCCACCGCAAGGCGCTTGCACCCCCATCTGCGTGCAAACCGCGCTCCCCCTCTTCACGGGCCTTGCCAGACAGTGAACGGGATCAGGTGCTACAGCATCTGCGCGCCCCCCGTTTTGCGGATCAAACCCCCACCGAAGTCTTTGCCACATTGCTGGATGAGGGAACGTACCTGTGTTCAATCCGCACTATGTACAGAATATTAGCGGCTCAGGGCGAAGTTGCCGAGCGCCGCCGACAACGCACGCATCCCGTCTATGTAAAGCCGGAATTGCTGGCGATTGGGCCCAATGAAGTCTGGTCGTGGGACATTACCAAGCTGATGGGTCCGGTGAAGTGGTCTTACTTCTATCTCTATGTCATCCTGGACATCTTCAGCCGCCGCGTGGTCGGCTGGCGTGTCGAGCACGCCGAAAGCGCCGCTCAGTTCAAGGAACTGTTCATCGACGCAATGGAGAAACATGCTGTCCCACGGGATCAATTAACGCTGCATGCTGATCGAGGTGGACCGGTGAAGGCCAAAACAACAGCGCTCATGCTGGTCGATCTGGGTGTGCTCAAATCCCACAGCCGACCACATACATCAAACGACAACCCGTTCTCGGAAGCCCACTTCAAGACCCTGAAATATCAGCCCGAGTTCCCCAAAAACTTTGCAACCATAGAACAGGCCCGCGCGTTTTGCCGTCGGTTCTTTGCATGGTACAATCAGGATCATCATCACGCTGGCATAGGTTTGATGACGCCTGATCAGATCCACTTTGGACAGGCAGAAACGGTCTATAATGCGAGACAAGCCACGCTGGATGGTATGCGCTGCCTGCGTCCCATTGAGATTTCCGGAGCGCATATGTTGACAGGCATTTGGCAGTTGCGTGCGCGAGCTCGTCAGGGAGTCCCGGACGAGCTCGTTTGTGAGGATGTTTCGGTGGTATAGGCCCATGGCATCAAAGCATCGATGTCTTTCTCGAGATGCCCGTTGGCCAGCTTGGTGTACAGATCGCGCAAGTAGTCATAGGGATTGACGTCGTTCAGACGGCATGTGCCGATCAGGCTTGCGAACCTTGCCCAAGAACAGGCGCCCTCATCGTGACCTGCAAACAGTGTGTTGCGGCGCGTCATGGCCGGACTTCTGATCGCGTTCTCGACCAGATTGGAATCCATGTCGACATGGCCATCGTGGAGGAACAGGCGGAAGCCATCCTCACGTCGGATCATGTATGCCAGCGCCTTGCCAAGCTCAGACTTGCGCGAGACACGGGCGGCTTGCGCTGTCAGCCAAGCAAAGAATTTATTGACCAGCGGGAGAGATCGGCTCTGCCGGACAGCGCGACGGTCTTCTGGCGGCAGGCCACGGATATCGTCCTCAATGTGGTAGATCGCAGCGATACGCAGCAATGCCTCTGCAACGATGGGCGACCCTGCTTTTGGTTGCGCCTTGATCAGAGCCCGTCTTCCGTGGGCCCAGCAGTAGGCCAACGCCAAAGGCTTTCCGCCCGTCCGTTTTGAGGTGCCCAAGACGGTATAGCCCCCATAAGCGTCGACTTGGATGGTTCCATTAAACCCATCGAGAATTTCTGCCGCATACTTGCCACTGCGGCCGGGGCGATAATGGAACACGACACCTGGTGGTGATGGTCCGTTCCAACCGCGGTCATCGCGGAGCACGGCCCAGAAGTATCCCGTCTTGGTTTTGCCCCGACCGGGATCAAGTACGGGCGCTGTTGTTTCATCGACATAGAGCCGCGTGCTGCCTTTCAGAAGCAGCTTGGCCATGTG
>CBDIPP010000019.1:0-35534 GCA_965283695.1 uncultured Parvibaculaceae bacterium | reverse complement strand
AAGAAGTCCGCGTGGCGGAAGCCTTTGCTTCGAACTTCGTGGCCCCCCTTGGCCCTCAGTTGGATGCCTTTGAGTTATCAGTACGCGATTACCTAGAATACGAAGTTCACTGCATCGGCCTTTCTTCTGGTTCCGCAGCCTTGCACCTTGCTCTGCGCATTGCAGGCGTTGGTCCAGGCGATGAGGTCTGGATTTCATCGATGACTTTTGCCGGCGGCATTTTCCCGGTGAATTACCTAGGCGCGACACCGCGATTTTTTGATCTTGATCCAGAGAATTGGACAATTGACACCTTCCTGGTGGCAGAGGAATTGAAGAAAGCTTCAGCAGAAAATCGACTGCCCAAGGCGATCGTGCCGACCGATCTTTATGGCCAATCTGTCGATCTAGATGAGTTGGAACAACTTGCGGCCAAGTATGGTGTGCGCTTGATCGTCGATAGTGCGGAAAGCTTCGGTGCTACGTTCTCCAATGGACGCAAGGCTGGATCCGGTGGTGATGCCGCGGTTCTCTCCTTTAACGGAAATAAGATCATAACCACATCTGGCGGCGGTATGCTGGTGACGCGTCATAAGGAATGGGCCGATGAAGCACGGTTCCTTGCCACACAGGCCCGCGACCCAGCCCCACACTACCAGCACTCCACCTTTGGCTACAATTATCGCCTTTCCAATATTTGTGCTGCTATTGGATTGGGGCAGATGGAGGTACTCAACGACCGTGTGGCTCGCCGTCGTGGAGTCTTCGCACGATATAAGACTGCTCTATCCCGTTTTGGGATTGACTTTATGCCTGAACCTGAAGGAGTGCGTTCCACCCGATGGTTGACGGCTCTGACAATAGACCCAGAGAAGACCGGCGTTTCTCGCGAAGACGTTCGCCTGATGCTTTTGAAGCACGAAATTGAAGCTCGTCCAGTTTGGAAACCAATGCATATGCAACCGCTCTATGCTGGTTCGCCTTATCATGGCTCTGGCGTTGATGAAGGACTGTTCACCAACGGTCTTTGTTTACCATCCGGCAGCGATATGACGGACGCACAGCAAGAGGAAGTGATCGATCGCATCACGGCCATGTTGGATGCCGTAACCTGAAGACAGTCTGATTTTGCGTATTCACTCGCCGCAGTTGAAACAAGCGCGAAAAAACCTTAGATGGCGCTTCACAATAAAGCGGAGACCAATTGGTGCACTTACATTAATACGGTCTATTTCATTGAATGCTATTCAATCAAAACAACGATATTGCGACATTTGACGTTTTTGAAGTAACGGTCCCTGTCGTACAGTCACCAATATGCTTGCTGCGTACACAAACCTTCAACTTCTTGAATGCGTCGCTTTGTTCCGGGATCAATATCCTCAGGAAGATCGTCAACGCCGAAGTAATTGAATTCTGCAATCTCACGACTCGGCGCTCGACTGGGCAATTCACCGCTACTATCGCAAGTATAAACGAGCACGTGGTCACGCTTGCTGATCGCCGAATTGAGAAAGACTCCTTGCAAAACCGGATGACCAACCAAGACGAGACCAGTTTCTTGCTGAAGTTCTGCTCTGAGCGCAGCTTCTGCTGTCTGCCCTTTTTCGACACCTCCGCCGGGGAAGTGCCACCCAGATGTATAGGTGTGCCTTACGAGCAGATATTTTCCTTCATCTGACCGCAAGACGGCCCGCACGCCGAGCGTCAGACCTCTACTGATAAGAAAGTATGTGTGCAGGAGCTTACTGAAGCCGCTAAGCACAATACCGCGCTTTTTCGCGTGCACGCCGTTCATCGCTGCTTTCTCTTTGTCGCTAGGCTCTCGCTTCCCTTGTCCGGCTTTATTTCCGGTGCAAGGCACCGATCTCCCAATGTGTATTCCTTTGACCTAAACTCCAGAGGAAGATCAAAAAGAGTCGCATAGACCTCAGGTAGATCGAATGTGACGCAGGCGCTGCGCAAACGTTCAAGAGAGTGCATTAAACGAGGTTTGGGAAGGAAAACCTCAGAGGCCGTCATGATACGTGGGTGGTCCGTTTTTTGAGGATCCTGCCCAATAAGCAACTCCTCATATAGCTTCTCTCCTTTGCGCAGGCCCGTAAAGCATATCGGAATGTCACCTCTTTCGGGAAATACCTGTTCTGGATCCTCGACGTAATAGGGCACTAAGCCGTGCAGGCGCACCATGCTTGCAGCAAGGTCGGCGATTTTCACAGGTTGACCCATATCAAGAACGAATACATCTCCACCCTTTGCCATGGCGCCGGCCTGAAGGACCAATTGGGCTGCTTCGGGGATGGTCATAAAATATCGGTTAATCTCTGGGTGTGTAACGGTGATTGGTCCACCCGCATCGATCTGTTGTCGGAAGCGTGGAATGACGGACCCCGAGGAGCCAAGGACATTTCCAAATCGAACCATCGAAAAAGTCGTTTCGGAGCGATCCTGCGCCAGCGCTTGGCAGATTAACTCTGCAACACGCTTGGTTGCGCCCATAATGTTTGTTGGGCGGACGGCTTTGTCTGTCGAGATCAATATAAAGTTCTCAATACCCAGTTTCTGCGAGAGCTCAGCTATAGTAAGCGTACCAAACACATTGTTTCGCACCCCCTCGATCACGTTGTCTTCAATGAGAGGAACATGTTTGTAGGCTGCTGCATGAAATATGGTCTGAGGTTGAAACGTCCGCATGGTAAATTCGAGACGCTCAGCATTTTGGACAGACCCCAATACGGCAGTAATCGTTGTCGGCGAGCCTGTCTTTTTTGCTATCTGAGATAATTCAGAATCGATTGCATAAAGCGCAAATTCGGAAACGTCATATAGGATCAGTGACGCGGGTTCTTGGCTCAAGATCTGTCGACAAAGTTCACTCCCAATCGAGCCTCCGGCACCACTCACTAGAACCACTTTTCCTGAAATGTTCTTTTTAAGCAGGTAGTCATTCGGCGCGATAGTGTCTCGACCAAGCAGGTCTTCTAAGCTGACCTCGCGCAGCTCAGAGAGCTTTGCTCGTCCGCTCACGACGTCGGAGATCGAAGGGATTGTCTTGATTTCAACGCCCACACCTTCAAGACCGGTAATGATGTCACGTCGCCGTGCTCGGCTAATACTTGGCATAGCCAAAAGAATTGCACCCACACTGAAGGTTTGAACAAGGTCTGGCAGTTTGTCCGGAGGAAAGACAGTGCAACCGCCGATTGTCAGACCATGAAGAGCCGGATTGTCATCGATAAATGCTACGGGCCTGTGGTTGCGATCATGAAACATTGAATTTGCGAGCTCGAGACCTGCGTCTCCGGCACCATATATGACAACACTTTTTTTGTGGAATTGAATTGATTGTCGAAAGACTTGGCGTGCAACAAATCGCGTTCCTCCAATGCTCAAAAACAAAAGGACTGCTTGGATGAAAGGCACCGAGCGGGGTATGCCAGCGTTCAAAAGACTATTGCTCAGGAACAACACAACCGCCGAAATGAGCACCGCTTTGCCAACCGACATTAGTATTTTTCCCGTGACGAAACGGACCAGCGACCGATAGACGCCAAGGACTGACAGTGATGAGAGCGCAGCTAGTGCAGATATTCCGAACGGTGTCCAGATTGCAGTGTTAGCTAGAAATTGAAAACTTTCTAGACGGATGGACATCGCCGCGATGAAGCACAATAAGATCAGGATCGCATCAAGTGTGACTTGTATAGCGACTTTCTGTCTTCGGGTGAGAGCGAAAATGTTTGGAGTTCTCGTCAGCGGCATGTGTACACTCGTTTGTTACCAATCTCCTATACGGCCTTGTAAGTAGAATTGCGAGAGCCCAGTAACGCTCATTGTTGCGTCCCAACGAAGCCTTCCTTGCAGCGTGTCAGGTCGCGGGCATCGAAGAAATGAAGTGCCTCACGATCCGAAGCCGCTTTTCCAAAAAGGCGGCTTTTTTTGTGCGAAGTGCCGTGCAAAACTCGGATTTCTGCACGCTTCGCGCTCCATTGGATTTGGCAAGAGCAGACATTCGCTGCTTCAACGCTCCATCGCCCCCTTGCCGGCAATGATCTTGTCGCGGAATTTCGCAATGCGATTGATGCGCGTCTCCGGTTTTTTCGCGCCGCAGAGATTGATGACGTAGCTTCTTTGGCGACCGAGCGTGAGAGCATGAAACGCCTCTGCCAATTCGACGTCAGCCTCCAACGCTTCGACAAGTTCGTCGGGCAAATCTGGTGCGGTAGTGTTCTTGGGTGGAGTCGTTCCTTCCTCGGCATGGCCCTTCGCCTCTTCCAGATATGCGATGAGTGTCTTTTCCATAACTACGACCTGGTCGGTCGAGGTGAAACGGATGGTGTTGGCATGCTGTGTGTTTGGCCCCGGTTTCTCCAGCACACCCTCTGGGTCTTTCATCAGAGCGGCGTTGAAAAAGCCCAACACGAATTTGTCCTGGTAAGCCCCCATGATAGCGATATTGCGCCCTGCGTGCATGTAACAGGCTTGGCCCCATTTTACGGTCTCCTTCAAACCAGCCGACAAGCAAATCGCACGTAGTTTTCCAAGACCGTCGGCCCAATGCTTTGCAGAGCAGTCTGGCGTATCAAACCGATCGCACCGTCCGCATCCCTTAGTAAAAAAGTCTTCAATGTCCGTGATCATAGGTCGACGTTGGCTGCAGTGCGGAAAGAATGCAACATGGGATCGTTCCGACAATAACTGCACTGGAGCCAAACTGATGCAGGAGGCATGGCCGAGATGAGACCGCCTTGCCCAACGCTTTTGCTCAGTCGAGAAAAACATTGCTCCAAAACGCCGCCGCGAGTATTATTTGGTTCAATTATGACGACCGATTAAACTTTTCTGACTGATGTTTTGTCTTCCTTGCGCATAAGGTGTTTTCTCTATGCCTTTGACATCTCCCAGATTCCGATGGAACTCACGCTTACAGCAAGCTGAAAGAAACAATCCCGCCATGAGACGGAATGAAAGCGGTCTTGCGGTACGCCTCATCCAGAAAGCGATGATTGACTTGGGCATTCATCCTATGACGAACTCAATCAAGCGGCACGGAACCGTTGATGGCGTCTATGGCAATGAAACCGTCCAGGCCGTCAAGAAATACCAACGCAGCAAGCACTTCAAAGATGACGGTGTGGTTGGGCAGAAGACCATGGGAGCGCTTGATACTGATCTGCCCAATGGGACCGAAAGCCTTCCACCATTGCCCAGCGATCAACCCACCTTCGGCTATATCGTCCCGGGTGCAATATCGATTTTCGACCAGGTCGCGGGTGGGCATCCCATGGGCTGCTGGGCTTATAGCTACACCATGATGCTGTCTTGGAAACGACTGGAAACGTTGGCGCCTGACATTGCAATCGCTGATCTTGGGGAGCCATGGTGGACTCGGTATACGACCAATGCCGGCCTCGCTCGGACAGCGACAGCCCAGTTCTACCAAGCCGTGGGAATGCAGATTGAACACATGCAGTCATACCCGATGACGGAATGGGCCTTGCTCCTGCGCGCGTATGGTCCGATGACGATACATGCGGTTAACAACTCTCTGGGAGGCGGGCATGTGCGTATCCTGTATGGTATTACCGGTGATGGCACGTTGGAGGGGACAAGAATGATGATCATCGACCCCTGGAACGGCCGCAAATACCACGAGGCCTACGAAAAGTTCTTGGCCAAATACGAAGGGGGCGGTGCCCAAGCCGGACGGACCGCGCAACTTGCGCATTGGTAGGACGGCCCAACGCCGACCAAACACCACAAAGTCGTGCGTTTCGCACACTTGGTATAGTCGCGGACCAAGGGGGCAGTCACGGTGTACACGCGGGTCATCTAGCGAGGCAAAAAAGTATCGTCCGAACAGGGCGAAAAAGACCAGAAAGTTCGGTTAGCGTAGCCTGCATGTATTGGACGAATTGTTTGTTGAGATGATTTGATTGGACAGTCGTTGACGCTTTGGTGTGGGGGGCTCATGGCGAATTCAGACATTGAATTTTGTAAAAGACAATTGACGCTTTGGAAATCGAACGCACGTATACACGCAGCGGCGACCGATGTCTTCAAGAGAAATTTCGAGCTCACGGGACACGCTATCGATATCGCGGTCATTGCCGGTGTTTCGGCCCTGACCATGGGGGCCGCAACCAAGCTCACTGCGTTCCTTGTACAGTCCCCGAAAGCCATGGCCGGTGCGGGCATGCTGATGGAAGCAACCACCATCGGGGAAACCACCGCGGTCGCAACCGCGTCGACGACCGCCAGGACCGCCGACGTTGGGATCCGAGTATTTTCTCGGGGTCGCGGCGGGGACCGCCGAACGCCTTACCGAAGCAAAGCTGGCAGAAGCCTTTTTGGCGGTCACGTCGCGGTTCATCGCCACCACATTCGTGACGGCGTTCACGACCTGTGTCTCGCTTGAGATGCGGGGAAAACCGCCGTCCAACGCCGAATACCTGGAGCAATTCGGGAAGTCCTTGTTCCTCAATCTGGTGTTCGCCTGGCTGGGGTCACCGGCCGCAAAATCTCCCGTGAGAAGCAAGCTGATCAAGAAGCTGGTGGAAGAAGCCCCCACGTGCCTGAGCGCTCAGGGCCTCGTGACCGCCGGGAAGATGGCGCCATCCCTTTACAAGACAGCCCCCTTGACCAATGCTGAGTTTCGCCGCGTTTTTAACGGCGAGTTTGCTCCATCGCGGATCCAAGCTGCGATGCTAGCAGATTCGGGATTCGATGTTACAAGATGGACCGCCCAGTTCCGGACAAAGGCCATTGCGGAGATAAAACTTTGGGCTCTGGAGTCGTCGCGAAAGCTCGAGCAATACACGCGGAACTATTGCAAGACCATCGACTTTGAAAAAGAGGTGCCATGGTATGTCAATGCCGGGCATTCGTGGCGCGAAGTGCTGGGCGGCGACACCACTGTCGGGGAAGGGTTGGCCAAGACGAAGACCGAGCTGATCGTGTGTGTGCAGCAGGTGAGATTCTGGGAGGCCGTGGTCAAGTGTCTCGGGCAGGTGGACACTAAAATGCAAAGCACCAGCATCTCACTTCCCGGTGGCTGACCCTTTCTGTCCTGCGCTTCAATCATGCGAACAGCCAAGAAGCGCAATTCATCCGTGACGTTGGCCGGGAGCTGCCCTTGGTGCCAGCAGAACTCACTGCTCTTGAACCACTCAAGGTTGTGGATGTGCCAAGAAACAACAGTTGCAGACCGAAAAGTTTCTGACAGGAAATGGTTCCGCTGGTGCTATCCACCCTTGGTATTGTAAGCCTCCCTCGGAGGTCGATTGCTGCTCGGTGACGGTACAGAAAGCTCGGCAGACTTGCGACCCGTGAGGAGCTGGGAGCGATGCACAGGCCATTGCACGTCACACACATGTCGGGTGATCGGCATGAACAAACGCGTTGCGTGATCATGACAGCATTTGACCCAAGAAACGTTGGAAGATGATGATGCTATGCTTTGAAGGCGTGTTTGCGGACCCAGTCTTTTGGGGCGTTTCAGCAGTCAGTGCGATCGCTGCCTGTGTCATGATTTGGATGGTCAAATTCCAAAGCTTTCAGGGTAAAACTTTCTACGCTCTTACCTTCGTCGCCATGATCTGGACTTTGATCATGGTTGGCTTGGAGTCGGCATCGTCGACGTTTTCGTGCCAGATCCGTTGGGCCACCTTGGCATGGTTGGGCAATTCTTTGGTCCCGATTGCCTGGTGCTTCTTTGTCTTCGCCTATGTCGAGAACGCCTCCTGGCTCAAGAAGCGCCGAACCAGCGCAGCGCTCATCGTCATTCCAATCGCTATCTTCGCATTCGCTGCCACAAACCAATGGCACAATCTCGTTTACACGAGCGGGTCGATCATTCCGCAGGGCGAGGAGCGCATTAACTACGATCACGGTGCCGGTTTTTATGTAATTATTCTGACCCTTTACAGCTTCGTATTTTCTGCCCTTGTCTGCCTTGCACGGGCGTTCAAACGTGCAAAACGGTGTGCTTGGCCCCTGCTGACAATGTTTGCGGTCATCACGGCGACACCTCTTACGGCAAACGCGGCTTATGTCGGCCTTGGATTCACCGTTGCCGGACTCGACCCAACGGCATTTATGTTTACCGTGGGGATCCTCGCATTCACCTGGCTGCTGGTGACCAGCAAGACAATGGACATGGCCTCTGTCGGCCAGTCAATCCTGTTCAATACAATGAGTGAACCAGTTGTTCTTATAGATCGGCACCGAAACATCGTCTTGATGAACACGGCCGCAAAACGCAGCGCCCTTCTTGGCGAAGCTGAATGCATCTTGACCCAGGTGCTCGAGAATATCGATCGTTGGAATACGTCCGAAGATGTTGGTCATTTCACCGTTGGAAAGCGCTCTTACGAACCCAGGATTCAGGAAATTGAAAGCCCACTTGATCCGTCCGAGGCTATTCTTGGATGGAGCGTGACATTCGTGGACATCACTGATCGATTGGCCCTTTTTTCGGCTTTGGAGGAAGCCTTGGAGAAAGCAGACCACGCAAATCGCGCAAAGGACGATTTCATTTCGGTGGTCAGTCATGAACTTCGAACGCCCCTCACTTCCTTGAAGGGAGGTCTGGATCTTGCGCTAAGCGGGAGCCTTGGGGAATTGTCTGGTGGAATCCGGTCATCGCTTGAGATCGCGCATCGAAATGGCGTCCGCCTGTCACGCCTGGTCGACAACATTCTCTTGGCGCAAAAGATCGACATTGACGCGTTGTCCTTGGACAGACAGCCTGTCGATCTGAAAAAACTCCTTAACGAAAGCTTCGAAGAGAACAAAATGTTTGCCTCAAAGCGTCGCCTGGAATTGGTAGATAAATGTTCTGACCAAGCAGCGTTCGTTATGGGAGACGCCTTTGCGATCCGTCAGATCGTTGATAATTTGGTCTCGAATGCCATCAAGTTTTCAGAAGAGACCGGTGTTGTCGAAGGTGTGATCAGCTGCAGTGAGATCGGACGCGTAAAATTGTCGATCAGGGATACAGGTCAAGGTATTCCTGACGGGATGGAGAAGGTTGTCTTCGGTCGCTTCGAGCAAGTGAAAGATAGCGGGCAATCCCCTATCAAAGGATCCGGCCTTGGTCTGCATATCTCTGAAAAATTGGCCAAGCAGCTATCTGGACGGCTCTACTACGAAAGCCAATTGGGCGTCGGCACAACGTTTCATCTTGAGTTCCCAACGGCCGACCCACACGCTCTGAAGCCAGCGCAGATGGCGGGATAGGGCCAATCTACCAAGCACCCAAGCTGAAATAGGTCCAAGTTTCAGCGTAAGCGAGCCATGCAGAGAACAACACCCCTGCTCACCACTCTTGTGCTCGGTGCAGCAGCAGTTGGCGGTTCGTCCAGCACGTCCGACACCCAGTAATTCAGGCGGTTGCCTGAAGATCATGTCAGCCCAGAGATGGGTTGGCATTTCATATTTGGGTTTTCGAACACGGGATGATAATGCCCCGTTATCCGTTATCATTCCTCAACCTCTTGAGGCGCCGCAATGACCACACTGTCACCGAATTTTTGGTTTGTCACACAGCTCAAGCCACAAGGATTGCGCTTGGCGGAGCGGAATCTTCAGCGACAAGGTTTCATAAGCTTCTGCCCAAAACGTATTGAGAGCGGCAAGAGTCGTGGACAGACCGTCGATCGCACCGTACCGCTGTTTCCGGGATACCTTTTTGTTCAGTTTGATCCAACTCAATCCGGATGGACTGCGATCAATTCAACTCGCGGTATCACGCGTTTGATTTTGCCAGATATTCGCAAACCTTCTCCCCTGCCCCCACCCTTCATGGAGAAATTGATGGCCCGTTGTGACGAGCGCGGAACGATCGTCACTGCGCCTGAACTCGCAATCGGAGATACCATAAGGGTCTTGTCCGGTCCGTTTGCGAGGACCGTAGGGCGGATCGAGCACATGACGGATGATGAGCGCGTACACATTCTGATGGACTTGATGGGCCAGACAACTCGGGTATCGGTTTCTACAGGGCGCGTTGAAAGGCTTTAGCCGGAAGTCATTGTCACACCATGACAGGCAAACGCACCGGAAAAATTCTTAGTGCGTGGGATTGAGCGTCGGAAAATGAGCTGTCACGATATGATTGTAACCGAGACCTTCAGATAACCTAGAGTTTATCTACTAGAGTCTTTTTTGAAGGTAATACTCTAGAGTATATCTAGACATAGATCTTCGATTGAACCTATAGAAATGTTGGGGGCTATTGGGATCACTTCAAGGGATCTTGAGAAATTTTTTCTGGGTGTGACAACCGAGACAATCGATCCAGTAGGCACCCCCATGAAAAATTCCCCAGATTCGTCTGTGATCTCAGGAACTTGGTTGTGGTGTCTCAGATCCGCCCCACCAAGAAAATGCATCGCAATCAGATCAGTGTGCCATGTCCGGATCAGACCACCCGGCAAGAGCAGAATGGCCTCTTTACTGGAACGCCAATCAATCGTCGGCATGTTGCTACCAAACCGTGGACGCTTCCCGGACCCCTGGCTCAGCGCTATTCAGTCTAGCAACGATCTGATCGAGAGTGACGCCCTGCTCTGCCCTGCTGACAAGATCACAGACAGTTCCGTGCCCGGGTCTGTAGGTGCCACCCCATGTCATCCGACGTAGGCAAAACCCATGTGCCTCGGCCCAATCACCGCGGTTTGGGAAGAGTTCATCGACATACCCGTAAGGCTCATCCAGCATCACCAAAGCCTTTGTCTCTGGGTCGAGCCAAGTCGTTGCATGATCCTGCCCCGGCAGTCTCTGATCTTTGGAATAAGTTTGAAACCCGTAGATTTCCCTTGAGGATGGAACCAGTCCTGTCAGGTCCATGAACTGGAGTGTCCGGGCAACTTCGGTGATCCTCTCGCGCACATAGACTTCCCGGGCCACCGTGAAGCTGGCCTCGATGCGATTGTGCGAGGCCAGGTGGAACTTCTGAAACCGGTCACAGATGCTCAGATGCCTGGTCTGAAGAAAAGACTGCAGCTCCCGGCTCAGTTGCACCGTCGCCTGCATTGTCGAGCGGCAGGTCTCGTCACCAAATGACGCAAAAATCGTAACGTTGTGAGCCAGGGATGTTGCGGGCTTGATCATGGCTGTCGGCGCCTTCTTGATGTGTTGCATGATATTCCTCCATGGGTGCTGGAGGTCTTCTCGCTGGCGATCCGCGATGTAAGCAACCCAGCAAACAAAATTTGGAACCAACACAGGGGTTTGTCAGGCACCGGCGAATAGGTCATTGTAACTGACCTATTTGGTCCCATATAGGCGGTGCAGATCTTGAGGAATCCAAAATTGCTTTACCAACTCGCCTACATCAGCCAGTCACGATCGCCCCTGGATCAAACGACATTGTCTGACATCCTGGACGTTTCTCAGCGCAACAATGCGAGAGATGAAATCACGGGTGTGCTCAAGTTTCATGACGATCTCTTCTTTCAGATCTTGGAAGGTGAGCGTGCCGCAGTGGAAGATTGCTACCACAGGCGGATTTCATATGATTCCCGCCACAAGGGGCTGTCCCTGACGTGGTGCGGTTTCGCTGAGAGCAGGACGTTTTCAGACTGGTCCATGGTCTATGCAGGTCCCGACGAAATCGGTCGATACACGCAGGATACGTTTCGGTCCCTGGGTCATCTGAAGAATGACAAAAGCCTGAATTCTACCGGCGGCGACAAACCGACAGCGTTGGTGCTGGCGCAAACGATATTTGGAGATGTTCAAATCCAAATATGATCATCGAGAAGCTTGGCAAATTGTTCGGCTTGAACTGGCACACGGGCTTTCTGGGGGTGATTGTCGGACCCTGCCCGCCTGCTCTTAGCCCTGTTTCGGTTGGTGGGCCTTCACATAGGCTCTGAGCACCGATGCCATGCGAGCCGTGTAGCCCTTCGGATTCTCGCCCTTGAAATACTCCAAGGTTTCCGCGTCCACACGCATGGTCACTTTTGGCTTTTGGGCGGGCTGTTCGATCTCTGCATTCGCCCAAAAATCTGCGTCCAGCTCGGGAATGTCGCTGTAGTTGATGTCCTCATCACGCAGGGCATCAAACCGCTTTTTTTCCTGCTTGCTCATCCGTGATGGATTCTTGGGATCGAGTGTGTGTCTAACCGTTGTCATAGCGCCTCCCTTCTCGCTTGTTGGCCTTACGGGCTGAAATGATGCGGGGTGCATGGCGGGTTGTCCCTCTCGGTTGTCACCACTACCAAAACCCCGTCTGGGGCCTTTCCCAAGGTGACAAAGCGTTCTTCGCCATAGTCAAAGCGAGTGTCCTCAACTGTGATCCGATCAGGATCGAGGAAAACGCCTGTCGCCACTTCAAACCGAATGCCGTGCTTGTCTAAATTTCTCTGCGCCTTGTCGGCATCCCATTCAAATTCCATCTCAACCTCAATGCAAGTAATGTACGACAAATTGTCTTACAAGTCACTAGGTACATATTTCTATCCGCCTGGCGATGGTCTGACCTGTGGTCGAGCTGAACCCGATCAGAGCCGTGACAGGTTGTCCGTCATGGGGGCGTAGCTCCTGCGAAGCAGGTTCCCTTGATGGGCGTTCTGGCAGGGATCAGGTTTCAATCAGCGAACGGCCTAAGAAACAGATCAGGGAAAATCCTCCTACTGGTCTCATCAGAACCTCCCGATGACACGGATTGACAGGAACTGCCTCTTTCGCTGGATCTTTGAACCAGAAACATCGACGCCACAACTCGCCAATACATCCAACGAAGCCGCTCAAACATCGGCAAGCAACAGCTTCAGGAGATGCTCAACCATCTGACCATTGGTTCGACGCTGAAGTCTGCACAAGGCCCGGAAGTGCAAATATTGTTCTTCGTCCATCCGGATCGACATCTGCACCGTTGATCGGCTTTCACGCGACGATGCCCGGGATGCGTCCAATGCCTGTCGTTCAAGCTGAGCCAGGTGATCAAGGGTCTTTTTGGTGAGCATGTTTATCGGTCAGTGAACTTTCGCATCGGAAATCTTCTGGTCTTCGAACAGCATAGCAAGCCTCCATGGGTTGAGACTTGAGCATTGCCAGACAGAATCGATGTAATGAAGCGGGTATCAAAATCGGTGGATGACAATCCTTATAAGGTCTTTGACCTTGGTTCTGTCGCCAAGGTCCGCCGTCACATTGGCTGTCTATTGGCTCTTGCTCTCTCCAAGCAAAGTAACCCCGTCCAGATCTGCTGCCTTCTTGTCGAAGGTCAGCAAAGTGTCGGCACCTGATCTGAATGCAGCCTGACGGATCATCAGATCCGCAAAGCCAAAACCTTCGTCCTCGTAAAGGCGTAATATTCCACCCAAATCTTCGGACACTTCGATCACCACCTCTGCTGCAGAAAACAGCGCCTCTATGGCGTGTACAATATCTGAGCGCGAGTACTTGTAGGCCCGCTCCAAGACCCAGACCAACTCAATAAGGACTTCGCGACACACAAACCCCGGTCGTTCGCTCGTCAGGGCGGACATGGCTTCGGCGGCCAAAGCCCCCTGCCCCGGCTCATCCTGCGTCAGGAAACGCACGAGGACATTTGTGTCGAGAGCGATCATGCCGCTATTCCGTGGCACCAGCTTGGATCGCATCCTCCATCTCGTCCAACGAAACAGATCTTTGACCCGGACGGTGCAAAAGACCTTTTACCTCTGCGACCGCCCTTGCCTTGACGATGCGCACCTCTCCGCAATCCACGAGATACCTTACAGTATCCCCGGCCTCGATGTTCAAGGCAGCCCGAACATCCTTGGGGAGTGTGGTCTGACCCTTTGCCGTAACCTTAGATTCCTGCATGATATCCATCCGCTCAGACCAAAAGTAATGCAAGTTCTAATATTGCATTACTTTTCATATTTATCAAGACCAACTCCTAATGGGAGAACCAGAAAAGATGATCAGATCCGATCATGCCACTGTGCCGGAACCAGACGACGCAGGCTCCGGATCGAGAGAATTGGCACCCTGTGTAAGATAAAACGTCAGCAAGCTCAGCGAAACGAGACCAAGACCAATGCGGCGTCATCCTCGGCTGCCTAGTTAGTGTCCGCCAGGAACAAATCCTCCATTTCGACATGCAGAGCTGTCGCCAGTTTCTTAAGCGAAGCAACCGATCCGGTTTTGCGTCCAGCTTCGATTTCGACGATCTGCACACGGTTGACGCCAGATTGCCTGGCAAGCTCCGCTTGCGACAGCTGACGATGTTGACGCCAGACCGCAAGTGGGGCGTCACCTTTGAGAAGGCGATCGATCACGGCCGACGGGATAAGTTCTTCGGTCCCGGCCTTGATCCGATCCAGAACATCACGCGCAGACCGGAGATCCGACATGTCCTCTTCGATCGCCTTCAAGCGCAGGTATTCATCCTTTGGGATCGTTACCACGTCGTTCATCTGAATCACTCCTTGTAAGCGCTTCCCCGTGACTTGATATCCAGACTTTCTAGGACAACGTCATCGCACATGATGATACGCCAGTCTCCGACACGTAATCTCAACATCTGATCCGTCCCCCAAAGCGTCTTCACGTTGTTTGTTTGAGACCCCGGGTCCGAGGCATATTCATTTATCTTGTCGCGGATCCGAATGGCCCAGTTCCGTGGCATCCTCACGAGCGCCTTCTGGGCTGTTTTCGAGAACACGATTTCCTTCATGCCTCCATGTAGCCAGAAGCTACTCTGTCGTTAATAGCGACATGCCTCTTTGCGATCAGGCGCTACAGGGAGGATGTTGATGATGTGACCGCCCCGTGAGAGCGACTTCGAAGGATGAAGATGATCCCGATAACAAAGTAAATGAGTTATAAAAAATCGATCTGGGTCATGTGGTAAGCTTTCTGTGTGAAATTTTCGCTATGTCCGATAAGGCAAACTTATTGGACATGTCTGCGAGAGACAGAGTGGGGCGGTTTCTGCACTATATGGCAGGCAAAAGCGCCGTGATTGGATGGTGATCGTGCACGACATTTGCCCTACTGGCCCACCTCTGACCAAGCTGTCTGGAGCCAGTGGAACCAGAAACACAAGTGGCTCAGCATAGGCGACCAGAATTGAACACGAAGAACGGGAACTATCTATCTGATAACATTGTTGAACCAGAGAAGAACGATAGAAAAACGAAGTTGGTACTGGTTCAGCTTGCACCGGTCTGGGATCTTTCCTCGGACATAACAGCCCGTGTCTCACGACGCAGACGCATGAGACGCTTCGCGCGCGTCTAAGAGATCCAAAAGGCACTCAATATATCTTAAACTTAATATATATAATATAAAACGCAAAGACCCTTGGTCGCGTGCGACCAAGGGTCTTTGCTCTTAATACTCTTATTATTTATATCTTTAAGATCTTAAAGGGGATTATACTTAAATACATTGTTTTTCTTTGGAGTCAATATCTTAATATTACTATGTCTGATCTCCATTCAAGGGATTCTCTACGAAAACACTGCGTGTTTTCTTGAGTTCCCTTGCCTGTCGATCAGACAGGCAAGGGAACGAGATAAGAGATCTCTGACAGAATAAAGGATCCAGAAAATAACTCAGGCGCGCGCGAGGTTTGACGATCCATGCTACGACTGCTCCTGGACATGGCTCAACCTCAGTTCTGACCCGTCCAGCCACCTGCCCCAAGATTACAGCTTCGGCCCACGACCTCGGAGACACACACCCAGCAATTGGCACGGAGATATACGCCAGAGGCTCTCAGGCGCTCCGTGAGTGACCATCTTCGCTTTTGATAGAGTTGACTACCAACGGCACAACAAGCCCCCTGAGGCCGTCTGAGAGGCCTTTTCGAAAAGACCCAGACCGGAAGCATTGAGTCGCATTGATCCGGACCTGCCCCATCTGCCACAGTGAGCAGACAGCGTGTCACTCGGCGACCATCCTCGTCCGTCATCTTCTGTCGCCAAGAAATCCGAACGGGAATGAAATCTATGTTGCGTCTGATCACCACCGCTCTCGCCATCGTGCTTCTCGGAAGTGTGGCCTGCTCTCCGGTGTCTGAGACTTCCGGTCGAACAATCTACGCTGACAAATGTGCTGCCTGTCATGGATCCAGTGGCAAGGGTGACGGGGAATTAGCAACAAGGCTTGCGACCAGTCCAGCTGACCTCACTCGAATTGCGGCACGACGTGATGGTGTCTGGCCGATGTTGGAAGTCATGGGGATCATCGACGGGTATTCCACCCGCTACCTGCCAGGAACGCAAATGCCGATCTATGACGAATTCCTGGAAGGCAACCTGGTCAGCTTCGACACCGGCAACGGCATTCAGCAGAGAACACCCGCAGGCTTGCTGGCGATCGCCCAGTACCTCGAGACCATCCAGGACCCACCAGCCACGAGTTTTGCTCCCTGAATGTTTTGCTCCCTGACCAGCTCGGGATCGACTGACAGATCGTCGGCTCTGCCGACCCAGGACACAGCGCAGGGACGACTGGCTCAGCTGCCAGCCAAGCAAAGAGACCCACTTTGGATTTCCTACATGTATATGGCGAAATCACCGATATACCCATACGTGTATTATTCAAGTCATCTCAACCACGTCTCTCCCCTACCCTTTTGGAACACTCCAGCTTGCTCAAAGTAGAAACCTAAAGCCTAACGAAGTAGACGATGTTGAACTCATGTAGGATTTGGCTGGAGGGGTCTTGATGAAGGGTTTGTTTTTAGGCTTGGTTTAGGCCTTACTGAGGCTGATGTTGCCATTAGGGAGGGGAAGAGTTCTCTGAATGGTTGGAGATCGCTGCTGACAAGGTTCCTACGTTTGCACAGGGTGCTTTCAAGAACTTTGTCATCACGAAGGACACAGCCTTGTTCCAGGGATTGAACAGAGCTGTCAGCTATGGGGACTTTGTAGCCAAGGCGGTTCTCTATGATCACCTGATGCAGACACGGGGCTATACCCATGAGGAAGCCATGCGTATCATCAAGGAAGAGTTCGTGAACTATAACCGGTTGGCTGGCAGGGATCGGGATTACCTCGAAGGGATCGGCATGATGTGGTTCTGGAACTACACGATCCGGATCATGAAGGTGCTTGGGAGAATGGCCAGAGAACGTCCGGCCTCACTGGTACTTTGGACAGGGGGGATTGCTCCGATGCTGGATGTAGACTCAGCGACAAGTGGATCTCTTGTGGGAGCATGGGACAAGGGAACCCTGGGCTATAAGATAGGCCCGGAAATGGGGTGGAATTCAATGACGATGAACCCGTGGGTCAGCCAGTTTTCTGGACCAATCCGATCGGCGCTGACTCTTTAGATCGCTTTAGTCGGAATTGGAGCTTTGGACCCATGATAGGCTTTAGAAAGTAGAACTTTGCGCTGAACTTTTTGAACGCGCAATCGCGTCAAACGCAACACGCGTTTTCAACAGATCCAAGGCCTCGAGACCCAAAGACCACCTAAAGACTGGCAAGTAGAAAAAAGTAGGGTTTTGCAATGAACACTCTCCAGCAAGGTCAAAATCCTGCCATCCCATGATCTCTGAGAAGTTCACAGCTGTGAACTTTTTCAGGTCATCTCCGGGCTCGGTCTCTGAGATGATTCAAAGCCCCGCTTCACATCAGCAAAAGCGCTTGCCTCCGCTCTGGAGTTCACAGCTGTGAACTTTTTCAGAGAGGCCCCATTTCAAAACAAGTGACGTAAAGTCAACTGAAACATCTCTACATCGCAAAGCTATAATGCGGGTGAGGAGCAAAACCTGCGATGTTATTGCCTGACATAAATTTCAGCGGATTCGAGACTTTGCGTCTACGGGTTCAAGCTTGGGAGCCAGATGTTCAAAGACATCCGCCACCCCGACCAAAAGATATCATAACATCAGGTGCTAAGTCAGAGGCACAAGCACTTACAAATGGACTACTCGGGCAACATGTTTCCATACCCAATTGGTTCAATTTCAGAGACGAGAACTCACAGGTCTTCGTTGTAAACTTTAGACAAGATGGATCACAGATCGGTCTGTTGGTGCTGGCTCAATCCGAAGATCGCTTAAGCAAATACGATTTCCACATTGGCATCTTGATTTCCGACAACATGCGAGGGCAAGGGCTCGCAACAGAACTTCTCTCTGGCCTTATCGCCGAATCCAAAAAACACGAGGTTGATCGCATTTTCGGAAGTGTCGATCGAACCAACACGGCATCTGCAAGGGTGCTACACAAGGCGGGGCTTTGAAGTTTCAGAGGACGCATCCACCGCTTGCACAAACGTCTATGTCCGGCAGATTGGTGGCGAAAGTTCACAGTTGTGAACTTTCTTGACCCAGCAACAGAAAAGTTTCTTCAAGGCAAACAAGTGCAGCAGGTTTCGATCCCAACCATCAGTGAGTTTGGAAAGCCAGGGCAACAGATGCTGTGTTGTGGCTTCAAGACAAAACGATTGTCTCTGGGGCCATGGGATCTAGCTCAATGCTGCAGTAAAAATCCAACGACTCTTGCATTTGAACTGCGCCATGTACTGTCCGCTTCGGCATTGTCACCAACATAGCTCTCAAAGCCGTTTATTCACCTACGATCTTCAGAACAACCTGCTGACGTGTCACCCACTTGCGGTCTGTCATCGGTTGGCCAATTCCATGATGGTGTTACGGTGCCGCTCGAGGCCACCCGCGATGCGCTCCTTGTCGGTCTCGGAAACACCCTCGTTCATACCTGTCAGACGGCGGTATTCCTCCGCTGACAAAAGCACGAGGCGGTCACGTTGGTGGCTTGTGATGATCACAGGCTCCTTAATGGCGGCATCGCTGAAAGCACCAATATTGTTCTTGAAATCTGTAGCAGATACACGAGTCATAATGCCCTCCCTTCCCGCTATCACCATATGGCTAAAATGGACATTTTGCCCAATGTTAGATTTTCCTAGTGTTTTCCCCGTTCAAGAGCGCCATGACCATTGGACCAGGTGAGAAAGCGCCCTTATGAGCCTTCTCCGTCAAAGCTCGGAGATACCCTCCGGGTGACCGTATGTCTGCGAACCTCTGGAGGATACAGGCCAACGTAATGGCTGCTTTGAAGGAGCCCATCGCTTCAATGGCCCGATGCCAGGCATCTGGGCTTATCCCCATCATCCTGTGCAGATTATGAGCCACACCAACCAGGTCGCGCCATGATCGAATGTCACTACGAGCGTAAGGCAATATGTCCGGAACAGCTTTCAAGACGAGGTAGAGAGGAATGGAAGGCTCAGTGTCGTCTTCGTTTTCCAAGATAGCCTCGGTTTCGGGTTTCGGGAATGAGGTTTCCACATGCTCATCTTCATGGGCTAGTTCAGAGTCATAAGAGTCTACATTTGAATTCTGAAGGTGCTGCTCAGATTTGGCATCACTGGTGCTCATTTCTTGTGATTTTATTGGTTCCAGTACCTTGCGAGCCTGATGCAACAGGTCCGAGAGTCGGGTCTTCCAGTCTTCGAGGTCGTGGGAAGGCAGGGTGCGTCTCAAGTCACGCGACGCAAGGGCACACACATCCTCACAGGCATCCCACAGGCCAAGGTTTGGTTGCTGGGTTCGTCCGTAATCCGAGAGCCCCTTGAGATCGCGCTTCATCAGACTGACGGTCTGGCGAAGTCGCTGGTATTCAGCTTCCGCTTGCCGCACTTCCTCAGCTGCCAGGCACATTTCCTGATACCGACAGAGCAGGGGGGTCAGGTCAAATCCAAACGCGACGCGCTCGTCACCATAGCGGCGGGTGTAGCGTTTACCATTGGGGCTGTCTCGACGAATGACAAAGCCCGTTTGAACCAGTCGCGCCAGCTGACGACGCATGGTGGAGCAGGGCATTCCGTTCAGCCTGTCACAGATCGCTGCATTGGACGGGAACACAACAATCTTGTCGCTCGCAGCGGAGAGGTCTGTCTCTGGATAGAAACTCAACAAGACCTGCAAGACCGTCAGTTCGCGATCTGTCAGTCCGAAGCGCTTCCTGGCTGTCGAAAGCTCTTTCAGGACTTCCCATTTATTGATGCTCTGGGACAATCGTTCAATCGGTTTGTGCTGTTGATGCTCCAACACGGATGCATCAACAGCACGCCGGAACGGCGTGATGGGGATGTAGCTCATTAAATTTCACGAAGGCAAAGTATATCGGCCTCGCGAATCACTTTTGACTTGCGAACTGCTGTTTCGACCCCTACCTTGAGAATGCTACTTCTTGGGTCTCGTGGGGCGTGTGCTTTGCGGGACCTTTTCTTTGTCTGCCTGTCTCGTGCCTCCTTTTTGGTTACTGCTCTGGCTCAAACTTTAGTTGCTCTTTTTGTCCTGTTCTTCTCGCCAGTATTTGTGCATCTCAACCATGAGATACTCGGCGTTCTCTTCGACAAAGTCTGCAAACTCACCTGGTTCGATTTCCAAGCGCACTTTCTTTCCGGAACGCTTGACCGAACCAGCGATTGTTCCACTGATGGACAGGGGACGGGGGCCCGCTTGTTCGCGGTCGGCCTTGCTGTCCGGACCTCTTGGCCTGACGTAACCTTCAAGAGCTTCCAGGACGGCAACCGAAGGATCGATGATTGTCCCTTTCTTTTCAAGCGCTTCAGGGTGTTTCTGCAGGAGCCCACGCTGGTGTTCGGCAAGGTCAACCAAGACTTTAGGCGTACACCCTTTTTTTGCCTTGATGGCTTTTGCAAAGGTCTCCCACCGGGGCCTACCAACACCCGGAACAGGACCGATCGAGCGGATGACCTCAGGTGTCACGGTTTCAACAATAGACATTGCCATCGACATCCAGGACTTGGTTTCACCGAGGACTTCTGCGACACGTGCTTGAGATCCAAAGCCACTTTTTACCAAGTCGTGGGCAAATCGCGCCTTCTCGATATACGTTAGGTCACGTCGTGCGGTATTCTCTGAGATCTGCGCTTCAACCGCGGCTTGATCGTCGATGTTCGCAATCAGTGCTTTGATGATGTTCACTTCTTTTGAGGACCGAATGGCCTCCAATCGCCGCCGTCCATAAACAAGAAGGTATCGGTCTTCTTCAGTGGGATGTCTCCGCACCAAGATCGGAACCGTTTGTCCGGACGTTTCAATCGAAACCCGTAGATCATCGACATCTTTCTGGTTCAGTCGATCGGCAACACGCGTGTCTTCGATTTGGTCTGGATCCAGCTCCCAAACACGGTGTGCGTCCACAGCGTCTCGCGCAGCTCGCAGGGGTCGGCTTGAGGATTTCGAGGCCAAAGGGGCAGGGGATCCAGACAAACCGTCGAGCATCGCCATACGATCTTTTTTTCCATAGCTCATGACCGCCCCCATGTCTTCTGAATCAAGTCTGCAATCTCTTCGTTCATCGCGTTCACACTTTCCATCGCGCGATCGTAAGTTGATCGGGTAAAGGCACTCCGCTCAACCTCATACAGCGTCTGCTTGGTGAGACCGGCATCCGAGATCGCCGTGGATTTCAACATTGGTGCGTTCAGAACATTGTCCCCGTACATCGTGCGCAAAAAGGCCACGATCCGGTTCTGGGGCGCATCCGATGGCTCGTAGCGAGTCAGCACATAGCGCATCCAGTCATGGGTCATGTCGGCCCCGCTGTCCGCAATTACGTCCATCAAGTCCGCCGTCATTCGAAGAAACTGGCTCATCGACATGACATCGAGCATCTCAGGGTGAATCGTAACCAGCACACCGGTTGCGGCCGAAAGCGCTGACATCGTCAGAAAGCCAAGCTGCGGCGGACAGTCGATGACAACCACATCGTACTTGTCATCGACGGCACTTAACGCCTCTTTGACCCGGAAGAAGAACAAACCAGCCTGCTGCTGAGCCAAGGCCCGAGGCGTCTCGTGTTCGAATTCCATCAATTCGAGATTGCCGGGAATGAGGTCGAGGTTCGGAATGTACGTCTTGCGGATAACGTCTTGGATCGAGGCAGGGGAGTCGTAGCGGATCGCATCATAGAGCGTTCCACCGTCGAGAAGATCAAATTCAGGCTGAACGCCGTGCAGGGCAGTAAAGGAAGCCTGTGGATCCAAATCAATCCCCAACACGCGATAACCATGCAGGGCCAGCCACTGCGCCAAGTGGGCCGAAGTAGTCGTCTTCCCGGAACCACCCTTGAAATTCATCACGCCGATGATCTGCATGTGATCGCCGTCTCGACGTCCCGGCAGGTAATCCCCAGGCTTGCGGGCAGTCTTCTCGAGGAGCACACGAAGTTCTTGCAGATCCGCGGCCGAATAATGGCGACGATTTCCGGATGTCAGTTCCGGTTGAGGACCTTTGCCATCAAGGCTGAGCTTGCGCAGATAGGAGTCATTAACCCGCAACAGACCTGCTGCTTCCCCGGACGTGAACGTGCGCATCGACTTGGATGCATCCGGTGGAAACAGGCTCTCGCGCTGCGCATGGAGCTGTTGTGCCAACCACTCTGAGTGTTGACGGATGACCCAGTTCAGGTCTTCATCCTGGGGAGCCTGCTCCATGTCTGCGCCTCGATCCTGTGTTCACGGTTTTTATCGTTTGGCCGTTCTTTGCCGTGACTATGGATCTGATCGTTGGATTCGCGCAAGTGTTTTTGCGCTTGCACTGCTTACCAGACCAGCACCTGCTTTGAAAAAGCACCTCATCCCGCCAGCAGTGCATGTCATAATTCGAACAAAACTGTGCCGTATCTTCGAACACTTGATCAGAAAGGCGAGGCCGCACGCTGCCAATGGGTAGGCCTGATGTCTTTTTCGTAACCCAAGTAGCCCGAGGGAACATCATGAAGATCCTCATAGTAGACGACGAGATCACCGCTCTTGAACTCCTGGATATGTCATTGCGCGCTGGGGGGTACGACGACCTTGACCTGGTTCAGTCTGCTGATGAGGCTCTGAGCTATATTGAACATGCCGACAAGCCCTACGACTGCCTGCTGCTTGATATCGTCATGCCGGGCATGGATGGGATCGCACTCTGCCGCCATGTTCGCCAGATGCACGACTATGCAAACGTTCCCATCATCATGATTACAGCGTCCCAAGATCATGGCACGCTTGAGAGCGCATTGACGGCTGGTGCGACAGATTATGTGAACAAACCCTTTGATGGGCTTGAGCTAGGCGCAAGACTGCGGGCAGCGTCTTTACTTATTGATGCAACCAAGAAGGGCAGGGGCCGTGACACCCCGAGTCCATCCGGACCTCAGACACCAGGTTCCTCAGCGCTTGATCTCTCGGATGGCTTCACGCTTGATCACAAATCCGGTCTGATGAACCATTCCGATTTTATCTGCGCGTTCATAGAAGATGAGCCTCTTCCACGAAGCGCGCATTTGTTCTCGGTCGCCATCAAAGATGCCCAACGTCTGTTCGACGCGGTTCCAAATCCCGAGTATCGTGCCTTCGTCAACGAGGTCGCAACTGCCATCGCCCACATCACGCATTCCTGGAGACCTCGCATCACCTATTCTGGGGGCGGCGTTTTCATGGTTGCTCTCATGGACGTTGGCTCGATGTCTGCCAAAGGCATCAACAGCGTGTTCAAGACCAGCTTGGCCTCAATGACGTTTCCGTCCATACCGGCTTATCGAGGAGAGCTTCGCCTTTGCTTTGAACATGTCCGCACAGAAGGTGTGGACGATTACCGATGCACAAATGCTTTGCGCGCCCTCTTTCAAGCAGCACGCGTTGTCAAAGAAACCGCGGCCAAACAGTTGTCATCTGAACGCGAGAAGGAACTGCGCTTTTTGTTCCTGGGCCGTGGCGAGGCATCCAACATCACCTCGTGCGAGATCGCGCTCCCAAAAGCTGCTCTGCAAAAGATCACACCCAAACGCGTATCCCGTCGCCACATAAACCAAACTGAAGTTATGAATGGCACTCCAACCGAACGGTCAGCGGCATTCGTCCATAGACGATGATATCAGCGTAAGTTGTGCGCTGTAGCCACCTTGGCAATGCCTGTTAGTGCTGCAAACACGTTTCCAAGTGTGGGTTTGGAAGGAAGACGACATTGGTGGAACACATTGAATGCCAAATGACGGGCACTTACCGGATCGAGGTCATGGTTGGGCCTCCGGGCTTGTGGAAACGGTCCAACTGCGGCTTCGTGTTGGCCACCAGCGGTATCTTCGCTGGATAACTTTGAAGAGAACATCATAGCGTTGGTCCCACCGAGAAACCGCCTATTGGACGGTTTCGTCGCACAATATGACCTTCTTGCCGCAATTGTTATCGAACTCGGCATCCAAGAGCACGGAGTCATCATGTGCTCTTGACTTAGCGTTAGGTCAGGAGTGATGTCGCTACTGGTTTTAAGTCGGACGACGTTGGTCGAGAAAACCTGAGCGCGAGAAATTGATTACTATTCAAGGTGCTATATTCCACTATGGCGAGTCTTAGCAGGCGGATTTTTCGAAGCATTCTTTGTAGGCTGAATATCCACAGGTGGCGGCAAAGCTCAAGTCTGCCTGAACTGGTTTGTCGTGACTGCCGAAAACGTAAGGCCGCGCATTTTTAGCAGCTCATTTACCGCTTGCAGAAGTATTACAGTGCAAGGTCCGTTGATAGAATGCTGATCAACGAACAAATTCTCGATCCTCTCTTCTATGTACCTTGCCCATGCAAGGTTCGCACGTTAACCGTTCAGTTATGAACGCACACAACCAGTGCGAAACCGTTCACGGCGTCACTCAAGCGAGCGCTGGTGCGGTAGCTATGGCAGCCCTGCTTTGAGCCAAGGCGTCAACGAAGACATGCGCTTTAGGTTGCTTCGCCTTCTCGAAAACCGGCCTGATATGTCGCAAAGAGAAATCTCGGATGCCTTAGGCGTCAGCCTCGGAGCCACAAACTACGTACTGAAGGCACTGATCGAGAAAGGTCAGATAAAAGTTCGCAATTTTCGCGCCTCGAACAACAAGATGCGCTACGCTTACATTCTGACACCGAACGGCATCGAGGCAAGGGCACGTCTCACGGGTGGGTTTCTAAAGCGGAAATATAGGGAATTCGAGGCACTAAAGAATGAGATTGCAGCGCTTGAGTCAGACCTTACGGACGGGCGGGGGAGAGCCGAGTGACGCCCACATCTCCGAGAGTTAGCATTATCCGGAGTTTTGCAGTTTTTTTGCGAGACTCCGCGCTCCGATTGAACCTTCCGAAAGCTCGACGAGGTGCAGTCTTGGATCGCTGCGTGCGCTCGAAATCAGGGATCACTGATTTTGTGTTTTTTGGCGCGACGCGTCGTGTTTGGAACGCGAATATCTGGCAATACCTCTGAAGAATTGGCGAAATTTGGCGAAGTCGGTCACTGTTGAATAGTTTTGTTCTGGTGAGTGTGCGGATGAGCCAAGTTAAAATTGGGGACTTGCGTTAACGGTCGTTCAGTTTTTTAATTTAACGACCGTTAACGCGCCAACGCTTTACAAGGTAGATTATTGTGGTCGGCTCGCATGGCTTCCTACTTCAATTCAGAGGCATAAAAATGGAGAAAGTGATTTGAGGCGGGTTCTCATTACCGGAACGGCTGGCTTTATCGGTTTCCACCTTGCGAAGATCCTGCTCGATGAGGGCTTTGCGGTGCACGGTATCGACGCCATGACGGACTACTACGACGTTAACCTCAAGCGCCGGCGTCACCAGATGCTCCTCCAGTCGCCTGCGTTTTCCGCAACGGAGTGCCAACTGGAAGAAGCGGATTGGGTGATGGAGGTTGCGCGAGACTTTTCACCCGATGTTATCGTGCATCTCGCGGCCCAAGCCGGCGTCCGCTACTCTCTAGAAAATCCGCGTGCCTACCTCGACAGCAACCTCGTCGGGACGTTCAACGTGATGGAGGCGGCGCGGGAGTTGGCGGTGGATCACCTTCTGATGGCATCCACCTCATCTGTATACGGTGCCAACGAAGATATGCCGTTTAGTGAGACAGAGAAAACGGACACACAACTCACCTTCTACGCAGCAACCAAGAAGGCCAACGAGGCCATGGGCCATTCCTATGCCCACCTGTGGAATCTCCCCACGACAATGTTTCGGTTCTTCACGGTCTATGGTCCATTTGGGCGACCGGATCTTGCACTCTTTAAGTTCGTCGACGCCATGCTCGATGACCGCCCCATCGATATCTACAACCACGGAGATATGTACCGTGACTTCACCTATGTCGAGGACTTGGTGCGCGGCATCCGGCTTCTGATCGACGCTGTTCCCGTGCGCCCTGAGAGTGCAGCTGACATCGAAGAAGGAGACAGCTTGTCTCCGGCGGGACCTTTCCGGATCGTCAACATCGGCAATTCCGAGAAGGTGCGGCTGCTCGACTTCATCGATGCGATCGAGGACGAACTAGGGATCAAAGCTAAGCGCAATTACATGGACATGCAGAAGGGCGACGTGCCCGCCACCTGGGCCAATGCCGACCTGCTGCAACGGCTGACCGGATACAAGCCGCAGACTGACGTGACGACCGGTATCAAGCAATTCGTCGCATGGTTCCGCGAATATTACGACAAATAGCATGCTGCGTCAGCCGGCTCCCGCGACACATTCATTTTGCCTTGGGGTCCTAGAAAATGTGTGGCGGCCTGCCAAATACCAAAGGGAAGAACTGTGAGAAAGTATTTGCAACTCTATGAACTCGCCAACAATAGTGGATCCGACAAGGGGCACAGGGGCCCTAGCGGAAAATGGTCTGCCAACAATTACACCGATGTCTATCAGGCATACCTTGCCCCGACGCGGGAGCAGGTGCAGCATTTTTGTGAAATCGGGCTGGGCGTTCCAGGGCCGAATTGGGAGTCGGAAATCGCACATGGGACCAATGAAGGCGGTGGCGGCTCCATCCGCATGTGGACCGAATTCTTTCCAAATGCCCAAATCCACGGACTTGATATCAACCCGGCAACGCATCTCGATGGCGAGCGGGTAAAGACCTACCAAGTCGATCAAAGCTCCGAAGAAAGCCTTGGCACCTTCAAGGACCAGGTCAAAGACGTCGCCTTCGACACTATCATCGACGACGGCAGCCACATTGCGGACCACCAACAGCTCACGATCAGCCTGCTCTGGGAGAGGCTGCGCCCCGGGGGTCTTTATTTCATCGAGGACTTGAACGATCTGCTCCCCGGGGAGACGCGCGCGACGAAACACGCCCCGGAGAAGGTGGATGCTACGCTCTTCCATTTCCAGAGGTTTCAGCAAACCGGGAAGATCACCGGCCCACACAACTTCATGAACCTTGATTTTCTGGACAGCGTCGACTATGTAGCTTTTCACACCTTTCCTGTTATGCAGCGAATGGATGACCTCGTCCGGGAATTCCTAAGGATCGCGGCGGGTCGCGGCCGAAAGGGCCTTTTGCGTCACGAATTCAATACGAAGAAGCCGCGGTTGGTTGTGCTCCGCAAGACCGATTAAAGCTTACATGGTTCCGTTCGAGAGTATTTTAGTCCTCGAACGGCTTGGCGAACGGCGCACCGAACAATCTGCAACAGGCTTGAAATTGCTTGCGATATTCAGAAATTACTCGTCGTCGATGACGGCGCTCGTGATGCGGCTCGTGTCCGTCGCTCTGCTCTTTTCGCTGACGCTCGTGCTGGCGCGGCTTCTCGGACCGGAACAATACGGCATCTACGCATTTGTCTTCACCCTGATGCAGGTCTCGACCACCATCGGACGTGGGGGCCTCATGCATATCATGGTGCGCGAGATTGCCGTCAGTCTCGGGGCTCACGACATCGCTGCCGCACGAGGCTATCTGTGGATCGGCTGGGTCGTCGCCTTGGTCATGGCAACGACGATGGCGCTGATCTTCGGTCTGATCCTCATGCCATTGCTCACCGAGATCGACGACACGTCTTACCATGCGCAAGTTTTCGGAGCGGTTTACATCGCAGCGATGGTTCTGGTCGGAATGCTCGAAGCCGCCATCCGCGGAAGCGGTAGGGTTCTAGTCGGTCAGACTGCCGAACTTTTATTGCGGCCGCTGGTGCAGCTGACTCTGATCGCTTTGGCCGCCTCCGGCATGGCTGGAGCGGTAATGGATGTGCGTTTTGCTGTCGGTGCGGCGACGGGCGCCGCATTTTGCGCGTTCGCCTACGCTCTGGTGTTTTACTTTAGGACGACCGTTGCTATCGATGCTGTGCCCCGCGCTCCGGTCAAGGCGGGGTTCCTGCGTGGCCTCTTGACATTGAGTGGAACAACCTTGATCGCGGCGATCAACAGCAACCTGAGCCTGATCATCCTTGGCGCGATGGACATGAAGACGGAAGTTGGATTTTTTAGTATTGCGGCGCAGTTGGCCGCGCTCATGGCCATCGGGCTCATGGCTGCTAATGCCTCCATGGCCCCCGAGATGAACCGCCTTAGCGACAGCCCAGAAAAAAGCGATGCGCCCCTCCTCCAGCGACTAGCCTCGCGCAGCTGCGAGTTGAGCCTCGCCTTCGGCTTGCCGCTTGCACTGATTTACCTAGCCACGGGGCAGTTCCTCATCCCGTTCATATTTGGTGCGCCGTATACTGCAGCATATTGGCCGACCGTCATTCTCACGCTCGGTCAGCTTCTTAACATCTCCTTCGGCTCCGTCGTGATCATGCTTTATGCTGATCGACAAGAAAGCGTAGTGCTGACAGCTATAGTCATTTCTATTCTTACCAACCTTGCGCTTTGCCTTGCTCTGATCCCGCAGCACGGGGCCATTGGCGCAGCCATTGCCAGCACGACGTCGCTGGCAATCTGGAATGGCATCTCCTTCGTCCGGCTATGGAGGCGCCGGGGGATCATATGCCTTCCTCTGGTGACCGTGCTGAATGCAAGACGAAGGCAGTGAACGAATGGCGGTGTCGAAAGAACAGATCAAAGGCCTGACCCCGGACTGGTTGCGGCTGGGCCAGCTGGTGCTACGCCGGGCCGCTGCCTGGAAGGATGCGGGGTTGATCTTTGTGCATGTGCCAAAAAACGGTGGCACCTCGATCAACAACGCGCTTTATGGCCATTTTATGGGGCATTTCCGGGTGCGCGACATCGAACGCTTCCGCCCAGACATGCTGCGCGGTCTTCCATCGCTGGCGGTGACACGCAACCCCTGGGCGCGGGCCTATTCCGCCTGGAACTTCGCCCGCAAGGGCGCCGAGATGATCGACGGCGCGCAGATCCGCCATGCCGAACGCTATCGCGGCGCGGAGTTCGCCAGTTTCGAACGTTTCGTCATGGACTGGCTGCCGGGGCGTGACCTAGGGCGCGAGGATTACGTCTTTCGCCCGCAAGGCCAGTTCCTGCTGACCCGGGCGGGCGAGATCGGCGTCATGCACCTAGGGCGGATCGAGGACCCCGGCACATACCTGCCGTTTCTCGAGGAAAGCCTTTGCCGCCGTGTCGAGATCGGACATCTCAACCGCACCACGGATCCCTGCCACTACCGCGAGGCCTACACCCCCATGATGCGCGACATGCTCGCGCGTTGCTATGCCGCCGACCTCGAAAGGTTTCACTATGACTTCTGAGAAACCCGTCGTGCTGCACATCATCACCGGCCTGAACGACGGCGGCGCGGAGGCGGTGCTCTACAACCTGATCCGTTCGGCGGATGCATTCGAGCACAAATTGATCTCACTGATGGGGCCGGGGAAATACGGGCCAAAGATGGAAGCCGAGGGGTTCGAGGTGTCCTATCTCGGTTTGCGCCCCTCGCTGCCCTCGCCGCTGAAGCTTATCAAGCTGACCGGTATGGTGCGCTGTGCCGCGCCTGACGTGGTGCAATGCTGGATGTATCATGCAGATTTGCTGGGGGGCTATGCCGCCTGGCGTGCGGGCGTGCGGGCCATCGTCTGGGGGCTGCATCACACCACGCTCGTTTCCCAAGGCACTAAGTGGACCACGCGACAGCTAGTGAAGTTCAACACCCGCGTCAGCCGATGGCTGCCGCGCCGCATCATCAGCTGTTCCAAGAAAGGCGACGTGGTCCATCGCGATATCGGCTATCCGGACGAAAAAATGGTGGTTGTGCACAACGGCTATAATACGGCCGCCTATACGCCTAACGATGCGGCTAGGACTGCCATCCGGGCGGAGTTTGGAATTGCGGACCACCAGCTGCTTTTGGGCTGCGTGGCGCGCTATAACCCGCAAAAGGATCATCGCAATCTGATCCTTGGCTTTGCCGAGGTCGCACGGGCCCGCGAAGACACCCACCTGCTGCTGATCGGCCCCGGCCTGACGTCCGAGAACACCGAGGTCACTGGGCTGATCGCTGAGAAGGGTCTGGGAGACCGCATAACGCTGGTTGGGCCGCGCCCCGATATTCCGGCGGTGATGAACGGGTTGGATCTGCACGTGCTGGGCAGCGCCTTTGGCGAGGCCTTCCCCAATGTCCTATCTGAGGCCATGTCCTGTGGAACACCCTGCGTGGCGACCGATGTGGGCGACAGCGCCACCATCGTCGGCGAGACGGGCCGCATCGTACAGCCGCGCGATCCTGCCGCGCTGGCTGGGGCGATCCTTGAGCTGGCCTCGCAGCTCTCTGACCCGGCGGTCGAGATCGCCTGCCGTGACCGGATCCTGAGCAACTTTACGCTGGCCCATATGGTGCAAGGCTACAGCCGCGTCTGGAACGACAGCATGGCCGAGGTAGCTGGCGCAACGGGGGACGTATCTCGGTGATCGGGTTCGCAAATACGGCCTGGGAGGCTTTCTCTCTGGCAGGGGTCTTTCTCCTCGGGCTAGCGCTTTTGCCTTCGCTGAGCCGGGCGCTGGGCGTCCCGCTGCGCTATGGGCTGACCCTCTATCTGTGGCACAGCCTGTTTTGCGTGGTCTACATCCTCTTTTCCATGGGCAACCCTGCGGATACTATCAGATATTTCATCCTTTCGCTGACCTGGGATCAGCTGCCGAAATTTGGAACTCCCTTCGTGATTTTCTTCAATTCCTTCTTCACCCAGGGGTTGGGAATGTCCTATGGGGGCTCCTTCTTTGCCTACAACATTCTGGGCACCATTGGGCTGATCGCCTTTTCGGCTGCTATGCGCGAAGCGTTTGCCGGCAAGTCGCGCATAGTCCGGCGGGTCATAACCATCCTGCCCTTCCTGCCCAGTTTCAGCTTTTGGAGCACGGCCATCGGCAAGGACAGCATCGCCTTCTTCAGCGTAGGGCTGATTTGCTGGGCCGCGGCCTCCCCCTATCGTCGGTTTCTGGCAATCCTCATCGGCGTTGTCGCCATGGTGGCGGTTCGTCCGCATATGGCGGGCTTCCTGATGATCGCACTAGCGCTGGCCTTCTCGCTTGTCCGTAAAGGGTCGCTAGGCCTCAAACTGTTGATCAATTCCCTCATTCTGCCCGCCGCCACCGCCGTCGTAGTGATTTCGTTTGGATATGTGGGCCTTGAAGAATTCGGCGGGTTAACCGAATACTTGGACGAGCGCCTGAGCTACAACACAGAAGGCGGCAGTTCGGTGGACATCGCCAGTGCCTCCATACCTATGCGCATGTTCATCTATGTCTTCCGGCCGCTGTTCTTCGACGCGAGTGGGTTCTTAGGCCTTGTGATCAGCTTTGAGAACCTCGGGCTTCTGGGGCTATTTCTCGGCGCACTGGTTGGAGTGATCAAACGCGGTTCTAGCCTGACCCGATTCCAGCAGGTGTTCTTCTTGATTTACGTCGCGGTCAGCTGGTTTGTGTTGGCCAATACCACGGCGAACTTGGGCATCGCGGTTCGGCAAAAGACCATGTTCACTCCGGTGCTGCTGATGCTGATGATAAGCTACCTGCCCAACATCCGCCTTGTCCCGCGCAGGACACCTGCTGTTGTGCCTCCGACGGGGCGCCTTCTCGACTTGCCCGACCCATGAACGGGGCTGACTTGAACAGATTAACGATCCGAAGGATATTTACATAAATGTCGATACCTCCCGCAATGAGCGCAAAACGCCTTGGTGTTCTTGGCCTCGGTTATGTCGGCCTACCGCTCGCAGTGGAATTCGCCAAGTCCAACGAGGTGGTCGGCTTCGACATCAACACCACGCGGATCGGTGAGTTGCAAAAGGCCCATGACGCCACCAAAGAGGTCTCTACCGATGAGTTGGCAGAGGCTACGGGTCTGACTTTGACGTCAGATCTAGACGATTTGCGCGATTGCACCGTCTTCATTGTGACCGTGCCAACGCCGATCGACGCGCACAAACGCCCTGACCTGACGCCGCTGGTGAAGGCCTCGGAAACCGTGGGCAAGGTGCTGAAACGCGGCGACGTAGTAATTTATGAAAGCACCGTCTACCCCGGCGCCACGGAGGAAGACTGCGTGCCTATCCTCGAACGTGTCTCGGGGCTGAAGATGAACACGGATTTCTATGTCGGCTACAGCCCTGAGCGTATCAACCCCGGTGACAAGCAGCACCGCCTGCCGGACATCCGAAAGGTGACCTCCGGCTCCACCCCCGAGGCGGCGGATTTCGTCGACGCACTTTATGGTTCGATCATAACTGCTGGCACCCACAAGGCCGAGAGCATCCGCGTGGCCGAGGCCGCCAAGGTGATCGAGAACACGCAGCGAGATCTTAACATCGCGCTTATGAACGAGTTGTCAATCCTGTTCGACCGCATGGACATCGACAGCGACGCGGTGATCCGCGCCGCCTCAACCAAGTGGAACTTTCTGCCCTTCCGTCCCGGCCTGGTCGGCGGCCACTGCATTGGCGTCGATCCCTATTACCTAACCCACAAGGCCGAGGCCGTGGGCTATCACCCGCAGCTGATCCTGGCGGGTCGGCGGATCAACGATGGCATGGGTCGGCACGTGGCCAGCACCCTAATCAAGGCGATCGTCCAGCGCGGCCTGCCGATCCGTGGCGGGCGCGTGCTGGTGCTGGGCCTGACGTTCAAGGAAAACTGCCCCGACCTGCGCAACACCCGCGTGATCGACGTGGTAGAAGAGCTGCGCGAATACGGCGTCAGCGTCGACGTCGCTGACCCTCAGGCTGACTCAGAGGAGGCGCAGCGCGAATACGGCATCACCCTCGTGACGCCGGAGCAGGGCGCCTACGAGGCGGTTATCCTCGCCGTGCCACACCGCGAACTGGTCGATCAGAGCGCCAAAGCGCTGCGTGCCTATGGCAAGGATGGCCATGTCTTCTACGACATGAAGGCGGTCTACCCGGCAGACGCCAGCGACCTGCGGCTGTAAGCGGGGGACAACAGCAATGCGTGTCCTGCTAGTCGGCTCTTATGGCCCGTCGCTCCTGAACTTCCGAGGCCCGTTGATCGCAGCGCTGGTCGCGGCTGGACACGAGGTCCATGTGGCCGCCCCGAACCTTGCAGGTGATTTGCACGCCGGGCTGTTGGCTTTGGGGGCCGAGGTCCACGACACGCCGCTCGACCGGCACGGCACGGGTGTCCGCGCCGACCTCGACTACCTACAACGGCTGACGGCGCTCTACCGCGCCGTCAAACCTGACCTTGTCATCACCTATACTATAAAGCCCAACATCTGGGGCGCGCTGGCAGGGGCACGAACCAGCACCCGCACTGTGGCGCTGGTCACCGGCCTCGGCATAGTCTTCACTGACACCGGGCAAACAGACAGCCTGAAATCGCACGTAATGAAGAGTGTTGTGCGCTGGCTTTATCGCAGGGCAAGCAACCGCAATTGGCGCGTGGTATTCCAGAACCCCGACGACCTCGCAGATTTCGAAGCGGCAGGCTGTCTTGGTGACCACTCCAAGGTGCGGATGATGAACGGCTCCGGCATCGATCTAGACCAGTACCCGCCTGCCCCATTGCCAGAGACACCCGATTTTCTGATGATTTCGCGCATTCTCGGCGCCAAGGGCGTGCGTGAATACGCACGCGCTGCCATCGCAGTCAAGAAAAGCCACCCACAAGCGCGCTTCCGACTCGTGGGTTTTTTTGATGAGGGTCCAGACGCTATTCCTCAATCCGAGGTGGCGGAATGGGAGGCGGGCGGGCTAGAATATGTTGGCTCTTCCGACCACGTGCAGGCGCATCTTGCAGCTTGTCAGGTTTATGTATTGCCCTCATATCGTGAGGGCACTCCACGATCAGTTTTGGAAGCGATGGCAACCGGGAGAGCGATCCTTACTTCGGACGCACCAGGGTGCCGTGAAACTGTGGTTCCAGGAAAAAACGGGTTCCTCATACCTATACGCGATGTAGAAGCGCTCGCCCAAAAAATGATTCATCTGATCGAAAACCCCGAACTTGTAAGGCGTATGGGCGCATCTAGTCTCGAAATTGTTCACGAGAAATACGATGCTGAGACAGTCAACGCCCAACTACTCCAAGACCTCAATCTCGCTTAAGGCAGGGCCACAAGGAAAATGAATGCTGAAACGAATGCTAGATATCCTATGCGCGGTCGCTGGACTAATCCTGCTCTCGCCTCTGTTTTTGGTTATTGCAATCATTGTCCGTCTAAAAATGGGAACGCCTGTATACTTCAGGCAAAACCGTCCAGGACTGAAAGGCCTCCCGTTCGAAATGATGAAATTCCGCACGATGCGGAATGCGATTGACGTCAATGGCAAACCGCTTCCCGATGCCGACAGGATAACAAGCTTTGGCCGGTTTTTGCGTTCAACTTCGATCGACGAGCTGCCCGAACTTTGGAACGTGTTAAAAGGTGATATGAGCCTTGTCGGCCCTCGTCCGCTGCTTATGGAATACCTGCCGCTCTATTCGCCAGAGCAGGCCCGCCGCCACGAGGTGCGCCCTGGCGTTACCGGCTGGGCGCAAGTCAATGGCCGCAACGCGATTTCATGGGACAAGAAATTCGCACTGGATATTTGGTATGTGGACAATCAAAGTCTCTGGCTCGATCTTAAGATCATATGGTTGACCTTACATAAGGTTCTGAAACGGGAAGGGATCTCGGCGGCGGGCGAAGCCTCGATGTCGAAGTTTACGGGAAATTAATATGAAGCTTTTCGGTGTATACGGAGCCAGTGGATTTGGTCGAGAGGTAATGCCGCTCTTGCGAAACCAAGTGGGTGATGGGGAAGCTGCTCAATGCGTCTTCATCGATGACGCAAGCAGTCATGAGCCTGTCAACGACTATGAATGCATGAATTTTGAAACATTTTGTGCCTATCCTGCTGAAGAGCGCGCCGTGACAATTGCTGTTGGCAACGGCGCTGTCCGTGAAACGCTCTTGCGCAAGTGCAAAGACGCGGGCGTCGCCATCATCAACGTCAAGGCAAAAAGTAGCATCGTAATGGATGATGTGAAGATCGCCGAGGGGCTGATCTTGTGCGCGTTCACCACCTTGACATCTAATATTACGATTGGAAGACAGTTCCACGCCAATATTTACTCTTATGTCGCGCATGATTGCGTAATTGGTGATTTTGTCACCTTCGCTCCAGGCGTTATGTGCAACGGCAACGTCCGCGTCGAAGACCACGCTTACATCGGGACCGGAGCTATCCTGCGTCAAGGCCAGCCAGGGAAACCGCTGGTCATCGGGAAAGGTGCCATCGTAGGTATGGGGGCAGTCATCACCCGTGATGTGCCCTCCGGCACCACCGTCGTCGGCAATCCGGCCAAACCGATCAGCAAGGTCTAATTAATGCGCATCTACCTCTCTCGGCCTCATATGTCCGGACAAG
>CBDIPP010000018.1:0-50343 GCA_965283695.1 uncultured Parvibaculaceae bacterium | reverse complement strand
GATCCTTCGATCTCGATACCGTCGAGCTCGATGGCTGCAACAATCCGCTCAATGGTGCGGGTCTGCGCAACAAGACCGTCGATGGCCGCTTGAACGATGGCGTTACCTTCGTCATTGCCTTCGCCGAGCATCTGGTCATAGGCCATTTCACCACTATCAGCTTTGTCCTTCATGACGCGCATCGCGGTCTGAGTTGCCTCAAGCTTTGTGATCATTTCTGCGTCGAGATCCGCAGACACGCCACGAACGAGATCAGAGAGGCTAGCGCCGCTGACAACAGTGCCGTCTAAGCGTGTGTAGCTTCCACGATAAACGTTTGAGATACCCAGGGCGTCGTAATAGTGGGAGTCATGGGTGTTGTCGGCGAAGCAATCATGTTCTTCTTCAGGATCATGAAGCATGAGGCCAAGGCGCATGCGCTCACCGGCAAGCTCACCGTAGGAGAGACTGCCAAGGCCGGTCAGAATAACTCCAAGGCCTTCTTTGCCATCGCCAAGTGCGGCGCGGGCTGGACCATTGTCACCCCAGGCTGCAACCATTTCTTCGAGATCGGAAATCATGAGATCGGTTGCTGCGACAAGATAGGCAGCGCGACGATCGCAATTGCCACCTGTGCATGCATCACCCGATGCATAATCCGTTGCAGGGCGATTGCCAGCTCCGGCGTCTGTACCATTCAGGTCCTGACCCCAAAGCAGAAATTCAATGGCGTGGTAACCGGTTGCAACATTGGCTTCTACTTCATCAACTTCGTGCAGGCTCTGAAGCAGCTCAGGTGTAATGTTCGCGGCGTCAATCTCGCGCCCACCAATGGCAAGCTTCTCATTGGCGATGATGTTAGCTGCGTAAAAGGCGTTTTCGTCGCTTTCTTCGCCATAGGCGCCGGTGTCGACATAGTCAATCAGGCCTTCGTCAAGCGGCCAGGCGTTTACTTTGCCTTCCCACTCATCAACGATGACGTTGCCAAAGCGATAGGCTTCCGTCTGCTGATAAGGAACGCGGGCTGCAACCCATGCTTCTTTCGCTGCGCCGAGCGTTTCGTCTGATGGAGATTCAATGAGAGCTGCAATGGCAGACTTCAAAGTCTGGACAGTTGCCAGTGAGTCCGTATACCCAGCTTCTGCGATGTCTGCATAGGTCGCCAAAATGTCGGCGGGCTCTGCAGCAGATGCCATCTGTGCTGATGCCAAAAAGGCACCAGCTGCAATGGCAAGGGAAAATTTCTTCATTTCTCTTTTCCTTGAAATTGAAACGGGGGTGTCGACTTAGTTGGTCGACACTTCTAGTTCGTAGGTGAAGAGCAAGCCTAGAATGTGCGTATCAACACGACCTTCTTCAGCAAAGCGGTAGCCGAAGTCAGCTGTGAGGCCGTTCTCAAACGCATAGCCGGTTGAGGCCTGGAAGAGGTGGTCTTTCACGTCGGCGGCGCCGGCTGTGTTGGGGTCCATGTTCCGGCCTGTGTAGGAGAGGGAAACATTCCATGGACCATGAAGGAGTGCGCCACCAACAGTGTAGTAGTCCGTATCTGCAACCGTGCCGCCGGCATTTTCGAGGATCACATACTCAACGACTGGTTCGAAGGCCAGGTCGTCTGTGATGTCAAAGCTGCCAAAGACGCCTACTGCAAGTCCGAGCTGGTCGTCAGCATCGCCACGCCCTTCGCCCTGATGCGAGATGCCCAGCGTATAGCCAAGGCCACCAAGGGCTGGAACGCTTTCACTGTCCAGGCTTAGAGCGAATGAAGAGAAGTCTTCTGTGTTGCTTGGGCCACCATCGCTAATGCGTGGCTGTCCGCGGCTATTGATGAAGGTCTGTGCAAGATCAGTTGTGTCTGCGAAGAATGTAGAGGCAGAAACAGTGTGTTCGCCGGAGGTTTCGCTGCCGAATGTGTAGTCGGCACCAAAACCGATCCGTTCGGTGATTTCATAGTCTTCAGCAAAGTCGACACCGTAGATACCGGGAGCCCGGTCCCAGGCGACGCCGAAGACAGGATTGAACTTACCTGCGATGACGGTGAAGTTGTCGCCCGCATATTGCAGGAACAATTGTTCGATGAAGAGGCCCTGGTCTTCGAAGAAACGATCGCCAACTGGATCGTTTACATTTTCAAAAACAAGACCGGCTTCGATTGACCAGTTTTCGGAAAACTGGATGGAAATCTCAGGCTCAATCACTGCAAACGTGTTGTGAAGCTCATTCGCCGACACGTCTGAGTCGAATGCATAGTCGTGCTCGATTTCGAATGGAATGACCGCTTCGATCCGGGGGTATGAAGTTTCGGCCATTGCGGCTGCTGGGAGGAGGGTAAGGGCAGCGCCGCCGAGTGCGACCTTTTTCAGAGTCTTTTTCATGATGTCCCATCAATATTGGCGCCACTTTGTTGGGCGCCGGAGTCAAAATCTGGGACGTAGGGTTAGGCGCGACACTCTTTAGTTGCAATTGATTTTCAACAACGTTCGCAAGTTATTCTAAGAATGTGTCGCGATTGCAACATTATGTTACGAATGGTTGCGGGCATATCTTGAGAGGACTAAAGCGGCTGAAATCATGAGGAAAGCTGCAGCAAAATAGGGCGCGCCGGGAAGCTGAAACGGGGCATCTTCGGCAGTGAAAGTGCGAAAGAGTTGCGTCATGAGCAGTGGGGCTGCGATCATTGTGAGGCCCATGAGGCTGGAGAGTGCTCCTTGCAGCTCTCCTTGAGCATTGTCTGGGACCCGCGCTGCCATGAGGCTTCGGATAGCGGGCATGGCGAGGCCCATTAAGGCCATCGGGATAAGGGCGAGGTAGGCCATCCATGTTGTCGTTGCCATTCCGAGAGCAGCAAAACCTACCGCTGCGACTACCAAGCCGATAAAGGCTGAATTTACTTCGCCGAATTTCTCGACGGTCCATTGGATAAGGACTGTTTGGCTGAATATAACGGTGACCCCAACAAAGCCCAGAGCAAAGCCGATTTCTCGTTCGCTCCAGCCGAACTGGTGAATAGCGAAGTACGTGAAGACTGCCGGATTGGCGTCATGGGCCAGCTGAAACAGGATTGTGGCGCCGGCCAGCCCGAGAAGGACCGGATAGGCTCTAAAATGGGCTAGGGTGCCAATGGGATTTGCCCGCTTCCATTCAAAGGTCCGCCGGTCCTTGTCTTTCAGTGTTTCCGGCAGAACGAGGAACCCGTAAGCGACATTGATAAATGCGATACCTGCGGCTGCAAAGAAGGGGATGCGGGGTCCGATTTCACCCAGGAAGCCGCCAATAACCGGGCCGATGATGAAACCCAAACCCCAGGCCGCACCTGTGAGACCAAAATTTTGCGCGCGTTTTTCGGGTGGGGAGACATCAGTCACATAGGCGTTTGCTGTGGCGAAGGTTGCTCCGAACATGCCCGCAAAAATACGCCCCAGAAACAGCCAGAAAAGCGATGGGGCAAAGGCCATGATGAGATAGTCGATGCCAAGCGCCAGAAGCGAAATGAGAAGGATCGGTCGGCGCCCGAAACGGTCGGCGAGGTTTCCCATGACAGGTGCGAAAACGAAGTGAGCGGCAGCAAATGAGAAGAGCATCAAGCCGCCATAGCCCGCGGCTGCGGAGATGGGCTCGCCAGACAGTTCCATGATCAGCTCAGGGATTACCGGGATGATGATGCCGAATCCGATTGTGTCGATCAGGATGGTGACTAAGACAAACGCCAATGCATGGCGTCCCGGTTTGCGTTTAGTCATGGCCGAGTCCCCCACGTCTAATGTCAGATCAGGCTAGTAGGTCTCCACACATGGGCATAGACCCGCAGAGGGGAGGAATGATGCGGGTGTTCGCTCTCAAGATCCTTTGGTGGAGCTGTCGCGGGGTGTCAGATTTACAAGAGTCTCTTGGTATTCGATCCGGGCTTTCTGTCCGGCGAGCGTGAGCGCATAGATTCCTGTCTCTACCCGCTCAAACCATCCATAGTGATTGTCGGCCATCAAACGACGGGCTTTTTCGACGTCAGCTATTTTGGAAACCTGCGCTGCTTTGGTGGGGCCTTGGTCACTCAGGACCTGAAGGCAACGAAGGGCGTCCTGACGATAAGCCGTCATAAGGCCCTGGCGTGTCGCCCCGCCTTTATTTGGGTCGCCTGTGCGTTTTGCAAATTCACGGAGCAAGTCGGTCTTTTTGCGTTTCGATTTTCGCGGGGCGTAAGGACCAGGATCTGCGTGCGTTTCGACAAACCCGTCCTTTAGTCGAATGGTGATCAGGCCCAGGCCCAACCGGCGACAAAGAGATAGGTTGGCATTCAGGGACTTTCTGAACGTGGTGCCGCTTCCCCGAGGTATGGCGATGTAGACGATATCGCTGATGGACTGGCGTGCAATGGCCTGATGCACAACAGACAAGGTGAAGCCTGTTTTCATTTCGACAATAAGCGGTTCGTCATCGCCGCGCTGGGCCACAACGTCAACAGCGCCGATCTCGCTCTTCACTTCGTACCCCTGATCCTCAAGGAAGGATTTGAGGGGGGCATAGAGATCTGTCTCACGAACCGTGGGTTTGGCCATGTTCCTGATTACCCCGAGGGCGCCCGGTCCTCCAACGGGAGTACCTGCGTCGTTGCCAGTTTCGTTAACTCAATCTGCAGCAACCGGAATTTGGACACCATCAGGCCGGGATTGGGCACCGCGAATGAGCTTTCCATTCAGCTTGCCAGTTGGAACCCCATTCTCGAAAGCGATGGTGCCGGAGATGATGGTGGCGGTGTAGCCGCTTGCCTTCTGGATGAGTCTTTTACCACCCGCGGGAAGGTCATGGACGATTTCCGGGGCGTGAAGGCGCAGGTTGTCGAAGTCAATCACATTGACGTCGGCTTTCATCCCCGGTGCCAGGATGCCACGGTCATGTAGCCCTACGATTTCTGCATTTGCTTTGGTTTGGCCGTGGATCAGCCATTCCAGTGCAAGCTTGGGTCCCCGTGTTCGGTCCCGGCCCCAGTGAGTGAGGAGCGTGGACGGGAAGCTTGCATCGCAAAGAATGCCAACATGTGCGCCACCATCGCCGAGGCCGAAGGCGACGTTGGGGTGGGTCATCATCGTGCGCACGTCATCGAGGCTTCCGCCCACATAGTTCATCAGCGGGAAGTATAGGAGAGCGTTGCCGTCCCGCTCCAGCATCCAGTCCAGCACCTGCTCTCGCGGGCTCTTACCGGACGCTTCTGCGACAGCGCCGGCGCTGTCTCCGGGCGCAGGCTCGTAGTTTGGTGGGTCACCGAGCTCAAACATTTTGTGATAGGCGGTGCAGAGCATGGTGATGATCTGACCTTCGGGATAGTCCGGTTCTTCAGCCAGTAGTTTCTCCCGGAAGGCAGGGTTGCGAAGTTCTTTTATCTGCTGTTCCAGGGGTAGGTGCGCGATGGTTTTGAAAGTCTGGTGAAGAAGGAAGGGGTTCAGCGTCGAGGTCAGGCCCATCAGCACGCCTGTGGGGCGGGGTGGGACCTGGCCGCGCATAGGCAAGCCCTTGGCCGCTGCGTCACCGATGCCGCCCAAGACCTTTTTCCAAATGTCGGGGTGCCGGTCGTCCTGCTCAATTGTGAGGGACAGTGGACGGCCCGAGACTTCCACCATGCCGCGCAGCATGGCGAATTCCGGTTCGAAGTCCCAGAAGTCAGCGATCAGCTGAATGACGCCTTTGTCTGCTTTGCCCATGGCTGCTGCAATGCCGTGGAGTTCTGCCTGTTCGGCTTTGAAGCTCGGCGTATGAGCGCCGTTTTTGTCACGGTGTTTTTCTGTGCGCGACGTAGAAAAGCCAAGCGCGCCAGCTTCCAGCGCATCAACCACGAGTTCCGACATTTGTTTGATGTCATCATCATTGGCGGGCTCCAGGTCCGCACCCCGTTGCCCCATGACATAGGCGCGCAGTGCGCCGTGAGGTACCTGCAGTCCGATGTCCAAGGCGAGTGGGGACTCCTCGACGGCTTTCATGTATTCGGGGAAGCTTTCCCAGCACCAGTCGATGCCTTCGGCAAGTGCGGTGCCGGGGATGTCTTCGACACCTTCCATGAGGCCAATCAGCCAGTCATGCTCGTCTGGTTTGCAGGGTGCGAAGCCAACGCCACAATTGCCCATGACGGCGGTGGTGACGCCGTGGAAGGTGGAGGGCTGAAGGTAGGGGTCCCAGGTCACCTGGCCGTCATAGTGAGTATGAATGTCGACAAAGCCAGGTGTCACGATCTGGCCGGTCGCATCAATTTCGGTGCGGCCCTTGTCGCTCACTTCGCCAACGGCTGAAACCTTGGCGCCATCAATTGCGATATCTGCCTTGAACGGTGCGCCGCCAGTGCCATCATAAACCGTACCACCGCGAATAACGAGATCGTGCATGGGGTCCTCCTCCCAGGGGAATTTCAATGAGCCAGAGTTTAGTGTGGCTCATTGAAAAGCGCGAGGGGGAGGCCGGAACGCCGGGGAAACCTTGCGTTCCTTGTCTCTTTTAGGCGGCCCGGTTAGGTCGCCTGGGATTTGCCGCGTTTCTGGATGCCAGCCCGGCGGCTTTCCAGAGCATCGGCGGAGACACTTGAGTTAGCCGCGCCGGAGACTTTGAGCTCAGTTTTGAGGGCGTCACCAAAGGCTTCTGCGAAGCCGTCGTCGATGAGCTTTTTGTAGGCAGGCAGACATTCAGGGACGACCGTGAGCATGTCAGCTGCAAGGCCCTGAGCAACGCTTACCAGTTCCTCCGGTTCGACGACACGGTTGACGAGACCCCATTCAGCGGCTTGTTCTGCGCTCAAGAAGTTGCCGGTAAGAGAGAGTTCTTTTGCGCGGTAAATGCCAATGGCACGTGATAATTTTTGTGAGAGTCCCCAACCCGGCAGAATGCCAACGCGGGCATGGGTATCTGCAAATCTGCAGTTTGTTGAAACGATGAGAACGTCACATGCAAGCGCAAGTTCAAAACCGCCTGTGATGGCGACGCCATTGATGGCACCGATGACAGGTCCGCTGAACTGATTGATCGATGTGACAGGGTCTTTGTGGGTGACGGCATTGTCTGGCCCGGTGAGGCCTTGTTCGCCCAGTTCCTTCAGGTCGAGCCCTGCGCAAAAGGCGCGGCCGGCGCCAGTAAGGACAGCAACGTGGACATCAGGGTCAGCTTCCAGATCCTGAAACGTGTCGGCGATGGCTTCGCGAAGTTCCAGGGACAGAGCGTTCATTGCATTTGGACGGTTGAGTGTAACTGTGGCAATGCCGTTTGATTTTTCGACAAGAATGATGGGGTCTGACATGAGTGATCCTCGTATGAATCTGCGAATGGGGGCAATTTTGATGGCGTGGTCATAGCAGAGAGCACCTGTGTGAGTCACCTAATCGTGGGGTGAGCCTTGCAGAGCAGGCATACTGGGTGTTTTCACGGCTGAGTCGGGCGAGGTACATGCGATCAGACTGGTATTGGGTGCGCAACGGGGCGTTGCTGCAAGACCCTGGCAGATATGCGGGGCGACTTGATTTGCCCACCGTTCCGCCAGACATGGTGATGGCGCGGAGACTGATGTCCCAACTGCCTCAAGGGGCGGTTTGGCTGACATCCCCGCTAGCGCGAGCACGGCAAACCGTTCAGGCTCTCAACCCCGACGCAAATGCTGTGACCGCCGATGATTTGACGGATCAGGACCTTGGCAGCTGGGCAGGACGTCGTCAGTCGGAAGTGCATAAAGCCAACCCGCAAATTGATTGGTCCACTCCCTCAAACATTGTTCCGGAGGGAGGCGAACGTTTTGATGCTGTTGTGACGCGTGTGGCCTCTTTGATCGAGAGGCTTACCCGGCATTATGCCGACCGTCCGTTGGTGGTGGTGTCCCATTTGGCGCTCATTCGAGCTGCCATGATTCTAGCTTTGGATTTGCCGAACGACGGTGGTTTTCAGTTCGATGTGTCGCCGTTTTCTCTGACACATCTTTCCTGGACCGGACCGGACGACTTGGAAGATAGTTCAGATGAACGCCTCGGCGTGTGGCGGGCACACACGACTAACCGGGTCCTCGCCTAGGTCCGCCTAGTTAAACAGGGCGTCAATGTCGTCCTGGGCGATCTCTTCTCCAGCGCCCTCAGCTGCCAACTCGGCGGGTGGTGCTGGGACGGGAGCTGGTTCTGCAAACTCAAGATCGTCGGCGATCACGCGGTCAGATTGTACGGCGGCAACAGGTGCCGTGTCAGGCTCTCCAGCAACCATGTCGATATCGTCAATGTCGTCGATAGAGTCCAAATCGTTCATCATCGCATCGATGTCTTCTTGCGATGGCGCTTTGTCATCTGCTTGAGGGCCATTTAGGAGGTGTGCATCTGGTCGCGTGTCTTTGGGATCGAGATGTGCGGTTGACATGGCTCTTTCTTCATCTCCAGGCTCAACGCCCCAGATGCTGATCATCGAGTTGACGCGATGCTCTAGGTAGTGGAGGACCTGAACAACTTTGGTTGTCCGCTGGCCGGTAATGTCCTGGAATGAGCAGGCCATGAATATGGCCGTCGCGTGCGCTTCCAATTCGTCACAAAGATCTTCGTTCGCTCCCAGCTCTTTGAGCTTTTCGGCAATTTCTTGTGTGCGTTCAGCGGCAGCCAGAATTTCAGAAGTTGCGCGTTCGGTGGCGGTCACGATTGCATCGAGTTCACCGGTGGCGCTCATGATCCTGTTGTTTCCGCCATCAGTCGGTTTGATAGCCGCAATCTCAGAACGCGTCTGTTGAATGGATGCACTCATCTCCTGCAGTTCGAGGCGCAGAACGTCCACGGTCTGTGCAGGTGCAGTTGTGGCCTGCGCAACATTCCCGATGGCTTCAATAGCTGAGAGAAGCTTGTCAGTATCAGCTGTTCTGTTGCGCCGTGTGAATTCTTCAATGAACCACCGGCCCCGCGGTGTTTCCATCACTGCCGCCAGAATCGCGTCATATTCCTGCTGTTCGTCAGACGCGTTGTGTTCCGTCTCGGCCATCCGCCATACCCCTGATGAAATCCCGAATTCCGTTAGTATTGAGGAGGTTTATTGCTCAATCGTTGACCGATTGTCAGAAGCTGGACAAAAACAGGGGGCAAAATGCGTTTAGGTGTTAACAAGTTGTTTCTGTATTGGGCTGACACGACAGAGGCGAGACAAAATGGGACAAAAAAGGGTCATTGTGACCGGTGCGACGGATGGCATCGGCCTGATCACAGCGCGACGCTTAGCTGAGGGCGGGGCGCAGGTCGGTCTGGTGGCACGTAACCCGGAAAAAGGGGCGCGTGTCGCAGAAGGCCTTAAAAAGCAGACCGGCAACTCTGACATAGCCTTTTTTAAAGCTGATCTCTCAAAGTTCGATGATGTGCGGGCCGTTGCCGACGAAATCCGTGCAGTGCACTCCACGCTCGATGTTTTAGTGAATAATGCGGGTGCGATGTTCGTTGGAAAGCAGATGTCTGCAGATGGGTTTGAGCTTACCTTTGCGCTTAATCATCTCAGTGTGTTTCTGCTCACCAATTTGTTGAAGGAACAACTTACGGCCGCTGATCAGGGACGGGTCGTGACTGTTGCCTCGGTCGCTCACCGTGGCGCTGACCTCAATTTCGAAGATCTGGATGGCCAGAAAGGCTCTTACTCAGCTTGGCGGGCCTATCAACGCTCTAAACTCGCCAACATCCTCTTTACGCGCGAACTGGCGGACCGCTGGCGGGAGAGCCATGTGACGGCGAATTGTCTGCACCCAGGTTTTGTTGCGTCCAAGTTTGGCGAAAACAACAGCACGGCGTTCAGCGCTTTCTTTAAAGTTGGTAAGATTTTCGCGATCTCACCGGAAAAAGGGGCGGAGACAAGTGTTTACCTGGCATCCGACGATGATGTCGCCGGCCAGACTGGCGGGTACTACACACGCAAGAAGAGAGTGCAGCCGTCGCGTGCTGCGAAGAATGCCGATACGGCAAAGCGCCTTTGGGAGGAAAGCTTGCATATGACAGGGCTCCACGGGTGAGCAGGTTTCGAGAATTTCTTGAACGAATGCCTATCGTCGCCATTCTGCGGGGGCTCAAGCCTGCCCGTGCTGTTGCCACTGCCCAAGCGCTTGTTGATGCCGGGATATGTATTCTCGAAGTGCCGATTAATGTGGACGGGGCACTCCATTCCATTGAAGCCATTCGAGGTTCTGTCGCTGATGATGTTCTGGTTGGTGGTGGCACGCTGCGCACCGTGGAAGACCTTGCCGCGTTAGTGAATGCTGGTGGTGAGCTTGCGGTGATGCCACATCTGGATGCTTCTCTGGTGATTGGTGCGTTGGATGTGGGTCTCATTCCAGTTCCTGGTGTCTTTACGCCATCAGAAGGGTTTGCTGCTTTGGATGCAGGGGCTGCAGGTTTGAAGATTTTTCCTGCTGAGGCTCTCTCACCCAGAGCGATAGCCGCCTGGCGGTCTGTCATGGCGCGAGACGCGGCGCTGCTTTTGCCAACCGGTGGGATCAACGCGGAAAATGCTCAGGAATGGTGGTCTGCCGGGGCGGATGGCTTTGGTGTTGGCTCTGCTGTGTTTGATCCCAGCGGGGATCTGGATGAAACGCGCCGGCGTGCTGACGCATTTGTTTCAGCCATCATTCACGCACGGGCGTGAAAATCCTCTATAAAGCGAGCGCCTTCGACGAACGAGATGAGACATGATGACTGGTGTGACGCTTCCTATCGACATTGAAACCATCAAGGGGTTTCTTGACCCAGCTGAAGGTGACGCTCTTTATCGCGCGGCGCGTGAGGTCAGCGGGCAGGGCGCTTGTCTGGAAGTTGGGTCCTATTGCGGGAAGTCCACTGTGTATTACGGGCTTGCCTGTCAGGAAACAGGATCGGTTCTCTATGCCCTTGACCACCATCTGGGTTCTGAAGAGAACCAGGCCGGTTGGGAGCATCATGATCCCTCGCTTGCTGATGATGAGACCGGCATGCTCAACACGTTTCCGCTGTTTCGCCGGACGCTTCGCATCTCCAAACTTGAAGACTGTGTCATTCCACTGGTGGCACCATCTACGGTAGCGGCGCGCCATTGGGCGACGCCGCTTGCAATGGTGTTTATCGATGGGGGGCATGCATTGGAGCATGCGCTCAATGACTATCGTTTGTGGGCACCGAAGATCATTCCAGGCGGTATTCTTGCCATTCATGATGTCTTCCCCGACCCTAAGGACGGGGGGCAGGCACCTTATGAAATATACAAGATGGCAATTGCATCGCAGCTGTTTGAAGAGATCGAAACAGTGAAGTCGCTTCGATTACTCCGCCGCCTCGGCGAGGGTCCGCTCAGCAAATAGGTGGGAGGCGGGGGTCATGCCGATCACAGCGTCTGTTGCGAGAATGACGGCCGCAGCGGTCCAGGCAGGACGTTCTTGCGGCCAGGCAACCTTGTCCTCAAACTGAAAACCCATCCAGTAGGCGCCACAGTCTGAGCGCCATTGGTGCTGCCAGGACAGAAGCTGCTCAGCCTTTTTGCGTTGTCCTGATACGAGCAGCGCCATGACGAGCTCGGCGGATTCGGCTACCGTGACCCATGGTTCATCGATAACGCATCGGCAGCCTTTGCCTTCCGCGACAAATGTATCCCACTTCCAATCGAGACGTTTGACGGCGGCATCGCCGGTCAGGACGCCGGCGAGCACCGGATAGTACCAGTCCATGGAGTAGCGGGTCTTCGGCTCCCAGGTGCGATCAAACCTGTGAGGTTTGTCACGCAGAGCTTCGCCCAAACGCTGCCGGGCAATTGTCCAATCGCGGCTCGGCTCATTCATCTCACGGGCGATGTGGACCGCGCATTCGAGGCTTTTATAGATGGACGAACAGCCTGTGATGAGCGCGTCATCTTCCGGCGTGTGAGGGTCATCCGCCGCCCAGCGAATGTCACCATGTTCTGTCTGGTGAGCAAGGATGAATTCCATGGCCTTTTTTACATGAGGCCATATATCGGTGAGGAACGTCTTGTCACCGGTCAGCAGGAAGTGATGCCAGGCACCGGTTGCGATATAGGCAGCAAAATTTGTGTCGCGGACGGGTTTTCCCGCACCTTCTTCACCGCCTGTATAGCGCTGTTCTTCCTCATCCATGGGGACAGCGGAGCCGAGTTCTCCCCACCAGGAGCCATCATCCAGCTGTGTGTCCATGAGGTAGGCGTATGCGCGTTCGGCCGCTTGCATCTCGCCCAGGACGGCGAGGCCCATGGCAGCTTCTGTGTGGTTCCATGGATCGATAACGCCGCCATCAAACCAGGGGATCGCGCCATTGTCGCGCTGCAGGTCTTTGATGCGCGCGATTGACCCTTTGAAGAAGTCGTCTGGCAGGCGGTCGCCCTTGGTAAGGTGGGTCATGAGGACGCGCCCTGTTTGTCGAAATAGAGAACAACACTCTTGCCCATCAATGGCGCGGCGATAGCTTCAAGAATGCGGGTCACAAGCGGATTGTCCGTGATCTCCCACACAAGCAGGCGATGGTAGAAATTGACGATTTTGGAATCTGTTTTCTTCACGCCGACCGCACACCGCAACCACCAATAGGGGGAATGCAGTCCGTGTGCCCAATGGCGATGTTTGAACGTGGTGCCGGCTGCTTCCACATCTTTCTTCAAGCGGCCGGTGCGAAAGATGCGCACGTGGCCACCTGGTTCATTGTGATAGTCGTCAGACAAGGCCCAGCAGATCCATTCCGGCCAATATCGCGGTACGGAGACCGCAAAGGTACCGCCGGGTTTTAGAACGCGGGCGACTTCTTCCAACGCTTGGCGATAGTTTGGGATGTGTTCCATTACTTCGGAACAGACGACTTTGTCGAAGGAATTATCTGCGAAAGGAAGGCTCAGCGCGTTGCCGACCGCGAGGGTACAGCGGCGCTTGCTGTCCGGTTCCAGGTCCGGACAATGTTCAAAGCCTTTCCAAGTCTTCTTTACATCGTCAAACGCAAGGTCGATGCCGACCACGTTACAGACTTTGTGGTGGTAGAGAGCATGCACATGCCGTCCTTCGCCGCAGCCAAGGTCAAGCACATACTCGCCGTCCTCAAGCCCCAGCTTGTTGAAGTCTATTGTCTGCATCTTGCATGGCCTGACGGTAAATATCGACGACTTGGCGTGCGGTCCGTTCCCATTTGAAATGGTCGAGCACACGCTGGCGGGCCTTGCGGCCCAGTTCGTCGCGTTTTTCTGGATTGTCGAGAAGGTCTGCAATGGCCTCGGCCAGTGCTTCCGGATTTGAATGTTCCACAACGATACCGGCGTCACCGACAACTTCCGGCAAGGAGCCGCCGGTTGTCGCGATAACAGGCGCGCCGCAGGACATGGCTTCGCCCGCAGGGAATCCAAAGCCTTCATAGACAGAAGGCGAGATCACCATCGTGGCTTCGGCATAGGCGCGGGTAATGTCATCATCGCTCATGCCGGAGATGAAGGTCACCTTGTCCATAAGGCCACGGCGCTTCAGCTCTTTCTTGGTCGGACCATCGCGGAGCTTGCCGATGACATGGAGTTCCAGATCGGGACGCTCCTTGAGGAGCTTGTCGTAAGCCCGGATCAGGAAGATCAGACCTTTGAGCGGTACATCGGCGCTCGCACAAACGATCAAGCGATTGTCGACGCGCTTAACTTCGGGCATTGGATAGAACTGAAGATGGTTGATGCCGTGATGGACCACCTGCATTGTGTCGAGCGGCAGTCCGAAGTCCTTGTTCACATCCTGGCGGGCGCTTTCCGACACAACGATGATTGGGTCAAGCTCGTGGGCGACCTTCATTTGCATGTTGAGGAAGGTGTACCAACGCCATTTCAGGAATTTCATCCAGGGATTTGGCATCGCAGCAATATCGATGCGTTTGTCCATGGTGATGGGGTGGTGGATCGTGCCAGCGACGGGCAGGCCCATATCGCGCACTTTCAGCATGCCCCAGCAAAGTGTCTGGTTGTCATGCATGACGTCATATTGGTCGATCTTGTCGACCATATATTCAGCAAGGCGTTCGCCGAACGTGTAGGGCTCCGGGAAGCCGCCCCAATTGTGGCTCCACCATTCAAAGAGGTCGATTTTCGACTTCAGCATCCAAGGCCGAAAGGCGCGGATCGGGTGGGGCGTCGCATAGAGGTCGAGGGAGGGCAGTTTGATCAGGCCAACACGGGGATCGAGATCGGGGTAGGGCGGGCCTGAGATTACATCGACATGGTGACCCAGCTCGATCAGCGCCTTTGAGATGTGGCGCATATAGACGCCCTGTCCGCCGGTGGTTGGGTTGGACCGATAGCTCGGCAGCAAAATCCGCAGAGCTCGGTCGCCATTAATAGCTTCGACGGTGGCATCCTGGCGATCGGTTGTCTCAACCGGTTCGACAACAGGAGCGAGGGCCTGGTTTTCCAGCGCCTGCGACATCCACCTCTCCTTCTCATTCCGTTATGGACCGCTTCTCAGCCGGTCGGGAATATTGGCTGAATTAGCTTTTTTGCCCGGTTTCCGGCGGTCGGCCCTATTGCACTTTCGGCAAACGTCGATTTGTCGAAAGTGCTCTAAATCTTTGTTTTTACGCATGTTTTGACCCGAAAACCGCCAAGAACGACTTGGGACTTTTCGGGAGCATGCTCTAGCATTCTGACGGGTGAACGTCCATTCAGGCCGCACGACGTGTGTCCTGCAACCTGGTCGGTGCTCGGTCGGCGGGATCATACCCAAGGTGCTGCGATGCAACAAGCTCCGGGTGACAGAAATGTCAGTTGGTGTGCCAATATTTTCCCAAGTCGGCGATTGGGACCGGCCGATTAGTTTGCCTGAGGGGTGGGGGTGATTTCGTCCCCTTCTGGGGGTTGGCTTACAGGACCTGACTGGTGGTGGACCAGGGCCCAGTCCTGGCCTTCGCGCACAAACAAATTGCTGGCGATGAGCCATTCAGCGCCGATCTTCTCGTAGCAAGTAACAAGGCCCGTCGTGCCAATGAGGTGAGCGGTGGGCGCGTGGCACTCGATTGCAGGTGGTGCTGGACCGTTGATGATCCGCCGCCAGCTTTCCATCACCTCGTCGCGCCCATGAAGCGGTGGCCATCCCGGATGGAGGCAGGAGATGGGCACTGCTACCGACCATACGCCTTCCAGCGCGTCCATGTCCTGATCAGCGACCGCGCGATAGAAGGTCTCATTGGCAAAGAGAAGGGTTTCGATTTCGCGCATAGGATCAGGCCGGGTTCTCTGCTCGGTCCAGAGACCATCCGCCTTTGCGTGTGACGAAGCGGAGCGCGATGTAGAGAAGAAGTCCGACAGGTCCCAACATCAGCGTGAAGAATAGACACGGCACAACAAGCCAGTGATTGATGCCGCGCTTTTGTGCATCGCGCACTTCCCATGCCCCGACAAAGAGATCGAACACGAGATAGTGGAGCCATCCGGCGATGACAGCTTCGGGCACGGTGAAGGCAACCATGAGCGCTTCCAGAGAACCAAAGCCGCCGCCCTCTACGTTGAAGGCACCTGTAGCCACATAAAACGTGTAGCCAATGCCGATGACGACGGGCACAAGTGCGCTGTGCACCAGCGTTTGGGTGAACGCCCACTTGGGTGCCAGCGCCAATAGCAACCAGAAAGGCATGATGCCGTAGGTTGCGATCAAAAAGATCAGTTCAGGTGTCATAGTCAGCTCTCCCAGCGGCCCTCATGGCAGTTTGGAGAAGCCTACGCTTAACGTCGCGTCATGGCGAGAGGCCAATAGAACTAGGCGAAACGTCGCTTCAGCCAATCGGTGATGAGGGCGTTCAGTTCGTCCGGCTTTTCTGACTGAGTCCAGTGGCCGCAGTCCGGAATGATGTGTTTTTCCAGATCGGGAATGTAGTTCTCCATGCCGTCCGCCATTTCAGGGCGCAGCACAATGTCATTGGCGGCAGAGATCATGAGGCAGGGCACGTCGATCTTTTCTTCCATGCCTTCGGACTTCTCCCAGTTGCGGGTGAAGTTGCGATACCAATTGATGCCACCTTCATAACCGGATTGTTTAAAGGCGTTCACGTAATAGTCGAACTCTTCTGGCGTGAGCAGTGGTTCGCCCATCCATTCGCTCTCTGGCGTCTTGAAGGCCTCACCCAGAGCGAGTTTTTTGTTTTCGTCAGGTTGCGCATCATACTGGGCTAATGTGATGCCGCTCTTGCGATACCAGAAGCGCATGGTCTTCTCGATATCCTGCTGAAAGAGCGCTTCGGCGACGCCGAACTTCTGGAAGAAGACGATATACATGTCTTCGCCAAAGGCTTCGCGCATCAGTGCGATGGGGTCCATGGGCGAGCGGGCCGTGAAGGGTGTGTTGACGCCAATGACGCCGGCAACGCGGTCCGGGTAGTGCAACGCCATCTGCCAGACAACAAAGCCGCCCCAGTCGTGGCCACAGAAGATCGCTTTCTCCAGACCCATCTCATCCATCATGCCGATGAGATCGCCGAGGAGATGCTCCATGTCATATTGATCGACGGCGTCCTCGCCTTTTGGTCCGCCCGTCTTGCCATAGCCACGCTGATCGGGCGCGATGGCGTGGAAACCTGCTGCGGCGACTGCCGGTACCTGATGACGCCAGGAATATCCAAGTTCCGGAAAGCCATGACAGAAGACAACCGGCAAGCCTTCGCCTTCTTCATAGACCGCCATGTTGAGGCCATTGGTTTTCACAAAACGTGGGTTGGCGAAATCGACCATGATTGTTCCTATTTTTTGTTGTTTTGATTGCGCTTGCTTGTGAAGGCGTTGCCGCGATTGGCGAAGGTTTCAACGCCGGGAGGAGGCAGCAATATATTGTTGTAATGCGGGAAGGGTTTTCCAGACCTCAAAGGCGCATATTTCGCGATGAGATTTGGGGTGATTTCTGGCATCGAGAAGAAAATAAACTCGCCGACCGAACAGCCAATCCACTCTTCAAAGGACAAGCCGCTGTCGGGTTTGAAGGGGTGTGAAAGAGCGTTGCTACAACAGGCCAGGTAGAAATCATAATGTTCCCGGCTGTCCCAGCCTGCGAAATGAAGCATGTGATCGTTGTATCGGAACTCAATCAGGTCTGATGACGTGTCGTCGTCCAGGTCAAATTCATCGCTTGTGTCGATAAATGTCGCAACGGCGGATTCTGGTTTTGTGATGATGAGCCCCGAGTGTTCGCCGCCGCCGCCGCCGATGACAAGCTGGCTCGGAGAGCACGCAAATTCATGAATATCATCTGGGTTTCCAGGGATGTTTTCGAGTGGGTGGTAGAGTGGCCGTCCTGCGAAATATCCGACGAGTTCATGTGCGTAGCTGTCAATGTAACTCATCGAGTGAAAATGTCCTTGGCGTGGTAGCAAGGCGGCATCACGCCGCCTTGTTGTATGTGTCCCAGTCCACCGTAGGGGAGAGATCGAGAAGCTCAAACATCTCTTTGCGGTTTGGACCGATGCGCGGCAGATAATAGGCTTTGTTGCGCTTTTTGCCGCGGGCCCAGACGCGCATCACTTTTAAAAAGTTTTTTGGTTTTTTGAGCCAGGCGTCCGGATGGCTCAGCATGTGGAATCCGTGCATGGCTTCGCGCAGCAGATCAACATCTGACCGAAGCGCGATATTGATGGCATCTTCGATGAAGCTTTTGGCGAGGCGTGCTTTGAAGCCCGCTTCATAGTCCGGGTTCAAGCCGTTCGCAGCTCGACGGATGGCGGCCCGATCCTGTTTCAACATGCTGTCATAGTAGGGACGGACTTCCCTTGTGACTTCAGCATGATATTGACGTGCGCGATCAGCCGGGTCGTCAGTTGCCTCGAGCGCGCTGGCGAGAGCTTGTGCCTCAACAGCAGCGAATGAACAGCCACGCCCGTAGAGCGGGTTTGTGCGGATGAGATTGTCGCCCATGGGGAAATAGTTGAGTACGACCGGCTTGTCATTTTCTATGAGATGCCGCCATTGGCTCTTGAGCTCCCCCATTCCATAGACTTTGGACTTGGGTTCGACACGCGTTTCCTCGATCCATGGTGCCATGGCTGGAAGTGATCGGCAGATCGTGTCGAATACTTCCGGGCGCACAATGCGACGACGGATCTCCATTTCTACTTCCGGCACCGCAAGTGTGATGGAGAAGCAGCCATTGTCGGCGGGGAAGACACCGTATTTGATGTAGCCAAGGTCTGCCCCATTCGGCAGTTTGCCCCGGGGTGGCTCTTCCTTGCCGGGGCGAAGCCGATAGTGGCGCGTGTAATAGAGGATGCCAGCGCCCTCGACGTCCTGGCGTACTTGGATGCCCGAGGCCTTCAGCCAATCCATGCCGAGTGCATTTTTGCCGCCTGCGTCAATGACCAAATCAGCGGTGAGTGTCTGGTCTTGTCCCTGATTGTCTAATGTCACGCCGGTGATCATGGGCGTGCCGTCAGTCGCGCGGTCCTGTCTTAAGCCTTTGACACGCGTGCCCGTCATGAAGGTGATGCCGGGCAGGGTGGCTGCATAGCGTCGCATGATGAATTCAAGCGTGGTGCGTCTGCTGGTCAGGATTGTGAGATCGTCATCGGTTGGCGCAGGTTGGTACTCATCGCACAGGGTGCTTGGAATTCCGTCTTCGAAACGCAGCTCTCTGCATCCCGCGTCCAGCAGTGTTTGAAGAAGGTCTGGGTATTTTTCGCGAAGCAGGAGGTAGAGGCGCGCGAGAAATGCGTGGCTGTGGCGTAGGTGCCCAACACCCCGACGCTCCCATATGTCGAAGGCAGCGTCAGCGGACGCATCAGGTGGCGGCGGGTCCCGCTCAATCAGCGTGACGTTGCGCCCTGGTTGGCTCAGTGCCAGTGCGGCGTTCAGCCCCGCAATCCCGGCGCCGATCACAAGGATATTTTCTCCAGCCACGCGCGTTTCCTCCCCGAAAACGGATCATGGTCGCGCTTCCAGTTTTTGGAGAACTCGAACCCATAAATAGACCGTAGTCTATAAAATAGGGAAGGCGGTGGTAGATGTCCAGAGGACCCGCCTAGGTGAGGCGGTAGGCTGCGATTGCCAAGCAGAACCACCCAAGCATAAAAGCGGTGCCACCGATGGGGGTTATGAGCACCAGAGATCGGCTGCCGGTGATCCCTAGGAAGTAGAGGGAGCCTGAGAAAAGCAAAATGCCGATGGTGAATGCCCACCCGGCTGTGGTGGCGAGCGTCGACGGTGCGATATAGGCAAGCCAGGCGACGGCCAGCAATGCCAGCGCATGGGTCATATGATATTGGGCACCGGTCTCAAAGGCGGCGAGATCTGTGGCGCTGGTACGGGCCTTCAATCCATGAGCACCGAAGGCGCCAAAACCAACGGCCAGCAAACCATTGAGTGCGCCAAGCATCAGCCAGAATTTCATAAAGATCTCTCCATCCATAGGTCTAGGAAATATTGTGCTTCAGTGTACGCGTTCCAATTCGTGAGTCGATATGAGCGCCATCGACGCAGGGGCAGGCATAGCATTTGACTTGGACGCTCTGTTTGTCATGCTCAGCGAAAAGCGCAGGCGAAAAGCCGCGAACAAGATCTTCAGGGAGAGACTCATGCTCACCAAAGGTGATGAATATCCAATACATCAGACGCCGGAACCGATCGCCTATTCAGGCACCGACCGGAACTTCTATGACCGGTATTTTTTCAACGGATACACAAAAGATGGCTCTCAGTTTTTTGCGGCGGCGCTGGGTGTCTACCCGCATTTGAATGTGATGGATGCCTCCTTTTGTGTGGTGCATGAGGGCGTGCAACACAATCTCCATGCGTCACGGATTCTTTACTCGGAGCGTCTCAACACGAAGGTCGGGCCCATCGCGGTGGAGATCATTGAGCCGTTGCAGTCTGTGCGGCTGATTGTTGATGAGAATGAGCATGGCATCAGTGCAGATCTGACCTTCCATGCGCGGGCCCAGCCCATTGAGGAGCCGCGCTTTATCACCCGCAATGGCTCCCGGGCGATGATGGATGTGACGCGAATGACGCAGAACATCACCTGGGAGGGTTGGATTGAGGTCAATGGTGATCGGATCGAAGTCACCCGGGACGCATTTATCGGCACGCGTGACCGATCCTGGGGAACTCGTCCGATTGGCGCCGCCGATGCTCAGCCGGTTGCGCCTGCCCAAGAGCCACAATTCTATTGGCTGTGGGCGCCACTCAATTTTGAGGATTGCATCTCGCTCTATCACCTCAACACCTATGCGAGCGGGGAGCCGTGGAACACGGCTGCTGTGATTTGTGGTCTGGGGGATGCCGAGCCGGAGCACACGCGTTCCTGCTGGTCCAATCTGGAGTTTCAATCGGGCACGCGCTTTGCGAAATCGGCGACGATTGAGATGGAAAACCACAGACGCGAAAAGACTTTTATTGAGCTGACGCCGAAGTGGAATTTCTACATGACAGGGCTTGGTTACATGAACCCCACTTGGGGGCATGGCAGCCTCCATGGCGAGCTCGACGTGGGGTATGACACCATCAAGATTGCTGACATCACGGACTCCATGCCGCCTTACCTTCATATTCAGGCTTTCGTCGAAGCCAAGATGACGCTACCCGATGGTGAGGTAAAGAATGGCTCAGGCATTCTTGAGCAGCTGATCATGGGCCGTCATGAGCCATCCGGGTTCAAGGACCTTTTGGATATGGCGCCCTGACCGATGGAAGAAATTGCACAAAAGACCGCTGCGTATCTCGCGCACAAAAATCCCGCGGGGAGCGATTTTGAGGTCACGGACCTGTCGCGTATTCACGGCGGCGCGAGCCGTCAGACCTATCGCTTTCGCGCGAGCTGGACAGAGGGAGGTGAGCGCAAAGAACGCGCCCTCATTTTACGGCGTGATCCGGAATCAAGTTTGATTGAGACGGAGCGCGATGTTGAGTTCAATGCCTACCGCGCTTTCCACCCCACAGGACTGCCTGTGCCAGAGCCGCTTTATCTTGAGACGGATGAGACCTGGCTCGATCGTCCATTTTTTGTGATGGAGCAGATTGAAAACTGTGAGGCAGCGTCGCCCTTTGGACCAGATCCGTACGGGCCGTTGGCTGAGAAGATCGGGGAACAGTTCTGGCGGCATCTCGGCACGATTGCGGGGCAGGACCCAGCAGCGATTGGTTTCGCTGCAGCTACTGACTATCCCGCACCAGACACTTGCTGGAAAGTGGCGCTTGATTATTGGGAAGGGGAGATTGATGGAGACTCTCTCTGTCCTCAGCCGATTGCCAAGGGGGCGATCCGCTGGCTCCGGCGGAACCCACCACCGCCGCCGAAAAGAGTCTCTGTGGTGCATGGGGACTATCGCACCGGCAACTTCCTTTACGATGACGAGGGCCAGCTTAAGACAATTCTTGATTGGGAAATGTGCCATTTAGGTGATCCGCTGGAGGATATCGCTTGGGCAGCAGACCCGCTTTGGGCGTTCAACGACCCCCGTCCTGGCAGCATGATCGATCGTGACAAGGCGCTCGCTATCTGGTCGGAACATTCCGGCATCGAGATTGATCCCGTAGCGTTGCGCTGGTGGGAAGTTTTCTCAGCTGTGAAAGGCCTAGCGATCTGGATTTCGGCTGGCAAGGAATATGAAGCCGGGAACAATGTGGACCCGATCATGGCGTTCTCTAGCTGGTACTGTACGGATGTTCATAATCGGCAGCTGGTCGGGTGGATGTCTGACCTCATTAAAGCGGAGGGCCGGGCATGAAGCCTAATGTTCAAACAGTGATGATGCGTTCTTTCGAGCGCATTCTGACTGATATTGCCCCGCACCTTTCATCTGAGTATGCGGTCGGCAGTTCGTCGGTGATTGGGTTGATGATGTTTCAAACAGCAACCGAGTTTGAGCGTGCTGCTGACATTCGCGTTCAGGAAAACGCGGCGATGCGCGGCATCTTTTCTGGAGCCGTGAATGTTCTGCCGACGGGAGATTTGCTGAGCCGTGTCGAAGCAGCAGCGGCTACCACCGATCCAAGTCTCAAGATCAGCGAGCTTGATCAGGCAAATGATGAACTCACCGGCCTTCTGATTGAGCTCCAAGCTTATGCAGAGACAGTTGAGGGGCCAGAGGCACGGAAGCTGGAAGCTCAAATCTGGGAAGAACTCGCCCGTGCGGCGACGGCACGCCGTTTACCGCATCCGATCACGGGATAGGTTTAAGCGTTCTTGAGGTAAGTGTGGATCATTGGGCTCACGTCAGGTGGGTCAATGTCGAGACCTTGAGAGAAACGTGCAATGATTTGGTCGAAACACGCAATCCGTGCCTCCTGCTTAGAGTTGGCATCAATGACGTGCCAAGGGGCGTGTTTGGGGGAACAGGTTTCGATCATTTCGTTGTAGGCGCTTTTGTAGGCGTCCCACCTGGATCTGTTGCGGATGTCTTCTTCTGTCAGCTTCCAGCGCTTTGTCGGGGTTTCGAGGCGCGATTTCAAGCGATGGAGTTGGGTTTCCGGTGAGATGTCCAAAAAGATTTTGACGATCCTGTAGCCTTCTTCTGCAAGCGACCATTCAAACTCGTTGATTTCCCGATAAGCGCGTTGCCATTCTGCTTCGCTGGCGAAGCCTTCCACCCGTTCGACCAGCACGCGCCCATACCAGGACCGGTCGAAGATGCCGATGTCGCCGCGCGATGGAATGCGGGTCCAGAAACGCTTCAGCCAATGACCGTTTATCTCTGTTTCCGTCGGTGCGGCGATCGACCAGACGTGGAGTGTTCTGGGGTCAAGGCACCAGGCAATACGGCGGATCGTACTGCCTTTGCCGGCGGCGTCCCAGCCTTCAAAAACGACGATGCCTCGCTCATTTTGGCGGAGCATGGCCTGTTGCACCAGATTGAGCAGTTCCTGCCGATCTTTTAAGTCTCTTTTGTAATCTGCGCGATCCATGGCTTCCCCTCCGTCATCTTTCGACACCGCCACGCCTCGTCTCTTTTGCGCAGGTCCTTCCATTGACAGAAGGCTGGTCTGGTGCAGATGTTACTCCCAACAGACATTGAAACCACAAAATTTGATCAAGGGAGATTGTGATGCGTGCGATGCAGGTGGAGGGCGCTTTTGGCCTGGAGAATTTAAAGGCAGCGGATCTTCAGAAACCAGAGCCTGGTCCAGGACAGGTATTGGTGAAGCTCAACAATGCCTGCCTCAACTACCGTGATCTCGCCATCGTCTCTGGCTTTGGTGGGAATTACCCCCTGCCATTGGTGCCGCTCTCTGATGGAGCTGGCGTCATTGAAGCGGTTGGGGCTGGCGTATCGCGCGTTGCAGTAGGAGACCGGGTGTCGCCGCTTTTTTTCCAGGGATGGATAGCAGGGGAACCCACACCAACGGCCCTCAGCGGTTCCGTCGGCGGTCCCATTAATGGCTGCGCCGAGGAATATATCTGCCTCTCCGAAGAAGGGGTGTCGAAGCTTCCCGATATGCTGAGTGATGCCGAGGCCGCCTGTCTGCCATGTGCGGGGCTCACGGCATGGCGAGCATTGGTTTCGGAAGGACAGATTAAAGCGGGCAACACCGTGCTTCTTCAGGGCACAGGTGGGGTGTCAATTTTTGGGCTGCAGTTTGCGAAGGCGGCAGGTGCAGAGGTGATCATCACGTCTTCGTCTGATGAGAAGCTTGAGCGCGCAAAGGCACTGGGCGCTGACCACACGATCAACTACAAAACCACGCCTGACTGGGCTGCCGAAGCACGCAAGATCACCGGCGGACGCGGCGTGGACCATGTGGTTGAAGTGGGCGGGGCGGAGACCCTGCAGCAGTCGATGCAGGCCGCACGGGTCGGTGGACATATTGCGGTGATTGGCCTTCTGTCCGGTCTGATGAAAGACGTGAATGTTGCCGCGATCTTTTCGCAGAACCTGACCATCAAAGGCATCACCGTCGGTAATCGAGAGCAGTTTGACGATATGGTCCGCGGCATTGAGCGCAACAATATCAAACCGATAGTCGATGCCCATTACGGGCTTGAAGATCTTGGCACAGCGCTTGGACACATGGCTGGCGCGTCCCACTTCGGCAAGATTGTGATCGATATTGCCTGATAAATCTATTCAGCTGGGGCGGCGGCGGAGCTGCCTCGGCTCGGATAGGTCTCTTTCTCAAACATTGGCAGGATGATTTTGAGAAGCGGTGGAATGATGAGCAGTGTGAGCAGCGCTGAGAGCATCAAGCCACCGATCACAACGGTACCAAGCCCCCGATAGAGCTCAGAGCCTGCGCCTGGAAAGAGCACAAGTGGCGCCATGCCAAAGATGCTGGTGAGCGTTGACATGAAGATGGGGCGGATGCGGTTTCGTACGGCACCAGAAATTGCTTCATCAAAGCTCTCTCCCATTTCGCGCAGTCCATAGAGCGATTGGTGCACGAGCAGAATGGCATTGTTCACGACAATCCCGATCAGGATCACAAACCCCAAAAGGGTCAACATATCGAGTGCCTGGAAAGTAAATATGTTGAGTACGACGAGGCCCGCTACGCCACCAGCTGTCGCTAGGGGAACAGACAGCATGATGATCAGGGGATAGATGAAACTCTCAAAAAGCACGGCCATCACGAGGTACACGATGATGAGTGCAAGCAGGAGATTCATCACCAGTTCGCCCCAGGCCTCTTCCAGTTTGTCTGCAGAGCCGCCGAGACCCATGCGGACCGTCTGCGGAATGCCCTCGGCTTCCAGGTCCTCGATGACGCCTTCCAAGGTTGAAAGAGCCTCTTCCAGCGGTAACTCCGATGCGGGCCGCACCTGCAGGGTGATCACCCGAAAACGTTCGAGATGATGTATTTCCGAGGGGCCCGCGGTAATTTCAATGTCAGCAAGAGAACTTGCAGGCACGATGGTGCCGGAGCGTGTGACAACCGGTAGGTTGTTGATGCTCTGGGTCTCGTCGGCCTGTTCAAAATTGCCGTAGAGGGCCAGGTCCATGCGACGGCCTTCGACAGTGATTTCATCGACACGCAGACCATCATTGAAGGCATCAAGCGTAATACCAAGCTCCGCCGCAGAGAGGCCATTGTCGCCAAGGCGCACACGGTTGGGCGTGATGCGGACTTCTGGGGCGCCTAACTCAAGTGAGGGCTGAGGCCGCATCTGGTGGCCTTCTGAGCGAGGGAGAAGGGCTTCAACCTTGTCAGCTGCGCGGCGCGCAGTGGCAACGATGTCATTCGTATCTGTTCCGGCGATCACGAAGTTCACCTGACGACCGCCGCCAACCCCTCTGCCAAAGAGCGAACGCTGGGCGAAGAATCCGAACGTGCCTGGTTCTCTTAGTACGGGTTCGCTGAGGAGCGGAATGAGTTCTCCTGCACGTTCCACATTTTCAGGATAAGCACCGACGAAGGCAAAGTTGGTTGAGGCAAAGAAGAAGAAATTCCGCATCCACGGACGATCATCAAGATCTCGGTCTGCTGGTGCGGTCGGCGCCCAATTGTCGCGGTTGGCGTCCTCTACACGTCCTGCGATTTGAAGTGCAGTTTCCAGATTGTAGCCGGGAGGTGGGCTGATATAGCCAAAGACAAAGGCCTGATTGCCGTCTGGCAGATAGTCGAGTTTTGGCAGGAAGAGCAGGGTGCCGAGCGCAGCGACGCCGCAAATGATGGCAACAGTGGTGCCAGCGCGCTTGATGGATGCGATCATCCATGACACGGCCTCGAGAACCTTTGTGACAAATTGAGACGCAAGATTGTCGACCCGAGGGAGTGTGAAGAGGACGTCATCGTCGCCATCACGTGGGAGAAGCTGGGCAGCGAGCGCTGGGATTACGGTGACGGCAACCAGCAGAGACAGAGAAACAGCCACCGAGATTGCGACCGCAATGTCACGGAAGAGCTGTCCTACTTCCGCCTGCATCAAAAGGATCGGAGCGAACACAGCGACGGTTGTTGTGGCCGAGACGAGGACGGCGCTCCAAACCTGCTTGGTACCTTCATAGGCGGCCGTTTTTCGGTCATGGCCTTCCGATTTCAGTCGGAAGATGTTTTCCAGCACGACGATTGCGGCATCAACCACCAGGCCGACTGCAAACGCAATTCCCGCCAGTGAAATTACATTGATGGATTGCCCGAGCGCCGCCATGGCAACGAAAGACCCGACAATCGATACAGGGATCGATAGGGCCACGACGAGTGTTGCCCGCCAGGATCGTAGAAACAGGATGAGGACAATGACCGCCAGCGATCCACCCACGAAGATGTTCTGCTGAACAAGGCTGATTGCGGATTCAATGTAGACAGTCTCATCGTAAGACTGCACGGCCTGAAGGCCTGCATTGGGAAGCTCATATTCATTGAGTTCTCGAAGGGCCTCTCGAATGCCTTCCATGGTTTCTATGACATTTGCGCCGGCTTCGCGCACGGCATTGACGGACATGGCGTCTGTGCCAAGGCTACGGAACTGCCCGGTGCGCTGTTTGAAGCCGAACTCAACGCTTGCAATGTCTCCGACCACGACTCGGCCTATGCGGCCAGAAGTCTCATCCTGAGTTGTGCGGAGTACAACATTGCGGACTTGGTCGACGGATTTCAGCTCGCCTTCTGTCCGCACAATGTAAGCACGTTTGCCTTCCTCAACTTCGCCCGCTGAAATGGACGCGTTGGCGGCTCGCAAGCGTTGCAACACGTCGGGGACAGTAAGGCCATATCTTGCCAGGCGGTCGGGGTGGATCACGACCTGAAGCTCGCGCTCTGTGCCGCCGAAGAGGTTTGAGCGGCTGACGCCCGGGACACGCTCTAAGCGTTCCTGAATCACGTCTTCGACGAAATCTCCATAGGAGTTCATTGGTCGCTCATTGCCCGGGAGGCGCGTGAGTACAATCCAGGTGATGGGATTGTCTTCACTCCCTGCAGAGCGCAGAACCGGTTCGCGGGCTTCATCGGGGTAGTCGCCTATCTGATCTAGCCTATTGGAGACCAGAAGCATGGCGCGGTTCATGTCAGTGCCCAGCGCATATTCCAGAAAGACCTCCCCGCGACCTGGGCGGGAACGGCTGGTCATCTGGGTGACGCCTTCAAGGCCCTTTAGATTGTCTTCCTGTCGATTGACAATCTCGCGCTCGATTTCAACCGGGGAGGCACCTTGCCAATTTGTTGAGATGGTCAGAAGCGGTTTGCGGACGTCTGGTATCAGCTGAATGGGAATGGCGCGAAGCGCCACAAACCCGAAAACAACGAGAATAATCACGCCCGCCAGAATGGCTGTAGGCCGTTCAATGGAAAGGCGGATCAAATTCATCTGGTTCAGGCTCCTTCGTCGACACGGACGGGTTGGCCTGAACGAAGCCGTTCATTGCCACGAACTGCTACGCTATCACCCACAGAGAGGCCATCTATGACGACGAAGCGCCCGCCGACGGGTTCACCCAATTGAACCGACCGCATTTCCGCTGTGTTGTTTATGACGATGAAGACAATGGTCTCGCCCTGTCGGTTGACGATCGCGTCTTTGTGAACCGTCACCACATCTCGAGGATCACCAACCGGGATGTGAATAATGGCGGTCTGGTTTGGGGTGAACAGGGTTCCAGCGTCACCCTCGAGTGTGAAGCGAACGGCCCGTGTCCGGGTGAGGGGATTTTCGACTGGGACCAGTGCGCGTATGCTGGCAGGTGCTTCAACGCCGGCTATTTCCACGGTCACCTTGCGACCAGGGCGCAGCCCTGCCATTCGGTCTGAGGGAATATCCGCCTCGGCTTCCAGCGATTGATCATTGACGAGGCTCACGACCGGTGCGCCAAGGGGCACATAAGCGCCTGCCTCGGTCTGTCGCAGCGTTACTGTTCCTGCGTAGGGTGCACGAATGCTCGCATAGTCGAGGTTAAGGCGCGCGATTTCTAGATCGGCTTTGGCTTCGGTAACCCGACTTTCCAATGTGGTCACTTCCAGCTTCTTGTCTTCATACTGACCTTGTTGGAAGGCGGCTGAGTTTCGGAGGCGCCGCAACCGCTCTGACTCGTTTTTGCGGATTGCGAGTTCAGCTTCTGCGCGCTGGAGCGCGGCCTGCATCCGTCTTACTTCTACTTCCAGGCTGGCGGAGACGAGTTCGGCCATCAAGTCGCCTTCCTCCACATGATCTCCAATGTGAACATGCATCTTCGCGACCGCGCCAGCTATCCGAGCAGCGACAACACCTGACTGCCGAGATACCAGGCGTCCAATGACAGGGGCCGTCTGGCCAAACGGCTCATTGATCACAGCATCCACCTGCACAAGTGAAGCTGGGCGTCCGCCTGGCTCATTTTCAGCTAGAGCCGCTTTGGGCAAAGTCAGAAGAACGACTGCTAGCAGAGCAGCCGCCGTGGAAATCACGCGGAGTTTCATCGCCTAGATCAATTTGTTGTTTGTCGTTGTGCGGGAGTTTAGGCGGGGAACCCAGTTCATACGAGTATAAATTGATCAATTCGCCGTGCTCCGACGCAAATGTCGCGCTTATCCCCATACATCAGCGCTGAAGGGCAGCATGTCGCTCCCCTCGAAAGTGATGCCTGGTTGGCGGTCTTCCCTCAGCAGAAGGGGGCCATCCAGGTCGACTAGGTCTTTTGGTTGAGCAACCAGCATTGCCGGTGCCATACCAAGGGATGTGCCCACCATACAGCCCACCATTATGTCAAAGCCAATATCGCGCGCTGCGCGTGCCGTGGCGATTGCTTCTGTGAGACCGCCGGTTTTGTCGAGCTTGATATTGACGGCGTCATAGAGCCCAAAAAGGGGGGCAAGGGAGGCGATACCATGACATGACTCATCGGCGCAGAGAGGGACCGGGCTGTCATACGACCGCAAAATTTCATCGTCTCCTGCAGGCAATGGCTGTTCGATCAGGGAGACGCCAAACCTGGCCATCGTCTCCACATTGTCGATCAGGGTATCGGGTGTCCATCCCTCATTGGCGTCGATGATCAGTCTTGCGTCTGGTGCCGCCGCACGGACCGCTGAGATGCGTTTCTCATCCCCCTCGCCACCCAATTTGATTTTGAGGAGTGGGCGAGTTGCAGCTGCGGTCGCAGCGGCGGCCATTTGATCGGGTTCGTCGAGACTAAGAGAGAAAGCGGTTGTGAGCGGTGCTGGTGTCACTCCGATCAGATCTGCTACCCGCTTGCCCGAACGTTTGGCCTCGAGGTCCCAGAACGCACAGTCGATTGCGTTGCGTGCGGCGCCTGGGGGCAAGGAGAGTTGAAGGTCTGTCCGACTCAATCCCTTTTCGATGTCGGTTGAGAGACTGTTGATGGTCTCCATGACACCTTCCAGGGTTTCCCCATAGCGGGCATAGGGGACGCATTCGCCGCGTCCGGCCTTGTCACCATCTTGCAAGGTTGCAACGACGACACGGGCTTCCGTTTTTGCGCCACGGGAAATGTTAAACGTGGCGGCCAACGGCCAGGTTTCAATGCTGCAAGTCAGACGTGTCATGGGGCGGGATCATGGCGGCGCATTGCCGCGCCGCCAAGTGATTTGTTCAGATTGCGTTAGAAACGGCCGGCATAGTAGGACCCATTCCAATTCGGGCCAGGCGACTCGTTTTCCATTTGCTTGATCCGCGCTTCATAGAAATCGTAAAGCGTCGAGATTGAGCCATTGAGGCCGCGGCAGTGACCGAGAGCTTCGCGGGCGGCATCCCACCGCTGGTTCCGATAGGCATCGAAGAGTTTTCGGTGGCCATCCTCCAGCGCTCTGAATTTGGGGCTCGCCCGCACGATGGAATCGCCGAGCAGCGCATAAGCACGCCAGCCGTCGGGATGGCGAGGGGTCGATACGAGATCTACCTCAAGCAAGGCAAATTTGTCGCCGACAGCGTCTTTGAAGCCATCGCCAACAATCACAGCGGGTCCATAATTGATCGCATGGTGGCGCAGATAGTGGGCGATGCTGACCGGTTCTCCGAGGACACCATAATCGTAGCTTTGGGTGGCGCCCATATTGCCAATGATTGCGGAGCCGGTCTCGACACCGATGCTGACCGAAAGTGGAATGTGGCTCAGATTGTGTCGTCTGGCGTCTTCTTCCAAAAACTCGTTTAGAGTATCCAACTGTTCGCGCATCAATAGGGCGGCATCGCAGGCTTTCATTGCGTGATCGGGTTCACTCAAAGGCGCGTTCCACACGGCCATCATGGTGTCACCGGTGTACCTGTCGACCATGCCTTTGCGGTCATGAACGGTTTTCGTAAGTGGTGAGAAGAACCGGTTCAGAATATCTGCATAGGCCACTGGGTCTTCCAGATACCGGTCTGCAATCACGTTGAAACCGCGCAAACCAACGGCAAGAGAGGTGACCGTGCGTTGCTCCCCTTGTTCGGGGATCAGTTTCGGATTGCGGATGACCTTTGCAAGTGCTTTTGAGGAGAGGCGACGGGTCATTTGGTTTTCTATGAAACGCGTCTCTGCTTCGATGCGGAACCGGTTCACCAATGTTGTGGTGAAGAAAATAGCGGCGAGTGAGGCTGCGGGGAAAGTCGGATCCAGAAGCCATCCTTCGGTGTCGAACAGGTACCATGCGCCATAGCCAGCGGCGCCGAGACTCAGCATCATGAACGCAAAGCCCCAACCAGCTCGTTTTCGGATAACCAGGATCATCGTAATGATCCCGATAAGTGCCAGGAACGCGAGCTCGGCATTTTGCGCCCAGGCCGGACGGACGAGGTATGCGTTCGATGCGATCTGATCGATTGCTTCTGCGATGATAGCGCCGGAGGGAAGGGGGCCAACAACAGTGTCATAGGTTCTTTCGGCTCCGTTTACGGAGAAGCCGATGACAGCGATTTTGCCATTAAGGTCGAAGGCTTTTGCGTCGCTCATGATGCGCCACGCTTCATATGTGGCTTGCTGTGGTATTGAGCGGAAATAAAGGCGCAGAGATCCATCGGTTTCGGTTTGGACATTGTTGTCTGTGCCGATGATGGTCACTTCTGCAAGGCCAGCCGGTTCGCCGATCACGAATGCTCCCTCGGGAATTGTGACCCGGGCTTGATATCTGTCGGCCGCCTGATGGACCCGCAATGCCTCCAGTGTAGAAGCCGGGAAGAGTTTCCCGTCGAGATTTGTCAGCATTGGAGTGCTGCGTACCCGATCTGATTGGCGCTGACTTGGCAACCCCGCTCCGTTGCCGTCGGCATTTCGGGACAGACGGCCAAGAGTTGGAACCCAATTGTCATATCTTGGTGCGTAGCGCAGCGGGTTGCCGCCTATATCAGCAATGTCGATGACTTTAGACGGTGCATTTTGTGTCACGCCCTTGCCTGGCGTCAGTGTGACAACTGACGACCCCACTTTCAGAGCCTCAACCAGCAATATGTCGTGATCTGGAAGTTCTGCGAGCGCTGCTGCAAGGGCGGTCACATTCGCTTCTGGTGGTAGAGGGGACCAGACCTTGAGCGCTTCGCGGGGCGATGTCGTATCAGCCTCGGGCAATGGCATGTCCAGGACGACGGTCTCTGCCCCGGCGCTACGCGCAGCCTCCACCAGTTCTGCCAGGCGGGCCCGCGACCAGGGCCAATGACCATAGCGGGCGGACGAGGCCGGCCCGATGTCGACATAAACGCTTTGCTGCGCTTCAGATGGTCTTGGTTTGATCTGCTGATAGAGATCGAATGTCTGATTGGACAGGGCAGTCGCCAAGCCGCGTGGGTCATAAAATGACACACAAAGCGCGCCAATGAGCACAATGGCAGGCAGAAGAGCCGACAGGCGTCTGAAAATGGTCGTGGATTGCATCTACGCTAACTCTTTACCAACTGACTTATCCATGACCCCCGTCCCGTAAACCTTACACAGAAACGTCGAAACGTTTCAATTTGGAACGGTCGGAGATCGTTCTAGCAGTGTGTTGCAGGAAGTGTTCCAAGCGAACTGCCCCATTTTTCCCACTTTTCCTTGCTTGTTTTGTGTCGTGGGCGCTTTACCATGCGACCCAACAGGATGGAGTCCCGGTAATCTGCGGGGCGGGCTTAGGTAAAACAGGGAGTGCGGTGATGAGCCGGATGGTGACGGGTTTGAAGATGTGGGTGGCTGCTTTGGCGCTGGTCTTTGCTGCTGGAACGGGTGCTTACGCTGAGCCGGAACGGGTTTTCGTCACGGTTGGGACCGGCGGCATTACAGGCGTTTACTATCCTACCGGCGGGGCTATCTGTCGTTTGGTCAATAAGGACCGGAAAACACATGGCATCCGCTGCTCGGTGGAAAGCACCGGCGGGTCGCTGTTTAATATTAACGCCATTCGCGAGGGTGACCTTGAGATGGGTGTCGCTCAATCAGACTGGCAGTTCCATGCTTACAACGGTACGTCGAAGTTTGCTGAGACCGGCGCCTTCTCCGACCTACGCTCCGTGTTCTCGCTGCACCCAGAACCCTTCACTGTGGTTGCCCGTGCGGATGCGGGAATCACTTCCTTTGAGGACCTTGAAGGAAAACGGGTCAATATTGGCAATCCAGGTTCGGGTCAGCGCGCCACAATGGAAGTCGTGATGGAAGCCCTTGGCTGGACGACCCGCAACTTTGCCTTGGCCTCTGAACTTAAATCCGCAGAACAGTCACTCGCGCTTTGCGACAACAAGATCGACGCCATTGTCTTTACTGTTGGGCACCCAAGCGGCTCAATCCAGGAAGCGACGACCACCTGTGACACGGTGCTTGTGAATGTTAACGGTGAGGCTGTCGACAAGCTGATTTCTGACAACAGCTTCTATGGGCCAGCGACCATTCCTGGCGGCATGTACAATGGAAATCCAGAAGATGTCTCCACCTTTGGTGTGGCGGCGACTTTTGTGACATCTGCGAATGTGGATGAGGAAATTGTCTACCAGCTTGTAAAAGCCGTGTTTGAGAATTTTGATGATTTCAAGAAGTTGCATCCTGCTTTTGCCGTTCTGACTAAAGAGGGCATGGTTCGAAATGCACTGTCTGCACCGCTCCACCCTGGTGCTGAGCGGTACTATAAAGAAGCCGGGCTTCTTGAATAGGGATCGCAGGCGGGGAGACTTCCGTTGAGCGACCCATCACCGAGCGTTGCTGAAGAGCTGGTTGCGGCTGAAACTGGCGCGCGCACTCATGACGGCACGACTGGGAAAGTGATCGCAGGTATTGCGATTGCCTGGTCCCTTTTTCAGCTTTGGTATGCCTCGCCGCTTCCCTTCCTTGTCGCAAGGTACATTCCGGTTTTGAACGATACAGAAGCACGGGCGATCCATCTCGCCTTTGCTTTTCTGTTGGCCTTTGTGAGTTTCCCGGCATTGAAGCGATCACCACGCGACTGGGTGCCGCTTCAGGATTGGGTCCTTGGGGTCGCGGGGGCTGTGTCTGCGGCTTACCTCTTTGTTTTCAACGATGCGCTCGCCTCACGGCCAGGTCTGCCCAACACGGCGGACCTTGTGACAGCAGGCGTTGGTTTGGTGCTGCTGTTGGAAGCGACGCGGAGGACGCTTGGTCCGCCGCTTACTGTGATGGCGCTCATCTTTCTGTCTTATGTTTTTTTTGGAAACATGGCGCCTGATCTCATTGCCTGGAAGGGGGCTTCTTTCTCCCGTGCCATGAGCCATTTATGGATCACGACAGAGGGCGTGTTTGGTATCGCTCTTGGAGTCTCCACGAGTTTTATTTTTCTGTTTGTACTTTTTGGCGCTTTTCTGGAGCGTGCCGGCGCTGGACACTATTTTATTCAGGTAGCATTCGCTGCACTTGGGCATATGCGTGGTGGTCCTGCAAAAGCTGCAATTGTTGCATCCGGGGCGACCGGTATCTTCTCGGGCTCGTCCATAGCAAACACAGTGACGACCGGCACGTTCACCATTCCGCTGATGAAGCGGGTTGGCTTCTCAAGCGAAAAAGCTGGTGCGGTTGAAGTCGCCTCTTCGGTGAACGGGCAGATCATGCCGCCGGTTATGGGGGCAGCCGCGTTCCTTATTATTGAGTATGTAGGCATTTCGCTGAATGATCTTATAAGGCACGCATTCCTTCCTGCTGTTATCTCTTATATCGCTCTCATTTACATTGTTCATCTTGAGGCTCTGAAGATGAATATCGAGGGCCTTCCAAGGGGGCCGAGAACGGGCAGTCTAACAATCCGCATGGCCCGCACAGGATTGACCCTCAGTTCTTTCGGGATTGTCGCAGGCGGATGGTACTTTGGTATTCCAGCAATACAGGCGCTGCTTGGGGACACGGCTCCTTATGTGTTGGCTGTGTTGTTCTTCTGCTTGTATGTGGGAGTGTTGGCGTTTTCGGCGCAACGTCCGGACCTTCCGATCGAAAACACAAGTGAAGCAATAGTGGTGACGCCGGCTTTGATCGATGTTGGCCTAAGCGGATTGCACTTTATCTTGCCGATTGGGGTCTTGGTTTGGTGTTTGATGGCTGAGCTCATGTCGCCTGGGCTATCAGCGTTTTGGGCGACGATGGCAATTGGGCTAATTCTATTCACTCAGAAAACCCTGATCGGTATTTTTCGACGTAGCGGTACAATCCGTGAGGACCTTAGAGTTGGACGCCAAGACTTGATTTCTGGGCTCGACCTAGGCGCGCGAAATATGGTGGCTATCGCGATAGCGACTGCGGCAGCCGGGATCATTGTTGGGGCAGTTTCGCTTTCTGGTGTCGGCCAACTCTTCGCTGAACTGATTGAGTTTCTTTCAGGCGGCAGCATCATTCTGATGCTTCTGCTGGTGGCAATTCTTTGCATAGTCTTGGGCATGGGGTTGCCAACAACTGCTAACTACCTTGTCGTCGCGACACTGATGGCGGGCGTAATGGTTGATCTAGCCGCTCAAAATGGTTTGTTCATTCCGCTCGTTGCTGTCCATCTTTTCGTCTTTTACTTCGGGATAATGGCCGATGTGACGCCACCAGTCGGCCTTGCTTCATTTGCGGCAGCTGCCATCTCGCGTGCGGATCCTATCAAGACTGGTGTTGTTGCCTTCGTTTATTCTTTGCGGACCGCAGTGTTGCCCTTCCTCTTCATCTTCAACACCAAGCTCTTGCTGATTGGGATAGAAGGTCCGCTGGACTTGTCCCTGACAATTCTAGGGGCGGTTGCCGCTGTGCTTGTATTTGCATCTGCAACACAGGGGTACTTCGTTACGCGCAACCGAATATGGGAGTCTGCAATCTTGTTGCTGGTCGCATTCACGTTGTTCCGGCCGCAATATTGGGTGGACCAAATTGTCCCGGCATTTGAAACGGTCCCTTTCAATGGTGCTGCTTCTTTTCTTGAATCAATTCCGTCAGGTGGTGATGTTCGCCTTACGGCGACAGGAGAGACGCTGGAGGGAGACATTGAGACGCGTACCGTCCTTCTGCCGCTTGGCGAACAAGCATCTGTGGATGTTCGCCTAGAACATGCAGGCCTCATCCTGCGGACGGAAGAAGGCGGAACCTTTGTCGATGATGTGGTGTTTGGAGGTCCAGCTGGAGAGGCCGGGATCGACTTTGATTGGGAAGTCCTGTCGGTCGAACTGCCAAATGATCAGCCAAATGCCTACTTCATGTATCTACCTGCCGGTGCCTTGTTGCTGGGCGTCTGGGTGTTTCAGCGACGGCGGCGGACCAGCCAGCTCGAGATAGATACAAAAAAGGCAGCTCCCTAGTTTGCCGCATTTTCGAACCACAAAAGTCTACAACTTTTGTTGAAAATGCTCAGGGGCCGCCTTCTTCGAACTCAGTAGGTCGCGATTATTCAGCCGCAGGTTCTTCTGCTGCTGGTGCCGCTGCGCCGGTCTCCTGACGGAGATAAGCAATCAGGTTCACCCGATCCTTTTCTTTCCGCAAACCAACGAAAGACATGTTCGTGCCGGGTACATAGTCCCGCGGCTTGGTCAGATATTCGGCAAGGTTTGCATCGTCCCAAGTGCCTATTTCAGCAGCGCGAGCGGTCATACCATCAGAGAAGTTGAAGCCGTCGACTGAGGCGACTGGGCGTTCAAACATGCCATAGAGGTTCGGGCCGATCTTATTGTCTTCCCCTTCACCAAGGGTGTGGCAGGCAGCACATTTCTTAAATACTTTCGCGCCTTTGCCCAAATCCGGCTCGCTTGCATGAGCCGCCATTGGCAGTGCGAGAGACAGGCCCAGAATGGAGAGACCTTTGACTAACTGGTTCATCACTTTCCTCGTTTCAGTGCGGCGCCAAATTTGAACGCCCGTACCCCTTGGTGGTCTTACAAACACATGTCATCTTACATGAATAGTTAAGAGGTCAACCTAATCACCCAAAAAGCTCAGGCAATGTGGCCGTATGACGCGGTTCTTGTGGTACAAGAAACTGAGGGAATTCGGTCAAAATAAGACCGTATGCTCGACAGGGGTTTGATCGGATAGGGGCAATCAACGCGGCTATGAGCGGGACCACGACAGCGACATTGGAAACCGAGGAGGCAGAGGTTGGCTTCCTGGTGCGTGCCAAAGGTGCGTGGACAGTCCGGCTGGTCCGTGATCTTGATGGACCGCTCCGGGAAATCAGCCCGAAGCGCGCACGTGGCCGAGACGCGGTTATCGACCTCACGGGCCTAACGAGGCTTGATACGGCTGGTGCCTGGCTGCTTCATCGCACCAGCGAGCAACTTAGGGTCGCTGGGCTCCGGGTTTCCTACCGCGGTGAAACAGCTGAAATCCGGACCTTATTGGATGTGGCTGAAGGGTACCGATTTGGTTTCAACCTTCGCTTGCCGCGCCCTCCTGCCTATATCCAACTCGCTGATAGGGTGGGGGCAACGCTTATATCCGTTGCGAATGAAGTCCGTGGCCTGTTGGGATTTTTTGGGCTTCTGCTAGAGGTTCTCTGGCGCACCATCAAGCACCCTAGCCGGTTGCGGGTTGTCCCTCTGGTTCATCACATGGAACGTGCTGGTCTTGATGCGCTGCCCATCGTTTGTCTGATGACATTTCTGATTGGGGGCGTTCTTGCTCAGCAGGGTGCCGTTCAGCTACAGAAGTTCGGAGCTGAAGTTTTTACTGTGAATATGGTCGCGATCACGTTTTTGCGTGAGATCGGTATTCTACTCACCGCCATTATTGTTGCCGGTCGCTCGGGAAGCGCTTTCACCGCTGAAATCGGCTCCATGAAGATGCGCGAAGAGGTGGACGCTATGCGGACCCTTGGGCTCGACCCTATGGACATGCTGGTGGTGCCCCGTGTTCTTGCCCTGGTCATCATGCTGCCGCTTCTCACCTTTGTTGCTGACATTATGGGTTTGGTTGGTGGCGCCTTGATGGTCTGGCAGATGTTGGACACGTCACCGGGCGTCTTCATTGTGCGTTTGTCGGAGGCTGCAGACTTCTGGACCTTTGGGGTGGGCATATTGAAAGCGCCGTTTATGGCGCTGGTGATTGCGATGATCGGGTGCTACGCGGGCATGCGGGTCACAGGAAGTGCCGAATCTGTTGGCGTACAAACAACGCGGTCTGTTGTGCAATCGATTTTCATGGTCATAGTACTTGATGCACTTTTTGCCGTTTTCTTCACTGCGATAGGGATCTGATCGATGACAGATGATGACCCTATTATTCGCGTAAGAGGCTTGCGGAACCAGTTTGGTTCGCAGGTTGTCCATGACAATTTGGATCTCGATGTGAGGCGAGGCGAGGTCCTGGGGATTGTCGGCGGGTCAGGGACAGGTAAGTCCGTGCTGCTTCGTTCCATTGTTGGCCTGCAACGCCCAACAGCGGGCACGGTTACTGTGCTGGGACGCACAATTTCTGAAATGGAAGAAGAAGAACGCAAACGGCTGGAACAACAATGGGGCATCTTGTTTCAAGATGGCGCTTTGTTCTCTGCTCTCACAGTGGCTGAAAATGTCCAGGTTCCCTATCGGGAACATCTGGGCCTTCCGCTGGATTTAATGGATGAGCTGGCGGCTCTTAAAATCACGATGGTGGGGCTGCCGTCTGATGCCTGTACCAAGTATCCGTCGGAGCTTTCAGGCGGCATGAGGAAGCGGGCGGGGCTCGCGCGGGCCCTGGCGCTTGACCCCGATATTCTCTTTCTTGACGAGCCCACAGCGGGGCTCGACCCTATTGGGGCGGCGGCTTTTGACACGCTGATACGAGACCTTCAAAGGACCCTTGGATTGACTGTTTTCCTCGTCACGCACGATCTGGATACTCTGCACGCGACGTGTGATCGGATCGCGGTCCTCGCTGACAAGCGTGTTACGTTGCAGGGGACCATGGATGATATGCTGCGCAGCGATCATCCCTGGATCAAAGAATACTTTACGGGCCCTCGGGCGCGGGCGGCGCAGGCGTCGGCAACCGGGTAGGGATAGAGAAGTCACATGGAAATCAAATCCAACAATATCATGATTGGCGCCTTCGCCTTGGCAACGATTGCAGCCCTGTTCCTGTTCGCGTTGTGGGTTGGCAGGGTGCAGCTTGATCGGACATATGCTTACTATGAGATTGTGTTCTCAGGATCTGTATCTGGCCTGACGGAGTCGGGGGTTGTCCAATATAACGGGATACCAGTCGGCCGTGTTGTTGACCTTCATCTGGCCGAAGATGACCCCAGCAAAGTGGTTGCACTTGTTGAACTTGACGCCCGAACACCTGTGAAAGAAGACACAGACGCCAAACTGGAGCTGTTTGGTCTGACCGGCGTGGCGCAGATTGAGTTGACGGGCGGTACGTCTACGGCACCGCCGCTGATGCCGCAGGCCGGGGAATCTTATCCGACCATTATCGCGGCGCCGTCTGCCTTCCAGGAACTCTTCATGAGTGCGCCAGATGCCATCGAAAATGCCAACGCGCTTCTAAGGGACGTGCGACTTCTGGTTCGTGAAAACCAGAGTTCGATCAAAACCATCGTGTCCAATCTGGAAACGCTCTCGGCGGAACTGGCGGGTAGTTCTGGTGATATTTCTGGAACATTGGAGAATATCAACACAATTACCTCAGACGTCGCTGCCGCGACCGGCAAGCTTGAAAACCTAGCGGGGACGGCTGACCGTTTGATGGAAAATGATGTGACTGCATTGGTCCGGGAAGCAAAAGGCGCTGCGGCATCCTATGGGCGCGTAGCGGACGAGCTTGAGCGCGTGCTGTCCAGCAATCGCAGTTCTATCAATAGTTTCGCACGAGATGGATTGGGTCAGTTGCCGCTTCTGATAGAAGAGGCTAGGGATATGGTCGCGGCGTTGGAGCGTTTTGTCTCCCGTGCCGAGGGCGACCCCGCTGGCTTCTTGCTCGGAAGCGATACACCAGAATATGAACCGGAATCAGGACGATAAAATGCAAAAGTCTCAAGTCAGGTTTACACGGTTTATGGGGATCGCGTTTGTTGCGGTTGCTCTTCAGGCCTGCGCACTTGCCGCGGTGGGAACGAATGAAGCACCTGACATCTACGTCCTCACGGCTCCCTCGATTGATTTTGGGCAGAACCGGCCGCAAGTATCGACACAGATTGTCGTGGACGCACCCGAGGCGCCAGCAGCACTTAACTCGAACCGCATCGTTTTCCAACCGTCCGCGAATGAGATCCGATATTTCTCGGGGGCGCGGTGGGCAGACCGGGTTCCTGACATGGTTCAGGTTCTTTTGGTTGATGCGATGGACCAGGGAGGCCGCTTTCAGGCTGTCGGTCCGCGCTCAGCGGGTATCCGATCTGATTATCTCCTGCAGGTCTCCATTTCCCGTTTCGGCGTAGAGAGCGAGGGGGCGGAGATGGATGACGTACGTGTTCAGATCAACTCAAAGCTGGTTCGCCGATTTAGCGACACCGTGATTGCAAGCCGGCGCTTTGAGAGTGTGAAAGAGTCTGAGAGTTCTCGAACTATCGATGTTGTGGGCGCGTTTGACGACGCTAATTCTGAAGTGCTCTCAGCCATTGCCCTGTGGGCCTATGACGAAATCATTTCCGCTGAGCGAGTTGACCCCGCCAGCTAGCACGTTTCAGGGCACCTAAGCGATCAGGAGAGGCGTCCGGTCGCCTGTGCGAGCAGAAGATAGACTTTCCCCGTATCAGAGGTGAGGTAGGTGTCTGCGAGGATGCCTTCTCGATCGCGCTCGGCTGCTTCTGTGAGTAGTTGCTCGAACTGCCCCATGAACTTGTCCGCATTTTCACGGAACTCGCGTTCGGCGGCGTATTTCTGCGATATCTGATCGTAAAGTTCTCGGCCCTGGAGGTTGTAGAGGCGGCGCGCGAAGACATTTCGCTCTCCTGCCTGGTACCGGCGCCATAGGTCTGCCGGTGGGCTTTGTTCAAGGGCCCGGTCAAGGTCAATTGCGATAGATTGCAGGCTCTCGATGATGTGTAGCGACCTTCTATGAAGCTCACCATCATTGGCCTGCGGGGTGGGGCGCTCAGCATGTCCTGCAGCGGCTAACAGATCTGAAATTCCCCAGGAGCCGTTTTCCGGGGGACGCGCGGCGCTGCTTTGTGGTGCCGCTGGCCGTGTAGTGGCGACAGTTTGGGCGACAGCCCGCTGTGGCCCGCTGTGATCCAGGTTGCGCGCATGGCGCACGACGATTTCGGCAATTGAGGCAAGGGCTGACACTTGGTCCTCCAGGACCCGCTGAAGGGCTTGTGCACCGTCTGCAGCTTCCTCGGGCAGTTCTGCCATCCTCTTTTCAAGCTCTTCACTAGCTGAGTGGAGCGCTCGTCCTGCCTCTTTGGCTGCGCCGCCAATGCCAAACATTGCTGCGCCTAAGCGTTCGCCAGCGGCTTCCGCATCTGTCGCAGATTTTTCCATTTCAGAGCGCAAATCCACAATGCGCTTATCAAGCTTCGTGGCGGCAGCATTTGATCGCGCAGTGATCGCGTTTTCGATCTCTGTCGCTGCTTTTTCCAGAGACATTGAGGCAGCCTGCGCAGCCTCCGTTGTCTGCTTGGCGGCATTGCCAAAGGTCGCTGTCGCAGCTTCCAGACCGTCGCTGGCGCTGCGTGATGCATCGCCAACGGTATTTGCGGCATCGTTCGCGGCGCGGGTAATGGCGCCCACTTCTCCGGCAAAGGTGGAGCCCAATTCCTTGGCGCGTGACGAGGCGGTCTCCATAGAATGGGTGAGTTCTCTGGAAAGACGCGCAACGGCTTCATCGATTTCAACCGTCCGTTCAGCCATTTGCCCGGATGTATTTTCTATGAGCGTGCGATGTTTCTCGAAGGAGGCGTCTAGACGGTTGCGTTCGCTCTCAAGGGACAGTGCGGCTTCGGCTATGGCGTCCCGCTGTGCTTCATAGCGTTCCGTGAGGCCATCAGCTTTGGAAAGTGCGGTCTGGGCGACGACTTCCAGGCGAGAGGACTGCCGGTCGAGCATGGATGTTGTGGCATCGGCGCCACCAATTGCTGCCTCACTGGCGCGCGAGAGGGCTTCTGACTGGTGGCGCAGCCTTTCGCTCGCCGCTTCCATTTTCTGTTCGGCAGATGCTGTGACACTGCGCACAGAGGCAATCTGGCCAGACAGGTTTCGCGTTACCGTGTCGGTCTCATTGCCCAAAGACTGTGACAGGCCTTCCAGAGCCTGCTTGTGCTCGCCCAACATCTCCCGCAGCTTGGAGGCTCGAAGCTCCGCGCGCTCACTTCCCGCATCAATGTCGGAGAGCTGCTCCTGCAACATGATGTTAAGGGCAGCAGCGCGGGCCAGGGCGTCATCAATGCCTTTATTGACCACATCAAGATGGCTTGCCACCTGGTTGCCCAAGCGGTCGATGTCGCCAATCGCGGTTTCTTCCGGCTCTGTGAGGCGGAGCGCTGTGCGGGCGAGGGCGTCTGCCATAAGGCGCATTTCCTGACTGCGCCAGGCAATAAAAGCGACCAGCCAGATCAACGTAAGTGGTGCGAGGGCCGCCGCTGCTAAGAGGGCGAGTTCTGCTCTTGGTGCTGTCGCCAATCCGTTCAGCCCATAAAATCCGGCCACATAGGCGATCATGGAACCGACCCAAAGGGCCGTTAGCGCACCTGCCATTGTCAAAATAGTCCGGCTCGGACGCCGGGACATCAGGCGATAGAGCTCCCCGGTGGCAGCGGAATCTTCATTTGCCGGTGCCGCTGACAGGCTTGGTCCCACCGCTGGTTCACTTGCGACGGACAGAGAAGATGTTGGGCGATCTACTTGTTCCATAAGGATTTTTTCTCTTGGCCTCTGAGAAATTGAAGGGTGTTTGATTGGGCTGCCGGTGTCAAGCTGCAGAGCGCATCGATGCCCGTCGTGGAGAGGGAATTGTTGCTAGAGCTTGCCGCATTTGACGCAAAGGTTCAGGATTTGCTCTCAAGCCGGTTTGAGCGCGACGCGTACGGCACTCCGACGGGATCAAGTCCATGCCTGGCAGCGACGAGATGAAGACGGAAACTGAAGAGGTGGATGGTGCTGCTGCGCGGGCGGCTGACCGGCACGCCAAGCCCACCTGGGCGCAAATTCGATACCTGATCCGCGGCTTGAAGGAGCCAGGCGGCAAGCTGCCGCTCTTTGATGATGAAGGCCAGGAAATAGACATTCGAACGATCCGTTCCTGCATTGCGCGTGGCTGGGCAGAGCCCTGGTTTGCCAACCCGGTCAAACCCAACTGGCTTGTCTGCAAGCTGACGCCTGCGGGGTACAAAATTCTTGGTGTGGACAAGAGCCAGTAGCCTCCATTTGAAGACCGGTCGCCCAACGAAATGCCCCCGGCGAGGGGGCGCGCCGGGGGCTCTACGAGGGGTTCTTACGAGTCACGAGGCTCTTGCAACCTCACCTAAATGTTTACTAAATATTAACCATAAAGTCAAGGGAAAAGCTCCGCATCCTGATGATTCTAGACTTGAAGCTGTTAACCTTTTCAAGACCAGCCGTTGTTTTGCGCAGTTTTCCTAAGGTTTTCATATTTTTTGATTTCGTTAATACTGTTAACGAAATTGCCGGTTTTCGTAAGGGGTGAGGGGGAGGAAAAAGGTCTTCGGTAAGCTTTAGTGCCAATACTGGTGGCTCTTTTGTTGGGTTTAGTGGAGTTGCGTATGTCTGGGGGAATGGCGTTGCGGGCCGAAGTGCCTGCTTGTGTTGGGAGCAGACGAGAGAGTGCATTGATCGATCTGGTTCATCTTTCCAAATACACATTGGGCGAGCGGTCGCTTGAATGCGAGCTGTTGGGCCTCTTTCGGTGCCAGGCTGGTGTCTATGTGGAGCGGCTTGAAGCGTGCTCCTCACCCAAGGAATGGAAGGATGCGGCACACAGCCTCAAAGGGTCTGCGCGGGGCGTTGGCGCCTGGGCGGTTGCTGACCATGCTGAGACTGCCGAACAATTGGCTGATCCATTTGGTGAAGAGCGCGAAGATGCACTCATGATGCTTAGAAACACGGTCGATGAGACCGTTGCTCACATCGCGGTTCTTCTGGCTGACTAGTCTCTTAGCTGACCAGCGACATAATCGCCGATGGCAAGCGATGAGGTGAGGCCCGGGCTTTCGATACCGAACAGGTTTACAAGTCCGGCCACCCCGTGCGCCTTGGGGCCATCAATCCTGAAGTCATGGGCGGGCTCGCCAGGTGCCTGAAGCTTCGGCCTGATGCCCGCATAGCCCGGTTGTAGGCTTCCCTCTTCAAGATCCGGCCAATAGTTCCTGATGGCCGCATAGAAGCTGTCACCCCGCGTCGCATCGACGGCATAATCCGGTCCATCCACCCATTCCACATCCGGTCCAAAGCGCGCCTGACCACCCAGATCTAAGGTCAAGTGCACGCCGAGGCCTGCTTTTTCGGGAACCGGATAGATCAGTTTTGAAAAAGGCACACGGCCGGCCAGCGTGAAATAGTTGCCCTTGGCGTAATAGGCTTTGGGTTGATGTTCTGGTTTGAGGCCCTTGGTGTTGGCGGCCAAGCGAGGTGCCGAGAACCCTGCTGAATTCACCACCGTCTTTGCTTTCAGCACCATCTCCGTATCGCCGGAGATCGTGAGGATGATGCCGTCGTCCTGCGCTTCCATGCCATCGACGGAGCTTCCAAAAGCGATGGCGCCGCCGCGATCTTCCATATCGCCCTGATAGGCAAGCATGAGGCCGTGACTGTCGAGAATGCCGGTGGAGGGCGAGAGGAGGGCTGCCTCTGCTCGCAGGGAGGGTTCCATCTCCAAAAGCTCTGCGCGCTCAACCAGGCGCAGATCATCCACACCGTTTCGCTCCGCGCGCTGTTTGATGCTGGCAAGTTCAGCAACCTGTGCTGCATTGGTCGCCACGATCAGCTTGCCGCATTTTTTGTGCTCGATGCCGCGCTCTTCCATGAAGGGATAGAGGCGCTTGCGGCCCTCTACGCAGAAACGGGCTTTCAGGCTGTCTGCGGCATAATAGATGCCCGCATGAATGACTTCAGAATTATGGGAGGAGGTTTCGCTGCCAATGAGCTTGGCTTTCTCCAGCACGACGACCTCGCGCCCCTGAAGCGCGAGGGCACGTGCGATGGCAAGACCCACAACGCCTGCGCCAATCACTATGCAATCCAACTGGTCCAAACTGACCCTCTTTAACTTAAAACGTTTCCTATCTTAGGTGTGCCGAATTATGGAGCTTGCGTCTAGATCATTTAGAGCCTCGCGTCAGCAGGTGCCGTGAGATCCGGTCCTATCGCCGGCGAGCCGGAACGGACTTCAGAGGCCGAGCATCGGGCGAACGACGTGGCCGTGGAACTGATTGAGGGGATCGTGGAATGTTAGGCTTTCAGGCTGAGATATGTCTCAACGTTCTCGCGCCACTGCAATGGTGGATTCGTTTCATTGCAGTATTGGCTAAATGACGTTTGCAAGTTTTCTAGTGAAGGTGCGGCAAGATTGCTGGTCTTGCTGATGTCGGTGGCTAGGGCAGATTTTGAGTTCACCCAATCAATAGCAATGAGCCGACCAGTATCATCCGTCGCTTTGTATTTGATTTCGTCGCCGAGTCTGCTGGAAAAGTCATTGGCTGCCAATAAAAGAGGTCCTTTGGGACCTTTCTTGTCTATCCCGACAGCGTTGATTAAAGCTGACCCCATAACTGGCGTGAGAGTCATTATGCCAGAGCCAAATTGGAGACTTGTATGATCGCCTCCGTGACGCTCATCTAACACTTCGCGCGGATAGCAACCAACGATGTCTGCGACATCGCCTTCTGCAATTGCTGCTCTTGCAAACCGTCCGGTCGAAGCGACGTGTCTGAGAATCGCGATTGCTATGCTTGCGCAACGTTCTAGGCTTGGCTCATGAAAGTCGCTAATCACCAAAAAACCATCGCCGTACTGATGGGCAAACAGCCGTTCACCTTCATCGAAGTATTTTCGCGAACCAATCCTGAAAATGGCCCTCATTACTTCGCCTAGGGAATGGAGGATCAGGTCTTCTTTTGGGTACAATAGACTGAAGCCTTCAATGTCTATGTAGATAGACCAACGTTTTTCTTCTGTCCTGTCCACTCGCTAAAATCCTTACCGTTGTGGCTACCTCTGCGACGCTCGCTCCACCGGCCCATCATCCGTCAGGGTGACGTGGGTGAGGGTGGCTTCATCATGGGCCATGCGCCAGGAGAGCATCTTCTGCGCGAACTCCAGCACCAGCGGCAGATAGTCGGGATCGGTCGCGCGATTCACCAGCTCATGCGGGTCATCTCCCAGATCGAAAAAGAGCGGGGGCAGGTTCGTGAAGTGCACATATTTATATTTCTCTGAACGGATCACATTCATGGTGCATTGATGCAGCGTGATGCCGAGCCTTTGTTCCGCCTTGTCGTCGGCGGGGTCGCGAAAGTCATATTCCCAGTGGGCTTCCGTGCGCCAGTTTCGCGGCACGCTTCCGCTTTCCAGCACAGGACTTAGGGAGCGTCCATCGCAATGGGGCGGGACGGGGGCACCGATGCTCGAAAGAAGCGTTGGCATGATGTCCACATTCTCTGTGAAAGCGTTGATGCGTGTCCCGCGCGTCTCGCCTGCGCGCGGATCACGAATGATAAGGGGGATGTGATAGGAGCCGTCGAAATAGCCGGTCTTTCCGATCAGCCAATGATCGCCCATCTGCTCCCCATGGTCTGAGGTAAAGATGATGAGCGTGTTGTCATATTGACTGCTCTCCTTCAGGAACGCGATCAACCGTCCTATCTGATGGTCGACTTCGGTCATGAGGCCGTAATAGACCGCCTTCATGCGCCGCTGCTTTTTGTCATTGTCGGGCGCTAAGTAGTGGCGATGCTCCAGCTGATGTTCGAGCCACGGATGGATGGTGCCTTCTTCCTCCGCCGTTTCCGCGCGGATGTAGCCGGGCAGGCTTTCTGGATCGTACATGGAGGCGTAGGGCTCGCTTGCTACCCAGGGCGGGTGCGGGCGAAGGAGCGACAGGTGCATGATGAAGGGATCTTGGGCTTGCCCCATATACTCGATGCAGCGATCCACCTGATAGGCGGTATCATTGTCGTCTGCCGGATAGATAAGCGGCTTTGGCGTGTCGCGGCCATGCTCATAGTCCGGGCCTTCATTGCGCAGGCCGAAGGTTTGACGCAGATCGTCAGGTAGGGGATAGCCCTTGTCTTTCAGATAGTCGGCCCATGGGCCCGGCCAGGTGCCCATCATGGCGATGGGGCGGATGCCCGGTAGCGGCCCTTCATAGGTTTTGAGCCATGGGCTGTCGTCCTGCAATTCGCGTGGATCGTTCGCTGTGTCCGTGTAGCCAATCAGCACCCGGTCATAGCCGATCTTCTCTGCTTCCCGCGCCCAATTGGTATGGCGGGCATCGAGGGGCGTGCCATTGGTGCAGGCGCGGTGGTTCTGTAAGTAGAGCCCGGTGTGGAGTGAGGCGCGACTTGGCGCGCAGGGGACAGCGTTTGCATAGTGCCGGGTGAACATCACGCCATCCTGGCCAAGCGCATCCAGATTGGGCGTTTTCACCACTGGATGGTCGAGAGCTGAGAGGCAGTCGCCGCGCCATTGGTCGGCGGTGATGAACAGAACGTTGAGGGGCTTGGTCATGTCGGGCGTTTATTGTTATCCGAGTGGCCGGGCGACAGGCATACCTGCTTCAACAACGTCCTCTTCCGTTGTGCGGAAAAAGTGCCGGTATTTTGTAAAGGGAATGCGCGGAAACGCGTGATGTACCCCATGATAGTTCTGCTGCACATAGGCCAATGTGACAATTGTGTCCAACCAGCGGGGGAAGATAATGACGCGGGTGTTCTCAAACCGGGCGCGGGCTTTGTACGGCACATGCACCAGATAGTCGAAAAAGACACCGAGTGTCATCATGGCGAACGTCGCCGGTACCAGAAATCCGAAGACGGCGAGCTTCCAGTCGATAAAGACCGCAATCAGCGCAATGGCTGTCAGCGAGAGGAAGGTGTCGCGGAGGCCGATCCAGTAGGCGCGGCGCATCTGCGGGTCGTCCCAGTGCTTGTAGCAATAGAAGAAATAGCCGTTGAACAGCGTACCGCTGCGCAGACATGTCATCAGAAAGTTTGAGCCATTCACCCAATGATCCGGGTCGTGCTCGGGGTCATTGGTGTTGCGGTGGTGGGTCAGGTGGATGGTTTTATGCATTTCGTAGGAATGCACAAGGAAGAATGAGGAGAGGGTGCCGATCGCCTTGTTGATCCAGGCGAGATCCTTCCTGGTACCGGTGATGTTCTGATGCACCGCTTCATGGAGCGCGGTGTAGCTCAGATATACGCTTAGATAGATGATGAGTGAGACCGCCCAGAGCGGTAGTGCGTTTAGAGCGCCCGCCGTCATTGTTCCGACAATGATTGCTGCACAACCCAGCGACAGAGCGATGGTCTGCCAGACAACGCCGTCCACCATGGCATTGGCATTTTGGGCCATGGCTTCGCTATGGGCTCTGTGTTCTGGAAGCATGGTGTGGCCCATTTTCTTGAGGGATCATTTGCGCGGATTATGAAGGGCTCGACAGGCGAATTGCAAATGCTCCCCCAAAAGTGAATGGTCCCGACTGGCGGTGGGCGGTGACACCGCATAGCCTTGCTCTCAATGCGGCGACCCAGAAGGCGTCGAGATAAGTTTGGGAGGACTTCATGACACGATTGGCACCATTGGACCGCGCATCACTGCCGGATTTGGAAGACCAACTGGCCTTGGCTGAGGCATCCATGGGCTTTTTGCCTAATTCTCTATTGATCATGGCGCGACGCCCGGAGCTGGTGAAAGCCTTTGTGAGCATGATGGCGCAGGTCAATCTGGGCGGGGCGCTGTCGCCGGGTCTCAGGCAGATGATTGCCTATATGGCGAGTCGGTCCGCCGGTTGTCTTTACTGTCAGGCGCATACGCATCATGGGGCGGAAAATGCGGAAGATCTGGATGCCCAGAAGCTGGCGCAGATCTGGGAATATGAGACGTCCGATCTCTTTTCTGAGGCGGAGAGGGCGGCGCTGACCGTGGCGCAATTGTCGGCTCAGGTGCCAAACGGGGTTTCTGATGCGGATTTTGAGGCCCTAAAACCCCATTTCGACGAGGACCAGATCGTCGATATCGTCGCGGTGATCTCGGCTTTTGGCTTTCTCAATCGCTGGAATGACACGCTGGCGACCCCGCTGGAGGAGGTGCCTGTGGCCCATGCGAGCGATCATTTGGCCAAATCCGGCTGGACGACAGGCAAGCACGCGTGATATTTCCCGGCCTGCTGCTTATTCGGAGCGGCCGGTGGTGGACTTTCAGCCGATATTGAGGCAAATCGCCACTTGAAAAATAATGACACAGGCGTCATTTTCTTGGCGCGGGCACGCTTAAGAGGCCCGGCGACGCTTAACAGGGAAAGATTCGACGGGAGCCATGGCGAAGATCACCTATATCGAACATGACGGGACGTCCCACACCATTGACTGTGAAAACGGTATGACGGTGATGGAAGGCGCTATTAAGAACTCCATTCCGGGCATTGATGCGGATTGCGGCGGGGCCTGCGCCTGCGCGACCTGCCACGTCTATGTTGACGGTGCATGGAAAGACAAGACCGGCTCTGCCGAGCAGATGGAAGAGGATATGCTCGACTTCGCGTTTGACGTGCGCGACGGCAGCCGTCTCTCCTGTCAGATCAAGGTTTCTGACGAAGTTGACGGTCTGGTCGTTCGTCTGCCTGAAAAGCAGTTCTGAGCAAAATAGCCGATTAAGGCAGGGGTAACCCTGTTGAGACGCCTCTTTCCGCAGGAAAGGGGGCGTTTTTTATGGTTAAGCCTTGGTTTCTAAAGGTGGCATTAACCATTTCAGCGACATTCTGAGGATCAATGACTCCGGGCTTGGTCTCATGGACCTCGACCCCTCTTTGGGAGCCTCAGAATATGGCACTGACGATTGATGGAATTGGCGAGACGCGCGGCGTGGACCTGGATGGCACGAGCGACGTCTATGCGCAGGCGATCCGCAACTGTGCGGCGCGGATGGAAGGGGAAGACCCCCTTGCGGCTGCTGAAGCCCTTCAGGACGAACTTTCACGGCTCGATAAAGCCTCCAGGAGCGGCGCGGTTTTACCTCGGCATGTGTTGGTCATTGGCGGCGCAGGCTATGTGGGTTCCGTCATGGTTCGCGAGCTTCTGAAGCGCGGTTACAAAACCCGGGTGCTGGACAATTTCCTCTATTCCAATTCTCTGTCGCTTGAAGGCCTTTATGACGAGCCAGGCTTCAGCCTGGTAATGGGAGACCTAAGGGACGAAGCGACACTTGATCGTGCGCTGGATAGTATCACTGACGTGGTGCTTCTCGCTTCGCTTGTTGGCGATCCGATCTCCAAGAAATTCCCCGATCTCACACGCTCGGTCAATCAGGCTGGTTCAGAGACTGTCTTTAAAGCGCTTGAAGGGCGGGGCATTCACAAGTTCGTCTTTACGTCGACCTGTTCCAACTACGGCATGCGAGACAGCGATGAACCAGCGGATGAAACATCTGATCTTAAGCCTCTCTCCATCTATGCGGAGACCAAAGTTGGGTTCGAGCAGTTTCTGCTGGAGCAGGGGAAAACATCTGAAGCAATCCCGACTGTGCTTCGTATCTCCACAGCATTCGGTCTCAGTCACCGCATGCGGTTTGATCTGACAGTGAATGAGTTTACAGCTGCTCTCGCTAAGGGCGAAGCGCTGGATGTCTATGACAAGGATACGTGGCGTCCTTACTGCCACGTGCGTGACATTGCTGGTGCGGTCATTCGGGTGCTGGAAGCGCCGGAAGAAAAGGTCCGCGGTGAAGTTTTCAATGTTGGCGCTGATGAAAACAATTACACCAAGGCGATGATCATCGACGAAATCCTGACCCACATTGATGGCAAGGTTTCTTACGTTGAAAAAGGCAGCGATCCGCGTAACTACCGCGTGTCCTTTGCCAAGATCAAAGATGAATTGGGATTTGAGCCGCGCCACTCCGTGAAAGCCTTCGTCCCAGAATTGATCGAGGCGGTTCGTTCTGGCCTCTACCTGCGTTCAGAAGAAATTCCCGGTTATTACGGGAACTATGATGTGCGCGAGGAAGCTGCCGCCTGAGGAGAGCCCTATGGGACTTGCGACACTCAATCAGCCGTATGAACAGGTAGATCCGTCCCAAGTGGT
>CBDIPP010000017.1:0-50701 GCA_965283695.1 uncultured Parvibaculaceae bacterium | reverse complement strand
GCTGCATCGATGCGAGTTTATCGAAGCGGCTGAGAATGCCGTGCTGATCGGCGGACCCGGAACGGGCAAAAGCCACACCGCTACAGCAATTGGCGTGCAGGCAATTGAGCACCACAGGCGCAAGGTCCGCTTCTTCTCAACGGTGGAGCTGGTCAATGCATTGGAGCAAGAAAAAGCGCTCGGGAAGGCAGGGAAGCTGGCCGAGATGCTGACCAAAGTCGACTTGGTCATCCTGGACGAGCTCGGCTATCTGCCGTTCAGTTCGTCCGGCGGGGCGCTGCTCTTCCACCTGCTGAGTAAGCTCTACGAACGCACCAGTGTCATCATCACCACCAACCTCAGCTTCTCAGAATGGGCGCAGGTCTTTGGAGACGCCAAGATGACCACCGCGCTACTCGACCGGCTCACACACCGCTGCCACATCCTGGAAACTGGCAACGACAGCTACCGGTTCAAAGCCAGTTCCAAGGCCGCAAAGAAAACAGAAAAGGAGACCAAAACATTGACCGCGTCATAGACCACGACGCATAACTGAGGGTGGGTCAAATCTCGGTGAAAATACCGGGTCAGTTCTCAGTGACAATCAACAGTACTTGTGCGACAATTAGCACAAATTCATATGGGGGTGCCCGCTCTGTCCCCATCAATCGCTCGTCGTATCATGGAGCATTTCAGCCTGACCGGCCCTACGGATGTGCCAGACTGCCAACTAACCGAGCGCGAGGTAGAGGTCCTGACATTAATTGCGCGCGGTCTGCGTAACGCAGAAGTGGCTGAAATCCTTGGTCTCGCTCAAACAACCATCGCTAGCTACATCAAGTCAGTATACCGTAAGCTCGGAATCTCCTCACGCGCCGAAGCATCATGGCACGCGACAAGATTGGGCTTAACTAAAAAACAACCTAACCACTTTTAGGCTACCGCTAACTATATAGGAAGATCGCCTTTGTTGAGCGTGAGATCTCAGTGGAGAAGCAGCTGGTGTCGACCGAAAAGTCCATGAATAAAATGAAGCAATTCGAACAAAACTTCGACAAACAAAAATGGTTATCTGATATTGCAGAAACCTATCTCGATGTAAGCCAGGGTCTTTACTCTATACAGAACGAAGAATTTGATATTATTTACACATCACAACCATTGTTGGAATTACTTGGTTATAAAAATGAGAATGACCTACCATCATCTGCAGTACTGCGCACAGGAGGCAAGGGACAACTCTTGAAACGGCGCAAGTTACTATTATCTTTACCTCTGGGTGCCCCCAGCGAACCGGATATCAAGACTTTACGATCAAAAAATGGTACACTGCTAACGTTCCAGACACGATCAAAATGGTACCCCAGTATTGATGGAAAAGGGCGTATCCTCGTCATTAACTTTGAAGATGTCACAACTCTTCAAGAGCAAGCAGAAGCATTAGCACGTCAGGCAGAAACTGATCCGCTTACGGGTATTCTGAACAGACTGGGCCTCGAGAAACGCTTGGGCGATAATCAGTCATTACGGCTTGAGCATGACTGGGCCATCTTCATCGTTGATATTGACTGGTTCAAATCAGTCAACGATCAGTACTCCCATCGTACTGGAGACGACTTACTTCAAGCAATTGCCAAGACACTGCGAAGGCAGGCGTCAGAGGATGGATTGGTGGGGCGCCTTGGCGGTGAAGAATTTCTAATAGCTCTACCTTGGCAAACAGAAGAAAAAGCTTACGCTTTCGGAAATCACTTAAGGCGAGAAATCAGAAACTCTATAGTAATTTTTGAAGGTCACACTATTTCTTGTACCGCTTCTGTTGGCATCGCACGCTTGACTAAGGGCGACGCCCTTAATCAAACTCTCCATGTCGCTGATATTGCTTTGCATAAAGCGAAAGAAGCCGGCCGAAACAAAACTATTATTGCAGATCAAGCTTTTATCAGAGAGCAACGTGCGCGGGGAGGTTTCGTCACAGAGTTGGACCTCGTGAGTGGTATTAAAAATCAAGAATTCAAATACTATGTTCAACCTATTTACAATATAAAAGATAAGAAGAACGAAGGTTTCGAAGCCTTGATCCATTGGCGTCGAGCAGATGGAACCGTTTGGGCACCTGAGAGTTTTGTCGGGCGCTTCAGCACAGTCCTGTATCGACCCGAGTACTTTGAAATTCATCAGGAAATGCGTCACGAAGTTCTTCAAACTCTGACAAAATTTCCAGATACATATGTGTCATGGAACCTTGAGTTTGAGCAGTTCACCAGTAATAGCTTTGTCAAGACTGTCATTTCGACCTTTGCTGAACTTACTAAGATCAGAACTCATCCAATTGTAGTGGAAATTTCTGAAGAGAGATTCACAGGACGAGCAAATATCGAAGAAATTATCCACAATTTAGAAAATCTACGAAAGGCTGGTGTGATGATAGCGTTGGATGGGTTCGGCGGTAAACAAAGTAACATTCGCAGCCTGTTGCAGTTGCCTATCGACATTGTAAAATTAGACTGTTCCCTTATAAAGAATATCGAGCACTCTCACAGAGAGCAGGCCTTTTTGAATGGGCTTGCATATATTCTTAAACAATTGGAGATTGAAATAATTGCTGAGGGTGTAGAAACATTAGGACAAGCGCAAGCGCTTAGTGAACTCAATATATATAGACACCAAGGAAATTTATACGGACTTCCTTCAATCCCGTCAGCGATAAGTGTGGAAGAGCATTTTCAATAAACAAGCTCATTCGGATGTCTACGCAAAAATGGAACGTTCCATGAAGGTTAAAGCCCATCAGCGATCTCCCAAGTCAGGCAACCCCATGGTCCAGCCTGGAGCGCCGATGTTCCTTTGGACACTGGTCGGAATTATGGCCGCTATCGAACTGGTTCTAAATTTGTCCGCATCCAATTTATTCGGGTCAATAGATCAGAGAGAAACTGCATTCCTGTTAGGAGCATTCTGGCAGCCCGTATTGTCAGGTGCTGTGCAACCTGTCTATCCAGGACAAACGGTGTTGATGTTTATCACCTATGCGTTCCTGCATGGCGGAATACTGCACCTGGTCATGAATAGCGCGATCCTGTTGTCATTGGGCAAATTTATCTCAATCCAGATTGGAGCGTACAAGACATTGTTTGTACTGTGTTTGTCGGCCATTGCAGGGGCTGCCTGCTTTGGCCTGCTTTCAACAGGCAACGGGCCCATGATTGGTGCCTCTGGCGCCGTGTTTGGCTTGATCGGTATGTGGCAGGCGATGGAATATCATGCGCGAAAAAAAGTCGGGTTGTCTGTTCAACCGGTAATCATTGGGCTTCTTGGCCTGATCATTGCAAATATTCTGATCTTCGCAATGCTGTCTGGCGGTCTGGCCTGGGAGACCCACCTGGGTGGTTGGCTCGCTGGTTGGCTAACTGGTCTCTGTTGTACACGGCGATTTTCGGTTTGAAATAGGCCCCGTCCGCCCAAATATAGAGGAAGCGCCAGTTACCAAGACCGCGTTTCTGTCAAGCCTCATACCCGCCCAATCACAACCAACCGGAACACATCAAATCAATGGGGCGCGCACAGCGCCTACATATCGGCCGATATTCCCCATGTGGTGTTCGGCTGGACGTGAATATCGCCTGAATCTGCGCGGTGGACGCGCGTTTTTCGCTTCAACCGGCGCCACCGGTCGCGCAGGCTGTTGGAACTGGGCGGATCAGACCGGGAAGCCGCGTCGATCTGGCTTGACGGCGGTGTTTTTCAGCGCAGCGGACACACCTGTTCTGCACCTTTCGTTCAGTTTAGGCGTGGATCGCCCTCATGCGCATGACGGAGGCGCTCGTAGGCGTCGGATCGCGGCGAGGATGGCGCGGACCATCGGGCCGGTGACGGCCACCTCGGCCAATTGGAAGGTGATGGCGCGGGCGTGACGCACGACGCGCGCCCCAATTTTGATCAGCTTGAGTTGCAGGCTGGTCAACGACCAGTCGGCCATCGCCTCGGGCAGGTCTATGCAGCGCAGGAAGGTTGCCAGGTTGTAGGCCAGTGCGTGCAGTTGGAGCCGGACCTCGTTGTCGCGGAACTTCCGGCACGACAGCCGTGTCCAGCGAAAGGCATACTTGCCTTCCTTGATGTGCTGCTCGGCAGTGCCGCGCTGGTTGTAGAACCGCACGATCCAGTCGGGGTCCATGGGCAGGTTGGTGACGATGAAGCCGACACGCGGGAACAACTCACCCGGATGCCATTCGATCTTGGCGATCACGCGGCGCGCCTTATCCCAGCTTTGCGCCTGATATTCGAAGTCCTCGAAGAACCGTTTCACCTTGGTCAGCGAAGGCCGCCCCACGGGCCGGGTCAGCCGATGAGCGATCTTCTCGCGCAGGACGGTGTTCGACGGCAGCCGGATGGCGTAGAAGAACCGGGCTTCTTCCAGCCGCTCATAGATCGCCGGGATCGCGTAGGCGGCATCGGCCCGGAAGAACCGGCCGCCAAGGTCGCGCTCCGCGTAGCGGGCGATGACGGGGTCGAGAACGTCCCGCCAGCCATCGGCGCTGTGGACATTGCCGTTCCGCAGGGCGCAGCGTTCCAACATGCCGAACTGGTTGAACAGAAAGTTGGGGTGGTAGCAGGTGCAGTCGAAATGCCCGTTCCAGGCCGCGCCCTCCTGATCGCCATGGGTGGGGCTGACCGAGCTGTCCATGTCCAGCACGATATACTTCAACCCGTTACGGTCATGGAACCGGTCGATCCATTGCCCGTTCAGGTCGGCCAGCGCCGCCCGGTTCTCGGACAGAGCCAGCGTCTCGGTTTCGAACCGTCCCATCTGCGAGGCAGAGGCAGCTTGCGCATTAACGGCACGGCCGCCCACGACCTGGCGCATGACCGGATCGAGGGCCAGCCGATCGGCGTCGTTGACGTCCTCGTATCCGGCCAGTCGCCCGAACACCGATTGGCGGAATAGCCCGTCAAGCCGGTGGACGGTGTTCTTGCCTCGGCGGGTGTCGCGTAGTGCTGTTGCCGCCAGATCGGACAGCCCGAGCGCGTCATCCAGTTCGCGCATCACCAACAGGCCGCCGTCGGAACTGAGCTGCGTGCCGCAAAATTCCAGCCGCACACGAGGGTCGAAATCGACCCGATCATCCCGATCCGAACTCGCACCCTTTGGGTGATCCATGAAAAGCGCCCCTCACAGCCGTCAACATCATGATTTATATGCGAAATATCACTATCAGGACAGCGAAATCAGAGATTTACTTGGGGAATATGGGATCGGGTATCATTTGTCTCTTTTTGGTGGGACGGGATCGTTGATTTTGCTGCGTGTGAACATAAACGATGCTGGTTTTGACTGCGCTACGTCGGCAACATTTCCCCACACGGAAATGAATACAGCCGCATGACCGGAGCGACTGAGGTGAGCCGGCTCCACCTCAATGATACGTACACGCAGGTCCGCCCTGCTCTCGAGTGCAGGGCGCAAGAGATCAGTTGCCCGTGTACCCAGCTTTCCTGCAATGAAGAGTTTTGGCTTTCCTAAACCAAAAGGCAAACGTGACGGCCGCTCAACGAGTACTGAAACTGTCGCGTCAGGATTTAGTGACAGCCATGCCCGGTCACCTGGAGAAATGCCTGATGACACAGGATTCAGGTCCAAAGCTATTGCCGCTTTGTGAATGATTGGTTGCATGCTGCCTCACATTCCTCAGTTTTTCTGAGGTTGGATGCAGTATACTGAAGTGCAGCAGATGAGTGGACTCCTGATTTGCTCAGGATGCAAAGTCTACGTCAATATTACGAGCTTTAAGCGCAGCCAAAATACTGCCCAACACGTTGCGTGCGTTGATCCCCTCTTTCAACGCAGCGTTAATATCATCGTCTGATGCGCTTGCATCACGAATATCCAGCAGGATACGCTTGCCGGTCCGAGCATCATACACTACTTGCCGCCGACCACCAACGATCGACCTCAATCCAACGAATTCAGAGCCATTGTGCGTATGAAAAGACATGCTCGTACCTTCAAGTAGCGAACACTAATTTAGTCAAATCTGTTCAAATTCACAGCCTTGCATGATTTTTCTCATGATGATTGTGCTGAAACAGACACATTGCTCTAGCCAGCAGGGAAACGCGCTTACCTCCGAGGCCTGAAGCCCGAGGCTGCAGGTGCAAAATGGTGAGATTACAATCAACCACTGCCAGAATGTGAATGTATCAAGACTGTATAATATTTATCAGAGTTATACTCGTTCTCCTGAATTGACCTGACTTTTTGTTGGTCCGATTCACTCTGCCACATGTTGAACTGGGCAGCGGTCGGTATTCTTTGTTATGAGCAACAAGAACCATAATTCCGTTAGCCTGTCGGATGAAGAGCGCATGGCGCTTGAAGCGATTTGTCGCCGTCGTAAGGTGGACGCCCTCGTTTGGAAGCGTGCGCGTGCCTTTCTTCTCTTAGACGCGGGTGAGGACGCTGGAACGGTTTGCCGGATTCTGGATATCGGGCCCACAGTTTTGACGGAATGGCGCTTTGCTTTTGCCGGAGCTGGGCTGTCGTTTTTTGGCTTGAAAGATTACAGCCAGCGCCAGGGGCATCTGTCCGTCGAGCAAGAGCAAGTTCTGAAGGCCCATTTCACGGAATGCCTGGCTCAAAACGTAGATGAGGTTCGCGCCTATGTGCTGGCAGAGCACGATCTAACGTATAGCCGTTCAGGGGCCGCCAAGCTGATGGCCCGTTTGGGATGGACCTCGAGACGTTCCAGTTCACCTTTGTGGAAGGCGAAAAGATCAATGCCCAAACCACTCGACAGATGTTGGAAACGTTGGAGCGTACCAATCCAACCATGACCGCCATTCATGTCTTTGTTGACAATGCCCGATACCATCATGCCAAGGCACTGCTGCCATGGCTTGAGAGCCCAGAACGGCGGGTGAAGTTGCGCTTCCTGCCTGCATACGCCCCTCATCTCAATCCGATCGAGCGCCTTTGGGGGGTCATGCACGCATGGGTCACCCACAACCGCCACTATCAAACCTTCGACCAATTCACCGAAGCGATTTTCGACTTCTTCCGCAATACACTGCCACAAAAGTGGCAAGAATTTCGCAATACCGTAACCGACAACTTCCGCGTCGTATCCCTCGAAAAATACAAAATCGTATGATTGCCATCAGGTCAATTCAGGCGCACGAGTATAACATCTTCCCCGCCCTAAAGGACGGGGATTTTCAGGGGCCTGTTGGCCCCCTCAAGTAGACGCTTCAATCTATCCCGAGAGACAGGCTCCACGTCCAGACACGCATTGTTCCCACGCATTAGAATGTTGATCGCTGCATTGATGTCCGCATTTGCGCGGAACCCGCAGTTTGTACAATCAAAGACCGCTTGGCTTTTGCGACTTGTCTTGTCCTGGGTTCCACATGTCGAACATGTCTGCGAGGTGTACCGGGGGTCTACTTTCACCAACCTTCCGGCTTTGTAGGACAGCATCTGTTCAACCTGATGCCATCCGATATTGAGGATCGCCCGGTTGCGGCCGCTGTTCTGTCGTACCTTGCGACCAGGGGCTTCGATCGTTCCCCTGTTGGACCGGGTCATGTTCTTCGTTTTCAGGTCCTCGATCACAACGGTGCCATAGGACTGCGTGATCCAGCTTGTCACGCAATGGGCCCAATGCTTTCGGACGCGTGCGATCTTCGCCTTTATCTTGGACAGGTGTTTAACGGCACGGCGATAGCGGTTGCTTCCCTTCTTGCGCCGGCTCACACGACGTTGGAGAAACCGGGCTCTCCGCTCCAGATGTAATAACCTGATCTTCAGATCTTCCCCAAAGACACGTGCATCGCTCAGGGCTAGAGGGATATCGACGCCCCGATCTATTCCAACGCTCCCAGGCTTCGTGTCTTCCTGATCAGGCACAACGCATCCAAAGGTGACGTTCCACCCCAGAGCCGTCTTTGAAACCGTAACCTCACGAACATCCTCTGGGATATCCCGTGTTTTGCGGAACTTGAGCCACCCGATCTTGGGGATTCTCACACTTGCCCAATTCTTGTTAAGCGGACGTACCTGAACTTCCCGACCCGCATGGCTGAACGACATGTGCACGTGTTTTTTTCGGGGAGATGGTGGACCTGCGTTTCCCGCCCAGAAGGCTTTATAGGCACGGTCCAGCTCCTTCAGGCATCTTTGTAAAGGCGTTACATGGACATCTCGAACAAAAGAGACATCGTCACGCAAGACCGTCAACTCACGAGCCTGTGCCACATAATTTAGGGACGTCCCCATTCGGTTCTTGTATCGTCTCGCATGGTGGCGCCTCTGTTCGAGTGCAATGTTCCAGACAAGTCGGACAACGCCGCATGTCTGTGCCAGTGCAGACGCCTGAACATCGTTGGGATAAAGCCTGAACTGAAAGCCACGGTTCGCCATGCGTAAAATATATACGCTTTTATCGTCGATCCAAAAAAACGCGCTTACCTCCCCGGCCTGAAGGCCGGGGTCTCACGCGCGGGACGATGAAGTAATGGTATTCGGGTAGACGCCTTTGGCAGCGCAAATATTCTCCCAAAACATCTGGGGATGTGCCTGAAGACGTCATCAGGCAGTGCCCGGAAGTGTGCTCCGCCAAGTGGTCCCTCCGGCCTTAGCCGATGGCCGCCCTTCAGTTCCCATTCAATCTTTCCCGAAGCTGTTTTCCAGTTTTGAAGAAGGGTACATACTTTTCCTCCACGTCGACTGACTCACCGGTACGCGGGTTGCGACCCGTGCGAGCATCACGTTTCTTAACCGAAAATGCGCCAAAGCCACGGATTTCAACCCGATCGCCGCGAGCTAGAGCATCAGTGATTTCCTCAAAGAAAATGCTCACGATCCGCTCGATGTCGCGCAGGTACAAGTCGGGGTTATTATCAGCAATCCTTTGAACCAGCTCAGACCGAGTCATCGTCGCACACCTCTCTAATCGCACGTTGCATACGCGCATTTGTTCGGGAAAATGTACTCAGGTCAATCCAATGCGGAAACTACTTCACCGGCAAATCTGGCAAAAAATCACTTATCCAAAAAGAGCGTCCCACGTCATGATCCGCAGCCCATCTGCAAAACGCACAGTCTCACACAGACCGAAAGGAAGACACTTCTCTCAAAGAACCAGCGCTATAAATACTTGGTTTATAGGGCCGGACAAGGCAGTCGGAGACTCCGTATAAGTTAACTCTTTACCTTAACTTTATGGCATAAGTATTTATTAAGAATATGAAAATAATAATTCAATCACCATCCAATCTATCAACTCAACGTGACGGCGATTGATGAGCATCTTGGCTCCTTGAGACATTAACGCTACTGCGAGAAAGTTACCGCATTCGATACATACGCCTAAGGCTTATCCCTTTGATGCCGGTATCGCTACATCTTGTAGGGCGGCTCAGTGAAGAGAGGCGATGCTTTCACCACTGCAGCATGTGAGTAGATGTATGGTTGTTGCGTCAAATTGTACTGAGAAGCGTTCGCGCTGTTTTATCTTGTTTGTCGCGGGGCAAGTGGGGGCCAGAGGATTGCGCTCTTTAGTCACCTCTGTCAGGCAAAATCAGGCGCGCTGATCTACGAAATCACGATACGTGGCAGGCTTCAGGCCCATGCCGAGGCCGAGGAGGCGATCAAAGGCGACGCGGGTGTGGCGTCTTCGGTTCCAGCGGAAAACGAATTCGTCCAGGTAGCGTTGGGCATGCGCCTTGCGCAGTCCGTGATAGACCCCCTTTGCCCAACGCTTGAGGTTCGAGAAGACCCGGTGGATCCATTTCAATAGTTCATGCGCCTTCTGTCCCTCGACAACGCGAACTTCATGTGGGTTGGCTGGTGGGTTCTCATAGCCCAGCCATCCGTCGGTGATCACCCGAGCTCCTGCGGTGACCACATTTCCAATGAACCCATGCAACGTCTTCGAGGATCCGTCTGGGATTTGTGCCAAGCGAATGCGGCGTGGCTGACCGTCTTCAGACAGCTCGACCGCGCCCACGATGAAGATTTTGCCGACCGGAGATCGCCCACCTTTCTTCTTGTCCACGGGATCATGCTTCGAGCGGAACGGCATTTCCGTCTCATCAATCTCGACAAGAGTTTGCAGTGGGCTGCGTCCAGGATCCACCATGGCGCGCCGGAGCTTCTGGAGCAGCAGCCAGGCGGTCTTGTAGCTGCCAATGCCTAGTTGGCCCTGCAACTGAAGAGCGGAGATCCCGTTCGAGTGGGTGGCGACAATGTGAGCGGCAAGAAACCACGTTTTGAGCGGCAGGTGGCTGCGATGCATGATCGTGCCTGCGGTGACTGAAGTCTGCCGCCGACACCCTGCACATTCCCATGTCGGTCGCTCGCGGTCCAGCGCCCAAGCCTTTTGGCCGCCGCAAGCCGGACAGCTGAAGCCTTCGGGCCAGCGTTTGTCCACGAGATATTCAGCGCAAGCTGCGTCGTCGGGAAACAGCGCCTGGAACTCTTGACGCGATATGGGACGATCTGATGACCAACGTGCAGGCATGCCGGAACATTACAAGAACATCATGCGGACTGCAACCCCGATCTACTACATCTTGGGCAACCGGCCCCAAGGGGATAAGCCTTCATACGCCTTTTAAGGACAGTGTTACGGCGGACCTTGTTAGTCTACAATCAAAACGCAAGATCACGTAATTACGGAAAAATAACATGAATGAGGGACAAATCACCCTTCTGGTCATTACCGCACTGATCATATTCACCATTTCCCGCGGCCTTCGTATCGTGCCTCAGGCAGACAAGTGGGTTGTGGAACGTTTTGGAAAATTCCGGCGTGTCTTGGGACCAGGCATCAATCTGATCATTCCATTCATAGACACAGTGGCTCACAAAGTTACAGTTCTCGAACGCCAACTTCCTAATGCCAGCCAAGATGCAATCACATCAGACAATGTGCTGGTCGACTTGGAAACCAGCGTTTTCTACCGTGTGCTACGTCCGGAAATGACAGTTTACCGCATTCGAGATATAGACAATGCGATTGCAACCACAGTGGCAGGCATAGTCCGAGCCGAGGTAGGCCAGCTAGAACTGGACCAAGTACAATCCAATCGCTCAGCTCTCATTGCAAAGATGAAAGAGGAAATCCGCGAAGCGATTGAGCCTTGGGGGATCGAGGTGACGCGTGCCGAGATACTCGATGTCAACCTGGATCAAGCGACCCGCGAAGCGATGCTGCAACAGCTCAATGCCGAAAGAGCCCGCCGTGCTGAAGTAACACGCGCCATCGAGTTGAGAGCAGACGCGCAATTTTATGAAGCCCAAAAGCAAGCTGAGGCGCGTCGAGTTCAAGCTGACGCTGAAGCTTATGCCACACGCGTGGTTGCAGAGGCTATTTCTGATAACGGTATCGCAGCCGCTCAATATCAGGTTGCCCTTAAACAGGTTGAAGCGCTGAACAAGCTGGGTGACGGAGAGGGACGTGCAACAGTACTGCTACCCGCCAATGCGCTCGATGCATTCTCCGATGCTTTCAAGTTTTTTAAGGAGTCTAAGTAATGGATTTAATTGAATTTATATCCCTTTCATCTTGGTCATTTTGGTTTGCGGTGGGGGCCATTTTGTTTGTGATCGAAGTTCTCATGCCAACCTTTCTGGCACTTGGCTTCGGGATCGGTGCCTGGATAGTTGCGTTTTTGATTGCATTTCTTTGGCCAGTGGATTGGCAAACAGCGCCGGCTGTTCTAGCACTTTGGGCAACTTGCTCGGCTCTGTCCTGGATTGGACTGCGACTTGTATTCAAAAACAGGTTTAGTGGGAGTGATTTTGACGATGGCGATATCAACGAATATTGAGTTCATCTGAGTAAAACACCTTCAATGAACGTTACCCTCTAGAAGCATAATGGCCTTCTTATAGCGAAGGTGCCACGGGAATGTCTCTTTCGTGGCGACAGGCCACATAGCAGGCGACGACGCGCTGACCAAAGTCGTGATGGTGTTGTTTCTATCGGCCATCAGGCGCGCCCTTCCGCAAATCAATACATCCACGACAACCTTTGAGCTCTAGTCCTCTGATTCAGTCGATTTGAGGGTAAAGGCTGATGAGTTTGGTTCTGGCGTCTTCAGTTGTGAAGTGCCACCTTGTTTTGGCTTGCGCATTATTTCGATTTTGGGTCCAAGCAATGACCTGTGCTTCTAAAGCAGCTTGATCAGGAATGCGTCGATCGAGGCATTGGCGCGCCAGCACGCTGAGTTCGCACTCCGCGATGTTTAACCAAGACCCGTGTTTCGGCGTGTAATGCCAGTCGAAGCGATCAGCGATGCGTTTAGCTTCGGCCGGGGGAAAGGCTTCGTAAAGAGACGCGCGCCTATGGGTGTTCAAGTTGTCTTGAACCAGATCAATCTTGTCAGCCTTCGCAAAGTGGATGTCGGCCAGCTCTTTGAGAACATGAGCATAGTCGACAGCGGTGCGTCTGGCCCGAACGGTGACATGGCGCCAGCCCTCATGCGGAGCGAATACCATGAACAAGCTGGCGACGCCGTTGCGTTCGTATTCATAGTCAGACCGCGCGGGCTGACCCGGTCGCATCGGGATGGGGGCGCGGGTTTCTTTGGTCAATTGTTTGGAAGTCTCGTCCAAGCAGACCAACGGGCGCGCAGGGTCGTATGGGCGTGTGTAGACGTCGAGCACATCTTCCATGGCCGCGACAAAAGCAGCGTTGGCTTTGGGGGGGATCACCCAATAGCGGCTCTTGTGCGGTTTGAGAGCGTTTTTTTGAGCGTGCGCCCGATCGTGCTGTCACTGGCCTGATCTACGATACCCAACTCAACCACGCGCTTTTCCAAGAGCCGCAACGACCAGCGCGCATAGCCTTTGGGAGGTTCGGAGCAAGCCAGAGCAATCAGCTGTGCTTCCTTCTCCCCATCAAAGATCCTCGGTGGCGGTGTTGACTGTGTCTTGCGTGCAAGAGCAGCCTCAAGCCCTTCCTCCACAAGTTGACGACGGGTGCGATAGACAGTCGAAAGACTGGTCTCCAACGCCTCCGCGATCTGCGCGTCATCCCAGCCGCTACCTTCCGTGGACACATCCGCCTTCAACAATATGCGCGCCTTGAGCAGCCGATACGCCGCGCCACGACCCGTGCGGATTATACCCTCCAGCTGTTGGCGCTCTTCAGCATCCAGGCGAACAACATACTTCACAGCGGGTCCACATTTGCCCATTTCAGCCTCCTCTGAAAGATATCCCAGAGTGATTCAGAAAATCTCAACGCTGTCAAATCCCGTGACACACGGGACTAGCGCCATTCGGGACCAACCCCTATGTGCCCACAAGAGTGTTTTATCATCTGCGCCGTAAAACCGCTTCCTTCAGGTGGGGGATAAAAGGCGCATCATGCATCAGCATGATTTTGTTCTTCTTTTGTTCTGGACTCAGATATCTGGTTTGGGGTAAGATTTAGGAATGAAGCGAGGCTATAAAATCAGAATATATCCCAACGAGGAGCAGGTGGTGGCACTGAATAATCAGTTTGGCGCTGCGCGATGGATATATAATTTCTGCCTTGAGTGGAGAAGTTCAGCTTGGAAAGACAAAAAGCAAAGCATCTCCAAAAATAAGCTCATCACTAAAATTGCAGAATTGAAGAAAAGTCCTGAAACAGAGTGGCTCAAAACAGCTGATAGCCAGGCACTTCAGCAGAGTGTGATCAATATAGATCGAGGCTTCCAGAACTTCTTTTCAAGACGTGGTAAATACCCACGTTTCAAAAGTAGCCGCTCGAGGCAGTCGATCACCTATCCCCAACGTGTGAAGGTTAATGGTGTTGATGAGTTGATCTACCTGCCAAAAGTCGGATGGGTTAAAGCCAAATTCCATCGACCCTTCCGAGAAGGCGATGTGATCAAGCAAGTGATCGTATCAAGGACTGAAACTGGCAAGTATTTCGCGTCACTCAGCCTGGACAACCCGAAGGAAGCGCCGGTAAAAGCCGATGATCTTTGTGAGAGTGAGGTTCTGGGTGTCGATCTAGGCATTACAGATGTGATTGCCACCAGTGACGGGGATAAAGTGCCAAATCCTCGTTTCCTCAAACGAGCTGCTAAAAACCTGCGACGCAAGCAGCAAAGCCTGTCTCGCAAAAACAAGGGCTCAGCCAATCGGGCAAAAGCCAGACTTGCTGTTGCCAAGGCGCATGAGCGCCTGGCAAATGCACGACGTGACTTTCAACATAAACTGTCTCGACAAATCGTTGACGAGAACCAAGCGGTGGTTTGTGAGACGTTGAAGGTCAAAAACATGATGAAAAATAGGAAATTAGCTAAAAGCATTGGTGATGCCAGCTGGTCTTCGTTTGTCTTGAAGCTGGAGTATAAGCTCGAATGGGCGGGAAAAAGACTGGTCAAGCTTGATCAGTGGTTTCCTGGATCTAAGACATGCTCTAACTGTCAGGTCATCGTGAATAAAATGCCACTGGATATGCGCCATTGGGACTGTCAGAGTTGTGGCGCCAGCCACGACAGAGACGTAAATGCTGCGCTAAACCATAAGGCAAAGGGGATTGAGATCCTCAAGGCGGAAGGGCTTTTCGTCTCTGCCTGTTGAGGCTGTGTAAGACCTACAGGCTATATCGCCTGCCGGCTACGGCCTACTGAAACAGGAAGCCCCGTCCTTCAGGGCGGGGAGTAGTCACTGATTACTGATCCTCGGATGCCCGTCCCTTTACCACGCGAGTTCATGGCAGGGCTTATGGCGCGATGTGATGAACACGGTTTGATTGGACCACCAACCGATCTGGATGTCGGGGATACTGTACGTGTCGTATCTGGCGCTTTTGCAGATACAATCGCAAAAATAGAAACTCTTCAGGACGGGGAGCGGTTGCAGATTTTAATGGAATTGATGGGGCAAAAGGCACGGGTCTCAGTAAGTCAACATTCAGTCGAAAGACTGTAAAGGTTCTAGGCTAGGGGTGTCCTCGCCCTCTTCATCGCCCGCTATGTTGACCGTGACCTTGGGGCCGCTTCTTTCGGGCGAACGCTCCTATGCAATCCCTGCGATCTATGGGTTACTGGAGGAAGCGGGTTACTTCCACTGTGTATTCCACGCCATCCGGCCGCCTGCAAATGCTGTCTTGCGCGCTATCCTCGCCGCGATCCGCCGCTTGAAAGCACCCCGTCATGCGCTTTGCCGCGATCCAGACCCATGGCATAAAGCTCAACGGGTGTCGCCGATCTCAATGCAGACAACATTTTTTGAACTTTTTTCCGCTGCCGCAGGGGCGGGTATCATTGCGGCCGACGTTGATCCGAGGTGCAATATCGAGTTCTTGCCGGGCATGATGTGTTAAAACGTTCCGTACTGCATCCTGGCGCCTTTCCTCGCGAGACGTTTCTGAATAGCAATACCACCATTCCATCTCATTGATGGGGCCCTGGTGGTTTGGACGGGCCTTCCGCGACATCCGCCTCCAACAACATGCGCACATAGCGCGTATACGGGATACCACGGGCCTTTGCTTTGGCCTTCACGGCCACGAGAAGGGAACCAGGCAGCCGCATGTTCAGTGAGGCCGCCTTGGGCTCGATCTCGAACCGCATCGGTTTGAACCCGGACAAATCATACTCGGACAGGTCTGCGGTATCCACGAATTGTTCTGCCTCTGCATCGCTATGGAGGGTGGGCAGGGGCTTAGGATGTGCCTTCATAATGTGCGATCTCCTTCTAGTGCATGTCGCGGGCGCTGATGGGGCACAACTTGGTCTGACCGTTGATCTCTCGCAGCATGAAGACCACGAACACTTACCGGCCAGCGGCTGACTTTCCGATGGCACGCATCCGCGTCTCATCCGGAAAAGGGTCTGTGAGCACAGCCGGCGTCCCTGCGAAGACCTCCTCGATTTCGGCCTGGGTCAGCCCATGCTTTCCGCATTTGGGCCAATTCCCTTCATCCCAATCAAAGCCCGCGATGTTCATTGGGAATAACACCCATAATTTGTCTACACAAACGTAATGTAAGGCGCGCGGCCCTCTTTGAGAAGATCTCATGTCTCTCCGGATCAAAACCCCGATCCCTCATCGGGTTTTTTCCGGGGGGACCTCATCAAAGAACGCCTGCTGCTCCAGATCGGGCAGCGCCTCGACCCGCCCCCGAACACCGTCTCACCAGCGCGCCACGCGTTCCATCGCGGGGCGCAGGTGCTTCCATAGTCGTAGAAAGCCAAGAGCTCGTTGCGGTCTTTAACCAGTTTACAGACGGCCTTCTCATATTTCACACCATAGGTTTCGACGAAGAGATCAAAGGCGGCGTTGGCTTCCTTCTTGGTCTCGGCCATCCAGATGTCTTGCAGATCCGCCTTGGCCTTGTCGTGTAGGGATTTCGGCATCGCACCCAGAACGTTTGCCGTCTTGTGGACCCAACAACGCTGCTCGCGTGTGCCGGGAAAGGCCTCGCGCAGCGCTGTCCAAAACCCAATCGCGCCATCGCCGATCGCCAGTTCCGGCGGCTCAGTCAAGCCTCGCTTCTTCAATCCTTTCAAGAGATCGTTCCAGCTATCCGCATTCTCGCTGAACCCATCCGCAATCGCTAGAATGTCCTTCTCTCCGTATTCGTCAGCCCCAATAATCACCAACATACATTGACGATCGCCGTCCAAACGCGGCGTGAAATAGACCCCATCTGCCCAGATGTAGACATAGCGTTTACTCTTCAGATCGCGCTTGCGCCAAGCCTCGTAGTCCTCCCACCAGCTCGCCTTCAGACGCGTGATCGTTGACGACGACAAGCCCTCAGCATCCGGCCCCAGTAGGGGCGCCAACGCCTCACTGAAGTCGCCGGTGGAGATGCCCTTCAAGTAGAGCCACGGCAGCAACTCCTCGACCGACTTGGCCTTGCGCAGATAGGGCGGGACCAGCGACGAGCGGAACCGGATCTTGCTGCCATCAGCATTGGACCCGCGATCACGGACGCGCGGCACCTGAACGGGGACCTGCCCCGATCCCAGTCATCATCTCGCGCTCGGGCAGAAATCCGTGGCGGACAAGACGTTGGCGGCCGTCTTCGTCCAGCAAATGCGCGTGTTCCGCGATAAACGCCGACACCTCGGCTTGAACCGCTGTACGCAGCAGTTCCTTGGCGCCTGCCTAGATCACCTCGGTCAACGGGTCCGACGAAAATTCCGATGGCAGTGCGAACGGTAAAACGGTAGATTTAGACATGGTGGCATATCCCTTCTCTCTGAGAATTGACGGCGCTTTCAACACCGCCATGATATGCCGCCTACTTCAGACCATCACCAACTTTCGGGCATAACTCCGGCTAGACACCGCCTCACAGGTTGGGGTAGCGTTATTCGGCAGGGCTGAACACTGTTCGAAGCCTCGGACTTTTCTCATATCTCCCTGCAAGCGGGACGCGACTGCCCCCAAGTGTCGCGTCCCGCTCTCGCTTTTCTGCGCGTAGCACCTTCTCAGATTTGATAAGTTTGCAACATTATTGGACGCAAAACAGACAGTAGGGCGAGGCGGTTTGATGGCAAAATCGTCTTTAAAAGCGCCGCAACAAAATCCCAGTTGCCCGTCTTGCAAAGCCGTGGTTTCTAAAAACTTGGGCCTTTAGCTCGACTTTGTACATTATGCGGCGAAGCATAACGCCTCAGCCATTCGCACGATGCGGTCGGGCGGGATTTTTTGGTGTTTCCGGTCTGGCGGCGAGTGTTGGAAAATGTCTCCGACCCAGAGGGTAAGCCGGACGGCGCCGATCGCGTCGGAGAAGGTCAGGCTGGTCTTGCGATACCAGGCTGCGGCGTATGGGGCGGTGGACGAGTTCAGCAGATCGCAGGCCCACAGCGAGATGAGGCTGTAGAGGCCGAACAATGCGGGCGTTGTTCGTGCGATTGCCTTGTCGGACCATTGCCGCTGGGTTTCGACGCCGAGATGTGCCCGGGTTTCTGCAAAGGTGACTTCGACCTGCCAACGGCGAACGAAGAGTGCGATGATGTCAGCTGGCGCTTGGGTGGTGTCGGTACTGAAGAAGGCTTGTGGGTCGCGCTTGCCATCGGGGTCTCTGACCAGCACCCAGCGGATTGCTCTGGGCGGTGTGCCAGGGCGATACCAAAGGGCGGTATCGGAGGTGATCTCGAGCGGTTTCTCCTGCTTTCGGCCATACCAGGAGGACACGGTTATTCTGCGCCAGGGCGTGGTGGGATCTGAAAGCAAAGTCTTCAACTTTGGCAACGGCGCCCCTTTCACCGCCGGGCGACCAACGCTGCGTGCCGTGCGTTGTGGAGGCGGGGCGAAGAGGTTGGCGTCGAGCCGGAGCCGGCTGATGAGAGTTGCCCGGCTTGCGATGGCATGAGCCAACTCATGAACGGCAAAGCTGCTGTCACCCACGAAGATGATATCGCGGTCGGGCAACCATCGGCAGAGCTGGCGCGCGCCCTGACGGGCCCAGTCGGTCAGCAGCTTGTGCCTGCGGCCACGCTGTCGATTGGAGCGCTCCGATGGCGCCAGCAGGGTCAAGACCGGCAGGGCCTTCACGACGCCTGCCCACGGGACCGGCGTCAGCACCATGAAGCTCAGCCAGCGCAAGCCGCTGGCCTTGACGAAATGGCCACGACTGGAGCGGACGGGATCACGATAGATGCCGCGCGCCGTGATCTTCCGTCCCCACCGACGCTCGATGGTGTCGTCCATGCCGATGACAACTGGTCCATCCGGCACGAGGCGATCGATGATCATGATGAGCAGGCGGCGTGCGAGCGTGTGTGAATCCCAGCGGGCACGGTTGAGGATCTGATGATAGCTCGAGAAGTTCGTCGCCTCGATGCGTCCCGTCATCCGCAGGCAGGCGCTGACCGTGCGCTTGCCCGGAGCGAGGACGGCACCCATCACCAGAACGAGCACATGCTCCCAACTGGGGGCCGTGAAGCATGTCCGCAGGTCCTGCAGCCAATGACGCAGAACCCGAGGAACCGGATCGCCTGTCGATAGGGGGGAAGTGGGATGATGTTGCATCCCATGTTTCGAATCCCTCGCCGCTGAACATGCAAGTCGGCAGCCCGCGGCAAAGCGACTCACTCACCTTGCCGTACTTCACTGTATGATCTGCACATGCAGTATGACGACATCGCCGCCCGCATCGAAGCCTTCGACGACGCCAATGGTGGTGGCGTCGGCTATTACGAAGATAAGGGCGCTTACCATCTCTACCTGCTGGAAACCGAAGCCCCGATCGCCCGATTGAAACCAACCGGCAACGGCGATGAGGTCCGTCTCGGATACTGGTCACACAGGCGAAGATGGGAGGACGTCGATGACATGGGCGGTGTCGTGTTGCCCCTCGACGAGGCGCTCGAGTTCATAGCCAACGAGGGCGTCTTCTGGACTTGGACCTGACCCAAAAATGTACAAAGTCGAGTTTAGGCTCTTGTGACTTTTTTGGATTCCGGCTCTAAATATACCTCAAAGCGTCTTTCGGGATTACCTTAACACAATATACGGTGTTCTTATGCAGTTGGATATCTTCCCCGATCAGATGATTCTGCGCCGCAAAGACCCAACGCAGAACATGAATCGTTTTTACAGAATGGTGATACAACGGGACCTCTTCGGCGGTGCAGACCTGATCCGAGAGTGGGGGCGTATCGGAATGTCTGGTAAAGTCAGGATTGATCATCACCCCGACGAGGGCAGGGCGGTCGATGCGCTTATTGAACTGATGTCGCTCAAGCGTAAACGCGGATACCAATAAAGAAGAAGTTTTCGTGTAAGGTGATTATTGCGTATTTCGCGTAATGGCGGGTACTGATTTCATCTACTCATGGGCAGACCTGGTCAATGCCACAATGGCCTTTGCATGGTTGTGAGAATTGGGAACGAAATGATTGAGATTTGTCTGATGGACCGTCCAACGACGGAAAACGAGAGAAGCACGTTGCTCTGGGCAAATCGATGGGCTGTACCTATGTCGAATGACGCTGACGCAGTTCTGGACCTCGTCGATGCTATATATGCAGAGGAGTCCGAATGCGCTGATAATTGTCTCATCTTGCTATCGCGCGTCTTGGATGAGGCGCGTATGAACATCGAAAATGAGGAGCCAGGGGCGGCCGATTTTTTCGAGGTCCTGGCTACGGGCTTGGTGGAACGCGCTGATGCAGATGAGCTAGATGCTGGAACCTGCTTTGGAATTTCTCAGGCCTACTTGCGTGCGGGACTGACGCCTCCCGACCAACTGCGCAGCGCACCGGATGCCTTGATGGATATATTTGCGGCAGGCGAACCTGTTGAACTGCCGGATGTCGGAGAGTTCGTAGAAGGGCTCGTTCCAGAAGGCTCGACTCTCTTTGAATTGTATGTCGGTTTGCGAGAGCTGCTCGGCGCCATGCAGGCTGAGGTGACAACGACAATCCTGACGCAGATGATCGCGCAGGGTAACCCGCGCATGATTTCGGTGGGGCGGTATTTTCTGCTCGATCCTGTTGCCGAGATGCGCGATGCGGCCATCAGCGGCTTCGAACTTCTGGCGGATCGCGCCAAAATTGATGCTGGTTTGTTGTCTGATCTCATCCGGGTCCGTAATTGGATTCCCAATGGCCAAGCGCTGGATAAACTGATCAAGACCGTGCTGCGACGGGAGCCCTCCGGCGGCACTGTTCCGCAAACTTGGCAGCTTCACCGGGTGATGACTTCGCTTCCTGATGGGACCGGTTCACAAAGTATTATGGGCGTCTGCAGCCGCGGTAACACACGCGCGGTGGCCGCGGCCATGATTAAGGCCGGGCACGGGATCAAGGATGCGTATGTCATTCCCTGTTCGAGCAGAAATGATCAGAAAATGATTGTCGCACAAATCGAAAACGCAATCGCGATGTATGACATGTCGCCTTCCTACATACTCCAGGCTTTTGGCTTTGCACTGGGAGACGGGCTTGAGCGGGGAAGGTTGACCGCACCGGGGTTTCTAGATGTGGCGCCTATGTTCGGCTTGAGCGATGTGACGCCACAATCGTGCTGTCATGACGCAGTTCTGGCGGCGATTGATGCCCGCGGAGAGCAAGCCATGCTTTCGGACAACCAACGCAGCCGATTGATTGGCAAGAGCCGGGACTGGTTCTCAGAGTATGACATCACCAGCAGCTGGTTTATGTCCGATGCCAGCTTGATAGCTGCGCTCGAGCAGGCTCGAACAAAGGCCGCTGCCAAGAAGATTGTAACACGACACCTAGAGGAGAAGCGTGATTTCTGGGCAAAACTGTTCGCCCGTTCCGCGCTCGTCCTCAGGCATGACAGTACTGCGACACCTGACGCTTGGTTGAGCTTTGCGGCTGTCGCCCAAGCGCTGGAAACCGGGCGTGAGATCAAAAAGATACCCGTGTTTGAGGATATTCTCGAACTTACACTATGCGTCGCAGAGGAGCGCGCGCTAGAAGAGCTCGAAACCGACGCTGCGTGGGAAGACGAAGGATTTGAACCGCCAGAGATCGCTCCAGAGCAAAAGGGCGAGCTGGCCAAATTACTCAAGGGCAGCCCGCTCAAACCAGATCAGATTGAGGGATATTTGACCGCCGTTCTGATCGCCCCAGAATTTGTATCACCAGACGCATGGTTGGTACCGCTGATGCAAGGGGTCGAGGTGAAGGGGCAGGGGTCAATCCAACGCATCCTAGACATCATCATGTTGCGCTTTGGCGCGCTGAACGAAGCCGTCCTTCTTGGCGAAATCGGCATTGATCTAAGAGGCCTGTCTCCAAAGCGGTTTCAGGCATGGGCCGAAGGCTTTGCACAAGCGGTCGATGGCATAAAGGGCGCCTGGCCAAAACGGGCCCTGGGCCACGATGATAAGCAAGTCATCAACATGATCCGTAGCGCCGCTATCGAGGATCTCACACCTACCCTCAAACCGCTCCTACCCAGTTGGTTGCAAGCAACTGCAATTAAGTGGCGGGAGGATGTGTGAAGGGGACCGTACGCACTGAGTTCGATCCCTGCAACACGGCCCTCGAAGAGTGAAACGTCTACACGGCATCTGTTAGCTGCAAACTGCGCAGACGGTCATTCACCGCGTCGCTGACGATATCGACGACTGCCGTGGGGAAGCCTTTGGGCAGGGCCTTTGCAGCTACGTCCAGCGCCTCGGGCGCCTTGGTCTCGATTTCTTCGATGATGGAAGTTGCACGCTTTTTTGACAGACCGGCGCGCATGGCCGTCTGCACAAAATGCCGCCCGTGAATCTTATCAAAGCGGTAGTGGCGGCTGTTGCCGACCGACATCGCCATCTTCATCTGTTTGCGCTCGATCTGGCGGGCATTCAGTGCAGGCTGCGCCGTTACGATGTCATAGAACGGGGTCACGCGGTAGCTGCCGCCGGGGCTCAGAAAGAGACTGAAGTTTTTTGCGTGCCCGTCGGTTGCGCCGATCAGCCAAAACACCAGCTGGGCTTTCAGGAAAACCTCTTGATCTTCCATCGGCGTATCGCTGCCCTTAAGCAAGTCAAGCACATCGACCATGCCCGGCCCGCCTTCGTTCTGGTACTTGAGTGTCGGGGGTACGGATAAGGCCTGACAGCAATCCTCCTGTGGCAGTCGTAGCAAGCGGCCATCCTTCGTCCAGCGGCGATCAAACCGCTCGATGGCGAGCGCTTTGGTGTCACCAAAGGTTTTGATGGTGGCAGTGTTCACCGGTAGACCAAAGGCCTCGGTCAGCTTCAGGCAGTAATATTCGTTCTCGACGCTATCCGAGAGATCGATGCCGCCAGGCAATTCGCCAATTTGCGTCTTGATGAGATGCGTGGTCGGTGTCGTGCCGTGTGGCTTGATCCATTGTCCGTCGTGCCAAAGCAGCGCCGTCTTTTCCTGTGCTCCCGCTACAGAAATCCGAAACGCATCATCGCTGGTCAAACCGAGTGGTGCCTGGCTCAGGCCTTTAAGGATTTTTTCGATAGCGGCTTCATCGACCGGTTCACCTTCTAGCTTCCCGGTGGCGTCAGGTGCATCATCATCCCCCGCAATGAATTGCAGCGCACCCACGCAGTCATGACCAATCTTGGCCAGCATGCTATACGCATCCGTTCCGCGCGCGCCGACCTTTTCGGCAACCAAGCGGCGGAGCCTATCTGAATCCGGCAGCAGGTTTTCGAAGACGGCGGCAACGGGTTCGCCGCGGTAGGGTGTCTCTCGTAGTGGCAGCGATAGAGAGACTGGCAGGGCGTGCTCCCAACCCAGCCAGTCCTCATGATACGAAAAACCAATCGCACCGCTGGCTTCGCGGCTCAGTGTGCCGACGCGGCGGTTGTTTAGATACACGCGCAACGGTGCGTAGGCTGGGCGCCGTCCCATCAGAACAGCTCCTCGATATCCCGTGCGTGGCCCTTCGAGCGTTCGCCTATCCTGAGTTCTAGATCGAGCGCGGCAAGGACAGCAAAGATGGATTCGAGCTTTGCGGGTTTTTCACCACTCTCGATCACCGAGATCGTCGCCTGGCGTAAGCCTGCCCGCTCGGCAAGCTGCATCTGTGTCCAGTCGCGCTTCTTGCGGGCACGCTGGATGATGGTGCCGATCTGTCTTGGTGTGCGGGCTAGATTATTCATGAGTATAATATACCTTATGGCGCATATTTTGTAAATATGCGGTGTACCGAATAAAGCAAATTTATCTGTTAGACCGTATAGAAACTGTGTTTATACGCCGGGGTGAAGCTTCCAAGGTTTGCGGATTTTGATGATCGCGTTTGCGATTGTGACCAGCCTTGAGCCGCTTGCGCATATCGACAAATTGCCCCCTCAGCGTCGTCAAGGTTCTGAGAATACGTATGTTTTCAGGTAGTGGAAGTTCTCGCCCCGCCTCCGGTCTAGATACCATGAACCGGGCGATGAGTTCGGCATCGATCCGGGAAAGCGCGAACGCCTTGATTTGTGCAGGAGACAGCTGGACTGCGATACTCCCTGCATTGATGAGTTCCGTCCAGATCACCCATTCATGGGCCCCCGTAGCCTCAAATCCCACTTTCACGGGGCCGGATAGCTGCTGGATCATCGCGGCCAACGCAGTATGGCTGAATACTTTCGGAAGCACTGGCCGGATCAGCCCAGAATACGCAATATATCAATACGCAATATCGCTGCACAGAATAATCAATTCCCGAAGGCTTATCCCTTTGATGCCGGTATCGCTACATCTTGTAGGGCGGCTCAGTGAAGAGAGGCGATGCTTTCACCACTGCAGCATGTGAGTAGATGTATGGTTGTTGCGTCAAATTGTACTGAGAAGCGTTCGCGCTGTTTTATCTTGTTTGTCGCGGGGCAAGTGGGGGCCAGAGGATTGCGCTCTTTAGTCACCTCTGTCAGGCAAAATCAGGCGCGCTGATCTACGAAATCACGATACGTGGCAGGCTTCAGGCCCATGCCGAGGCCGAGGAGGCGATCAAAGGCGACGCGGGTGTGGCGTCTTCGGTTCCAGCGGAAAACGAATTCGTCCAGGTAGCGTTGGGCATGCGCCTTGCGCAGTCCGTGATAGACCCCCTTTGCCCAACGCTTGAGGTTCGAGAAGACCCGGTGGATCCATTTCAATAGTTCATGCGCCTTCTGTCCCTCGACAACGCGAACTTCATGTGGGTTGGCTGGTGGGTTCTCATAGCCCAGCCATCCGTCGGTGATCACCCGAGCTCCTGCGGTGACCACATTTCCAATGAACCCATGCAACGTCTTCGAGGATCCGTCTGGGATTTGTGCCAAGCGAATGCGGCGTGGCTGACCGTCTTCAGACAGCTCGACCGCGCCCACGATGAAGATTTTGCCGACCGGAGATCGCCCACCTTTCTTCTTGTCCACGGGATCATGCTTCGAGCGGAACGGCATTTCCGTCTCATCAATCTCGACAAGAGTTTGCAGTGGGCTGCGTCCAGGATCCACCATGGCGCGCCGGAGCTTCTGGAGCAGCAGCCAGGCGGTCTTGTAGCTGCCAATGCCTAGTTGGCCCTGCAACTGAAGAGCGGAGATCCCGTTCGAGTGGGTGGCGACAATGTGAGCGGCAAGAAACCACGTTTTGAGCGGCAGGTGGCTGCGATGCATGATCGTGCCTGCGGTGACTGAAGTCTGCCGCCGACACCCTGCACATTCCCATGTCGGTCGCTCGCGGTCCAGCGCCCAAGCCTTTTGGCCGCCGCAAGCCGGACAGCTGAAGCCTTCGGGCCAGCGTTTGTCCACGAGATATTCAGCGCAAGCTGCGTCGTCGGGAAACAGCGCCTGGAACTCTTGACGCGATATGGGACGATCTGATGACCAACGTGCAGGCATGCCGGAACATTACAAGAACATCATGCGGACTGCAACCCCGATCTACTACATCTTGGGCAACCGGCCCCAAGGGGATAAGCCTTCAATTCCCGTTTAAAGCTTCACGTATGCATGGGTGAACCGCAGTGAGTTGAGAAGACAAGCGCTCGGGATGAGGAGTGAGCACAGTCGGTCCACTGCGGTTCACGACGAGCCTAGAGCACAAAACTGAGTTTGCCGAGATAGGACTCAAAAACAAATATCTTGATTATGGCTCAAATGATAGGGAAGCCTAAAAACTGTGGATCTAGACTGAAGGAATAGAAACCGTCGTGAGAGTTCTGTCTTTGATCGTTATGATGACTGTGGTCTCAGCTTGTGAGACAACCAAAGGCGTTGGACGGGATGTCCAAAGAGCTGGCGAGGCGCTTGAACAGGCTTTTTAACCCACCAAAATCATTGGGCATGCTATAAAAGCTTGTGAAAAGAGGGCACTCGATCCTTGCCGAGTATATTCATATGTCAAATCGCTAGGGCAGGGGGCGCGAGTTCTTATTGAGCATAAATAGGGGTGCGCAAACTGACGATAACAGGTGTTATCATTCGCACGTCAGGACATGCTCTCGTCCGTCAATACCCAACATCACGATCAATTACCTGCGAAGACCTCAAAATGACGAGATCTTCAGGGTAATGTCTATTTGACGAGGACAGGGTGATCTGGATCTGACACATCCCATGCCGAAATCGGACCGGGTTTGCCAAGAAAAAAGCCTTGCCCGAACGCAGCACCGCAAGCCCGCACCATTTCGAGTTGGCATTGATCTTCAATGCCTTCGACTATCGCCGCGGCCCCGCTGGTATGGATGAGGTCAATAATACTCTGCAACATATGTTTTCCACGATCCGAGTGCCTCGCTGCCTCAAGAAAGTGTCGGTCTACTTTCACATAATCGACATCAACCGATTGGAGACGATGCAACGTCGAATGACCAATGCCGAAGTCATCGAGTGCGATACAAATTCCTAAATCACGTAGCTTTGAGACAGCTTCGGACATCTGTCTGTTATCTCCATCACCAATGGTTTCAACTAATTCAAAGATAACCATTTCATGAGGTACACCACCCATGATTTCACTAATCCAGCCAGGTCCCTCATTGATAAATTTGGACAAAAATGCCGCCGAGATATTAAAAGATATTTTCTTTTTTTGCTCAACAGCAACCCATTTCGCAGCTCTATGCGCCGCTGCAAGGGGTGGCCTTGTGTCGTCGTCATAGGCTGCGGTCATTTTATCCAGAAAATGCCGTGGCCCAAGTATTTCACCATTTTTTCTGGTCCATCGCAGAAGAGCCTCATATCCAATACATTTACTCGATCCAAGATCAAAAATTGGCTGAAGAAAATAACCTACCTCATTTCTCTGCAATCCAAGCCTCAACTCGTCTACAGAGGGTGTGGTATAGCCTTCATAACCCAATTTACCTCTGAAACGCTTTGCTCGCTTTTTTCCTGAAGCCTTAGCATCACGCAGGGCACTATTGGCATTAACAACTACATGTTCAGGGTCCAGAATTTCATTGATAACTGTATATCCGATTGATACAGTTCTCGAAATTGAAATATCCCCCCGATTAACACTTGAACGAGCCGCTGCATTACACAATACATTCGCAAAATCACTTGGATTCCAAGTATTATTCTTTGGCATAAAAATCAGAAATTCATCTCCCGCCAGGCGGCCTATTTTACCAGATGCACCGACACTATTCATGAGACCCTGGGCGACCTCACAAAGGAGACGGTCGCCCACGTCATGACCGTAGAAATCATTGACACTCTTGAAATCATCAATATCGATAAAATAAAGCGTGTCGCCCGTCTGGGCAGTATTTTCAAAATAATCGTAACTCCCAAGCACCCCAGTGAGTTTGGGGGGTATTGTCGGGTTTGGGGTGAGTCCAATTTGCCATTGGGTGTGTGAAGTTCTGGTTCGGCTCAGAAATCCGTGGCGGCGGGTCGGTTTTTCTGAATCAACGGAGACATGGATCAGGTTGCCACCCTTGAAAAACGCCTCGCCGAGGCTTTGCGCAGGATCGCTGAGCTGGATGCCGCGTTAGCGGGCATGACGCAAAAGTTGGCGATCATGTCGGAAGAGAATGCGGATCTGCGCCGGCAGGTGGCCAGGAACAGCAGCAATAGCAGCAAACCTCCTTCGAGTGATGGGCCGAAGAAGCCGGCGCCGCGCAGCCTGCGTGGCAAGTCCGGCAAGAAAAGTGGCGGCCAGGCCGGCCACCGAGGCGACACCCTGCGCCAGACGCCAACGCCAGACTTTGTGCAACGACATGAAGCTGAGTATTGTGGCGCCTGTCAGCATGGCCTGACGGCAGAGATGATCGAGGGGGCGGAGAAACGTCAGGTGTTCGACGTGCCCCCGCCGCGCCTGGAGGTCACCGAGCATCAGGCAGCGATTTATTGTTGTGCCCATTGCCGAGCCACGACGACGGCCGCCTTTCCCGATGGCGTGACCGCGCACGTGCAATACGGCAAGCGCATTCGGGCGGCGGCGGTCTACTGCAATGTTCAGCAGCTGATCCCTGAAGATCGGGTCTGCCAACTCCTGCGCGACCTCTTCGGTGCGACCAGTCTGTGCGCGGCCAGCGTGACCAACTGGGTCAATGGCACAGCGCGTCGCCTGGATGGCGTGGTCGAGCACATTATTGCCAGGCTCACGGAAGGCGGCGTTCGGCATCTGGACGAGACCGGACTGCGTGTCGCCGGTAAGCTGCACTGGCTGCACACGATCTGTGATGGAGCCTTCACCCATTATCGCATCAGCCCCAAGCGCGGGGCTGTTCCAACCTTCCTGAGCGGCGGAACGATCGTTCATGATCACTGGAAATCCTATTACGCCCATATGTGTGGGGTGGATGCACACGCCCTCTGCGGGGCGCATCACCTGCGCGAACTGAAGGCCATCGCAGAGATCGAAAAGGAGCCATGGGCGACAGAGTTGAGCGCGCTGCTCAACAGCGCCAATCAGCTCAAGTGTGCGGCGCAGGGGCGAGGCGACACCGAACTCCCGGCGTCGGTTCACCGGGATATCATCACTACATACATGGCGATCCTCGCCGAGGGCCTCGACTTCCACGAACGTCAGCCACCGCTGGTCCGAAAACCCGGCACCCGCGGCCGACAAGCCAGGCGGCCAGGCCACAACCTGCTCCTCCGCTTGCGTGACTACCGCGATGACGTCCTGCGGTTCCTTTCGGACTTCGCAGTCCCCTTCACCAACAATCAGGCCGAGCGGGACCTGCGCATGATGAAGGTGCGCATGAAAATCTCGGGAACCTTCCGCACCCTCGAGGGTGCGCAGGTCTTCGCCGACATCAGGTCCGTCATCTCCACGGCCAGAAAACGCGGGCTCAATATCCTGGAAATCCTGACCCTGCCACCATCTCAGATCATCGCCCGGCTCTAACGGCAGGTACCACCTGCCCCCCGTTATCAGACAGGGTGCTTGGGAGTTACAAATAATCGTAGAAGCCAAATTTCCGGCAAGCAAGTTAAAACCACATGCTTGCGCCACACGCATTGTACCGGGGCACGGTTTTGAGACAGCGCGTTGCGCTGATCATGCTGCCATCTTAACCCCCGTGGCGGCTTCGGGTTCAAGGGTCTTTTGCTCGGCCCTGATCTGATCGGGTGTCTTGTACCCGTGGCGCTCGCGCAGCCATGAGGCATTGTACTTGGCTGCAAAGGCGGCCAGCGCCAGCCTGAGTTCCTCCACGGTCGCGAAGTGCCGCACCCAGAGCAGCTGCTCCTTGAGGGTGCGAATGGCGCGTTCGGCCACGCCGTTGCCCTCGGGTTGGCGGACGAAGGCCGGCGAGCTGACAATGCCGAAGCACTTTATCTCGCTCTGGAAGTCGTCCGACATGTAGTTCGAACCATGGTCATGGCGCAGGGTCAGACCCTTGGCCACGTCCGGCCCCACGCCGCCGAAGTGGCGCGCGACGCCCTGCCGGATCGGCTCCAGGGCCTGCCACCGGCTTGCGCTTGGCGATGCATGGGTGCCGATGAACTCGCCGGAGCAATGATCAACCGCGATGAAGACATAGGCGCGTCCCTCCTGGGTGGTGACCGTCTGGGTCATATCCGTGCCCCAGACCTCGTCGACCCTGTCGGTGACGATGGTGCCGTCATGCGGATGGGCATCGCGTTGGACAGGTCGCTGCGGCGCGAGCAGGTCGTTCTCCTTCATGACCCGCCGCACCCTGCGCGCTGCGGTCCGTACGCCTTGCGCGCGCAGCCGTGCCCAGATCTTGCGATACCCCTCGCCGGAGAAGGGCGAGGCGGCGATCACCGCCTGGATGTGGGTCAGTAGCTCGGCGTCACTACAGGCGCCCCTTGGGCCACGCCGCTTCGGCGGGCGTTGAGCATTGGCGGCTCCGGTATCGCCGACCAGACCACGATGACGATAGACCGTTGCCCGGGGCACGCCCCAGATCCTGCAGACGCGAGACATCCCAAAGGGACGGTGGGTGGAGATCGAATGCGTCCGGCTCATCTCTTCGACCTCCGCCGGGCCAAAGGGCGGCCGCCCTCCAGCTTGTCGATCCTGGCGTAGAGCAGTTCGTTGTCCATGGTGATCTCGCCCACCTTGGCCTGCAGCCGCGCGATCTCGTCATCGCGCGCGTCACGCTCTCGCTCCTTCAGCGCGCTCTCCGCCCCCATCAGGACCTTGTCACGCCACTCCGTCAGCCGGTGAACGGGGACATTCTCCGCCCGAGAGACCGCCTCCAGGCTCTCCCCGCGCAGCAGCCGTTGCACCACAGCCAGCTTCCGTTTCGCAGAAAATCGCTTCGGGCCACCGGCCACGCCCCCGCCGTCGCCAGCGTGATGGGCGCGCGCCGACGGGGCCGTGGCCTCCGTTGCGTCAGGTGTCGATCTCGAGCTGTTCTTGTCGTCCATATCCTATCCTCCTTCGGTCGGAAAATAGCGCTGCGAACTGTCTCAAGAAACCGTGCCCCAACCCATTGCGCCACACGCATCATAAAAATGGACCCAGGACTCGAAGCCACAAAGTGATAGGCGTAACAATCGAAAAGCGATACCGAAGGTCTACGAGTAAACGACACCTTCTCCTCCTGCCTCGGTGAGAGAGACCAACATCGCTTCGGCAACACTCTTGGACCACAACCTAAAATGGTGATTTAGATGGGCACGACAGACGATTCAGAGCCGCACATGTCCGTGAAGATCTCAATCGATGAATTGGCGCGAGCTTTAGGGCGCTCGAGCGCGTTTTTGCGGGTAAGCACGGCCGTTCTGAAGATTTCAGACCGTGATAGCTGTCTAACCCTTGAAGACGCGGTTAGCGTAATACGATATTTTGCTTCCAAGTCAGCTGATCAAGACACTCTTTTTTCAAGCATCACCAAAAAACTGGAAGCTGCCGAAAGGCGGGAACTGGAGGTGGCAGTGGCTCTCGAGATAGTCAAGCAGGAGCGCTCTAGCTTGAAAGAGCAAGTTAAGTTTACACAGCATCAGCTCGAGCACGCTCAAGCACGCGGTGACCGCTTAGAGAAACAACTACATGATCTGACAGCTTCATTCGCACATATTTTGTCACAGCGAGATAAGCTTGTCGCGCGCGCAAAGCTCCGAAGCAGAGCTACTCTCAAGCAGTATAATGGTCGCGAAGTTCTGTATCTCGAAGACCCCGTTAATCTACATCTGCTCGAGGTAACAGATCAGTGATATTGCTACTGTGTCACGTGAAAATTCCAGTCGAAGCCAACACTCTCGTGAAGAGCATTCAGCTTCCGAAGCTGGGAAAATAATCGGGAACAGTTTATGGTCCTGTCTTGATCTCGACTTTGTACATTATGCGGCGAAGCATAACGCCTCAGCCATTCGCACGATGCGGTCGGGCGGGATTTTTTGGTGTTTCCGGTCTGGCGGCGAGTGTTGGAAAATGTGGGTCTATCCCAACAAAGGTACTTAAAGTCCCACAGGATTATGCGTGATCTCTAACGCGCATGATGGTTTGCCTGCTGGTCTCAAACTGGCGTGCGATGGCTGAGATTGTCTCCCCGTTTTTGAGTTTTTCTCTAACTTCGGCCTGCTGATCCACAGACAGGGCAGATGGCCGCCCCAGTGGTTTTCCTGATGCCTTTGCACGCGCGAGGCCTGACTGGGTGCGTTCAATGAGCAGATCGCGCTCGAACTGGGCAACTGCGTTGATGACGTTCATGGTCATCTTTCCTGCAGAACTGGTGAGGTCGACCCCGCCAAGAGCCAGACAGTGAACACGGATGCCTATCTCTTCGAGCTTTGCGACGGTTGTGCTGACGTCGATGGCGTCTCGGCCAAGGCGGTCGAGTTTTGTAACGATCAGAACATCGCCCTTTTCCATCTTATCGAGCAGTCTGGAGAAGCCCTCCCGCTGCGCGATGGCCATGGAGCCCGAAATAGTTTCCGTGACGATGCGGTGTGGCTCGATGGCGAACCCTGCCGCCTCGATTTCCCTGATCTGGTTTTCGGGTGTCTGATCGAAGGTGGAGACACGGGCGTAGGCGAAGGTGCGAGACATGGGGGGATTTGTTACGAAATGGCTGTACGGAATGATACTCATGTCCTATAATATTGCAAGGTAATTTACGGACGGTCTTTGTGGCCCTGTCCGCAATCGCTCCTTTTCGGACACCAAATACAAGATCAGCCATGGCACGAATGCGCATCCTCACGGCCAATGAACAGCAGGCTTTCGACAGAAAGCCGCTGTTTGATCATCGTGACCGCAAGAAATACTTCGATCTGCCCAAGGGGCTGATGGACATCGCCAAGAACCTGCGAACCCCCGGTGGGCAGATCGGGTTCCTCTTGATGTACGGGTATTTCAAAGCGACCAGACGCTTTTACCAACCACAGGATTTTCATGAACGCGATATTGAGGCTGCCGCACGAATGCTGGGGTTGCCAAGCGCGGGATTTATCTCTGACGCCTATGCCAAACAGACACGGCTACGACATCAGAAGATCATTCTGGATTTCTACGGCTTCACGCCCTTTGACGAAACAGCCAGTAATGCACTTGCCACCGAGATCGCAACGATGGCGCGGATGCATCTCAAGCCGCGTCTGATCTTCGACCGCTGTGTGGATTTCCTGATCCAGAACCGCGTGCAGGTACCATCGGCCTATCGGCTGAATGATCTGATCCGTGCCGGTCTGCACGATCGCAAGGCGGAGCTGATTGCCTTGATCCCGCATTATTCACCGGGACAGCACCACGGCATTTCGGGAGCCGTCTGAGGTCGTTTTTCTCCTACTTTGGGCGGTCTTTTCTGCGAGCGCGAGGCGCGCTTCCCGCAAAAGGCGATTCAGCGGCTGCGTTGGCAGCCATTTCGCGACTGATCGCTGTTGCAGGGACGTGTCTTCTGATCGCCCCTGGACGTCTATCTGGTCTGGTCTGTCGGCAATGCGCTCAGGCCTACGGGCTGGCTCCGCGCAGCATTTGAATCTCTGGCCAGACGGCGGCCCAGAAAGGCGCGGCGGCTTCGGCAAGGATCAGGGTCATCCGCCGTGCGGAGACGACGAGACGGGCGCCTGCGCGGAGCACGCGCTCTCGCAACCGACGCAGGCTCCATGGGGTTTTCGTCTTGCGCGCCATGGCGCGGCGGGTGACGTGCATGATCTGGTATGCCAGCATGGCAATCAGCAGGCGTACTTCGTTGCAGGCGAAGGCGTCAACTGCAGGTGTTGACGTCTTCGGCTTCTTGCCGCGGACGTGGGATTTCGTACGGTTGGTCGAGGATAGCGCGGGATCCAGTACGTCCATCAACTCGCCCATGTGCCCCTCGGCCTTGCCGCGCTGGCGGTAATACTCCAGCAGCGCCTGTCCGGTCATTTGAAAGCGTGAGATCGAAGTGACGAGGAAGAACCGGTCGAGCAGCAGATCGTCGGGACGTTCCTTGATCACCAGCACAACGCGTCGAGGCTCATCCCAGGTGCTGGCCTGATATTCCAACTCGTGCGTCCACATCCGCGGCTCCGTCGGTCGACGCCCCGGCGGTCGCTTCATGTAGGGCGCAGCAAGCCGGTCGAGAGCAGCGTTGGCGCGCAAACGGGCAACATGCTGGACCCCACGCGCCTCGAGGCCGGCGAGCAATGTTGCGGACGGAAAGCCCGCATCGATGCGCACGTGGGTGACCTTGCATAGGCTTTCCTCAGCACGGTCCACCACGTCGAGGATCACGTCCAGCGCGCCATCTGCAGTGCCCACATTGCCGGGCCGAAGACGGGCATCGAGCATGTCACCGGTCTCGGCGATGGACGTGATCAGTGGATGGTAGATCCGCTTCTTGTAGTGGCCGTTCCACTCCGCCTTTGGTTGGTGGCCATGGACCTCGACAGGCAGGGAGTCGACGTCGAGGGTGATCCTGTCGCGCCGGGCGCCTTCGTTCTCGGCACGCAGGTTGCGGCCGGCCAGCTCCAGGGTCGCCTCGCGCAGAACCTTGAGGTTGTCGACGCCTGCTAGCATCGCCGTGCAGCGCGACAGGGTCGGCTGCGATGCCAGTCCACGCTCTGAGACGGGCGTCAGACCGGCCGAGGAACTGACCGCCAGCCGCATCGCGGGATCGTGCCGGAGCGCATCAGCATCATCGTGGTCGCGCCACCCCTGAGCCGCCAACAGAACCATCGTTCGAAGAAGGGACGGCAGGTCGTGGACGACATCGGCCATACGGCGGTCGTCCTTCATCCGTTTGGTCATCCAGGGGACGATACCCGTGGCATCGAGCACTTCCCGCAGAAGCACGGCACCGGGATCGCCAGTCAGGCGCTCGGCCCGGGTTTCGATCGAAAGGGAGCGGTTGAACCCGGTCGTGACCGGTCGTAAAGTTTCACCCATGCGTGCGTCCGTGGCTGCTGCAGATTTTGTTTCAACAGCTTGATTCTACGGCGCTTTCTGGCGTACGCAACCTCCCCGAATAGATTTGGATGAATAAGGCGGGTTGATGGACAGGCATTTGTCACATGACGCCCGTGTCTTGCTCGATGATCTGTTCGCAGCACCAGATGATCAGAACCGGTATCGCTTGACCCTTCTGAAGAAACTGTCGCAATCGACCAGCCCCTCAAGGATCAAGGAGGCTGTGGCCGATTTCGAGGTTTTGTCAGAGCTGCATGATCGCTTGACCTCTGTTCTTGCCAAACTCGATCTTGGCATTGCAGGCACCCGATATTTTGCGGGCAGCGTTCTGAGATCGGAAATCTTCCAGATGCAGCGCAGGAAGCAAAACGACCGCTACATCCATGCAGCCGCCTTTGTGGCCCACCAGTTCCATCGTTGTCAGGACAACATGATGGATCTTTGGCTCAGCGTCATGGCATCGTTCAAATCGGCAGTGGCACGGGAATATCAGGAAACACTGGTGCAGGAACGCAAGGATCAGCAACGGCAGATCGGTATTGTCGTCGAGGGTCTGGAAACATCCGTCTTCGGTGTTCTGCGTGACATCCGCAGTGTCATGGCCGCTGCCAACTTATCAGATGCGCAAAAGGTCACTGAGACACAGACCCCTTCTCGATCAGAGCAGGACGGACGACTTCGACCGGCTGAAGGATGATCTGGCGGCAACGGCCAGTGAAGCTGGTTGGCATGACATTCTGGAATCTCGATCCGTGAAGCTGCAAAATCGCCTCAGCCCCTTGTTGCATGCGCTCACCTTCATGCCCAACAAAAGGGCGGCAGCCCTGCTGGAGGCGATTGATCACTTCAGAAACGATGGGAATTTGTCTGCCAATTCTGCGCCGATGGGTTTTCTTGATAGCACCCAGCAGCATGCCCTTGTCCGAGGTGATGGCAGCTTCCGGGTCTCGCTCTACAAGGTGTTCCTGTTTCAGGCGGTCACCACAGCTATCAAGTCCGGTGATCTGAATGTTGAACACTCCTACAAATACCGTCCTATGGACGCCTATCTGATCGACAGGAACCGCTGGCATCGGGAAAAGGCCCGGCTGCTGGAACGCGCGGGGCTGGCGGAGTTTGCTGATCCGGAACCTGTGTTGGCACGGCTGAACGCCGTACTGACTGACCAGTACAAAACGACCAATAACCGTACCGCGGGCAATCCCCATCTCAAGCTGCGCAAGGACGGCACATTCCACATTACCACTCCGGCGCTTGATGCCCGCGACAGCGACCCACTGGGCGATCTTTTTCCCCAACGCCACGACGTGGCTCTCGCGCAGGTGTTGGAAACCGTCAATAACCACTGCAACATGCTGCGGTCTTTCGAGCACTGGCAGCAGACCCATGTGCGGCAGGCCACATCACATCCCGCGCTGCTGGCCGGGATCATGGGGCTGGGCTGCGGAATCGGCGTACGGAAAATGGCGCGGATATCGTCCAGCATCACGGAAAGCGAACTGGATCATACCGTCAACTGGCGCTTCTCGCTGGAAAACATCCGGGCGGCCAATGATGCCGTGCTCAAGGCCATGGATGGCATGGCGCTGCCCAATCTCCATCGCCAGACCCAGGATCAGCTCCACACCGCAAGCGACGGCCAGAAGTTCGAGGTGCGCGGCGACAGCCTGCATGCGAGCCGCTCGTTCAAATACTTCGGGCAGGGTCAGGGTGTCAGCGCCTACACCTTCGTCGATGAGCGAAACTTCCTCTGGCATTCCCTGATGATCAGCGCGGCAGATCGCGAAAGCGCCTATGTGATTGATGGGCTGATGCACAACGACGTCGTGAAAAGCGACATCCATTCCACAGACACCCACGGCTACACGGAGGCTGTCTTCGGTCTGACCCATCTGCTGGGGTTCTCCTTTGCTCCACGTATCAAGGGGATTGGCAAGCAGACCCTTTATACGTTCAAGCCTAAAGCGCAGGCACCAAAGGAGTGGGCAATACGCCCGAACAAAACGGTCAATGAAGCAGTGGTCGTGGAAAACTGGGATGACTTCCTGCGCATGGTGGCCACCATCAAGCTCAAGGAAAACACTGCATCCGACATCTTCCGGCGGCTGAATTCCTACTCGCGCCAGCATGCCCTGTATCAGACCATGAAGGCCTTCGGGCAGATCATCAAATCTCTCTTCATTCTGCGCTACATCGATGACCTTGCCTTGAGGCAGGCCATCGAAAAACAGCTCAACAAGGTCGAACTGGCCAACCGCTTTACCCGTGCGGTGGCCGTCGGAAACCCGCGCGAATACACCCAGACCGAAAAGGAAGAACAGGAGATCGCAGAAGCCTGCAATCGACTGATCCGAAACGCCATCATCTGCTGGAACTACCTCTATCTGGCCAGGCAGGTCGAAAAGGCACCGGACATTAAGGAGAGGGAAAAGCTGCTGCGCCTGATCGCGGCCCATTCGCCCATGTCATGGGCTCACATCAACATGCTTGGCGAGTACGACTTCTCAGAAGAAAAACTCCGTGACACACTCGGTGTTCTGCCCCCGAAAAAGGCTGCGTAGAAACGATGTGAAGACAGGAGGTGCAAAAACAGGAAAAAGCTCGGCAGAACAAACTGCTTCAACAAATCCTGTGGGGCTTTACGTACCTTTGTTGGGATAGACCCAATGTCTCCGACCCAGAGGGTAAGCCGGACGGCGCCGATCGCGTCGGAGAAGGTCAGGCTGGTCTTGCGATACCAGGCTGCGGCGTATGGGGCGGTGGACGAGTTCAGCAGATCGCAGGCCCACAGCGAGATGAGGCTGTAGAGGCCGAACAATGCGGGCGTTGTTCGTGCGATTGCCTTGTCGGACCATTGCCGCTGGGTTTCGACGCCGAGATGTGCCCGGGTTTCTGCAAAGGTGACTTCGACCTGCCAACGGCGAACGAAGAGTGCGATGATGTCAGCTGGCGCTTGGGTGGTGTCGGTACTGAAGAAGGCTTGTGGGTCGCGCTTGCCATCGGGGTCTCTGACCAGCACCCAGCGGATTGCTCTGGGCGGTGTGCCAGGGCGATACCAAAGGGCGGTATCGGAGGTGATCTCGAGCGGTTTCTCCTGCTTTCGGCCATACCAGGAGGACACGGTTATTCTGCGCCAGGGCGTGGTGGGATCTGAAAGCAAAGTCTTCAACTTTGGCAACGGCGCCCCTTTCACCGCCGGGCGACCAACGCTGCGTGCCGTGCGTTGTGGAGGCGGGGCGAAGAGGTTGGCGTCGAGCCGGAGCCGGCTGATGAGAGTTGCCCGGCTTGCGATGGCATGAGCCAACTCATGAACGGCAAAGCTGCTGTCACCCACGAAGATGATATCGCGGTCGGGCAACCATCGGCAGAGCTGGCGCGCGCCCTGACGGGCCCAGTCGGTCAGCAGCTTGTGCCTGCGGCCACGCTGTCGATTGGAGCGCTCCGATGGCGCCAGCAGGGTCAAGACCGGCAGGGCCTTCACGACGCCTGCCCACGGGACCGGCGTCAGCACCATGAAGCTCAGCCAGCGCAAGCCGCTGGCCTTGACGAAATGGCCACGACTGGAGCGGACGGGATCACGATAGATGCCGCGCGCCGTGATCTTCCGTCCCCACCGACGCTCGATGGTGTCGTCCATGCCGATGACAACTGGTCCATCCGGCACGAGGCGATCGATGATCATGATGAGCAGGCGGCGTGCGAGCGTGTGTGAATCCCAGCGGGCACGGTTGAGGATCTGATGATAGCTCGAGAAGTTCGTCGCCTCGATGCGTCCCGTCATCCGCAGGCAGGCGCTGACCGTGCGCTTGCCCGGAGCGAGGACGGCACCCATCACCAGAACGAGCACATGCTCCCAACTGGGGGCCGTGAAGCATGTCCGCAGGTCCTGCAGCCAATGACGCAGAACCCGAGGAACCGGATCGCCTGTCGATCGGGGGGAAGTGGGATGATGTTGCATCCCATGTTTCGAATCTCTCGCCGCTGACCATGCAAGTCGGCAGCCCGCGGCAAAGCGACTCACTCACCTTGCGGTACTTCACTGTATGATCTGCACATGCAGTATGACGACATCGCCGCCCGCATCGAAGCCTTCGACGACGCCAATGGTGGTGGCGTCGGCTATTACGAAGATAAGGGCGCTTACCATCTCTACCTGCTGGAAACCGAAGCCCCGATCGCCCGATTGAAACCAACCGGCAACGGCGATGAGGTCCGTCTCGGATACTGGTCACACAGGCGAAGATGGGAGGACGTCGATGACATGGGCGGTGTCGTGTTGCCCCTCGACGAGGCGCTCGAGTTCATAGCCAACGAGGGCGTCTTCTGGACTTGGACCTGACCCAAAAATGTACAAAGTCGAGTTGATATCGGCCGACATCAACGCTTCCATGCAAGTGCGAGGTCGGATCACCCTTACAACCCAACGGTCTGCATTATGCATATTGAGCCTGCACTGGTGACCGCGATGTAAAACATCTGACGCGGCCCCGCGCGCACCTGTCCTTCCTGACGGTCCCCCGCCCTAGAGTTTTTTGAGACACCGATTAAGGACCTGACCAAAGGGGGCATTCGAGGTGTTTTATGACGGAACAGAAGAAGGTTGAGCGCGCAGGAGCCGGAGCTGCGGAGACTTCAAATATCGCAGCAGGTCCGGCTCCGTCCCGGCGGCGCAGACTGACGGCGGCTCGGAAACAGGAAGCTGTCCTACGGGTTTTGCGTGGTGAAGCGGTTGAACTGGTCGCGCGGTCAATAGAGGCGACGGCCGCTGATGTGAGCAGATGGCGCGATGCGTTTCTAGAGGCGGGTGCCAGTGGTTTGAAGCATCGCCCACGTGATGCCCGAGATGAGGAGATCGATCGGCTTCGCGCGAAGGTAGGCGAGATCACCATGGACAATGAGCTTCTGTACGAGAAAATCTCAAAGATGGAGGCTGGTCGCCCTTTAGCGCGCCGGAAGTCGAAGCGATGAGCGCCGTAATCTCGACTTCCACGGGCAAGAGCTACGGCGTTTCCCGGGTCTGCCGTGTTTGGGGCCTGAGCCGGGCCAGTGTGTACCGCAAGCTACAACCGGTCCCGTCAGAGCTGCCGATGCGCCGCCGTCCTGGACCGCAGGGCCCGATGTCAGACACCGATCTGGTTGATGCGATCCGCTGCGTGATCACCGACAGCCCGTTCTACGGTGAAGGACATCGCAAGGTTTGGGCGCGCCTGCGTTACAAAGGCATTCACACCTCAAAGTCACGGGTTCTGCGATTGATGCGCGAGAACGGGCTCTGTGCCAAGCCGTGTCATGGGGCGTCTCATGGTCCTCGTGCACACGATGGGACCATCATCCAGGACACCATTGATGAGATGTGGGGGACGGACATGACCGCGACACTTCTGAGCACGGGGCAGCAGGTGGCAGTCTTCATCGCGGTTGATCATTGCTCGGCCAGTTGTGTTGGCATCCACGCCGCTATGCGGGGCACGCGCTTCGAAGCACTTCAGCCGATCCGTCAAGGTGTTCGAGAATGCTTTGGTGCGATTGGCAAGGATGTGGCTGATGGCTTGACCATTCGCCATGACAACGGCTCGCAGTACATAAGCCATGACTTTCAGAGCGAGATTGTCTGGTTGGGTGCTAAATCTTCACCGTCCTTTGTGCGCGCCCCTGAGGGCAACGGGTGCGCCGAGCGCTTCATCCGAACACTCAAGGAAAATCTGGGCTATTTCGCGATTTGTGTGGGTGGGCTGGTTTCCGGTCATGCGCGGCCGCCACCAGATGTTGTGGTATAGGGTGAGGCTGGCAGGTGGCTGAGATTACCTGCGATCAGGTATGCCATGAGGATGAGGTTCCGGGGTTTGCGATAGCCTCTGGCGCGGGCCTTAGCCGCCTGGATCAGTCCGTTTATGGCCTCAACCGAGCCGTTGCTCAGCGCGCTGTCGAAGCCGTTCAGGATGCCGTCCCAGTGGGCTTCTGTAACAGGGCGTTTGAGGTCAAGAGAAATTTTCAACACGGAAACAGTGGCCAAACCGTTTGATTGGCCAGCAGGTTTTCATCACTGATCTTGTTTGCGAATGAAGGCGTTGCCGATTTCTCTGGCCACCGATTGTTGTCCCACATCGGGATCCTGCTTCTGTCCGTGGTCAGCGCTTCTGTAACAGGGCGTTTGAGGTCAAGAGAAATTTTCAACACGGAAACAGTGGCCAAACCGTTTGATTGGCCAGCAGGTTTTCATCACTGATCTTGTTTGCGAATGAAGGCGTTGCCGATTTCTCTGGCCACCGATTGTTGTCCCACATCGGGATCCTGCTTCTGTCCGTGGTCAGCGCTTTGGCCGCCACATTATGCCAAGTCCAAGAGCGGTTCCCGCGTGCCTATCTTTGAGACGCACTCAGACAATTTGTCTGGCAGCTAGCACACTTGCCGGCATCATCGGGGACCGCGTCCCGGGTTGGGACTTCGATGAACCAGCGCCATCAGGCGCGGCCAAACCTCCTTTGTTTCCAGGTCTATTCTTGAAGGTGGGGCTTCATGGTGTTGCGCCTATGCGGTTGCAGCCACAGCAGCATCTTCCCGGGTGAAGCGGAAGTCTGTGCCGTCTCGCCACATGCGGTGCAGAACAACCCCAATCCGCCGGGCGAGCGCCACAGTGGCGCGCTTCTTCCCCCGCCGCTTGGCAACGTTCAGTGCCCATGCCGTCAACCAGGTTTTGCTGCCACGGTGCAGCATCACCGTCGCAGCCTGGTATAGCGCCGTGCGCAGTCCAATATCGCCGGCCCGAGAGATCTGACCAACGATGTCGCGCTCACCCGACTGCTCGCGCCGCGGGGTCAACCCAACCCAAGGACCGACGTCCTTGGACGATCGGAACCGCTCCGGGTCATCGATGGCCGCCTTGACGGTGAGGGCCACGACGGGACCGACCCCGGGCATCGTCATGAGCGTGTGACAGACTGGGTCTTCCTTGGCGTGATTGCGCAGGACCTTCTCGAGGCCTGCCAGTTCCTGTCGCAGCGCCCGTCTTGCCGCGAGGATAGGGTTCGCTGCTGCCTCCAGCATGGGATTGCCCTCGGCCAACTCTTGCACCCGTGCTTCGAAGCGACCCTTTGCAACACGTCCCATCTTCAGTCCGAAATTACGCAGCACACCGCGGATTGATAACTCGAGATTTATCGCCGCCTGCAGGACAGCCTTACGCGCGGACAACAGCGCACGCATCTCCTGGGCCGACATCGATTTACAATGGACGGGCCGATACCACCCCATCTGCAGAAGCCGCGCGATTCCCTCAGCATCCCGCCGGTCCGTCTTGATGGGCATCGCCTTGAGGGCACCCTTCACCTGCCGTGTCTCCATGAGCACCGTGGCAAAGCCTGCATCGGTCAGGTGTCGATAAAGCCATTGCGAGAGGGGGCCGGCTTCCAGACCAACCGCAACAACCTCACCCGGCATCGCCTTCAGCGTTGCAATAAGGTCATCGGGTTCGCTGGCAGCGGTCGTTTCCTTGACGATCTTGCCCTGCGCGCTCACCGCGCAGATTGCCGTGCTTGCGAGAGAGACGTCCAATCCGATATAAGTTTCCATGTCGTTGCCCTTTCTTTCTTAGACATCTTGGGGCGCGCCTAACAGCACGACCCCGTAGACACGCCGTACAGCGTGCCAAGGGCAACGACACTTCACATCAAGCGGTCGATCAACTCACAACGATGCCAGCCAGGCCGAGCCCTGTTACGGCATCTTTGAGGGTCATCGCCAGCTTCTTGAAGGGAGCCAGCTTGCTGCGCCGTGCCCATCGGAACCAGGCGGCGAGCTGCGCCTCAGCCTCCTCGCGCGTGGTCGCGGTCATGAAGATATCCCGCAGGGTTTCCTTGAGCCGGAACGCGCGACCGGTTTTGAGATGCATGCGTGACAGCTCATGGTGTTGATGGATCTGCCGCTTGGTCCAGCTGTGCTTGTCCTTCAGCCACATCCATCGGCTGTTCTTGAGCGCAGGTTTTTCGCGGACCTCGGCGCGCCGCACCTCTTCGAGCGCTGCATTGGCCAGTTGGACGACATGGAACCGGTCGAAGGTGATGGCCGCCTCCGGCAGATGCCGACCCACGCCTGCGATATAGGACTTGCTCATGTCGATGCAGGCAGCTGTGACGAGGTCAGGGTCACCGCCATGCTCCCGGAGGTCTTTGGCGAATGCCCGGACCGTGTCCGCGTCGCGGCCCTCACATGCAAAGAGCAAACTGCCGGCGTTCAGGTCATGGAATAGGGTGATGTAATTGTGGCCCCGCCGCGATGCCGTCTCGTCGATCCCGACAGCTGTTACATCGCTGAAGTCCTCCTGAGCGCGCGCCGCGGGAACGTAGTGCTCGAGCACGCGCCATATCCGGTCGTCTCCGATATCGAGCAGATCAGCGATGGTTTTTACCGGCATCTCACGGGCGAGCGCGATCACGAAGGCGTCGAACAACTGGCTGAACCCGCTGCCGCTGCGCGCCCAGGGGACCGGCACCTGTCCGGTCTTCCCGCACTGGCCGCAGGCGACGCGAGGTACGGCGGCATGGATGAAAGCCTTGTGCTCGAAAAAGCGCAGGTGTTCCCAGGTCCTCGGCCTCGTGTCGTGCACTGGCTGATCCACCGCACCGCAAGACGGGCAAGCAAACCTACTCCCCGCTTTGAAGCGCACATCGAAGTGGATCTCCTTGAGCTTGGCGTCGAAACGCACGTCCGTGACACTCCACGGGGCCTGAAGGCCAAGCGCCATCGTGAACAAGCTCGTCTCGGGTCCCATCACTCCTCCGTGTCCTCAGGCCTCCGAGCTTCCACTGTCCCTTCACGCGGGCCGAAGCGCAACAGATCCGGCGCGTCTGACGCTGCGATATATACGGTCTCCGCGCCAGACGCGTCTCACGTCCCGACTACAACATCTGGTGCCCCTGCGGATACGCCACTTCTCGCCCACCCACACAGATCGCGAAGGGGACCAAAATCTGCTCTGGGTCAGAGCCTTCGACACCATCGAAGAGCTCCAAGCCGCCCTGCAGAAATTCAAAGATGACTACAATGAACAATGGCTGATCCAGCGGCACGGGCACCGCTCGCCGAACCAGTTCAGGCGCGACGCAATGGACAAAATGCCAGCCGCTGCATAAGCTTCGCGAGTGTCTCAAAAACCCTAGGGCGCAACAACGGATAGATGTTGCACGGAAAAACGTCGATAGCGTCTGAAATTTTCAAGTAAACATGGCAATTTGGCTTCCAAACGATTGACACTTCAGACTTGAAGCTTCGTGATGGGCGCAAACTAGAATTATCAGGGTTCGTGGATATCACATGCGCAGCGCAACATATGCAACAGCACTAACTCTGATGCTTGGCTGGCTGCTGTGGATAGGTAAGCCTATACTGCTCCCTGTATTTGCCGCCGTAATTTCAGTATATATTCTATCAACTGCTGCAGCAAGTATGCAGGCATTGCCGATATTAGGGCGGTTACCGGCGTGGGCTCGACGTGGACTAATTTTAATTCTCTTTGCAATTGTCGTAGTTTTACTTTTCATCTTAGTAATCAACAATCTTGTGCAAGTTGTTGCGATTTTACCGCAATATGAGTCTAATTTAGAGCAACTTATAACTGACAATGCGAGCATTCTGGGAATTGAAAATGAGCCCACCTGGGAAAATCTGCGACACGCGCGACTTTAGATCAAATAGATCTGCGCGCCTGGATGACGCCCGCTCTGCTCTCATTGCGCGGTTTCGGCGTGACCCTATTTCTTGTCGTGCTTTACTCAAGCTTCTTCATCGCTGAGCGCGGCGTCATGGCACGTAAGGTTATGATTGCCATGGGGGATGAGGACGTGGGGGAGCGGACCATCCAACTCCTCTCACGCATCAATGAACGAATTGGCCAATATCTTTTTGTCAAGACTGTAGTCAATATAATTCTTGGCGCATTGTCGTTTATAATTCTTCTATTTTTTGGCATTGAGTTTGCCCTCTTTTGGGCAGTCCTAATCGCATTCCTAAATTACATACCCTATATTGGTTCAATGATTGGAGTAATATTTCCCGTTTTACTAAGCCTCGCTCAGTTCGGAACTTTATCAATGGCTGGGGCAGTTATGGTCGCACTAACCATCGCACAAATCTTTGTCGCTTTCTTTTTGGAGCCGCGCATGATGGGGCGTGCTTTCAATCTAAGTCCGTTCGTAGTCCTGTTGGCTTTGGCTTTCTGGAGCTCTCTTTGGGGATTGCCAGGCGCACTTCTGGCCGTACCGCTGACTGTAAGCCTAATCCTTGTCTTCGCTGAACTGAAAGCAACCAGACCAATTGCAGTACTTCTTTCCGCTAGTGGAAAGCTGTAGGTCCACCCACTCGGCAAGGAGAAAAGACGAAACACGTGTGCTGGAAGCCAGTGCTTTCAATCTGTTGTGTTAAATAGTAATCAAAACAGCCCCAACCGCCCGAACTTCGGATACGATCTTGAACCCATTTTCCTAGTTGATTGCGACACGGCGCCTGACACGATACACGGACTGTGCACCGTTAGCTTGGTGCGTTGTGGGCAAGAAAGGTGAGAGGCTCGATGAAAATGCAAACGCCATACTACCTTATCGATAAGGCCCACCTTCTACCAAACCTCGAGACAATCGCCCGACTGAGAGAACTTTCCGGAGCCAAATCGCTTCTGGCATTGAAGTGTTTCGCAACTTGGTCTGTCTTCGACTTGATGTCAGCGTATATGGACGGAACCACTTCTTCCTCGTTGTTTGAAGTGAAGCTTGGGCGAGAGAAGTTTTCAGGAGAGACACACGCCTATTCTGTCGCTTGGGCACCTGAGGAAATTGGCGAAGTTTTGTCTTCATCAGATAAGATTATCTTTAATACGTCGCAACAGCTTCACCGCTTTGCGGATGTGAGTCAAAATCATGTACGTGGCCTTCGCATCAATCCTGGCATCTCAACATCAGGCTTCGACCTTGCTGACCCCGCCCGACCGTTTTCACGCTTAGGCGCACACAAGCTAGAAGACATTGAACCCATCATAGATATGATCAGTGGTTTTATGTTTCACAATAATTGTGAAAATGCGAACTTCGACAAGTTCAGTGAAATGCTGAGTCATATTGAAGATCGTTTTGGCGCACTTATTCAAAAAATGAAATGGATTTCACTTGGTGGCGGCATTCACTTTACTGGCCCCAATTATCCACTTGATCAGCTCGCTGAGCGACTCAAGCGATTTTCAGAAAAATACGAAGTTCAAGTTTATCTCGAGCCTGGAGAAGCAGCTATAACTAACTCCACAACATTGGAGGTCACTGTTCTTGATACGCTTTTTAACGGCAAGAACCTAGCCATTGTCGATAGCTCTGTTGAAGCACATATGCTTGACCTTTTAATCTATCGCGAAAGCGCAAAAATACAAGAGACCGGTGAGCGAGAGTGGATGATTTGCGGTAAGTCCTGCCTTGCCGGTGATATTTTTGGAGAATTCCGTTTCTCCAAAGACCTAAAGCCCGGTGATCGGTTGTCCATTCAAGATGCCGGCGGTTATACCATGGTAAAGAAAAATTGGTTCAACGGAGTACAGATGCCGGCAATCGCCGTGCGCGAGCTAGATGGCTCTATACGACTTGTGCGAGACTTCACCTATAGTGATTTTGCAGCAGCACTGTCGTAATCATCTTTTGGCATCAATGGAGCCTGATTAACATAAAGGAGGCTTGTTTTGAAAAAGGGTGTACTTATCATTGGCGCGGGTGGCGTCGCTCAAGTGGTTGCTCATAAATGCGCGCAAAATAACGATGTATTAGGCGACTTACATATTGCCAGCAGAACAAAGGCTAAATGTGACGCGATCATCGATGCCGTAATGGCAAAGCGCGCTATGAAGACACCAGGAACTTTCATTTCGCACGAGGTGGATGCAACAAACACAAGCGCCGTTACGGATCTCATTCGTAAAACGAAAGCAGAAATTGTGATTAATGTTGGTACTGCCTTTGTTAATATGTATGTCTTGGACGCATGTATCGCAACTGGCGCTGCTTATATCGATACGGCTATTCATGAAGAACCAGATAAGATTTGCGAAACTCCTCCCTGGTATGCGAACTACGAATGGAAAAAGCGTGATCTGTGCGCTGAAAATAGCATAACAGCCATTCTTGGTGCAGGCTTTGATCCTGGAGTGGTGAATGCCTATGCTCGTTTCGCCATCGACCAAATGGATACTGTGCAAAGCATCGACATAGTTGATATCAACGCCGGCTCCCATGGCAAATATTTTGCTACAAACTTTGATCCAGAAATCAACTTCCGCGAATTTACGGGTACAGTCTATTATTGGGAAGATCAGAAGTGGAAAGAACTATCAATGTTCGAAAGTGGTCGCACCTGGGCTCTTCCCGTTGTCGGCCCGTCCCAAGCATACCAATCCGGGCATGACGAAGTGCACTCTCTTGCCGCAAACTACCCTCAAGCTGACGTAAGATTTTGGATGGGGTTTGGCGATCATTATATAAATGTCTTCAATGTTTTAAAGAATATTGGCCTACTGTCTGAGCAGCCCGTGACAACTGCTGAAGGCCAAACAGTTATCCCTCTGAAGGTTGTGAAAGCATGTCTACCCGACCCTGCGAGTTTGGCGCCGAATTACACCGGAAAAACGTGTATTGGTGATTTGATCAGGGGAACAAAGAATAACCAAAATGTTGAGATGTTTGTATACAATGTTGCAGATCACGCTGAGGCTTTCAAAGAAGTTGGAAGCCAAGGAATTTCCTACACCGCGGGTGTCCCTCCAGTAGCTGCTGCAATATTGGTTGCGACAGAAGAGTGGGACGTAAAAACTATGAAAAACGTTGAAGAACTAGACCCAGTACCATTCCTTACTTTATTAGATAAGATAGGCTTACCAACGCGCATTTTAAAAGGTGGGTTAAACGGCGAAGATATGGCTTGGCATGACTATGAAGCTTAATATCTAGTCAGAGCGTTCATAATGGACGCTCTGCTTATTCTTGTTGAGAACAATATAATATTGAATTTTGCGCTGTATAACTTGCATACTCAAAAATTTATATCGCGTCGTAACTCCCAAGCACCCTGTCTGATAACGGGGGGCAGGTGGTACCTGCCGTTAGAGCCGGGCGATGATCTGAGATGGTGGCAGGGTCAGGATTTCCAGGATATTGAGCCCGCGTTTTCTGGCCGTGGAGATGACGGACCTGATGTCGGCGAAGACCTGCGCACCCTCGAGGGTGCGGAAGGTTCCCGAGATTTTCATGCGCACCTTCATCATGCGCAGGTCCCGCTCGGCCTGATTGTTGGTGAAGGGGACTGCGAAGTCCGAAAGGAACCGCAGGACGTCATCGCGGTAGTCACGCAAGCGGATGATCAGGTTGTGGCCTGGCCGTCTGGCTTTTCGACCTCGGGTGCCGGGTTTTCGGACCAGCGGTGGCTGACGTTCGTGGAAGTCGAGGCCCTCGGCGAGGATCGCCATGTATGTAGTGATGATATCCCGGTGAACCGACGCCGGGAGTTCGGTGTCGCCTCGCCCCTGCGCCGCACACTTGAGCTGATTGGCGCTGTTGAGCAGCGCGCTCAACTCTGTCGCCCATGGCTCCTTTTCGATCTCTGCGATGGCCTTCAGTTCGCGCAGGTGATGCGCCCCGCAGAGGGCGTGTGCATCCACCCCACACATATGGGCGTAATAGGATTTCCAGTGATCATGAACGATCGTTCCGCCGCTCAGGAAGGTTGGAACAGCCCCGCGCTTGGGGCTGATGCGATAATGGGTGAAGGCTCCATCACAGATCGTGTGCAGCCAGTGCAGCTTACCGGCGACACGCAGTCCGGTCTCGTCCAGATGCCGAACGCCGCCTTCCGTGAGCCTGGCAATAATGTGCTCGACCACGCCATCCAGGCGACGCGCTGTGCCATTGACCCAGTTGGTCACGCTGGCCGCGCACAGACTGGTCGCACCGAAGAGGTCGCGCAGGAGTTGGCAGACCCGATCTTCAGGGATCAGCTGCTGAACATTGCAGTAGACCGCCGCCGCCCGAATGCGCTTGCCGTATTGCACGTGCGCGGTCACGCCATCGGGAAAGGCGGCCGTCGTCGTGGCTCGGCAATGGGCACAACAATAAATCGCTGCCTGATGCTCGGTGACCTCCAGGCGCGGCGGGGGCACGTCGAACACCTGACGTTTCTCCGCCCCCTCGATCATCTCTGCCGTCAGGCCATGCTGACAGGCGCCACAATACTCAGCTTCATGTCGTTGCACAAAGTCTGGCGTTGGCGTCTGGCGCAGGGTGTCGCCTCGGTGGCCGGCCTGGCCGCCACTTTTCTTGCCGGACTTGCCACGCAGGCTGCGCGGCGCCGGCTTCTTCGGCCCATCACTCGAAGGAGGTTTGCTGCTATTGCTGCTGTTCCTGGCCACCTGCCGGCGCAGATCCGCATTCTCTTCCGACATGATCGCCAACTTTTGCGTCATGCCCGCTAACGCGGCATCCAGCTCAGCGATCCTGCGCAAAGCCTCGGCGAGGCGTTTTTCAAGGGTGGCAACCTGATCCATGTCTCCGTTGATTCAGAAAAACCGACCCGCCGCCACGGATTTCTGAGCCGAACCAGAACTTCACACACCCAATGGCAAATTGGACTCACCCCAAACCCGACAATACCCCCCAAACTCACTGGGGTGCTTGGGAGTTACATCGCGTCTTTTACATCCGAAGTCACGAAAGGAGTCAAAGAATATGCGCCATATGATCAACTTTAGCTTGGTAATCGCCATTGGTATGACAGCTACCTTGCTCTCTGCCCAGACATCTCAGGACAGCTACGAAGGTACATCCAGCGACACTGCGAATATGTCAAATCGTGCGGATAATGGTGAAGACGGCCCCCAGCGGCAAAGGTCTTTTGATCAGCCTACTCAAAATACATGGGCTATTTCACCCATGGCTGATGTAGAAGCACAAGCTTCGTTTGTAGAGGACAGCCTTCTGCAAATTCAGAGAATTTGTGAATATATGGGCGACGAATATAAAGTCGCATGCTTTGCGGTTACATACAAAGACTTAGCAAACGCTCTTCAAAGTGTTGGTGGGGACGACATTATCCGCTCTTCTCTAAACACTGCTGCTCGCAAACTTGATCAATTGGTCAGAAGTAACCTTGACCAAGAAAAAGCGGCGCTGCAGGCACATCTTACCAACAGTACTGGTGAAAAGCTTATAACAACCCGGGCAATGCGGGCAACTGTAACTGCAAAAAACGCGGTCTTGAAAAATCAAGCGGCAAAAATTCTCGAAGAGGCTGAGACCGTTTTGCTGCGTTCAGCGTCAAGCACGTCTCCCACGAGAGCACTGTCCTATCAAAAGGTTGCTGCAGCTATAGGCTCCAACAAAATATTGCTTCGCTCAGCATAAAGTACTTCACAATTACAGCGCAATGAAACACTAAAAAGGTAATGGGATTTAGATTTTAAAGTACTTACGCCAACTTATAAGCCAAGCGCTTGGTTATCCAGCGGCGCCAATATGCTTTGTAAAAAATTCGTCGAAGACTCTTGCGTTGTCGATACCTATGGCGTCGACGTCCCGCTTCTAGACTGGACAGCTCAGACGCTCGATCTCTTTGCGTGATCGCTCTTGGGTCACAAGCATAGCTATCAAATTTCGTGATCACATCGGGCCAATCTGATGGTTGTCTTACTGGACCATCGCGAAACGCCAAATGTGCTGCGACTTCTCGTGACACCATATATCCCGTCGCCAAAAACGGCGGCAAGACCACCCGATACGCATAGACATTTCCAGCCACAAACAGTCGATCACGTAGATTTACATAAGTGTTTTTGTGATCAAACAGCAGCAATCCACAAGGCGGATCAACCAGTGCTTGTCCGAGAGTGAAAAACGTTTGGGAGAGTTCTGCATCGTCTTCTAATATGATAGCTGCGGGTGCATCTCCTTCTGCAATCCGCTTATAGATTTGCCGATGCGAGAGCGCGCAAGCAAATTCTCCATCTGACATTGGGCGACCCATGCGAGCTTCCGCGCCAGCGCGGTCTATGCTTTGCTCATGAACAGCCGGCAACCCGTCCCGCCCATCGATGCCCCAAAAGATTTCATAGGTCAGACCATGCGCCTGCAACACGTTGGCAAGGGGCTTAAAACGCTGTGCATCCTTCAAGCTTAAAATGTAGATTGGAAGGAATTCCATTCGCTGTGTAACCTTACGAGAAAAATGTGGTCACAGTCCGCTGCGTAGACCTCCAGCCACACTATTTATCTAGTTTGGAAAACCCTCTACCTCAAGCAGGACCTAAGAAAACGGCGTATCTATGCTCAGATGTCAACTCCGCTTTCAGCGACCATCCTCTCAACATCTTCCTCCACCTCAAGAGTGGGTTTCCCACATAAGGGGAGGTGACGTACAAATGATGTGCCGATGAGCTATGATGAATATACGCGAGTAGACAAGGACTGCCAACATGCCCCCCAAATTCGGCACAAGTGGCCTACGAGGTCTGGTTACAGAGCTAACA
>CBDIPP010000016.1:0-51866 GCA_965283695.1 uncultured Parvibaculaceae bacterium | reverse complement strand
TATGCAGTCAGCCATTCGGGCCGGGCAGTTTCCATTGATATTCGAACAGGCGAGCGCGTCTGGACACGCAACATTGCAGGCACGCAGACCCCTTGGGTAGCTGGCGGCTTCATCTTTGTGGTGACGCTGGACGCAGAGGTTGTGGCTCTCTCCAGACGCGATGGTCGTATTCGCTGGATACAGAAGCTGGAGCGGTTTGAAGACGAGGAAGACCGTGATGGTCCGATCGAGTGGAGTGGACCTGTGCTCGCAGGCGATCGCTTGGTTCTTGTATCCTCTCTCGGTGAAGCGGTCTCCTTGTCGCCCTATTCAGGCGAGGAACTAGGCCGAATTGAACTGCCGGACGCTGTATTTGTGCCGCCAATTCTGGCCAATGAAACGCTCTTTGTATTGACCGACGATGCACGTATCGTTGCTTTGAAGTAATAGCTCAGATGTTCGGGGCCCCCTCTGGGCCCTTGGGGCCTTCTGGGGCCTGAACATGTCTGGAACCGCTGTGAAAGGCGGACGGGAAACCAATGCCGTTTAAACTTGCCATTGTCGGCCGCCCCAATGTGGGCAAATCGACTCTATTCAACCGTCTGGTTGGAAAGAAGCTCGCGCTTGTTGATGACACGCCTGGCGTGACCCGAGATCGCCGAGAAGGCGACGCCAGCATTGCAGACATTGAGTTTACGATCGTTGATACAGCCGGGCTTGAAGACGCCAAAGGCGATGTTCTGGAAGCACGGATGCAACGGGGCACGGAGCTGGCAATTTCAGAAGCCGATGTCTGTCTGCTTCTCGTTGACGCGCGCGCCGGGATTACGCCAGCAGATGCCTATTTCTCCCAGCTTCTGAGAAAAGTGGAAACTCCGGTCATTCTGGCTGCGAACAAGTGCGAAGGCGGTGCTGGTGAGGCCGGGCGAATGGAAGCCTATGAATTGGGGCTCGGCGCGCCACTTCCGCTGTCGGCGGAACATGGCGAAGGGTTGGGCGATCTATATGACGCGCTGCTGCCTTTTGCGCGGGCATTTGAAGAATCCGAAGCCAATCAGGCGATCGAGGACGCGTTGGAGAACGACGAGGGCTTTGATCCCGACGCTCCTTATGAGCCTGACCTTGAAACACCTTTGCGTGTCGCCGTGGTGGGACGCCCCAATGCCGGGAAGTCCACCTTGATCAATCAATTGCTGGGAGAGGACCGGATGCTCACCGGTCCGGAAGCAGGCATTACACGGGACTCTATTGGGGTTGAGTGGGAATGGCGCGGGCGTCGCGTGAAACTGCATGACACGGCGGGGCTCAGACGTCGCGCCCGGGTGACGAAGAAACTTGAGAAACTCTCGGCGGCAGATGCTCTGAGGGCTGTTCGCTTTGCAGAGGTTGTCGTCATTCTGATTGATGCGACCATCCCCTTCGAAAAACAGGACCTGCACATTACCGATCTGGTTGAGCAGGAGGGGCGGGCGCTCGTTATCGCGGTCAACAAGTGGGATTTGGTGGAAACACCTCAGGCGACCATGGAAGACCTGAAAGAGAAGTTAGGGCGCCTCCTGCCACAGGTCCGTGGTGTGCCCATCGTCACCTTCTCTGCATTGACGGGGAAAGGCGTTGAGAAATTGATGCCAAAAATTGAGGAAATCCACGGCATCTGGAATGCACGCATTCCAACCGCCAAACTCAATAAGTGGCTGAGCATTGTATCGTCAAAAAACCCGCCACCAGCGTCGAGAGGCCGGCCGGTGACGCTGCGCTATGCAACGCAGGTGAAAAGCCGCCCGCCCACCTTTGCGATCTTCTCAAGCCGCGCGCACGAGGTGCCAACATCTTACAAGCGTTATCTCGTGAACACGCTCCGCGAAGAATTTGATCTGCGAGGCGTTCCGATCCGACTGAACATGCGCAAACGCGATAACCCCTTCGCGGCGAAGGCGAGCAAGCGCAAGCTAGGCTAGCCTGGCCCCAGCTGTACGACATCAGACGCATTCATGCTCTCGACAAAAACTGGGTCGTGCGACGTAAATATGAGCGCGCCGCGATAGGTTTTGAGAGCAGACTCCAGTGCCTCCAGCGCATCCAAATCCAGATGATTGCTCGGTTCATCCAACAGGAGGAGCTGGGCAGGCTCAGGACAATTGAGCAGGCGTACTAGGTCGGCACGCAAGCGCTCTCCAGCGCTGAGCTTGTCGAACGCCGTCACGGCTTTCTCCCGTCGCAGACCAGCACGGGCAAGGCTCGTACGGATGTCCGTCTCCTGCCAACCGGCGCGATATGCGAGGCAGCGATCAAGTGGCGTTGCCTCGGCCCCGTGATCTTCTCGTTGCAGCAAATAGCCGACGGGGACCCGGCAGGTCACGGTGCCTTTGTCCGGCATCTTCCGCCCGACGATCAGATCTAGAAGTGTTGATTTGCCGCTGCCATTTTCGCCGACCAGATGGAGACGTTGTGGCCCTTTGATCGCCAAATTGAAGTTGGTCAGAAGTGTCCGGGCACCATAGCCAAAACAAAGTCTCTCTATGTCGAGCACGGGCTGGTGAGAATGTACTTCACTGGCACCTGCGTCAAACAGGACGGGCGGCGTTTCCTTAACCTGAGCCTGGGCTGTGGCAACCCGGGTTTCGGCAGCCGAGAGTCGTGCATGCTTGATCTGGGTAAGTCGGCTGGCCGTATGCTGGCTCCGCGCCATTCGACCATCAAGAACGATTTTCGGCTGACTTCCTTTGCTGCGCTCCCTGCGCCCGCTGGCTGCCTTACGTTCCAGACGTTCGCGAGCCACTTGTTGGTCGCGTTGCGCCTGCCGTTCTGCCTGCTTCGCATGGGCAACACGTGTGATTGCTGCTTGCTGGTGGGATGTTTTTTCTGTGAGGTAATGGGCGTAATTGCCGCCATAAATATCGAGACCAGTTGGTGCGAGCTCCCAAATTTTATCGGGAAGGGCGAGTAAATGGCGGTCATGAGAGATGAGCAGCCAAGCGAAAGGCGCATCGCGCAGCCAGGTCTCAAGCCAAACGCGACCGTGTTGATCCAAATGGTTGGACGGTTCATCCAGTATCAGAAAGTCGGGGTTAGCCTGTTGGACACCAAGGATTTGCAGTCTGAGCCATTCGCCGCCACTGAGGTTCGTGATCAAGTGTGTTGGCGACATGTGCCTTAAACCCACCGTCTGAAGCTGTCGATGGAGGGCATCATCAAGACGCCAATCATCAGCAATGAGGGATATATCGTCCGCTGTTGCTGTGCCTGCATTGGACCGTGTCAGCGCGTCGAACTTCGTCCCAACTTGGAGATAGTCCACCACACGCATGTCCTGCGGGGGAGCCGCATCCTGTGCCAACAAACCAACGTGACCGTGAACAGTAAGGGAGCCGCGCGACGGCGCAACCTCTCCGGCAAGCAGTCGGGCAAGGATCGACTTGCCGCTGCCATTGCGGCCGACAAGAGCAACCCGTTGGTTGGGTCTGATGGAAAAAGTGATGTCTGAAAAAAGGTCTGTGCCGTCAGGCAACAGATAGGCAAGCTCATCGCCTGCAACCAAAAATGGTGGCATGGATCAAATCTCCGGCAAGAGGAATTCCTTATGCTCGGTCTATTTGTCCATCGTCCTTTTCCTTAAGCATGCAGTTGTCGCGATTGAGACGACTAAAGTAAGGACGCCCATGTCGAATGACAAGGCATGCCCGGTTGGCTTAGGTGCCAGCTTTAGGGTTGAAAAGATACAACCTCACCGTGGCGGGTGCACCCCTCACTCACCAGATCAAGGAAGAGTGGTGCAATGTCTTCTGGTGTCCGCAGCGTCTCCGGGTCTTCCCCCGGCATGGCTTTCGCCCGCATTTTGGTCGCGATGGGCCCCGGGCTCACCATATTGATGCGAAGTTCCGTCTTCTCCACTTCGTGCGCCCAGGTCTTGACCAAGGCTTCCAGAGCGGCTTTCGAGACGGAGTAGGCGCCCCAGAAAGGGCGGCATTTTTGTGCTGCGCCGGACGTCACAAAGACGGCACGTCCCGCTTCCGCCCGTTGCAGCAGCGCATCCAGTGATCGGATCAGGCGGTAATTCGTGGTGACATTAACGGCGAAGGTTTTGTCCCAATCATCTGGCGAGATGTGACCGGTCGGTGTCAGCGGCCCGAGGATGCCCGCATTGCCAACCAGGATATCAAGTTTGCCCCAACGCTCGAAGATCGTGCCACCCAGGCGGTCAATTGCGTCGAAATCCGTAAGGTCGAGAGGAACAAGCGTTGCTGTCCCACCTGCTTTCTGGATTTCGTCGTCGACTTCTTCCAGGGCGCCGACAGTGCGTGCCACCAGAATGACGTGAGCCCCTTCAGCGGCCATTGCAAGCGCGACCGCCCGTCCAATTCCCCGTGACGCGCCGGTAATCAGCGCGAGCTTGTCTGCAAGTCGTCCTGCCATGATCTGGTCTGCTCTTATGCGATTTCCGTCAGCAGTGACAGCTGGGCGGAGCGTTTTTCTTGTTGGTGATCGATAAGCGCCGTTGGGTAGTCACCCGTGAAATAGTGATCGGCGAATTGCGGATTGTCATTGTCGCGGCCTTCAAACCCGAGCGCTCTATAGAGACCATCGACGGACACGAATGCCAAACTGTCGACGCCGATATAGTTGCGCATGCCTTCGAGATCATAGTTCGCGGCGAGCAACTGGTCCCGCTCGGGCGTGTCGATGCCGTAAAAATCTGGATGTGTGATGGGCGGGCTGGAAATGCGCATATGCACTTCTTTAGCGCCGGCTTCATACATCATTTTTACGATCTTCGCAGACGTTGTGCCGCGCACGATACTGTCGTCGACCAGGATGATCCGTTTGCCTTCGACAAGCGCCTTGTTCGCATTGTGCTTCAGGCGCACACCGAGCGCACGAATGTGCTGCGTAGGTTCGATAAAGGTACGGCCCACATAGTGGTTGCGAATAATGCCAAGCTCAAACGGGATTTTGGCTTCCGCCGCATAACCAATCGCTGCCGGAACCCCAGAGTCGGGAACCGGAATGACAACGTCGGCATCTACGTGCGACTCGCGGGCAAGCTCTTCACCAGTCTGGCGCCGAACATTGTAAACGCTCTGACCACCGACAACACTGTCGGGGCGTGCGAAGTAGATATATTCGAACACGCAAGGCCGCGGCTGCATGGGCGGGAAAGGATGTAGGCTTTCAATCCCGTCTTTGGTCGCGACAATCACCTCGCCGGGCTCGATCTCGCGAACGAAGCTGGCGCCAATAATGTCGAGCGCGACCGTTTCGGATGTGAGGATAGGAGCCCCATCAAGCTCGCCAAGGATCAGGGGGCGGATGCCAAGGGGGTCGCGTGCACCAATCAGCTTTTTGTTTGTAAGAGCAACGAGAGCATAGGCGCCCTGAATTTGTCGAAGCGCATCAACAAAGCGGTTTGTTGTGCGGTCGTGCCGCCCACGGGCGACCAACTGGAGGATGACTTCTGTGTCCGATGTTGACTGGAAGATCGCGCCAGAGCGCACCAGATCGTCTCGGAGTGTCAGCGCGTTGGTCAGGTTGCCATTATGGGCAATGGCGAAGCCGCCACCCCACAGGTCAGCGAAGAGTGGCTGAACATTGCGCAGGATGGTTCCGCCGGTGGTCGAATAACGCACATGACCGATGGAACCTGTGCCGGCCAGTCGGTCCATCATCTTGGCGCTGGTGAAATGATCCCCGACAAGGCCCATGCGTCGTTCAGAGTGGAAATGCTCCCCGTCAAAGGAAACGAGCCCGGCGGCTTCCTGGCCGCGGTGCTGCAGGGCATGCATGCCAAGCGCAGTTAGCGCCGCTGCATCTGGATGGCCGAAAATGCCAAAGACGCCGCACTCTTCGCGCAGTCGATCTGCATAAAGCTCATCATGGCTGTCCAGAATGACACTGGCACCTTCACCATATTCTGGCAGGGTGTGCTGCATTTGAGATGTGGCTCTGGAGCCGAGTGAATCTGCCGTGGAACCGTTCTTGGAACCTGTCTCGGACATCTGGGTGATCGTCCTTTATTCCTGTGTGGCTTCGAAAAGTTGATCGAGCCCCCTCCGTTCGGAAGGCTTATACCCTGTCGTATCGTCGCTGTCAGTGTCTGATTTGGGCTCTTCTGTCCCCGAACTTGCCGGGGGTGCCGTGCGCCGTCCTTCGGGCGTAAAGAAAGGCTCCGTAGGTGCTGTCGACTGCTCTGCCGCCAACGAGGAGAGCCCACCTGCGACAAAGTCCACCAGCGGTAAAAGCCGCGCATCAGCGATCCACTCCGGCCGGTCGTCCCGATCTGGAACGAGCCAGGTGAAGAGCAGGAAGGCGATGGCAACGACAAGAAGTCCCCGAAATACACCAAAAATGAAGCCCAGTGATCGGTCAAGGAAGCCGATCTCGCCACCATGCGCCCGGTCTGTCCATCGATAGGTGAGAGCTGAGATGGCGATGTAAACGACAATGAAGATCCCCGCAGCCGATATGGTAAGCGCGAGCCAATAAGGTTCAGCGACTGCCTGCACGAGCGGGATGAGCAGTGGATAAAGGAGGAGGGCGGCAAGCGCTGCGACAACCCAGGCAAGGATCGACAAGATCTCGCTGGCAAATCCTCGCACCATGGCCAACAGACCGGAAACGATCATGATCGCGATGACTGCAATATCAAAAAGGGTCATGACGGGTCTGCCCCCCAACTCGAACGCCACATGGGGCCAGTCTAACGCTCATGACGGTCTGGGTCACCTTATGCTTCTCGGGCTTGTGGCGCAGAAGCCTCACCGGTCGACAGTTTGGCAATCAAATCGCCAAGGTCTTCCAGTTCTGTGAGCTTCATCTTGCCTGCAGATGGTTTCTGGCGCCCTGCGGCTTTCGGCAGAATGGCGTGTTTAAAGCCGAGCTTCTCTGCCTCTTTGAGTCGTGCTTCCATCTGACTGACCGGGCGAAGTGATCCCGAAAGGGAAATTTCACCGAAGAGAACCGTATCAGGAGGGATCGACAGGCCAGAAAGGGAGGAGATAAGGGCGCCTGCTACAGCGAGGTCAGCTGCGGGCTCTCCGATCCTTAAGCCGCCCGCCACATTGAGGTAAACGTCCTGGTTGCCGATTGAGAGCCCACAACGCGCTTCAAGCACGGCGAGCACCATGGAAAGTCGTCCACTATCCCAACCGATCACCGCACGTCTCGGGGTGCCGAGGGCGCTTTGTGCGACAAGTGCCTGGATTTCGACAAGAACCGGGCGCGTACCCTCAATGCCGGCAAAGACAGCAGCACCGCTCGCTTCCCGATCGCGTTCGCCGATGAAGAGCGCAGAGGGGTTTTCAACTTCCAGCAGGCCACCTTCAGCCATCTCAAAGACGCCTATTTCGTTTGCCGGGCCAAACCGATTCTTCACCGCGCGGAGAATTCGGAAATGGTGACCGCGCTCGCCCTCAAAATAGAGCACCGTGTCGACCATATGCTCCATCACCTTGGGGCCGGCAATCTGCCCATCTTTGGTGATGTGGCCCACAATGATCATCGCTGCCCCCGACCGCTTGGCAAAACGCGTGAGTTCCTGAGCCGTCGCTCGAACTTGGGAGACTGTTCCTGGCGCTGATTCAAGCGTATCGGTCCACATGGTCTGAACAGAATCGATAACGATGGCGTCAGGCGTCGGGCCATCTTTCAGCGTGGCCAGAATATCACGAAGGTTCGTCTCCGCGCCCAGCGCAACCGGCGCGTCAGAAAGACCAAGCCGGAGCGCGCGCATGCGCACTTGGTCAATCGCTTCCTCGCCGGAGATGTAGACAGTTTCCGCGCCACTATTCGCCAGACGCGCCATGGCTTGAAGAAGGAGCGTGGATTTGCCGATCCCTGGATCACCGCCGACCAGAACCGCAGAGCCTGGCACCAGACCACCCCCAAGCACGCGGTCAAACTCTTTCATGCCTGTGCTGCGACGCGGTGTCTCTGTCGCCTCGCCAGCAAGCGGCACCAGAGCAATCTGACGCCCCTTTTTGGTCGAGCTAGCCTTGGCAGGGCCGCCGGCCACGCCGGAGCTTTCAGCGACTTCCTCGGAGATCGTGTTCCACTCGCCGCAGCCGTCGCAACGACCGGCCCAGCGCGGGGTCTGCGCGCCGCAGGATTGGCAGACAAATTGACGGCGGGCTTTTGCCACGGTCTTCCTTACAGGTCGAGAGACGGCGCGTGAGCTACGGCCATCAAGGTTTCAACACATCCATCTTGATGGGTCCGTCAGCGCGACCGTGGATGAACTGATCCACATACTCATTGCCACTATTATCGACTTCGTCACGGGTTCCCGCCCAGATGATCTCACCTTTATAGATCATCGCGATGTAATCGGCGATCTTTCGCGCACTTGCCATGTCATGGGTGATAGAAAGGGCCGTCGCGCCGAGTTTCTGAACGCTGTTGACGATCAGGTCGTTGATCACATCAGCCATAATGGGATCAAGGCCCGTCGTGGGTTCATCAAAAAAGATGATTTCCGGGTCAGTCGCGATGGCGCGGGCCAGACCGACGCGTTTCTGCATGCCGCCGGAAAGTTCCGCCGGATAGAGATCGCCAATGTCGGGTGTGAGACCAACCTGACCCAGTTTCTCGAGGGCAATTTCCTTGGCGTCTTTGCGTTTCATATTGCGACCCTGAATAAGGCCGAAGGCGACGTTCTCCCAGACGGGAAGGCTGTCAAAAAGGGCGGCATTTTGAAACAGCATGCCGAACTTCCGAAGCGTCTTTTCGCGCTCACTGGTAGAGAGCTTGGTGACGTCTTTCCCATCAACTTTGATGCTGCCTTTTTCCGGGCGAATGATGCCTAAGATGCTTTTGAGCATGACGGACTTGCCGCTACCCGATCCGCCAATCACGACAAGCGACTTGCCTTTTGGAATGGTCAGCGAGAGATCGTGAAGAACAATCTTTTTGCCGAACCGTTTGTGAACGTTGTTCAGCTCAATCTTAATGTCTTTTGCCGGTACGGAAATATTCATGGGTCCAGCCTTAAGACGAGAAGAAAAGCGACGTCATCACATAGTTCGCCGCAAGAATAAGAATGGAAGAGGAGACAACAGCGTTTGTTGTTGCGCGTCCGACACCTTGTGCACCGCCGCGGCTGTGAAAGCCCTGGTAGCAGCCCATGATGGCGATAATGAAACCAAAGATCGCTGATTTGATGAGACCAGATGTGATGTCATCAAGCTCCAGGAAATCGACCGTGGTCTTGATGTAGACGCCGGAATTGAAGTCGAGCGTCTGTGTGCCAACGACGAACCCCCCGAAAATGCCGATCACATCTCCGATGAAGACAAGCGCTGGCAGTGTGATAACCGCGGCGACGACACGGGGCACAACCAGGTATTTGAAAGGGTTGGTCGAAAGGGTTGAGAGCGCATCGATTTGTTCCGTGACACGCATGGTCCCAAGTTCTGCTGCAATGGCCGCTGCTGCGCGTCCGGCAACCATCAGGCCGCCCAGAACCGGTCCAAGTTCCCGAGTGATGCCCAGTGCCACAATCGTCGCAACGATGCTCTCAGAGTTAAACTGGTCGCTGCCATAATAGATTTGCAGGGCGAGCACGCCGCCCGTGAAGAAAGCGGTTAGCGCAACGACGGGCAGAGAGAAATATCCGATCCGCATCATTTGCTGACCGATCAGCCGCCAGTACAAGGGCGGGCGAAGGATATGGGTGAGAGCTCTCCAGGTGAATAGGGACAGCCGCCCGGTTTCGCCAAGAGCCGTGATCACAACATTGCCGATTATCGCCAGCGGATTCAAACTTATGCTCCCTCTGCCCCAGTCTTAGATCTGTCAGTCAGCACTGATTCCAACCGACGAAGTGTACGTCCGGTGATATCGATACCCCAAACGCGTAAGCACTTCGTAACCAACAGTGCCTGCTGCCCGGGCAAGATCCCCCACAGTGACGGATTTTCCAATCAATTCTGCGAAAGATCCCCGTTTTGGAACGTCCGGTGGCAGATCGGTCACATCGACGGTGATCATATCCATGGAAACCCGACCGATGACCGGGGCAGCGTGGCCTCCTATTGTTACAGAGACACCACCGCCATCCGGGCTCCCGAGTGCTCGGAAATAGCCATCTGCATACCCGGAGGCGATGGTAGCGATCCGGGTAGGGCGCTGAGCCGTAAAGGTGGCGCCGTAGCCGACCTGAGCGCCGATTTCGATGGTTTTCACCTGCATGATGCGAGAGGTCAGCGTCACAACAGGATGGAAGGGGTGGCCCGGACTAGGAAAGGGGTTGGTGCCGTAAAGGCCAATCCCCGGTCGGACAAGGTCGTAGTGAAACTTGGGCCCAAGCAGGATCCCAGCTGTGTTTGCGAGGCTCGAGGGTGCCTCCGGAAGCTGAGCACGGAGGCGATCGAAACTCTTTTGCTGTTCGTCATTTAAGGGATGATCTGCATCGTCTGCGCAAGCCAGATGGCTCATGACGAGGTCGGTTTCAAAGGAGGCAGCGAGATCGGCCCGCCGTGCCAAGATCGGGAACCTGAATACCTAGACGGTGAATGCCTGTGTCTGCATGAAGCGCCGCTGGCAGCGGTCCGGTTTGGCCGCAATAGGAGGCCCAATCACGGACTTCTTCGAGGCTTGAGAGGCAGGGACGAAGGTCTTCAGTTTCGAAAAGGCGTTCGGCCCCTTCGTAAAGGCCGTTCAGCACATAGATCGTCGCCTTGGGGAGAACCGAACGAAGCTCCGCACCCTCTAAGGCCGTGGCAACAAAAAAGGTCGAGCAGCCCGCCTGAGAAAGCGTGCGGGCAACCGGTACGAGCCCAAGACCGTACCCATCCGCTTTTACGCAGGCGCTCACTTCGGCAGATGTTTCTGATCGGATCAGGCGGTAATTGTCCGCGATCGCGTCGAGATTGATGTTGAGAGTTCCGCTGGAGGCGGCTGCACGAGCACTGTCCATCTCTTCAGCCTCTAACCCCTGATCGGCCCCTGATCCCTGGGGAGTGCTGTCGGACGGCAAGGTCACTCACTCCATATAGTCGGGGAGACGATCACTGTCGGCAAGGTCGCTAAAGCGCGTGATCTCCGCTTCGAATTGCAATCGTACAGTTCCTGTCGGACCGTGACGCTGCTTGCCGATAATGACTTCAGCCTTACCAAAGACCTGTTCCATATCGGTTTGCCATTGAAGATGCTCAGGCGTGCCCTCAGAAGGCTCGCGGCGGGAGACATAATATTCTTCCCGGAACACAAACGTTACGACGTCCGCATCCTGCTCAATCGATCCAGATTCACGTAAGTCAGAGAGTTGCGGACGTTTGTCATCCCGCGATTCAACCTGACGCGACAATTGCGACAGCGCCATGATCGGAACATTAAGCTCTTTGGCGAGCGCTTTAAGACCTGTCGTGATCTCGGTGACTTCTTGCACCCGATTATCGCTCGCCCGCCCAGACCCCGATAGCAGCTGGATATAGTCAACCACGATCAGGCCAAGTCCGCGTTGCCGCTTGAGCTTCCGCGCCCGTGCAGCCAGAGAGGCGATGTTGAGCCCACCTGTGTCGTCAATATAGAGCGGGATACCTTCCAGCTCGCGGCTTGCGTCCACGAACTGGTGCCATTCATTCTCGTCAATCTTACCGCGTCTGATTTTGCCAGACGGGACGCGCGATTGTTCAGCCAACAGGCGGGTCGCTAACTGCTCAGACGACATTTCAAGGGAAAAGAAGCCGACAATCGCGCCGTCTTTGACTTCAACCGTGCCGTCTGTGTGGTGTTCAGCCTTGTAGTTTTTAGCCACGTTGAACGCGATATTGGTGGCAAGCGCTGTCTTGCCCATAGAGGGGCGACCAGCAACGATGATCAAGTCAGACGGCTGCAACCCGCCCATCTGCTCATCCAGATCCCGAAGCCCTGAGGAGATACCAGAAAGACCCCCATCACGTTCATAAGCCTGCGCTGCCATGTCGACGGCCATGCGCATGGAGTCTGAGAAGCTCTGAAACCCACCTTCATATTTGCCTTTTTCAGCGAGGCTGTAGAGAGACTGCTCAGCATCCATGATCTGAGCCGACGGCGGATCATCGACACTTGCGTCAAAAGCGCGGTTATGAATTTCCTCGCCAACGCGGATCAGGTCGCGACGGACCGCAAGATCGTAAATTGTGCGTCCATACTCGGCGACATTGATGATCGTCGTTGCGGCACCAGCAAGACGGGCGAGATACTGCGCGCCGCCGACTTCCTGCAGGGCTTCGTCCTGATCAAAATAGCTTTTAAGCGTGACCGGTGTCGCAATATGGCCGCCTGAAATCAGTTTCGAGACTGCCTCAAATATACGCGCGTGAAGAGGTTCGTAAAAATGGGCAACTTCCAGGAAGGATGCGATGCGATCAAACGAATCATTATTGATCAGGATCGCCCCAAGCAAAGCCTGCTCCGCCTCAATATTGTGAGGCGCGACGCGATATTCTTCGTCGCCGGTTTCTGGTTCGTCATATGCAGGCAGCATGCTTTCCATGTCTCCGTTTTACGTCAATGAACGGAGCCAAGAAAGCGAACGCTTGCGATTCGTGAAACTATTTTCGCTACCTGTGGAAAACGGGGACAAGTCTGGGCGGAGGATTTAGGTCATTGTGTTGTCAGCCGCCCGAAACACTTTTTTTCTGGACATGTGGGTCGTAATGGTCTCGTTCCCAATCAGAGATATAGCCACGGGTGAGGGGGACCCCATCAATTGCCCGCGTCAGCTGGAATTGAAACACCACCATTCCCTCATGCTGAAATGAGGTCTCAGACCCGGCGAGATAGAATTCCCACATGCGCGCAAACCGCTCGTCATAGAGCGCGACGGCGTCATCCCACCGCGCGAGGAACCGGTTGCGCCAATGCCGTAGCGTTGACGCATAATGCAATCGCAAGACCTCCAGATCAGACAAAAGCAATTGATGGCGTTCAAGCGTTGGTGCGACCTCACTCAGTGCTGGAATGTAACCGCCTGGAAAAATGTATTTCGCGATCCAGGGGTTGGTGGCGCCCGGTTCATCCAGGCGACCGATCGTGTGAATGAGCGCGATGCCGCGAGGTTTGAGAAGCGCGTGAACCTTGGCGGCAAACTCATCATAATGATGCACGCCAACATGCTCATACATGCCCACAGAGACGATCCGATCAAATGTCTCGTCGACCTCCCGATAGTCCTGGAGCCGAAATTGGACGCGGTCTGAGAGACCGGCAAGAGCGGCTCTTTCGGTCGCGATTTTGTACTGCTCTTCGCTCAAAGTAACGCCGGTGACGCGGGCACCGGTCTCCTGGGCGATGTAAAGGGCCATGCCGCCCCAGCCGCAGCCTATGTCCAGGACGTGGGTCTCTGGGGAAAGGTCTAATTTCGCCGCAATATGACGTTTCTTGGCAAGCTGGGCGGCCTCCAAGCCTACGTCCGGCGTCTCGAAATAGGCACAGGAATACTGCTTGTCTTTGTCCAGGAAGAGATCATAGAGCCCTGCCTCCAGATCATAATGATGGGCAACATTGGCCCGCGCTCTACCTACTGGGTTGAACTGATCAATCCGCCGCTTGGCCCGACGGATACGTCCAACGAGTTTGGCCAGTGGATGGGCCCAGGCGATGCCGACATTGGAAAGGATGATGTCGAGCGCGTCATAGATGCGCGCGGGAGCGTCGATGGTGAGAGACCCATCCATGTAAGCCTCGCCAAGCTTGAGGTACGGGTTAAGCCCGAGCGCCCATTCCAGATTCTTTTTGTGGAGTCGCATGGTGACGGGCATGCCGGTGCCGTCGCCAAAATGGCGAGCGTCGCCGGACGCGTCGATGAGCGTCAGGTTACCGTGTGAAATCAATCGATCGAGTACAAACGCAAACATATTTCGCCTCCTGAACTTCAGGTGGCCGACAGCGCTTTTCCCCTCATTTGGCTGTCGAATGTCATTTGCTAGGAACCAATCCGAAGATTGCTGACCTGCGCCCCTAAACGACGAACCACTGGGATCTTTATTGAAGGGCGAATTCCGCCTTAGATCAAGACTGTGGCTTGACTCTGAGGCAACAAAAAAGGGCACCAAAGCGCCCTTTTTCAAACAGATAGACCGAAAGATGTTTATTCAGCAGGCTTTTCAGCTTCTTCTTCCGCTGATGTGTCGGTTTCTTCGGCTGCATCACCTTCAAGCTCTGGTGCCGCATCTTCTTCGAAGAATTCACTGGCATCCAACTCGTCGTCATCATCGTCGTTCATGGCGTTGATGTCTTCGCCGCGTGCCTGTGCTTCAGCTTCTTCTTCCGTGCGGGCAACATTCACGACAACAGTTGATGTCACTTCCGGATGAAGCTTCACGGCAACATCGTAAAGGCCGAGCGTCTTGATCGGTGCGGCAAGGACAACCTGTCCACGTGCTACCGAGAAGCCACCTTCGGTCAAACCCTCTGCGATATCGCGAGGAGAAACGGAGCCGTAAAGCTGACCTGATTCACCAGCCTGGCGGATCACAATGATTGAATAGCCTTCAAGCTTTCCGTGAACCGCTTCAGCTTCTTTCTTCAACTCAAGATTGCGAGCTTCCAGCTGTGCGCGATCTGCTTCAAAGCGCGAGAGGTTGTCTTTGTTGGCGCGCAATGCTTTGCCACGTGGCAGCAGGAAGTTGCGGGCATACCCGTCTTTGACCTGAACCACATCGCCCATCTGTCCGAGCTTTTCAATTCGCTCCAGAAGAACCACTTCCATTAACTTATCTCCTTGCCCGTCGGGGCCTCAGATTGTGCGAACCGGGCGCGCAAGGCAGCCCAGGGTTCCGCGAGTCCGATCAGGCAGACCGGTACGATCAGCCATCCGGTAAAAATCAGCAAAACATAAAAAACGCCCAGAAGTGCGATCCGGGCCGTCCCAAGCGCGCGAAATAGCATGGATTACCGCCAGACCCAACAGAAAATATGGGACAAGCAGCGCAATCATGATCGCACCCCCCAATTGAGCCGCAGAACCGGGGATGAGCGACAGGATCAGAGCTGCCAGAAAGAGGGCCAGAAGGAAAGGGGGATACTCAATATCCAGCAGGTTCGGGGTAGGCCGCAGGTTGTGGCCAGCACGCTCCAGAATGACCTGAGCGAGCCACATATTCCCCAATGTGAGCAGGCTCCAGGCCATGACCACAAAGGCGGGCAGAGCGATCACGATGAGGCTGAGGACGCGCTCTGGGTCGGCACTGAGGCCTAGCTCTCTAAGCCCCGCTTCAATTGCACGGCCTTCAATGAGGTCCTCCGCCAAAAGCATTCTGAGGGCGCCTTCTAGGCCACCCTCGACACCCCATGGCCATTGTTGAGAGGCCGGACACAACCAGGACACCGACGGCGATGAGCGCGGTCCAGACAGCCAGCGCGCCTGCCGGATACCATTCTGTGACGGCAGGGTCTTCGATTTCCTCAGTGGCAGCGGTCTCAGCCTCCGCTGTTTCGCCTTTGCGCGCCAAACGAGCGGCGTCAGCAGGCGTTAGGTGTGGAGTGCTCTCTTGATGATGCAGCAGAGCAAGATGGACGAGCCAGGCGACTGCCAGGCCGTCAGCCACCAGAAACACAAGCCCGGCGGTAAAGCTGGAGGTAGAGGAGAGGGCGACGAACCCCGTCACCGCAGCAATGAGTGCCGATCTGGAGCCCCAGCCGAGACCCGCCATAAAAACAGGAAGGGCGGCAAAGAAGAGGGGGAGGCCCAGAATCGGCGAGCCTACACCGGCTGTTAAAAACAGCAACGCCCCGGCAAGACCGGCCCCAACACCGATGGCCCAATATGGCGGCATGGGAAGATCTCCGAGGCGAATTAGGAAAACGTCGAAAGAAAAAAGGTCGGGCAGAGGCGTTGCTGTGGCGGTGCCATCTGCCCGACCGGGAAATTTTAGCTGATCAGGTAAGGCAGCAAAGCGAGGAAGCGGGCACGCTTGATCGCACGGGCGAGCTCACGTTGCTTTTTAGCTGATACGGCGGTGATCCGGCTTGGCACGATCTTGCCGCGCTCAGACACATAACGCTGCAGCAGTTTCGTGTCCTTGTAGTCGATCTTTGGCGCGTTGGAGCCAGAGAAAGGACATGTCTTGCGGCGACGGAAGAAAGGCCGACGAGCGGCTGTTTGTGGGACACTCATTCGCTTTTCTCCTCAACAGCAGCGGCAGGAGCAGCTTCGGCAGCTGCAGTTTCACGGGGGGCGCGGTCTTCGCGGGGTGCGCGGTCTTCGCGGGGTGCGCGATCTTCACGCGGGCCACGATCGCGGTCACCGCCACGGAAGCCGCCGCGATCACCACGGTCACGATCGCCTCGGCCACCACGGCCACGGTCGTTCCGGCTCTGCATCATTGCAGATGGGCCTTCTTCATGCTCATCAACACGCAGTGTCAGGTGGCGCAGAACATCTTCGTTCAGACCCATCTGGCGTTCCATCTCAGCAACAGCTGCATGGGGCGCATCAATGTTCAAAAGCTGGTAGTGACCCTTGCGGTTCTTCTTCACCTTGTAGGAAAGGTTTTTGAGACCCCAATATTCGCTCTTTGCGATGGTGCCGCCATTTTCGGTGATGATGTTGGAGAATTGCTCCGTCAGGTTTTCAACCTGCTGCGCGCTCACATCCTGGCGCGAAATAAAGACATGCTCATAAAGAGGCATATCGGCCTTCCTTTCTCTAAGCGGTTCGTCTGAAGACGTTGCTCAAAATACGGACCCCGGCGCAAAGCCCCCTTTGAGCCCCGGAAGGCTCTAAAGGTGCATCAAAGAAGCGGAGACACCGGAAGCGCGGAGAACTCTCCTGCCAAGCCTCCCAATAGAAATGGGCGATTGGCGCTTCCTTCAGCCCCCAACCGGGGCCTCTCTGAAGCGGCGCACTATAGTCAGGAAAAGGCGGGACGCAAGGGGATTCAGCACTATTCGAACATGCGTTCTAGCCGGCGTTCCGCCAGCTTGACTCCCCTGAGCCACCCTGTATCTCTGTCCGCCTGACTTTGGCCCTATTTCAGGGGTTTTAAGGGTCACGCATGACAAAGGATTAAGGCGGGGACGCATGACACGGGCATTTACCTTTCCAGGACAGGGATCTCAGGCAGTCGGCATGGGCAAGGAACTGGCAGACGCCTTTCCAGCAGCCAAGGCCGTTTTTGATGAAGTGAACGATGCGCTGAGCCAGGACCTGACCGCGCTTATGTGGGGCGGCCCGGAAGATGAGCTGACTCTGACCGAAAACGCCCAGCCTGCCTTGATGGCGGTCTCCGTGGCCGTAATGCGCACTCTGGAGAGCGAGGGTGGCTGGTCTTTGGCAGACAAAGCAAGTTTCGTCGCCGGGCACTCACTGGGCGAATATTCCGCTCTGGCAGCTGCAGGGACTTTCACCTTGGCAGATACAGCCCGTCTTCTCAAAACCCGTGGACGCGCCATGCAGGCAGCGGTGCCGGTTGGCGAGGGCGCTATGGCTGCGATGCTGGGTCTTTCCTTTGAAGACGCGCAGGCTGTCGCCGCAGAAGCTGCAGGCGACGAAATCTGCTCTGCCGCCAATGACAATGCCGACGGTCAGGTCGTGATTTCAGGCTCTAAGGCGGCCGTTGAGCGTGCTGCCGTGCTGGCTAAGGAGAAGGGCGCCAAGCGCGCCATGCTTCTGCCCGTGAGTGCCCCATTCCATTGCTCACTGATGCAGCCCGCGGCCGACGCCATGGCCGAGGCGCTGGCAAGTGTGGACATGAAAGCGCCGTCAGTGCCCGTGGTCGCCAACGTGACGGCCTCCGCCGTGTCCGATCCGGATGAGATCCGCAAGCTCCTCGTGGAGCAGGTAACGGGCATGGTGCGGTGGCGCGAAAGCGTTCAATATCTGGCTGCCCAAGGTGTCACCGAATTGGTTGAAACAGGCGCTGGCAAGGTGCTGACGGGCCTCACACGGCGTATCGACAAGTCCGTTGGGGGCGCAGCTGTCGGGACGCCCTCGGACATTGCGTCAATTCTTGAAACCCTTTGATTTCAAATAGTTGAGCAGGAAAGCTCAAGGAGATATTCATGTTTGATCTAACCGGAAAAACCGCGCTGGTGACAGGCGCTTCGGGTGGCATCGGATCCGCCGTCGCCAAAACGCTCCATGCCCAGGGAGCCACAGTGGCGCTGTCGGGCACCCGGGTTGAGGCGCTGGAAGCAGTGGCGGCAGAGCTCGGCGAGCGGGCTCATATCCTGCCCTGCAATCTGAGCGACAGCGCGGCTGTGGACGCCCTGCCAAAACAGGCTGAAGAGGCCATGGGGCAGCTTGATATTCTGGTGAACAATGCCGGCGTCACTAAAGACAACATCTTCATGCGCATGAAGGATGAAGAGTGGGACACCGTTCTGGCGGTCAATCTGACTGCTTCCTTCCGTCTGGCGCGCGCCTCCATGCGGGGCATGATGAAGCGCCGTTGGGGCCGCATCATCTCCATCACGTCTGTTGTGGGCACCATGGGGAACCCTGGTCAGGCCAATTATGCTGCCTCGAAGGCAGGCGTGACCGGCATGACCAAGTCGATTGCTCAGGAAGTCGCCTCCAGAAACGTCACGGCCAATTGTGTGGCTCCAGGCTTCATCGCGACCGCGATGACCGACGCATTGGACGACGGTCAGCAGGAACGCGTGAATGGAATGATTCCCATGGGCCGTATGGGCACAGGAGATGAAATCGCCGCCAGCGTGCTCTATTTGGCCTCAGAAGAAGCCGCTTACGTCACCGGCCAGACAATTCATGTAAACGGCGGCATGATCATGATTTAAAGGCAAGCAAAATCAACGGCTTAGACATGTGCTATTCGGTTGTTTTCGCTGGTTTGAAAACTGGCGTAGGGCTAAAAAGTGTGTTACCTAACCGGCGATTTTTACTTGCGAAAGCGGCGTGAAGAGGCCAGAACAGCCGCCACGTGGTAACAGGGAGAAGATGAGGCGCTAAACCTCACCCACCACACGAGTTTCCAAGCGCGTCTGCGCGAGGCCAGCCATCCGGTGCCAGCAAGGTGCCAGCAAACAATCCTGGGCGAGAGCGCCGGGGAAGAACACGAAGGATCTGAGGACAGAACATGAGTGACATTGCAGAGCGCGTGAAGAAAATCGTTGTTGAGCATCTCGGTTGTGAAGCCGACAAGGTGCAAGAAAACGCAAGCTTCATCGATGACCTTGGCGCAGACAGCCTCGACAATGTCGAGCTGGTCATGGCTTTTGAAGAAGAGTTCGGCGTTGAAATTCCGGACGATGCGGCAGAAACCATTCTGACCGTTGGCGACGCTGTAAAGTTCATCAGCGCGAATTCCTGATCGAATTAACGATGTCGGGCGCTGCATCCAATGGGTGCATGCGCCCGTCGTCTTTTCAGCGTAGGCTGGCGGCGGGGCTGATGTCCCGTCGAACGAAGTTTATCCAACTCAGCTTGGCTAAAGAACCAGGAGTGTATGCGAATGCGTCGTGTTGTTGTTACAGGCATGGGAATGGTCACACCTCTTGGGTGCGGCGTCGACACCACCTGGAAACGAGTCCTGGACGGCGAGTCCGGCGCTGGCATGATCTCAAAGTTCGATACGAGTGATCTGCCTTGCAAGATCGCCTGTGAGGTTCCCCGCGAAGGTGAGGGGGCTTTTATTCAGGATGACTGGGTTGAGCCAAAAGAAGCCAAGCGGATCGATGAATTCATCATCTATGCCTTGTCGGCTGCAGAGCAGGCGATCAAGGACAGCGGATGGGAACCAAAAAGCCATGAAGAGCAATGCCGCACTGGTGTGATGATCGGGTCTGGTATTGGTGGCCTCCCAGGCATCGAAGAAGCAGCAATTACGCTTCGCGACAAAGGTCCGCGGCGGGTAAGCCCATTCTTCATTCCAGGTCGCCTGATCAATCTGGCGTCTGGATATGTGTCCATTAAATATGGCCTTAAAGGACCTAACCATTCGGTGGTGACAGCTTGTTCGACTGGCGCCCATGCGATTGGCGATGCATCTCGTCTGATCATGTTCGGCGACGCCGACGTGATGGTCGCAGGCGGTGCAGAATCCGCCATCAGCCGTCTGGGCATTGCGGGCTTCGCAGCATGCCGTGCACTTTCAACCGGATACAATGATACGCCCGAAAAAGGGTCCCGCCCTTATGATGAAGGCCGTGATGGCTTCGTTATGGGCGAAGGATCAGGCGTGGTTGTTCTTGAAGAGTATGAGCACGCAAAGGCACGTGGCGCGACCATCTATGCAGAGGTTGCTGGCTATGGTCTTTCCGGAGATGCCTATCACATCACAGCTCCAGCATCTGATGGGGATGGTGGTTTCCGTTCAATGCAGATGGCGCTTGGACATTCGGGCCTTGGCGTCGCGGACATTGATTATGTAAACGCCCACGGCACATCGACGCCGCTTGGCGATGAAATTGAGTTGGGCGCCGTATCGCGTCTCTTTGGAAACTCAATCGAGACCATGTCCATGTCATCGACCAAATCTTCTATTGGTCATTTGTTGGGAGCGGCAGGGGCGGTCGAGGCCATTTTCTCGATCCTTGCGATGCGGGACAATATTGTGCCGCCGACCATCAATCTGGAAAATCCATCCATTGAAACGGATATGGATCTGGTCCCGCTGAAAGCCCGCAAAAAACCAGTGAACGCTGTACTCACCAACTCATTTGGATTTGGTGGAACCAATGCCTCGCTGGTCATGAAAAAAGTTGACGCTTGAGCAGCACACCCGACGATCCAAAGCCAGAGGTTTCTGTCGAAGCCGATGACAGTGTGACGTCTGAGGAAACCCCGGCAGACGACAAGACGCCTGCTGGCGCCGATGACCAGGCACCCAATGATTCAAAAGCGCCACGGCGATGGCTGCGTTGGGCTCTGATCATTGGCCTGGCGGGGCTTCTGGTGGTTGCGGGCACAATGGTTGGCGCTTTCTACTATGCCAAAGACCAGTTTGAGCGCGAGGGGCCAGCCAAGGCGAATAGTGTCTTCCTGCTGGAAAGAGGCACAGGCCTCAACAAGGCAGCCGCACAACTTGAAGGCCAGGGGCTCATTACCGATGCCTTGATCTTCCGGATTGCGCTCCAGGTTGTAGACCGGGCGGCCACCGTGAAAGCTGGTGAATACCTCATACCCGCCAACGCAAGTATGGTTGAGATCGCGAATATTCTGCGCGAAGGGAAGTCGATCCTGCACAAGCTCACTCTGGCGGAGGGCCTGACCAGCTGGGAGGCGATGCAGATCATCGCTGCTGATCCAGTGCTCACTGGGGAGGTGCCTGACATCCCAGCGGAAGGCGCATTGCTGCCGGAAACCTATCTCTTCACCAGAGGCACAAGCCGCTCAGATATTGTTGCGCAAATGGAAGCGGCTCATATTGAAGTGGTTGAGCGTCTCTGGGACGAGCGCACAGAAAATCTGCCGATCACCTCAATTGAGGAAGCCGTGATTTTGGCATCGATAGTCGAAAAAGAAACCGGTGTTGCTGCAGAGCGCCCCCGCGTGGCTGCCGTTTTCATCAACCGACTGAGACGCGGCATGCGGCTGCAATCCGACCCGACGATCATCTACGGCATCACAAATGGCCAGGGGCCGCTGGGGCGCCCCATTCGCAGGTCGGAAATCGATCGGAAGACCGCCTATAACACCTACCAGATTGACGGTCTGCCCGCTGCGCCAATTGCCAATCCAGGTGAGGCCTCAATTGCAGCGGTGCTCAATCCGCCAACAACGAATGATCTCTATTTTGTCGCGGATGGCACAGGTGGGCATGTGTTTTCGAAGACACTTGCGGAGCACAACCGAAATGTCGCCAAATGGCGCCGGATTGAGCGCTCTCGTCGTCAGTAGAGACCAATAAGCCCGAGCATTGCTATACTGCTTGCAGCACGCCTAGTGCACCTGTTGATTCCCAATCTGAGGATGTTTCCATGGCCTTGAAGAGCATGACCGGCTTTGCCCGTACCGAGGGCAATCACGGTACGTATCGATGGCACTGGGAGATCCGAAGCGTGAACGGGAAGAGCCTCGATTGCCGCTTTCGCCTGCCATCGGGTTTTGAAGATTTGGAATCCACTTTGCGCGATGAACTCGGTAAAGCGATCAAGCGGGGCAATTGTCAGGCCGCCCTTCAGATGGACAAGTCAGCAGCTGAAACGACAGTACGCGTGAACGACGCCATGCTGCGTGATGTCTTGCGGGCGAGTAAGCAGGTGTCTCAGGCGGCAGCGGAGCAGGGCGCTGAAGTAGCACCGCCAACCACTGATGGATTGCTCTCCATCCGCGGTGTGCTGGAAACAGCCGATGTTGAGGAAGATGAGGCCGACCAGAAAGCGCTGCGCGCTGCGCTGACATCGTCTTTCGCTGAACTTGCGACGTCACTGGCGAAGGCCCGCGGGGATGAGGGCCAGAAACTTGATCAGATCGTGAAGGGTCAAATTGATCGGATCGAGGCGCTCACAAACGAAGCGGCCAAATCACCGGCCGGCGGCACAGAAGCCTTCCGCAAACGCCTTAAAGACCAGGTAGCGGAGCTACTGGATGCCTCACCCTCACTTCCAGAGGATCGTCTGGCGCAGGAGGCAGCGCTTCTGGCGACGAAGGCAGATGTCCGGGAAGAACTGGACAGGCTGACCGCCCATGTTGCCCAGGCACGCGACCTCGCAGCCGGCGACGAACCCGTGGGACGCCGACTTGATTTTCTGACCCAGGAGTTTAACCGGGAAGCCAATACGCTTTGTGCGAAGGCCGCGGACAATGACCTCACCCGCATCGGGCTCGACCTCAAAGCAGTGATCGACCAATTGAAAGAACAGGTGCAAAACGTCGAATGAGTGAGATTGATATTCATCGTCGGGGATTGATGCTTGTGCTCTCCTCACCATCTGGCGCCGGGAAAACCACTTTGTCCCGTCGACTGCTGGAGAGTGATGGCGAGATCACCATGTCGGTTTCCGCCACCACACGTAAGCCGCGTCCGGGCGAGGAAGATGGCAAGGACTACCATTTCCTGACCACTGAAGATTTTGGCGTGATGCGAAACAAAGGCGAGTTCCTGGAACACGCCAAGGTCTTCGACAATTATTACGGCACACCAAAAGGGCCCGTCGAAGAAGCGCTCACCGCTGGGCATGACGTCATGTTTGACATTGACTGGCAGGGCACGCAGCAGCTCGAAGAATCTGCGTCCAACGATCTTGTGAAGGTCTTTATCCTGCCACCGAGCGGCCACGAGCTGGAGAAACGCCTGAATACGCGCGCGCAGGATCCGCCGGATGTCGTTGCAGGCCGCATGGCAAAAGCGTCAGATGAGATCAGCCACTATGCGGAATATGACTACATCATCGTCAATGACGATGTGGAAAAAGCGCTGAAGGAACTGACCGCAATTCTTGTAGCCGAACGCGTTCGCCGGGAACGGCGAGTGGGCCTGCGCACTTTCGTTCAGCAACTCCAGCAGGCGCTCTAAAACCTTCATAAGAAAGCCGACCCGGTTTTGCGCTGGCAACACGACGGGTTGGTGAGCCTAGAAGCTCTCTTTGCCGATCAGGTCGTCAAATGGCACCATGACCGCCTGCTGATAGGCGGGCCGGACTGAGAGCCGCGCGTACCAGGCCGACACATGCGCCAGTTCTGGCCGCTCGATACCATCCATCTCAAAAAAGCGATAGAGGCAGGTGCCAGCCGGAATGTCCGCAAGGGAGAAATTATTTCCGACCAGATAGTCGTGGATGGAAAGCTCTTCGTCTAAAAGCGTGAGCGCCGCGATGGTTCCCTTCAAGGCGCGCTCAACAAACGCCGCACTCTGTTTTTCTTTGGGGGTGCGAACACCTCCCCAAAAGAGATCCAAGGCCGCTGGGAGAAGGCTGGTCTGGGCCCAATCCATCCATTGCGATGCAAGGGCGCGTCCCTGGACGTCATCTGGGAGAAGGGCTGGGGCATGTTGCTCAGCCAGATAGCGAACAATGGCCTGACTTTCCCAAAGTACGAACCCATCATCATCAATGACGGGGATGCGCCCATTGGGATTGCGGACGAGGAATTCGGAGCTATCAAGGCCCCCAAAATCACCGCCCGCATCAATTCGTTCGTAAGGTTGACCCGTCTCTAGTAAGGCCCAATAGGCCTTTTGAAGATTGAAAGCGCTGGCGCGTCCCCAGATACGGATCATGGATGCGTTTCCAAGAAAAGTGCGCTTGCGGTTTTCCGTCCGGAAGCGCGACGAGAAAAGAAACGATGGCCCAGTTTCAGCGAGAGCTAAAACCGGGCGCTATTGCTCATGGTTTCAGAACAACCCGACCCATGACGCCACCTGTCCGCAGATCATCAAGCGATTTCGTTGCCTGGTTGAGCGGACGTTCTTCAACGGGGATCGGATCGATTTCGCCAGCTTTCACCAGTTCCATCATATCGATGGTTTCCTGAAGCGAGCCCACATAAGAGCCGCCAATGCTGATCGCTCGCATGGGGAACATGGGGATCGGCATGGAGAAACCACCACCAAAGAGACCGACAACGATCACCTGTCCACCTTTGCGCACGATGGACGAGGCAAACTGGAGCGAAGATTCGGAGCCAACAAAGTCGACAGCAGCTGGAACGCCGCCATTGGTGTCGGCGAGCACCTTCTTGATCGCGTCTTCATCTTTTGGGTTGTAGACAGCATGTGCGCCAGAACCCATAGCGGCCTGCAGCTTGTTCTCATCAACATCAGCACCGATTGGTGCCGCGTCGAAGAGCGTCTTGGCGAATTGCAAACCCATCATGCCAACACCACCGAGACCGACAACGGCAACCCGCTCTTCCGGGCTGATGTCGCCGAGCTTCTTCATGGCTGAGTAGGCAGTGAGGCCAGAGCACATATAAGTTGCGGCGAGGCCTTTGGTGACGCCTGCATAGTCCAGCAGGTAGCGTGGGTGAGGCACGAGGGCATGGGTGGAATAACCACCAGCGACCTGAATGCCGAGATTTTGCGGTTTGTTGCAAAGGTGCTCTTCACCGCGTCGGCAGGTCGGGCAGTCTCCACATCCAATCCATGGATAAGCCACACGCTGGTCACCAACCGCGACACCTTCAGCGTCTGGTCCAACAGCGATTACTTCGCCTTCAATCTCGTGACCGAGCGTGAAGGGAAGTTTCCGGCCACCGCGAACATCGAGCTTGTTGCCGCCACCCATGTCGAAATGCCCGTCATGCAGGTGAACGTCTGAGTGACAAACGCCGCAATGCGTAACTTTGAGAAGGACTTGTGAGCCCTCAGGCGTGGGGAGATCACTCTCTACAGACTGCAGAGGAGCTCCATATTCGACAATGGCTTCAGATTTCATGATGCGTTCCCTGTTTGGCTTGATTGCCCAAATTTGTTGGGCGCAATGTGGCACGGGGAGAAGGCTGGCTCAACTCCGTTTCAGGGTGGAATAGGCCCGCGCAAGAGCGGCAAACTCCTCAATAGAGAGCTTTTCAGCCCGGGCCGACGAGTCGACACCCGCCATCTCGCAAAGGGCGAGAGGGTCAACGGCCAGGGCCTTGAGGCTCGCCCGTACCATTTTCCGCCTCTGACCGAACGCCGCTTTGACCACCCGTTGCAGATCGTCAATGTCGGCTTCCGCTAAGGGCGCCTCTCGTGGCTCCAGATGGACAATGGACGAGGTCACTTTGGGCGGCGGCGTAAAGGCCATCCGGTCGACATCGAACACTTTCTGAGCGGTACACCGCCACTGCGCCAGGATGGAGAGCCGTCCATAGGCTTTACTGCCAGGCTGCGCCACAATCCGCTCAGCTACCTCTTTCTGGAACATCAAGGTCAGGCTTTTGAACCAGGGCGGCCAGGGCTCTGTCTCCAGCCATCCCGTGAGCAAGGGTGTTGCAATATTGTAGGGCAGGTTGGCAATGACCCTGACCTGTCCAGAGACACGGCTCTTGTGATCAAGCTGCAGAGCATCCCCTTCGACAATTGTGAGGCGCTCGGGATAGGCATCTGAGATTTCTCGCAAGGCCTCCAAACAGCGTTCATCGCGCTCAATTGCTACAACCTTGCCAGCGCCCTCGGACAGAAGAGCCCGTGTCAGACCGCCGGGGCCAGGTCCGATTTCCAGAACAGTTACATCTTCAAGCGGACCAGCGGTCCGCGCGATGCGTCCTGTCAGGTTGAGATCCAACAAGAAGTTCTGGCCCAGAGATTTCTTGGCGTCCAATCCATGCGTCGCCAGGACATCGCGTAAGGGGGGAAGACCGTCAGCGTCGCTCATGCGGCAATCGCACGGTGGGCGGCGATGGCACTTGCCTGGCGCAACGCCGCCATAAAGCTGCTTGGGTTCGCCTTGCCAGTTCCCGCTATGTCGCAGGCTGTGCCATGGTCTGGCGACGTGCGCACAATGGGCAGACCCAATGTCGTGTTCACACCATTGTCGAAATCAATGGTTTTGAGAGGGATCAGGGCTTGATCGTGATACATGGCGAGCACCGCGTCATAGCTGCGGCGGGCTTCTGCATGAAACATCGTGTCCGCTGGGAAAGGTCCCGTGGCATTGATGCCTGAATCACAAAGCATCTGGACTGCAGGCGCGATGAGTTGATCTTCTTCGGACCCAAGTGCCCCATTCTCGCCAGCGTGAGGGTTGAGCGCTGCAACGGCAATGCGGGGATGCGCCAATCCGAAATCGCGTTCCAACGCGGCAGCCAGCGTGCGACCCCTTGAAACGATGAGGTCGCTCGTCAGTTGATCTGGCACATCTGCCAGCGGAATGTGGATTGTAACCGGTACAACCCGGAGGCCGGGACAGGACAGCATCATCACCGGTGTACCCCCCGTCGCCTCGGCGAGAAATTCGGTGTGTCCCGGGTGCTCAAATCCTTCTGCATAGAGCGTTTGTTTGTGGATCGGGTTTGTGACAATGCCAGCAGTATCGCCGTTCAGCGTGAGCTCTAGCGCACGCTTGAGCGATGTAATGACACTTGGCGCATTGCGCCCGTCCAGTTTGCCCGGTTCCGATGACACGACGAGTGGTTCAGGGAGCACAGGCAAAGCACGTGAAAAAACGCTGTTGGTCTCACCAGACGATGAGATTGTTTGGATGGGGACATCCAGGCCCAACAGCTTTGCGAGACCGCTAAGGCGGTCGGGGTCATCAATCACAAAGAAAGGTGGCAAGGCAGTTTCTTGGGCCTGGGCCCAAGCCGCCAAAAGAATGTCGCCACCAATTCCGGCGGGGTCTCCCATGGTCACCGCAAGTGGGCCAATAGAAGTTGCATCATCGAAAGACATCATCGGCCCTCCCAAAGGCTGGGCCCCAAAAGGCGAGATGGGGGGTTACCGGTATTCGATAACGGCGTCGCGTCGTAGATCGCGCAGATGCCGCCGGGCCATCATGGAGACTTCCTGATTGAAAAGCGTATTTTCAATGGACTCCCGCGTTGGCTGGTTGCCGACATCATCTTTGCGGTCACAAACAATTAGTGCCTCAACCCCGCGTTCAGTTCGACCGATTGGGACCACAGTTCCAGCTTCTGTTTTCAGCAACTGGTCGCGCATAGGATTGCGCAGCTGAGCCGCGGTCAAATTTGACGGTTGGCTGATGCGAGCTCCGGGGTAGGCATTGATCTGTCCTGGCGCGGATGCGCAAGTCCGGAACTCCGACCGGAATTTGTTTGCCTGGGCAACACGCGCCTGCAATGCTCTTTCCGGCGCATCAGGAGCCAAAGGAAAAACCACCTGCATGACCTGGAAACGGGTTTCCAACGGGTTTGGCCCCAGTCCCTGCCGTTTCGAGCGCAACTGCATTATGTAGAAGCCATTCAGGGACCTAATAGGGTTGGAGACGGTGCCGACATCCATGCGCGAGACGGCTTCCGCAATCTGAGGTGCTAACTGGCTTTCAGAGACCCATCCAATATCTCCACCGCTGGCGGCAGAAGCAGCCTGGCTGAATTGTTGAGCTACACTGGCAAAGGGAGCGCCGGCACGCAATTGTTCGACCAGACGTTGGGCGCCTTGCGTCATCTCGCGCTCCTGGTTTGGATTGTCGAAGCTCAGATAAATCTCACCAAGTTGGAATTGAACTTGGCTCGCATCGCTATTAATGCGCTCGAGCGTTTCGTCAATTTCGTCTTCGCCTATCTGCACCAACGGTGCAAAGCGCGCGCTGATAACGCGGTTCCATGCGACATCGGCAGTGATCTGCGTTCTGAGTGCCGCTTCATTGACCCCGCTTTCGTCGAGATATTCGATGATTTCCTCAGATGTCATGCCGGCACGTTGGGCAATACCGGTAATCGACTCATCGACTTCCTCGTCTTCGACAGGTAACTCAAGACGCTCTGCTTCTTGCATTTGGAGCTTCTCGTCTACAAGCGACCGAAGAACCTGTTCACGGATGCGTTCGATATTTTCACGAGTCGGTTGAAGGCCCGAGGTGGCAACAACAAGACGGACACGTTGGTCGAGATCATATTTCGAGATAACGGCATCGTTTACGATGGCTGCTATACCGAGGACTTCGCCAGCCGCACGCGTTGGTTGGACAGACAATGAGTAAATGAGTCCGACAGCGAGCAGCAAATGGCAAAAAGCTGCGGTCATATTGTTAACTGTCAGTAAGTTGGCACGCTGGGACACTTGGGTCATCAATTTCTCAATCAGGGAAACAGCCTCAAAAAACACGACAGAAAATGCCGCTAAGTAGTGGGCCCACAATACAATTTTTGTCCGCTGAATCAACTTGTTAGGCAGATTAGCTGTCCGAACCTGAACCCAGTGCGCTGGAGAATCGCGTCCCGCCCAGATGTTTGAGGACGATAGAGAAGATGAGTGAATTTTGGGGCTCAATATCTCGATCACGCGTAAATGACTGCGAAAACCCAAGGCCGACGGTCATGCATTCATCTGCGTATCCAATTCCGAGCGAATTACTGAGTGTTTGCTGGCCTTCAATGTCCCTTCTGGTTGCCGCATTGACCGTCCAATAGTCGGTCAACCTGTAGGCTGCACGTCCGGTAAATTCCTCACGTTCGCCAAGTGCGGCGGACAGGCTTTGGTCGAAGAATGCGTAGCCAACGGTGCCGGACAACGGTCCCCAGCGAGCTGTTGCATCAACTTCATTCCGTCGGAAAGTGAAGTCGTTCTTGTCTAACCGAAAACGATGATCGATCGAAAAGTTGTCAGATGGAACAAGAGAGATCCGACCTACATAGTCAGATTCCTGATCTCTCAGACCGGAAGCGCTGTCGAATGTATTGTTCTCTCTTAGTCGGAATGTCTGGCCGAATTCAACTGACGCTGTTCCACCTTCTTCTCCGAAAATTGACGCGCGAATACCTACATTTGCGCGAGATCCACCTTCCCACCGATCCAATCCGGCAAATCGGCTGGCGTCGAAAAGATTGGAAGTATCAAACTCGAAACTCAGTGAATCCTCGTCTGGTATTTCGTCCTGATCGCCTGTGTTTGGGGCATAAATCAACTGGACGATGGGTTCAATCAGCTGTCGTGTTGTTCCACCCTGACGGACCAGTGGAATGCGCCACTCCGCTCCCACAGTCGGCAAGGCACGGGCAACCGCCGTGGGGGTAGACACCTGTGCATTGTCCAAAACGACATTGTCGGTATGGTACAGATCGCCGCGCATGTTGGCGAAAAATGAATAAACCTCTCCAGTTGAAGTGATGGTTTCTGCATCCCATCCTAGGTCTACAGAAAGTCGCCTGGAGTCCGCCCCATCATTCCGATTCAAGATCATGGCATTAACGTCAAGGGCTGTCGTACCACCCAAAACTTGCCCGTCAAACTCATGGTGGTAGTTCATCAAAGGGGCGATGACAGGTGTTTGACGTGGATCGTCCGTAGAGAGGAGGCCTTGAAAGTAAAACCCCTCTGCGGTGAAAAGGTTTCGGCCGTTTTCAGCTTTGACGTAAGCGGTGCTGGTGAGGTCAGTCTCATCTGAGATGTTGAACCGCCTGAGGAAGGTATCGTCAGATGTTAGTTGGCTCTCAAAGCCCCAACTCCATTCGTTGTCAATCTGAAAATCTCCATTGGCAAACAAGCTGCCTCGGAAATTTTCGTCCGCTGGAGTCCCCGCAACAGGTTCAGCGTCGGGCCAAATGGCGGCTACATCTGCTTCGAAGGCCCCGCTTTCGAATGCCTGCCGGTATTCAACTTCAAACAAAATACCTTCTTTGGTCATGTAGGTTGGAGCGATGGTCGCATCAATGTGATCTGAGATGACCCAATAATAGGGGACGCTGAGAAACGTCCCCAGATCACTCGAATTGCCGAACGAAGGAGCCAGGAAGCCAGACTGTCTCTCTATGGTCGGGTCCGGGTGCGAAAAGAACGGCACATACGCAATTGGAATTCCAAAGAGTTCAAAGAAGGCGTCTTCGTAAATGATCCTCTGTTCTTCCTGGTTATGGATCACACGGAACGCTTTGATCTGCCAGAGGGGAGTGGTCTTTCCCTCTTCCGCGCAGACTTCACAAGGACTGAAGACCCCTTTGTAGACCGACGTAACATTGCCGTTGCGCCGTTGGGCTTCGTTACCGGCAAGCCGTGATTTATCCGCCATCAAAACCTGAAGTGTGTCGACCACGCCATCGCGCAACTCATCAGAAAGCTCAGCCCGTTCTGCAAAGATCACATCTCCGCTCGGCTCTAGCAGGACAACGTTGCCAGTGGCTACCACAACTCCCGTCACTTCATTGTAGGTCATCTTGTCGGCGGTCATAATGCGGTCGCCGTAGGCTACCTCAACGTCGCCCGTCGCTGTGACTGTTTGTGTTTCCTGATCGTAAGACAGCTCATCAGCCTGCATCAGGACGTCGCCGCCTGGTTCGATATCAGCTGCGGACACGACATTGGAAGCGAGCAACAGAATTGTTGCAAAAACCCATGCGCAATGTCGGGCACCAATGAAATGCAGCCAACTCAAAACAATCATCCCCGCTCGTCGCAACGCACATATCCCCCAACGCATCTCATCACACAATGTCTATCAGACTATCGAAATCTCTTGCAGACCTTCTCCGGCACTTTTGGTGATTTTCTGGCGATTCAACCGTCTTCTAGGTGGAAAAGGGCTGAAAGGCCCAGAAGCATAGCGATGAGCGCCGGGGCCCATGCCGCCAGAATTGGGGGAATGATGCCAGAGCTGCCGAAGGCAAGGGAGAGTCGTGTGAGAAAAAACAGCATGAAACCAGCGAAAATCGCAGCGACGACAAGCTGGCCCACACCCCCAAGGCGGGATATGCGCATTGAAAACGTTGCAGCGACCAGGACCATAGTGGCGAACAAGATCGGGCTGGCGAGCAGGGAGTGAAAATGGATGCGATGCTGCCTTGCTGAAAAGCCGGCCTCCTCAGCGAGTTCGATGAACTGTGGTAGATCCCAAAAAGAGATTGTTTCCGGTCTGTTGAAGCTTTCATGCACGCGCTCCGGTTGAAGCTCCGTGGCTAGCTGAAAGTTTTCATGAAATTTTGGTTGCCCGGATGGCTCAGCCAGCCAAACATCTTTCAACTGCCAGTAACCAGGTCGCAGATCAGCGCTCGAGGCATCCAGGCGTCCGGCAAACACATTGTCAGTCGTGTACCGGAAAATGATCACGTCCTGCAGTGCAATTCCATCCGTGCTGCTGCCCCGCAGGGCGTGAACAACAGATTTGCCATTTTCATCTGACTCGCGAAGCCAGAATCCCGTTTGTGCGACCGATAAAAGGCTTGCACGTCCTTTGATGAATTTGCTCTCTAACTGCCCGAATTGGGAAACCATTGTAGCCGCAACGGGGTTGTAAACGGTCACTGCAACCACGCCGATGAGGAACGCGACCAATACGGCAGGCATGAGAAACTGCCAGGCTGATACCCCTGCGGCGCGTGCAACCACTAACTCTTGACTGCGATTAAGACGGAGCAGAGAAGCCATACCGCCAATTAGCACGGCAAATGGCATGACCTCCCAACCAAGACTTGGAAGACGCAGCAATGCCATCGAGAGAACGATCCCAATGCTGACATCATCTTTGGTAGAGGTTCGTCGAAGCAGTTCAACAAAGTCAGCGAGAAAAATGATGGCCAGACAGATAAGAAATGAGACGCCCACCGCAGAGAGAAACTGACGGCTAAAATATCGTGAAAAGGTCCAGGAAAGATGCATATGGTTTAAGACTCTCTTCCCTGGAGCGCCGCCTTAGATGGCATCAAAGCCTTAAGTGGCACGAATACTCGTCCAAATTGCACGCCAGCGATTGACATCGCGGCGACAGCACAGACCGACAAGGGGAACAGGTACATCGCAAGCGCGGCGCCGGTGTAAGTCACCGTGGTACTGAATAGGACGAGCGAAACAAGACGCGCGCCGAGCGCGAGCACAGCAGCAACAGCCAAGCGGAATGCATAGCCTCGCCGGTTAAACTCAGCGGAAATCAGGCTTGCGAGCGCGATAAAGGTCAACATGAACGGATACAAGATGCCCGCGAGGCGGTCATGCGCTTCTGCCAGGAGCCGCGGCCTGTAGTTGGCTGCGTATACGTCGTCAGGGTCCGGCCACAGGAGGTCCGTCAAATAGCGTTCCCTACCTTCATAATATTGAGTGGACGTACCGGAAGTGAATTGGCTGAGGTCATAGGTGTATTTATCGAAATAGAGCAGGCTGAGGGATGTTTCCCCATCTTCTTTGCTGGCCCGTTGGATGTTTCCATTGAACATCACCAGACGCGGGCCACTGTTTGAGAACACCATATTCCCGGTTTCTGCCATATAGGTGACGGGTTCGATAGGGTCCCGATTGTCGTGAACCAGAATGCCTTCTATCGTCCCGTTCAGCTTTCTGTTGCGAACATACACTGTGAGCCCATTGATAGGGTTGTTAAAAGCACCTTCCCGTATCATCGCTGAGGCGAAGTCAGCACGGATTTCATATAGCCGCTTCTTAACTTCCCGCAAGCCAGCAGGCGCGATGTAGATGCTGAGACTCAAGATTGCTACGCTCACCAGAGCCGTGAGCATCAACAGCGGTTTCGCTACTCCCCAACGACTGATTCCAGCCGAAAACATGACGACCAGCTCGCTGTCTGAATAAAGCCGATGGAGGGAATAGAGCACCCCGATGAAGAGTGAAATTGGCAGCACCAGAGTGAGCACGCTGGGGATGGAAAGCAATGTGAGGAAAAAGTAGGTCCCGGCACCCTGTCCTTGGGCGATGATCACATCAAGCAACCGCAAGGCCTGGGTCAGCCAGATGATCCCTGTGAGTGCAAGGGTCGCAAGCAATAGCGGGCCAGTCGCCTGCCAAAGTATATAGCGGGTGAAGCCGCTCATCATCCGCGTGTCGTCCTTAAGTCGTAGAAGCTGCGAAGCGAAAAGGCGCTAGGCCCCGAATTCACACTAGGATAGCTTGCATGTTAAGAATGAATGGTTAATCCATTTTAACCTTTCTGGGAAGGCGCAGAATTCAGCAAAATTCGGCCAAAAAGCCAGAAATGATGTGAAGAAAAGCGAAAACTAAAGGGACCCGATCCATGAATGTGACTTTTGCCGATTTTTCCTTGCCCAAAACAGGGGCAGTGGCCGTATTTGCGGCAGAAGGCAAGCCTCTGAGCGGCCGCGCGGCGGAAATCGACAAAAAGACGGGGGGGGCTCTGAAACGAGCAATGAAAGGTGCTGAGTTCAAAGGAACGAAGGGTCAGATGATTGATCTAATCGCGCCTAAGGGTATCTCCGCTGCTCGCGTAGTTTTGGTAGGGCTCGGCAAACCGGAGAAAGTCACCGCGACAACCTATGAAACGCTGGGAGGGTCGCTCGTAGGCCACCTGGACAAAACAGCTGACAAAACCGTCGCTGTTGCAATCGACCCGGTCAAGGGCTCTGACGTTGGCGAAGAAGAGGCCGCTGCCCATCTTGGATTTGGAGCGAAGTTGCGCGGTTACAAATTTGACAAGTACCAAACCAAGAAAAAGCGTCCTGCGCCGTCTAAAAGCAAGCTCAGTAAAGTATCAATCATGTCTGCGGTGACCGCGCAGGCACGTCGGCACTTTTCTCCGTTGGGCAAGATCGCGGACGGTGTTTGCCTTGCGCGCGACTTGGTCAATGAGCCCGCCAACATACTTCATCCCAGTGAGTTTGCTGGCCGTGCCAAAGAACTCACCAAACTTGGTGTGAAGGTCGAAGTGCTGGGCGAAAAAGCCATGCAGAAGCTTGGCATGGGCGCGCTGCTCGGCGTTGGGCAAGGCTCTGTGCGGGAAAGCCAGCTTGTCACAATGCAATGGATGGGCGGCGAAAAGGGTGAGGCGCCTGTCGCTTTTGTCGGCAAGGGCGTTTGCTTTGACACAGGCGGCATCTCGCTGAAACCCGGTGCAGGCATGGAAGACATGAAAGGCGACATGGGCGGCGCAGCCTGTGTGACCGGTCTCATGCACGCGCTGGCGGCGCGAAAAGCACCGGTCAATGTAGTTGGCGTAATCGGCCTGGTTGAAAACATGCCAGACGCTGGTGCACAGCGCCCAGGTGATATTGTGACGGCCGCAGATGGCCAAACTATTGAAGTGATTAATACGGACGCAGAAGGTCGTCTCGTCCTGGCAGATGCACTTTGGTACACGCAGGACAAGTTCGATCCGAAATTCATGATTGATCTGGCGACGTTGACGGGTGCCATTATGGTGGCACTTGGGCAGGAATATGCAGGTCTCTTCTCCAACAATGATGAACTGAGCGAACAGCTCACGACATCAGGCCTATCAGTCAATGAGAAGGTCTGGCGCCTTCCGATGGGTGAGCCCTATGACAAGATGATCAATTCCAAATTCGCAGACATGAAGAATGTGGGGAGCCGTTATGGTGGTTCCATTACCGCTGCGCAGTTCCTGCAGCGCTTTGTCGATGGCCGTCCATGGGCGCATATCGATATTGCAGGCACAGCGATGAATTCGCCAGCGAGTGCAATCAACACAAGCTGGGGCTCTGGATATGGCGTGCGGTTGCTGAACAAGCTGGTCGCCGACCACTACGAAAATTGACCGAGGTTCTTTTTTATCACCTGCAGCAAACATCGCTCGAACAGGTGTTGCCAACGCTCTTGGAGCGGAGCCTGGAACGGGGCTGGAAAGCCGTGGTTCAGGTTGGCAATTCCGAGCGTCTCGACTCATTGAATGGTGCGTTGTGGACCTATAGCGATGATGCTTTCCTGCCTCATGGGACTGAGGAAGATGGACCACTGGAAAAGCAACCCGTGGCGCTGACAACAGCAGGCGAAAACCCAAATGGGGCCGATGTTCTGTTCCTGGTGGATGGTGCAGTGCCCGGCGAAATCGGCCCGTATGAACGCTGTGTGCTGATGTTCGATGGCCGGGACGAAGAAGCTGTGGGTGCTGCGCGCGGTCACTGGAAAACCCTCAGCGAGGGGGGGCATGATGTAACCTACTGGCAGCAAAACGACGCCGGTGGCTGGGAAAAGAAAGCCTGAGTTAGAGGCACAATGGGTGGGGTAAAATAATGAAAAAGCTTGGCGCGGTTGTTCTGGCTATTTTGGTTCTTGGTGGTCTTGGCTACTACATTGCACTTCTACAGATGAGCGATGTTGATGAGTCTCTCTATTCAATCGATCTGAATGAGGTTCGCGCACTCAGCACCAGCATTGAGGGGCCGCTTCCCACGAGAGTGAATGCGGAAGCGCCTGTCGGGATTGAATTTCCTGGTGCGGCGGTGATAACTGGGTGGAGCTGGGCGCCACATCAATTGCCGATTTATGCCTATCAGGTCGTCTATCCAGATGGGCACATCATGATCGATGCTGCCATGAGCAAAGAACAAGCCGAAATTGGTGGCGGCGCTGCTTTTTTCGACGAGGAATCCTATGCCAGATTGGTGACGGCGCTAGGTAGTGCGCAGAAGATTGTTTTTACTCATGAGCATTATGACCACACAGGTGGTGCCGTTGCCCATCCCGATGCAGTCGCTTTGTTGAAGGATCAGGTTGTTCTGACAGAAATCCAGCTCGCCAATCCCGAAAGTTGGTTCGGTATCGGATTTCCTGAAGAGGCGCTGAAGGACTATGAATCTCTTTCCTATGACGGCATGGTCGCACTAGCTCCCGGCATCGTGTTGATCGAAGCAGCGGGCCACACGCCTGGTAGTCAGATTGTTTATGTGCGCAGAAATGATGGGCAGGAATACCTGTTTATTGGCGATGTCGCCTGGAATTATGCGGGTGTTGATCAGATCCGAACACGCCCCAATCTTGTGAGCCACGGTCTTCTTGGGGAAGACCGATCACGGGTTCACGCTCAGCTAGCAGAACTCAAGCAACTGGAAGCAGCCAACCCTGAAATCGCTATCATTGTTGGGCATGACGCGCCCCGCACAGGCAGCCAGATCGCTGCCGGTGTCCTGGGCGATCAGTTCGAGTAGGTTTTTGTTTTAGCGTCGTCGCCTTTGGCAATGGCTTCCTTGGATTTCTCATATGCCTCGGAAGCCCGGAGCCATCGATCCTCTGCCTTATCGAGGGACTTTTGCGCGGCACTGCGCCCGCGCACAAGCTCGGCGGCTCTGTCGGGATCCGTCCGGTAGAGCCCGCCATTGGCGAGCCGTGCATCGACCTTCTCAATAAACGTGCGGGCTTTCTCAATTGCCGCAGTCGCGGCCTCAATGTCTTTCCGTAGTGGAGCAATGGATGCGCGGGCTTTCGCCGCATCCTGGCGTTGTTGTTTGCGGGTGGCTTCAGGGTCAGGCGCATCTGCTTCCTCTTCGCCGTCCACGTGAGAGAGCGGTCCATTGCGTCGCGCAGGATCAAGCAGCCACTTCTGGTAATCGGCAAGGTCACCATCCCACCGGGAGACACTGCCATCAGCGATCAGCCAAAGGCGGTCCGCCGTCATTTCAATCAGATGGCGGTCATGGCTGATAAGGATCACAGCGCCTTCAAACTCGTTCAAAGCCAGAACCAGAGCTTCACGCGCCTGAATGTCCAGATGGTTTGTTGGCTCATCAAGGATCATGAGGTGCGGCTTGTGAAACGTCGCCAACGAAAAGAGCAATCGTGCTTTCTCACCACCTGACAGGTTTCCAGCTTTTGTATCTGCTTTGTCTGCGCCAAACCCGGCAGCACCTGTGCGTGCGCGAACCTGTGCCTGAGTAGCATCCGGCATCAGCTCGCGGAAATGATCATAGGCGCTCCAATCCGCGTGCAATTCATCAAGCTGGTGCTGGGCGAAGTAAGCGACACGCAGTTTCTTAGACCTATAGAAATTCCCTGCCTGGGTGGTCAGTTTGTTGGAGAGAAGTTTGGCAAAGGTTGACTTGCCATTGCCGTTCGCGCCTAGAAGGGCAATGCGGTCGTCCTGGTCAATCCGAAGGTCCATGCCCGATAGAACCGGTACGCCTTCTTCATAGCCGACCGCGGCCCCCTCCATGCGTGCGATTGGAGAGGAAAGCGGTGTTTCCGCATTTGGGAAGTGAAAGGGCAGCATCCGGTCTGCCACAATATCGGGGATCGGCTCTAGCTTCGACAGGGCTTTCAAACGGCTTTGCGCCTGACGTGCCTTGCTCGCCTTGTAGCGGAAGCGTTCGACAAATTTTTCCATATGCCGTTTGGCATCTTCCTGCTTGCTTTTCATCGCCATCTGCAGCGCCTGCTTCTCACGGCGCGTGCGCTCGAAGCGATCATAGCCACCCTGATAATAGGTGAGCTTCATTTGGTCGAGATGCAGGATGCCTTGAACAGAGCGGTTCAGGAGATCGCGGTCATGGCTGACAATGATCACGGAGTAGGGATAGGTCTTGAGATAATTCTCCAGCCAGATCGCCCCTTCCAGATCGAGATAGTTGGTTGGCTCATCAAGCAGCAGCAGATCAGGTTCAGCAAAGAGCACTGCGGCAAGCGCGACCCGCATCCGCCAGCCGCCTGAAAAATCTGAACAGGGACGGGCTTGGGTTTCTTCATCAAAGCCGAGGCCCGCGAGAATAGTGGCGGCCCGTGCTGGGGCCGCATGGGCGTTCATGTCCGCGAGGCGGGTTTGAATTTCGGCAATCCTGTGAGGGTCTGTCGCCGTATCGGCTTCCTTTAGCAGGGAGGCGCGCTCCGTATTGGCGGCAAGAACGGTGTCGATGAGGCTGGTGGGTCCCGCTGGGGCTTCTTGAGCAACACCGCCAATAACCGAGCGTTTAGGGAGCGAGATGCTACCTGTTTCAGGCTCAATCTGCTTGGTGATCAGCTTCAGAAGGGTCGATTTCCCCGATCCATTCCGTCCCACAAGGCCGACCTTATGACCAGCCGGGATGGCCGCCGTTGCATGATCAATCAGCAGGCGTCCGTCTATCCGGTAGGTAATGTCGTTAATATGCAACATGGGGCTAAGGCAATCAGACCATTGGGCTTTAGGAGGGAAAGCAGGCTATCTAGCACGCGCCGGTTGCCGATGCCACCAAGCCCCGCTATAACCCGCGCAAATTCCAGCCCAATGCGGGCGCAATCCGGTCATTACCGACAATCTCTGACACTAAGGAATGCCAAATGGCTCTCGAACGCACTTTCTCTATCATTAAGCCTGATGCGACCCGCCGTAACCTGACGGGCCAGATCATTGCCCGTTTCGAAGAAAACGGACTTCGCGTTGTGGCTTCAAAGCGTATCCACATGACCAAGGAGCAGGCTGAGGGCTTCTATGGTGTGCATAAAGAGCGTCCATTCTTCAACGACCTGGTCGCTTTCATGACATCCGGCCCCGTAGTGGTTCAGGTTCTCGAAGGCGATAACGCCATTGCAAAGAACCGTGAAGTAATGGGCGCAACCAACCCAGCCGATGCGGCTGCCGGAACGATCCGCAAGGATTTCGCAGAGTCCATCGAAGCAAACTCTGTTCACGGCTCAGACGCACCAGAAACAGCTACTGAAGAAATCAAATTCTTCTTCACAGACGCTGAGCTGGTTGGCTAAGAGCATTTCCAACAAAAGTTGCAGACTTTTGTGTTTCGGAAATGCGATGAGGAAATTAGATCTAAGCTCGGTTTCGCGGTCCATTGAAACCGATCTCTAATGATTTTCATGAGACTCAGAAGCGGGTCCGCTCGGTACGGCGCTCAGGTGAGTGCTGGAACATAGAGCGGGCCCGTTTTTGATTCTAGCATGCCTTGAATAGTGACACGCTCACCCTGAACGCGGGCCTTGCCTTCCGCGACCAAGCGGACGGCCATTGGGTAGATCTGATGCTCGACTTCTAGGACGCGTGCCGTCAGTGTCTCAACAGTGTCATCTGAGTTCACCGGGACTGCTACCTGGGCAACAATCGGTCCCTCATCCATTTCATCGCGGACAAAATGAACGGTAGCGCCGGTCAATCGAACGCCTGATTCCAATACCCGATCATGAACGTGTAGGCCCTTAAAGGCAGGCAGCAGAGACGGGTGGATGTTCAGCTGCCGGTTGTGCCAATTCTTGACGAAACCGCTGGTGAGGATGCGCATAAAGCCCGCATTGCAGACCAGCTCCACACCCGCTTCTTTCAGTGTGGAATCAAGGGCGGCATCAAACGTGTCACGATCCTCGAATTCTTTGTGATTGATCACCTGGACTGGAATACCAGCCGCCTCAGCGATGGCAATACCTTCGGCATTGGGATTGTTTGAAATCGCGATGGCGATCTCTGCCGGATATTTTTCATCTTTGCAGGCGTCGATCAGGGCTTTGAGGTTGGTACCCCGACCGGAAAAGAGAATGCCAAGCTTCATGTAGCCGATCCCAACTGACCATTGATCACAACTTCACCTGTTTCACCGGCGCGCAGGGTGCCGATCCGTGCAACGCTTTCACCCTCTGCTTCAAGCGCTGCCGTGACGGAATCTGCACTCGCTGCGTCAACAACGACGACCATGCCGATGCCGCAGTTGAAGGTCCGGCCCATCTCTGCATTGTCGATACCGCCAAGCTCAGCCAGCCATTTGAAGACAGGCGGCTGGGACCAGCTGGTGCCATCAATGTCGGCTGCAATATTGTCCGGCAGCACGCGCGGGACGTTTTCCGTAAATCCGCCCCCGGTGATGTGAACGAGCGCTTTGATCCCGTCCGTCGCCTTCATGGCGGCGAGCAGCTGCTTCACATAGATGCGGGTGGGTGTGAGGAGCACGTCGCCGACGGTTTCGCCCGCACCGCTCTGGGCTGACGGGGGAAAGGGCGCGTCAAATCCGATTTTGTGATCGCTCAGAAGGCGCCGCACCAGGGAGAAGCCATTTGAATGCACACCGCTTGAGGCAAGTCCCAGAAGCACGTCGCCAGGCCCGACATCAGGCCGGGGCAACACAGCGTCGCGTTCCACTGCGCCGACGGAAAAACCAGCGAGATCGTAGTCGCCTTCAGCATACATGCCAGGCATCTCAGCCGTTTCGCCACCGATGAGAGCGGCACCTGACATTTCGCAGCCCTTGGCGATCCCGGCAATAACGGCTTCGGCCTCTTCAAGCTCCAATTTGCCTGTTGCGAAATAGTCGAGGAAGAACAGCGGTTCGGCGCCCTGAACGATCAGGTCGTTCACGCACATGGCAACCAGGTCAATACCGACCGTGTCATGTTTGCCTGTCTCAATAGCGATCTTGAGCTTTGTACCCACCCCATCATTGGCAGCAACCAGCAGAGGGTCCTTGAAACCAGCCGCCTTGGGGTCAAAGAACCCGCCAAAGCCCCCAAGGCTCGCATCAGCGCCCGGACGTGCGGTAGCACGCGCCAAGGGCGCGATGGCTTTGACCAGGGCATTGCCTGCATCAATATCGACGCCTGCGTCGCGGTATGTATAGCGATTGGGGCGGTCGTCGGAAGAATCGGTCATAGGGCGGGAAGGCCTTGCATCAGGTTCGAAGGAATCGACGAGGGGCACCCTCGAAGTTCGCGCTCAAAACACCGCAAAACGCGTCGTGATGCAAGGCGAACTTGACAGCAAATGGCCCCATTTTAGCCCTCGTAGCGCTTCATGGTGGGCGCTCAATGTTGTAGTTTGCGCAGAACCAGAGCGTCACTGGGCGCAAATTGCTCCAAATCGGGAAAATAGAGTGAGTATGAGACGGCAAATCAGAAAGATCAGCAAGGTGGCTAACCTCAGTGCATTGGCGGGGTTGATCCTGCTGATTGGCACTATGGGCAAGCCTGCTGCCGCTGCGGATGTCTTCACTGTCACAGGCATCTCCATTGATGCAACGGCGGAAACGGCCACTCAGGCCCGAAACGCAGCCGTGGCTGACGGCCAGCGCCGGGCTCTGGAGGTCTTGCTGAAGCGCCTGGCGCTTCAGGAAGATTGGTCCCTTCTTCCCACTGTCGACACCAATTTGGCGGAAGGGATGGTTCGATCCTTTCAGGTGGCAAATGAGAAGCGGTCCGCGACCAGGTATCTGGCCAATCTCAGCGTGAAATTTCAGCCCTCTGCGGTTCGAAACCTTTTCACAGCAAGGTCTATCCCCTTTTCCGAGAGCCGAGAAAGAACAGCGGTGATCGTGCCGGTTCTGACCGATGCAACCGGAGATCGTCTTTGGGATGAAGGAAACGCCTGGACGGCTGCCTGGGCAGGCACCGATCTGGACAACATTCTGACACCCATGGTGATGCCACTCGGCGACATTGGCGACATGACGACGCTCACCGTTGAACAGGCGCTCGGCGGCGACCGACCCGCATTGTCGAACCTTGCCACGCGCTATGGCGCTGATCGGGTCATTGTGGCCCACGCACAGACCGGTGACACGCCCTCTGCGCTGTCCGTTCGTGTCATTACCTATCCCACGGGCGAAGGCGCGCCCAAATCTTGGTCCGGGCGGGAGGCCAGCGCCCCATCGCTTCAGACCGCCGCCTTCCGTTTGGCGGGACGGTTTGTAGATGCCACCCAGGCTGACTGGAAGAGAGAAAGCACGGTTCGGTTTGCAGAGCGTGCGGTGCTCTCCGCGTCCGTTGCATATGAGTCAATTGGGGAGTGGCAGGCGATTAGAAACCGTTTGGCTCAGATTCCCCTTATTCAAAAAACCACCATTGTTGCAATTTCCACTGAGGGTGCGCAGGTGGAACTGGACTATGTCGGCACCGTGGACACACTGGAGCTGAATCTGGCCCAGAAAAGCCTGACCCTGAATAATCTTGAAGGCTATTGGTACCTTGCCGCCATACGTTAAAGCTGAGCACCCCGCCAGGAACCGAGGACAATCCCGATGACCATTCAACGTCAGGCGCTGTTTTGGATCGCCGGGTTCTTCGTATTCATTTTACTTGTCTGGTCGCTCAGTGGCGTATTGCTGCCTTTCGTTGCGGGGCTGGCTGCTGCTTACCTGCTTGATCCGGCTGCCGACAAGCTCGAAGAATGGGGTTTGTCTCGACTGGCGGCCACATCGGTCATCACAGCACTTTTTATCCTATTGTTCTTTGCTTCCCTGATTGTCCTCATGCCCGTGGCCTACGAGCAGATGGTCGCACTGCTTGAAGCCGCACCGCGCTTGGCCGAGCGTGCCAAAACACTTTTCATGAATTTGAGCGAAGGCAGGCTGGCCCAGTTGCTCGCTGGTGATGGTGAGGATATTCAAGCTGCCATCAGTAGGGGCGCGACGGGCGTCCTCAATATGATCGTCGGCGCTCTTGCTGGCCTATGGCAGCAGGGAATGGCAATCGTTGGCCTGGTCTCGCTGCTGTTTGTGACCCCCATTGTGGCGTTTTACATGCTGCTCGACTGGGACAATATGGTTGAACGTGTTGACGGTCTTTTGCCTCGGGACCATGCGGCAACGATCCGGGCGATTGCGCGGGAAATAGATGAAGTCCTGGCAGGGTTTGTGCGCGGGCAGGGGGCTGTCTGCCTCTTGCTCGGGAGCTTCTATGCCATCGGCCTGTCAGTTCTGGGGCTTGAGTTCGGTTTCATTGTGGGCGCGATCGCCGGGATCATCAGCTTCATCCCCTATGTCGGCACCATTGTCGGCTTTGTGCTGGCCATGATCATCGCGGTGGTCCAGTTCTGGCCTGACTATGGATGGATCATCGCCATTGCAGGCGTCTTTGGTGTGGGACAGTTCATTGAAGGAAATTTTCTGACACCTAAGCTGGTAGGTGACCGCGTCCGGCTACATCCGCTCTGGGTCATGTTGGCCTTGTTTGCCTTTGGCTATCTCTTTGGTTTTGTGGGCATGCTGCTCGCCGTGCCCGTTGCCGCCGCCATGGGCGTCCTGGTCCGCTTTGCCGCCGCAAAGTATTTAGTGAGCGCACTCTACCAAGGGAATGGTGGGGACGACACGTGACGCCATCGCAAATCCCTCTGGATCTGCCCCATCGTGTTGCCTTTGACCGGGAGGATTTTCTGGTAGCAGAGGCAAATCGTGCGGCTGTTGCTTTGGTGGACCAATGGCCTGACTGGTCGACACATGCTGCCATGCTGGTGGGCCCTGTTGGCGCCGGAAAAAGCCACCTGGGAGCTGTCTGGAAGTCAGCAAGCAATGCGGTCTCACTTTCCGCCGAAGAGCTTGATGAGGCCCGTGTACCGGCTCTCTGCGCCGCTAAGGCCGTCTTGTTGGAAGATGTGGATCAACTCTCAGAAGAGCAAGAGAAAGCGCTCTTCCATCTCATGAACCTCGCCAAGGAGGAGGGAGCCTCCCTGTTGATGACCTCCAGGGAGAGCCCCGCCAGTCTGACAATTAAGCTGCCCGATCTTGCCTCACGCTTAAGGGCAGTTGTGACCGCCGAGCTTGGGACTCCTGATGATGAGCTTCTTCGGGCAGTGCTCGAAAAGCTCTTCCAGGACCGCCAATTGCGTGCGCCAGAACAGGCACTCAGCTATCTGGCGACCCATATGGATCGCTCCATTGAGGCTGCCCGGCAGGTGGTTGCAGCCATTGATAAGGCTGCTCTCGCCGGAAAACGGCGAATTACGGTGCCTTTGGTGGCTGAAGTGCTTAAGGAAGCAACGCCATCGTCATGACTCGGTTACAAATTTGAGTTAGTTTTCAAGGGAGTAAGACCACCTACTGGCCCTTTGAATGAAGTTGGCCGGCAGCCTGTGGAAACCCAGTAGTCCGTGAGAAACCAGTATGAGCACGCCCCGACCATCCGACGCCGCCAATGAGGACGTTCAATCTGCCGACAAGGCCGATGAAACTGCCCCATCAGTCGCCCCGATAGATCCGGAATCGCCTGAGCGATTTATGAACCGGGAGCTCTCATGGTTGGCCTTCAACAAACGCGTGCTTGAAGAGGCGGAAAACAGAAACCACCCGCTTTTGGAGCGGCTGCGGTTCCTGTCTATCTCGGCCAGCAACCTCGATGAGTTTTACATGGTCCGCGTCGCGGGCCTGCGCGGCCAGGTCAATGCAGGGGTTGAAACCCGCAGCCAGGATGGTCTGACGGCTGCTCAGCAGCTGAAGCGGGTGAACGAAACCGCTTATCTCCTGATGGCAGAGCAACAGCGCCAATGGGAAGAACTGCGTACCGAGCTTCGGGCGAACAAGATCTCGGTGATTGATGCGAGTGAAGTTGCGCCATCGGAATTCTCCTGGCTTGAAGAACGTTTTCTTGAGACCGTGTTCCCGGTGCTGACACCTCTGGCGATTGACCCGGCACATCCCTTTCCCTTTATCCCTAATTCCGGTTTCTGCCTGGCCCTGCAACTACGCCGCGTGACTGATGGCAAGCTGATGAACGCGCTTCTGCCCGTACCGCAGCAAATTGAGCGCTTTGTACGCCTGCCGCAGGCTGACGACGCGGACGGTGAGATCCGTTTCCTTAGTCTGGAAAACCTGATCCGTCTCTTCCTGGACAGGCTGTTTCCTGGATATGAGGTGATAGGCCAGGGTGCGTTCCGTGTCTTGCGCGATAGCGATATTGAGATTGAGGAAGAAGCCGAAGACCTTGTGCGTTTCTTCGAGTCGGCGCTGAAGCGCAGACGGCGCGGCAGCGTTATTCGCCTGAAAATGGAAAAGAACACGCCGGAGAGCCTCCGCAAGCTGGTGGTCCAGGAGCTTGAGGTCGGCGACGAAGAACTGGTTTTGGTCGATGGCCTGATTGGTCTTGCGCAGACGGACCAACTGATTGTCGACGATTTCCCGAACCTCAAATTTCCAGCCTACAATGCACGGTTCCCAGAGCGGGTTCGGGATTTTGGGGGCGACTGTTTCGCAGCCATTCGGGCCAAGGATTTCGTGGTCCACCATCCTTATGAGAGCTTCGACGTCGTTTGCCAGTTTCTAAGGCAAGCCGCTGCCGACCCGGACGTCGTTGCCATCAAGCAAACGCTTTATCGGACGTCCAAGGACTCGCCCATCGTTCAGGCGCTGATTGAAGCCGCCGAAGCCGGCAAGTCAGTGACGGCCTTGGTCGAGCTCAAGGCCCGCTTCGATGAGGCAGCCAACATTGTCTGGGCGCGAAATCTGGAGCGTGCTGGCGTGCAGGTGGTCTTCGGCTTCATCGAGTTGAAAACGCACGCCAAGATGAGCCTCGTGGTGCGCCGTGAAAGCGGTCAGTTGCGGTCCTATGTGCATTTAGGCACCGGCAACTACCACCCGATCACCGCGAAAATCTACACCGACCTGTCCATGTTCACAGATGATCCAGCGATCGGTCGCGATGTTGCGCAAGTTTTCAACTATCTCACGGGATATGCGGAGCCAGAGCGCCTTGAAAAAATCGCCATGTCGCCGAAAAACCTGCGCGCTCGCCTTCTGGGGCATATCCAGAAGGAAATGGAGCACGCACAAGCGGGCCGACCAGCATCCATCTGGGTGAAGGTCAACTCTCTTGTGGACCCAATCATTATTGATGCGCTCTATGCCGCCAGTCAGGCGGGGGTCCAGATTGACCTTATTGTGCGCGGCATCTGCTGCCTGCGGCCAGGTGTCCCCGGTCTGTCAGACAACATTCGGGTCAAGAGCATTGTCGGCCGCTTTTTAGAGCACTCCCGAATCGTTTGTTTTGGCGATGGACATGAATTGCCGTCCGATGAGGCGAAAATCTACTTCTCCTCAGCCGACTGGATGCCTAGAAATCTGGACCGCAGGGTGGAAAACCTTGTTGCTGTCACAAACCCAACGGTCCATGAGCAGATTTTGGACCAGATCATGGTTGCCAATATCAAGGACAATGAGCAAAGCTGGTATATGTTGCCCGACGGTCGCTATGAGCGTATTGAGCGGCAATCAGGGGTGGAACCGTTTAACGCGCACACCTTCTTTATGAACAATGCGAGCTTGTCGGGTCGCGGCAAATCACTAAAGCGAAACGAGCCTTCTTCCGGTGACCACCCTCCAGCGTAATATTGACGGACCCGAGCTCAACAAACGAGCCGAACCGCATACGCGCATTGAGGGACGTTTTGGGATCATAGATATTGGGTCGAACTCTGTTCGGCTGGTGATTTATGAAAGCGCAAAGCGCAACCCGGTGCCGATCTTCAATGAAAAGGTTATGGCGGGTCTTGGTGCACAACTGAGCGAAACCGGACGCCTGGACCCCGATGGTGTTGAACGGGCTATGAGGGCCTTGAAGCGCTTCTCCGCTCTCATTGTTCAACTAGATGTTGAGCATACGGCAATGGTTGCCACAGCCGCTGTGCGCGATGCGACAGATGGTGCAGGTTTTGCAGCAGAGGTTGAAGCTGCGACGGGCCTGAAAATGCGAGTCTTGTCGGGGAAAGAAGAGGCGGCCTATGCCGCGCTCGGCGTGCTATCGGGCATCCCAGACGCTGATGGCATTGTCGGCGACCTGGGCGGCGGGAGCTTGGAACTTGTTGACCTGAAAAAAGGGGTGACCGGGAAGGGCGTGACACTTCCCTTGGGGCCGTTACGTCTTTTGGGGAGCGGGCTGTCGCAAAAGGAAGTTCTGAAGGAAATCGACAAGGCATTTGACCAGGTTGAATGGCTGGACAACGCGCAAGGGCGCACTCTGTACGCTGTTGGCGGCGTCTGGCGAAATCTTGCCCGAATCCATATGGCGCAGAATGAATACCCGGTTCGGGTGCTGCACGAATATCAAATGCCGGCCTTAGAAGCTGCAGACCTTGCCAAACTGATTGAACGGTTGGGCCCGAAGTCGCTGGCAAAGATTCCTGATGTTTCCTCTAGACGGGTCGGTGCGCTCCCTCTCGGCGCGATGGTGCTTAGCCGATTGATCGCAGCCACCAAAGTGAAGAAGGTAGAAATCTCTGCCTATGGTCTCCGCGAAGGTGTTCTGTTTGACCAACTGTCGGAAACAGATCGCACAGGCGACCCCTTGTTGGCGGGGGCAAGTGATTTGGCAAAGCGTCTGGTCCGTTTTCCAGAACACAGGCATGAGCTTGGTGATTGGGTGGCACCTCTCTTCGGTCCTGGCGGGCTCGGGGAAACAGACGGGCAGAAGCGGTTGCGGCTTGCTGCGTGCAGCCTCGCAGATATCGGTTGGTATGTGCATCCTGACTACCGCGCAATGCATGCATTTGAGCAAACCCTGTTGGCGCCTTTGGCCGGCGTGACACATGCCGAACGTGTCTTCCTGGCGCGGGTGGGTTTTCACCGTCATGAAGGCGCAGGCGAACCCGCAGCCTTCGGCAATCTGTCGGGCCTACTTACAGAAGGAGACCACCACCGCGCACAGGTTCTGGGCCTTGCGCTGCGTGTTGCTTTTACGCTTTGTGCGGCAACGGTTGGTGTTTTGCCCTACACACGTCTCGTCCTCACCAAGGACGCTCTGACATTGAACGTTCAAAGGTCACACCAGGCCTTTTGTGGTGAAGTTGTCGAGAAGCGTTTGAGCGCCCTGGCCCGCGCGCTTGATGTGCAGTCAAAGAAGGTGATTATCTGAGCCAGACCGCAAAAAAGGCCGCTCCCAAGGAAGCGGCCTTCTGAATTCTTGGTTTGCTTGATAGATTAAGCTGCGCGGATAGAGGAAACAAAGTCGCCTACCTGTTTGCGCAAACCTTCAGCTGTCTTGGAAAGTTCCTCTGCAGAACTCAACACCTGATCGGCTGCTGTACCGGTTTGTTCAGCTGCTGTGCGAACAGTATCCACACTTGAAGAGACATTCCGGTTCATCTCCGCTGTTTCTTCTGCGCTTCGCGAGATTTCCTGCGTGGCCGAGCTCTGTTCCTCAACCGCTGCAGATACAGCTGATGTGACCTGATTGATTTCGCCGATCTTTTTGGCGATGCCAGTCATGGCTTCAGCCGCAGTTTTGGTTTCTTCCTGAACACGGTTGACGTGATCTGAAATTTCGCCGGTCGCTTTAGCAGTCTGATTGGCAAGGTCTTTGACCTCTGATGCAACGACGGCAAAGCCTTTGCCAGCTTCACCTGCACGGGCGGCCTCAATGGTGGCGTTCAGTGCAAGCAAGTTGGTCTGCTCTGCGATTTCCTGGATTAGTTCCATCACTGAGCCAATCCGATTTGCTGCTTCAGAAAGGTTTTTCATCTGCACATCTGTCTGTTCGGAAGCTTCGCGCGATTCCTGCGTCAAAGCAGCTGACAGGGAGATTTGCTCTGTTACCTCGCCGATCGCGTTGGACAATTGCGTTGCCGCAGAAGCAACCGTTTCGACATTTTGCGTCGCTCCGGTGCTGGCATTGCTCACGGAGATTGCTTCTTCGTTCGTTGTACCCGCCAACTCGCTCATGGAGCGGGCGGTGGTTTCCAGTTCAGTTGATGATGCAGTTAGTCCGTCAATCATCTGACCGATTGAAGATTCGAGATCGTCCGCCATCTTGTTGAGGCTTTCGCGTTTCTCTTCCGCGGCCCGTTTTTCGGCAAGCTCTTGTTCTTCTTTTAGACGCTCAGCAGCTGCGCCCTGGTCACGGAAGACTTCAACAGCGCGCGCCATGTCTCCGATTTCGTCGCGACGGCTGGCGCCGGAAATTGCAACATCAAAAGCGCCATCTGCCACTTCACCCATAACGTCCTGCAAATTAGCAAGTGGTTTGGTGATTGATCGACCGACGACATAACAAGCAGCACCGGCAACGGCGAGAGATCCAATGGAGCTCGCCAGCGTAACAAGAAGAGCCATCCAGGCTGAGCTGAGGGCGCCATCTGCTGTGGCGATCATCTCGTTGGAGGAAAAATCCTCAACCTGAGTAATGAGATTGATTTTCATCGAAATCCCATCATACCACTGGATGTCTGTGACTTCGTCGTAAAGCATGTCGTAGCCTGCTTCGACTGCGATATCTCGCCAATATTCAACATCGTCAACCTGTGTGCCTACGAGGGTTTCATCGTAGAATGCAACAGCTTCCGGCGAAGCATAGGCGCGAAAAACTTCCATGTAGGAATCTTGCTGGCCGATAAGCGTCACGAACTCTGTGTGTGTGAGAGAGTCAAATGCCTTTGCACCGTAGCCTTTGGCGCCCATTGCGCGTTCTAGACCAGCGCGTTCCTTGATCTCAAGGAGACTCATATAGGCAATGCTCTGACCTTTGATTTCCGCATCATCTGCAAGAGAGGCAACAACGGAAACAATGTCGAGCAACTGCCGAATGGTCTGTGTGTAATATTCTGCCGTCGCCTCGATGGTCGTCCGCGCTGATCGCGTACGTTCCCGAAAACCCTCTAACCGTTCGAGTTCTGCCAAGGCAAGCGTCAGGCGTTCTTCAACCTGCACGCCATAACTGGCTGCTGGGAATGCCTGCAAATAAGGTAGAATATCTGTGAGAACGGCGTCGGTAGCAGCGAACTGCTGGTCAAGACGGGTTTTCCATACGCCGTTGCCACCAGAGGAGATGTATGTCGCCGAGGTTCCGCGTTCTCCCTGCAGTTCATTTACGACCGAACTGATTTTGGGAGAAATGGACGCCAGTGTATGGAGATGGTTCAGCGATGAATAACGCTGGACTTCGCTACTGATAATATAGGCAGCAAACAAGGCGATGCCGACAATAGGCACCACCGCTGCAATAAAAATCCGTTTGCCGATATTGGCATTGAAAATTCCGCCCAACATTTAGATCCCCGTCCCTGAAATATCCCGTTCTCATCAGGATCAACGGAGAATTCTAAATTCTAGTTAAAGGGCGGGATTCAAATTTCATTGGTGAATCTAAAGTTTACGAAGGCAAACTTTCGATCTGTATACGGGTGACCTTCAATTGGCGTCCGCGCGCAGATATGGCCAATTCCCCATTCTTTAGGGCTAAGGCGTCGTGACCAAAAATTTCATTCCGCCACCCAGACAATGCTTTGACGTCGGCATCCTTGAATGCGGCGATCTGCTCAAGATCGGACACATTGGCAATGAGCTTGGGCGCCACATTGTGCTCTTCGCTCCGCATTTTCAGAAGCACTTTGAGAAGCTCTACGAGAGGCCCAATGCCTGACGGGAGCGGCCTGGAGTCTTCAATATCTGGAAGATCAGCCTCATTCTGGTTCACGCTGGTTTCAATCGCCTGGTCAGGACGTTGCCTCTCGCTGACAAGTCGCTTTGCTCAGTAGCTGTAGGTTGCCGTGAGCCAGAGTTTGTTTTGGTCGGAGCCAAAGCCATCTGCGCTGTAGTCGGCATATTTGACCTCTGTGCCTAAGCCGTATCCAAATTTCGCAAAAGCGCCAAGATCGACTTCAGATCCATAGCTAAGCCCGCTACTCTCAGCCGAAAAGTCGTGGTAGGTGGCGAAAGCGCCCACCTTCTCAGCCCACCCAAGGTCCTTCATCGTATATTTTGCGGTTGCGCTCAGGTCCTCGATGCCCCCCGATGGCGTCGACAGGAAAAGGTCGGCAAACCCGTGGAATTTGTGTCCTGTCGCGTAGGGCGTCTGAAAAGCGGTTACCCCATCACCTTCAAGGACCCGGTAGGCACCACCGAGACTAAAGCCTGCCCATGAGGCAGCAGCGTCTAGGGCATAATAAAGATGCTCAAAATTTGAACTGTTGTTCTCATAATCAGACTGCTGAGCGATTTCGCCACCATAATTGACTTTGACGGGTTGAAGCTCTTGCGTCGCACGAAGGCGCAATCCATAAGACTGGCTCGAAAGCGCTGAAACATCTTCATTTTCGATGAGGTAGGCGTAGCCCACGGCTTCAACTGGTCCTAGATCATAGGAAACATTCACAGCATGGCCATTCAGGTCAAAACGTCCAACAGGTGAATCTTCACCGAATATGCGATTCACCTGGTTGAGATAAATGTACCGCACAGTGAGATTTTCCAAAGGTGTAACATCCACACGGGCGGCATCGAATGTCTGTTCATTCTGCCGAAACCCTACATTTCCAATGAACCTATCATCGTCTAGCTTGATCCGCTGACGTCCGAACGTGATGTCAAGCCAATCATCGTTGCTGTAGCGCAACTGTAGTCGATTGAGTTGGGTCGATTCTGGATCTGCGACGACGGGAAAAGTTGTTTTCCCGTTCAGCGTGTCGTTGAAGTCTGCGCCGCCCAAATGCTGAACTGTCTCCAACTCAGCGAGTGCGGAAAACCCATAAGCTTCAGCTGTTTCAAATCCCAGTCTGCCTCTGAGCGTGAGGGCTTCTGCATCATTTGCCAAACCCTCCTGCTCAACGGCCTCATATCGCAACCGGAAATCGGCAATCAATGAGCCTTTGATAAAGAGCTCTTCGAAGGTTGTGATGTCATTCGCGTAAGATGTGGTTGGTGCCACGATCAGCATAAGGCTTGCGCCTGTGCCGACGAAAATGGAAGAGTATTTCATGATCTTTCCCCTCTGAGATCAAGCTGCCCTGATCGAGCTGATGAGATCTGCAACGACAGTTCGCAGCTGTTCTGATGTTGAGGAGAGTTCATCTGCGGCGCTCGAGACCTGTTTGGCGGCAGCGCCGGAATCCTGTGCAACGCTCTGTACTTTCTGGATGCTGGCCGACACGCTTCTATTCATCTCAGCGGTTGCCTCAGAGCTTCGTGAAATTTCTGTCGTTGCGGAGCTCTGTTCTTCAACCGCTGCGGATACAGCCGCTGTTACCTGATTGATTTCACCAATCTGTTGATGAATGGTCGACATCGCACCAGAGGCGCTTGCGGTTTCCTGTTGCACTCTCGTGACATGGTTTGAAATGTC
>CBDIPP010000015.1:0-66080 GCA_965283695.1 uncultured Parvibaculaceae bacterium | reverse complement strand
CCCTGGCATTTCCTTAGGGAGCGCAAAGGTGTTGTCCCTGAAGTGGGTGCCGGTGAGCGATGATGGCGAGCTGGTGATTGAAGAATATCAAAAGCTCTTCTCATCGCACACGAAGCTGGTCGCGGTAACAGGCATGTCCAATGCGCTCGGGACCATTGCGCCGACAAAAGACATGGTGCGGATCGCTCATGAGCATGACGTGCCGATCCTTGTTGATGCGAGCCAACGCGTTGTCCATATGGCGACAGATGTGCGCGATCTCGGACTGTGATTTCCTGGCATTGACCGGCCACAAGCTCTACGGCCCCAGTGGCATTGGTGTCCTCTATGGCAAGCGCGACAAGCTGGCCTCCATGCGCCCTTATCGCGGCGGAGGCGAGATGATCCGCGAAGTGAAAATGGATATAGTGACTTATGGCGAGCCGCCGCACCGGTTTGAGGCGGGGACACCCCCAATTGTGCAGGCCATCGGGCTGGGCGCTCGCCGTGGACTATGTCTCTTCAATCGGGCTTGATGCCATTTACGCTCATGAAAAAGAGCTCCTTGCCTACGCGGACGGAGCGTCTGTCCGAGATCAATTCTTTGAAGGTTTTGGGGACGACGCCTCAAAAAGGCGCGATCATGTCTTTTATTGTCGAGGGCGCACACCCACATGACGTCTCGACTGTTATTGACAGGGCCGGGGTTGCAGTGAGAGCAGGGCATCACTGCGCGCAACCGCTCATGGACCGTTTTGACGTAACAGGCACGTGTCGTGCGTCATTTGCGATATATAATACGAAGGCTGAAGTTGATGCCCTGGCAGACGCGATTGCAGGCGCAATCAAGTTCTTTAGCTAAGCAACGAAAGAAATAAGTGGATCAGGATATGAGTGAAGATCTGCCACAAGAGGCCATATCAGAGGCGACACCGGAGACCACCGGTGAGGCTGCTTCTCAGTCGGCGATTCCAGCCGATGAATTGGCACGCCTGACAGATGATCTGATCGGCGCGATCAAAACGGTCTACGATCCGGAGATCCCGGTCGATATCTACGAACTGGGCCTGATCTATAAAATCGACGTGTCTGATGACCGCGATGTGGTGGTGGATATGACTTTGACGGCGCCAGGCTGCCCTGTCGCCGGTGAGATGCCGGGCTGGGTCGCTGATGCGATCCGCTCAGTTGATGGAATTTGTGATGTGGATGTTAATCTGGTGTTTGATCCTCCATGGGATCCTGGCCGGATGAGCGATGAAGCGCGTGTCGCGCTGAATATGTACTGATCGGAGTTGCTATGACGACGGTGAGAGAACGACCAAAAGCAGTGACATTGACTGATCGCGCAGCGGATCGGGTCAAGGCCATCATGGCCAACGCCAAAGAAGACTTTGTCGGCGTACGCATCGGCGTTGAAACCGGTGGCTGCGCGGGCATGGCCTATACGATGGACTATGCAGAGGACATCGCGCCTCTGGATGAAATCGTCGAAGACAAGGGCGTACGCATTCTGATTGATCCCAAAGCGATCCTGTTCCTCATCGGTACAGAGATGGACTGGGAGCAGGACACATTTACCAGCGGCTTCAAGTTTAACAATCCGAATGCCGTGGATGCTTGTGGCTGTGGCGAAAGCTTCACGATCACTCCGGCAGCAGCGTCCAACTAAGCTCGGATATGGCAGTCAGCCCGGAGTACAAAGCCTTCGTAGTAGAGGTGCTTGATCCTCTCGGCGATATCCGCATCCGGAACATGTTTGGCGGTGCAGGGGTCTACTATCGCGACCTGATGTTTGGCCTCATCGCCAGCGAGACGCTTCACTTGAAAGCTGATGACATCAATAAGAGTGCCTTTGAAGAGGAAGGCATGACGCAGTTCCTCTATGAAGCTCCGCCCAAAGACGGCAAAGAGGGACGCAAGGTTTCCATGTCTTACTGGGAGATACCGGACCGCCTGTATGACGAGCCGGAAGAACTGATCGAATGGGCGAAGGCGGCAATCGAGGCCGCCACGCGGAACCAGAAAGCCAAGCCCAAGCGGAAGAAAGCATCCAAGAAAAAATTAGCCGGTAGAAAGAAATAGGGGCCGCTTCGGCAAGAAGCAGCCCCTCTTTTTTGTCTATTGCTGAGTTATTCGCCTTTGAACTCCGCAGGGCGTTTCTCAAGGAACGCTTTCACGCCTTCTTTGAAGTCGCTGCTGCGACCGGCGCTGCGCTGAAGCTGTCGCTCAAGATTGAGCTGCTCTTCATAGGTATTGTCATCACTTTCCCAATAGAGCTGGCGGATCAGGCCGAGGGAGAAAGGACCATCGGCCAATTGCCGCGCGATCTTGTCGGTTTCTTCTGGCAGCGCGTTGTCATCGAACACGCGATTGACCAGACCCCACTGGAGTGCTGTCTCCGCGGGGAGTTTTTCGCCCATCATGGAAAGTTCCATGGCGCGGGCACGGCCCACAAGGCGCGGCAGAAGCCAGGTTGAGCCGCCATCAGGCACAAGGCCAATGCGCCGGAACGCCTGTAGGAAGTAAGAAGATCGCGCACACAGGATCATGTCGCCCATGAGTGCGAAGCTCATGCCGACGCCAGCAGCTGGACCATTTACCGATGTGACAAGGGGGACGGGCAGGTTACGCAGACGGCGCAGGAAGGGGTGGTAGGCCTTCTCCAGCGCCGATCCCGCATCCGGGTTTTTGGGCTGAGGGCCTTCATTGCGCCCTTGCAGATTGGCGCCCGTACAGAAGCCGCGGCCTTCGCCAGTCAGGACAAGACAGCGAACTTTGCTGTCCGGATCTTCGACCACGTCCATCGCCTCTTCAAGGCCCTGCAGCATCTCCATCGATACTGCATTCATCACTTCTGGATGGTTGAGCGTAAGCGTCGCAATTCCATCTTTGATCTCGAGTCTTACATGTTGAAAGTCCATAGACTTCTCCCTGTGTGTTTAGTTGCAGCTTACCCTGCAACGAATTCTGGTTCTTTCTTTTTGAGAAACGAAACGACGCCCTCGGCAAAATTCGGATGGTCTCCCAGCTTGCCCTGCGTATCGCGCTCATAATCCAATTGTTGGGCGAGCGTATTATGCTCAGCCATGTCCAGCGCCTTTTTGATTTCGGCAAACGCATTGGTTGGGCCCGCAGCGAGTTGTGTTGTATATCCCATTGCTGTCTCGTTTAGCTTTTCATCATCCACACACTCGTAGATCAAGCCCCATTCAGCAGCCGTTTCGGCCGAAAGCTTGTTGCCTAAGAGGGCAAGTGCGCGCGCACGGGCACGACCGACAAGGTGAGGGGTGAACCAGGTGCATCCCATGTCAGGGATGAGGGCCAGACGGGGTCCGAAGACTTGACGAATTTTGCTGACCGCGCAGCAACGACGATATCGCCTGATAGAGTCAGACCAACGCCGCCTCCTGCTGTCATGCCGTTGACGGCGGTTACAACCGGCTTGGGTACTTCTGATAGTTCGCGGACCATCGGCTTAAACCCAATGTCCATGCCGTGAGCCACCCGCTCGCCGCGAGACATGTCATCATCGCCGGCCACATTGGCGGACAGATCAACCCCGGCGCAGAAGCCTCGCCCATTACCTGTCACCAACAGAACGCGCGCATTGTCGTCGGCGGCGAAATCAGCAACCGCAGAGCGAACCTCGGCGATCATCTCCATGTTGATGCTGTTTAAAGCCTCGGGCCGATTGAGCGTCAGATGGCCAATGCCCTCAGACACTTCATATGTGATCGCTTCCATAAGTCCTCGTCATAGTTGACGACATGCCCCAAATACGCATCAGTGGACACGCCAAAATTGGCGCAAACCTTACCGGTACGCGACGATGGACGGAAGTGGAATAGGGGATTCAGTGTTAAAGCCGGTCCGACGCTACGGAAAAACGAGCGATGGTGCCGGGCTGATTCAGCTGGCGGCTTGAGCTGGCTCGGTAGCTACTGCAGTGTCGGCTGCGACCACACGATTTCGGCCCTGTTCCTTTGCCTCATAAAGTGCGGCATCAGCGCGGGCAATCATGGTCTGAGGCGTGTCGCCCATTCCAAATTGCGTAACACCCAAGGACATTGTTACCCGACCCAGATTTTCACCAGTAGATTTTTTCAGCAGCTCACGAGATTTGACAGTCTCGCGAATGTGGTTCGCCAATTTGATCGCGTCATCCAAAACGGTGTTTGGAAGGATCATTGCAAACTCCTCGCCGCCATAGCGCGCGGGTGTGTCCTGACCCTTCACATTGTTGCTCAAGCAACGGCCAACCAGGCGGAGAACTTGGTCACCGGCCTGATGGCCAAATGTGTCATTGAATTTCTTGAAGAAATCGATGTCTGCCATGGCAAGACACATGTCCGAGCCATTTTGCGATGCTTCGGCAATGGAACTCAGAAGAACTTCATCAAACGCCTTACGATTGGCGATGCCGGTCAATTGATCGGTGAGCGCTTCGCTGCGTGCCTGCGCCAGATTGCTTCTAAGCTCTTCGACTTCGCTTTTGGACTCCGTGAGTTTCTCTTCAAGCTCCCGAGACCGTGTTTCCATTTGTTTAGTTGCTGCAACAATGGTTTCGACGACCTGTCCAAGGTCAGCAGCAGAAATCTCGCTGGTGAGCGCGTCGCTCACACCCTGCATCGATTTTCCAAATCGGTTGGTGTCGCCAGTAACGCTTGCGATCAGCTCGATGACATTGTCCATCTTGCCGCTCAGTTGCTCGCCAGCTTCAATCGTTGAGTCGGTCAGCTGCTCTTCAGGCGCGCTCAAAAGCGACTCGAGCTCATACATGAAGGGTGAGTCAAACGGCTTCGATGCCTCGAAGCGTTCATTGATCTTTGTATTTATTTCGGGGTTCTTACCAGAGGCGTAGGCATACCAAACGCCGTATGCGCCGGGGGTCGGCTCGATACTGTTGTCGCCCATCAGCTGCATGGCTTTTGCGCCATATTCCAAAGCTGGTGAAGTGCTGGTTGTAGATGTCACGATGCTTCCCCGGATCAGATAGATTTTCCCTACGCCCATCAATCTACGTGGAGATTATTACGTGTTCGTAAATTTTGGGACATCCATGGGGCATTGGGTTGGGGAAATCCCCCCGTTTCGTCCGGTTTTGACCATGTAGCGCTCTAGGAAAGGCGATGTTAGTCTGAAACACAGGTGAGGCGCCGGGGAGCGGAATTCCAGCTCCAGGTACTCATATTGGTGTGAGCAGGCAAAATCTGTTCGCGCGGAGGCAATAATAGCGCGGCTGGGGCCGCCATTCGGAGGTACAAATGAGCGTAGCTGAAGATACAAGAGGTTCCGACGCGGACTCTGCTGGTGGCGCAATCAGAGAAATTGTGGATCGCCAAAAAGAGGCTCACATCAAGGAAGGAGCCCCAAGTCTGGAGCGTCGGATCGATTGGATTGACCGGGCCATCGCTCTTCTGGTGGACAATCAGAAGGAGTTGGCCGAAGCCATGGCTGCCGATTTCGGGCACCGGAGCATTGAACAATCGCTTCTCACTGACATTATGAGCTCGATCGGCCCACTGAAGCACTCAAAGAAGCATCTCAAACAGTGGATGAAACCAGAGAAGCGGAAAGTCATGTTCCCACTGGGTTTGCTTGGTGCCAAAGCGAGGATTGAATATCAGCCAAAGGGCGTCGTCGGTGTCATCAGCCCATGGAATTTCCCCGTCAATCTCACCTTTGTCCCACTGTCAGGCATCTTTGCTGCAGGCAATCGGACGATTATCAAGCCGTCGGAATATACGCCCGTCACATCTGACGTAATGGCCCGCTTGTTCCGCGAAGCCTATGATGAGACAGAAGTGGCCGTGGTAACCGGTGGTCCCGCGGTTGGCGAAGCGTTTTCCCGGCAGCCATTCGATCACCTGCTTTTCACGGGCGCGACTTCAATTGCGCACCATGTGATGCGGGCCGCTGCTGAAAATCTCGTGCCATTGACGTTGGAACTGGGTGGCAAGTCACCCGTGATCGTTTCCAAGAGTGCAGATGTAGAAGATGCAGCTGCCAGGATAATGAATGGGAAGACGTTGAATGCTGGCCAGATATGTCTGGCACCAGATTACGTATTCGTTCCAGAAGGTAAGGTCGACGCATTTGTTGGCGCTGCTGAAAAATCTGTCGCGAAGATGTATCCGACTCTCAAAGACAATCCTGACTACACATCAATCGTCAACCAGAGGCATTTTGATCGCCTCAACAGCTATCTCGATGATGCAAAGGCTAAGGGCGCAAAAATTGTTGAGGTCAATCCAGCTAATGAGGACTTCTCTCAGCAGCAGACCCACAAAATTCCGCCGACTATCGTGCTGGATGCAACTGACGATATGAAAATCATGCAGGAAGAGATTTTTGGTCCTCTGCTTCCGGTGAAAACCTACAAAGAGAATGACGAGACCATTGATTACATCAACGAGAATGATCGTCCGCTAGGCCTCTATTATTTCGGCGAGGACAAGGCGGAAGAGGACAAGGTGTTGAAAAACACCACTGCGGGTGGCGTGACCGTCAATGATGTGATCATGCATATCTCCCAGGAGGACCTGCCATTTGGTGGGATTGGCCCGTCGGGTATGGGGGCCTATCACGGTCTCGATGGCTTTAAAGAGTTTAGCCACGCCAAGTCAATCTACACGCAATCAAAGTCCAAAATGGTCGCAGAGATGTTCCGTCCGCCGTACGGCGCGAAGACGCAGAAAAACCTGGCAAGCCAAATCAAGAAATAGGCATTACCGCCTCAAAAGAAAAAGGGCAGCTTGAGAGCTGCCCTTTTTTGTGGGCTTGTAAGCCGTTTATCGGACACCCAGGCGTCTGATGGAGGCGGGTGTATAGCGATCCTCCCGCAGCTCCGTCGCATAGAAGTTGACCGGTGGTTCCTGGTTGATCATGCCCCCCATGAGGTAGCGTCCATTGGTGAGGTCGTAATATGCCATTCCAGCTCCGGCACAGAGTGGCACTTCATAGGCAGTCTTTGGGAAACCTTCTTGTGTACGCCAAAGCTGGCCCCGCGTGTCGTAGAGCTCAGTCGCAATGACCCCCCAACTGTCTTCCTGCAAATACATCCGCCGACGTGCATAGACATGGCGTGTGCCAGGCTTCAGGTTCGCCTCAATCACCCAGGCACGCTGTAGCTCATAGCGTGTGTGTTCTTGATTGATATGGCGCGCTGCAATGATGTCGTCATATTGCAGGTCATCAGATCCCAATCGGTAATTGTTGTTGGGCAGGTAATATTCATTCTTGCCGATCACCGTCCAGTCATAGCGGTTGGGAGAGCCGTTATATCCGCCAAGGCTGTCGACCGTGAACATGCCATCAGAGTTCACACCAGGATTGTCGTAGGCAATATTTGGAGCCCGGCGGACACGTCGTGTGCCCGGGCTATATTGCCAGGCCAGCCGCGGCTGCTGTGCCATGTTGATCGTTTCATGAACGAGCGTGACATTCCCGGCGCGGCGCGCGGGCGCAACGGTGTGAGCGATGTAAAGCGCCCAGATATTGTCCAGATCTTCCGCTTTTTCCTTTGTCGGATCATTCCAGGCCACAATGGCTTCGTCTTGAACGGTGTAGAGTGTGTAGTCACCGCTTGCTGTAGGAACGGCGGCAGCATATTGGCGGGTCGCCTTGTAGTTGATGAAGACCAGCATATGGTTCCAGATGATCTCCCAAGCATTATTGGGGATCGGGAAAGGCTTGGACATGATGGCGCCTTCCACGCCGTTCCCACCTTCAGCGAGTTCACCGACTGTCGCGTTATTGCGGGCTGCGGCGAAGACATTTTCCGGGAAGGTACAGGTCCGGTGGGTCTTGTAGACGGGCATGAAATAAGAACTGCCATAAACATCCAGCAACGCTTTGTGGGCGCCAGTTAGGCGGTCTGCATACTGAGAAGCGTTGTTTGCATCGATTGTGAAAAGGATGGGATCACTGGCAAAAGGATCCGGGTGATGCATGCCCGCCTGATAAGTGACATTCGAGGGAGGCGAGGAAAGACCGCCGGTCCAAGCGGGGATGGAGCCATCCGCATTACCGCCTTTTTCAGCACCGAGTGGGGTGAGGTCGCGTCCTAAGCGGGCCGCTTGGCTCTCTGGTACTTTAGCAATTGCAGTCGAGGTGGCGCCGACACCTGTCGCAACAAGCATAGCCAATACGGCTTTAAGCAGTTTCCCCATAACACCCTCCCAAGTAGTAATCAAAAGTTACTAAATGAGAATGCTTCAAGCTGAAGCAAACATCAATAGGAAATAGCTCCATTGGGACACGATCATCGTTCACGGTGAGGACTTATGCTTATTGGTGTAAACATATACAGATCGAGTTCGGTCGCATCGAAATTGGGCGAGGTCTCCTGATTGCGCAGCTCCCGCGCTACATAGCTTCTCCCCGCGAAGTGATATGTCGCTTCTGCTGCGAGATCACAAAGTTGAGCCTCTGAGTGGAATTGAGGAAACATCTCCTGGCCCGATACCAGATTGTCATTGATGTCATACTGCTCTGTGGCAAGGATCTGCCAATTATCCTCGAGCACATAGAAGCGTCGGCGGTGATAGCTATGCTCGGAATCTTCTTTTAGGTGCGCTTCCACAACCCAAACACGCTGCAGTTCATATCGCGTGTGATCCTGGTTGAGATGGCTGGTGGATAGGACATTCTCATATTGAAGTCTGCTTAAGCTAAGACTGTGGGAATTGTTGGGAAGGTAGTAGCTCGCCTTTTCGACAATGGTCCAATCGTAGAGCGTGGGAGATCCGTCAAAACCTTTTTGGCTGTCATAAGTCAGAAAATTTCCAGCAAAAGGCACGGGTCCATCGAAGGCAGCTTGTGGCGCGCGTCGGACGCGTCGTGTGTTTGGACTATATGTCCACTGAAAAGTTGGATTGAGGGCATGGTCTTGGGAGGTGTGCTCCAAGAATACAGTACCAACAGCTTTTTCTGGAGCAATGTGAACCCGTAGGAGGTAGCGCGACATACCCTTGCGGAAACCGATTGTCTCGTTCTCGGGGCTCCAAAAATGAATTACGTCTTCTAGGTATTTGCTGAGTACGTATTTTCCCGCATCGCCAGGTGCCCACATGGCTTTCTGAGCGCTGACTTTGTGGCCACGATAAGCGAGTAGATGATTCCAGATAATCTCGTAGGCATTATTGGGAATGGGGAAGGGTGTGCCGCTCGTAGCGCCGACAACACCGTTGCCCCCTTCGGCAAGCTCAGCCTGGGTGGCATTCTCAAATGTCGCTTCATGCACCGCAGCGGGAATTTGGCACGTACGCCGCGAGCGATAGATCGGCATCCTGTAGCTATCGGGATAGGCCGCAAGCAATGCCCGGTGGGTGGCAGTTAAGCGATTTGCAAACCGGTCTGCGTTTTCACTCGTGATTGTTGTGAGAACAGGATCATTTGCAAAGGGAGCTGGAGCGAGGTTTGGATTGTCTGGATAGACCTCGACGTCAGGAAGCAGTTCTTGTGCACTCCATGGGGGGATGATGCCTTGACCGTCGCCGCCCCGTTCCGCGCCAAGGGGGGTCAGGTCGCCTTTAAGCCGTTCAGCGACATGATCTGGTACAGCAGCCAACGCTGACAGGCTGACGGTCGCAGACAAAACGGTGATTGAAGCAGTTGATAAAAACCAATTCATGATGCCCCCTCAATGTCGCAGTGTCTCAGACACTGCGCTCAAGAAAGGCAGATTTCATCTTAAATCGCGGAAAGGTTGCGGACGAGAACCGACTTATGCGTCTTCGGTTTCAGCTTCTTCCACCTCCGGCTCGTCATCTTCAGGCTCTGGAGCCCGGCGAACGATCGGTCGGGCAATGAACGCTGGCATGTGACCACCGAATGGGTCCTGGCCCTTTTTGCCGCGCATCGGCTTGGTGTCAGGTTCTGACCCTTCGTCTGCCTGCACAGGCTCGGCAGCTGCTTTTGCTTTCTTTGCGGCAGGTTTCCGCGTCCGAGTGCGTTTGGTCTTCGGAGCTTCTTCCTTGGTGTCGTCAGCAGTGTTTGTGTCTGCTTCAACAGTTTCAGTAGCTGTCTCAGCAACGACTTCCGGCGCTTCTTCGGTCTTTTTACGACGTCCACGGCTGCGAGGCTTCTTCGGCGCTTCTTCTTTGGCTTCTGGTGCGTCTGCTTCAGCCTTCGGAGCTTCCGTGTCGGCCTTTGACGCTTTTGTTGCCGGCTTAGCTGGCTTGCCGCCCTTGCCATATGCACTGTCGGCATCAATGGGCTTGCCAATCAGTTTCTCGATCGCCGCGAGATATTTTCCATCTTCTTTAGTCGACAGCATGAAAGCAGCACCTTCACGGCCTGCGCGACCAGTCCGGCCGATCCGGTGAACATAGTCTTCTGCGTGGCTTGGCACATCGAAATTGATCACATGGCTCACGTCTGGAATGTCGAGGCCGCGCGCTGCAACATCACTTGCCACAAGAATTTGAATCTCGTTTTTCTTGAATCCAGCAAGTGTGCGTGTCCGCGTAGACTGATCCAGATCACCATGTAGACAACCGGCGGAGAAGCCATGCTTCACCAAAGAGCGGTGTAGGACGCCCACATCACGCTTCCGGTTGCAAAAGACGATGGCGTTTTTCACGTCTTCCGTCTTCAGAATGTCTCGCAGTACATCGCGCTTATCGAGGCGGTGTGTTGGGATGAGTTTCTGCGTCACGGTTGAGGCAGTGGAGGACGCTTTCGCAACTTCAATCCGGACAGGGTCTTTTAGGAACGTCTTGGTAAGACGGGTAATCTCCGGCGGCATGGTTGCCGAGAAGAAGAGTGTCTGGCGTTTTCCAGGGATAAGTTTACAGATGCGCTCAATGTCAGGAATGAAGCCCATGTCGAGCATGCGGTCAGCTTCGTCAATCACCAGTGTCTGAACGCCGGTAAGAAGAACCTTGCCGCGCTCGAAATGGTCAAGCAGACGTCCAGGTGTTGCGATCAGCACGTCCACACCGCGGTCCAGTTTCTTCTCCTGGTCGCCGAACGACACGCCGCCGATGAGAAGTGCCATCGTGAGCTTGTGGTTCTTGCCGTAGATTTCGAAATTCTCTGAGACCTGCGCAGCGAGTTCGCGCGTCGGTTCCACGATCAGCGAGCGCGGCATGCGTGCCCGTGCTCGGCCACGGCCAAGCTTTTCGATCATCGGAAGAGTGAAGGAGGCGGTCTTGCCGGTGCCGGTCTGCGCGATGCCGAGAATATCTCGTCCGTTCAGCGCTTCGGGGATAGCTTGTGCCTGAATAGGGGTCGGTTCTGTGTAACCCGCTTGATTGATAGCATCGAGGACCTTGGGTCCAAGGCCGAGTTCATCAAACGTCTTTTTGGGCTCACTGCCCGTTTCGTCAGCTGTCATATGTCTCTATTTCTGCCGTTTTAAAAAGCCGCGAGATGACCACCCGGATGATGGAGATAGGCGCGGCGCGTGGCAGCTAGAGTTCAGCGCTGCCATACGAATTGGGCGGAACATAAGGGCTGACAGGGGAATGTCAACAAAACGGCCACAGGTTTTGTGGTTTTCACGCAACAGTTAGAACAGCAAGCCTAATCCAGCGCCAATATCGGGTCTAAATGTCCAAATCCGTCGCGAATTCAGCCCGTTCCTGAATGAACTTGAAGCGAAGCTCCGGCTTGTTGCCCATGAGTCGGGCAACAGACGAGCGGGTTTCTGCCATCTCATCTTCCGGCATAACAACCTGGAGCAGGGTGCGTTTAGCGCGGTTCATCGTCGTTACTTTCAGCTGCGCGGGGAGCATTTCGCCAAGGCCCTTAAAGCGGCTGATTTCAACTTTGCCCCGGCCGCTGAATTCGGTCGCCATCAGATGGTCCTTGTCCGCATCGTCGCGGGCATAGGCCGTCTTGCTGCCTTGGGCGAGCTTGTAGAGCGGTGGCACCGCGAGAAAGAGATGACCGCTGCGAATAAGGTCCGGCATCTGCTGAAAGAAGAAGGTGATGAGGAGCGAGGCGATATGTGCGCCATCCACGTCCGCATCGGTCATGATGATGATCTTTTCGTACCGCAGATCGTCGTTCCTGTAGTACTGCCCGGGCCGGACACCAAGCGCCTGAATGAGATCGCTGATCTGCTGGTTCTGGGACATCTTGTCCGCAGACGCGCTTGCGACGTTCAGAATTTTGCCGCGCAGGGGAAGGATCGCTTGGGTCTTCCGGTCTCGCGCCTGTTTGGCGGAACCACCAGCTGAGTCACCCTCAACGATAAAGAGTTCAGAGCCTGCTGCACCTGACTGCGAACAGTCAGCAAGTTTGCCAGGCAGACGTAGCTTCCGCGTTGCCGACTGGCGGTTGACTTCTTTCTCCTGCTTGCGCCGCAGCCGCTCTTCCGTGCGGTCAATCACCCATTCCAGAAGTTTTGCTGCCTGCTGAGGACGTTCTGACAACCAGTGATCAAAATGATCCCGGATCGCCGCTTCTGTCAGCTTCTGGGCGGAGACGGTGGCAAGCTTGTCCTTCGTCTGGCCGACAAATTCCGGCTCGCGAATAAAGACCGAGAGCAATGCCCCACACGCAGTCATCACATCATCAGCAGTGATCTGCGAGGCTTTCTTGTTGTTTGTAAGTTCGCCGTAAGCCTTGAGACCCTTGGTGAGCGCCGCGCGCATCCCGGCTTCGTGAGTACCGCCGTCAGCGGTCGGGATCGTATTACAATAGGACGACATGAAGCCGTCGCTATTATACCAGCCAATCGCCCATTCAACTGTGCCGTGGCCACCATTCTCGCGTTTCACGCGACCGGTGAAAGGCTCCGCTGTGACGGACGTCAGGCCCTCTGTTGAGACGGTGAGATAGTCCACCAGCCCATTGGGAAAATGCAGCACGTCTTTTGATGGCGTCTGGTCTTTGTCCCCCACCATAGAGGGATCGCACGACCAACGGATTTCCACCCCACCAAAGAGATAGGCCTTGGAGCGAGCCATTTTGTAAAGACGCGCGGGCTTGAACTTCAGACCACCTTTGAAAATCTCCGCATCCGGGTGGAAGGTTACGCTGGTGCCGCGCTTATTTTTGACAGCGCCTTTTTTCTTGAGCTTACCCTTTGGCTTTCCGCGTGAGAATTCTTGTTCGTAAGCCTGCTGATCCCGGGCAACTTCTACGAGCAGTCGGTCAGAGAGCGCATTGACAACGGAGACACCCACACCGTGCAGACCGCCGGAGGTCTCATACGCGTCACCCCCAAACTTCCCGCCTGCATGCAGCGTGGTCATGATGACTTCAAGCGCTGACTTGTTCTTGAATTTGGGGTGTGGATCGACGGGAATGCCACGCCCATTGTCTGAGACTTTCAGAGAACCATCGCCCATCAGCTCCACATCAATCCAGCTGGCATGACCGGCAACCGCCTCGTCCATGGAATTGTCGAGCACTTCGGCAAACAGGTGATGCAGCGCGCCTTCATCCGTCCCGCCAATATACATGCCGGGCCGCCGACGGACCGGCTCCAGTCCCTCAAGAACTTCAATGTCCTTCGCGGAGTAGCCAGCCTTCTTGGGCGCGGCCTTTTTAGCGGCAGCCTTTGGCGCGGCTTTCTTTGCACTGGCGCTTGCTTTCGGCGTGCTGAAGAGATCGTCAGATTTGGACTTGGATGTAGTGGTTTTCTTTTTGGCGGGCATAGGAACTCGAAGGAATAGGGGTGCACGACCCGGAACCGAATCGAACCTCATTCTACTCTTCAGCCAGCTTGAATGCGGAAGAGAATGCCTCTTATGATCGTTTATCCGACATTTAGCGACCTACAGAACACCTGGAGCCCACCCAATGCCGACCATCAATGACCCGCTGACACTGCCCTGTGGTGTGACCCTCAAAAACCGGCTCTGCAAGGCGGCCATGACAGAGGGCCTCGGCGATCCGGATAATAAGGCGACCCACCGCCATGAGGCGCTCTACAGCCGCTGGGCGGAAGGCGGGTCCGGCGTGCTGCTCACAGGCAATGTGCAGGTGGACCGGCGCTATATGGAACGGCCGGGCAATGTGGCGATTGATGGCCCTCAGTCAAATGAGGCGATTGCCGCCCTTCGCGCCTATGCAGAGGCCGGCACCGCGAATGACACCCATCTCTGGATGCAGATCAGTCATGCAGGGCGTCAGACGCCGTCATCGGTGGCTAAGGAACCTGTGGGCCCGTCCGACATCGCCCTTGAAATGCCGGGCAGCCAGTTCGGCAAGCCCCGGGCGCTGACAGGTGAGGAAATCAGGGATGTGATTGGTCGCTTTGCCCACGCCGCCCAGATTGCCCGCGATACCGGCTTCACTGGCGTGCAGGTGCACGGCGCACATGGATATTTGATCTCCGAGTTCCTATCGCCTGATGTGAACACAAGAACGGACGAGTGGGGCGGCAGCCTGGAAAACCGGGCGCGCCTCTTGCTGGAAGTTGTGCGCAGCGTGCGCGGTGCTGTCGGGCCGGACTTCCCAGTCTCGGTAAAACTCAACTCTGCGGACTTTCAGCGCGGTGGTTTCAGCCATGAAGACTCGCTTCAGGTTGCCAAATGGCTGAACGATGCGAGCGTTGATTTGTTGGAGATTTCCGGCGGCACCTACGAGCAACCGCGCATGGGCGGTTATGACGACATGACGCTTAATCCCGACCGTTCAGAGAAGCGCACGGAAAGCACCATCGCCCGCGAGGCCTATTTTCTGGAGTATGCAACCGACATCAGGAAAGCGACCACCATGCCGCTGATGGTCACTGGCGGCTTCCGCTCAACAGAGGGCATGAACGCAGCCTTGGCGTCGGGCGAGATGGACATGGTGGGCCTTGGTCGTCCGCTCTGTGTGGACGCGGATGTGCCGAACAAATTACTCTCCGGCACGATGAAAGAAACACCGGCATTTGAGAAAACGCTTCAAATTGGCCCCGGCTGGCTCGGGCCGCATTCCCCCTTTGCACTTGTGAAGGGGCTTAATGGCTGGGGACAGCAGGGCTGGTTCTGCCTGCAGATATTGCGCATGGGCGATGGCCAGGAACCCGACACAAGGATGGGCGTCTTCAAGGCCTTCCGCGACTACGCCAAAAACGAAGCCCGCACAGCGGATGCTTTGGTGAGGTAGGGAGAGCGGGGACATGGCGATGATACAGTTTCTTGTGGAGTTCGCGGCATTCGCAAACCTAGTCGCTTTGCCGGTTCTAGCTTTTGTCCTCTGGGTCTTCAAAAAGCCCTTTAGCGCATATCTCGTGGCTAAGGCGGAGAATGTTGCCACTAAACAGGATGTGGCTGAAATAGTTCGACTTCAAGAAGAAGTGAAAAACGAATTTGCAGTGATTCAGGAAGAGCACAAGGCCACCGGAGCGTTGCGGCTAGCTGTTTCCGAACAGCGTTTTAAAGCTCATCAAGAAGCATATGAACTCTGGTGGGAAATGTTTCACAGCATACACTCAGAAAATTCTACAAAGGTGATAGTGAAATGTCAGGATTGGTGGGTCGGAAACGGTCTCTATTTGGATGCAGAGCCGAGACGAGCCTTCAAGGTTGCGCTTTCTCGAGCAAACTTTCATCCACAACTTTTATCAATGGAGCCTCGCTCAGAAAAACTGGTTCGGGATATCAAGGAAAACTGGGCGTATATCGAGGAAGTGGGGCAGATAATTGAGGATGCTGTGAAGCTGCCGTCATTGAGCCGCAGTGAATTGAACAGTCCTGGGCCAACTGGCGAGGGTGATAACGCCTAAGCTAAGTAACGCGGTGGGGGATGCCTCTTGCCCTACCTGAAACACCCGTGATGAAACCATCCTAGCTGCACGTTTTGTTACCAAGCGAAAGTTCATCCTCAGACGTCACCCCCGGACTTGTTCCGGGGGTCCAGGGGCGGCAAGTTTATGCCATGGAGAAACGCTTTCACGTCTACCTCATGACCAATCGCCGCAATGGAACGCTCTATTGCGGCGTGACCAGCGACCTCGCCAGACGTGCTCATGAGCACAAAACAGGTGCCGTTGACGGGTTCACCTCACGCTATGATCTGAAGCGCCTGGTTTGGTTCGAAGAGGCAGGAGACGCGCATTCGGCAATCCAACGAGAGAAGACCATCAAAGGCTATCCGGTTGCGTGGAAAATCAATTTGATTGAAGAACGTAACCCGCTATGGCGAGATATCTATGACGACCTGATGAAGTAGCGATGCTCAGGTGCCCTTACCCTGGATTGCCGGGACAAGCCCGACAATGACACACTGTTTTGAGATTCATGTCAGATTCCCTCAGCACCGTCTGTGCATCACGCATTGGTGGACGCATTTAGCCGCCCAACGTATCTTGGAGATAAAGCTCGATCATGCGCAGCATTTCCTGGCGCCGCGTTTCGCGGGTGGGCTCATCGTCAATCAGCATGGCAAGGTCGGTGAGCGCTGAGAGGGAGCCGAGCACGGTATCAGTCACCGCGTCAGCTTTGGCAGGCGGGAGCGTTGCCCCGCCAACCGCGAGACTGCGGAGGAAGAGGGCACCAATGTCGCTTTCGCCGAGCCCCCCCAGGTTCATGGACTCTGCAAAGGACTGGGTTCGTGTCGCATCGCGGAGAAGCGCCACATAGACCGGCCGCTTCAACAGCTCCTCCCAATAGGTATCAATCGTCAGGCGGGTCGAGGTCAGCCAGTCTGTGTCGGGTGGCAACCCATCCAACGCCTTATGACAGGCGACCACGAGCTCCGCTGCAAGTTCCCCCTGAACGGTCCGCAGAATGTCATTTGCGTCTTCAAAATATTGATAGATCGAGCCGACCGGCACGCTTGCTTTCTCCGCCACATCCGTTGTGGTGACGGCCTCAACACCACCCTCGGAAATCAGCTCCACCGCCGCCGCCAGAATGTCAGCAACGCGTTGTCGGGCTCTCTCTTGAGTCGGTTTTCGCATGAGGTTTCTTGACGTTTTTCCACACTGTTGACAAGGGAGCGACCATAATGTGAAATAGTTTCATGTTTTACAAGGGGTGGCAAAATGAACATGAAATTCGTCGGCACTGCGGTGGCCGGACTTTTGATGATGGGCGGCAGCGTCAGCGCCGCAGTACTGCAGCTTGATCCGGCAGCCCTGGCAGCTGATCCCCAAGAAGCCATCCAGGAAGCGCTCATTGATGTGAGCCCCGGCGACACCATCATCCTGCCCGCGGGCACCTTTGCGCTCACCGATGGTCTCTCCCTCGACATTGATGGGGTGACGCTGCGCGGTCAGGGACACGATGCCACCATCCTCTCCTTCAAGGGCCAGGAGTCCGGCGGCGAAGGGTTACTCGTCACCTCAAACAAGATCGTGCTCGAAAGCTTTGCAGTTGAAGACGTGAAGGGCGACGCGATCAAAGCCAATGGGTCAGACGAAATCACCTTTCGCGACATTCGCGTGGAATGGACCAATGGACCGGATGAAAACAATGGCGCCTATGGCCTCTATCCCGTCTCCTCCACCCATGTGCTGATTGATAATTGCGTGGCGATTGGCGCATCTGACGCAGGCATCTATGTCGGGCAGTCGCAACACATCATCGTTCGCAATTCGCGCGCTGAGTATAACGTGGCAGGCATCGAGATTGAGAACTCCTACTACGCTGACGTGCACGACAATGTCGCGACCCACAATACGGGCGGCATTCTGATTTTCGATCTGCCGGGCCTGCCGCAGCAGGGCGGGCACTCCGTTCGCGTGTTTGACAATAAGTCGGTCAACAACGACACGCCGAACTTTGCCCCTGAAGGCAACATTGTTGGCCAGACCCCCATGGGCACCGGCATCATGGTGATGGCGAACCGGGATGTAGAAGTCTTTCGCAATGAGATTGATGAGAATGCCACGACGGCCATTCTGATCGTCGCCTACCCGAACGACACAGACGATGAACTCTATCAGCCATTCCCCGCCGGAATTTCCGTTCATTCCAACAGGATCGGCCGCAATGGCTTCGCACCCGACAATGAGATTGGCGAGCTGGTTGCCGAGATTGTCGGAACACCCATTCCCGATATCGTCTGGGATGGCCGCCTGCCGTGGATGCAAACCTTCTTCGGTGTGGATGAGAACAAAGGCATCTATATCGGCGCGAACGAAAGCACGGATGGCGAGCCCGTCAGCTTCGTGAATGCAGACGTAACCTTCTGGTTTGCAGCCCGCTGGTTGCACGGCATCGACAGGGAGGCTCCTGACCACGCGGGTGGACCCGCCGACCTGCAGGCTGTCACGCTCATCCAGGAAAGTGCGTCGTGAAGCTTCTGCTTCTCGGGCTTGTCCTGTGTCTCGGCTGGGTGACGGCGGCAGGGGCAGTGGACCGAACGGTGGCGCTGGCGGAGAAGCCCGCCAAACTTCTGTCGGACTATGGCTTGTTTGCTGACTTAAGCGAGCAGGTACCGGCGGAGGGTGTTGTGCCCTACGATCTCATCACACCGCTCTTTACCGACTACGCAGAGAAGATGCGGTTTGTCTCTCTGCCGGAAGGGGAGGCGGCGACCTATCAGGGGGCCGGTCTGCCGGACTATCCTGTCGGCACGATCCTCGTTAAAACATTCGCCTATCCCGATACGTCAGTATCGGCAGCGCACGGCCTCAACCTGATTGAAACGAGATTGCTCATCCATCAAGCCGATGGATGGGTGGCGCTTCCCTATGTCTGGAATGAAGACGACACGGACGCCGTGTTGAAGCGCGCAGGCAAACGCCTCACCGTTGATTGGGTGCAGGAGGATGGCACGGTGCTGCCGATCCGTTATGCGGTACCCAATGTGAACCAGTGCAAGGGCTGTCATGTGACCGGCGGAGAGTTCGTACCCATTGGCCCCAAGGTACGGAACCTCAATCACGAATTTGACTATGCGGCCGGGACGGAAAACCAGCTGACCCACTGGGCGAGCGCTGGTCTGTTGTCTGCCTTGCCGGACGATCCTGCAAGCCTCCCACGCATTGCGGACTGGCTTGACGAAGATCAGGTATCCCTCAATGAGCGCGCCCGGGCCTATCTCGATATGAATTGTGCGCATTGCCATTCAGACGAAGGTCCGGGAAAGACCTCCGGTCTCTTTCTCACATGGGAAGAGGATGATCCCTCGCGCCTCGGTGTTCTGAAACGTCCTGTTGCCGCGGGACGAGGGTCGGGTGGTTTCGAGTTCGACATTGCGCCCGGCAATCCAGACGAGTCCATTTTGCATTTCCGCATGGCCTCAACGGACCCGGGCATCATGATGCCGGAAACGGGACGCAGCCTCGTGCATGAAGAAGGTCTTGCGCTGATCCGCGAATGGATCAGCCATATGGAAGATTAAGGCCGGGCATTCGCCCGGAACCCCCCCAATTTTCTGCAGGGTCAAAAACACGCCAGCCAATGAAGGACAATGTCCCTGTCAGATTGCGCGCTTTGGGCCAGTCAACAAATTTGATCCGTTCGCTGAACCTGATACCCTGATGACAATTAGTCATTTGGAGGAGAAGCACAATGCATGATCTGGTAATTCGAGGCGGTACGATTGTCGATGGAACAGGGTCGGCCTCATTCGTGGGCGATGTGGCAATTGACGGTGACCGTGTAACGCTCGTGGGCGATGTGAAAGCAGAGGGTCGCGAAGAGATTAATGCGACCGGCAAGATTGTGACGCCCGGATTTGTTGATGTGCACACCCACTATGACGGTCAGGCAACCTGGGATGATGAAATGGCGCCGTCCAGCTGGCACGGCGTAACGACGGTTGTCATGGGCAATTGCGGTGTCGGCTTTGCGCCCGCTAAGCCCGACAAGCATGACTGGCTGATCGGTCTCATGGAAGGCGTGGAAGACATTCCAGGCACTGCACTCGCCGAAGGCCTGCCGTGGAATTGGGAAACATTCCCTGAATACCTTGACGCACTTGAAGGTCTGCCTCGCACTGTGGACGTTGCAACGCACGTACCTCACGGCGCAGTTCGTGCTTACGTTCTTGGAGAGCGGGAACGGCCCGGTGCTGTTCCGACAGACGAAGATGTCGAACAGATGTCGAAGATTGTAGAAGATGGCCTGAAAGCAGGCGCACTCGGCTTCTCAACATCGCGCACCATTCTTCACCGTTCTGTTGATGGGGAGCTGGTGCCCGGTACCACGGCCACAAAAGAAGAACTGATCGGCATTGGCCGGGCTATGGGCCGGGCGGGCCACGGTGTTTTTGAGATGGCCTCAGACCTTCAGCCGGAATGGAAAGAGTTTGAGTGGATGGGAGACCTGAGCCGCGAAACCGGTATGCCCGTCACCTTCGCTGCGCTGCAGTCGCCTGCGAAAGCTTTGCCATTGGAAGAGCAGATTTCCGAGATGCGTGCACAAAATGACAATGGAGCAAATATTGTTGCTCAGATCGCACTGCGCGGAAACGGTATTGTCATGGCTTGGCGCGGCACGGTGCATCCGTTCATTTCTCATCCTAGCTGGGGCGCGATAAGCCTTCTCCCCTGGGAAGAGCAATACGCAAAACTCAAAGATCCGGCGTTCAAGGCGCAACTATTGAGCGAAAAGCCAATGGTTCCAGAGAATGTGGACCTGGGCGAAATCTTTGCAATCATCACCGAAGGCTGGGCACAGCAGTTCGAGATGGACGAAGACTTTAACTACGAACCACAGGTGGACGAGAGTGTCGCAGCCCGTGCTAAAGCCGCAGGCAAGTCCGGCGCCGAATACGCCTATGACATGATGATGGCTGATGACGGCAAGGGCTTTATCTATCTGCCAATCCTGAACTATGTGGATGGCAATTTGGATTTCCTTGTGGACCTGCAACATGCAGACGACACCGTGAACAGCCTGTCTGACGGTGGTGCTCATTGTGGCACCATTTGCGATGCGGCGAGCCCCACATTCATGTTGGAACACTGGGTGAAGAACCGCGAACGCGGAACCATTGCGCTGGAGAATGCGATCAAACGCCAGTGTCTCGATACAGCCCGTCTCTATGGTTTGAATGACCGTGGTGTTCTGAAGCCCGGCTACCTGGCAGACGTGAACGTGGTCGACATGGACCGGATCAAGCTTGGCAAGCCATGGCTGGCCTTTGATCTGCCCGCAGGTGGGAAGCGCTTGCTTCAGAAGGCAGAAGGCTATGACTACACGATCAAGTCAGGGCAGGTGACCTTCAAAGGCGGCGTCGTGACAGACAAGCGTCCAGGTGGCCTCATCCGTGGGCCGCAAACGGTCGAGACGCGCGCAGCCGCTGAGTAACCCTGCCGATCTCTATGATGCCTTTTGAGCATCGCGCACCAATCCATCAATCATTTTGCTGATGAGCGATTGGGGCGCGATGCGCTTGACCTTCCCGAGGACACGCGCGCGGTCAAGCGGGTAGCGCAGCTTGCGGTTTTTGCTTTTGATGACATCGTAGATGGCAAGTGAGACTTTCTCAGGTGTGAGTTTACTCTCCCGTGTATCCTTCGCCATCATCCGCACAATGTCTTGGGTTGTTGATGTTCCCGGAGCGCCCTTTGCAACTTTCAAATGGTCGCCAACATCCGCCCGGTCCATATGCATGGCGACCGGCTGCATGATCGCGACATCAATTTTATCAGCTTTAACCTCGTGATAGAGCGCTTCGCTGAACGCCTCGAGAGCGAACTTCGAGGACGTGTAAGCACTGAGATAGGGAACGGCCAACAGGCCGCCGAGCGAACTCATGGAGATGATAAGTCCATGACCCTGTGCCCGCATGATTGGAACAGCGGCGCGTGCTACAGAGGCAAGCCCAAGAACATTAATGTCATAGACGCGGGCCAGTTCCTCCATGGAGGTTTCTTCGACAGAGCCGAGAACCATCTCATTGACGCAATTGACCACCACGTCGACACTGCCCATGGTCTCTTTTGCCGCCGCAAGGCAATCGATCACGGATTGCTCGTCGAGCACATTCATTGCCAGCATGTCGATGTCCGGAGTGTTCGATTTGGAGGGATCACGCATGGTTCCCCGCACAGTCATGCCTTTGTCTTGAAGCGTGCGGGCGAGCACGGTGCCAAGGCCACCTGACGCGCCACATACAAGTACGGTCGTGGGTTTCTTTTTTGACTTGCCCATTATGGAATCTAAGCCTTTTGCTGGTTGTGCAGATAGACAGCCATATCGGCGACACGGCTGGCATGTTCTCGAATGAAGTCATCCTTCATTGGGTCTACGCCAAAGAGCTCGCGGCATTCATGCTCCACATTGAAAACCAGCGTGGCAGCACCGACCGTCATATAAAAAAGATGCGGGTCTTTCACGATCCCGACAAAGTCCTGCAACCACGCCAATCGATTGCGGTGGAATGTGGAAACCAAGTAGTCGAGACGCCAACTGTCGGTGCGTCCTTCCTGAATGATCAATCGGTTGAGTTCAGGGGCTTCGGCACTAAACCGCACAAATGCCGTGATGACCGCTCTAAGGCGCCCATCTTCATCAAGGTCATTCAGCACCGGCGCGAGGGGCTCCACGCGCGCTTGCAGCACAGCCAGGATCCGATCAACCGTCGCTTTCCAGAGACCTTCTTTGTCGGTGAAGTGGTAGGCGGCGGCGCCTCGCTGGACATCAGCACTGGATTCAAGTGCGCGCACTGAGACACCGTCATAGGTGTGAGAGGCAAACGCCTCAGTTGCGACATCCAGCAGGGAATCTCGGGTTTCTGCCGCCCGCTGCTGTTGACGGCGCTTTGCTGGGGTTGCCGTTGAAATATTTGTGCTCATGTCACTTGACATATAAAAGGTCAATAAATATGTCAAGTGACATAAATAATAATCATGACGGCTGCTGCGGGATAAAGCGCAGCAAGAGAGCCAATTCAGGAGGGCGATTGACCATGGCGCAGGTACAAAGAAACGATTTTGCGGTTGGCCAGAAAATCATTCACTGGCTGATGGCTATTGCGATCATGCTTGATCTTTACATCGCGCAGAAGTTTGGCGGCGTCATGACGGAACTTGATCGTTTCGAGTCACGCTCCGATCATGCAACGCTCGGAACCATCGTGGCCGTCCTGTTTTGCATTCGCATCTATCTGCGATGGAAACATGGTGCACCGCCGCTTCCGTCTGAAATGCCGGGCTACCAAAGGCTGTTCGCACACGCAGCGCATTGGTTGCTCTATGGCTTGATCGGTGTACTGATCGCGACAGGCATTCTGAGCGCAGTCAATGCGGATACTCTTGTGACACCTTTCGGCCTGTTCGCTTATGGAGACGGCACCGGGGCAGAAGCCACATTCCTTTACATTCGTGGATTTCACGAACTGACGACCAACCTGATCATCGCGTTGATCGGCCTACATATAGTCGCGGCTCTGTATCATCTGATTATTGTCCGCGACGGTGTTACGGGGCGCATGCTGCAATTCTGGAAAAGCGAGAAGCAAGGGTAGAAGCCGCCTGATTGGCACCTACACCTTCTTTTTCTTTGCCAGATGATAGGTGAGGGCGCTGGCGAGGCAGTGCCGTAGTTCTTTCTCCGGTAGCTTCTTCCGTACATCGAGCACAAGTGCCCGGTTGCCCTCAAAAGTCAGCTTGTCGCCATACATATCGCGGAAGGTGGGGACCAGGTTCGTCTGGCAATGGAAATAGATTGCCACATGGTCTGGATCATCCTTGATCGCATCAATCCGAACAGTCGTGCCGCTTTTTGTTTCCGGCGTCAGGTAGCTGGGCTGTCCCCATTTGAGTGTCTCCTGCAGGTCTCCAACGCCTTCAGTCTTGGCAGCCGTCTGGAAGATCAAACTGCGAAGCGCCAGAAGTTTCTGGCGGGTTTTGCCCTGATAGGTATCGAACACACCCGCCACGCTATCGGCTTCAAATGGGATTTGAGAATTTCTCGTCATTTTGTGGGCATCCCGTCTCATATCCGTCACGTTGAGACTCTACCATGTCCTCCTGACGGTTCCTGTCAGGAGTGGGGCCAGAGGGTCAAATGGTACTGCTCTTGGCATTGGTGCCGAATCCGCAGAGAATGCACGCATAGTGAGTAAGGTTTTGCAAAATTCTGCAATCTAGGAGTTGGTCATGCTACGCCAGGTTGGCGCTATCCCGTTTGTCATTCGTGAGACAGAGCCGTTGGTTCTGATGATCACTTCGCGCACCCACGAACGTTGGATATTTCCCAAAGGGGCCGTGGAAGAAGGCGAGACCGCAGCTGAGGCAGCACTTCGTGAAGCCTATGAGGAAGCAGGTATCCGCGGCCGGATGCTGGAACAGTTTGCCCACGAAGTTCAGGCAGTCAAACAATTGTCTGATGGTCCACGCGATTTGATCGTCACCTATATCCCTTTGCATTTTTCTGAGCAGCATGACGACTGGCCTGAGCGCAAAAACAGAGACCGTCATTGGGTGACTTTGTCGGACGCACGAAAAATTGCGGGCGGCCCCGATATCCACAATGCTCTGGAAGGCTTTGAAACGCTGTTACCCGACCTTCACAGCATCGCCAAAATTAGATAGATCGTTGCCGACAGGGCTGCTGCTGCAGGAACGGTGATGACCCATGCCGCAGCAATTGAATAAGCAAATCGCCGGCGCACCAGCTTCCGCTTCTGGCGGATTGCAGGCTGCCGCAGTGCTTCGTCTGGCGTCGCACTCAGAAGAACTTTGCGGCGCCCACCTTTCCGTTTTGGGTTTTCCAGATACTCACGCAAGAAACCCACACCAAAAATTGATCCGATGGCGATATGGGTAGAGCTCACCGGCAAGCCCATATTCGTCGCAATCAAAACCGTAACTGCGGCGGAGAGGGCGACGCAATAGGCTCTTATGGCGTTAAGGCGGGTTATCTTTTCGCCGACGGTGCGAATAAGCTTGGGCCCAAACAGCGCCAAGCCAATGGCGATCCCCACGCCCCCGATTGCCAATACCCAGAAGGGGATGGCGACCTTTGACTGCAAGCCAGATGTTTCAGTGACAACAGAGGCAATTGCGGCAAGCGGCCCAACGGCATTTGCGACGTCGTTAGCGCCGTGAGCGAAGGAAAGAAGCGCCGCCCCAAGAATGAGCGGCAGATGAAACAGGCGCGGAATGTCTTTCTTCTTGTTCCGCAGTCCAGCCGACAGACGCTTGATATAAGGAATGGACAGAACGCCCGCGATGACAAAGGCAAGGACTGAGACGAGAAGGACCTCTTCCAGGCCGGGTTTCCAAATCCGTTTCAACCCCTTGAGAGCCATGTAAGCTGCAAAGGTCGCTGCCATAAGTGCGATCAACACCGGCACCCATGTCCGCGCTGCTGCGAGCTTGTCCTCTTTGTTGAGGATGAGGACCTTGATGGACGCCAGGAGCGCTGCGGCAATCACACCACCAAGGACTGGCGAGATAACCCAGCTGGCAGCAATGCTGGCCATGGTGGGCCAATTGACGACACTTAGACCAGCTGCAGCAATGCCGCCGCCCAGCACACCACCGACGATGGAGTGTGTCGTGGAGACAGGGGCGTTTAATATTGTTGCCAAATTGATCCAGAGTGCTGCCGCAATGAGGGCGCTCATCATGAGGAGAACGAAGTCACCTTCATCGACCGACCCTTCTGGGCTGATAATGCCTTTGGCAACCGTGCTAACCACATCGCCGCCTGCGAGAAGGGCGCCTGCAGCCTCACAGACCACTGCAATCGCAACGGCGCCGCCGATGGTGAGCACTTTGCCGCCAACAGCTGGGCCCATATTATTGGCCACATCATTGGCACCAATGTTTAGCGCCATATAGCCGCCAAAGATCGCCGACATGACAAGGATCAGAGTTGCGTTGATGCCCCCCTGAGGCCCTATGAGAGAACTAGAGGCCACCGAGATACCAATAGCGCCGAGGAAAAGCACTGACAGCACTATTGGGAGTGCCTGGATACGGAACCCGCGCGCTGAATCGAGGATAAACTCCTGACGGCGCAAATCGTTGACATAACGGTTTTCAAGTTTCTTGTTCGCCACGCGCACCCCCCGCATTTGGCCTGCAGATCAGGCGCGGCACCGAATCTGCAACGAAAATGTGATTATTGGTTAGCATTCCTAGGGTCAGATTGCACATCAGAGCTACTCGGACTCCTTTGTCTCAGAGGTATAAGATTGCGACATTTCACGCGAGTCGCGGGATCAGGGGCTCTCTATGAAAACACCGAGTGAAACCACCATTTCCACCTACACGATTGGGGCTGATGGACAGGCTGTACTTGTTGAGGGCTTGCCGGGCATTTACGCTGAAAAAGAAACCGAGTACCAATGGATACGGGTGCAAAACCACCAACCGTCCGACGACGTTGAGGTCTTTAGTCAGCTGGGACTCTCGCCCATTGTCGTTCAAGGACTGCTGGCACCTGAAACCCAGCCAAGACTCAGCAAATTGGCAGGAGGTCTCCTCCTCGTCTTGCGCGGCGTGAACACGCATACGCATGCTGAACCGGATGACATGGTCTCCGTTCGTCTTTGGATTGAGCCTAAGAGAATTATCAGCGTTCAAGTCAGGCATGTTTTGTCAGTTGACGAAATTTCAGAGTCCTGTGCGTTCGGAGATGCGCCGACGACAATCAGCCGGTTTGTTTTTGAATTGATTGATCGCATGTCCGTCAAGATTGAGACCATGGTTATGAAATTGGTGGAACAGTTGGATGCACTTGAGGAAGAAAACCTGTCGGGTGGGGGAGTGGTTGGCCGTACAACGCTCAGCGAACTAAGACGTCAATTGATTGTTGTGCGTCGCTATGTTGCGCCACAGCGGGCTGCGCTAGAGAGAGTCAGTCAAACTGATGCGGCCCCACTTAAAGACGCGGAGCGGCTTTTGATACGCGAGATATCAGACCAGACTGTCCGGATAGTGGATGAACTTGATGCCGCCAGGGAGCGAGCCACAGTGATTAACGATGCCTGGGTGGCGTCGCGTGCTGAGGAAATGAACAGCAATATGTTGGTTCTTTCGATCGTTGCTGCCGTTTTTCTGCCGCTCGGATTCCTCACCGGCCTTTTGGGCGTCAATGTAGGCGGTATTCCCGGCGTCCACTCTCCTTATGCTTTTTGGATCGTATGTGGGGCAAGTGCCGCCTTAGCGACCGGGCTCTACACTTTTTTCAGATGGCTCAAATGGATGTAGAGCGGCATGAAAAAAGCCGGACACGAAACATGCGTGCCCGGCTGAATTAAGATAGCTGTGTACTTCAGCTTGCTTTGGCTTCTTCGCCCGGGAATTGATCCCGCAGTATGCGTTTGAGTGCCTTGCCTGTGGGATTCCTCGGGATGGCATCAACAAATTCTACACCCTTGGGAAGTTTGTACCGGGCGAGTTTGCCGTCACAATGCTTCATGACATCAGCTTCGGTCAGGCTGTCATCTTCGCGAACGACAACGGCAAGGCAAACTTCGCCCCATTGCTGGTTCTGCTGACCGATAACTGCGCAATCCTGAATTTTGGGATGGGCCAAAAGCACATTTTCGATTTCTGCCGGATAGATGTTCTCCCCGCCGGAAATGATCATGTCCTTAATGCGGTCCTGGATGTAGACGAACCCTTCCTCATCCACGGTCGCCAGATCGCCCGTATGAAGCCATCCATCAACGATGGTTTCGGCGGTAGCATCCGTGCGATTCCAGTACTCCTTCATGATGTGCTTGCCGGAGACCAAGACTTCCCCAACTTCGCCAGCCTTGACGTCATTGCCGTCACTGTCGACAATACGGACATTGGTGTGGAAGAAGGCTTTGCCTGTCGAACCTGCTTTCGCAATCGCATCATCTGGTGAGATGAGGCAGGAAGGGCCGCAGGTTTCGGTCAGGCCGTAAACCTGATGTATTTCGATCCCCATACCTGCATAGGTCTCAATCAGAGTTACAGGAACTGGAGCCGCGCCGCTCATGACCCAGCGCAGAGATGAATAATCGCTTGTGTCTTTTGCGCCAGAAAGGAGCATGAAGTTCAGCATGGCGGGCACTGCCAGCATCGTCGTGATCTTTTCAGCTTCAATGTTGGTCCACATGGCGTCCAGGTCAAAGCCGCGCATGATGACCGATGTACCGCCGCCATGTACGCAGGCGATGAGCGGATTGAGAGCACCCACATGGAAAAGAGGGAGCACCAGCAGATACCGGTCTTTCTGCTGCATGTCGCTTGTCGCGAGGGCAGTGAGCGATCCCCACAGGGTTGAGTTGTGTGTATGAACAGCCCCCTTGGGCAGGCCTGTCGTGCCGGACGTGTACATGATGAAAAGCATGTCATCTTCGGTTGCACCAATCGCGGGTCGGCTGTCAGCAGCGGCTTCATGCAACGCATCATAGTCTTCTGCGATTGCAGTTCGTTCGCCAACGCTGATCCAGCGGGATATGTCTGTGGCATCGCCACCGCGACCATGGATATCTTCAACGGCTTCCGCAAAGTCTGAGCTGAATAGGAGCGTTTTGGCGCCACTGTCTTTCAGGATGAAGCAAAGTTCATCTGGTGTCAGGCGCCAGTTGAGAGGTACGCAGACGGCGCCGATTTTTGCGATCGCGAAAAAAGACTCCATGAACTCCACGCCATTCATCATCAGCAACGCAACGCGATCACCAGGCTTTGCCCCTTGTTCCAACAGCATGTTGGCGGTCTTATTGCACCGGGCGTTTAGTTCAGCATAGGTGAAGCGCCGACCGCTTTCGGTCTCAAAGCAACCTTCCAGGTTGGGGTTCAGATGCGCGCGTTTCTCGAGCATCAGCCCAATATTGTGATCCATATTTTCCTCCCAAAGCCCGCATGGAAACGCGGGCGATCGAACCGGTTTTTCCGGTGTTCCTCAATGTCAAATGGGTCTCGTCAACGAGATCCCGGTCCCCCGACCGCTTGAAAATAGTGTGACCCAAACCGTAGCGAAATCAAAGGGTTGATTCATGTCTCTGCGTTAAAGGGCGAGGCGACCGAGCGCGCCGGAGACGGCTCGAACCAGCCAGCGGGGCGAGGCGCGTCCTGCAACGGCGGCGGCCAAATTGACCATACCGGGAACGCGGATAACTTCACCCTTCACACACGCAGCGTAGCCTTCGGCCGCAACGCCGGCGACGTCAGATACCATAAAATCGGGGATTTTGGCCGCCGTCTCATTGCTCTCCTTTGCACTCGCGACCATGTCGGTGGCGGTCACGCCGGGGCAGAGGGCTGTCGCTGTAATTCCGTGGGGTTTGAGTTCCTCTGACAAGGACTCAGTGAGCGACAAGACATATGCTTTCGTCGCCGCATAGGTCGCAAGGGACGGGATGGGTTGGAAAGCAGCGATTGAGGCAACATTCAGGATCCGGCCGTCCTTCCGCTCGACCATGCCGGGGACGAAAAGACTGGTAAGCTCGGTGAGCGTCGTGATGTTTAGGTGCGTCAGCTCTAGATGCCGCTTAGTGGAGATATCGGCGAAGGCCCCCATTTCCAGCACCCCGGCATTATTGACCAGGGTCTCCACATGAACACCCATTGAGATTACTGCTTCATAGAGTTTCCGGCCCGCATTGGGTATGGAGAGATCTGCAGGCAGCGCGATGGCGGCTATTCCGTGTTCGTCCATCAGGCGCGCGGCAATGGCCTCCAATTTGTCTTTTGACCTAGCAACGAGGATCAGGTTCGAGCCGCCCTTTGCAAACTCGCCTGCAAGCGCTTCGCCAATACCACCCGATGCGCCGGTAATCAGCGTTGCTTCTTTCATGGATGGCGTCGGCTTTTTCTTTGAGGTTCTCTTCCGGCTGACTGTTTTCTTTTTTGCACTGGTTTTACGGGTCGCAGCAGCCATGGTTTCCTCCATACGTGGCACTTGGCAAACAGTGTAGGGGGAGCTGTCCGTGAAAGGAAAGTTATGACTATCTGTCAGCTGTCTGCAGCGTTCGGCCTGGACTGAGTTTGAACCCAATGATCCAGTTTTGCCGAGGACGGTATCTCGATCCTTCCGTAGGCCCGCTCAATCAACCTGCTTTTCTCGAGCTGTTGAAGGGCTTTGTTAATCGACACTCTGGTTACGCCCAGAATTTCGGAGAGCTCTTCATGAGTAACTTTGACAACCGGATTTGCGCCGTCAGCCTGGTGCATCATGTTGATGGTCTTCGCGACCTGTGCGTGCAGGGGCAGGTGTCTAAGATCGTCCACGAAGGTGAGGGCGGCATGGAGGCGTTGGGCAAGGAAGGCCAGGAAATAGGATCTGATGCCTCGATGTTTATCAAGGAGACGGTCAAACCGTGTTTTGCTAATCTTCGCGATGACTGTGGGACCAACAGCGACCGCATCGAACTCCCGCGGCAGTCCGCCGAAGATCGTAAACTCCCCGAAGAACTGGTCCGGCCCCATTACAGCCATCCCCGCATAACTTCCGTCAATGCCGATTTGCCCCAATCTGGCGGCTCCTGACTTGACGATGGTCAGCGACGGATCGGTATCTCCCCGTGCTTGGATCAATTGCCCATCTGAAAAATTGAGAGAAATAGCTGCATCAAAGAGCGCTTCCCTCAAAGTGGCGGGAAGGGTCTCCTGAAGCCCGGGAAGTCCATAATCGAGTCGACCAGACAAAAAAACCTCCAAATGTAAAATAATATACATTTTAGCGAATTCAGGTCGCCTATCAAGGGGCTGCAACCAGAGGAGGTCGGCATGAAACCGGAAATAATGTTGATATTGGGGTTCTACATCGCGTTCGCAGTGGCGGAGGCCATCAGGACGGGGTTCTTCAAAAAAGAGGGCGAAAAGCCAGACGATGCAAAGGTCGAAATTGTTTCAACGTTTGCGCTCATTGCGTTCACACAGCCGATGGTCCTGTTTTCAGCGACCTGGCTGACAAGCACTTTTGCCCCTGGGACTGAGAATATGCTGATCGGTCTTCCGATCATCGCTCAGGTGGCTATCTTGCTCGTTTTTGAAGATATGACGCAATACTGGTGGCACAGGGCGTCCCACACGTTCCCGTGGCTCTACAATCTCCACCGGTCACATCACAACTCTGAGTATCTGAGTGTGCGCGTCGTCTACAGGAACAACCTTTTCTACTATGCGATGATGCCGGGCATTTGGTTCGCCGGAGTGCTGATCTATATGGGCCTTGGATATGTCTACGCCTTCTATCTCGTTGTCAAAATGCTGGTCATCTTCGGCGCCCACTCAGATGTGCGGTGGGATGGTCCACTCTACAAAATCAAATGGTTGTCGCCGATTATGTGGATTGTTGAGCGCACCATCTCGACGCCTGCGACCCATTCGGCCCACCATGGGCGTCATAAGGACGACGGCGTTACCAACTACAAAGGCAATTTCGGCAATCTGCTGTTTTTCTGGGACGTGTTGTTCGGCACAGCTAAGATCACACGTCAGGTGCCAAAAGAGTTTGGCGTTGAAAACCTGGAGCCCGTTACGTTGGGCGAACAATTGGCCTGGCCTGTGTTTCAAGGCAAAGGGTCCCGGTCAGCTGTCGTACCAAATCCTGCTGACGCTGGCTGAATCTAGTAAAAATGGGAGGCTCACATTTCATCAGGTGTAGGCAAGAAAGCTGGGCCTGAACGATACATCCTCTCTGGTTGTTCTGGCGGCGGCAAGTCCACACTATTGCAAGAATTGCGGCGGCGCGGGTTCCCAACGTTCGAGGAACCCGGCCGCCAAATTGTGCGTGAGGAGCAGGAGGTAGGTGGGTCTGCTTTACCATGGGTGGACCCTGAGGTGTTTGCGGCCAGAGCGATAAGGATGTCGGTCGCGACATTTGATGACGCTGCAAGTGCCAATGGACCTGTTTTCTTCGACCGGTCATTCATCGATGCCATTTCCTTTGTCTCCCACGTCAACGGGCACCTTCGCCCTGAACACCAGAGTCTCATCGACACCAGGCGCTATGCCGACCAGGTCTTTCTGACACCGCCCTGGCCTGAGATTTTTCAGAATGACGCTGAGCGCCAAACGAGCTTTGACGGGGCGGTTGAAGAATACGAACGCCTGGAAATGAGTTTTACAGAGTTTGGATATGATCCCATTGTCCTGCCCAAGGTTTCTGTGGAAGACCGTGCAGACTTTCTATTGGATTTGATTTGTCGAGGAGGCGAGACGCCATGATTGTCGCCATTTTCCGGGCACGGGTGAGACCTGAAAACGCTGAAGAGTACTACGCTTTGGCTGACAAGATGGGGGAGATTGCCCGTGCCATGCCGGGCTTCATCTCGTGGAAGGGATACTTCGCTGAGGACGGCGAGCGGGTGTCCGTCCATGAGTGGGAGAGTGCACAGGCTTTGGAAGCCTGGCGGACCCATCCAGAACATCTGCGTATTCAAGAGATCGGGCGCGAGAAATTCTACGATGAATACACACTCTATGTGTTGGACGATCCGCGTACGTCCAAATTTGTGAGGACCTAATACGACTTGCTAAGTCCCTCCGCGCGACGTAGAAGACGCGGGCGAGGCGCTGCGGGCGCGCCTGGTCCGCCAAAAGCGAAAGCACCCGCCCATCTGTTGAGCGACCGTCTGATTTCGGCACGTTGCTTTCTTGTGACCCCATGGAGCGGAAGAGGGGCGATAAGGAGAGTGACGCCCATGTCTACATTGGGGTCTATTGAGTCAGAAAAACCGCAGACCCATCCCCCGCAGGACCATCCTCTGGGCGAAACAGTCACAGATGTCCTCGCACTTCTAAAATCCAAAGCCCGCAGGCTGCATAAACAAGTCGAAAAAGGCTCGGCTGTAAATGTCGCGCGCATGCGCGCATTGCCGGGAATGGCCTCGTCTACGGATCAGGAACTGATCGGGCAGGTCAAACGCCGTCTATGCCTTAACGTCATTGCCATGGAGCTTGGGTTTCGAACCTGGGCGACATTGGCTCATGCGATGGAAGGCGACGAGGGTGGGGGGGATTTCGGTACCATCCTTTGTCCGGGGCGCATGATAGCACACCAGAACATCTGGTTGGCGGACTATAAAGAAGCTGTAGAGATTCACCGCGAGCATGGCGGTTATCTGCTCGGCTACCGTCGACAATTCTTCATTGCTGACGGTGATTACCTTCAGGACCTAGGCCTGGATCCGGAGCGAGATGAATGGGAACGGATGGACCGAAATTGGGTTGAGCCGGGCGACCTGAACGCCCGAGCGCGTCTTTACGCACGGCTCTTCGCAGAGCGGCTGCCTGTCTAGACGTGATGGGACAGTGATGGCCTAAAAATCCCAATTGGGTAAAACCAAATTTGTCCTTCATCTGGGCGGGCAGGATATCGTGAGCGCAGATCAGAGATTAGAGGGTCAAGAAAAATGCCTGTAGCGCTTCAACTCGTGAAGGAAGATGAGAAAGATCGCGTCCGCAATCTTTTAAACGAATACCTGGTCGAACTCAGTGCATTCGGCGAGGTAGAAAACAGCTATCCCTACTTTGATGCCTATTGGACCGACAGTGATTGCCGATGGCCCTATTTCATAATCGGGCATAAGGAGATTGTTGGATTTGCCTTTGTGAACACATTTTCACCGTCGGGACGCGGGACCGATTTCTCCATGGCCGAGTTCTACATCCAGCCATCGGCACGAGGGAAGGGGTATGGCATAGCTGCAGCAATGGCACTCATGCTGAAATCTAGTGGATTGTGGGAGCTGAGCATAATGCGGGCAAACAAGCCTGCTCATAATTTCTGGCCAAAAGTGATTTCTGAGATAGAGGGACGCCACGCTGAGCTCTTCCAACATGAAGGCGATACCATTCACCGGTTCTCAGTGTAACAAGAGAATGCCGAGCCTTGGGTGATTGGAACTTAGGGAATGCTGCAGAGGGGGCAAACAACGCAACCCCGATCTCCTCAGGTCGGCGACCTGGGACGGGGTTGCTTTTGTGCTTCTCGCACGTGCCCATGCTAAAGAGCCGGGCTTTTCATCGTATGTCTAGAGACCGACGCTGCTTGATGCAGCTGTGGCTAAAGGTATGTGTTGCGCTATCTGGCCTAAAATCCTTTGCGTTTGAGCTGCGCGTCTGCACACGTCAATCGGACTCTACGCTTCAATGTATTTTGGAATTTCTCACTGCTTGAAAGTGACATATGCGCCAGTATTTTCAAGCTACGCTACGCTTCGCAGGTGGGGTCATCTTCGAAACCTCCTTCTGAATGTGCATTAACTTTGTAGCAAGGAATCGGCTTTGTGTCAAGGGATTCGTGCGATGTGACGTCGCGTCGCACTATGAGTCTGTAGTGCTGACCTACTTTTTGTGATCGCAATAAATCAGTAAACAGAATAAAAAATTGGACAAAGTTTTCTGATAATAATCAGTAGACAGAGGAAATTATGCATCCCAGCTCGGGCGGGCGCGCACTCTCTCTGACCACCTAGTCGCAAAGATGCACGCTGGCGGTATATGAAGATCAAAGAAACCGCCGAGCATCAGAACCACCATGCCGTGAATATCCGCCATGCTGAAGTCGTCCCCGGCGATGAAGGGGCGTTCATCGGACATTTCTTCGTTCAGCCATTCCCATCGTTGCGGAATGACCGCCCGTTCTGCCGCGGCGAACTCTGGTATCTGCCCGACCACATCTTTGAATAAAGGGATGGTGTGGCGCACGTAGTGACCGTGCGGCAGAAACAGCTGATGGAATATCCGTTGGCTCCACATCTCTATGCGACCTTGTTCGAAGGCGTCGCGCCCCATGAGCGGAGGCTCCGGAAAGCGCGCTTCGAGATATCTGCAAATGGCGACGCTTTCAGTGATGATATTTCCGTCATCGAGTTCCAGTACTGGCAGCTCTTGGAGGGAATTTATCTTGCTGAATTCAACCGTGCGTGTGTCGGTTCCGGCCTCAAGATCGACCCGTGGAATATCGATCCCTTTTTCAGCGATGAATATTCGAACCCGTTTTGGATTCCCGGCGTTGGCATTGTAGAGCTTCATATTGGCGCCTCTTGGTTTATGGGGCGCTTTCGCACCTTATTTAACAAAATAATTAAATAAGGTGCTTTGGTCAAAGAAAAAGGCCGGTGAAAACACCGGCCTTTTCCGTAAATGCAAATCCGTGTTTAGACGGAGTAGTACATGTCGAACTCAACTGGGTGAGGCGTCATGTCGTAGCGTTCAACTTCTTCCATTTTCAATTCAATGTAGGAGTCGATCTGATCGTTGGTGAACACGTCGCCCTTGGTTAGGTAGTCGCGGTCAGCGTCAAGGCTTTCGATCGCTTCACGAAGGGATCCAGCAACTGTTGGAATGTCAGCCAGTTCTTCGGGTGGCAGAGCGTACAGATCCTTGTCCATTGGGTCGCCAGGGGTGGATCTTGTTCTGGATGCCATCAAGGCCAGCCATCATCATCGCAGAGAAGGCGAGGTATGGGTTGGCGGTTGGATCCGGGAAGCGGATCTCAATGCGCTTAGAAGCAGGCGAGGTGCCGTAAGGAATACGACAGGAAGCAGAGCGGTTGCGCGCTGAGTAGGCTAGGAGAACCGGTGCTTCATAGCCTGGAACCAGACGCTTGTATGAGTTGGTTGAGGCATTGGTGAATGCATTGAGCGATTTCGCGTGCTTCAGAATGCCGCCAATGTAGTGGAGGCAGGATTCTGAAAGGTCTGCATACCCGTTGCCCGCGAAGGTTGGCTTGCCGTCTTTCCAGATTGACTGGTGACAGTGCATGCCCGTGCCATTGTCGCCGAATACAGGCTTCGGCATGAACGTGGCAGACTTGCCAAAAGCGTGTGCCACATTGTGGATCGCATACTTATAGATCTGCAGGTGGTCAGCAACCGTTGTTAGTGTCTGGAACTTCATGCCCAACTCGTGCTGAGCAGCGGCCACTTCGTGGTGATGCTTTTCAACTTCGACGCCCATTTCAGCCATCGTGGAGAGCATTTCAGACCGCAGGTCCTGTGCGCTGTCGATTGGGTTCACTGGGAAGTAACCGCCCTTTGTGCGTGGACGGTGGCCCATGTTTCCCATTTCATACTCGGTGCCCATATTGTCCGGCAGTTCGACACTGTCGAGAACGAAGCCCGTGTTGTAAGGCGTGGACGAGAAGCGCACGTCGTCAAAGACGAAGAATTCTGCTTCAGGGCCGAAATAGACGGTGTCACCGATGCCGGTGCTCTTGAGATACGCTTCGGCGCGCTTTGCTGTACCGCGAGGGTCGCGATCATAAAGCTCACCTGTGTTCGGCTCGACAACATCGCAGAAGATTGCAAGCGTTGTCTGAGCGTAGAATGGATCGATGGTTGCTGTGGAGCAGTCTGGCATCAGTACCATGTCGGACTCATTGATCGCTTTCCAGCCAGCGATAGAAGAGCCGTCAAACATCTGTCCGTCGTTGAAGAAGTCTTCGTCTTCGATCATCGCGATGTCGAAGGTCACATGTTGCATTTTACCGCGTGGGTCGGTGAACCGAAGGTCCACATATTTCACGTCTTTGTCTTTGATTGTCTGTAGGACAGCGGCGGCATCGGCCATGGTGTTCTCTTTCCCTGCTGTGTCTCGTAAGTAATGGCAGGCTTCTGCCTACCGGTTGGATTTGCACAAACCCCTCAGAAGGGGCGTGTGGTATTAAATTGCTTCGTCGCCGGTTTCCCCGGTGCGGATACGGATGGCCTCTTCAACTGAGGAAATAAAGATCTTCCCGTCGCCGATGCGTCCTGTGCGGGCCGCATTCTGAATAGCCTCAACCGCTTTTTCTACGGTTTCGTCGTCGAGTACCACCTCGATTTTCACTTTTGGCAGAAAATCGACCACATATTCAGCGCCCCGGTAGAGCTCTGTGTGGCCTTTTTGGCGTCCAAAGCCCTTAGCTTCGGTCACGGTGATGCCTTGCAGCCCAACTTCCTGAAGCGCTTCCTTCACCTCGTCGAGCTTGAACGGCTTGATGATCGCCTCGATTTTTTTCATCGTTTTTGTTTCCTGACCGACCGGCAAAGCATGTTTTTCGCTCTTATCCGGTGCAATCCTGTAAAGCTTGCCCAAGTAGCTTGCAATGTGACGCGCCACCGCCGCGCCCGCGGTAATACATGGTTAGCACAAGCTATGCCAATGCATTGGGCTGCAAATAGGCTTTTAAAATCAATAGTTTGTATGGGTATCTAGTATGTGTCGCTCATTTCCTGAGCAGATATTGAGCACAAAAAATAGGCATATGCACAAAAAATGATCTCGTGCACTTTGTGCAGCTGGTCATTGCTCGATCGCCGAACCTCTGAAATGCTCCGCGGCACGTGAAATCAGCTCAATCGGGGGAACAATGCGGCCAGGAAACTCGGTTTTCTCAGGGCTCGGGACGACAATCTTCAGCACCATGTCGGCAATGGCGATGGAACATGGGGCCATCAATCTGGGCCAAGGGTTCCCAGATGACGAGGGGCCGGTGGAGCTTCGCGAGCGGGCCGCCCAGGCCATCATGGCGGGCCCAAACCAATATCCGCCTTCCATGGGGCTCCCGGAGCTTCGAAAAGCAGTCGCCGATCATGACACACGCTTCTATGGGCTGGATGTCGACTGGCAGTCGGAGACACTTGTCACCTCTGGCGCAACCGAGGCTCTGGCAGACTGCTTTTTAGCGCTGTTGAATCCGGGCGACGAGGCAATCCTCATTGAACCCTTCTATGATTCCTATCTTCCCATGGTTGAGGCGACAGGCGCGCGAGCCGTGACCGTCGGGCTAGAGGCGCCCAATTGGGATCTTGACCTGGAAGTGCTAGCTGGTGCGTTCTCAGACAAGACCAAGCTCATTGTTGTGAACACGCCCATGAACCCGACAGGCAAGGTCTTCTCCAAAGCCGAGCTCCAGGGCATCGCAGATCTTGCGCAAAAGAATGATGCCTATGTGATCCTCGATGAAGTCTATGAACACCTGGTCTATGCCGGCGCAGCGCACGAGACGATGATGGCTTTGCCTGGCATGCGAGACCGTTGCGTGCGAATTGCCTCAGCTGGAAAGACCTTCTCTCTGACAGGGTGGAAAATCGGGTATGTGACCGCCGCGCCAGACCTGCTAGCGCTCGTCACCAAGGCCCATCAGTTTGTGACATTCACAACGCCCCCGGCGTTTCAGTTGGCAGTGGCCTGGGGGCTCGGGCAGGGGGATGCCTATTTCCAAAACCTGGCCACCGACCTGGAGCAGAAGCGGGATCTTCTGTCCAAAGGATTGGCGGCTGTCGGATTTGATGTTGTGCGCTCTGATGGCACATATTTCGTGACAACCGACATCACCGGCCTCGGCTACAACGGGACCGATTTGGATTTCTGCAAAGAGATAACAGCGAGCGCGGGCGTAAGCGCTATCCCGGTCAGCCCGTTCTACAAGCCTCGCGACGGAGGCGTGGGCATTCCGCGAAACATGGTTCGCTTTTGTTTCTCTAAACAACCTGAAGTACTCGAAGAGAGCGTCTTCCGCCTGAAGCGGTTCTTCGGATGAGTGACCCCCTCCGTAGAGAAGCACTAAGCGGTGAGGCAAAATGGCTTGTCGTGTTTCTGCATGGCCTCGGCTCAAACGGAGCCGACCTAATGTCCTTCGCTGACTATTGGGCGAAGTCCATGCCGCATGTCGCATTCGCTGCACCGTCTGCGCCGACGCCCTGTCCAGATGCACCAGGCGGTTTTCAGTGGATACCCCGACTGCCTCCCGGTCATCCGCTTCTTTTTCCTGAAGTGGAGAATGCCGCTGATGAGCTTCAACCAACGCTCGACCAGGAGCTCTCGTTTATGGGGCTGCCTGCAGACAGGTTGGCATTGGTGGGCTTTTCTCAAGGTACATTAATGACGCTGCATGCGGGCCTCAGGCAGGCAATCGCGCCAGCGGCCTTGTTGGGATACGCAGGGGCTCTTGTCGGGCGGGATCGGTTGGCAGATGAGATAACCTGCAAGCCTCCGGTGATGCTCATCAACGGAGGTGCAGACCCAATAGTCCCGGCGAGCGCTCAAGCGCCTGCACTCGAAGCATTGCAACAAGTGGGCATCGTCGCGGCGGGAAAAATCATGCCGGATCTTGATCACAGTGTGAATGCGGACGCATTGATCCTGGGCGCACGTTTTCTTCTGAGTGCTTTCGACTACCGCGAGAAGAACCCAGTTTAGGTCGTCTCGCCTTCATCCCCAGCAGCAGCTTAGCATTTGGCGAGTCACGTTGGTTTGTTGCGGTCTCCACGTGACAATCTGTCTTATGCAGAGCATTTCTTCTGTGTGCAATTGTTTGGACCACCGTCGGACCGAACAGAGTTGGAGCCAACATGATGAAACTGATCTTGCGTGCGAACCTGTTTGTTCTGGGTGCCGCAGCAATTGGCATCGGTCTGTCGATGTTGCTTCTGGGGTCTGATGCCACGGGGCAGTTTTTTGCAGCACTCATTAATTTCTTTTTGTCTGATCCTCAAGAACTCCATGGCATGTCATCGCCCAATGTCGATTCCGAGCTTCGGTTCTATTCTGTCTTTTGGCTGGCCTACGGAATTATTGTGCTTCGAGCTGCAAACAGCCTTGAGGAGAACTTGAAATTTGTTCCCATCTTTGCAGGGCTATTCTTCGCAGGTGGCGCAGGTCGACTTCTGTCTCTTATGACAGTGGGGTACCCGCATCCACTTTTCATCTTACTTATGATTATCGAATTGGTGTTGCCGCTATTGCTTATTGTCCTATGGGCGGGGATTAATCGTCAGCGCTAAGCTGCCGCGGCTTTTGGGCGTCGTCCGAACCACCGTGAAGGTGAGAGCGACGAGCGCGCACGGTCCTTTTGCGGTGGAATTTTCACGCCAAGCTTTTTGGAGAGTTGGTCTGCCCCGCCTATATAGCCGCCGTCCAGCCAGATTTGCGGAACGGTGACGGGCGTTTTCTCACCGATGTGAGCTTTCACGCGCGGAAACATTTCATACATCCGACCTGGGTTCTTCACCACGTCATGGTAGGTGTACTCAATCCCTGCGTCGTCCAGATATTTTTTTGCGCGTATGCAGTGCGGGCAGTTCGCTTTGCCGAAAACCTGATTGCCCTCTATCTCGAAACGCTCGGTGGCGATGTTCATGACTTTCTCAGCCAACACACCGCGGTTGAGCGCTTCGCCCTCTGAAACAACTTCTCCCTCAACTAGAACGATTGGCGCATGCCAAGCACCCTTGCGAAGCGGCTTCCACCATTCCGAAAGCCACTCGCGCACATCAAGTTCGATGGGAACGCCGTTCAGCTCATTGGCCATCGTATCTTCGATGATATCCACGGTGAGGGCACACTCACCGCAAGGGATATTTATTTTGAACGGTCCCCATTGCCCGGCCCATCGATAGAGGGTGACTTTTATTGGTGTTGGGCTTTTTTCTTGATCGGTCATAGTGTCACCTTGATGGTCGAGTTAACCAATAGTTGGTGCGTTGACTGAGATTTCCAATTGAACACCGGTGACATTCCTGTGATCGGTCGAATACCTCCCTGGGATAGGAACGCTGTTCTTTGACCGTCGATAGGCAAGGTGAGGGTGACGGATAGTTCGGGATCAACAAGGGGAAATTGCAGGAATGAAATCAAGACGAGAAGTCGCCAAGGCAATTGCCGCGACACCGTTCGCGCAACGAACCACTAGTCTTTTTGCGAAGGAGGCAGATGTGCCTGAAACAAGTGCGGCCGAACGAATTGACCGTCTTATTAGAGAATATTCCGAACAGGGAATCCATCGATCTGGAACCAAGGTCGATTTGGCCAGTGCGGAATGGCTTGAAAAAGAGATTACGAAATTAGGCGTTTCTCACCAAGAAGACCGTTTTAGCTTCAAGCGTATTGACGTCAAACAGTCAGCGCTGGTGCTTGATGGGGCAGAAGTCGAAGGTATCCCACTTTTTGATTGTACCTATACTGATGCTGAGGGTGTTGAGGGACGGCTTGGGGAGTTGGGCTCTGATGCGGAGATCGGTGTCCTGCAGTCTCTCCCGCATTTCTCTACGCCCGGGGGGCAGGCACTATTGAAGGCGCGCGCCGAGCCAACACACAAGGCAATTCTTGTGGTGACGGACGACAGGCTGCCGCCTGGAACGACTCTTTTTAATGCGGAAGATTTCAAAGCGCCGTTTGGACCCCCCGTTCTACAAATTTCCAACACGCACGGGTCGACCATCACGGCGGCGCAGGAAGCTGGTATGCACGCGCAGCTGATCGCACATTGCGATTATGTCGAGGCAACAGGGATCAATGTACTGGGCACCATCAAAGGCAAGAATGCAAACCTTGATCCCCTTGTGATCATGACGCCGCGCAGTGGCTGGTGGGCCTGTGCGTCTGAGCGAGGAGGTGGCATAGCCTGCATGCTGGAAATGATGCGTGCGATAAAGCTTGAAGGTCCCGAGCGTGATGTCATGTTCACTGCAAACACGGGCCACGAGTTGGGTCATATCGGGCTGGATCACTATCTGGAGGCAAGGCAAGAGCTGGTTAAGCGTGCTCACATGTGGGTTCACCTCGGTGCAAACTTTGCGGCAGGTGTCGGGAGCGCAATTCGATTGCAATATTCCGATGAGGAAGCAAAGTCCGCGCTCGCAGGTCCTCTGTCTGCGCGCGATTTGAAACCCGCGGTCGAGACCGAAATGGGTACGCATCCATTTGGTGAGGCCCGTAACATTCATGATGAGGAGGGGCGCTACGTTTCGCTCCTGGGCGGCAACGGACTGTTTCATCATCCAGCTGACACCTGGCCAAGCGCAGTTGATTTGCCGACGACAACAAAATGGGTTGAGGCATTTGCCGAGCTTGGTGTCGCCTTGTCTTGCTGAACGCATCAACGTCTAAGCAAAACGCGACGTCATATCGGCGCACTGGACAGCGCAAGGCCTATCGTTATCTTCACGGGCAATTAGTCGTGAGAGCAAAACAAACGGGAGTAATCGGATGATAGATCCGCGCACGCCCATCCTTGTTGGATGTGGGCAGGTAGTTCAAAAAGAAAAAGACCTGGATAAGGTCAAAGACCCTGCCTCACTGATGGCGGATGCCGCAAAGCTGGCACTTGCAGACACCACGATTGCCGAGTTGACCGGCAAGCTCGATACCATCACATGCACCCGCTTTGTGATTGACAGTCCCGGCAGTCGTGAACTGCCGATCAGTCAATATGCCAATCTGCCCCAGACGCTTGCCAACAAGTTGGGCGCAACACCGGCAAATACCTGTTATGGCCCAACTGGCGGCAACACACCCCAGCTGTTGGTGAATTACACCGCAGAAAAAATTGCGGAAGGCGATCAGGACATCGTTCTTCTTGCTGGCGTTGAGTGCTTCGGATCCATGCAAAAGCTCCTGATGGCAGGCAAGACGCCTGAAAGCTGGAACGACGATCCCGGCGGTAACCGGATCGATATCGGATATGAAAAAGAGGGCGCCACCAAGGTTGAAAATCTTCACAAGCTTCAGCACCCGGTGAATTGCTATCCGCTCTTTGAGAATGCACTGCGCGGAGAAGCAGGACGCTCTGTCAAAGACCACCAGATGTTTATTGGCGAATTGATGTCGCCCTTCACGAAGGTTGCTGCATCGCATCCTCAAGCCTGGTTTCCCATTGAACGGTCGCCGGAAGAGATTGCAACGCCAAGTGATGCCAACCGCTATGTCGGCTATCCATACACAAAATATATGAACGCGATTATGGCGGTCGATCAGGCGGCAGCCGTCGTCATGATGTCTGTGGAGAAAGCCCGCGAGCTGGGCGTGCCAGAAGACAAGTGGGTTTATCTCCACGGCTCCGGTGATGCGAATGACCACTGGTTCCTGACAGAGCGACAGAATTTCCACTCAAGTCCGGCTATCCGGACGATGGGACAGAAGGCTTTTGCTCAGGCCGGGTGGTCAATTGATGATATCGACATCATGGATCTCTATTCCTGCTTCCCGAGTGCGGTCCAGATCGGCATGAAGGAGCTCGGCATCAAAGTCGGGGACCCTCGTTCGCTGACGGTCACGGGCGGCCTACCTTACTTCGGTGGTGCCGGGAATAATTACGTCATGCACTCAATTGCCACCATGGTTGAAAAACTGCGCGCGAACCCGGGCAAGAAAGGCATGTGCACGTCAAACGGCTACTATGTGACGAAGCACGGTATGGGCCTTTATTCCACGACACCGACAGAGGGGCCCTGGAAGCGAGAAAACCCTGCGAACTATCAGGCTGAGATTGATGCGATGGATCATCCTCGTGTCGAAGAGAAACCGAACGGTGCCGCGAAAATCGAAACCTTCACCGTCATGCACGGTCGCAATGGTCCGGAGTTCGGCATCGTAATGGGACGGTTGGATGCAGACGACGCGCGGTTCGTATCGCACGTCACCGCTGAAGCCGACATTCAAAGCCTGCTCAACCAGGAAAGCCTTGGCCGCCCCGGGACCGTTGAAAACACAGACACGGGGCTCAACATTTTCACGCTCGCATAAATCCAGAGCGGAACCTCAACTTCAAAAGGCGGCTCTTGGAGCCGCCTTTTTTTGTCACCAAAGCCAGGTTTCAGGGTCAGGCACAGGTTCATTGTCGTTCATCGAGAAGAACCCTTTGGCGTTTCGTACGATCACCCAGATGGCGGTGGCGACCATAGTGAGCATGCCAATCACAAATACGAACAAAATTGCGCTGATGGTGAAGTATAGCAAGCCGATCCAAAAGGTGCGTATCTGATAGGTGAAATGTGTCTCAGTTAGATCATCAGCATCTGCGCGTCGGAGATAGGCCATGACTAAGCCGATAATCGTTGTGAGGCCTCCGGTCACAAATCCTCCGAAATTGAGCAGATAGATCAGTTTGACGATATCTGAATTGTTGGAGCCACTATTTGGACCGCTTTGGTCGGACATGCTATTCCCTCCGCATTGACATATTGGAACGTTATTCGCCGCATAGAGCTCTGTCGATAGGGTCGACAGTTTTCCTGTTGCGGCATGGGAGTTTGGAATGGCACGAATCTATATGATCCGACACGGCGAAGCAGCAGCGGGCTGGAGTGAAGACAAAGACCCAGGCCTTTCTGACCTGGGACGCGCGCAGTCAGAAGCAGCGGCGAAAGCAATCATGTCCCGAGAGGCATCGGCACTCCCAACTATGTCGAGCCCGTTGCGACGCTGTCAGGAAACAAGCGTGCCGCTTTCTGCTGCGTGGGGCCAAACGACGATCATCGAACCCAGGGTCGCTGAGATCCCGTCACCCAACCTAAGTCTTGAAGAACGCGGTGTCTGGTTGAGAGAAATCATGACCGGAACTTGGGCTGAGACTGAAGCACCCATCGGTCATGATCTAAATCTGGTCGGCTGGAAACAATCCGTGGTTGATGCATTGCTCGAACTGAAATCCGACACGGTGATTTTCTCTCACTTCATCGCCATCAACGCGGCCGTTGGTCACGCATTGGACGACCCACGGGTCATTTGTTTCCGGCCCGACAATTGCTCTGTCACCGTCTTTGAAACGCAGGGCAACAAGCTTTCCGTACGTGAGCAGGGCACCGAGGCTGAGACCAAAGTCAACTAGGCTGTCGCTGGTGTTGCGTCAGCTGAAGGCCTTAGCTTAACTGCGCAAACAGTCAGGCCAGCTACGATCATTGCGAGAGCTGTCATAGAAACAAGCGTGAGTGGCGATGCATTTTGCGCACCTGAATGGTTCAGGTAGGCCAACATCAGCAGTCCGCCTCCATTGCTTACAAGCCCCGTCCAGATCGTGACCCATGGGATAGATCCCCGTGTCGCTTGGACGAAGCCGCCTGCATAATTCACGATAAGCGCCAGGTAAGCGACGCCCAGCAGGCGGGCGTAGCTGATGGGGGCAGGGGCTTCGCCCATCAGCGTTTCAAACAGCGAGACCGGGAACAGAAGAAGCGGACCGGCCCAAAGAAGCACAGTCACGCCGATTTTGAAGACCAGGACGCCGCGCAGCAATTTCAATGTTGGGGTAAGGGAAGCATTTTGCATGTCTGAACCTCTGGATTGCGAATTTGTTCCGAACTTTGCGCAGAGCTTCCCGGTTGACCATTGGCGAAAAAGACAAATATATGGGTAAACACGACAAACCTGTAGAGGGCCATTTTCATGCAACAGATTTACATCTTGGCTTTACCCGGGTGCGTAGGGTCAGCCGTTTTGGGCCTGTCCGAAATATTCCATCTGGCAAACCGCATTTCGCTGGAATTGGGAAAAAAGGGGCCGCAGCTCAATCCCATAATTGTCGGCTTGTCAGCAGAGCCTGTTCTGACCGAAGAGGGAATAGCGCTACCAGTGGCGCGAAAGCTGCCCACGGCAAAGAAGGGCGATCTGCTCATCGTGCCCGGTTGTATGACCAAGGGTCTTGATCTCGGCGCGGCCGTGAAAACCAGAGTCGCAGAAACAGATGTGTTGCGGCATTGGGCGTCGGCTGGCTGTGTGATCGCCGCACAATGTAGCGCTGTTTTTCTGCTCGCAGAAGCTGGCCTCCTGCGGAGCCGCAAGGCCACAGCAACATGGTGGGCGCAAAGCCAGTTGAAAGAAAACTATCCGGATATTCACCTGAGTGAAGAGGAAACGCTTACCGACGACAGTGGCATCATTTGTGCGGCAGGGCCTTACTCCCACCTCGATCTAGGTCTTCACCTGATCGAAAGATTGAAGTCTCGTTCCTTGGCTTCACTGGTCGCCAAATTTGCGATGATCGAGAGGTCGCCACCTTCGCAGTCCGCATTTCGGACGATGGAGTTGATGACAGCAAAACCGCCGCTTGAAAAGCGCATCGAGCGGATCGTCCTGGGTTCGTTGCCAGACCTACCTACGGTGGGCGACGTCGCCTCCGAACTAGGCCTTACTTCAAGAACGTTACAACGACGTCTCGCAGAAACCACGAGCGTGACCCCCAAGGCATTTATCAATCAGATCAGAATGGGGGTCGCCAAACGGCTGATCGAAACAACTGCCGCGCCTGTGCGGGATTTGATGCTGGCTACTGGCTTTGCTGACGAAAGCGCATTCAGAAAACAATTCGCCAGAGCAAGCGGCATGACGCCTAAACAATATGCGCAGAGGTATGGACCGACCCGTTAGAACCAAGGATGCCTTTTTTCCGCCACCGCAACACGCCTATACTCACCTCATGAGTGAGATATTGACTGTTGATCAAATGTACACCGCCGACCGATGGGCCATTGCCCGCGGCACGAGTGGAATTACCCTGATGGAAGCGGCAGGCAAAGCCTGCTCGGACGCCATCAAGGAACGGTTTGACCGCTGCCAGGTCGCCGTTCTCTGTGGCCCTGGCAACAACGGGGGCGATGGGTTTGTTATCGCGCGTCTGCTCCGGCAGGCGGGATGGGGCGTTTCCATTTTTCTGATGGGAGAGCGAGAGGCGCTCAAAGGAGATGCGGAACATGTTGCACATAGGTGGAACGGGCCCGTTTATACCCTCACGCCCGATGCGATCGACAATGCCGAACTGATCGTCGACGCCTTGTTTGGTGCCGGTCTTTCAAAAGATTTGGAAGGAACACCAAAAGCCCTCGTGGACGCTGCGACGGCGCGAGGCACGCCAGTCATGTCTGTCGATGTTCCCAGCGGTATCGATGGCGATACCGGGTGCGTACGAGGCGCTGCCTTTCGTGCGGCTTTGACTGTGACGTTCTTCAGAAAAAAGCCAGCACATCTTCTGCTGCCCGGTCGCAACCATTGTGGTGAGATAATTGTCGCAGATATCGGCATTGAAGCGGGCGCTCTCGGAGAAGTCGACGTCACGTTGATGGAAAACGATCCCTCTGTTTGGCAGGCCGAATTTCCTGACCTTGATGAAGGTGGCCATAAATATTCAAGAGGCCACGCTGTCTCCGTCTCTGGCGGTGCCAGTGCAACGGGCGCGGCGCGTCTTGGCGCAAGGGCCGCTCTGCGAATTGGGGCAGGGCTTGTCACTGTTGCCTCGCCGCCAAGCGCACTTCAAGTAAATGCGATGCACCTGACCGCAATCATGTTGCAGAGATTCGAGGGCGCAGAGGGACTCACCGCCCTGCTGGATGACAAGCGCAAGAACGCCATCCTGATTGGTCCTGGAAATGGCGTGGGGGCTGAGACGCGCGAAAATGTTCAAGCGGCACTGACGTCAGGCGCGGCGACGGTACTTGATGCAGATGCATTGACGTCCTTTGAAGCAATCCCGCGCGACCTATTTGTCGCGATAGAAAACTATTTTGCCGGACCGGTTGTGCTCACACCCCATGAAGGCGAGTTCAAACGGCTTTTTCCTGATCTGGACGGTTCGAAGCTCGAAAGGGCATCCGCCGCAGCAAAGATAGCCCACGCGGTAATCGTACTAAAGGGTCCTGATACAGTTATCGCATCGCCAGACTGCAGAGTTGTGATCAATTCGAACGGTGGACCTGAACTCGGCACTGCAGGTTCAGGTGATGTGTTGGCGGGCATGATAACTGGCCTGCTCGCGCAGGGAATGCCTGCGTTCTCAGCTGCGGCTGCAGCCGTTTGGCTGCACGGAGAAGCTGGCCGTAGAGTGGGACGGGGCTTGATCGCGGAAGACTTGCCGGAACAATTGCCGACCTTGTTGCAGGAGTTATCTGCATGAGCGACGTCATCATCCGCTGGGGAGTGGACGCCGACATTCCCCAGATTAACAACATCTATAATCACTACATTCGCGAGACCCCCATCACCTTCGACATCGAAGAAAAGACGGATGAAGACAGCACTTATTGGCTGCAGAAGTTAGGCACAAGTGGTCGTCATCAGTGTTTTGTTGCAGCAAGGGACGAAGCTGTTCTGGGCTGGGCCTGCTCCGGCGCCTATCGCCCAAAAGCGGCGTATGGAACGTCGGTTGAGGTGAGTGTCTACCTTGATCCTCAAGCCGGTGGTCAGGGCCTCGGGTCTGCGCTCTATGCCCGGCTCTTCGCCGCCCTCAAAAGAGAAGATGTGCACCGGGCGCTTGCAGGGGTCACTCTGCCAAACGACGCATCGCTCGCGCTGCACAAGCGTTTCGGCTTTGAGCAAGTGGGAACCTATTCTGAAGTCGGCCGAAAGTTTGACCTCTATTGGGATGTGATGTGGCTTGAGAAGCTGCTGTAACGACAATCAACGGTAGATAGTCAAAACTAGCTTTTTGTGTGCCCATGTTTAAAGATGCTGCCAATTGTGATTGGCATTTGAGGGGCACGCAGCAAGATGAACCATCTGATAATCAAATGTTTATTGACGCTGGTGGTGACCGTTGGAACCTCGGGCGTCAGGGCAGAGGCGGCTGAATATCTCATCGGTCGCGGAATGACCGACATTACCGGTCCAGCCTTTGGTATTCAGATGTGGGGCTTTGGTCGCGAGGATCAGCTAACCGAAGGTCTTCATATTCGTCAGCGCGCTCGAGCATTCATCATCGCAGAACCTGACGATGGCAAACGCCTTGTCTTTGTGAGCGCTGATATTGGCAGCATTGAGCACAACATTACACTTGAGGTGCTCGATCGCCTTAAGGCGCGCTATCAGGGCCTCTACACTCTCGACAATGTGATCTTGAGTGCCACCCACACCCATGCTGGTGTCGGCGGGCATTGGCATACAAGAGTTGAGCTCGGTCTCGCCGGGGCCTTCTACCCAGAGCGTTTTGAACGGATCGTTGAAGGCATCGTCGGCGCGATTGTTGCAGCCCACAGCGACCTTCAGCCTGGCGATATTCTCATCAACAAAGGAGAAGTCGAGGGTGCGGGCGCCAATCGCTCGATGGCAGCCTACGAGCAAAACCCAGCCGAAGAACGCGCACGATATGTCGCGCCTATGGACAAAGAGATGACGCTCCTGAGATTTGTCGGAGCTGATGGGCCGGTCGGCATGGTGAATTGGTTCGCTGTGCACCCAACGTCCATGACCTACGACAACAAACTTATTTCAGGAGACCACAAAGGGTATGCCTCACTGGCCTTCGAAAAAGCGATGGGCGCGGACTATGCCTCTGCAGATGATTTTGTCGCCGCCTTTGCGCAGTCAACGCCTGGAGACATTACACCCAATCTCAATCTTAACAATACGGGACCGGGGAAAGATGATTTTGAAAGCACAGCCATCATCGGGGCTCGGCAACTGGCTGCCGCACAGAATTTGTTTGAGACGGCTAAAGAGCCATTGTTGGGTCTGATAGACTATCGGCAACTCTATGTGGATCTTTCAGGTCTGGACGTGGCTGAAGAGTTTACAGGCGAAGGTGTCCAGACTACTTGTCCATCCGCCTATGGTTATTCATTCGCCGGCGGGTCGACGGAGGACGGCGGCGGCCATTTCCTGTTTAGGGAGGGCATGACTGAGTCGCGCTTCTATCTCGATTTCCTGATCGGCTTCTTGACTGGGGCTCCGGCGCCAACCGCCGACGTCATCGACTGTCAGGGCCCAAAGCCGATCCTTTTTGAAACTGGAACAGGCACGCCACCGCTTCAATCACAGATACGCTCCATCGGCCTGGCGCGAATTGGGCAGTTGGTCATTCTGACCGTTCCCGCCGAAGTCACCACCATGGCAGCACGACGCCTCAAAGAAACTGTTCGTGTAGAATTGGGCGATTGGGTTTCCCATGTTGTAATCGCTGGTTATGTGAATGGGTACGCGGGCTATGTGACGACACCCGAAGAATATCTGGTTCAGCAATATGAAGGCGGACACACTCTTCATGGGCAATGGACGCTAGCGGCGTACCGCCAGACAGCGGCTACACTTGCGCGGGCTATGGAAGCTGGCGAGGCGATCGAAAACACTGTGATTTATGACGATTGGCGTGGCAAGGCGCCTGAGACAGCTCTTCATGATGGCAGCGAAGATCGCGTACAGGAAGGTGCAGAGTTCGGTGATGCCCTCCCGCTTGCTCGTGCATCCTTTACGCCTGGTGAAGTCGTGCTTGTGGATTTCCTATCAGGAAATCCCACCGCGGACCATGATGCGCTCTCAACATTTGTCGAGATTGAACGACAGGAAGAGGGCGGCTGGCAGAAGGTTGCGACAGATGGTGACTGGGAAACGAAAATACGGTGGCGGGAAGGTGAGGAAGAAGGCGAACTTATCGCTCAGGTAACCTGGGAAACACCTAAGGATCAGCTGCCTGGAATCTATCGGATCAGACATTTCGGGCTGGCCACTGTGCAATCGGGAGATCAGAAGCGCTTTGAAGGCACGTCTGCGTCATTTCAGGTGGGCAATTAGGTCAAGGCATCCTCGGCTGATTGCGGCGGCGGTCGCTGAGCCCTTCCCATAGCCAGGCGAGGCACCCGCCCATCAGGGCGGCGATCATATCGTACATGGTGTCATCCAGACCCCTTTGGGCACGGAACATGCCGGTCTGATCGATGCCAAACTCAAATATCTCCCACAAAGCGGCGCTGGCGAGCGTGAAGAGTAGCGTAAGGAGGAGTAGTCCCCAGGTGGCGGTGCCAGGATCAAGCTGTGAGCCAGCAAGGGCAGGCCGCATCCATGAAATCCACATCACAACAAAGCCAGCGGTGATGACGCCGTGCATCGCCTTGTCAAATAGCGAGGACTGGGCGTAAAGCCCGTATCGCATTCCAACTAGGTGGGCAGTGAACCAGATAGCAAGCCAGAGCGACAACCATGGTTTGGTCTCGCCAAAATGCCACTGACAAAGAATGAGAAGCGTGGTGCAGACCAATCCAACCGCTGCGAAGGACGTCTGACCGCATTCGATCCAGCCATAGGTGATATGAGCCGCGCTGATCGTCAGGATTGTGTTGAGCCTGTCGCTAAAGACGCGTGGGCTGGGCAGTTGAGGGTTTAGAAGGATCGTTGCCAAGGGATACTCGGGGGGTCAGAAAGCGCGGTGCTGCCGGACTATGCAGCCCTGTTTCGAGCTCAGAAAGGCCGATATTCGGTAACAGTCCGGTGCAAAATTGAGCCGCCGCGAGCCGCCCAGAGTAGGTAAGGGGTGCGAAGCCTGCCAAAAGCTGAGCCAACCCAGCAAATACCCGCATTTATTGGGCTTTCCAAGCCGCAAGACCCTTGCTATAGAGGGCGCCAAATTCAAACGAGCCGCGTTCAGCCTTCCAGGGCCCGAATGCTGCGGCTCGCTTTTGCCCTTATGGCAGGTAATCCGTGCGGGCGTGGTGGAATTGGTAGACACGCTAGATTTAGGTTCTAGTGCCGCAAGGCGTGGGGGTTCAAGTCCCTTCGCCCGCACCACGCCGGGGTTCGTGACGGCCTGATTCTAAGGGAATAGCGGGAATAATCGAGCCGATTTCGGCTTAAAGCGAACGGAAGCGATAAAAGTCATGCAGGTCAACGAGACGGTTTCTGAGGGTCTCAAGCGCGAGCTCACCATCACGATCGAAGCAGCCGCACTTGAAGAAAAACTCTCCGGCAAGCTCGACGAAATGAAAAACCAGGTCCGCCTGAAGGGCTTCCGCCCTGGGAAAGTGCCTGTGAGCCATCTTCGTCGGACGTTTGGTCGCCAGGTCATGACAGAAGTGATTCAGGAGACAGTCAGCCAGTCGAGCGGTGATGTGCTTCAAGAGCGCGAAATGAAGCCCGCTATGCAGCCAGAAATCAATCTGGAAGGCGAAGTTGAAGAAGTGATCGACGGAAAAGCTGATCTCGTCTTCAAAGTGGCGTTCGAGATCGTTCCTGACATCGAAATTGCAGACCTTTCCAAGATCGAGTTGGAAAAACCTGTTGCTGAAGTTGATGACGCAGAGATTGACGAAGCCGTCGAGCGTCTTGCCGAAGCGCAAAAGAATTTTGAGCCGAAAGACGGTAAAGCAGAAGATGGCGATCTCGTTGTCATCGACTTTATTGGTCGTATTGATGGCGAAGCCTTTGACGGCGGTACAGCAGACGATGCACGCCTGGAATTGGGTTCTGGCCAGTTTATCCCAGGCTTTGAAGAACAGCTCGTCGGCACGAAGGCAGACCAGAAACTGGACGTAAAAGTTTCATTCCCTGACGATTATGGCTCGGCCGATCTTGCGGGCAAAGAAGCAGTCTTTGAAACCACCATCAAAGCAGTTGAAGGTCCTGCTAAGGTCACCATCGATGACGCTTTTGCCGAGAAGTTCGGCATGGAAAACCTTGAAAAGCTGCGCGAGGCAATGGCAGGCCAGATCAAGGCAGACTATGACAATGTCTCCTTGGCCAAGCTGAAGCGGGACATGCTCGACAAGCTCGACGAACTGCATGATTTCGAGCTGCCGCCGACGCTAGTGACTCAAGAGTTCGATCAGATCTGGCATCAGTTCGAGCATGAGCTTGAAAATGAAGGCAAGAAGATCGAGGACGCTGACCAGCCTGAAGAAGAGCTTCGCGCTGAGTATCAGACAATTGCAGAACGTCGTGTGCGCCTTGGACTTGTTATTGCTGAGATAGGTTCCAAGAACGATGTAAAAATCGAAGATGCTGAAGTGAACCGGGCCGTGGCACAGCGTGCTCAGCAGTTCCCGGGTCAGGAGCAGCAGGTCTATGAATTCTATTCCAAGAATCCGCAGGCGATTGCCGAGATCCGCGCCCCACTATTTGAAGACAAGGTTGTTGCTTTCATTGCGGAGCTCGCCAAAGTCACCGACAAGGTAGTGACGAAAGAAGAGCTGACGGCAGACCCGGACGCTGAGGAAGCGGACGAGAAGCCTGCAGCGAAGAAAAAAGCTGCTGCGAAGAAAAAACCAGCTGCCAAAAAGAAAGCTGCGGCCAAGAAGCCTGCTGCTGAAAAGAAGACGGCAGCTAAGAAAAAGCCTGCTGCGAAAAAGAAGGCAGCGCCAAAGAAAGCTGCGAAGAAAGACGACTAGTCTTTCAAGAAGACCCAAAAGAAAAAGCCGGAGAGTGATCTCCGGCTTTTTTTGTGTCTGATGCCGTGAGTCTAGGACCCGTTAGTAAGTCCCCGCATCAGGATCGCGCCTGAAGCCGTCATCAGCCTCCCGACGCCTCAAGCCGCCGCGTGTCCGCCGCTTAGAGGCATCATTCAGTTCTGCGGAGCTGATGACCGTGTCGCCATTTGTGTCCAAGGCAAAGAAGTCCGATTCCGGCAGCGCCATAATCTCGCCAAAGGTCAAAACGCCATTCCCGTCGAAATCGAGAGCGATGAAAGCGGCCCGTCTGATGCCAGTTTCATTATCATCACGGATGTCGTCCCACTCATCCTCATCAACGACCCCGTTGCGGTCCGCGTCGGCGCTGGCGAAAATGCTCTCCCGATAGGCTTTGTATTCTTCCTTCGTCACCGCGCCATTGTCATTGAGATCCCAATCGTAAGCGGGGTGCTTAATGATGGTGACGTCCCCGGCTCTTTCAGAGCTACAGGCTGCGAGGATTGGCAGGAGCAGGGCGAGCCCAATAATCCGGCCGGATTGGGCAAAAACAGATGACACGAAACGCATGGGGCCTCCCGACCGCAAATTGGAACACTTCCGGGGATTATACGCGGCTTTTTGAGAATTCGGGTGTTCGAATGGCTTTTTTGCATTTCATCCCCATATTATGGGCAAGACGGTGAAGAATCTTGTGCTTGCGCTATAGTTCTCCACGGTCCATTTACCGAATCATCCTATGCCTAGTTGTGGGACGACCCGGCTGGCAGCGATGCTGTTCCCAAAACAGTGTGCCAGTGAAGTGACGCGTGCAAACCCTTGGAAAGCGAACCATGAAAGATCCTCTTGAGCTCACGATGAACCTGGTGCCAATGGTGGTTGAACAGACCAACCGTGGGGAGCGCGCCTACGATATTTTCTCCCGCCTTTTGAAGGAGCGGATCATTTTCGTGACCGGACCGGTTGAAGATGGCATGGCGACGCTGATTACAGCGCAGCTGCTGTTTCTTGAGGCGGATAATCCGAGCAAAGAAATCTCGATGTACATCAACTCCCCAGGCGGGGTCGTGACATCTGGTCTCGCGATTTACGACACGATGAAATACATCCAGCCAGCAATCACGACCGTTTGCGTGGGGCAGGCTGCATCTATGGGGTCATTGCTTCTTGCTGCAGGTGAAAAGGGGCAACGTTTTGCTCTGCCAAACGCCAGGATCATGGTTCACCAACCTTCAGGCGGGTTCCAGGGGCAGGCGACTGATATTGAAATTCACGCCCGCGAAACGCTGGCGCTCCGGGAGCGCTTAAACCAGATCTACGTGGAACATACAGGGCAGGACATTGAAACCGTCCGTGACGCGCTGGAACGGGACAATTTCATGTCACCGGAGCAGGCAATGGATTTCGGTCTTATCGACAAAGTCGGCGCCACACGCGAGGATTTCGGCAAGGCTGAGGACTGATTTGGTCGATTCTGATCGGATCTCATCTGGTCAAAACAAAGTTATCTAGGGCCTAACCCATTGAAAATGAACGTATTAATGAAATCTTGATGCCTCCGCCGCTAACATGCTCGTATGATAAGACAGTTTCAACGGGCGTGAATCGCGGAGCATCTGGACATCGGTCCGAGATTAAACCGAGCCACAATATGTCCATTTTGAGCGTGTAGGCTGTTGGAACGAAAACTGGGTAATCGTGTCGTGACGTTTACCAACTGAAAGACGGTCCGCATGGTTGGGCCACAAGGAGAGTATATGAGCAAGGTAAGCGGCGGCGGAAGCGGTGACTCCAAGAATACGCTTTACTGTTCCTTCTGCGGTAAGAGCCAGCATGAAGTCCGCAAGTTGATTGCCGGACCGACTGTGTTCATTTGTGATGAATGCGTTGAACTGTGCATGGACATTATCCGTGAGGAGAACAAAACCTCACTCGTGAAATCTCGTGACGGTGTTCCTACACCCCAAGAAATTATGGAAGTGCTTGATGACTACGTAATTGGTCAGGCTGCCGCCAAGCGGGTTCTCTCCGTTGCCGTTCACAACCACTACAAACGTCTCAGCCACGCTGCCAAGAACAATGACGTAGAGCTGGCGAAATCCAACATCATGCTGATCGGCCCTACGGGGTGCGGGAAGACGCTGCTCGCCCAAACGCTGGCGCGCATCATTGATGTGCCGTTCACAATGGCTGACGCCACAACCCTCACCGAAGCTGGCTATGTGGGCGAGGACGTCGAAAACATCATTCTCAAGCTGCTGCAGTCGGCGGACTACAATGTGGAGCGGGCCCAGCGCGGCATCGTCTACATTGACGAGGTTGATAAAATCAGCCGCAAGTCCGACAACCCGTCCATCACCCGTGATGTTTCAGGTGAAGGCGTGCAGCAGGCGTTGCTGAAGATTATGGAAGGCACTGTTGCGTCGGTTCCACCGCAGGGTGGACGTAAACATCCGCAGCAGGAGTTCCTGCAGGTCGATACGACAAATATCCTGTTCATCTGCGGCGGAGCCTTTGCTGGCCTTGAAAAGATTATTTCTTCCCGCGGTCAGGGCTCTGGTATTGGGTTTGGCGCCAAGGTCGAAGATCCCGACGAGCGTAAAACCGGTGAGGTGCTCACCGCGCTTGAGCCTGAAGATCTCTTGAAGTTCGGCCTGATCCCAGAATTTGTGGGTCGTATGCCGGTGATTGCGACGCTTGGCGATCTGGATACCGATGCGCTGGTCAAAATTCTGACACAGCCAAAAAATGCACTCGTGAAACAGTATGAGCGTCTCTTCGATATGGAAGATGTAAAGCTCACCTTCTCAGAAGATGCAGAAATAGCGATTGCCAATAAAGCGATTGAACGTAGAACTGGTGCTCGTGGCTTGCGCTCCATTATGGAAGGCATTTTGCTCGACACCATGTTTGAGCTTCCGGCTCTTGAAGGGGTTGAGGAGGTGGTGATTTCCGCTGAGGTCGTCGAAGGCGATGCGCAACCGCTCTATATCTATTCAGAACGTTCGGGTGACGTAGAGACAAGCGCCTGATCTGCGAAAGTATTTTCCATAATATTGAACAAAGTGGCCTTGAAAGCTTTTGCCTTCAGGGCCATTTCTCTGTTAATCGACAAGAAATGCGCTGATTTGGATGATAATCAGCCTGAATTACGCGAATCCGACTAGTTTCATGGTCAGCATTCGTTCAGCAATCCTATGGCATACTTCTGAGAAATTCAGGACCTGGGTGAGCGCAGGCAATGCACCAAAGCGGCCTCCAGAAACAACAAGGTTTCCAATATGAGTGACAATCACGACGAACCTCAAAACGAAGCAGTGGCACAGGACTCAAGCGAAGATGCGCCGGAGTTTACCGGTGGCGTGTTGCCTGTACTGCCTCTTCGCGACATCGTCGTATTTCCGCATATGATCGTGCCGCTCTTCGTCGGTCGGGCGAAGTCGGTCCGGGCGCTTGAGGAAGTGATGCAGGACGACAAACAGATCCTGCTGGTCGCTCAAAAAGACCCAGGTGATGATGACCCAAATCCAGGCGACATTTATGACGTCGGCACTGTGGGGCAGGTTCTGCAACTCCTGAAACTACCCGATCAAACCGTGAAGGTTTTGGTGGAGGGAACGACCCGTGCGCGGGTTGAGCGCTTCACTGGTCGGGAAGACTTCTTTGAAGCAGAAGTAACGCCAGTCCCTGACACAGATGCTGATGATGAGCGGCTTGAGGCACTCGCGCGGACTGTCACAGGACACTTCGAAAATTATGTGAAGCTCAACAAAAAGGTGCCGCCTGAAGTTCTGGGGTCTGTGACACAGATCGAAGACTACGCGAAACTGGCAGACACCATTGCGAGCCATCTCAACATCAAGCTTGAAGAGAAGCAGGAACTGCTCGAGATTGCGAGCACCGCTGAGCGGTTAGAGCGCGTCTATTCCATGATGGAAGGCGAGATTTCTGTCCTCAACGTTGAGAAGAAAATCCGCAGCCGCGTGAAACGCCAGATGGAGAAGACGCAGCGCGAGTATTATCTCAACGAACAGATGAAGGCGATCCAGAAGGAGCTGGGCGGGTCCGATGGCGAAGATGGCCGGGACGAGCTGCACGAACTGGAAAGCCGGATCGAACAAACGAAGCTTTCAAAAGAAGCCCGCGAAAAAGTTGATGCAGAGATGCGGAAGCTCAAACAGATGAGCCCCATGTCTGCGGAAGCGACCGTGGTACGGAACTATCTCGACTGGATCCTTTCTATTCCTTGGAACAAGAAAGGTCGGGTCAAAAAAGACCTGTCCAAAGCCGAAGAGATTTTGGATGCGGATCACTATGGTCTGGAGAAGGTCAAAGAACGCATCGTTGAATATCTCGCTGTGCAGCAACGGGCCAACAAGCTGAAAGGTCCGATCCTTTGTCTTGTAGGGCCTCCTGGTGTCGGTAAGACATCGTTGGGCAAATCCATCGCTAAAGCGACCGGTCGTGAATTCGCCCGGCTGTCACTTGGTGGGGTGCGTGACGAAGCTGAAATCAGAGGTCACCGTCGTACCTACATTGGCTCCATGCCCGGTAAGGTCATCCAGTCGATGAAGAAGGTGAAGAATTCCAACCCGCTCTTCCTGCTCGATGAAATCGACAAGATGGGCGCGGATTTTCGTGGTGATCCCTCATCCGCCTTGCTCGAGGTGCTCGACCCGGAACAGAACAATACCTTCATGGACCACTATCTTGAGGTCGAATACGACCTCTCGAACGTGATGTTCGTAACGACAGCGAATACGCTCAACATTCCAGGCCCCTTGATGGACCGGATGGAGATCATCCGGATCGCTGGGTACACTGAGGACGAGAAGGTGGAGATCACCCGTCGTCACCTCATCCCCAAGGTCATGAAAAACCATGGTCTGAAGGCAGAAGAGTGGACCATCGACGATGAAGGCCTGCTTGAACTGGTGCGAACTTATACCCGTGAAGCAGGTGTCCGGAGCTTGGAGCGAGAGGTTTCGAACCTGTGCCGGAAGGCGGTCAAGGAACTCATCACGACAGACAAGACAGAGATCAATGTCACGATAGACAACCTTGCTGATTACGCCGGTGTGGCGAAATTCCGCCATGGCGAAATCGATGGAGAAGATCAGGTTGGCGTTGTGACAGGCCTGGCCTGGACAGAAGTTGGAGGCGAGCTTCTGACTATTGAGGGTGTTGAAATGCCTGGTAAGGGCCGGATGACGGTCACAGGTAATCTCAAAGACGTCATGAAAGAGTCTATCTCTGCCGCGAGCTCCTACGTGAAATCACGGGCGACGACGTTCGGTGTGGAACCACCTGTCTTTGACCGGAAGGACATCCACGTCCACGTGCCGGAAGGGGCAACTCCGAAGGATGGTCCTAGCGCCGGTGTTGCCATGGCAACCACCATCGTCTCGATCATGACCGGTATTCCAATCCGCAAAGATGTGGCGATGACCGGAGAGATCACATTGCGCGGCCGAGTACTGCCGATTGGTGGCCTCAAGGAGAAGCTGCTTGCAGCTCTTCGTGGCGGCATCAAAACAGTCCTGATTCCGAAGGACAATGCCAAGGATCTGGCTGATATTCCCGATAATGTGAAGAATCGGCTGGAAATTGTGCCTGTGGAAACCGTCGATGAGGTGCTGGTCCGTGCTCTGACCTCCATGCCTGAAGCGATTGAGTGGGACGAAGAAGCCTACGCAGCGCAACAAGCAGAACGTGGTGTACAAAATACATCAGCTGAAGGGCTTACTGCCCACTAAACAAACAGAAAAAGCGCTTTTCGGCCTGGGGTCTCCAATGAGATCAGCGCTTTTTTGTGCCCATCGTTCGCACCTGCAATATAGCAATGATTATCCGAAAACTCGCAGAAATCTGCGCATTTCTGCGCTTAATTCTTTGACCCCGCTCAGGCAGGGTGTTTACACTTTTCCCTGATCTCCTGGGGATTCGCTCCCCGCAGCCTAGAGGGGCCGAACGTGAATAAGAACGATCTCATTGCCGTCATTGCTGATCAGACTGGTCTGGCAAAAGGCGACGCCACAAAAGCCGTCGACTGCGTATTTGATACAATCACCTCCACCCTTAAAGGGGGCGACGAAGTCCGCCTGGTTGGGTTTGGCACATTCAACGTAACGCGACGGAATGCTTCCGAAGGCCGCAATCCGCGGACCGGCGAGAAGATTCAGATCCCGGCATCAAACCAGCCGAAGTTCAAAGCTGGTAAGGGCCTAAAGGACGCTGTGAACAGCTAACGCTTTCCGGTTTGGACATCCAAGCGTGAGAACGCAAGAAGGTCGGCGAAAGCCGGCCTTTTTTGTTGGGAGCTGCTAGCTCTGCGTGTCGTCTTCGCCGTCGGCTCGCGGGTCTAGCTCAAGCGGCGCAGCGGTTGTTTGGCTGATGGGAACAGCAACAAAGTCTTCTTTTTTATCTTCCGGCACCGCCTCCCGGGCAAGGATGCGTGCGAGCACGAAAAAGATGAACAGGACGGACGACACCGCGGACAATGCGAAGACCGAGCCGATACCGAAGAGCGGGATGAGGCCGGAGATGGCGAGGGGCCCCGTCATCGCACCCACTGCAAAGACCAGGGTCAGGCCGCTTGCCACAAGCACAAACTGGTGCGGCGCTGCGTGGTCATTCGCTTGGGCGACGCAAAGTCCGTAAAGCGAGAGTGCGAATGCGCCAAAGGCGAAGGCGCCGAGATAAATGCCAGAGGCGCCCACCTGTCCTGGAGCAAGGCTGAGATAGGCCGCTGTCGCCGCGACACCGGTAAGAACAAAGATCAGAACCCAGCGGCGGTCGACCCGGTCGGACAGCCGGCCAACAGGAACCTGCAGCAGAGCTCCACCAAGAATAGCGAGCGTCATGAAGAAGGAGACGCCTTGAATGTCGAGCCCGACTTCTCTCGCATAGACTGGCCCTAGCGCCCAGAATGGGCCGTTGACCAACCCAACGATGAAGCAGCCCATCACGCCAACCGGGGAGATCGACCAAAGCTCGCTGAGCTTCACCCGTGCGGTCTCAAGCGGGGCAGGCTGGACAGCCTTTGTGAGCGAGACGGGGACAAGCGCAAAAGAGGTCAGGATGGCCACAACAGCGAAAAGTTCGAAGCCACTTGGGTCAAACAGATTGAGGGCTAGCTGTCCCAGGGTAAGCGCAGCGAGGCTCACCACCCGGTAGACGGCGAAGACCGTACCCCGATTGGAATTATCGGCCTGTTCGTTGAGCCAGCTCTCGATGATCATATAGAGACCAGCAATGCAAAAGCCTGTAGCAACCCGAAGCACGACCCAGGCTATGGGGTCTGAAAAGAGCATGTGAGCAAGTGGGGCCGCCGAGGCAATTGAGGCGAAAACGGCAAACGAGCGAATATGTCCGACCCGCATAATACCCGCAGGCCCGAACAAAGCGCCGAGCATATAGCCGGCAAAATAGGCTGACCCCATGAGCCCGAGGCTGGTGGCTGAGAAGCCGTTAAGGCTCCCCCTGATAGGCAGAAGGGTGCCAAACAGGCCGTCACCCAGCAATAAGATTGCTGTGGAGAGAAACAAGGAAAAGAAAGGAGCGAGACTGCGCGTCATGGTTCATCTCCACACGGCGCATCTATCCACGGCCATGCGAAAGGAGGTCAGGTTTACAGTCTGCCTTTGATCTGAAATCAGGCTATGCGGCAAGCACTTTTTTTGCGCTTGGTTCCAGCGCTCGTGTCAGGCGTCAGCGGCATGGTCGTTCGCCCAGGCGGCAATCTGCATTAAATGTTCGATCAACGGACCTGCTTCAGGCTCCAGAGCATAGGTGACCTGAGGAGGTGACGTGTCCACCACCGACCTCGAGACCAGACCTGACTCCTCAAGAGCGCGCAGATTCTGCGTCATAACCTTTTGCGACAGGGTCGGGATACGTCGCCGCAGCTCGCCGAACCGGCGCGGCTCCTGCGCGAGGTTGAGAAGGATAAGGGGTGCCCAGCGATTGAGCACAACACGGAGCAGGCGGCGGATGTCACATTCGGGATTGGCGCCGGCTTCTTCAACCTTCGCCCAAAACCCGGCTTCGTCTTGCCAGGCACCTGCGTCCGGCGCTGTTTTGAGATCGACTTTTTGCATGGGAACCTAAAGGTACCTGGTTGCTTTTAGAAACTATCATCACCAGCTTATGCGCTAGGACGGAACCGGGCAAGGAGATGGATATGGTTTGGCTAAGAAATATAACGCTAGCACTGGTCGCATTCATGGTCATCGTGGCCCTGACGCTTTACAGCCGGTATGGCGGCGGAGACGCTTACCTGGATCTCTCGACGGTGCCGCTCTTTGGTGACGAGGCGTTGGAAGCCGTGCTGGCGTTTCCCGAGCCTTTCGGAAATGTTGCAGGCTCAGCAGATGGTCGTGTGTTCTTTACCGTGCACCCGGAATCTGGACCGACCGGCCCCGTGCTTTATGAAGTGCGCGATGGTGCAGCTGTTCCATATCCGACACGGGAACTCTCAGCGACCCGCTTCGTCACCGCCCTCGGCCTCACCATTGATCAGCAGAACCGTCTTTGGGTGATTGATCATGGCAATCACGGGTTCGCGGGCGCAAGCCTCACCGCGTTTGACCTTGCCAGTGGTGAAATCGTGCACGAGGTCACGTTCGGCAATGATGTCGGCGAGTGGGCTTCTTTCTTGAACGACCTGTCGGTGTCGCCAGATGGGCGTTATGTCTACATCGCTGATGTGAGCTTCTTCGGGAAGAACCCGGCGCTGGTTGTCTATGACATGGAGAACGGGGAGGCCTGGAGAGTTCTCGAAGAGCATCCTTCAGTCGTTGCCCAGGGTTGGATTATCGAAAATCCAGTAAAGACTATGACTTTTTTTGGAGGCCTGATAGCGCTGAAGCCAGGCGTTGATGGCATTGTTGTCGATGCTGCGGGCGACTATGTCTATTACGGGGCCATGACCCATGATGGTCTTTATCGGGTCCCGACGTCTGTCCTGAAAGATCGATCGGTCTCACACGACATTATTACTGCGGCAGTCGAGAGAATGGGGGACAAGCCGCTCAGCGACGGTCTGAGTATCGACGTTGAGGGCAATGTTTACATCACAGATGTCGAGCATGGCGGTGTCGCACGCATGGCACCGGATGGTTCGCTTCAAACGCTGATCGCCAGCGACAGAGTACGGTGGGCGGACGGTATTTCATATGGCGGCGACGGCTACTACTACTTTACCGATAGCGCCATCCCCGATCAGATGCTTCAGTCAAAATCCCATATTGAGGCAGCAGCCCCTTATTACCTCTATCGCTTCAAAGCAGACATTGAGGGCGTACCTGGACGATAGCGCTCACCGGTCAGGAAGGAGCCGTGGCTTGATATCATTCACCATCACATCGAAAAAGCGGTCAGGTTCTTCCCATGGTGGTGCATGCGCTGAATTTTCGAAATAGAAGAGCTCTTTGTCTGGGGCCGACAGCCGATTGAAATAGGCTTCAGCCAGCTCAGACGGTGTTTGATGATCATAGCGACCCAGAATGAAAAAGACCGGCATCTCAAAGGACAGGTAGGTCTGGTCGAGATTGATGTCGCCAATCTGGTCCCACAAGTGGTCCATTGAGAAGAGGGCGCTTCGAACCAGGTTGATGAGATCAATCAGATTGAATTCCGGAATGGAGAGCGCTGTCCAGGCGAGACTGAGTTGAGAGCGTCCGTCGTGGGTGAGCCCGCCGCCGAACTCTGTCAGCCACCCACGTTGAACAATCGTTTCGTCGACGCCGTAAGGTGGGGCGCCGATTTCCGTCAACTCAGCTATCGCGGTTTGATTGCCGAGGCGCTCAGCTTCCGCCAGGGCGAATGCATAGGAATAGATTTCATTGGCTGCCATATCGGAGATCTGTCCCGTCCCAACATACCCTGACACTTTGCCAGGATGTGCCGCAACATAGGTCGTACCGAGAAGGGAACCCCAGGAATGGCCGAGAATGGCAATACGCTCGCGCCCAAACTTTGTACGTAAGTGATCAACGACGACATCAATGTCGGCGATGATCTGGGGTAGGTTCATGGTCTCAGCGGGGGTATCCGCATCGAAGCTCTTGCCGGCACCGCGCTGGTCCCAGTGGATCACAACAAACTCGTCCTCTAGATTGCTGTTATAGGCACGGAACCAGGCAAACTCGCCAGCGCCCGGGCCGCCATGGAGCACCAGTAGAATAGGGTTGTCTCGGTCACGGCCTCGGGTGAGAGTCCATTGAGAGAGACCATTCACCTCAACCCACTCTTCCTCCGCAATGCTGCCGGAAACCGGGTCACCATTTGCGTCGACGAAGGCTGGGGTGGAGGTTGGCCAAAGCAGCCAGGTGAACGAAACGGCAAGGGTGATAGCAACGGCGCTGAGCAATCTGACGATGATTTTCATGGATGTCCCCGGTTTGTGACCTGGCTTGAGCATATATCAAGGCTTTTAGCCATGTATTGCGGCAAAATGGATGCAATTGGCGCTTGACGTGGGGCGTTCCATGACTAATGTCGGCGGCGCTTCAGACACTTCTGAACGGGCGGTTAGCTCAGCTGGGAGAGCATCTCGTTTACACCGAGAGGGTCGGCGGTTCGATCCCGTCACCGCCCACCATTTATCCCAAGCACTATTACCCATCATCCAAAAACCTCTCAGCTTGTCCGCTCGTCGGCTGCTGCTGCGGAGCCTCCTAACATCAAATCCGCGTGTGGATAGTGTGATTGCCGCTTGAGATTGGGTAGGGTTTGCCAACTATTGAAATTGGCTAACCGCGTGGGCATTTACTGTCCAATCGGAAATCAACAGGGCAGGAGCACTTACATGAGCAGCGCAGACGTTTACGTACCGCCAAAGGTTTGGACGTGGGACAGTGAAAGCGGGGGACGGTTCGCGAATATCAACCGCCCGATCGCAGGCCCGACGCAGGAGAAAGAGCTGCCGGTTGGAAAACACCCCTTGCAGCTTTATTCCCTGGCGACGCCGAACGGTGTGAAAGTCACTGTGATGTTGGAAGAGCTTCTGGCGCTAGGGCACAAAGGCGCAGAATACGATGCTTGGCTCATCAATATCGGTGAAGGCGACCAGTTCGGCAGCGACTTCGTCGACATCAACCCGAACTCGAAAATTCCGGCCCTCATGGACCACAGCACGGAGACGCCAACACGCGTGTTCGAATCCGGTGCGATCCTTTGGTACTTGGCTGAGAAGTTCGATGCCTTCCTGCCCAAAGATCACAAGAAACGCACGGAGTGCATGTCCTGGCTCATGTGGTTGATGGGCAGCGCACCATATCTCGGCGGTGGCTTCGGTCACTTTTACGCCTACGCGCCGGAGAAGTACGAGTACCCGATCAATCGCTTCACGATGGAAGTGAAGCGTCAGCTCGATGTATTGGACCGTCATTTGGCCGACAATCAGTTCCTGGCAGGCGATGAATATTCGATCGCTGATATGGCGACCTGTCCATGGTATGGCGCTTTGGCAAAAGGGTTGCTCTATGAGTCCAAAGAGTTCCTGGATGTAGCCTCCTACAAAAACGTGAACCGCTGGACCGACGAAATCTTCACCCGTCCAGCTGTGAAACGGGGTCAGAAAGTAAACCGCGTTTGGGGCGAAGAGAGCAGTCAGGTTCCTGAGCGTCATGACGCAAGTGACATCGACGCCAAGGACTAATGCGACGAATTTGGGTGCTCTACTTCTTGAGGGTCATCGAGATCACAACCAGCAGAGCACCCAATGCCGCAAGGCTCGCCGACGCCAAGAATGCGTAAGGGCCAAACGCTGCAGCCAGCCAGCCAAACGACACCAGCGCCACAATCGCAACAACCAGTTGCAGTAACACGAAGAAGCTCTGCGCCTCGGCGGCCACTTCTTCTCGCGTCTGATTGGCGATGAAGTTTGTGCAGGCAAGGAACCCCAGAGCATAAGTGATTGAATGCAGCATCTGTAGGGCGAACAAAATCTCAACGCTTGGAGACGCTGAGAACGCAGTCAAACGGATGGCAGCGACAAGACATGAGACCAGGATCATGGCGCGGGCTGAGAAGCGCTCAGCGAAATGTTTAAACACAAAGAACATAACAATTTCGCTTAGAGAGCTCACCGCAACGAGGGCGCCGATATAGTCTTCCGACACCCCCTGCGCCTGCCAGAACAGACCAAGAAATCCATTTAGAACAAAATGCGTCGCATGAACCATGGACCAGCCGGCCAAGGGAAGAACGAACCATAGCTTCGACATCTCTCGTAGATTGCGCGGCCCAGGCTTTTTCTTTGCTTCAGCGACTGGTGCTCGAAAAGCGGGTAGGGCAAACGACGAAGCCGCGCGGACCAGTGACAGGCCAATGAACACAGGCAGGAAAGCAATAATTCCAAATCGGTCAATGACAATGCCGGCAGTAAAGACTGTGAGGAGATAGCCGATTGTTTTCCAGGCGTAGAGGTGGCTGAAGTCAAAGCCAACACGCCTTCCCAGGCGGATGGAAGCAGCATCAACCACTGGCAGGACCGCCATCTGCGCAATCACACACATCGTCCAGGCGATCAAGATGCCCCAATACCCGCCAACGAATAGAAGGGAAAAGGGAAGAACGCCGGATACCACAGAACCGATGACAATCACACGGCGCCAGTCAGGAGCGGCATCCGCGATGCGCCCAACAATGATGCCCAAAAACAAGAGTACAAACAGCGGAGCGGCTGCGATTGTCCCAATTTGTTCTGGCGTGAGGCCTTGAGATACAAACCAGATACCGGCGAAGGCGTTGACCATGCCTACGCTCATGGCCTGGAAAAAGTAGTAGTTTGATACGCGTACTGCTGGCGTGAACCGCAGGGACAGATTCAATGGAAACATTTTGAAAACCAGAAAGGGCGCAACGTGAACACGTGCGCGAACTTGCCATTGGCAACAGGCGATACACCTTCGTTCCCTCAAACGGGTAAAGGTTGGTGAGATCTTTTCTGGTATCTTATTTTAGCATCTGTCCACTCTAGGCAAACGCCGGTACTTCGGCAAGCCGCCTAAGTGCCGGGTTGGTGGTGATCTTCTATGAACAATTTGGTCGAAGAGGTCAGAGACACCGCTTTAGTTCGTCCTGTTGGGGGACAATCAGACGACTGAGGATGTCTCTATTAGCTGCAGAGAGTTTTGGCGCGACCCGGCACGCAGACGTTTGAAGTGCGTCGATGTTCTGCACCTGCCTCTTGATGGAATGCCAAGGCGCCTGCACAGTTTGGACCGGGATGTGGCGTTCTCCGCTTAGATGATTTTGATTTTGCGTCGGAGCGAGTGCTGGGAGTTGTCTGGGAAGATCCTCAAAACTCAGACATCCTGGAAGCAGTGCCAAATACTGGCCAAGAGCCAGTCGGTCGTCATTGTCCGGATTGGTTTGATCCAGGTCCATGACGAAATCTGCATGAAGAACACCGTTTAACAGAGCTGTCGCATAAGCTTGCCAAAACAGAGGTTCGATCCGTTCATCAGAGATCTCAGCAGTTTTGCGTTTAAATGTTCGCTCTACCC
>CBDIPP010000014.1:0-72101 GCA_965283695.1 uncultured Parvibaculaceae bacterium | reverse complement strand
TCTCAGCGGTTGCCTCAGAGCTTCGTGAAATTTCTGTCGTTGCGGAGCTCTGTTCTTCAACCGCTGCGGATACAGCCGCTGTTACCTGATTGATTTCACCAATCTGTTGATGAATGGTCGACATCGCACCAGAGGCGCTTGCGGTTTCCTGTTGCACTCTCGTGACATGGTTTGAAATGTCTTCTGTTGCCCGGGCTGTTTGGTTGGCGAGGTCTTTGACCTCTGAAGCTACTACAGCAAACCCTTTGCCAGCGTCTCCTGCTCGAGCAGCCTCAATGGTTGCGTTGAGGGCAAGAAGGTTGGTTTGTTCGGCAATCTCCTGGATAAGAGACATCACAGATCCGATGCGATCGGCGGCCTCAGCGAGCGTCTTCATCTGCGCTTCAGTGCTCTCTGACGCGGCTTGTGAATCAAGAGTCAGTTTGGACGCGATGGTAATCTGCTCGGTCACCTCGGTAATCGCACTTGAGAGCTCAGCAGATGCGCTTGCGACCGCCTCGACGTTCTGCGTGGCGTTCTCACTCGCTTCCGCAACCTTTGTAGACTCACTATTTGTCGACTCAGCGAGACTCGACATGCTGTGGGCCGTTTGAGACAATTCGGTTGAGGCAGAGGACAGCGTGCTGACCATCTCGCTGAGTGACTCTTCAACCTGATCAGCCATCGCATTAGTGGTCCGTTTTCGTTCTTCCTCAGCGAGCTGTTCTGATTTTTCCTTTTCAGCGTTGAGCCTCTGTGCTTCTTCGCTGTTGGAACGAAGGACGTCTACGGCGCGCGCCATCTCACCCAGCTGGTCCTTTCTTTCGGTGCCAGAGACGACAATGTCGTAGGAACCTTCGGCGATTGTGTCCAGCTCACCACGCAAGGATGTGAGCGGACGAACTATCGAACGCGCGAAAAACCAGCAGAGTAAGGCTGATGCAAGAACGGCAGCGAGGATGCCCCCACCAATTGCAAGAAGCAGTGTCAATGCAGCATTACGCGCAGCGTTTGCTCCCTCAACCAATTGCGTAGATGCCCTTGCTTCTACCTGGTAGACAAGATCGATTTTTGCCGTGATTGCTTCGAACCATTTTGCCGCCTTGTATTGCGCAGGTAGCACTCCGGTGCCGGCGTCCAGCGCAACAGACCGGTATTGATCGACCGTCGCTACGGCAGTGCCTGTGACGGTCGTGTCATAGAAGTTGCGAATATCTTCGCTGCCATAGGCGTGCACGTTGGCAAGAAAGGCTGTTTGGGAACCAAGCAGCTTAAGAAACTTCTCATAGGTTTTTGGATTGAACTGGCCAGCCCCAAAACCTGCCGCACCCATTGCGCGCTCTTGCCCGGCGCGTTCTTTTGCTTCGAGTAGGTTCACGTAAGCAATCGCATTCCCTTTCACCACTGCGTCATCTGCGAGAGCGGCAATGGCCGAAAGCGCATCAAGAAAATGCCTGTTTGTTGCAGTGTAGTATCCAGCAACTTCCGCTATTGGCGCTCTTAAAGATTGCGTGCGACTGCGCTGGTCCTTGAGTTGCTCAAGGAGAGAAATGGCTTCATTGAGTGATGTAGCGAATGCGGCGCTGTATTGATGTGCTGGAAACTGCCTCAAGTCGGCTAGGGTCTTTTCTAGCGTTTCATCCGTTGTCATCATCTGGTTGTCGAGGCTTTGCCGCCAATTCAAACCGCCCTTGCTTGCAATAAACCCTGCCGAGTATCCGCGTTCTCGCTGAAGGTCGTGCACGATGCGGCTAAGCTTCGGTGCGGCAGCTGCAAGCCTCTCCAGACGTTCGAGCGATGAATAACGAAAGAATTGGTCTGACGCGAAGTACATGCCCAGAAGCACAAGCATGAGAAGCGGTGCGAGAGCAGACAGAAAAATCCGTGCATTGATAGATACGTTGGCAATTCTAGACATTAGTAATCCCCCCAGATTTCATAGGGATAATCTAATGCCTAGATCCATAAGATTAGATTAAACGGCTATTAACCAAACAGTAATGCTCGAAAATTATGCATCGGTTTTTGTTCCCAGCCGTGTGAGCTTTAATTGCCGACCACTTGCTGAGATCGCAAGCTCGCCCTTTTTGAGGGCCAACGCGTCACTACCAAATATGTCTCGACGCCACCCAGACAATGCTTTGACGTCGGCATCCTTGAATGCGGCGATCTGCTCAAGATCGGACACATTGGCAATGAGCTTGGGCGCCACATTGTGCTCTTCGCTCCGCATCTTCAGAAGCACTTTGAGAAGCTCAACGAGAGGTCCAATGCCCGACGGGAGCGGGCGAGGGTCTTCAATGTCGGGCAAGTCGGCTTCGTTTCGGTCGAGGCCCGTTTGGATTGCCTCGAGCAGACTTGGAGCAGATCGGCTGTTAGAGAAGCCGCGGGGAACCGCACGCAGATTATCCAGACCTTTAAGGTCTCTGGGCTGCTGATTTGCCAGCTCGAAGAGAGCGTCATCCTTCATGATGCGATTGCGCGGCGTGTCCCGTTCTTGCGCCTGTCGTTCCCGCCACGCGGCCACTTCCATCAGCACGCCGACAGACCTGCGGCCCTTCACGCGCATTTTCATGCGTTTCCAGGCTGCTTCAGGCCTCAGAGCGTATGTCTCAGGGTTTTGCAGAATGGCCATCTCTTCGCCGACCCAGGCGATGCGATCATTCTCAGCGATCTGGCGGGCAAGCACGTCATAGATCTTCCGCAGATGGGTGACATCAGCCATCGCGTAGTTCAATTGCTTGTCCGTAAGCGGTCGGCGGCTCCAGTCGGTGAACCGGGAGGATTTGTCGACCTTGCCGTTGGCAAGCTTGCGGACCAGGGTTTCATACCCAACAGACTCCCCAAACCCGCACACCATAGCTGCCACTTGGCTGTCAAACAGCGGATCAGGGATGGCTTTCGCCTCATGGTAGAAGATTTCTATGTCCTGGCGTGCCGCGTGAAACACCTTGATGACATTTCGATCCATCATCAGCTCATAGAAGCGAGCGAGGTCGATGCCGTCGGCCAGCGGGTCAATGATGTATTCGTGACGGGGTCCAGCGACCTGGATAAGGCAGAGAATCGGCCAATAGGTCGAATCCCGCATAAACTCAGTGTCGACGGTGATGTAGGAGGCCTTCGCCAGGTGGCCACAGGCTGCTTCCAGCTGCGCCGTTGTCGTAATAATTTCCATGGGGCCCCTATACCGCAATCTGGCCGGTCTGTCGCCCCCATCCACGGGCCCGGTCTGGCGGAATTAGCGCCTGACAAAGGTCGAACCGTCAGACCTTGACAAATCAGCTGTCTCATGCGCTTTTCGGCACCCAGAACTGGGGTCGGCATCCGCCTGAGGCCCTGTAATTCCTGCCTTTTTTCAGGGTTGAAGCCAAAATGCACCCTTATCGCAGCCACACATGTGGCGAGCTCACCAAATCAAATGTCGACGAGACTGTGCGCCTATCAGGTTGGGTCCACCGGAAGCGTGATCACGGCGGTCTGCTGTTTATCGATTTGCGCGACCATTATGGTCTCACCCAGCTGGTGTTTGACCCTGATATGGGGGAGGGCTTCAAGCTGGCTGAACGGGTGCGTGCAGAATCTGTCATGCGCATTGATGGTCCCGTCGTCGCCCGATCTGAGGACACGGTGAACGCCAACCTGCCAACAGGTGCGATTGAGATCCTCGTAAAAGACGCAGAGATCCTGTCGCAAGCGCAAGAGCTTCCGCTGCCTGTTTTCGGTGAGCCTGAATATCCCGAAGACATTCGCCTGCGGAACAGATTCCTTGATCTGCGTCGCGATGGCCTTCACGAGCGCATCGTCTTGCGCTCCAATCTCATTCGCGCCATGCGCAATTCTATGGAAGATCAGGGCTTTCTTGACTACCAGACACCGATCCTGACGGCCTCGAGCCCTGAGGGCGCGCGTGATTTCCTGGTGCCGAGCCGTTTGCATCCGGGAAAATTCTATGCGCTGCCGCAGGCACCGCAGCAGTTCAAGCAGCTGACCATGGTGGCAGGCTTTGACCGCTACTATCAGATCGCAGCCTGTTTCCGTGATGAGGATGCCCGCGCTGACCGTTCTGCAGGGGAGTTCTACCAGCTCGACGTCGAGATGAGCTTTATTGAGCAGGACGAAGTCTTTGCTGTGATGGAAAAAGTGGCCGCCGATACATTCGGCAAGTTCGCCGGTGAGATGGCGACGCCACGTGTAGCCGACAAAGCGCCCTTCATCCGCATTCCATACAAAGAATCGATGCTGAAATACGGCAATGACAAGCCGGATTTGCGTAACCCGATTGAAATCGTCGACATCACGGAGTTCTTCACCCCTGATGAAGTGACTTTCAAGGCATTCAAAAACGTGATTGCTCAGGGTGGCATTGTGCGCGGCATCCCGGCGCCGGGAGCCGGAGATCGTCCTCGCTCCTTCTTCGACAAGCTCAATGACTGGGCGCGGAAGGATCAGGGCGCGGCCGGCCTCGGCTATATCGTCTTTGAAGAAGTGGACGGCGTGCTGGCAGGTAAAGGCCCTATTGCCAAGTTCTTCCCCGCCGACGTTCTGCAAGGCATGGCGGCAAAAGCGGGTGTTAAAGCTGGCGATGCCCTGTTCTTCGCCTGTGACAAGGAAGCCGCTGCGACAGCGCTGGCAGGCAACGCCCGGACCCGGATTGGAACCGAGCTTGATCTGATAGAGAAAGCTGTTTTCCGGTTCTGTTGGATCACCGACTACCCGATCTACGAATTTGACGAGACGGAAGGCAAGATCGATTTCTCGCACAATCCGTTTTCAATGCCCGTCGGTGGTCTGGAAGCGCTCAACACGCAGGACCCTCTTGATGTGATGGGCCAGCAATACGACCTGGTCTGTAACGGCTATGAGCTGGGTTCCGGCGCGATCCGGAACGCAGACCCAGACTGCATGCTGAAAGCATTTGAGATCGCGGGCCACGCACATGAAGATACAGAGAAGAACTTCGCGGGCATGCTGAATGCCTTCCGTTTTGGCGCGCCGCCTCACGGAGGAATTGCACTGGGTGTGGACCGTATTGTGATGCTGGTGGCTGACCAGGCGAATATTCGCGAAGTGACCATGTATCCGATGAACCAACAAGCAGAAGACTTGCTGATGGGAGCTCCCTCAGAGCCGGCCAATCATCAGTTGCGCGAGCTTCATCTCCGTCACATTCCGCCGCCGGAAAAAAAATAAGACGTCAGGTCGAGGACGGTGGCATCAGCCAATCGGGTCTCGGCCCTTCCGGCTGGAACATACGTACGGTTTTCTCGGTGAATTGGGGGATCAGCCGATCGCCATAACTCAATTTGGCGAGCGGCAGCACGTGGACCATTAGTCGGGTAGAGCCATCTGAAGGTTCAATGTAGGGAAGCGCCAGGCTTTCAAATTCAATCACATCACCTGTGCGGCTATTGAGCGAGCCACTGACCCATCGACCAAAGGGGACACCGTCACCATGTTCCCGAAAGAACGCCTCAAAGGTCTGTCGGCGCGCTTCAGCATCGACTGTTGCCATGCTTTCTTCGAGATAGGTGCCGGTCAGGTTTTGCCCAAAAGCATCGGTGAGCGCCGTGCCGAAAAGCAGACAAAATGCACGTCCGTCATCATCGATACGATGCAGCAATAGGTTCGGCATAAAGGCCGCAAGCCCCCGCAATGGCAGGTCCGATTTTGCTGGTATGGAAAGGCCCGCCTCAGCGCGCGCGTCATACCAAAGCGAGGCGAACGCGATCATTGCTTCTGACTTAACAATCACTGGTGACACGAAGACCCCCATAGGTGGAATGGAGGTTTTAATATGTGGTGGCCACTGTGTCTAGGTCCCAGCATCAATGGGCTAGAAAACTTACTCTGCTGCCGCAATCTCCTGGCGGAGATACATCCATTCTGGCCGGTCATTCAGCGCGTTGAATTCAATCCCATCAGCCTTCGGATAGTGCATACCAAGTTCGTCACCCAGCGCAATGCCGCCAACAACAGAGTTGTAGGTCGCTCGTCGTATTTCGCCACCTTTGGCAAAAAAGGGAAGTGTGAGGCCCTCAAGCTCAACGCGACGTCCGTCCTGCGTCACGGCCTCACCGATGAACCATCGACCATTGAATGCAGCACCCTGTTTTTCCAGCGCATCGGCAATCGCGATAACGTAGAGAAATTGCTCTTTCGCCTCATCGGTCATGTTGGCGGTGACATCTTGTCCGGTTAAATCTTGGCCGAATTCCTTCGCCAGCTCAGTGCCGTAAACATGGTAATAGGGAGTGCCGTCTTCCCTCCGCCGTGTGACCGCAAGGGCGGGGAGTAGGGGGGCAAAATCTTCCAGGGGAAAGTCTTCATTGGAAGGAAGGGCATGTGAAGACTTTCCACGCAACTCGAACCAGAGATCGGCCAACGCCACCGTTTTCGGGGATTTGAGACACGCAGACCGCAACAGAATGACCTCTATGGTAAAGCCTTGGGCGTGTTGTACTTTAGCATGTAATACTGAATTTTCCGCTAGGTGCGTAAGGTTTTTAAGTCGATGCAGCTGCCAGTATTTTAGGCTGGCTCATATGAAGCCAGTCGGGACGTGCCAGCGCTGCGTCAAACCAGATCATCTCATCAGCTTCAACAAAGCCGGACATCCCTTCGCCAAAATCCAGCGTGCCCAGCATGGACGCGAAGTTCATGTGGCGCATCTCGGACTCCAGTCCGTCGAAGTAGGGCAGTGCCAGATCTTCCACCTGGACCACACGGCCGCTGGTGGTCGTGGCTTGGCCGACAGACCAGCGGGCACGGAGTGCCTCGGGTCCTGCTGTTTCACTAAACGCTGTCAAACCAGAGTTGCGCTGCGCTTTTGCTTCCGGTGAAAATGTCTCATCCAGGTAATGGCCGGTGAGGTCGACACCTGCGAGCTCGACAAGTTTCGTCCCAAAGAGTTCGTATTTTGCACGGCCATCCGTATCAAAGCGAACCAACGCAATGTTGGGCATGAAGCGGGCAAGGTCCCTGAGCGGCAGGTCCGTCTTGTGCGGCGCGCGAACGCCCAAATCATCGCGCGTGCGATACCACAGATCGGCAAGAGCCACCGTTGCCTCTGACACCAGTTTGGATTTGTGCACGCACCCTCGCTCTCAGCCGACAGCGCGTCGGCAGGGTCAGAATGAACGCAAAACATAAATCTTTAGTTGAGGGTCTAATCCTCGGGAGGCGGCAGTTCTGTGACAAATCCTCGCGGCTGAGGGCTGCTTATTGGGAGCGCGGCCTATTGGGAGCGAAGTCGGTCCCGGGCTGCCTCTCGCGAGCCGGTGGCGGGCACCAGTCCCCCTTGTGGCTCCATGGCTTTGCCAAGCCCGAACGGTGGCATGCCGCTATAAACGTTTTCGTAAGAGCCTGCGTTGACGAGATAGGTTTCATGCCAGATCCCCACATCCCCCCGGGTCTTGCCAAGAAGTGCGTTAAACCGGGCCCAGGCAGGCCAGTGCTCATGGTCACCTGCGCGCGCATAGGTTTCCAGATGATCGAAAGAGCGCCAATATTGAATGAAGATGCTTCCGGCGCGCTCAACGCCGAGAAATCCTGTGTCCTCGGGCGCTGAATTTTCCAGCTCTTTCAGCATGCGGAACATGGCCCGCGACACTGGCACCCATTTGTGCGGCAGCCACCATTTGTTGATCCGCATCCCGATCAGAAAGACAACAAAATCACCGTCAATTTCGGCGGTCATGCGTTGGGGGATGATGGAGGACATGGGGAAGTGCCTATCGTTAGTTGAACTGGATGAAGTCAGTGGACACAGGCCCTTGGCCGCGAATTTCCACGGTCACGGGCTCACCGCAGGACCCGTCATAATGCAGTTCCCCTTTCGGGTGAAACGCGAAACTCCCGGCGGGCAGCGGCACGGTACCTTCGCAACGACCAGAGGCCCCGATACCAAAATGCCAGGTGCCGTCAATCACGGTGATAAAGCGATCCTGATCGTGGGAGTGGGGCGGGCTGCGCACTTCTTTGTCGAACCGCACCCGGATGACATAAGGGCCAGGCTCGTCCGGATTGCCATAAAGAATAGCAGCGGTAAGCCCTTCGAGCCCCGGCACGCGCTGAAGCTCAATCTCGTCTGCGGCCTGCGCAATGAAACTGATGTCGGTGGTCTCGGGTGCCGATGCTGCCTGTTCACCTGCCTCGTGATGCCCGGCAAGGGCGGTACCTGAGAAGAGGGAGGTGGCGACGCTGCTAAGTACAAAAATGCTAACGGCTATTCGTGAGGTCGTTTTCATCAGCGTAGGCCCTTTGGATTTGATGTTGGTATCCTGTCATCACCGGGAAGTTTCGACAAACAACGATGTCGCACCTAATTGCCCTCTGCTGACAGGAACCGGTACTGGCCAAATCGGAAAGATCAAACCCCCTCGACAATAATCACGTCATTCTCTGACGCGCCTTTGCGCTTGGCTTTGGCAGCCTGATATTCTGGGGAGTGGAAGCATTCCTTTGCGGCCTCGACGCTTGGGAACTCGACGAGAATGTGCCGCTCTTTGGACGTGCCTTCGACCACCTCAAAGTCGCCACCGCGCGCGAGGAACTTCGCGCCATATTTTTCGAACGGTGCGGCAACGCCTGCGCGATACGCGTCATACTTCGCCTGGTCGGTGACGGTGGCGTGGGCGATCCAATATCCTTTGGGCATGAGTTAGAATCCTTTGAGTTTCTGTTTCCCTATTCTGTCATTGCCGGACTTGTTCCGGCAATCCAGGGTTCCAAACGCAGCCCTCTATTTGTCGCCCCTGGGCCCCCAGAACAAATCCAGGGGTGATGGCGGGGTGAATATAAAAAGTAAAAAATATTTGACTCTGAGTAAGATAATTCATACATGAGGTATATCAGAGTTGACGTGGTTGCTCAGGCGGCCCGAGCCCCATTCCGAAGGAGACCGAGCCTCATGCTGCAATCCCTGTCATTCAAAGAACGAAACATCGTGGCCTATCTCATCTCCATGGTGCTGGTGTTCAGCACCTATGGCTGGATGGTATCCGGCCTGGCGGACGCAGGGCGCTTTGATGGACCAGGCGCCTTGGCGCTGCTCGGGGCGTGCATTCTGGGGCTAGTTGTGGCCACCATCGCCGTGACCTTCGTCATAGTTATTGCGTTCAATATTGTTCTCACGAAGGTTGCAGGGGACATGGAGGATGAGACTGCCTACATGATGGACGAGCGCGACCAGATGATTGAACTCAAAAGCCTCAAAATCGCGCACTATCTGACCGGGACCGGCGTTGTTCTATCCATGTTGGTGCTGGCATTTGGCGGCAGCGCGTTTCTCGTCTTCCACCTGGTCATGTTTTCCTTTGCAGGGGCCGACATCATCGCGTCTCTGGTTCAATTCCGCTTCTACCGGAAGGGCGTCTGAACCATGGTGACGACCAAAGCCAAGAAGACCCGCGTCGCGAACAATATTCGCCGCCTGCGGTTTGATCATGATGAGATGACCCAGAAGGAATTGGCAGAGCGCGTTGGCGTTACCCGCCAAACCATTGTGGCGATTGAGAAGGCGGCCTATTCACCCTCGCTAGAACTCGCCTTCCTGATAGCGCGCGAGTTCAACCGCCCCCTGGAAGAAGTCTTCACCTTCGAAGGAGCGTGAACGCCGAAGATGGTTGGAAAAACCAGAGACCTGACGGTGTCGGCTACCTGATATCCCATACATACCGACGTCTATAAACAGTCTACGGAATTAGGATACGTCTAACCAAGCAAGGTCAACTGAGACGGGCCGGGTCATCGTTTGAACGCCATCTTTAACTTCGACGATTGTCTCTGTTGCGTCGATATGCGCCTGCCCCCATAAGGTCAGAGCTTTGAGAGCAGGAATGAGCGCCAAACCTTTTTCCGTCAATTCATACTCATGGCGGAGCGGTCGCGTTTGATAGGGTTGTTTGGAGATGATCCCTAGTGCTTCCAGTTTTTTGAGGCGGTCCGCAAGTGTTTTGGCGGGCACCTTCTCAGCTGCATCCTGAAATTTTTTGAAGGTGCATCTTCCAAAATAGACCAGGTCTCGAATGACCAGGAGGCTCCATTTGTCACCGATAAAGTCGAGCGTGCTCGCAAGCGGGCAGGTCGATCTATGGGCGCTCGGGGTCCGACGCGGCATCTGCTGTGTTTCCGTTTAGTCCAGAATTGCTACTGACTCTAATATGGAAAGTAACTCTTGAAAAGGGTTTATGGGTCCGCTAAAGTCACTTACCAAAATGAAGTGACTAAAAATATCTAAATATAAATCAGATAGATAGAGTAAGTGAGGGGCAATGCGGAGCCTGTTTTTTGAAGAGGTGAATAAGTTGGGATGGCGGGATGTGGTCGCGCCAACAGTGCAGGCAGACCATGAAGTCGTCGTATCCACCATCGCTGCAAGCGCTTGTTACGTCGATACCATGATCATCTCAGGCAACAGTCCGTTTGAACCACCGTTCGCCCTTGGACACGAGTCTGTCGCCAGGATAGTGGACTTGGGTGATGCGGTAGAGGGACTGGAGGTCGGCGACATTGTTTCCGTTCCCTATCACAGAACCTGCGGGGTCTGTCCGTCCTGTCGGGGTAGAAACCCACTGAATTGCCGCGAAAAAAATGTGCCCATCGTCGCGACTTATGGAATGCCAGATGGGTCTGATTTCGGAGGTATGTTTTCGGAGAGCTACCGGGTTCCTTATGCATCCCATGCATTGGTGAAAATTCCGAAAAGCGTAGACCCACTCGCCGCGGTGGCAGCGGGCGATACTCTAAGCGATGCGTGGAGTACGACCGTACCGCATATTCAAAAAAGGCCTGATGCAAGAGTCCTGATTACGAGCAACGCAGGATACGGGCTATATGCAGCGCAATGGGCTTTGGCCGCAGGGGCCCGCCAAGTCACCTATGTGGATGATGACCCTGTTCGCCTGTCGGTTGCAAAGGACCTTGGGGCTGAAACACTCATCTGGTCAGAAGATCTCGAAGTTCCTCCCGCATATGATGTGATCATCAACGAAAGACAGGGTGAGCAGTCCCTGAGGTTTTGTCTGCTCGCTGCGGCCTATGGAGCCGTTGTCGAAAATGTTGTGATCTATCTTGAGGATGTTTCGATCCCTATCGAGGCGATGCACTATTCCGGTGTGACATTGAGGTCCACTTTTAGTCCCACGAGAAACTTCCTGCCTGATGTCATCGCTGAACTAGCGGCGGGCACGATCAACCCTCGTGCAATTGAATCTGAAATAGTCCGGCTGGATGACGCACCAGAGCGATTGGTTTTGCCCAGTCATAAACCGATCGTCATTTTTGATGAATCTGTTTTGGAAGAAGTTTCCGCGTGATCTTATTAGGAAACCACGCATCACCCTTTACGCGAAAGTGCAGAGTGCTTGCTGCGGAGCTCGGAATGGCCGATCAGCTCACATTCCAAGACCCAGGGAGTTTGTCGCCTGTTCAGGCCAATCAAACCCTCGTCAAACTGCACCCTTTGGGCAAAATTCCCGTCCTTCAATTGAAAGACGGGCTCTCGCTGCACGATTCCAGAGTGATTTGTGAATATCTAAATGCAGTGGTCGATGGAGACCTGTTCCCTGAAGAAACGGGAAGACTTTGGCGTGCACTTCATCTGCAGGCGCTGGCTGATGGCCTCATGGATGCAGCAGTAGCTCTGCGGTATGAGCTCACTTTTCGCGACGGACAGGCGACGTGGGGCAGCTGGATCGACAGGCAGCTTGAGCGTATTCGCTCATCTGTTGAGACCATCAATAGAGAGGTTTCATCATCCTGTGAACACATCACAATTGGCCAGATCAGTGCCGCGTGTGCGCTTGGCTATCTCGATTTCAGATTTTCAGAGCTTATGTGGCGTTCGGAAAATTCTGAGCTCGCAAATTGGTTTGAGATGTTCTCAAGAAGGCCATCGATGACGTCGACACCACCCAACCCAACCCAACCTAACCTAACCCAGCAAATCAGAGGATGATTGAGATGAACTTAGAAGAGATGTCTGGCCTTGAGCTTATGAAATTCGCGATCACACTACCCGGTAATATGGGCGATCAAGGAATAGCCGACGTTATTCCGATGAAGATTGTGCAAGCCGAAGAGGGAAGTGTGATTTTCCAGGCAAAGGCAGATGATCGGCACAGCAATCCATTAGGAGCGGTACATGGTGGTTTTGCGGCGACAGTGTTGGACTCAGCAACAGGTTGCGCCGTTCATACGATGTTACCTGCGGGTGTCGGATATGGCACCGTCGATTTGAATGTAAAAATGCTGAGGCCGGTTCCGTACAACGAGGCACTGACAGCGTCCGCAAAAGTCATTGACCAAACCAAGAGTATGGTGATCGCTGACGGAGTCCTCGAAGACGCCGCCGGGCGGGCATATGCGTATGCAACCGCAACATGCCGGATCATTGAAGGCCGTAAAGCGGGGTAAAAACTCCACTTTGTTTCTTCAGCTACAGCCGCTCGTGCCACCACACGTGTCGCACTTAAGGCAGGTGCCGTTCCGCACCATGGTGAAGTTGCCGCATTCGCTGCATGCTTCGCCCTCGTAGCCTTTCATGCGTGCTTCCACTGCGGCGGACATGGTCCGCGAGATAGATGTGTTGCCCCCCCTTGTGTGTCCGGAGCCGGCCTGAACCGTCGTTGCCACGGCAATTTGTTCTGTGGCGACAATCTCTGTCTCCGTCACGAGCATCGTCTCAGATTCTGCAATCGTCTCCGATGCAAGAGCTTCCGCTGTCTGGCCAGCGCGCACTGTGGCGGCACCACCGCGCACCACATAAAGATTTGCGAGCTGCGTGTTGCGCGCAAAGCCGGGAGAGGCGATGGCAGTTGCTGGCATTGGAGCCGGCGGAAGCTTGCCTTCGTCTTCCCCATCGCCCATGGCGTCGGGCATCAGGTCTGCTGGCTCCACATGGCCGAGGTCGTGGCGCCCGAGATAAGAGACCGCGAGTTCCCGGAACACATAGTCAAGGATCGAGGTCGCATTCTTAATGGTGTCATTGCCCTGGACAAGGCCCGCAGGTTCAAAGCGGGTGAAAGTGAAGGCCTCCACATATTCTTCCAGTGGCACGCCATATTGCATGCCCAAAGAAATCGCGATGGCGAAGTTATTCATGAGCGATCGGAAGGCCGCACCTTCCTTGTGCATATCGATGAAGATTTCGCCGATCGTGCCGTCTTCATATTCTCCCGTGCGCAGGTACACTTTGTGCCCGCCGACAACGGCCTTTTGCGTATAGCCCTTGCGTCGGTCGGGCAGTTTCGCCCGTTCACCGCGCTCCCCATCGACCATCGCGGCACCAAGCGAGTTTGTTGATGCGGTGCGCGCCTGTTCAATGGTTTTGGTGGCAAGCTTCTGCGCCAGTGTCGCAGCCTGGGCGGCGGCGGGTTGTTCGATCAGAGTTGGTGCAGCAGCGATCGCGTCGTCTGCCATCTCCAGATCCAGATCGTCATCGTCCACCAGCTGGGCATTCAGAGGCTGGGAGAGTTTAGAGCCATCGCGATAAAGCGCATTGGCTTTGAGCCCGAGCCGCCAGGACAGCATGTAGCTTTCTTTGCAATCCTCTACCGTAGCTGAGTTGGGCATGTTGATTGTTTTTGAAATCGCGCCGGAAATGAAAGGCTGCGAGGCCGCCATCATGCGGATGTGGCTTTCTACTGAGAGGAAGCGCTTGCCAGTGCGGCCACAGGGGTTTGCGCAATCGAAGACGGGAAGGTGCGCCTCTGCGAGGCCGGGCGCACCTTCCAACGTCATCGCGCCACAAACATGGAGATTTGCAGCTTCAATTTCATCCGCGCTGAAGCCAAGGGCCGCCAGCATGTCGAAATCAATCTCATCCATAGCGCCTGCATCAAGGCCGAGCGCCTCCACACAGAACTCTTCGCCAAGCGAATATTTGTTGAAGGCAAACCGAATATCAAAGGCCGTCGCTAGCGAGCCTTCAACAAGCTCAAGCGCCGCCGGGGTGAAGCCTTTGGCTGCCAGCGTTTCATGGTTCACGCCCGGTGCGTCCTTCAGGGTGCCGTGCCCTACCGCATAGCCGATAATTTCTTCGATCTGCTCAGGATTGTAGCCCAAAGTGCGCAGCGCCTGTGGCACCGCCCGGTTGATGATCTTGAAATAGCCGCCGCCTGCGAGTTTCTTGAATTTCACCAGCGCAAAGTCAGGCTCAATACCGGTCGTATCGCAATCCATCACCAGACCGATCGTGCCCGTGGGCGCAACTACGGTCGACTGCGCGTTGCGGTAGCCATATTTCTCGCCCATAGAGACGGCAAGGTCCCAGGCAGCTCTTGCATGTTCGACAAGGTCGCCCTGTGGACAGTTCGGCGCATCAAGCGGCACAGGATTAGTCGAAAGATCTTCATAGGCTGTGGCTTCCCCATGAGCCGCCGCGCGATGATTGCGCATAACGCGGAGCATATGGTTCTCGTTTTCGCCATAACCCGGGAAGGCGCCGAGCTCCTTCGCCATCTGCGCTGAAGTGGCATAGGAGACGCCGGTCATAATCGCGGAAATCGCACCACAGATCGAACGGGCTTCTTTTGAGTCATAAGCGATGCCCTGGGACATCAGCAGGCCACCAATATTGGCAAAGCCCAAGCCCAGTGTGCGGAACTTGTAGGAAAGTTCTGCGATTTCTTTTGATGGGAACTGCGCCATCAGGACAGAAATCTCGAGCACCACGGTCCAGAGTTTGGCCACATGCTCAAACGCTTCAACATCAAAGCGTCCTGAGGCCTGTCGGAACTGCATCAGATTGATGGACGCAAGGTTGCATGCTGTATTGTCCAGAAACATATATTCCGAGCACGGATTGCTTGCGCGGATCTCACCGCTTTCCGGGCAGGTGTGCCAGTCATTGATCGTTGTGTGGTACTGGATGCCCGGATCAGCGCTCTGCCATGCGGCTTGACCGATCTGGTCCCAAAGCTCCCGCGCGTCCAGCGTCTTGGCAATTGCACTGTCTGTTCTGTTGATCAGGTGCCAGTCGCTGTCTGACTCAACCGCTTTCAGGAAATCATCCGTGACCCGGACCGTGTTGTTGGAGTTTTGACCTGACACTGTGAGATAGGCATCTGAATCCCAATCTGTGTCATAGGTGCGGAACTCAATTTCTTTAAAGCCCTGCTTGGCGAACTGAATAACCCGCTGGACATAGTTTTCCGGGATCATGGCCTCGCGCGCAGCAATGATGGCGCGTCTAAGGGCTGGGTTTTTCTTCGGATCGAAGCAGTCGCCTTCGGGGCCTTCGCAATTGACGCAGGCACGCATCACAGCGCCGAGGAACTTCTCATTGATTTTTGAACCGGTGACGAGTGCGGCAACCTTCTGCTCTTCGATCACCTTCCAGTTGATGAAGTGCTCGATGTCCGGATGGTCCACATCAACCACCACCATTTTGGCCGCGCGCCGCGTTGTGCCGCCGGATTTGATGGCGCCTGCAGCCCGGTCCCCGATTTTCAGGAAGGACATGAGGCCGGAGGATTTGCCGCCGCCCGACAGAGGTTCGCTCTCGCCGCGCAGATGCGAGAAGTTGGAGCCAGTCCCAGATCCGAATTTGAAGAGGCGGGCTTCACGGACCCACAAGTCCATGATGCCATTTTCGTTCACGAGATCATCATCAACCCCTTGAATGAAGCAGGCGTGGGGCTGTGGATGTTCATAGGCGCTGTCGCTTACCGTCAGCTCGCCACTTTGGAAGTCCACATAGTGATGGCCCTGTGCCGGACCGTCGATGCCATAGGCCCAGTTAAGGCCCGTATTGAACCATTGTGGGGAGTTTGGTGCCGCAATCTGGGTCGCCAACATAAAGCGCATCTCATCAAAGAAAGCACGTGCGTCTGCCTCGGTGTCGAAATAGCCACCTTTCCAGCCCCAATAGGTCCAGGTGCCTGCCAACCGGTCAAAGACCTGGCGGGCGTCTTTTTCAGGTCCAAAGCGCTCGCCTTCTGGCATGTCATCCAAACGGGGTTCGTCTGCTTCATGAGCCCAAAGCCAGGTTGGGATGTTTTCATCTTTGACGGGGCGCAGCGCTGCGGGCACGCCGGCTTTACGGAAGTATTTCTGCGCCAGAATATCGGCCGCAACCTGGCTCCAGTCCGCCGGCACCGCGATGTCATCAAGCCGAAACACAATCGTGCCGTCGGGATTTCGGATCTCGCTCGTCGTCGTGCGGAATTCGATCCCCTCATAAGGCGATTTGGCTTCGTCTGTAAAACACCGTTGTATGCGCATTTGGCCCCCATATTCCTCTTGCGAAGGGACCCATCGCCGCCGACGAGCCCCAATCTCTTGCCCTTAGGTCAGATGTCTCCAGGCTGGTCCCCGAGGAGCATAGAAGGCAGCTTTCCTGCGATCCCGTGTCCTTAACCCACTGACTCAATAGGGAAAATCCCCATGTCAGCTGCTCAAGGGACGGGCGGAACCTGATCGCCGCCTTATGTCCGGTTGGTACCAGATGCAGTGTTTTTCATCTGAGCCGACACAAACTGTGGTGGTCTGAGCAGGGGTCGTCAAGCACTTGTGTCGAATGGCGTACGGGCCTCGAAATATGTGGGGCGAGGGCGTTCGGCGAAGAATATCTCCGCTGAAAGATTCGCGAATCGACCCGTTCCACACGCTCTGGTTACTAATCAGAAGGATTTACCGCGTAAAAGAAATGGGCAGGAACGCTTGGTCTTCTTGGTAAACGACCAGCGAATAACAGCCTGCAGGCGACACGGGGTTATTTTGGACATGCAAACCATCGCGGCAAAGCACAGCAACGCCTACGGGCGCGAGCTCAGCACGCTCGATGTATTGGTGGTGGATGACAATTTCCACATGCGCCGGCTTGTCCACACAATCCTGGAGGCCTTTGACGTCAAGGTTATACGCGAAGCAACAGATGGCACCGAAGCGTTGGCGGAAATTAAGATCCGTCAGCCGGACCTCATCATCAGCGATTGGGAAATGAAGCCGATGGACGGCTGTTCCTTTCTTGAGGTTTTGCGGAGAGCTGACAACAAGCCTGCATGCTTCATTCCGGTCATCATGTTGACGGCACATGGCCGTCCGAGATTGATCCGTCAGGCATTTGAAGCTGGCGCCAGTCAATTCCTCGTCAAACCGTTGACCCCGGCAAACCTTTTACACCGGGTCGATTGGATACTTGCTGACAAACGTCCCTTCTTCGAAGAAGAGGGGCAGATACGCCAGCAGCTCACTTTGAAGCTTCCGAAAGCAGCAGTCGCAGTGGCCGAACAAAAAGTGGCTGCAGGCGATGCCTGGGACCTGGATCTCTAAAGCACGAGATCGCTCCATCCTTCCGTGGTCACAAAACTTCCATCGGAAAGGGTAAAATGGGCGGCAACACTATCAAATTTACCAACCAACTGTTGCGCTTGAGGTAATGGTAAAAGGTACAAAGCCGTTGAGAGACCGTCAGCGAGCGTCGCCGTAGGAGCAGCGACGCTTACGCTCGAATAGTAGGCAGCGCTTTTGCCTGTCACAGGGTCAATAAGGTGATCGCCCTCGCGAAACTTGTGTCCAGACCCCGCCGAAGTTGCAAGTGCACCCCTTCTAAGCTGAACCACGTTATCAAGGCGCCAGGCGGCGTTTGGGTCCCTGAGCCCAATCTGCCAGGCAGTCCCATCTGCTTTTGGACCAAGGGCTCTGAACTCCCCGAGATTGATCAGCGTGTGGCGGGCACCGGCATCTCGCAACAGTTCCGCAATATGGTCAGTTACGATCCCCTGAGCAATTCCGTTCAACGTTAGAGACATCCCATCAGGCAAAGAGATGTGCCGGCCTGACACCTCCACTCTGTCAAAACCCAGAGAATCCTGAGCTGCTATAAGATCTGCTTTTGTGGTCCGATTGCTCGCTGATCGCTGTGATTGAGCATCGTAAAACTCCCACAAACGCTGGACAGAAGGATCAAAGACTCCGCCAGACTGTTCGTGTAGACCGCCGCAGACCCCCAAGGCATCTATCAGTTCAGGGGGTGCGGCCGAGCAGCTGCCTTTCCTGTTTAGAAGGGAGAGCACCGACATGGGTTGATGCAGGCTGAAAATTCCCTCCAACCGATGGAGTTCCTCCACCGCCAGTTCAGTCAAACGTGTACTTTCCGCCGCCGTGAAACCATCCAGTGTGACTGAGACATCTCCGCCCAGAGCAGCACCGTTCCAAGTGTGAGGGCTGGTCGATTTGCCGTGCACGGGCAAGGGGAGGGTCGCAGCTGAGGCAAAAAGAACAAGGCACCTGCGGCGAGACATTGCCGGTGGTTGTGTTGGTGTGTGCTCAGCCGGCGCAATTCGGGCTCGATTTATCATGATGCAGAATTAGCACATATTTTCACTAATGCGAAGCACTCTCATAAAAATGTTGAAAATGACTCGCAGAAGCGCCATTGGGTGGGCGCTGAAAGCCCCTCTAGCCATCGAAATCTGTAGGGAGGCGGAAAATGGGATCGAAAATGCTTATGAAAAAGATTATCAAACTAGGGACTCTAAGCGCCTGCGTTGCCGCCATGTCGGCGCCGGCACTTGCAGACGATCTGCCAACTCGAGAAGAGATGTGGCAAATGATCCAGGCTCAACAAGCTCAGATCAATGCGCTGACGTCGAAGCTTGAAGATACAGACGAGAAGGTGGAGGCAACGGGCGAAGTGGTTGAGGAAATCGCCTCGAACGGGGGGGGTTCCTCAGAGCCTGGCTGGTGGCAGCGGACGTCGCTCGGCGGCTACGGTGAGCTTCACTACAATGGCGGCGACAAAGACGAAGTCGACTTTCACCGGTTTGTCCTCTTCATCGCCCACGAATTCACAGACAATGTCCGCATGTTTGCAGAGGTTGAATTGGAACATGCCCTCGCAGGGGAAAGCCAGCCTGGTGAAGTAGAGCTCGAACAGGCATTTCTCGAGTTTGACGTTGCCGCGTTCCACTCACTGACAGCAGGGGTGCAGCTCATCCCCGTCGGCATTCTCAACGAAACGCATGAGCCCCCAACTTTCTATGGCGTTGAACGTAATGAAGTCGAAAAGAACATCATTCCTACCACTTGGTGGGAAGCGGGTGTGGGCGCCCATGGCCAGTTGAGCAATGAATTTGGCTACAATGTGATGTATCACTCCGGGCTCCAGGTTCCGACGACCGGGGCGAATGCATTCAAGATCCGCAATGGACGTCAGAAAGTTGCGCAGGCGCGTGCAGCAGATGGTGCTGTCACCGGTCGGGTACAATGGACGGGCATGCCAGGCTTGGAAGTTGGCGTGACAGCGCAGCATCAATTTGACGTGACGCAAGGTACAGCAGAAGAAACACCAGCGACGCTGTTGGAGGCACATGTTGATGCTTCAATCGCGTTTGGTCCTGGTCAAGTTGGGTTCCGCGCTTTGGCGGCCTTCTGGGACTTGGACAGCAACGCTGCGGCTGCCGTCGGTCGCGATGAGCAATATGGATGGTATGTTGAGCCGTCATACCGCTTTGCCACTGACATTGGCGACCTTGGTTTCTTTGTTCAGTATGCGGAATGGGACAATAATGGAGGCGACAATACTGACTCCACATTCTCCCAAACGCGTTTCGGCGCAAATTTCTGGCCGACCCCAGACACTGTGCTCAAAGCTGACTATCAAATCGATAGTGCACCAACTGGAGGCACGGAAGACAATCGCGTCAATCTTGGCGTCGGATTCCAGTTCTAAACGGGTGCGCCATGGCGTAAGAACGAACGGGGCGTCTGGGTGACGCCCTGTTCTTATCTGGCTGAGACCGCAATGATCAGAAAATCACTCATTGTTCCATTGTTTCTGGCTGTCGCCATGACCGTGCCAGCGCGTGCGCTCGACGTGTTTATGGAACCGGATATGTTTCTCTCTGAGGTGTTTGGGACCGAAACGCCGGAGCCCTCATTCCTGTGGCTGAAGGGTGACGTTAAGGCAGAGATGCAAGAGATCCTCGGCCGGAAACCAGGCGGCCTGCGGATGCGCTATTGGGAGGATTCCGAACGCACTGTTTGGGTCTTGGAGGAAATTGGCAAAACCCAACCGATAACGACAGGCATAGCGGTCAAGGCGGGCGCAATTGAGCGCGTGCAGGTTCTAATCTATCGGGAAAGTCATGGATGGGAAGTACGCTACCCATTTTTTACGGATCAGTTTCGCGGCATGACTTTGGAAGAAAATCATACCCTTTCAGCACAGGTTGATGGAATTTCCGGAGCAACATTGTCGGTGCGGGCGCTGACAAAGCTTGCACGCCTTGCTCTGCGTCTTGACGCCATCGTGCGGGAGGAGACCTGATTTATGCCTAAGGGAAGGTGGGTACGCATTTGGCATCGCCGTCTTGGATTGACGGCTGCTGCTTTTGTCCTTCTTCTAAGTGTCACAGGCATCCTGCTCAACCACACAAGTTCGCTGGACCTCGACAATAGAAACATAGAAAACGCCTGGATTCTTGATTGGTATGGGATCGCCGGCGTTGATGAAACTGCGCGTGCTTTTGAATTGGGCGATCTGACGGTTAGCTGGGCCGGAGGGTGGCTTTTTGTTGGGGAGACACCGTTGATCGGCAGTGTCGGAACGCTTCAAGGAGCGGTGGCCCTTGATGACTTGATCGTGCTTTCAACGCCGCGGGAGATCGTGCTCGCGACGAAGGAGGGTGAATTGATTGAGCGGTTTCTGCCAGTGGCATTCGGCGCTGAAATCACTTCTCTCGGTTCTTCAGACGGGCGTGTTGCAGCAAAGGTTGGAGGCAAAATCTTCGCAGCGAACGAGGATGGATCCGTTTGGAAGCTCACCCAGACCTCTGATGAAGCCATTTCATGGTCTGTTGGTGCACCGATACCATCTGAATTGGTCCCGGCGATGAATGCCCATCTTCGCGGCGAGGGGCTTCCCCTCTACCGAATTATCCTTGATCTTCATTCAGGCAAGTTTTTCGGTGATCTGGGTGTATGGGTGATGGATGGTGCCGCCGCTTTGCTCCTGATCCTAAGCATTTCAGGCATCTGGATCTGGTGGCCCAGAGCATCTTAGTCAGGCTCGCGGGGCTGGACGGAACCCCTGCAGAATGCCATATTCGCCGCGTTTCTCATAAAGAATCTCGTGTGCACCGCGCAAGCGAGATGGAAATCAGGGCCCACAAATGAGCTTTTTGGCGCAGTTTTTCACTTGGTGGCACAGCCAAACGCTGGCTACGCGTTTTCACACCTGGCGCAATGGTGAATTGATGGGCGAAGACGCTCAGGGAAACAAATATTACAGGTCAAAAGAGGACCGTCGCTGGGTCGTATTTAACGGCCTGGTCGAAGCATCACGTATCCCGCCTGAATGGCACGGCTGGATGCACAAGACCGTCGACACCATTCCCACTGAGGAAGAGTTCACGGTTCGCGAGTGGCACAAGCCTCACCAGCCGAACCTCACAGGTACCCCCTATGCCTACCGACCAGACGGAAGTCTGTTGACTGGAGGCGGTCGTCCTCGTGTGACGGGTGATTATGACGCTTGGTCTCCCGAATAGCGGAAAATTGGCACAAAAAGCTCCCGGAATGGCGCAAGATAGCCACACTTCTGCGCGATACAGACTTATTAGGAATTCCCAAACGGAATATCATTAAACCGTAGGGATAGTTTGAGTGATTCCGGCGGTGCGCTATCCGCCGAACGCCCCTGACAGGTTCAATGACCTCAGCGGGGCTGGCAAAGGCAGGGAAGCTAAAGATGGATAACAGCTTTGTCGAAACGCTGGTCGGCGGCATCGTAATCGCGATTGCAGCTGCTTTTCTGGCCTATGGATATTCTGTTTCCGATGTCGGTGATGTCAGCGGCATCGAAGTGACAGCCGAATTTGACCGGGTAGATGGTCTGGCGACCGGATCAGACGTGCGCATGTCGGGCATCAAAATCGGCACGGTGACAGCGCAGTCTCTCAACACGAGCAATTATTTCGCGGTGGTGACGTTCAACCTGACTGATGAGGTTCAACTCCCAACTGACTCGTCTGCAAAGATCACAAGCGAAGGCCTGCTGGGCGGGAACTATGTCTCAATTACGCCGGGCGGATCTGAAGAGATGTTGGCGAGCGGCGATGAGATCCAGTTCACTCAGGGCTCGATCGACCTGATTGGCCTTGTTGGCCAGGCAGTCTTCAGTGCCCAAGGTGGCAGCGAGTGACCTCAGCCCGGAGCAGCATGCGCAGCGGCATCCTAGCGGCAGCGGTGCTCGCGGCTTCAAGCGTCGCAGGCTACGCAGAATCTGTCGGTGAGACTGCCATATTTACCGGTCTCGACAAGATCACGGCACGCATTACCCGCCTGGAAGTGCCTGTCGGCGAGCGGGTTCAATTCGGCACCCTCGAAATTCTCGCGGACAGTTGCAATAAGCGTCCGCCAACCGAGACGCCGGAAACAACCGCGTTTGTTGAAGTGTTCGACGTCGGCAAGACGCTCGCGGATGAACTAGCGGAAAAAGACACGGCGGAACCAACTCTCCCGAGGCCACCGGAACGCCTGTTCTCAGGTTGGATGTTTGCGTCCAGCCCTGGGCTCAATGCGGTGGAGCACCCGGTCTACGATGTCTGGCTGATCGATTGCAAAATGGCAGCGCCGGAAACGTCTGAACCTATCGAATAGAAATCGCCCGGTTGCCCGGTGAGGGCCTCTGCAAGACGGGTTTTATACTCGTCACGCGGAATCTCCATCGCGCCAAATTGCGAGAGGTGGGATGTAACGAATTGCGTGTCCAGCAACACATAACCACCCTGGATTAATCGCGCGGCCAGATGCACAAGCGCCACTTTGCTTGCGTCTCGCACATGGCTGAACATACTTTCCCCAAAAAAGGCGCGCCCGAGCGAAACGCCATATAGGCCCCCCACAAGCTGGTCGCCCTGCCAGCATTCCACGGAATGCGTGTGTCCCTGCTCGTGGAGCTCGGTATAGGAATTGAGAATTGCGGCATTGATCCAAGTGCCGCCCCGTCCCGGCATATCTTCCGCACACGCCTCCATAACCGCGCGAAAAGCAGTGTCGACCTTCACGGTGAAAGGTTCAGCTTTGATGGTGCGTGCAAGGCGCCGTGGCACATGGAATGTATCGAGGGGCAGGATGCCGCGAAGCTCTGGATCAACCCAATAGAGAGTGTCAGAGCCGCGGGCTTCTCCCATAGGAAAAACACCATACGCATAGGCGCGGAGCAAAGTCTCTGGATTGATTTCATCCATCGAACTGTTTCGGTGCCTCACGAGCGGTCGAGAAACTCTTCTAGCCAGTGAATATGATAGTCGCCATTCATGATGTCAGGCTCATTCACGAGTTCCTGAAAGAGAGGAATGGTTGTATCCACGCCTTCGATTACAAACTCATTCAAAGTTCGACGGAGCCGCATCAGGCATTCGTTGCGGTTGCGCCCATGAACGATCAGCTTGCCGATCAGACTGTCATAATAGGGCGGGATCCGATATCCGGCATAGACACCACTATCGACACGCACGCCAAGTCCACCAGGTTGATGGAAGCCTCTGATGGTTCCAGGCGACGGCGTAAAGGTCTTGGGATGCTCTGCATTGATCCGGCACTCAATCGCGTGGCCAGAGAATTCAACATCTTCCTGGGTGAAGCTCATCTCAAGGCCTGCAGCGATGCGGATTTGCTCGCGCACCAGATCAATGCCCGTAATGGCTTCAGTGACAGGATGCTCCACCTGCAGCCGTGTGTTCATCTCAATGAAATAGAACTCACCATTCTCGTAGAGAAACTCAATGGTGCCGACACCTAGATAACCGAGATTGCCGATGGCATTTCGAACAATCTCCCCAATCTTGGCGCGCGCGGCGTCATTGAGGGCAGGTGAGGGGGCTTCTTCCAATACCTTCTGATGCCGACGCTGAAGGGAGCAATCGCGTTCACCCAAATGCGCGACATTCCCATGGGAGTCAGCAATCACCTGAACTTCGATGTGGCGCGGCTCACCGAGATATTTCTCGATATACATTGCATCGTCGCCAAAGGCCGCTTTTGCTTCCGAGCGGGCCGTATGAAGCGCTTCGAGAAGATCGTCTTCTGTAGGCGCGACTTTCATGCCACGACCACCGCCACCCGCGGCGGCTTTCACAAGAACCGGAAACCCGATTTCCTTTGAGACGCGCATGGCCTCTTCATCGGTGGTGACGCCGCCATCAGAACCTGGAACGACGGGAATGCCCAGGTCTTTCACGGTCGTTTTCGCGGCGATCTTATCGCCCATCAGGTTGATGTGATCGGCAGTAGGCCCAATAAATGTAATGTCGTGAGCGGCTAGGATTTCGGCAAATCGCGCATTTTCAGACAGGAAACCGTAGCCGGGATGGACAGCATCCGCGCCGGTGATTTCACATGCTGAGATGATGGCCGGAATGTTCAGATAACTGTCAGTCGCCGATGGCGGGCCGATACAGACACTTTCATCTGCCAGCCGTACATGCATGGCATTTTCATCAGCCGTGGAGTGCACAGCGACGGTGGCAATGCCCATCTCTTTGCAGGCCCGGTGTACGCGAAGCGCGATTTCGCCGCGATTGGCGATGAGAACTTTCTCGATCATTGGGGCGCGGGCTCCGGCTTTTATTCGATGATGAGGAGAGGTTCGCCGAATTCTACCGGCTGTCCGTCTTCCACAAGGATTTCCTTCACCGTGCCGGATTTCGGCGCTGGGATCTGGTTCATGGTCTTCATGGCTTCAACAATGAGCACTGTCTGCCCCTGCGTGACCTGGCTGCCAACACTGACGAAAGCGGCAGCGCCCGGTTCAGCGGCGACATACACGGTGCCAACCATGGGGGAGGGGACGGCACCTGGATGGGCGGCTTTGCTGTTGCCCTCAGCAGCGACAGCAGCCGGTGCAGCGGCTGCGGGTGCCGCAGGAGCGGCTGCGACCGGAGCCGCGACATTCACAACCTGTGATTGACGCGCGACTCGCACTTTCAAATCTTCCGTTTCAACCTCAATCTCGCTGAGATCTGTTTCCGTCAGAATATCTGCGAGTTGCCGGATCAAGTCCTGATCGACGCCTTTTGTGCTCATGTGGCTCTGTGCCTTCTTTTGTATTTTAGCTGCCCAGATGGGTTGCGAGAGCTTCGACAGCCAATACATAGCCGATCGGACCCAGCCCGCAAATAACACCGAGAGAAACCGGTGAAACGAATGAATGGTGGCGGAATTCTTCCCGCTTGAAAATGTTCGAGATGTGCACTTCCACGACGGGAAGTTCAGATGCGGAGATCGCATCCATCAGGGCAACGGATGTGTGGGTATAGGCAGCGCCATTGAGGATGATGCCGCAAGCTTGTTCCCGCGCCTCCAGGACCCAATCAACCAATTGACCTTCGGAGTTGGACTGACGGAAGTCGATGCTGTGCCCTAGGGAGGCCGCCCGCTCAGCTGTCATCGCTTCGACATCGGCGAGGGTCTGCGTGCCATAGATTTCAGGCTCACGCGTACCAAGCATGTTCAAGGTCGGCCCGTTCAGCACATAGATCGGCTTAGCCATGCCCCGTATCCATCATCTCTTTTAGTCCACAAACGGCAGAAAACTGCCGAAAATCGAAATGCCCATCGGGCATGCTTATCTAGAAGTCGAAAAGGGCGAAAATGTGGTCCGCCCCCCAACCTCTGAACCCTACGCGTATTCCAGCCCAGGTGGGTTAACACGCGGGCGCTGGGTTAACGCGAGTCGTCCCAACAATAGGCGTTGTATACGCGTTGGCAGCCCCGAGTTCCATCAGTTAAGCGCCAAATACCTGAGTAGATCAGGCGGATAAGACCATCTTCAGCGCGCCATCTTCCTTGGTATCGAACAGACGATAGGCTTCCGCACCCTCTGAGAGACCCATCCGATGGGTGATGACCATTTCCGGATGCAGCCGTCCGCCGCGAACCAGCGAAATCAGCTCATCCCAATGGCATTGCACCGAGCAGGCGCTAATCCGGAACGTGAGGCCCTTGATAAAGGCAAGGCCCATAGGGAATTTGAAATCCATGCTCTGATTGACGCCAATGACCGAAACCGTGCCCTGCGCGCCCACAAGATCAATGGCGGCGCGAATGGTGATGTCGGAGCCAACAGCTTCTACCGCGCAATCCAGCATCCGGCCTTGAGTTTCTTCCATCAACCTCTCTTTGGCATTTGCAGGGTCAATCGGAACGGCGCCAAGCTTTTCAGCCCGGGCACGCCGCTCTGGTACAAGGTCCAGCGCATAGACTTTTGAGGCACCGAGCACGAAGGCAATCTCGACAGCCATCAGGCCAATGGGCCCAAGCCCCACCACTGCGACCGTTTTGCCTGGGCCAATATCCGCATTGAGACAGCCTAGATAAGCTGTTGGCAGATTGTCGGTGAGCATGAGCGCCTGATCTTCAGAAATTCCGTCAGGGATCGCCCGCAAATTGAAGTCCGCCATGGGAACGCGAATGCCTTCCGCCTGACAGCCTTCAAGATTGTGACCGAGGCCATAGCAACCCATCTGGTTGTTGGCGCACTGGTTGATGTGGCCGGAGAGGCAAGGGCCGCACGACCCGCAGCCAACAGCAGCGGAGAGCATCACCTGATCGCCTGCTTTGAAGCGTGTCACGCCGCGGCCGACTTCGGCGACTTCGCCTGTCGCTTCATGACCGACACAGAAACCCGTATCGCCTGTGAATTGAGCACCGTGATAAATGTGCAGATCAGAGCCGCAAATCCCGCACGTATTCATTTTCACAACGACGTCAGTGTCCGCGTGGCATTCCGGATCTTTGTAGGATTCGTAGCGAATGTCGCCGGCCCCATGGCTGGTAAGCGCTTTCATTTGGTGTTTCCTTCAAAAGCGTTTTCAAGAAAAGTGTCAAAATTGGCCTGGGTGGTTTTCTGTCCAAAAACGCGACTCTAAGAAAGAATGAGGCCGCCATCGACCGGAATGGTTTGTCCCACCACATAGGCCGATAAGGGCGAGGCAAGGAAGAGGGCGACGCCTGCCATGTCTTCCGGGGTTCCCAGACGATGCAGTGGAATGTTGCGGAGTGACCCTTCCAGGCGTTTCGGGTTTTCCGTTGTCACCTTTGTGAGCTTGGTATCCACGAGACCCGGCGCAATCCCATTCACGCGGATGCCGTCGCTCGCCCAGGCTTCCCCCAAGGTTTTGGTAAGGCCGATGGCGCCCGTCTTTGACGCGCTGTAAGCGGGGTTGCCCCGTGTGGCGTGATAGCCAGCTGTCGATGAGATGGTGATAAGCGAGCCCTTGGAGGCTGCCAGCATGTCGTGAAACTTTTCAGAGCACGCCATCAAGCTACCAATGTTCACATCCATGACTTTCTGCCAGCCTGGCATTTTGAACTCTTGTCGTTTGTAGAGCACCGTGCCCTGGGAGAGCACCAGTACATCCAGGCTGTCGAAGGGTGGCGCATAAGCTTCAATCGCATCAAAGTCGCTGACGTCCATCTGGGCGTAGTGAATGTCAGAGAGGTCGGAGCCGTCATCGCCAGCGTAGTCAGGTGCTGTTGCCCGCGTCCCCCAGACATGAGCTTCAGCACCAGCATCCAGAAAGGCACGCGCGATCCCGTTGCCAATCCCGCTTGAACCCCCAACGACCAACACCCGCTTGCCCGAAAAATCCAATGCGTTCTTCATGGGTTCCCTCCTCCCAAATTCTTGTTGCCTTATGGATAGCGCGAGAAATTCAGCCCGTCGAGCGGGTCGTCAGAAGCCACTGGTTCCGCGAGGGAAGTCTCAGGTGTCGCGCACCCGCCAGGCGAGCACAGTAGCCACAACCTGCACAACAGCGGCTATTGAAAACGCAAACACATTCCCGTCAAAGCCGAAGAACTTGATGGGGTCGTCCACGTCGGTCAGTCCACCCCCAAAACCGTCGATGAAGAAAAAAGCGATGAAAAAGGCGCTCAGGAAAATACAGCCCGGCGCGGAGGCATAGCGAAGACGTTGCACTCTATTCTCTGTAGGTGCCCAGGTGAGAAATAGAACATAAAGAGCCAGGCCGGCGCCGACGGTGATCGCCCAGGCAGTGTGAAAGCGCGCATGCGGCGGCCAGCCTTCATGGAAAAGGTGGCTGGGATTGATGTCGGCCAACAGCGGCACGAAGCCCGTTTGAATGCACACTAAGGTGAGAAGAATTTGCGCGGTTCTGATCATCATGTCCCCCCAGGAAATGTCAGACATTTATCCTAACACAATCGAGCAGCCTTTTAGATTTGGCGGATTTCAGGCATGTTTATCCAACACCCCTGTCTCAAAGGACTGCCACAATGGATGCCGATGCGTTCTCGACAATCACAGAATTCGCCGTTGCGCTAGCGGGTTTCTCCGGCATTGTTGTCGCCATCGCACATAGAGGGGACACGTTTCCGCCGGTCGATCGGTACCGAACATTGACCCTCTTGGCTTATTCATTAAGCGCAGCTTTCGGATCACTCCTGCCTATGGCAGTTGAAAGTCTTGGGTTTAGCGGCGATGAGGTGTGGCGCATCGCAGGCGCGGTGCTTGCCCTCATCCTGGCAGTGTCGGTTGTGGTCTCATTCTGGGGCACGCGCCGCCTGGACGAGGACGATAGGGCAGGTCTCTCGGTGGCCGTGGGCACGTTGACAGCTGGTGGCAATGGCCTGCTTATCGTCTGGTTGGTAGTGAATTCTCTCACGCTTGCCTCGCCGAGTCCGCTCGTCTTTGCGTTGATGTGGCAGCTTGGCCTGTCATCACTGCAATTTGTCCGGCTTGTGCTTGCGCGCCGCGCATGAAGGAGGCAGGTACCGCTTGAATTGGTACGCGTGTCCTCCCATTATCCGGCCCAGATCGACAATCGAGAATCCCCATGACCCTGACCATCAATGGAGAGCGACATGACTTCGAAGGACCGCTGACCGTGGCGAGCCTTCTGGTCAAACTCGGCCTCGAACCGCAAAAGCTGGCGGTTGAGCATAATCTCGAAATTGTGCGGCGATCAGCCTATGATGCAACAGAAGTAAAAGACGGTGACACACTGGAGTTGGTTCAGTTTGTCGGTGGCGGGTAAGGAGAGTTTGGATGGCTGAGGCAGCAGTGAAAACAGAAGAGACAGGCGCCCGCGACAGCTGGATGATAGCTGGCGAGACCTTTTCGTCCCGGCTGATTGTCGGCACCGGCAAATACAAAGACTTCGAAGAGACCGCCCGTGCCATTGAAGCATCGGGCGCCGAGATTGTGACTGTCGCCGTCCGCCGGGTGAATGTCACGAACCCCAACGAACCCATCCTCATGGACTTCGTAGACCCAAAAAAATACACCTACCTTCCCAACACAGCCGGGTGTTTTACCGGCGATGAGGCCGTGCGCACCTTGCGTTTGGCCCGTGAGGCAGGCGGCTGGGATCTCGTAAAGCTCGAAGTTCTGGGGGACAGGAAAACGCTCTATCCCGACATGATCGAAACCCTGAATGCCGCGGAGCTTCTCATCAAAGAGGGCTTTAAGGTGATGGTCTATTGCTCAGACGATGTCTTGCTCGCAAAGCGTCTGGAAGAGATGGGCTGTGTTGCGATCATGCCGCTCGGCGCGCCGATTGGCTCTGGCCTCGGCATTCAAACACCGATCAACATTCGCCTCATCATCGAGCAGTCAAATGTGCCAGTGCTTGTGGACGCGGGCGTCGGCACAGCGTCTGATGCAGCTGTTGCCATGGAGCTCGGCTGCGACGGTGTGTTGATGAACACGGCAATCGCTGAGGCAAAAGAGCCCATCCTCATGGCCGAAGCCATGAAGAAGGCAGTGGAAGCTGGGCGTCTGGCATATCTCGCGGGCCGCATGCCACGTAAACGCTATGCAGACCCAAGCTCGCCCGTTGCTGGGCTTATCTGACCTGCGCGTCGCTTAGCAGCTGACGCAGGCAGTGCGCTCCTGCTCGACAACTTCCAGGAGCCGTTCTTTGCCAACGGCGCCGGGAACCATTTGGCTGCCAATGATGAAAGCCGGTGTGCCTTCAATGCCAATCTCCCGAGCGATCTGATGGTTACGATCGATCGCCGCCTGAATACCAGGGTCGTTCATGTCTTGCTTCAGACGGTCGGTGTCGAGCCCTGCATCATCGGCAATACGCATGATGCGATCTTCATCCAGATCACCGCTGGTCGCCATCAGAGCCAGGTGCATCTCCATATATTTGTTCTGAGAGATGGCGGCCATCGCGGCGCGTGCGGCAACTTCAGATTGCTCTGAGAGAATGGGGAATTCCTTGTAGACGAGACGGATATTGCCGTCCTCTTCCACAGCCGCAATCACGTCTTTGACGGCGCGTTTGCAATATCCGCACTTATAATCAAAGAATTCAACGACCGTAACGTCGCCGTCAGGATTGCCATACACATAGGAATAATCATCGTTGAAGAGGCCGTCGCTATTGCTGGCAATTGCTGCCTCAGCTGTTTGCTTTTCAGCGGCGGCCTGCTGCTCTTCCAGTTTGTCGAATACCTCAATCATTACTTGAGGGTTCTCAAGCAAATATTCTCGAACAATCTGGCCGATGGCTTCGGTCTGATTTGCATTGAACTCAGATTGAGTGCTTTCTGCCGTAACTGCCGTGCTCCCAAAAGCCAGCGTCGCGGCAACAGTCGCTGTGCCCATAAGTCTGGTAATCATATGAGGCAAACGAGGCCCGTACTTCATCTCAGCTTCCTTGTGGTTTCTCTTGCAAAATATCTTCAGCCCGCAGCCAGCCAGGTGTTCCTTCGTCCATCTCAACTTGTGCGCGGGCGGCGTGCTGTTTTGCCCGCGGCAGCTGTCCGAGGACATAGAAGCGCTCTGCTGTCGACAGCTCTGCATTGCCATAGTCGCCAAGGCGCGCATAGGCAATTGAGGCTTGGTGATAGGCGCGGGAGTTTTCTTTGTCGGTCCGGTGGGCGATTTCAAGATGTTGAAGGCCTTCGAGGGTTTCTTCACGTCGCTCGAGGCCAATCAGGGATTGAGCAAGGCCGACATGCAGGAGGGGGGAACCTGGAGCGAGTTCAACAGACCGGCGATAGGGGGCAACTGATTCTTCCACTTTGCCGCTTTCAAAGAGGACCTGACCTTTTAGTTCCCAAATGAATGGGTTGTTGGGCATGGCGGTGAGCAGCGGTTCGATTTCGTTCATCGCCCGCGCAAGATCACCCAGTTTGTGATAGGCAACCGCGCGCGCATATCGCGCCGGGATGCTGGTGTCTGACGTTGGAAAGCGGCGGATGGTCACCGCGGGGCGGTCAATAAAGCCGTGCAGTTTGGCTTTGATCATGTCGAAGGCCGAAACCCACTCCGGAGGGTCTTTTACATCAACAAACGGGGAGTTCAGAACTCGGTCCTCCAGGGCACTAAGGCGCTGAGTAGAGAGTGGGTGAGACCGCAAATATGGGTCTTGCTGCCGCTCGCTCAGGACCTCTTGGCCGCGGAAGAGATAGAATGTGTCCATCATCCCTCGGCCGGACCAGCCAACCTGATCCAGATAGGTGACGGCGGCCTGGTCGGCGGATGCTTCCTGGATGCGGCTGTAGGAGAGAAAATCTCGCTGAGCAAGTGTCTGGCCGCCTGTGATGAGGGCAAATCCCGCGTCTCCAGCACCAGCGACAATGGCCCCGATACCGAGCAGAGTAGACACAATCACCGGCACCGCCGCTGACTTCAACGCTTGCTGCGTGCGTGATAGATGGCCACCAGCCATATGCCCGGTCTCGTGCGCGATGACGCCGATCAACATATTGGGCCGGTCCGACTGTTGGATGAGGCCCGTATGCAGGAACATGCGTTGGCCGCCAGCGACAAAGGCATTTAGTGAACTGTCATTGACGATGTGAATTCTGACGGCCTTCGGGTCCAGACCAGCGGCCTTAAAGATAGGGTCCGAAAAAGCACGCATCAGATATTCAGTTTCTGCATCCCGAATAAGACCTGCAGCGTGCGCAGGAGAGGAATAGGCGATCGTCACGGCCATGGTCATGGCAATGAGGGTCGACAACATGCGAAGTGGGCGGGCAATCAAAGCAGACATCGTAACTTCCAATTCCAGGCTCCTCCGGTGGGCGGACTGCTTGCCGGAGGATCATCCCTTATGTTCGCCACTACGCAGTCGCAAGCTGCTCGGCTGTTTCAGGCACCCCATCGTCAAGACCGTAGGAGAGCAGGTGCACAGGGTCAATCGCAGACCAGATATATCGCGCACATGTGACCCAGACCGTTCGTCGCAGCCATCTAAGCGTACATGTGGGACACTGAGACGTGCTTTTGAAGCTCGTCTTGGTTAATCTGCCATCACAACTAGTACTAGCTGTTTACACCCGCATGTGATTCAAGGTCCGTTTCTTGAAGACAGGGGGCGTGAAGTGCTAGACCGGGGGCTGTCAGACGACCGGTCTGTCCGAGAATCCATTGCGCGACCTAGGGAAAATCAAGATCTAATGAGGCCAAATTTTGACCATGCTGGCGACACCCGCCGGAATTCGCCGCTTTCCGCTCTTAAAGTCGCAGCTGCATTAGGCTTGGCGATCGGGCTTGCATCGTGTGGCAGTCTTCTGGGCTCTAGTGAGCCGGACACAAGCGCATCGCTTGGCAGCGTAACAACGGCAGATCGCAGCAGTCGGGGCCTTACCGGAGTTGGCCGGGCATCGGCTGAGGACAATACTGCTAGTGGGATCGGCGGCTTTGTCGTTGCAGACGAGCCGCAGGCTGCCCTGATTGCACGCGATGTCCTTGAAAAAGGCGGAACGGTGGTCGACGCCGCAGTGTCGCTCTATTTCACGTTAGCCGTGACGCAGCCCCAGGCGGCTAGCCTGGGCGGCGGTGGCATATGCCTCGTACATGACAGGTCAGAGCGGAAGACTGAGAGCATAGAGTTTCTGCCGCGGCGCGCGAGCGCGGGAGGGCCTGTCGCTATTCCTGGCAATGTCCGGGGATTTGCGTTGATGCATGCGCGCTATGGCCAAACATCCTGGTCCAGCCTCTTAGCCCCGGCAGAACGGCTCGCTGCGACCGGCACACCCGTCTCCCGTGCGATGGCGCGTTCTATTCAGCGCAATGCGGCCACGATCCAAGGCGACCAGGCACTCGCACGCGGATTGCTTTCACCATCGGGGTTGCCCCTAAAAGAGCTTGATGAGGCGACGCAGATAGAATTGGCGTCGACCATGGGCCTCATTCGATCCCGTGGCGTGTCGGCCCTTTATGCGGGTGATGCAGCGCGCGTTTTTGCAGCTTCGATAGGAGAGGCGGGAGGCAACGTCTCTGCCGATGATTTGCGAAACTACCGTCCGCTTGTGAACGACGCTGGCCGCATCTCTGCTGGCGCTGTGACTCTGCGCATACCCTCGGCAAATGTAGGCGCGGGCGTTTTTGCAGAAAACCTCTGGGCTGGCCTTCAAAACATTGCGCCAACCGATGGCGCGGGTGCCGCTCGAGCAGCAGATGCTGTCGCACTTCAACTTGGTGCGCAGGGAAAATTGTCTGATGACCTTGGTTCGACAGGCTTTGCCGTGTCCGGCGCAAACGGCGATGCGGTTGCCTGCGCGGTGACGAGCAATGGGGCGTTTGGCACAGGCCGCACTGCAGGTGGGACGGGTGTGGTTATGGCGCGGTCGCCAGATGAGCCGACTAGCGGCCTGGCGCCAGCTTTCTTAGCCCCCGTTGTTGCGGTTGCGCCCGACAAAGCGACTGTGGCTTTTGTCGGGGCGTCCGGGGGCGGCCCGACAGCAGTCGCCGGCGTTCAACAGGTTGCGCGTCAGCTGCTGACAGGCAGTGGAATTGGACTGGTTGATGCAATCAGGGCGGCCACGCCCGGGCCGGCACCCCTTGTCAATGCGATCAGTTGTCCCTTAGTCCCGGCTGGCACTGCGGCCTGTGAAGTTGGCGTTGATCCCGACGGGGCGGGGCTTGGTGCGGAAGCCATCGGTGGATAGCGTCGAAATTTAACCAACAGCAATTCATGTGCGCTGACCAAACAAAACCGTCTGCCCGAAGTTCAGTCGACCCTTTCGTCGTCATGGACGTCATGCGTGAAGCGAACCGGCTCGAAGCAGCGGGTCGCTCGATCATGCATTTGGAAGTGGGGCAGCCAGGTGCGCCCACGCCGGATACCGCTCGAGCGGTCGCAACCAAAACGCTGAATGCCGGTCCACTCGCCTATACAGATGCTCTGGGCCTGCCGTCGCTGCGTACACGCATCGCCAGATACTATGCCGAGCATCATTCTGTGACGGTTGATCCGGAACGCGTGGTCGTGACAGCTGGATCCTCTGCCGCCTTCATCCTCACCTTTCTGGCATGTTTTGAAGCGGGAGATCAGGTAGGAGTGCCGGAACCCGGCTACCCGGCCTATCGCAATACACTGCGTGCGCTCGGATGCGACCCTGTCTCAATTCCGGTCAGCCCTGAAACTGATTGGGCCCTGACCCCGAACCTGATTGATGAGGCAGAAGCAAAGCACGGAAGACTGAAGGGCGTGTTGGTCGCAAGCCCGTCCAATCCAACAGGGGCGATGCTCACTGGCCCACAGATGGCTGCGTTGGTGAAGCACAATGAGGCGGCAGACCGATGGTTCATCTCCGACGAGATATATCACCGCATCACCTATGGGCAGCCGGATGTGTCTGCTCTTGAGGCAGGCGACGACGCGATCATCATCAACAGTTTCTCCAAATATTACTGCATGACCGGCTGGAGACTGGGGTGGGCTATCGTGCCAGAGCGCCTGATCAGGCCAATTGAACGTCTTGCGCAGAACCTGTTTATCTCACCACCAACGCTCTCGCAGATTGCAGCTGAGCAAGCCTTTGATGAGACAGCCTGCCTTGATGAGAACGTGGCGGTCTACGCGGAAAACAGACGGCTCTTGTTGCAGGAACTGCCAAAGGCAGGCATCACATCCTTCGCGCCTGCAGACGGAGCTTTTTACCTCTATGCAGATGTGTCTCATCTAACTGACGACAGTGCCGCGTTTTGCTCAGCCATGCTTGAGGATGCCGGCGTGGCAGCGACGCCCGGGGCAGACTTTGATCCAACCCACGGACATCAATATGTACGCTTTTCCTTTGCGGGAAAGACTGCAGATATGGCGGAAGCTGCTCGCCGTCTTCAGGGGTGGCTGTGCACGTAGAGCCACGCTAGGTGACGTATTCATTTGGGGGAGGAAGCCGTGTGCGCGCCCCAGAACATGGCAGATTTACCCCAGTCATTTTTGAATAGTCTGCTCACGGTACACATGCTGGAAAAAGCACAGTGCTTGTGGTTACTAGAGGCGAGGAGCGGGCGGGGTTGACCCTGCGGGACCGCCAATCTGGAGTAAGCCACATGTACCGAATTCTATCCCTGGTCTGTCTTTTGATCTCAACACCTGCATGGGCGACTGAGGACGTTGTAGACAACCTCGCTCCTGACACGTCGCCGCTCCCAAACATCGTCGTGATTGTGGCCGATGACCTGGGCTGGATGGATCTTGGTTATCAGGGAAGCGAGATCCGCACGCCACGGATTGACGCCTTGGCGAACGACGGACTGACGCTCAATCGATTCTATGCGCAGCCCATGTGCAGTCCGACGCGCGCGTCTCTGCTTACGGGCAACTCGACAGCGCGTCTTGGGATCACGCGAGCATTGTCGAAGCTGGTGCCAACGGGCCTTCCCCTCGATCAAACGATATTGCCTCAGTACCTCAAGGACATGGGCTACCAGACATCGCTGGTAGGGAAGTGGCATTTGGGTTTTCGTCAACGTGTATATCTGCCGACGTCGCGTGGCTTTGACGCATTTTATGGGCACCTGACAGGCGGCATCGGCTATTGGGATCACGTTCATGGGGGGGGCTATGACTGGGCGCGCAACGAAGAAGTTCTGCGAGAGGAAGGTTATGCCACCCATCTGATGGCCAACGAGGCGGTCCGTGTCATCAAAGACCGTAAACCAGACGAACCACTCTTTTTGTATGCAGCGTTTAGCGCACCACATCTACCTAACGAGGCACCTGAAGAAACGATTGCGACCTATGCGGACATTGAGAATACGCGCCGCCGCGTTCATGCAGCCATGGTCACAGAGCTGGATACAGGTGTGGGCCAGATCGTCGATGCCTTGGAAGAGCAGGGGATGCTTGATAATACCCTGATCTGGTTCATGAGCGACAATGGTGGCCTTAATCCCTCGGCGGCGCCCCCTGCTGCACTCAGTTTCTTCACAACCCTTGATGAATGGTTCGGTGATTGGGAGTTGCCGCTGACGATACTGGAATTTGCACGCGTGAACTTTCTCGAGGGGGGAAGCGACAATGGTAGTTTGCGGAGCGGCAAAGGCACCCTCTATGAGGGTGGGGTCCGCGTTCCGTCGTTCTTGTATTGGCGCGGCGAATTGCAGCCGCGGCAGGTCGGCGACATGGTAACAGTGCAAGATGTTCTTCCATCAATCCTTTCCATGTTGCAGAGCGAGGCGCGCGATCGTGAGTTTGACGGCATCGACCGATGGACGTTGCTGAAAGACGGGCGGTCAGGCGACGCGAGAGATTACATGGCTGTGACGTTGGGTGGTGAGGCATTGTTCCAATACCCCTGGAAACTGATCCGGTTTAGCTCCGGAGAGGTTGAACTCTACAACGTGGAAATAGACCCATCAGAAGAGAACAATCTTGCAGAGGCAGAGGAACATGGCGCACGCCGCGATAAGATGCTCGTGGCGCTTGAGGCAAAGCCGCGAGGCGAACCTGTGGGTGTTCCTCTATGGCAGGTGCTCTGGGATCCGGATTTCTTTGGCGGCGAAGAAGATCGCCAGCCTTGGATGGAAGTTGCTCAAGAGAGTCGCTGATTGCCTCAAAAAAGTAGGGCGCGATAGTCATATGACTGCCGCGCCCTTAGGCGTTCTATCTGATGTCTCTTAAGAAGACTTAGTCAGCCGACGTGCGCCGCCGCCACCACCCACTCTTAGCGGGTCCGGCAGGCTTCTCTTCTTCTGGCTCAACTGCTTCAGCTTCAACCACTTCAGGTTCTGGGGTCTCTGCTGCTGCTGTTTCGGGTTCTGGATCAGCTGCTGGCGCCTCAGCGACAGCTTCATTGGAGGCCTCTGTCTTCGGTGTTTCTGGTTCAGCATCCGGTTCGCGAGAATAGGCAACCAGAACAGGGGCTTCTTCAGACTCGCCAGCATCGGCTTCAGCATCATCAGTGCTGTCGCTCACATCGCTTGCACCGTCCGATACCGTTTCGTCATCTGAAGGGGTGTTTTCGCCATCTGCATCAGCGGTCTTGCGATTGCGACGTCCACCCCGGCGACCCCGGCGACGACGGCGCTTCGGCTTGTCTTCCTCAGACCCGTCTTCGTCGCTATTGCTCTCAGATGCTTCTGCGGCGTCTTCGGCGTTAGCCTCATCATTGGCGTCGGCAGTTTCATCAGCTGACTTTGTTTCCGCGTCTGCGTCTGCTTCTGCTTCTGTCCCGTTTTCATCGTCAGATTTGCGGCCACCGCGCCGACGCCGTCTCCGACGCTTGCGTTTAGGCTGTTCGTCTTCATCATCATTGTCAGCGCGGGTCTCAGACTCTTCGTCTGTCACCTCGTCGGCCACGTCTGCACCCGTCACAGGAGGGCGTACCTGAACGGTACCTCGCGAGGCGGCTGGCTCGACCTTATGGTCGGACCCATGCACGTCACGGTCAGTCTCGATATAGACAGACACACCGTAGGTGGCCTCGATGTCCAACAGGTGGGAGCGCTTCTGATTGAGAATGTATATGGCGACCTCAGGTGAAACTGTCACCGTGAAGGCTGGGCTCTTGCCTTTAACTGCTTCGGCTTCGACAGCACGCAGAACGTGGAGGGCCGTTGACTCAACAGACCGCACAAAGCCCGAACCGCTACAGGCCGGACAGACCACGGTAGAGCCTTCAATAATCCCTGCCCGCATACGCTGGCGCGACATTTCAAGAAGACCAAAATGGCTGATGCGACCGACCTGAATACGGGCGCGATCTGACTTCAGCGCTTCTTTCAGTTTTTTCTCGACGGAACGGTTATTCCGGTTCTCGTCCATATCGATAAAGTCGATGACAATCAGGCCTGCAAGGTCCCGAAGGCGGAACTGTCGCGCGGCTTCTGCTGCAGCCTCAAGGTTCGTTTTTAGCGCCGTCGCTTCAATGTTGCGTTCTTTTGTTGCCCGACCGGAGTTCACATCAATGGCCACCAGCGCTTCTGTCTGGTTGATGACGAGATAGCCGCCGGACTTCAGCGTAACCGTCTCGGAGAACATGGCATCAAGCTGTGTGTCGATGCTGTGTTTCTGGAAGATTGGCTCGCGATCTTTGTAAGGCTGCACATTCTTCGCATGGCTCGGCATGAGCATCCGCATAAAGTCTTTCGCTTCGCGGTAAGCACCATCACCCTCGATCAGAACCTGATCAATATCTTTGGAGTAGAGATCCCGAATGGACCGCTTGATCAGACTGCCTTCCTCATAGACGAGGGCAGGGGCCATCGACTCCAAGGTGAGATCCCGGACCCGCTCCCAAAGACGGAGTAGATATTCAAAGTCGCGCTTGATTTCGGTTTTCGTGCGCTTCGCCCCAGCGGTACGAACGATGAGCCCCATGCCTTCCGGCACATCAAGGCCTTCCGCAACAGCTTTCAGCTTCTTGCGATCGCCGCCATTTGTAATCTTTCGGGAAATGCCGCCGCCACGAGCCGTGTTCGGCATCAGTACGCAATAGCGACCGGCAAGAGAGAGGTAGGTGGTGAGTGCTGCACCCTTGTTGCCGCGTTCTTCCTTGACTACCTGGATCAGGATCACCTGACGGCGCTTGATCACTTCCTGAATTTTGTAGGACCGAAGCTGCCGGCGTTGTTTCTTGGGCTGCGCCTCTTCTATGGCATCTTCACTGCCCATAGCTTCGACTGTCTCGTCAGATGCGACATCTGCCGCTTCTTCCTCGCCACTCTCGCTGTCAGGCGCATCGGCGTCTTCAGCAGCGGCGTCTAGCTCAGCATCAGACTCGCTTTCAGCATCAGACTCATTGTCAGCGCTCGCATCTTCAGACTCGTCTTCGTCGTCGTCCTGGGCGCGGGTTTCCGCAGCCCATTCCTTCAGAAGCTCTTCGCGGTCCGCAACGGGGATCTGATAATAGTCCGGGTGAATTTCATTGAAGGCAAGGAAGCCGTGGCGATTGCCGCCATATTCAACAAAGGCTGCCTGTAGCGAGGGTTCAACCCGCGTTACCTTGGCGAGGTAGATATTCCCGCGAAGCTGCTTTTTGTTTTCGGACTCAAAGTCAAATTCTTCAACTCGATTTCCGTGTACCACCACAACCCGGGTTTCTTCCGGGTGGGCGGCATCGATGAGCATTTTGTTTCCCATGAGGGGGTTCTCCGAGACGCCGTATCACGCCATTGCGGGGGCTGGGCTCGGATAAGAGACCCGGCAGCAATGGGGCGGCGTTTGTTTGGTAGCCATGCCGGTTCAGGCTCTGGCGCAGTGCCGGAGCGGAAGAGACATGGTCTGATGAAAGGTATGGGGGCAAACGGAACGCGCGGACGCTGAAGCGGCGCATGAGGGGGTCGTTTGGGACCATCCTGTTCGCTTCGCCTGTCGTCATGAACTGCGCTGTTTGCATCGTTTCTCTGTGTGCCCTTGCTTTGGTTGGTTGCTGGGCACCTGCAACCGATAAAGACGAGTATTCGTCCAGATGTGGTTTGTTTGGCGAAAGCCGAATGGCAAAGGTCAATCAAACCGAGGCGATACATCTCCGGGCTGGTGGGATGAGCTTTTTTCGAATATCGCCCGATTTCCGGGCTATTTCTTCGAATAAGCGGGCAGTTTTCCTTCGAAAACCGCCTCCTCCCGCCCGTCTGTCGGCCCATCTTGTTGATATGGCCCGACTCAATTGACGTATCGTCGAATTAGGTGAGTGTCTTGTACCGTTTTGGATTCAGGCTTGGCAAGCAATGCTTTGCGCCATCATCTCTTCCGGTGTGAAAGCATTAACCATTTTAACCGTTGATATTGCGTTAAAATCCCGCAAAGTAACGCAATATCAAGCGAAACACGTCAATTTGGCACTGAAACGGAAAATAGGAAATTCATTCCATTCTGTTTTTGGCGTCCCGACCGGTCAGAGGCCAAACGACCAGTGAGGTGATGCCGAAGAGGCGGGGTACGTTGATTGTGTGATTTCGCGCGGAGACGCGGGGAATCATCGTTGAAGCGGTGGCGACAGGACTAGGTAGCGTATGCGTAGAGACCCATTCATCAAGATCGATCAGCTGATCGCTCGCTGGGCAAGAGGCCTGGCAGCGCCTGTTTTGGCGTGCCTTCTCGTTGTGGGTGGCCTGGGGATGGCAGGTCCTGCAGTGGCTGAAGGACCGGCAGTGACGAGCGCGAAAGCGCTTGTCTCAAATCTGCGCCTTGGTGAGCAGGGCGATGTGACCCGGCTCGTGATCGATTTTGGCCGGGGCACAAGTGTGCCCCAGAATGTTTTCACATTGGCAGATCCCTACCGAGTGGTAATCGATCTGCAGGATGTCAATTTTCAGTTGCCCGCTGATGCTGGCAAGACCGGACGGGGCCTGGTTACCGGTTTTCGGTATGGGCAGTTTCAAGAAGGCCTCTCCCGCATCGTGGTCGATGCAACGGGCCCAGTAAAAATCTCCCGTCATTTTGCGTTGCCAGCCCAGAGCGGCTTTGGTCACCGCGTCGTTGTGGACTTGCAGGCAGCCACGCCAGCGGAGTTTGCGCAGAGCGTGGGCCTTGGCCGACCGATCGCAGCACCAACGGCCGCCGCGCCACCTGTATCGACACCCAAAGAACCAACCGCCGACATTGACCGGAAACGCGTCATCGTTGTTGACGCTGGCCATGGGGGTGTTGACCCGGGGACACACGGTCAATCTGGCGCGCTTGAGAAAGACGTTGTTCTGGCCTTCGCCAAAGAGTTTGGCGCGCAGCTGAGAGCGACAGGTCGTTATGAGGTTCACCTCACGCGCAATACAGACCGATTTATCCCTTTGAGAGAACGGGTGAATATTACGCGCCGACATGATGCAGACCTGTTCCTCTCCATTCACGCAGACGCCATCGACCGGCGGGGCGTGAGCGGCATGTCGATTTACACGCTGTCTGAAAACGCATCTGACAAAGAAGCAGCCGCTCTGGCCGCCAAAGAAAACAGGTCTGACGTCATTGCTGGGGTCGACCTGCACGGGGAGTCTTCAGAAGTCACAGACATATTGATCGACCTGGCACAACGCGAAACGAAAAACTTCTCAGTACGCTTTGCACGCACTGTCGTGCGGAATGCAGAAGGTGTGACACCGCTCCTGCAACGTACTCATCGGTTTGCAGGCTTCCGCGTATTGAAGGCGCCCGACGTTCCCTCTGTTCTTGTGGAGCTGGGCTTCCTCACCAACCGATCTGATGAACGGAATCTCACAACGACAAGCTGGCGCCGTCGCGTGGCGGGTGCGCTTGTGAAATCAGTCGACAGCTATTTTGGCGAACGACTGGCTGAAGGTACGTACTAGTTAGCCACGTGCGATCGCTATGGCGGCTGTTTTTAGCTGTTCTGTAACCGCCTTGCGGGATTTGGTTTGCGGTCTTCCAGGAGCAACAAACAGGCCAACACCCTCAAACATTGATGTGATGACGGTCGCTCTCGCTTCCAATTGAGATTTGGACGCATCAGGCGAGATCTGGCTGATGATCTTGCGGACAATGCGTCGCTCGCTTTCGTGCGCCTTGTTAACGGCATCGGCGACATACGCATTGCGACCTGTGAAGGCCCATAGCTCCCAGACAAGAATGGACCCCTCATCCGTCTGGTAGTCGTCGCTGATCGTTTGTGCAACGGCACCGAGTTTTTCTTCGGGCGTCATCGTGCCTGTCAAAATTTCATTTAGGTCTTCCACGTAGTTTTCATACTGCGCGTCGACCAGTGCATTGATTAGATCTTCTTTAGTTGAGAAATAGTGTTGGAGATTGCTGAGGCTCATGCCGAGTGTCGTCGCGACACGCCGCATGGTGAGTGCTTCCGCGCCCTCATTTATCAGCATCTCCCGCGTCGCTGAAAGAATTTTTTCAGTGCGGCGCAGACCTTTTGCATATGGCTGTCTAACTGCAGAGCTCATGGTATCGATGTATCTTCAAAAAATCGGTCAGTCAACCTAGATTGGTTGACAAAAAGGTCGCATGACCTATATTGGACCTTATCAACCTGCGGCCGATGGGCCGGTCCGTGAAATCTGACTGAAGGAAGGCGCCACAATGTTCGTTCATCGCACTTGGTATTGGGCCGGATGGTCTCACGAGTTGAAACACAAGCCGATGCGAAGAAAGTTTCTGGGAAGGCACGTAGTATTGTTTCGGGATTCTGCAGGCGTTGCGCATGCTGTAGACGCGCAGTGTCCGCATCGTGGCGCCGACCTTTCTCAAGGCAAAGTCGTTGATGATTGTCTGCAGTGCCCCTTCCACGGCATGATGTTCAACACGTCGGGTCTCTGTGTAGAAATTCCTTCGCAGCCACCGAGCGAGCGTATACCAGGAAACGCCAAAGTTGACGTGTTCTTCGTAAAGGAGAGAGACGGGATCGTTTGGATTTGGATGGACCAGCAGGGCAAGCCGGATCACGAGCCGCCAGGTTGCGCGGTGTTTTCCCCATCCACCAAGTCACATTCTCACAAGTATTGGACGAGACATCAGAAGGGTGATTTCGCCCTCACCATCGAAACGGCTTTGGAAGACAGTCATGTTCCGTTCTTACACAAGGCAACCTTCGCTTTTCCAAAGGTACGGGTTCCACCTTATCGATTTGAACATCATGCTGGAGGGCGCGGATTCACCGCTCAATATGACCGAAACGCTGATTGGTGGATCGATACAGACCTTCCAAGCTCGCGAAAGTTGAGGAAGCACGTTGAGACTATTGGCGACAATCAAACAGCAGAGTGGTTTATGGGCGGGCACGTGCGTCAGCACTTTGGGGGCGATACTGTAGCTGGCATCTTTGTCACCCCCTGCGATGAAACACATCTGTGGTTCAGCATCGCCTCAGCGGCTGCAAACAACACGATGACGAAGAAAGTGCTCAATGCTGTGGGCCTCTCCGGACTTAGCTTAATTGCCAACAAGGTCTTTGACGAAGACGAAGACGCAATAAGAGATCTTATTCTAACCGACCGCCCCGGCGGTCTGGAACGACCTGTCTTCCAAATCTCGGACTCAATCTGCTCTGAGTTCCGAAAAATGTATCGGCACTATCTGCAGCAGGAGGGGCGGGAGTGGGCTGTGCCGGATGCTGTCAACAGAGAGAAGAGGCGGGCTCAAATTTAGGTGAGGTTAGGCTTTGATGTTCGCCATCAGCATCGTGATCATGTCCGTGACCAGCTGCTTCGGCGAGCCGAAGTCGAGACTTTCAATATTGATCGGGAGTGCTAAGGCTCCATGAACACCGGCCCAGAGCTGGTGGGCGATCTGCGCCGCGGGGCCTGGCCTAATTTGACCGTTCTTTTGTCCAGCCAGAACCGCCTCGCGGAGCATCTGCTCAAACTCGACAGCCGCAGGGGCGGGGGGGAGTGCAGTTTCCTGTGTCGGCCGTCCGACAAACAAAATTGCTCCTCTGAGAATGTCAGGACGGTCGAAGGCCAAATTTGCATAACCATCGAGCAACACTTGAAGGCGCCCAAGCGGGTCCGTTGTGTCATTCACAGCAGCTCTGAGGTGCACCATTTCTTCTGCAACGGGTTCTGCCCAGAGCGACCGCATCAATTCGGGCAGGTTGGCGTAGTAGCTGTAGAGCGTGCCCACAGACACACCCGCCTTGACGGCAATGGCCCGGGCAGACGTACCCTCCACGCCTTTTTCTTCGTAGACAGCAGCGGCCGCGAGACGGATCTGTTCCCGTACCTGCGCCCGCTGTTCTGGTGTTGCGGCTGTTCTTGCCATCTTACCTTTCCTTGAACCCTGACTTTGTGCTTACGCTGCCAGTGCCTCAGTGTTCAAGTTCCATTTCCGGCGCAGGTCGACAAGCGGTGTGTCAATCTCGTCTTCCCAGCGTTCGAACTGAATGTTGGGTGCCGTACGGCCAAACTGCCAGCCCTCACAAATTGCATCCATTGCCCAGGTAATGATTTTTGGGTCGAGATAGGCCATGTGTGCCGTTGTTACAGCCAGGCGCATCGCATGGTAGGGGAACTGAAGCTGGGCGAGATAGAAGGCTGCAACGGCCAACTCTCCTGCATAGGTTGCTTCATAGCCCGTCAGCACATGCATGATGTCGTGGATTTGAAAACCCCGAACCATCATGAAGCTCATGTCGTCTGGTAGGCGATCAAGCTTGCCTGAGCTGGTGAGCTCGTCATTGAACTTCTTGTAGTTCCGACCAAGATTTTCTTCGAGCTTATTGTCGACAATGAACTTGTGATAGCCGTGGCCGAGTGTGCCAGGCGCGCACTTTGCCAGACGGTCTAGGGGGATCGGCTCTCCGAGAAACCGTTCTGCCAGAACTTCTTTTGCGCCAGGCAGCGCTCTCATCTGCTCCAAATAAGCACTGATCGCCGATTGAGGTGCTTCTGCCCACCAATCATGAAACAGAAAGTAGACGCCATACTCGAGCGGTCTGTTGACGGAGTGGATGAACTTGTCTGCGAAATCTTTATCGATTGAAGGGGCGGTCATCAGGCTTTTCCTCAGGTTGTCATCGGCTTCGAGGTCTATATAAGTCATTAAATGAACTTGTTCAAATAATAAAACCCATTTTCCTGATTCACCACGCCAAACAGTCGGCGCAGACTTATCCCCGAGGGGCCAAATGACCGCCATATTTGATGGGTAGAACCTGAAAACCGATGGTTTCCCCCGTTTTATTAACCATAGCGCATCAAATTGGCCCTATTTTCACAAGACTACATCTCGCGGTTGCACACAGCCGTGGTAAACCTATGGTCTGGCATCGTGTCGCGACGCCGGGACAATGGGGCTAAGCCGGTGGCACCACCGGCACAGAATGCGGCGAAAGGGGCCAATCGAAGCATGTTGCGTGTGTTTGCCACTCTATTTGCGGGTCTGGTTGTGCTGGGCTTGGGCGCGGCGCTGGCTGGATTCTACATGCTATGGCGTCTTTCCAACGACCTGCCGTCTTACGATCATCTGGCAGATTATGCGCCGCCCATCATGACCCGCGTGCATGCGGGCGATGGAAGCCTGATTGCGGAATATGCGCGTGAGCGGCGCATCTTTGTGCCCATCGAAACGATCCCCGAACATGTGGTGCAGGCATTCCTCGCCGCTGAGGACAAGAATTTCTACACCCACTCTGGCGTCGACTCCCGCGGCATCATGCGCGCGGTTGTGACGAATGTCTGGAATGTGATGAATGATCGACGCCTTGTGGGCGCATCGACCATCACTCAGCAGGTCGCCAAGAACTTCCTTCTGACCAGCGATGTCACATTCCAGCGCAAAGTGACGGAAGCGCTGCTCGCGTTAAAGTTAGAGCGGGCTTTCACCAAGGATCAGATCCTTGAGCTTTATCTCAATGAGATTTATCTGGGGCTGGGCTCCCATGGTGTAGCAGCTGCAGCGCTCAACTATTTCGATAAGAGCCTGACCGAACTCAGTCTGGCGGATGCGGCCTATCTCGCGGCCCTGCCGAAGGCGCCAAACAATTACCACCCGTTCCGCCGTCGTGAAAAAGCGATTGGCCGCCGAAACTGGGTGATCGGGCGGATGCTCGATAATGGCTTTATCTCTACCTATCAGGCATCGGTTGCCCGCGCAGAAGATCTTGTGGTGACGCCTCGGGCGTTTGGGGCCCAGCTTGTGGAAGCGAACTATTTCGTGGAGCAGGTCCGCCGCGATCTGTATGAGCGCTACGGTGAAGAAAAGCTCTATGAAAGCGGCCTGTCTGTCCGTACGACCCTCGACACCAAAATGCAGGGCCAGGCGCGTGATGCGTTGCGCCAGGGTCTCGTTGCCTATGACCAGCGCCATGGTTGGCGCGGACCGGTTGACACGCTGGCACCGAACACCACCTGGACAACTGCGCTCGCTGAAATTGATATGGCGACGGATCTGGCACCCTGGACACTCGCGACTGTGATCGGCCTGTCAGAGGACTATGCCAAAATTGGTTTGCGCCCGACCCGGGAAATCTCCGGCTCATTCCGCGATGAGATTGTGACATCCACCATTCCGCTCGATGACATGACCTGGGCGCGGAAATACATTGATGACAAGCGCGTCGGCGGAGAAGTGAAACGCCCACATGACGTAGTCTCGATTGGTGACATCGTCTATGTCGAGCCGATCCTCGGTGACGACGGCAAACCCACACACTACGCACTGCGACAGCTTCCTCAGGTGAATGGCGCCATTGTGGCGTTGGATGTTCACACCGGTCGGGTGCTGGCACTGCAAGGTGGCTTCTCCTACGAGCTGTCTGAATTCAATCGGGCGGTGCAGGCGACGCGGCAGCCGGGCTCTGCCTTCAAGCCGTTTGTCTATGCAGCCGCCCTTGATCGCGGTTTCACACCATCCAGCATGGTGCTTGATGCGCCCTTCGTGATGGACCAGGGACCGGGGCTCGCGCTCTGGAAGCCGGAGAACTACGGCAACAGGTTCTACGGACCCTCCACATTGCGTCTGGGGATTGAGAAATCCCGAAACGTCATGACTGTGCGCCTAGCCCAAAACATTGGTATGGGAACCGTGCGTGACTATGCCCGCCGCTTCGGGATTACCGACAACATGCCGCGGGTTCTTTCGATGGCATTGGGGGCCGGCGAGACGACACTCCTTCGCATGACAAGTGCCTATGCCATGCTGGTAAATGGCGGCCGTCAGGTGACCCCAACACTGATTGACCGAATTCAGGATCGTCGGGGAACAACCGTGTTCCGCCACGACCAGCGGAGCTGCGAGGGATGCGTTGCAGATATCTGGGAAAATCAGGACACCCCTGAGCTGCCCGACACCCGCGCTCAAGTCCTAAGTCCCCAAACCTCCTATCAGGTTGTCTCTATGCTGGAGGGGGTTGTTGAACGCGGAACAGCCACATCCGTTCGTGCCGTAGGACATCCCCTTGCAGGCAAGACTGGGACAACCAACGATGAACGCGACGCATGGTTTGTTGGCTTTTCATCTGACCTTGTTGTTGGTGTCTTTGTTGGCTTTGACAGCCCGCGCCCTATGGGCCGTGGAGAAACCGGCGGCAAGGTCGCCGCGCCCATATTTAGAGACTTCATGACTGCAGCGCTCGCTGATACAGCACCGGTTCCGTTCCGTATCCCCGCGGGCATCAACCTTGTTCGGGTGAATGCGAAAACAGGGCTCTTGGCTGGGCCTGGCGAAAGCAATGTCATCCTCGAAGCGTTCAAAGAGGGCACCGAACCTCGGGCAGCAGAGCCGGTAAACACCGGTGTCCCTGATCTGGGTGACATTGTCGGGCCTGATGGGCAACCAGTGACCTCAAGGACATCGACGCCACTTGGCAACGGGACCGGCGGTCTTTACTGACACTGGACTGCCCGACTGTTCAATCTCACTAGTCAAATCAGCAGCGCGCCGGTATGGTCGCGCCGCAGATAAAGAGGACTTACCTATGCGCGCAGAAACAATAGCGATTGCAGACGAGATTAGAGACTCGTTGGCTTTGCTGAGGAGGCATCTTTGACTGGGATACTGCCCAGAAAAGGATGGACGAACTAAACGCGCGGTCTGAAGATCCATCCCTGTGGGACAATCCCCAGCAGGCTCAAGCGCTCATGCGCGAACGCACAAAGCTTGAAGACAGCATCAAAACCTATCAACGCCTTGAGGCGGAGCTGAACGATAATCTCGAGCTGATCGAGATGGGGGAAGTCGAGGGTGATGAAGATGTCATCAGGGAGGCTGAGACGGCGCTCGAAGCCGCCCGCGATATCGCAGCACGCCAACGGGTCCTGACACTCCTGTCTGGTGAGGCCGACGGTCTGGACTCCTATGTGGAAATCCATTCCGGAGCCGGCGGCACGGAAAGCCAGGATTGGGCCTCTATGATGCTGCGCATGTATACCCGTTGGGCTGAAGCCAAGGGGCACAAGGTTGAGCTGATCGAACGCCATGACGGAGAAGAAGCGGGCATCAAGTCAGCTACCATTCTTGTCAAAGGTGAGGATGCCTATGGCTGGCTGAAAACCGAAAGCGGCGTGCATCGGCTCGTACGCATTTCGCCCTACGATTCTAACGCACGCCGTCACACGAGTTTCGCGTCTGTCTGGGTTTACCCCGCCATTGATGACACGATTGAGATCGAAGTGAATGAAAGCGACTGCCGCATTGATACGTACCGGGCGAGTGGCGCGGGCGGGCAGCATGTGAACACGACCGACAGTGCTGTGCGTATCACCCACGAACCGACAGGTATTGTGGTGCAATGTCAGAACGAGCGCTCACAGCACAAAAACCGGGCGACCGCCTGGGACATGTTGCGCGCGCGTCTGTACGAGGCCGAGCTGCAGCGTCGCGAGGAAGAAGCCAACGCGGAAGCCGCCTCAAAAACAGAAATCGGATGGGGCCACCAGATCCGTTCATACGTCCTGCAGCCCTATCAGATGGTCAAAGACCTACGCACAGGCGTGGAGACGGGAAACCCGGATGGTGTGCTCGACGGCGACCTCGATCCCTTCATGGCCGCAGCTCTCGCTGCCCGTGTCGACGGTTCGACCGCCGAAGTCGCTGACTTAGACTAGTCGGCTGCCGACATCCATCGACTGATGATGGCTTGATAGTCCCGGACTGGTTTCTCGCTAACATCTGCTGACGCACCTACAGAGAAATAGGGCGAGCTGAGAGATGCTTGCTGCTGTTCACAGGCAAAAACATCTTCGACCATAAAGTCACCGCTTGCCATGGGATCAGTCGCCGGGTCTCCCTCATATTTGCCGCGTATCTTGCCTTCCCAAAAACCCGCAGACCGCTTTTGCGCTTTTGCGAAGGCAGCTTCCGTGGCTATGGGCAGCTTGGTTCTCGTTTTCACCAGCGTCTTGTCAGGGGCGAGGGGGACGATGTGAAAGATAGACCAGCTAAGCTCGGTCTCACTTAATCCGATGCTAGGGAAGAGGAGCGGTACATAAGCGCCGATCCGATGTGATTTGCCAAATTCGACCAGCGGGCCTGGGGCGTTTTTATCAATGCTCTCCGCGTAGTCCGGCGAGAGAGGTTCGTAAAATGCGAAATGATCTCCGACAAATCCCGTTTCTGCCCTGCGGTGGTCATACATCGGAAGGGTGCCCGAGTGCAGAAGAGGTAGGTGGTAGGCATCGATGTAGTTTTCGGCAACAAACTTCCAGTTTGCTTTGATGACAGTCTCGTCTGCAGCTTCATGTATCTCCATCATTTGCTTTGGTCGATGTGGACCGAGATATGGCTCTATCGGACCAAGCCACTCTTCGATTGATGGCGCATTTGGCAATGGGTGGACAAACACCATGCCCCGCCATTGGGCGATCGAGGCTTTGTGCAGGCTCAGACAGGCAGGATCAATATCTGGAAACTCATCTGCTTTGTTAGGAATTCCGCGAAGGTTGCCTTCAAAGTCATAGGTCCAATCATGATACGGACAGGTAATGGCTGAAGCAGACTTGCCATGGGGACGGAGCATGCGTGCGCCCCTGTGGCGACAGATATTGTGAAAAGCGCGGAGGGTCCCGTCATTGCCCCGAATAACAAGAATATTGTTGAGGCCTGCCTGAACAGTGACGTGATCGCCGGTTTCGGCCAGGTCTTCCGGAAATCCGACGAAGGTCCAGACCTTCGAAAAAATCAGTTTCTGCTCCAGATCAAACCATTCCTGCGAGGTATACGCAGAGACTGGCAGAACCGGCATGCGAGTAGGGTCTTCATTGATCATTGGAGATACTCCAGTAGTGGCAAAAGGTCAGAGAGAACAAGCCAGGCGCACAAGCTGAGGATGAAGAGGGTTGAGAACCAAAAGAGGGCCGGGTCATCTTCGCGGAACAGGTCGTCACCCAGGGTGAGATGTCCTTCTCGGATTGACGGCCATGTCCACAAGATGAACAGAAAGCCCCAGGGCCAGGCTTGCTCGAACAGGACAGCAAAGACCATGAAAGCGAGGACAAGGATGGCGCGCCATTTGATCCGATCGCTCATTTGCGAGTGGCTTCCAGTTTAAGCAAATGGACATCGGCAGCTTGCCGTGCCTGATCTAGCCAATCTTTAGGTGGGTCCAGCATCATCAAACTGTCGATGCTGAAATAAAGATGGCAAATGCCGAAGGCAGCCACGTGGCAGTCGGAATTATCGGCACCGGGATAGTCTCGTAGGAGCTCCTGAGCGACCGTGTCATGCATGCGTGCGATCGCCTGAAGGAGACCCGTTCGAGCCTTAGGGAACCGATCGCTTGCGGCACCTAGAGCATTGATGGTCAAAACAGACGCTGTTTCGGAGACGCCAAGCGGACCGAAGAGAATATCTAGCAATGCTTTTGGACGATCTATTTTGGGAAGCGCCGCGATCATTTGGTCAGTTTCAGAATTAAAGCGGGCGACCACATGTTTGATCAACGCTTCCACCATCTCGTCCTTGTTCCCGAGATAGTGCCGCAACAAGGTACGCTTCACACCAGCCTGCGCCGCCACCCGCTCCTGCGTGGCACCGTCAAGCCCATGTCGAGCTACACACAATTCATAGGCAGTCAGGATTTCCACTGTTCTTTGTTCCTGCAGACTTGGACGACCCAAAGTTCTCTCCTTTTCAGTTGGAGAGAATATAGGAACTCGTGAATAAATTAGCAAATATGACAATTTAAAATATTCAAAGAAAAAGCCCCAAGGCAGGCGCCACGGGGCTTTTCAGATTCAATTGTCGCTGAAATTATTCAGCTGCGGGGCGCTTTACCACCACACCGCCATCTTTGACGACGACAGGGCTCTCAGCGGGTTTTGGCGCTGGGCTTCGATTAGACTTTGTCGCTGCTGCTGGAGCAGGGGCTGGCTGCGGAGTTGCCGCTGCGCGCGCAGGCTCACTTGCCTGAGCGTTCTCTGCCAGTGGGTCGTCGGAGTGACGGCAATTGCCTTCGAAGAAGGCGCCCGTTTCAACAGCAAGGGCTTCATGAAGAATGTCGCCTTCGACATGACACGTAGAGCAAAGCTGTACGCGACGTCCGCGAATGCCACCAACAACGCGGCCGCGAATAACAATATCGTCCGCCACAACTTCGCCGCTGATGGACGCTTGTTCGCCGATCGTGATGGAAGCAGAGCGGATATCGCCCTCAACCGTTCCGTCGATCTGAATATCGCCGCCGGCAATCAGATTGCCTTGAACAACAAGGTCATTGGAGATAATTGACGGTGCCGTACGTGAGTTCGGACGCCGCTGTGGTGCTGGTTGAGCGCTCACTGGCTTCTCATTATCCTTCGTGCGTGAAAACATACCTACCTGCCTCAATGAACTTTGATGGATCTCTGATCTGGTCGTCGAACCACACTTCGTAATGAAGGTGTGGACCGCTTGATCGACCAGAAGATCCAACTTTCCCGATCAAATCCTGAAAACCCACTTCCTGACCGGCGGTTACGCTGATCTTGTTGAGGTGAGCGTAGCGAGTGCGGAACCCATTTCCATGGTCGATTTCTACCATGCGACCATAGGGACCGCGCCTTTCTGCATAGGTGACCACACCGGGGGCAGGTGCGTAAACAAGTGTATTGTAGGGCGCTGCCATGTCATATCCGGAATGGAATGCCATGCGACGCTTGAACGGGTCCATCCGTGGCCCGAAGTCACTTGTAATGCGATAGTTTTCAAGGGGAGAGGCCAGGGGAAGGAGACCCACCGTGAAATTTAATGCAGCGAGGTGGTCAAGGTTCTGCGCGATGCGCTGTACCTGACGATTGAACGAGGTCGCGGTGCCGCCACCTGCAAGCCCATCGCTGCCAACGAGATCAATGTACGGGCCGCCGCTGGCGATGCCGTCAGCGTCGACCCGCTCCATGAATTCTTCCGGCGACGTAACGCCCGTCATGGCAATCACATGCTCAAGCTCGCGAATTTCCTTGTCCGTCGCTTCTTCCATGGAATTGATCAGACTCTGCTGTGCCTGATCTAGACTGGAAAGACGGGTGTCGAGATCGAAACTTGGGTCGCTGCCGAAAACCGATCCTCTCAGAAGCCCGCCAAACATAAGCGGTGTGTCGCCTGAAAGAACATTGAAAAGGCTGGATGACTGGCCAGCGGTGCCTAAGGTCGTGACGGTTTCAGAGCGGGAGACGCGCGGTGCACCGGGTGCCTCGGCGAGCGACATCATCACTTTGTTGCTTCGGCTGCCGCTTGATCCATTTGATTGTGTTTCAGCAATGCGTGTGCGCAGTGAATTGAGCGACTGAACCGCAGCTTCGCGATGGTTCAGAACCTCGGCAATCTGGTCATGCTTTGCTTCAAGTTCCTGCGTCGTCGCAATAAAGCGTTCTTGCGCCAGAATCAGCTGACCGTTGAGGTCGTCATAAGAAGCCTGCATTTGCGCAATGCGTTCTTCATACGCTGCTTGGACTTTTACAAACTGTCGGTCTTTGGACGCGATAATCTGTTCTTTGAAAACAACATTCACAGACGTGAATGCGACCCACGACAGAAAGCCCACAGCAATAGCGGCCATGCCAATCTGTGTCAGTGGCGACAGTGAAATAAACTGCACATGTCCATGACTTCGCAGATAAATCTGACGCTCTGCATACAGGTGGGCGACCATTACGCGCGCCCGATCCATCAATCTTGAGATGGTTTCAATCATGCCCCTCGACAACCCCTTGTAACCCCACAGGCAAACTAGGACGCAATTCCATCCTATATTGACAAAGATTTCAACAGATGGACCTTAACATATCGTATTAACCTTAAAGCTCACGCGACAAAAATGAGTTTTCCACACCCAAATCTCTATCTGAAATTTGGAATCTTTGGATCTCGCAGAGGTGAGGCCAGTTCCACTGAGCGTTGTCAGGAATTCAGGACTATTTCGGGGTGTCGGCAAGCGGCTCGTACAGGCCGGCAGTCAGGCCTGCTGCTGCCCTTGCGGCGTCGTTGAACGGGCGCTTCAGATCGCCCTTGAAATAACGCCGGACCAGATCGTGGAAGGTGGCTTCCGCATCAAGCTTCTGAGCGGCGATTTCTGAGGCAAACCAACGGCTTCCCGCTGCCACATGGCCTTTTTCATCCTCATAGATGATGCCGAGTATCTCGGCACTCGCATCGTCGCCAGCGCGGATGAGCTTGTCGATCATGGGCGGCGTGACGTCCAGGCCACGTGCTTCAAGCACCATCGGCACTACAGCCAACCGGGCCAGCAGGTCATGCCGCGTGGCGAAAGCGGCATCCCAAAGCCCGTCATGGGCGGGCAGGTCCCCATAGGTGCCGGACAGCGCTTTAAGCCGATCGTTTAAGAGTTTGAAATGCTTACCTTCTTCGCTGCCGACGCTGATCCAGTCAGAGGTGAAATCCCGGGGCTGGCCCAGCCCAAAACGGGCCACCATATCGAAGGCCAGATCGATCGCATTCAGCTCAATATGGGCGAGTGAATGTAAGAGGGCGAAGCGACCTTTTTCACCGCCAGCTCGTCTGCGGGGCATGTCCCGCGGCAAGCGCAGTTCAGGTCGTTCTGGACGCGCAGGCCGGTCCGACGGCGGCGCATCACCAAAAGTGAAGTTCAGCGCACCAGCCGCCCAGGCAGCCCCGACCTTTTGTGCCAGATCGGCCTTCGCATCAGCATCGGCCGTCTGAAGCACCGATAGGGCTGCCTCGCCGACCGTGGCGAACGGAAATGTGTCTCTTGTGGACGGCATCTAGAGGGCCTTCGCAGCCTCTAGAACGTCGTCTGCATGCCCTTTCACCCGAACTTTTGGCCAGATTTTGGCGATTTTGCCCTCAGCGTTGATCAGGAGGGTTGATCGCACGATCCCCATAAAGACTTTGCCGTAGAGCTTCTTTTCCTGCCAGACGCCATATTTTTCCAGCATCGCACCGCTTTCGTCAGAAGCGAGAGTGACAGTCAAATCGTGTTTTGCTTTGAACTTGTCATGTCGCTCGACACTGTCTTTCGAAACACCAATCACCACCGTATTTGCCTTCTTGAAAGCAGCGCCATGTCCTGAAAAATCGATGGCTTCCGTTGTGCAGCCAGGGGTCATGTCCTTTGGATAGAAATAGAGCACAACATTCTGGCCCTTGAGGTCTGCCAGGCGGATTTTGCCGCCGCCATCGGTCGGGAGGGAAAAGGCGGGGGCTTTCAAGCCCTCTTTAAGCTCTTTGGCCATATTTTCAGGTCTCTTTCATGGGGGCTGCCGCGAATGGGGGCTGCCGCGAATGGGGAGGCGAACGGGAAGATTCAATTCTTCGTCAATTTCATCGGCAGAAACTAGCGGAGTTTGAGATATTTCAACACCTTGGTGCCATATTTATGAGACATCAAAGGAAAGAGTCGATAGGCACCTTGATGGTGAAGGCCATGGGCGTCTTTGACGGGATGATTGGGCGCTCTGAGGCTGCCGGCTGATCTACCCAGCGAGACTAAGCAGCGAGAATGAGGCGGTATTAGATTTGATCCGGCCAGCGGTCAAATATGGACTGGAAGCGCTCGGCGTCCTCGTGACGGCGACGACGGTCCTGCTCGCTTTGCTTGTTTGGCGTTTGGCCGCTGGGCCGGTTCCGCTCAGTTTCCTCAATGAGACAATCCTGGAACAGGCCAACGCGGAGCTGCAGCAGGGAAGGCTGACGCTGCAAGACACCATGCTGCTTTGGGTTCCTGAAGACAGACAGCTGGTGATCAGCCTTTTAGGTGCTGAGCTTCATGACGCAGCAGACGAGCCGGTGGTCACGGTGCCTGAAATCCGAATTGACCTGAGAGCTCGGTCACTGCTTCGCGGAAATGTGGCGTTGCAAAGCGTGGAGCTGGTTGGCGTCAGCGCAGCGATCGTGCGCAGACCAGACACCGGTGTCCTACTGTCGCTCACTGACGATCCTGACCAGGCGGACGCAGAAGCGTTGATCAGTCTTGAAGATGTGATGACGCAACTGGCAGCACCTCCAAGCGAAGAAGGGCTTCTGGGAGAGCTGCAGTCCTTTGGTATTCGCAGCGGTGCATTACGCTTTATCGACAAGGTGAACCAGGTCGAGTGGAAAACAGATGATGCAACCCTTGAGCTGAGCAGAAGCCTTGACGGTGTAACGGCCTACCTTGATGCAGAGCTGTTCGCCGGTGAAGCACGGTTAGATCTGGAAATGTTGGGGAGCGCGCCGGCCGGCGCCGACAGGGTGCGGTTTGACGTGAAGGGAAGTGGGTTTGTGCCGGCGGCTCTTGCGCGCGACGCTCCCGTATTTTCTGACCTTGCATTCTTGGATGCACCTGTCGCTGGAGATGGCACGGTCACTATTGGTAAGAACGGTGTCTGGTTAGGCGCTGAATTGGATCTCACGATCGATGCTGGAACCGCTCACTTGCCCGATCAGTCAGAGCCTTTCGCAATCGATGGGGCGACAGCAGAACTGACGCTTGACCCTGTAGAGAACATCTTGTTGCTCCAGCGGCTGGAGTTTGAAGCGGGAAACAACAAAGGCACTTTAAGTGGCAATGCTGTTTACGATCAGCCGGAAGGCTTTCACATCTCCGGCGCGACCGTCGCGCTGAATGCGAAAGACCTCTTCCTTGACATTGAGGGCTTCACAGAGGGTGTCGCCGATATCGACGCTATTTCCTTTACGGGTCGGTTGGATTTCGACAATCTCGCCGCGGATATCAGCGCACTTTCCATCCGTGTTGGTGAGGGTGTGCTCGCCCTGTCCGGTAGGATAGCCGATCATCCAGAGTCGCCTGCAATCACTGCCCAGGGCGAAGCCTCCAATATTTTGACTGAGCGTCTGAGAGATATCTGGCCTGTGCCGTTGGCAAAGGGAGCGCGTGAATGGTTCTCCGAAAATGTGAGCGGCGGAACAATCACAAGTGCGCGGATCAATATCGATCTTGCAGGTGGCATGATTGCGGCAGCGGACCGGCAGGAGAAGCTGCCTGACGAGGCCCTTGATCTTGAATTCACAATGTCTGGCGCGACGGTGAAATATTTGGGTGAGCTACCACCTCTCCAGCGTGTTGGAGGGCGGGGGCACCTGAAGGGCGACCGGTTCGACGCCTGGGTAGACCGTGCCTTTATCGACATTGCTAACGACCGACTGCAAATCAACTCCGGGCATTTTGCCGCCACCGCACTGCACATAAGAGGCGGCCCTGGTGAAATTGAGATGAATGTTGCGGGCGCAACAGCGACCGTACTCGCCCTGCTGGATCACCAGCCGCTCGGATTCATATCGCGTTTCGGAATGGACCCGGCAATCGTCGGCGGATATGGCGAAGTCCAGGCGTCGCTGACACTTCCGCTTGCTAAAGACGTGACGATGGACGATGTCGGATTCTCCGGCCGCGCTGTCGCCCGTGAAGTCGGTCTGCCAGATGTTATTGAGGGTGTTTCCATTGACGGTGGCGAACTGGTCATCCAGGTCGAACGCCAAGGGCTGAACGCAGAGGGCCCAGTCACTTTGAACGGTGTACCGGTCAACCTTGAATGGCGCGAAACTTTCGAGAGCGGTCGTGAACCTTCAAGTGTTTTCCGTCTGCGGAGCACAACCAATGATGAACAGCGCGATGCGCTAGGCCTTCGTGTCGGGACAATCGTCAATGGCCCAATCACATCCGATGTGACGGTGCGTGGATCTGGGCCGGATCTTGTCGACGGCACTGTCGCATTGATGTTGACCGACGCGGTGCTGAAGCAGGAAACCATTTTATGGTCGAAGCCGGCAGGTTCGCCGGCTCAAGGGCGCTTCAACCTCCTTTTTGAGGACGAAGGAAAGGTAAGGCTCAACGCGATCGCGATTGCAGGAGCGGAGATTGATCTCTCCGGCTCTGTCTTGCTCGCCGACAATGGCGATGTTCTGGAGATTGTGCTGCCGCACGCGCGTCTAGGCACAGAGACAGAAGCAAGCTTTCGTGCAGTGCGTCTTGAGAACGGCGTATTGGAGATGCATGCCGAAGGCCCGCGGTTTGACGCTCGAGGTGTACTCACCAATCTTTTCTCAGGCAGCACCGCCCCTGTTTCAGCCACCGAAATACCGACACCGGACCCTGCTGAGGTAGCAGACGCAACTGGCGAGATTGAAGTACCACCTCTTCCCGAGATTTCACCGGAGGAGGAAACAAACATCTCTTTGACGGCCCGCTTCCCGACCACGTTGGCCCACGGGGGCGTGCGGGCGCAAAACGTCGATGTTGACCTGTTGATCTTGAAAGGCGAAACCCAGCGCCTGGTTGTCTCGGGTGATATGGGTGAGACCAGTACGCTTCGAGCGACCATAACTCCGACATCAGATGGCAGGCGTGTGGTGGCAGCTCAGTCTGATGCAGCGGGAAGTGTTCTCAGAGGGATCGACTTCTATCAAAGCATGAGCGGCGGCCTGCTCGATCTGACGGGAACCTTTGATGGAATGACACCAGGGGCACCGCTGGATGGAAAGATTGTGGTCGACAATTTTCGCATTGTGAACGCGCCGCTTCTCGCCAACCTGCTGACAGTTGGCTCCCTCACTGGCATTGGAGATACGCTTCAGGGCGAAGGCATTCGGTTCGTGAAACTTGATATGCCGTTCCAGATGACGACGGAACGGTTCCACGTGCTTGATGCTCGCATGAGCGGTCCAGCGATTGGTCTCACCATTAAAGGCCAGGTCGGACGCGCAGAAGGCATATTCGATCTGAACGGGACCATCGTTCCAGCCTATACGCTGAACTCTGCGCTTGGTGCTGTGCCAATTCTTGGCGACATTCTGGTCGGTCGGGATGGCGAAGGCATTTTCGCGGCGACCTACGCCATGCGGGGAACAACCGACCAGCCGGTCATCACCGTGAATCCGCTGGCAGCGCTCGCGCCAGGCTTCTTGCGCCGAATCTTTGAGTTTGGCGAAGTCATGGAACCCGAAGCGCCAACAACCGCAGAAAACGGGGCCTCGCCGGTTCCATCGCCTGCACCCCAGCCCTGATGCCGACCTGATATTTGGCTTGAGGGCGATTTCAGGCCTAAAGTGACGCCATCGTCATTTCTAGTCACCCGAAACTGAAGTTCGCCTCGTTTCTCAGTACCCCCTGAACGAACTTCAGTTTCGTGCAGGTGACTAGCAAGTTTATGTTTCTGGTGTGGTTTTCTAATTTGAAATACTCCACCGCAGGTGCCGTCAAATGTAATGCGTATTTCAAATTCACCACACCGACTGAAGACCTTGGAGGAGGGCCCCAGTTAATGTCTGACAATCAAAAAAGCATGACCATCGACCCGGCTTACGACGCAGTCGCGCCGGATGACTTTCCCGCCATGATGGAAGTTGACCGGTATGGCAGCCGGTCAACCGCGTTCGACAAAATCATCTCGGCCACGCACGATCATTTCTGGGACCCACTCGATACAAAATATATCGACTTCTCGACCCCATGGGATCTTGAGCGGGACATGCTCATTTCCGAAGACATGAACCTGGAACTGCGCACGGCAGTCTCGGACAAACTCAATCAGGATCAGAAAGTCTTCCTGGTGAATGAGAGTGTGCGCTGGACCATGTCGTCCATCCTTCATGGAGAGCAGGGCGCGCTCAACCTCTCCGCCTCGCTCTGCCATATCATGCGCGATCCTGGCGCGCAGGAATATGCGGCGAACCAGACTCGCGAAGAGGCACGCCACGTCACCGGCTTTTCGCAATATATCAAAGCACGCTGGGGTAGCCCGACGCCTTGCGGACAGGTGCTGGAGAAGCTGCTGGTGGAACTGGTGGGAACACCCGTCGTGTGGAAGAAGCTTGTAGGCATGCAGATGGTCCTGGAAGGCCTCGCTATGGGTACCTTCGCAAGCTTCTATTCTAACGCAAAAGACCCAGTGCTCACCCGGCTGATGCAACTTGTGATGACCGACGAAGCATTCCATCACAAGTTCGGAAAGATTTGGGCGGATCGCACAGTGCCAAACCTTCCGGAAGCCGAGCGTGACCAGATCGAAGATTGGGCGCTGGAAGTCTTTATGATGCTCTTCCGCAATTCGAGCGGTCCGGAGCAGAAGAAGGACATGTACGCCAAAATCGGTCTGGATTGGCAATGGGTGCAATCAGCACTCATGGAGGCGATGGGTGACAAGGAAGCCCGCCGACAGATGCGCAAGTCCACCAGCATTTTCCGCACCCTTATCAAGACGTTGTTGAAAGCAGGCATCATCACGGACCGCACCGCGCCACACTATGCAGCCTACGTTGATATGCAGGAACTCTATGCGGAAGGGGACCGCATGGTGGGTGATGATATCGCGGAAGAAGGCATCAAATATCTCAAAGAGATCAATGGCGGGGATGGCAAGGACGCGATCTTCGCACTATCGGGAACGGCTGCTGAATAAGCAGATCAGAAGCAAGCTGACGTTCAAGCCCGGCAATGTGACTTGCCGGGCTTTTGCGTGCCAATTCACGCCTGACAAGAAACAGAAAGCGCAGTATATTCAACAGGAATTGTTGGCATGCTCGCCAAGCGAGCGATGAGTAAGCCGAAAAGGCGGAAGGGATTTTTATGATTGTCAGTGTCTCCCAGACCGTTGGTGCGAACCAATAGTGGAGCATTGAGTGAACGTGTCGCGAGCCAGGGTCTCACCCATGCAGGCCCTTGATGCGCTTCCTCGCAGTTTCAGTTTTGCGCCAGCCCCAAATCCGATGGCTTGTGGTTCCCCTGGACCAGGTCGTCGGCATGTTTCTCTCTGTCCGGCACCCTGTGCATGGACAGATGCTGGTGAACCAAAATGACAATTCAAATCTCTGAACTGGCCGACTATGGCTGGAGCAATTTTTTCACAAGTCAGTTAGACGCAGATGATCTAGAGAACGGCATCCCCGCGCGGGTGAAGTCTGTCCATCGCAATCAGATCCATGTGATTGGCGTGGACCTGGATCGTACCACCGTGCCCTATATCTCCAAGGATGGAGACGGCACGCAGGCAACGGTGGGAGATTGGCTTCTTCTGGAGCCGGAGACCTTTCGTCCTAAAAGGCTGCTGGACCGCAAGAGCATTTTCAAACGAAAGGCTGTCGGGTCGCATCGCGGCGAACAGCTGATAGCGGCCAATGTGGATACGCTCTTTATCGTTGCGTCGTGCAATTTCGACTTCAATCTCGCACGCCTGGAGCGGTACATGTCACTCGCCCATGAGGCACAGGTGACACCGGTCATCATTCTGACAAAGGCAGATCTCGTTGATGACCCTGATGAGTTTACCAAGGCTGTGTCGGGACTGCATCCGAGCCTGATTGTTGAAACCATTGATGCCAGGGACGCAGCAGCTGCCAAACGGCTGGAGCCCTGGTGTGGGCTTGGTCAGACGGTGGCTTTTGTCGGGTCGTCCGGTGTGGGAAAGTCCACGCTTATCAACACGCTGATCGGCACCGACGATATCGAGACCCGCGACGTGCGGGTGGACGATTCCAAGGGACGCCACACGACCACCGGCCGCACGCTTCACCGCCTGCCTGAAGGTGGCTGGCTCATTGATACGCCCGGCATGCGTGAAATTCAGCTGACGGAGGTCGAAGAAGGCATCAAAGAAGTCTTCTCTGACATTCTCGAAATGGCAGCGTCGTGCAAGTTCAATGATTGCGGCCACAATCAGGAGCCCGGCTGCGCCGTTCGTGTAGCCATTGAAGACGGCAACCTGGATGCCGAGCGGTTAAAGCGCTGGCAAAAGCTTGCGGCAGAAGAAACCCGGAATACAGAGACGCTCGCCCAGCGTCACAATCGCGACCGCAGCTTTGGCAAAATGGTCAAACGCGCCAAACAGGAAAAAGATCGCAGACGCGACGATTGAGGCAGAGGTGGGCTGACTTTGTCAGCCCGCACTCTCATCCCAATGCATCGCCTCAATCTTGTGCCCGTCCAGGTCATAGACAAAGCAGCCATAATATCCGGCGCCATAGTCGCTGCGGGGGCCGGCTGCCCCATCGTCTTTTGCGCCAGCGTCGAGAGCGGCTTTGTAGAAAGCATCTACCTGTTCTTTGGAGGTGGCAAAAAAACTGAAATGCACACCATTGGCTGTTTCTGCCGTGCCGCCATCATGGGGCGTTTGCACCCAGAATTCAGGGAAGAGTTTGCCATAAGCGACAGCGCCTGGATGTTCCATGATCCGTTTGGCGCCAATGGTCGCCACCACCTTGTCATAGAAGGCCGTTGCCTCATCGAACTTGTTGGTGCCGATGGACACGTGCGAGATGATGCTGGGGTTTTCGTCTGTCATGATCCCTGTCCTTTTGTCTGAACGGCAACGCTGTCTGCTGCCCATGACGCAAGGATAGGTGATTTTTGCGACGGTCACACGACCTTAGGTACAGTGTCCTGACAGCTATTGTCAGCAGGCAACACTCAAGCCGATGTCGCTTACCACGAAACTCGCGAGGTCTGCAGGCGACGGTGAAAAACCCAACTACCCGAATAGAAAATAAAAAAATGACGAGACGAACAACAAAAGTGCAAAAGCGCCGACAATAGGAATAAAAATTGGCTGCTCTCCGCGATCGCCGATGAGTGCAACAACGACCACAGAAGAAATGCCAAACGCCGCGACAAACGCGACTACAAAAACCCATCGCCTAAGGGATTCGATCAAGAAGACAACAATATCCTGCCCCTCTGGTGGCCCATGAATAGCCAAGGTGGTTACTATCAATGCTGGCAGCAGCATGACTAGGGCCCAGGCAGCACAAATGCTGAGGATAAGCTTCCTGGAAACGACGCTCACTGAAGTTTGCGTATTGCTGTTGAGGAGCCTGCTTACTGTCTCTTCAAGCTTGTCCACTGCTCGCACGAACAGAAACATCGGGCCAAATGCGAGAAGCGCCCAAAACACGAAAAATAAAACCCTCAACGTTAGGTTGTCCAAGACGGTTCCGAGCATATTGGATGACCTTGCCGGAGATTAAATCGGTCTCAAAAGCACGTGTTTCTTTTTGCCGATGGAGAGTTTGATCACACCCTCCGCAGTCACGTCGTCCTTTGTGAGGGAGCCACGTTCGTCCTGAACACCTTTGTCATTCACCTTGGCGCCGCCGCCCTTAATCTGACGACGGGCATCGCCATTCGACCCGCACAGACCTGCGGTAACGAAGGCAGATAAGACACCCAGTCCGGCATCAAGATCCGCTGACGCGATTTCGACCGTTGGCAGGTCTGTACTCACAGCACCCGTCTCGAAAGCAACACGTGCGGTCTCTGCCGCCTTGTCCGCTTCTGCACGACCGTGCGCCATGGCCGTCGCTTCTGTCGCCAGGATCTTTTTGGCATCATTCAGCTCAGCACCCTCAAGGGCCTCTAGGCGCGCAACTTCATCCAGCGGCAGCTCTGTGAAGAGCCGCAGGAATTTTCCCACATCCGCATCTTCCGTGTTCCGCCAGTATTGCCAGTAGTCGTAAGGCGAGAGCATGTCTGAGTTCACCCAGACAGCACCATCTGCCGTCTTACCCATCTTGCCGCCACTTGAGGTGGTGAGCAGGTTGGTGGTGAGGCCCACAAGAGAGGCACCGTCGGCACGTCGACCCAGTTCGATCCCGTTGACGATGTTGCCCCACTGGTCGGAGCCGCCCATTTGCAGGTCGCATCCGAAGCGCTTGTTCAGCTCAGCGAAATCATAGGCTTGCAGGATCATGTAGTTGAACTCTAGGAAGGAGAGAGACTGCTCCCGATCCAGGCGAAGTTTCACGCTGTCAAAGCTCAACATACGGTTGACGGAAAAATGTCGGCCATAGTCGCGCAAAAAATCAATGTACTGAAGCTCGTCCAGCCAGTCCCGGTTGTTGACCATGATGCCATCCGTCGGGCCATCACCGAAGGTCAGGAATTTGTCAAAGACGCTTTTGATACCGGCGAGGTTTTGGTCGATCAGATCATCGGTCAGCAGTGGGCGCGCTTCATCCTTAAACGAAGGGTCCCCGATCCGGGTCGTCCCGCCACCCATCAACGCGACCGGCTTGTGGCCGGTCTGCTGCAGCCAGCGCAGCATCATGATCTGAATGAGGCTGCCCGCATGAAGGCTAGGCGCCGTGCAGTCAAAGCCGATATAGCCCGTGACAATGCCTGAAGACAGCCGCTCGTCGAGCAGGTCAAAGTCCGAGCATTGGGCAATGAAGCCGCGCTCTTCCATTACGTTCAGGAAATCAGATTTGTAACTGCTCATGGGATCAGGCCACTTATTAATAACGCTGCCGCTTGGGTACGGCGTCCGGCTGGTGTATCACGGATTACACCCAAATTGGCAAGGCCCAAGGGATGGCAGGGGAGCCCAGCTATGACAAAGACCTATATCGCAATCGGACTGATGAGCGGGACCTCTATGGACGGGATCGATATTGCCGGGCTGGAAACAGACGGCGAAACCTTCCTGAACCCGGGCCCCGCCGGCGCACTTATCTATTCAGATGAAGAGCGCGCCTACCTGCGTCAGGCCGTGGAGGCGGCTGCGCACTGGAAAGCGGGAGACCCCGTACCTGAAGCTGTTGCCACGGCAGAGAAGAAATTGACTGCGGCGCATGCGGAAGCTGTTGCTACGTTTTTGAATGAAAACGGTCTGAATGCCGCAGAAATCGACGTGATTGGCTTTCATGGCCAAACCGTCCTTCATGCGCCCGACCAGCAACGTACAGTCCAGATCGGGCAGGGCGATCAACTGGCCGCCACGCTGGGCATCGATGTGGTGAATGACTTCCGCAGCGCTGATGTGGCTGCGGGCGGCGAGGGCGCACCCTTTGCGCCGCTTTATCACAAAGCCCTGGCTGCAAATCTCGAAGGTCCGCGCCCCATTGCTGTCCTGAATTTAGGGGGCGTGGCTAATGTCACCTGGCTCGGCGACGGTGCGGACGACATTCTGGCCTTTGACACCGGACCCGCCAGCGGTGCGCTTGATGATTGGGTGCAGTCACATGGCGCGGGTCGGATGGATGTGGACGGTCAGTTGGCCAAAGCGGGCAAGGTCGATGAGGCGATCTTGAGCGGGATGCTCAACAATCCGTTTTTTGACGTGAGACCTCCAAAATCTCTCGACCGATTGGACTTTCCCATGGACCCGGTAGCGGGCCTGAGTCTGGAGGATGGAGCGGCAACGCTTACCGCCTTTACAGCAGCCTGTATTGAGCGGGCGACAGAGCATCTGCCGACCAAGCCGCACATCTGGATTGTGTGTGGTGGTGGGCGTTACAATCCAGCCATTCTGGATGAGCTGCACGCGCGGCTGGGTGTGCCTGTAGAGCCAGCAGAAAGCGTCGGGTGGCGCGGCGATGATGTTGAGGCAGAGGCGTTCGCCTACCTAGCAGTCCGCTCGCTCCGCGGTCTGCCCCTCAGCGTTCCTGGAACAACAAAAGTACCCAAACCGCAAACCGGTGGCGTGCTTCACCGTGCAGAAAAGATGCCTGCCTAGAGCATTTCCAGCTGAAGTGGATTTAGGTCTCAGCGCCAACGGGTTCAGGCGGAAATGCGACAAGCCAACTACTAGCTCGCTTCTTCTTCCTCAGCTTCTGGGGCAGGCGCGAGACGCTTGTCGAGATAGCCACCAACGACGCCCAGCATGTCATCCATATGGTCATCGTAGAAATGGTTGGCCCCAGCGATGGACTGGTGCTCGATCACGATGCCCTTTTGGGTTTTGAGACGCTCCACCAGCCGCAGCACATCGGCTTCTGGTGCCACCTGGTCAACACTGCCAGAAGTGATGAGCCCAGATGATGGGCAGGGTGCAAGGAACGAGAAGTCATACATATTCGCTGGTGGTGCGACGGAGATGAAACCATCAATCTCAGGGCGGCGCATCAGGACCTGCATCCCAATCCAGGCACCAAAAGAAAAACCGGCAATCCAGCATTGAGGAGCCTCAGCATGCTGGGCTTGCAGCCAATCAAGAGCCGTCGCCGCATCTGACAATTCGCCAATACCGCCGTCAAAAACACCCTGGCTGCGGCCAACACCGCGGAAATTGAACCGCAATACGTTGAAGCCACGCTCAACGAAGGTCTGATAGAGCGAATAGGCCACCGGATTGTTCATGGTCCCGCCAAACTGAGGGTGCGGGTGCAGCACCAGCGCCAACGGAGAATTTGGCTTCCCACTAATGTGGTAGCGGCCTTCGATCCGTCCCGCAGGACCATTGAAAATAACTTCCGGCATATCTTTTCGTTCCCTGAACACGCAAAAATTGGCTGTCTTCTGCCATTTTTTTGGCAATCCTCTATTCCCGAGTAAAATAATCAGCTATTAGAGCTGGAAGTCCGGGGATAAAGTCCTAAATACTTGACTACCAGGGTGGGAAATACGTCAAAAAAAGAACGTTTGGCCCGCGCTGGCTGTCTGAGGTGCCTCCAAAAGGCGCCGTTACTTACCACAGGCAGCGGCCCAATGCGCAACAAAATGGTTTGGCGCGCAATATTGGACCGGAAACCCCTCGGGAATGCTGCCTTTGCGGCGTTCCCCAAGGTAAAGTGGGGTTGCAGAAGAGGGGGACGTAGGGTCGCTCTCAAAAGCAAAGGAGACTTAGTTTGAAACTGACCACAAAAGGCCGATACGCCGTGATGGCGATGACCGACCTGGCGAAGCATAGTGAGGGGCGCCCGGTGTCACTGGCAGATATTGCATCTCGCCAGGAAATATCCCTCTCATACCTAGAGCAACTATTCGCCCGGCTGCGCCGTGGCGGTTTGGTGCGCTCTGTTCGGGGCCCAGGCGGCGGATATCTGCTGGCTCGCTCCCTTGAGGAAACGCGTATCTCTGACGTAATCCTCTCCGTCGACGAGCCAATGTCGGCAACACGGTGTGAATCCAGTTCGGCAGCAGGTTGTTTGTCGGATGGAACACGGTGCCTAACCCATGATTTATGGGATGAGTTGGGACATCAGATCCATCTCTATCTGGACAGCGTGTCACTGGATGATGTGATGAACCGTCAGGTCCGTCGCACAGCATCACAGCAGGGCGTGACCCCGGCTTCTACAACGCCGGCAACACGTGAATTTTCACTCGATGTGGCAGGTTGACGCCTAGCATCAATTGGCTGCGATGACTTAAGAAGTAGCCAGCAAACAAAGGATTGACTGCACCCGCCGATGACAGGTGAGCGTACATATCTCGACTACAATGCGACCGCGCCCTTGCGCCCGGAAGCATATGAAGCCGTGTGCGCGGCAATGGACGGCATCGGCAACGCGTCCTCGGTTCACAAAGAAGGACGAGATGCGCGCGCGCTTGTAGAAAATGCACGACAGTCCGTAGCGAGACTCGTTGGTGTTGAGCCCGATTGCGTGACCTTTACCAGTGGTGGAACTGAAGCCAACCATTTGGCATTCAGGCAGGCGGCAGAACGCCGCGCGACAACCATTCTTTATTCAGCTGTTGAACACCCTTCAGTCGCGGAGGCTGCAAAGCTTGCCAGCGCAGAAGCAAATGTTCCGGCTTCAGAAATTCCTGTAGACGACCAGGGGCGCGTTTCACTCGCAGCCCTCGAAGATCTGCTTAAAAAAGGTGGAGACCGGCCGTTCGTGTCCGTCATGGCAGCCAACAATGAGACCGGTGTCTTGCAGCCTCTCAAGGAAATCGCCGACTTGGTGCATGGACGCGGTGGTTTCCTGCATACAGATGCGGTTCAGATTGCGGGCAAAGCGACCTTCGACATGAAAATGACCGGCGCTGATATGGCGACGCTGTCTGCGCACAAAATCGGTGGCCCGTTGGGTATCGGTGCATTTGTGCTGGCAAAAGATGCGCATGTTGCTGCGCGCCAGACCGGAGGAGGCCAGGAACGTGGGCGTCGGTCTGGCACAGAAAATGTGAGCGGCATAGCAGGTTTTGGTGTTGCGGCTTCATTGGCCGCAAAGATGGATGATGCAGAAAATATGCGGACCTTAAGGGACCGGTTGGAGACAAACTTAAAGGCATCCGTGCCTGATGTTGAATTCTTCAGCGGCCCTGTTGATCGGCTGCCCAACACAAGCTGCCTCGCGGCACCTGGCCTCAAGGCTGAAACATTGCTGATGCAGCTTGATCTTGCAGGAGTTGCTGTGAGTGCCGGGTCTGCCTGTTCATCAGGTAAGGTCGCCCGTTCTCATGTGTTAGACGCAATGGGTGTTAATAATGAGCTTGCAGGCGGTGCCGTTCGGGTAAGCCTCGGATGGAAGACGACGGAAAAAGATATTGAAAAGTTTTGTGCCGCATGGATCAAAGCGGTGCAGATGAGTAAGCGGACCAGCGGTTCAGGCCCCCGCCTGGCCGCAGCGGAAGGGTAAGCGATATGGTTGCCACACGAGAAACAGTTGAAGCCGTTGATGAGGCCGTTGGGAAGTACAAATATGGCTTCTCAACTGACATTGAGTCTGAGAAAGCGCCGAAAGGTCTGAACGAAGACACGGTGCGCTTCATCTCGGCCAAGAAAAATGAGCCTGAATGGATGCTGGAATGGCGCCTTGATGCGTTCCGCCGGTGGCAAACCATGGAAGAGCCCGATTGGGCCAAGGTCAATTACCCCAAGATTGACTATCAGGATGCATATTACTATTCGGCGCCGAAGAGCGACGATGACCGTCCAAAAAGCCTGGATGAAGTCGATCCAAAGCTCCTCGAAACCTATGAGAAGCTAGGTATTCCACTGGTTGAGCAGATGGCGCTCGCGGGCGTTGCGGTTGATGCGGTTTTCGATAGCGTATCGGTTGCGACCACGTTTAAAGAACGTCTCGCAGAAGCCGGTGTGATCTTCTGTTCTTTTTCTGAGGCAGTACAGGATCACCCGGAGCTGGTTCGCCAATATCTGGGCACAGTCGTTCCCGTCACGGACAATTATTTCGCAACGCTGAACTCGGCGGTATTTTCTGATGGGTCATTCGTCTTTGTTCCGAAAGGCGTGCGCTGTCCTATGGAGCTTTCCACCTATTTCCGCATCAATGAAGCGGATACCGGGCAGTTTGAGCGCACTCTGATCATCGTCGAAGATGGTGCCTATGTGAGCTATCTCGAAGGCTGTACGGCGCCTATGCGCGACGAGCACCAGCTGCACGCTGCGGTGGTGGAACTCGTCTGTCTGGAAGATGCAGAGATCAAGTATTCCACCGTTCAGAACTGGTATCCAGGCGATGAAGATGGCAAAGGTGGTATCTACAACTTCGTGACCAAACGCGGTGACTGCCGTGGCGACAATTCGAAAATCTCCTGGACACAAGTTGAGACCGGCTCAGCGGTAACGTGGAAATACCCGAGCTGCATATTGCGCGGTGATAACTCCGTAGGCGAATTCTACTCCATCGCGATTTCGAACAATCTGCAGCAGGTCGATAGTGGCACCAAGATGATCCATCTCGGCAAAAACACCTCGAGCCGGATTATTTCCAAGGGCATTTCGGCGGGGCGTTCATCGAGCACCTATCGCGGTCTTGTGTCGGTACACAAGAAAGCAGAAGACGCACGGAACTTTACCCAATGCGATAGTCTGCTGATCGGTGATCGCTGTTCCGCGCACACGGTGCCCTACATAGAGAGTAAGAACCCGAGTGCGGTGCTGGAGCATGAAGCGACAACGTCGAAGCTGAGCGAAGATCAGCTCTTCTATTGTCGCCAACGTGGATTGGATGAAGAAGAAGCGGTAGCGCTGCTCGTGAACGGCTTCTGCCGCGACGTGCTGCAGCAATTGCCGATGGAATTTGCCGTTGAAGCTCAGAAACTGGTGGGCATCAGCCTGGAAGGCAGCGTGGGTTAAGCCCGCGCCAGAAGGAACGAATAAGAATGCTTGAGATTAAAGACCTTCATGCGAGTGTAGACGGGACCCCTATCCTGAGAGGCATTTCGCTCACCATTGGTGATGGCGAAGTCCACGCGATCATGGGCCCCAACGGATCGGGCAAGAGCACCTTGTCAAACGTCTTGGCCGGTCGTGAGGATTATACGATCACCAAAGGGTCGATCATCTATAAGGGCAAGGACCTGACAGAGCTGTCGATTGAAGAACGCGCGTCTGCGGGCATCTTTCTGGCGTTCCAATATCCCACAGAAATTCCTGGTGTCACCACCATGACATTTCTCAAAACTGCCGTGAACGCACAGCTGAAAGCCCGTGGTGAAGATGAGCTGGATGCAGTGAAATTTCTAAAGCTGGTCCGTGAAAAAGCCAAAGAGCTCAAAGTCGAAGAAGACATGTTGAAGCGCCCACTCAATGTCGGGTTCTCCGGCGGTGAGAAGAAGCGGGCAGAGACACTCCAGATGTCGCTGCTTCAGCCGTCATTGGCGGTGCTGGATGAAACGGATTCTGGCCTTGACATTGATGCCCTCAAAATCGTGGCTGATGGGGTGAACCGCATGCGCGCACCTGACCGTTCGATGATTGTAATCACCCACTATCAGCGTTTGCTGGATTATATCGTGCCTGACCATGTGCACGTATTGGCGAAGGGTAAGATCATCCGTTCTGGTGGCAAAGAGCTTGCCGCCGAGCTGGAGGCATCCGGCTATACCGACATGACAGAGAGTGCAGCATGAGCGATCAGGCTCTGACATATTTGCACGCAAACAGCGTTGCCGCGGAAGGGCCAGCCTGGCTTGACGTACGGCGCAAAGCCGCTCGGGCAAGTTTTGCGGACGCTGGCTTTCCCCATCGCCGTGTGGAAGCCTGGCGGTATACCGACCTGTCACGTCTGGTGGCCAAGACAGACTGGCACCCGGCGGTGCCCCATGACGGCGCGGTACTGGTTCCGGAAGGTCGGAGCAATCCATTCGCAGGCATAGCATCCCACAAGCTTGTTTTTGTGAACGGGTTCTACCGTCAAGATTTGTCCGAACTGGACGGCCTGCCTGAAGGCGTTGAAATTCTGCCGCTTGAGGCAGCCTTGGATCGGGGCACCAAATTCGAAAGTGCTTTCGATGCCAATGGCCCTGAAGTGATGGCACCAATAGCAGCGTTGAACACGGCATGTGCGCGAGACGGTGCCGTTATCCGTCTGAGCGATGGTGTTCAGCTGGAGCAGCCGGTACAGCTTATCCATTACACGCCGGATGGCGGTGCGACCGTCGCTCATACGCGCAATGTCATTGAGCTGGGGGTTGGCGCGTCCATGACCTTGCTGGAAGCCCAGATCGGCTGGGGCGGTGCCTATCTTGTGGATCGTGTGACGAACCTCAGTCTGGGAGAGCGGGCCTCGCTCACCCATGTCCGATTGGAAGATGAAGATACAGAAGCGGTCCACTTGTCGACTGTGTTGGGCGATGTCGCGTTAAACGCATCCTACATTGCAAACACACTTGCTCTTGGCGGACGTGCTGGCCGTCTACAATCGGCGCTACATTTCGCTGGAGAAGGTGCGCACGCAGAAAGCAACACAGCTTACCTGCTTCGGGAAACGCAACATCTAGACTCAACCATTGTGGTTGATCACGCGGTGCCTGGCTGCACCAGTGATGCGTTGGCAAAAGGTGTGCTCGACGATGAAGCAACAGGTGTGTTTCAGGGCAAGGTGATTGTTGCTCCCCATGCGCAAAAGAGCGATGCAAAGCAGATGAGCAATGCGCTGCTTCTCTCAAGAGACGCGGCCATGAATGCCAAGCCGGAACTTGAAATCTATGCTGATGATGTGCAGTGCGCCCACGGGAGCACAATTGGTGAACTTGATGGTGATGCACTTTTCTATCTTCGCTCAAGAGGCATTGAAGAGCAGACCGCGCGCCGAATGTTGATTTCTGCTTTTTTGGGAGATGTGCTGGAGCAGATTTCCCATGAGGTTGCTCGTGATGTCTTGACTGAGCGGGCGACACAATGGTTTGAAGTGAAATCAGAGGGGGAGGTGTAGGATATGAACATGATCGACAGCAACACTCCCCTGGCAGCCGGCTTCGACGTTGAGGCCATCCGCCGCGATTTCCCCATTCTCTCACGGGAGGTTTATGGCAAGCCGCTTGTCTATTTGGACAACGCTGCGTCGGCCCAGAAGCCAAAAGCCGTTATTGATGCGACGCGCGAGGCATATGAGAACGAGTATGCGAATGTGCACCGTGGGCTTCACTATCTATCAAACGAAGCGACACAAAAGTTCGAAGATGCGCGAGACAAGATCGCAGCCTTTTTAAACGCAGCCTCGTCAGATGAAATTATCTTCACCAGTGGTGCAACCGACTCGATCAATCTTGTCGCAGACAGTCTTGGGTCTGAATTGGAAGAAGGGGATGAAATCATCCTCTCCGTCCTGGAACATCATTCCAATATCGTGCCCTGGCATTTCCTTAGGGAGCGCAAAGGTGTTGTCCTGAAGTGGGTGCCGGTGAGCGATGATGGCGAGCTGGTGATTGAAGAATATCAAAAGCTCTTCTCATCGCACACGAAGCTGGTCGCGGTAACAGGCATGTCCAATGCGCTCGGGACCATTGCGCCGACAAAAGACATGGTGCGGATCGCTCATGAGCATGACGTGCCGATCCTTGTTGATGCGAGCCAACGCGTTGTCCATATGGCGACAGATGTGCGCGATCTCGACTGTGATTTCCTGGCATTGACCGGCCACAAGCTCTACGGCCCCAGTGGCATTGGTGTCCTCTATGGCAAGCGCGACAAGCTGGCCTCCATGCGCCCTTATCGCGGCGGAGGCGAGATGATCCGCGAAGTGAAAATGGATATAGTGACTTATGGCGAGCCGCCGCACCGGTTTGAGGCGGGGACACCCCCAATTGTGCAGGCCATCGGGCTGGGCGCTGCCGTGGACTATGTCTCTTCAATCGGGCTTGATGCCATTTACGCTCATGAAAAAGAGCTCCTTGCCTACGCGACGGAGCGTCTGTCCGAGATCAATTCTTTGAAGGTTTTGGGGACGACGCCTCAAAAAGGCGCGATCATGTCTTTTATTGTCGAGGGCGCACACCCACATGACGTCTCGACTGTTATTGACAGGGCCGGGGTTGCAGTGAGAGCAGGGCATCACTGCGCGCAACCGCTCATGGACCGTTTTGACGTAACAGGCACGTGTCGTGCGTCATTTGCGATATATAATACGAAGGCTGAAGTTGATGCCCTGGCAGACGCGATTGCAGGCGCAATCAAGTTCTTTAGCTAAGCAACGAAAGAAATAAGT
>CBDIPP010000013.1:0-130743 GCA_965283695.1 uncultured Parvibaculaceae bacterium | reverse complement strand
CGTTGTCTGAGGTTGTCTGCTAGCAGCCGCTTCCTGACAGCTTGCTGGCAGTAGGCCTGCTGACATCACGGTGGCAGTAGTCCTGCACGAACGAGGCTGGTGGTGTTTTAATCTCCACGTCGGGCTTCAGCCTCAAACTGTTCCAGCAGCTGACGGATGTATTTAGAGACCGCTGCGTCGTCGGTGTTTTTGCTGCGTGTGCCTTTTGGTGACGCAAGGCGTGAAAGCTTTGCATCTAGCTCTGGCGGAAGATGGATGGTTCTTGCTCGCAGGCGGGGTTGCGCGCCTACGTCATGATGCATCGTCGTCTGGACGCCTACGGGCAGTGGGCTGGCGCATGCCGGACAGGTTTTGGCGCGCCATGGGGCTCGGGCTGAGCAGGCGGGGCAGGTTTTCCATTTTGTCTGGGTGAGGAAACTCAACACGATGAGCGTGGTTATCCCGACAACGACCGACATTTCCGCGAAGAGCCTGAAGGTCGTGAAATCGATTGCTGCACCGGTTGATCGGAGATCAGCTGGGTCCAGAATTCCTGTAAGTGCAGCTATGGCCAGTGGCACGGCTATGGCAAGGGTTTGAGCCACTGCTGAGATACCGAGCCAGACGAAAATACTACGGCCTTTGAAATGGCTGGCCACAAAGGCGGCGAGCAGGATAAAGACCAGCATGACGGTGGTCAGCAGCAGCAGCCCGTCCCAATCGGGCCGAAGCACTCCAAATTCTGCCAGTTTTTCTGCTATCAACGACACAGATTTGTGACCAATCGTTAACTTGGAAAAGAGCGATTCCTCGCCAATGATCTTCAAGTGACACTATAGTTGGCGGTAAGCTTACCGCTGAATTCAGAGAATTGGGTAAACGACCATGACGAACCACCGCGCACCTCGTAATAGAGCTAAATCTGCTGTTTTTGCCGATGACAAAGGGCATAGACAGCGCCTTGTGGTTGGCACGTTTGCCGCCCTTCTGCTGGCTTTGGCGGCGGTTGGTGCCATGGCGTCTCAGAGTGGCGCAGCAGAACCTGCTGCAGAGACCCCCGCGGCTGCCAGCGAAGCAACGGGGCATGACCTCTATCGACGTGGATATTACGAAGAAGCGATTGTGGAGTGGACCAAGGCCGCCGATGAGAATGGCGATGCGGGTGCTGCCTTTCGTCTCGGCGAAGAATATTTCGACGCCAAGGTTGTGAAGCGAGACGTTCCGACGGCTGTCAAATATCTGACCCTCGGTGCTGAAGGTGGCGACGACCGGGCGCAGCAGGACCTGGCGACCATGTATGACAATGGCTGGGGCGTAACCGCAGATGTGGATCAGGCGGCCTATTGGTACCTGGAAGCTGCCAAACGTGGCAGTGCTGTCGCTCAGTACAATATTGCAACCATGTACGAGACGGGAACGGGGGTCGAGCAAGATATCGAAAAAGCCTACATGTATTACCTGCTAGCAGTGCAGGGTGGCTTACCTCACTTCGCGACGACGGAACTTGAAAATGTGTCCCGGACAATGACGGCAGAGCAGATCAAAGAAGCGACGGTAATGGCGCGGGAATTCAAACCACTGGATGAAGAAACCGAAGAACGCGATAGCTGAGCAGTGGCTTTCCGGTCAATTATGACGCACTGGTAAAGCCTTAATTTTCTGCTATTCTTTGGATGTATTGCGCGCGATCTAACGCAGCGGCAACAAATAAAAACAATATTCGCTGGCTGATGTCTGGGCGTCGTTTTGAAACGTTTGAGTCTCAGGAGAGGGATGTCTCATGAATTTTGTAACTATGAAGGGCTCTAACAAGCTGCTGGTGGCTTCGCTTGCCGCCGGCATGAGCCTTGGGATGGCTTTCCCGACAATGGCTGGCGTAAGCGAAAGCGAGGCGGCCCGTCTTGACGGTGACCTGACTCCAATGGGCGCAGAACGCGCAGGCAATGCCGACGGAACGATCCCCGCCTGGACAGGGGGCATTTCCAGCCCTCCTGCTGGGATCGCCTACACGATTGGCGAACATCACCCAGATCCTTTCGCGGATGATGAAGTTCTCTTCACGATCACGCCGGAGAATGCTGCAGAACACGCAGACAAGCTTACACCTGGGCATCTGGCGATTCTGAGTGCCTACGATACCTATAAAATGAATGTGTATCCGACACGGCGTTCTTGTGCGTTTCCGGAGGCTGTTTACGCAGCTAACCGAGCGAACGCGGTGAATGCGTCGCTTGTTGCAGATGGAAACGGGGTCGCTGGTGCTTTGCTGGGCACGCCGTTCCCAATTCCGCAAGAAGGTGTTGAGGTTGTTTGGAACCACAACCTGCGCTATCGCGGTCATAAGCTCACCCGGCAATTCTCTGCCTTCTCTCCTTCATTTGGTGGTGGCTTCACACCCATCGTCGTTCGCGACCAGGTAATCTTTACCTACGCGGACCCAACGACTGAGAAGTTTGACGACCTCGAAAATATTTCATTGAAATATATGCAGACGGTTGTTTCACCTGCGCGTCGTGCTGGCGAAATCATCTTGGTGCATGACACAATCAATCAAATTGCAGGTCCGCGTAACGCGTGGTCTTACAGCCCAGGCACCCGCCGTGTGCGCCGTGCCCCAACGATCGCTTATGACAATCCTCAATCCTATTCGGATGGTCTGCAAACTGCGGACAATTTCGACCTCTTCAACGGCTCACCGGATCGGTATCAGTGGGAGATGCTCGGTAAGCAAGAGCGATATATTGCCTATAACAGCTACAAGATCGGGTCTGACGCACTGACCTATGAACAGATTGCGCAGGAACGACATGTGGACCAGGACCTGCTTCGCTATGAGCTGCACCGTGTCTGGGCAATCGAAGGCAAGCTGAACGAAGGTCAGCGCCATATTTACACGCGTCGCGTGAAATATATGGACGAGGATAGCTGGACCATGGCAGCTGCGGAGCTTTATGACGGTCGCGGTGAGTTGTGGCGGACACAGGAAGCCCACATCGTTCAGTATTATGACGTGCCAACCTGTTTCAACGGATCAGAAATTGTTTATGACCTGATCGTTGGCCGCTATGTGGTTCAGGGATTGAAAAACCAGGAGCCTATGATCAACTTCTTCGCTGATGAGTTGGACGAAAACCAGTTCACGCCATCTGGCGTACGGGCCTCGGCGAGCCGTTAATCCAGATTTCTGACTAATTTGAGAGGCGGGCGCATTGTGAATGTGCCCGCCTTTTGTATGCTCAACCCATAGCTTTTGAGGGGAAGAGCATGTTGCAAGCTGAGTGGCGAAACTGGTCAGGATGGGTGAAGGCGCGTCCTGAGATTTTTCATAGACCGAAAACTGAAGAAGAGCTTGCTGGACTTATTGGCAACTCAGGCGGACCCACCAGGGTGGTGGGGTCGGGGCATTCTTTCACGCCCATCTGTGAGAGTGATGGAACTCTCTTTTCCCTTGAGAATATGAGCGGGCTAATTTCCACTGACCTGGAAGCCAAGACGGCCAGAGTGTTTGCCGGGTCGACGATCAGAGACCTTGGGCCGCTATTGCATGAACATGGCTTGGGACTGATCAATCAGGGGGATATAGATCGGCAAGCAATTGCAGGCGCCCTGGGCACGGGCACCCATGGAACCGGGAAAGCTCTAAAAAGCATTTCAGCAGCTGTTATCGGATTTCGCCTCGTGACACCTAGCGGAGACGTCATCAACTGCTCTGCAGAGGAAAACTCTGACGTGTTTCATGCCGGCCGGGTATCTATGGGCAGCCTTGGGATCATGACGGAGATCGAGCTGCAATGCGCGCCTGCTTATGCGCTTGAGGAACGCGGAGGGCGACTGCCTGTAGCGGATCTATTTGACACCCTGGATGACCTTCGAGATGACAATCGGCATTTCGAGTTTTTCTGGTTTCCTTTTGCTGATGATGTTCTGGTGAAGACCCTCAACGTTTCTGATGTGCAGCCTAAACCGCGTAAAAGAGCACCTGATGGCCAAGATGGCCCGGCTGATATTGCTTTCAGAAAACTTTGCGAGATCAGCCGGTTTGCACCGTTCCTGCGTGGTCGCTTTCAGAGGCAGATGACGGAACAAGGCGGGTCCCGCTATGCAGGTGATGCGCCCGGACGCTCCCGGTGGTCACATGATGCCTTTCCGAGCGATAGAAATGTCCGCTTCAATGAGATGGAGTATGCAGTCCCTGCGGAACGTGGGCCTGACTGTGTTCAGGAAGTCGCCGAGCATATGCGCTCTTGCGGCGTGAACTTTCTGTTCCCGATTGAGTATCGGTATGTGGCCGCGGATGATGCTTGGCTCAGTCCCTTCTTTGAGCGGGACTCTGTTACGATCTCAATTCATCAATATCACAAACAGGCTTATGCGGAGCTGTTCCGGGGTGTGGAGCAGATATTCCAGAAATATGACGGGCGGCCGCATTGGGGCAAACTGCACACCTTGGCCGCTGGAGACCTGCAAGCGCTCTATCCGAGATGGGATGATTTCTGCGGTGTACGGAAACGCTTGGACCCAGAGGCAAAAATGCTGAACCCGTTCCTACGGAAGATCTTCGGAGTTGCTTAATTAGTCTTCGTTGAAAAGGGCGACAGTTTGGCCTTCTTCGATTGCGTCTTCTTCAGCGACGAGTATTTCGATAAGAGTGCCATCGGCCGGGGCCATGATGGGGATTTCCATCTTCATCGATTCCAGGATGAGGATTGGATCATCTTCCTCAAGCTTGTCTCCGATCTTCGTTTCGATCTTCCAGACTTTGCCCGTGATCTCACTTTTTACTTCGACTTGTGCCACGGAGGCCTCCCGCTCATTTCAGTTTGTTTTATCTACCCTACCACGAGACATATCTGTCATCGAAGGGCTTCCAGCTCAATATCAGAGGTAAGAACAACAGCCTTCAGGAGGGCCCAGATCGGCCGGCCGGGCTGTAAGTCCAATTCGGTGGCTGCGCGTTTCGTGATCCTTGCCCAGACAGGCTGTGCATTGTGGTCGTAGGACGGTCGAATAAGGACATCTACCTGGGCGGCTCCCGCTTCAGTCATGGTGCCAACCTCTCCGGCAATCACATTCCGAATTGAAAGGCCCGCGGGCTCGGTCGTGGAGAGGACGAGATCTCGGGCACGAATGCGGAGTCTGACCGGGTCGCCATAGCGCCCTGTGATATTTGGAGCGGTCAGCGCTCCCCACGGGGTCTCGATGGAGAACAGGCCGTCATCAGACCGCTTTCCTATGGTGGCGGCCACAATTGTTACGGGCTCAGGGTGGTCATCGGTCTTTGCACCGCCAAGGATCAAGGACTGCACGTCGATGCGGCTCAATGTTTCTTCCACACTTCCGCGGGCAAGTATCTTCCCCTGATCCATGACAATAACGCTGTCTGCGAGCCGGAGTGTCTCATCCAAATTGTGGCTGACATAAAGGATTGGAAGATTAAAGCGATGTCGCAAGCGTTCCAGAAACGGCATGATCTCGCGACGACGCGCCAGATCAAGACTGGCGAGGGGCTCATCCATCAAAAGAGCAGCTGGTGAAGAGAGAAGCGCACGTCCAATAGCAACTCTCTGTTTTTCACCACCTGACAAATGATGAGGGCGCCTTGAAAGGAGACTGCCTATGTCCAACAGATCAACAATCTCTTCCAGCGTGCTGAGGGCTGTGCGGGTCTGTCTTCGAGAGAATGTCAGGTTGGACTTTACCGTCATGTGAGGAAACAGGCGCGCATCCTGAAAAACCATGCCCAGTTCCCGGTGCTCCGGAGACAGGTTGATGTTTTGGGCAGTATCAAAGAGAGCTTGTCCGTCTAACTTCACCGATCCCTTGTCAGGGTCTGCCAGTCCAGCAATGGTCGAGAGCAGCATGCTTTTGCCAGCGCCTGATGGCCCGATGATGCCGGTGACACCTGCTGATGCTTTAAGATCTACGTCCAGAGCAAAGGAGCCCTCTTGCTTCTGCACCGCTATTGACAGGACGCTGCTCACAATGCCTCTCCCGTCAATCGCCTACGGACCGCCCGCCCAAGGACCTCAGATGCTGCAAGCGTCACCACTGCGAGGAGGATTGAGAGTGCGACGAGCCGATAGCCCATCTCTTCACCGCCGGGGGACTGCAAAGCACTATAGAGCGCGAGGGGCAGGGTTTGTGTTTCGCCTGGTATGTTTCCGACAAACGCAATTGTGGCGCCAAACTCGCCTAAGGCACGTGAGAAGGCGAGGAGGGAGCCTGCGATCAGACCTGGAGATACCAGAGGTAGAATGACGGTCACGAAGACACGGAAGGGCGACGCGCCTAACGTACGGGCGGCCTGAATGAGACCGGCATCTATGGCTTCAATTGACAAGCGCAACGCGCGTACCAGGAGCGGAAAACCCATCACTGCAGCGACGATGGCGGCGCCCTGCCAAGTAAACACGAGGCGCAAACCGAACTGATCATTCAACCAGGCGCCCACGGGTCCGTTGATGCCAAGCAATACCAGTAAGAGATATCCTGTAGCGACCGGGGGCACGACGAGCGGTAGGTGAACCAGGCCGTCGAGGAGGATTTTTCCGGGAAAGTTTCTGCGTGCAAGAAGCCAAGCGACCACAAAGCCGAATGGCAGTGAAGCGACGACGCCTGTAAGGGCCACTTTGAGCGAGAGCGAGAGGGCTATCCACTCTGCATTTGTCAGTTCCAACATCACCGCGCGGATGCCCGGCTGAAACCATGGTCAGCGAACATGGTCGCCGCATCATAGGATTGCAGATATTCGAAGAAGTCCCGTGCTGCGCTGTTGGGCGTTCTACCTACTAAGGCGAGGGGGTAGATAATGTCGATGCCGTCAATTGACGGGATTAAGCCTGCTATTCTCACTTCATTATCGATCGCTGCGTCGGTTCTATAGACGATGGCGGCATTGGCCTCGCCTCTAGCAACCCATGTGAGAGCGGACCGGACGGAAGAGGCGCGAACAATCTGTCCGTCTTCAAGCCCTCCAAGACCGAAATGCCGGAGCGCCGTTTGCGCGTAGCGACCTGCTGGTACTGTGTTTGGGTCACCAATTGCCAGTTTGCCATCATCTAGATATCTGCGCACGCCGCCTGCTTGCTGAATATTGAGACGCGTGTCTGCGTCAGCTTCTGAGACAATAAACACAAGCTGATTGGTCAGAAGGTCCATTCTGTTTTCTGAGCGCACGAGACCAGCGTTCTCGATCCAGTCTACCCAGTCAGTATTTGCAGAGAGGAACAGGTCTGCCGGGGCACCAGCTTCTATCTGCCGTGCCAATGTGCCGGACCCCGCAAAGACTGTGCTTACAGAGCAGGCTGTTTCCTTCTCATACTCTGCTGCAATTTCCTCCAGAACATCCGTCGTGCTGGCAGCGGCAAAAATGGTGATTGGTTCGCACGCCGCTCCATACCCAAAAGCGGGGACAAGAGAACCAATCAGCCATAGGCACGCTGCAACGAGAGACGCTCTCATGAGTGTTTTGCCAACCTTTCGAACCCCGCCTCAAGGTCCGCGATCAAGTCCTGAGGGTCTTCAAGCCCTGCATGGATACGGATCAACGGACCTTCCGGCGCCCATTTCGTGGCCGTTCGATTGCTGGCCGGATCTGCGGGGATGATCAGGCTTTCATAGCCGCCCCATGAATATCCCATGCCAAAGAGTTCCAGATCATCAAGCATGGCAGCGACGGCTTTGTCACTCACGGGTTTAAGGACGACACCGAATAGACCGCAAGCGCCGCTAAAGTCTCTTTTCCAGATTTCATGGCCGGGGTCTGTCGGCAAAGCCGGGTGCAGCACGTGGGAAACTTCTGGCCGGTCTTCAAGCCATTTGGCAAGAAAGATGCCTGTCTCCATATGCCGGTGCAATCGAACGGAGAGTGTCCGGAGCCCCCGGAGTGCGAGGTAAATGTCGTCCGGTCCTGCTGTGATGCCAATAGCGCCATGGTTTTTGATCGTCGCACGCCAGGCACCCTCATTGGTTGTGATGGTACCCATCATTACGTCCGAATGCCCGACGATATATTTCGTCGCTGCCTGAATGGAGACATCTGCACCAAGAGCGAAAGGATTGCAGAAGAGGGGTGACGCCCAGGTATTGTCCATGATGACAAGCGCGCCGGCTTCATGTGTTGCTTTGGCGATTGCCGGAATGTCCTGCATTTCAAAAGTCTGTGAGCCTGGCGCTTCAGTATAAACCACGCTGGTTTCTGCTCTGATCAAGTTCGCGATGCCTGAGCCGATGACTGGATCGTAATACTCAACATCAATTCCGTACCGCTTGAGAACAACATCGCAAAAGGTGCGTGTCGGCCCGTAGACACTATCGGTGACAAGTACATGATCGCTGGCTTTCAAATGAGCTAGGAGCGCGATTGAGCAGGCTGATAGCCCAGAGGGTGTCACAAGGGTCCGATATCCTCCTTCCAGTTCAGCAACCGCGTCCTGAAACGCGAAGGTTGTCGGTGTCCCTCGACGGCCATATGTGACTTTGGCGTCCCGGGCGTGTAGAGCCTCCACACTTGGATAGAGGATGGTTGAGGCGTGATAGACTGGTGGGTTGATGACCCCGTGATTATTATGGGGATCTCTGCCTGTTGTGACGATTGTTGTGTCTTGATGTTTCTTTTTGGTCATATTCCGCCACTCACTGACTTATGGTCGCCGCTTCTAGTGTCGCAGCCAACTTCGTTGTAAGAATAGGGGGTGGCGGCCTGTAGCAAAAGAGCTATAGAGCCAAAGTCAGAGTCCAATACTGAGTTAGGCGCGTTTGAGGGGAGATTTCATGAACAATCGGCTTTTGCCAGCGGTTTTGGCCCTGGTTGTCGGGGTGGTAGCCGGCTTTCTGCTGTATCCAATGTTTGCAGGTGGCGGCGATGAGCCTGCACCGGCTGTTGCTGCGAGCGATAGCGCGGATCCACAGGCTGAAGCGGAACCGCTCCCCGTTGTAACGAGCCGGTCGACACTCGACCTTGTGCGAGAGCGAGGCTATGTGCGCTGCGGTGTTAGCCAGGGCCTTCCCGGGTTTTCCAATCCCAATGATTCAGGTGACTGGAGCGGCATTGATGTTGATCTCTGCCGAGCTGTAGCCGCTGCTGTTTTTGGGGATGCGGATAAATCCCGTTATACGCCTCTGTCAGCGAAGGAACGATTTACAGCCCTGCAATCTGGTGAGATTGATGTGCTAACCCGCAACACGACCTGGTCCTTGACCCGTGACACTGCACTTGGTCTCGATTTTGTGGGCGTCAATTATTATGATGGCCAGGGCTTTATGGTTCGCAAAGAACTCGGTGTGAAGAGTGTCATGGACCTGGATGGCGCGGTTGTCTGTACCAATACCGGCACCACGACCGAGCTCAATGTGGCAGATTTTTTCCGCTCCAATGGTTTGGCTTACTCCATCGTCGCATTTGAAAAATCGGACGAAGTGGTTGCTGCCTATGACGCCGGGCGCTGTGATGCCTTCACGACCGATGCATCCGGTCTTTACTCCGAACGGCTGAAGCTCGCGGATTACAATGATCACGTGGTTCTGCCCGAAATCATTTCCAAGGAACCGCTTGGACCTGCTGTGCGCCAAGGCGATGACCAATGGGCGGATATTGTACGCTGGTCACTTTTCGCCATGGTTGAAGCAGAAGAGCTTGGCGTGACATCGAAAAATGCCGGCGACATGCGTACGACGCAAAACCCAGCGATCCGTCGTCTGCTCGGCGCCGAAGGGGCCTTTGGCCAAAATCTCGGCATCCCCAATGACTGGGCCTACAAGATCATCACGCAGGTCGGAAATTACGGCGAGTCTTTTGAACGGGGGGTTGGCGTGAATACACCTCTTGGAATTCCGCGGGGGCTCAACGCTCTCTGGAAAGATGGCGGCTTGCAATATTCGCCACCCGTACGCTGAACCAGAATAGGTGACCACCCGAAAAGATACGATGTCCGGTAGCCCTCAGCCCTGGAACAACCCCAAGCTACGCGCCTTTGCGATTCAGCTTGCGGTGATGTTTGTCGTGGGTTCCTTTGTGTGGATCATTATCGACAACACGATTACCAATCTGCAACGTCAAAACATCGCGTCAGGGTTTGGTTTCCTAGAAAACCCGGCAGGCTTTGGTATCGCGCTTACGCTGGTTGAGTATACCGAGCAGTCGAGCTACGGGCGGGCGCTGCTGATCGGATTTCTGAACACACTGCTTGTCGCCGTGATCGGTATTTTCGTTGCCACGATCCTCGGGTTTACACTGGGCATTGCGCGCCTCTCCTCAAATTGGCTCGTTGCGAAGATCGCCACGGTTTATATTGAAGTGGTCAGAAACGTGCCTCTGCTGCTTCAGTTATTTTTCTGGTATTTCGCGGTTTTAAGAGCGCTGCCCTTGCCACGGGAAAGCCTGTCGCTCCTAGAGATCGCATTCCTCAATAATCGAGGGATCTATGTTCCCGCCCTCTTGTTGGAGGGGAACGGTCTGATCCTGGGTCTGTCGGTCCTCGTCGGCATTGTCTCTGCGTGGCTTATCGGACGACATGCCAAACGCAAGCGGCTGGAAACAGGCGAGATTGTCAAAGGTGCTGCGTTCGCGCCCTTGCTAATATTCGTGGTTCCTGTTCTGGCGTTCCTGGTGCTTGGCATGGGGCTGAAAGCCGAGGTGCCGTCATTACAGGGGTTTGGGTTCAAAGGTGGCTGGTCGCTCATACCTGAATTTGTATCGCTTCTTCTGGCGCTCTCATTCTATACCGCAGCCTTTATCGCGGAGAACGTTCGCTCCGGTATCCTGGCTGTCTCCAAAGGGCAGACCGAGGCTGCTCGAGCGTTAGGACTGAAGCCTACGCCTATCTTGCGATTGGTGATTATTCCGCAGGCCTTGCGGGTGATCATCCCGCCGCTCACGAGCCAATACCTCAATCTGACAAAGAACTCTTCGCTCGCCGTGGCAATCGCCTATCCTGATCTCGTGTCGGTTTTTTCGGGAACTGTTCTCAATCAAACAGGGCAGGCGGTTGAGGTGATTGCGATTACCATGACAATTTATCTGAGCCTGAGCCTGTTCACCTCTTTGGTGATGAATTGGTACAACCGCCATATGGCTCTGGTGGAGCGATAGACCATGAGTGAGTCATTTGTACGCACCAATCACGCGCCTGAAAGAATGCCGCCGAATGCCCAAATCGGCATGGTTCGGTGGATGCGCGAAAACCTTTTCTCATCCTGGTTCAACGCATGTTTGACCATTTTTTCAATCGTTCTTCTCTTCCTGACCCTGCCGCCTCTTTTGGATTGGGCGATCTTTAGTGCGGTGTTTTCTGGTGAAGATGGCTCTGCCTGCCGTGTCGATGGTGCTGGGGCCTGCTGGGCTTTTGTTGAAGCCAAGTTTGGGCAGTTTCTTTTTGGCCGCTATCCCGCCGAAGAAAGATGGCGTGTGCTTCTAACTCTGTTTCTTGGCGTTGCGGGCTTGGCCCCATTACTCATTCCCAGCGAATTTCCCAAGAAATGGTTCGTAGCCTATCTGCTGGTTCCATTTCCGCTTCTCGCATTTGTTTTTCTGTCTGGCGGGCTGTTTGGTCTCGCAACAGTTGAAACCAGTGACTGGGGCGGGTTGATGGTCACCCTGGTTGTGGCCGTGACGGGCATCGCAGCATCCTTACCTCTCGGAGTTCTTCTAGCGCTTGGCAGACAATCCGATATGCCGGTGGTTCGGATCCTCTGTGTTGTCTTCATTGAGTTCTGGCGCGGTGTGCCTCTGATCACAGTCCTCTTCATGTCGAGCGTTATGCTGCCATTGTTTCTTCCCGAAGGCATGAGCTTCGACAAGCTGTTGAGGGCCCTGATAGGTGTTGCACTATTCTCCTCGGCCTATATGGCAGAAGTTGTGCGCGGGGGCCTCGCTTCCGTGCCTGCGGGGCAATATGAGGCAGCTAAAGCGCTTGGGCTGACCTACTGGCAGTCCATGGGGCGGATCGTGCTGCCTCAGGCGTTGAAGACCGTTATTCCGGGGATCGTGAATAATTTCATAGGTCTCTTCAAAGACACCACCTTGGTTTTGATTATTGGTCTGTTTGACCTGCTCGGCATCGTGCAGTCCAACTTTACGGACCCAACCTGGTCATCACCACAAACCGCCACGACGGGCTATGTGTTTGCGGCCGTTGTTTTCTGGATTTTCTGCTTCGGCATGTCACGATATTCCGTCTATATGGAACGTCGACTTGATGCCGGTGAGCAACGATAGGATATCTTATGACTGCCCCGAATAAGGCCATCATTGAAATCGACAAAATCGACAAGTGGTTCGGTGACTTTCATGTGCTGAAGGATGTGTCTCTGACCGTGCGAGAAGGTGAGCGGATTGTTGTGGTGGGGCCGTCCGGGTCCGGTAAGTCCACGCTCATTCGCTGCATCAACCGTCTGGAAGCTCACAATCAGGGTCGGATTGTGGTTGATGGTATTGAACTCACAGAAGACCTGAAACGTATCGACGAAGTGCGGCGCGAAGTCGGCATGGTGTTTCAACAGTTCAATCTGTTTCCGCATATGACCGTTCTGGAGAACTGCACGCTGGCCCCGATCTGGGTTCGAAAGCTGCCTCAGAAAGAAGCGGAAGAACTCGCCATGGCCTATCTTGAGCGGGTGCGCATTCCAGAACAGGCACTGAAATATCCCGGCCAGCTGAGCGGCGGGCAGCAACAACGTGTCGCGATTGCGCGCGCGCTCTGCATGAACCCCAAGATTATGCTGTTTGATGAACCAACATCCGCGCTTGATCCTGAGATGATCAAGGAAGTGTTGGATGTGATGGTTGACCTGGCAGAAGGCGGGATGACGATGATCTGTGTCACCCATGAGATGGGTTTCGCACGTCGTGTTGCGGACCGCGTCATTTTTATGGATGAAGGCGAGATTATTGAGATCAAATCGCCACAGGACTTCTTTGAAAATCCGGAACATGAGAGAACAAAGCTGTTCCTCTCACAGATTTTAGAGGACTAGTCCTCCGGGGCTTCAAGCTCAATAACCTCCTGCCCGCAAGGCGTGAAGCCATTGCGCTGATAGAGCGGCAGCGCGTTTGGATGATCGAGCGTGCAAGTTTGTACTGTCAGCTTTTGGGGATGATGCATCCAAGCCATTTCAATCGTTTCGCATAGCAAAAACCGCCCGAGACCCAAGCCCAAAAACTCCGGCAATATTCCCAGGAATGACAAGTCCGCGTTTGGCATATGACGGAGATCAAGTTCTGAGAAGCCAGCGGGACATCCGTTCAGGTAGAGAATAAAAATGTGAATCCGATCATCATGAATGATCTCGGCCAGCTCCTGATCGCTCAAAGCTTTTCTGGTGACCCAAAAATAGTCCCGACCGACCGTGTCATAGAGGTACCGATAGAGGTGAATGGGGGGCTGTTCGGCCCTCATGAGCGCGAATTTTCCGCGGGGGGAGGGGCAACTCAAGCTTGGTTGGCGCAACATCTCAAGGTGCGTGACTGTTGTCGTTTTCTTCAGACCCATGCCATCACTTCCATTTTTGCGCCCGGTCAGTCCTTCTCGATGGGCACCCCATCTGTGGCCGCCCATTCAGACCAGGACCCATCATAGAGCGCTATTTTGGGATGGCCTAGGACTGTGAGCGCAAGGTAAGGGATGGCAGCAGTGACGCCGGAACCACAGGTGGTGACGATGGGCTGCATGAGATCGACACCCGCGCTTTCGAATATGCGCTTGAGCTCCAGCGGCACTTTAAGTGTGCCGTCCTCGTTCAAAAGAGTCCCAAAGGGGAGGGAGAAGCTTCCTGGCATATGACCAGAGGAAAGCTCCGGGCGAGGCTCAGGATCTGTTCCAGCGAAGCGTCCTTGGCTGCGCGCATCCACCACCTGTTCGCGCTTGGTTTCGAGGTTGCGTTTGATGTCGCTGATATCACGGCGAATGGTGTTGTTCGGACGTGCAGTGTGGTGTCGCGCAGAGGTTGAGCTGTTTCCTGTGTCGGTTTTCTGACCCGCTTCGACCCAATTCGGCAGGCCACCGTCGAGGACAGAAACATTTTCGTGACCCATGGTCTTGAACATCCACCAGAAACGGGCTGCGCTGAAAAGGCCTGCGCCGTCATAGACGATGACGTGATGGCCATCGCCGATCCCTATTTGTTTCATGCGTGAGGAGAATTTCTCTGGCGTCGGAAGCATATGGGGGAGGTGGCTGTCGCTATCGCTGATCTCATCAAGATCGAGAAACACGGCACCTGGAACATGGGCTTCCAAAAACTCCCGTTCAGCGTCGCGGTCCATATGAGGCAGATACCAGGACCCGTCGAGGATCTTCACGTCTGGCGCCGTTAGGTGCTCTGCCAGCCAATCAACTGTCACAAGCGGCGGGACTGCTGACGACATACCGCTAACGCCTTAAAGCCAGGCGGGGACGGGCAGTCCCTGTTCCTTCAGGAAGGCGGGATTGAACATCTTGCTTTGATACCTTGTGCCATAATCACAGAGGATCGTCACAATTGTATGCCCTGGGCCCATCTCCTTCGCCAGTCTCATGGCACCGGCAATGTTGATGCCGCTTGAGCCACCGAGGCACAGTCCTTCTTCGCTGAGAAGATCGAAGCAAATAGGCAGCGCTTCGGAATCTGGGATCTGAAAGGGATGATCGATCGGCGCATCTTCAAGGTTCGCTGTGATGCGTCCCTGGCCAATCCCTTCGGTGATGGAGCTGCCTTCGGCTTTCAACTCGCCGTTTTTGTAGAAGTTGAAGAGTGCAGCGCCCATAGGGTCCGCCAGACCGATCTGGATGTCTTTGTTTTTTTCCTTTAGTGCCATGCCCGTCCCGGCCAGTGTTCCGCCAGTACCGACAGCGCAAATAAAGCCGTCCACCTTGCCGTCTGTCTGGCTCCAGATTTCAGGGCCTGTTGTTTCAATGTGCGCCAGGCGATTGGCCACATTATCGAACTGGTTTGCCCAGATGGCCCCATTGGGTTCCTTGGCGGCGAGTTCTTCTGCAAGGCGGCCGGAATATTTGACGTAGTTGTTTGGGTCTTTGTAAGGGACAGCTGGAACCTCAATGAGTTCAGCGCCGCAAAGCCGCAACATGTCTTTCTTCTCTTGAGACTGGGTCTCTGGGATGACGATGACAGAACGGAAGCCCAGGGCATTACCTACAAGCGCCAAGCCAATGCCGGTGTTACCTGCAGTACCTTCTACGATCACGCCGCCTGGCTTCAGATGGCCTTTGGCAACAGCATCCTTGATGATGTACAGCGCGGCCCGGTCTTTGACCGACTGACCGGGATTCAGGAATTCGCATTTACCCAGGATCTCGCACCCTGTTTCTTCCGACGCCTTTTTTAGGCGGATCATGGGTGTGTTTCCGATGGCGTCCACGAGGCCGTTTTTTATGTCCATGAGAAGGGTCCTGGTTCTTTTTGTTGGTCGTTTCTTGGGGCGACGCGCCTGGAATCGAGCTGTCTCTGCTTATAGCAAAGATGGGCATTCGGCGATTTCCCCCAAGGTGGAAAACAAAAAAATTTGGCAAAGGCCTCTTGTGTTGGCGAAACGTCTCATTATTTAATTCATTCATTAATTAAAGGGAGACTGATATGAAGATCCATATGTTTAGCGGGAGCGGCTTTGCCTGGCGAATACAGCTCGCTTGTGAGTTAAAAGGAATTCCCTACGAACCAGCCTACATGCAACCGACCCAAGAAAACCTCAAGTCTGCGACCTTTCTGAAGCTTAGCCCACGCGGAAAGGTCCCAGCGATTGAAGCGGATGGATATTCCCTGTCGGAGTCGCTAGCGATTATGGCTTATCTGGAGGCAAAGCATCCTGAGCGCCCACTGTTTGGAACGACACCAAAAGAGACGGGTCAAATCTGGCAAAAATGCCTCGATTTTGACCTGTACGTTTCAGGCGATTTCATTCCCAACTTGATTGCACCAATTATCCAAGGGCGCGCAGCGAATGAGGCTGATGCAGTCCGCAAGGGTGCTGAGACCGCCCACGAGGAGCTTGCCAATCTTGACGGTAGTATTAGCGCCTCAGGATGGATGATTGGTGAGAGTGTCTCAGCGGCCGATATCACCCTCTATACGATGATTGAACCTGTCATTCGATTTGCGACCAAGCCGGAGATTCTTTCTCTTGGCCTCGGCTTCGACAGCTTTGCCAGCAGGTATCCAAAGCTGCAAGCATGGAGAGAAAAGGTGCAGAGCTTGCCGGAATATGACGCGACCTACCCGACATTCTGGCGCGAGGTTGATGAACAGCTTGCGGCTGCAAGCTAACCAGGGAGGGTTTCATGGCAAAAAATGCGATTGTAAGCCGAGAAGAATGGGTGACCGCCCGCAAAGAGCTTTTGGAGGAGGAGAAATCCTTCTCCAAAGCACGCGACGCGCTCGCGGCCAAACGTCGAGCGCTGCCTTGGACAAAGGTTGATAAGGCCTATGAGTTTGAGACGGAACGGGGACCAAGATCTCTCGGCGCCCTGTTTGAGGGACGCAGTCAGCTTATCGTTCAACACTTCATGTTCGGCCCAGATTGGGAGGAGGGGTGTCCATCCTGTTCCTTCTGGGGCGATAATTTTGACAGGACCGTGCCACACCTGGCTGCAAGAGATGTGGCTTTCGTGGCGGTTTCACGAGCGCCACTGAAAACTCTTTTGGGATATCGTGATCGGCTCGGCTGGTCCTTCCCTTGGGTGTCTTCGTTGGGAAATGATTTCAACTTTGACTTTGATGTGTCGTTTGAAACCGACAGAGATTCCAATCAGCCCGTCTATTACAACTACAAGGACACGATGTTTCCCGCATCAGAGGCACCAGGGGTTAGTGTGTTCTACAAGGATGGTGCGGATGAGATTTATCACACCTATTCCGTCTATGCGCGCGGCCTTGAGGATCTGAACGGCACCTATCGATTGCTCGATACGACGCCGAAAGGGCGTGATGAAGATGCGCTCTCTTACCCCATGGAGTGGGTCCGGCGGCGCGACCAGTACTAGCGCCTTATGACGCTAGCTTGTCTTTGTGACGGGCGAGCCAGTTGACCGCGATAAGAGTCTTTCCATCGATGATCCTCCCGTCGTCGCAGGCGGCGAGGGCATCGGTGAAGGGAACGACGACAGCACGAATGTCTTCATGCTCATGCGCCAAGCCAAAGAAGCCACCGGCTTCTGACAGATCTGCTGACGCTGCATACAGATAGATGCGTTCGCCATAACCGCCTGGTGAAGAATAGTGGGTTGATATGTGCACAAGGTCGGTAATGTCGCAGCCCGCCTCTTCCTGCGCTTCTCTGCGAGCTGTTTCTTCCGGATCGTCATCGCCGTCGATGAGGCCAGCAATTGCCTCAACGAGCCAGGTTGCTTCACCATAGTGTAGGCCGCAAGTGCGAAACTGTTCTGTCAGCAGCACGGTGTCTTGTTTCGGATCATAGACGAGCACAACAGCAACCTCACCGATTGTATAGAGATCGCGGTCGATCGCCTCGGACCAGCTCTCATCAAACCGACGGTGCTTTAGATGAAATCTTTCGAGTTGCCCCCAACCCTCGCCAATTGTTTCTCTTTTGAGAATTTGAATGTCGTCTGTACTGCGTGCCGTGAGCGTTAGTCGCGAGGTCATGTCCCCTCCTTAAATTTGGGAGAGGCAGTTTACGCACATCTTTGACCAATCCAAGGCGAATTAGGAACGTGACAGGGTAAGCTGGGTTACATCAACATTGCCGCTCCGGAATCCGGCTTCGCAATAGGCGAGGTAGTATTCCCACATGCGACGAAAACGCTCGTCAAAACCAAGCTCTCGTATTTCTGGCCATGCTGCGAGAAAACGATCACGCCAGCGGGCCAGAGTCTCGGCATAGTCGAGGCCGAATTCCGTACTTGTCTTCCAAGAAAGGCCTGCGTCTGTCACTTGTGTTTTGAGCGCTGCAGGTGACGGAAGCATGCCTCCTGGAAAGATGTAACGCTGGATGAAGTCGACACTACGTCGGTAGGTTTCAAAGGAGTTGTCATCAATTGTTATAATTTGGAGGCCGGCTTGACCACCAGGTTTCAGAGCGTCGCGGACTTTCGCAAAATAGGCCGGCCAGTATTGCTCCCCAACGGCCTCGAACATTTCGATAGACGCAATACGATCGAATTTCTCTTCAACGTCACGATAGTCCTGGTAGCGCACTTCTACTTTTTCATTCAGACCTTTTTCGAAAATTCGTTTCCGTGCAAAATCCAGCTGCTCCCTAGAGATTGTGAGTGCCGTTACATTGCAGCCAATCTCACTTGCTGCATATTCAGCGAAACCGCCCCAGCCGCACCCGATTTCCAAAACAGAATGGTCGGGCCCAAGTTCCATGTTTTCGGCAAGCGAGCGGTATTTGTTGTTTTGTGCGGCGCTTAAGTCTTCCCCCGGTTTTTGGAAACGAGCCGATGAGTATGTCATCGTTGGATCCAGCCAACGCTTATAGAAATTGTTTCCCAGGTCGTAGTGATAATGAATGTTCTTTTTGGACCCTGATTTGCTGTTCCGACGAAGCAGGTGACCGACTCGTTCAAAGAGGAGCGGAAGGGACAGACCGTTTAGAGCACCGGAAAACACACTCCGGTTTTCCGCAAAGAGTTCCAGGACAGCGACGATGTCATCGCTCTCCCAGTGACCGGAAAGAAAAGCTTCCGCCGCTCCAATGCTGCCACTCAAAGCAATTGGCCACGCGAACTTATACGAGTTGATCGTGATGCTTGCGGTCGTTCCTTCTTTTTCACCTTGGAAAACCAGTTCTCGACCATCTGGGAGCCTAACTGTGAGCTGACCAAATCCGAGTGCGCTTGCAGCTTTCAAAACACTCCGCGCTGGCCAAGGAACTCCGATGAGTGAAGCTTGGGGCATAGGAGGTTGCTGACCAAATGTGGGGGTTCCAACTTTACGTTGAACGGGGGCGGACATACTTTCTGCCATTGCACTACTCCGGGGCGGCTCTGCACAAAAGATTGTGCGACAACTGGGATGCGGCAATACCAAACAAGCTGGCTCAACGCCGCTTGCAAAAATGATAGCGCGCAATGGTTGAGAGGCAAGGGATGTATGAAAAAGGAAGCAAATCTCCCGCGAATACCTTGCCCTTCAGGCATTCAACGACCCCTCTCGTACACGTGATCGTGTGTTGTTCATTTTGTCGGCCGTCCCCTAAGATCCAACCATGTTGTGCCTTCGTAGACAGTTCTTAACTGCCGCGGTTTTGCTGATCGCTTTTGGTGTATTGGTGAATTTTGCGCGATCTGCACCTATTGTGCTCGAAGGGGATGAAGTCGACGCGGTCTATGCCGTTGAAGACGCCAACGAGACCAGCACCGTTGATACTGGGCCTAAATGCCCATGCCCCACCGAAATAGAAAAAACAGATTGCGACGAAGGATTATGTAGCGTCGGGCTGACCTCTATCATCGCATCGCTCGTTTCCAGCAGCGCAATTTCGCCCGATGCATCTGCTCTTGAATCCTGGCGCTCGGCCGGCTCTGCACCTGAACCGGACCCACCGCGAACTAACGTTTGAAAACCGCCTTCATTCAGAAGGCATATCAACACGTTAAATTTGTTTGTGGAGAGAATTCTTGTTTTCCAAAATTTTGGGTGACGTCCCCTCTGACGTCGAACCTGCGCGCGCGGGCATGATTGCGCTCGTCCTGCGTTTAAGCCTTGGATCAGTTTTTGTTATTGGGGGCTGGTGGAAGCTGTCTCGCGCTTTAAGCCCTGAACATGCTGATGCACTGGTTAGCCGGTACATGGCTGTTGATGGGTACATTAATACATTTTTTCAGCAGTATTTGTTTACAGGTGGACTAGGTGATTTTCTAACCCCGCTTGGGTTTTTGATCCTGCTTTCTGCCTTTGAACTCGTTTCGGGGTTGGCTTTGATGGCGGGGTTCTTTGTGAGGGCGCTCAGTTTCTTCTACGCCTTTCTCATGTGGTCGTTTGTCGTTGCGTTGCCTGTCGTGACCGCAGCAGGATACCCAGCTGACACCACCTCCCATTTCTCACCGGCATTGTTGGTGCAGATACGCGATGTGGGCTTGTCGGGCATGTTCCTTGTCCTGTTCCACCTTGGGTCGGGTGCCTCGTCGCTTGATCGGAGCATTTTTGGTCGGGGCTGGGCGCAACCTCAAACCGATTGGGACAATTACGGACTGCTGCTTCGGCTCTCGGTTGCGGTGGTGTTTTTGGTGGGCGGCTTTTTCGCTGGCTATGGCCACATCAAGTCGTTCGTGCCACTGCCTGTCCTTTTGATCCTGGTCGGTCTCTTACTCGCCAGTGGACATCTGGTACGGGTGGCCGCTCTTTCAGCCTTTTTGATTGTTGCCTGGTATTGTTTCGGCAAAATCAGTTTTGACGTGACGCTCTGGAACAATCTGAATGCCATCAAGCGTGAACTGGCTTATCTCGGCGCAACAGCGGTTCTGGTCGCTGTCGGTGGAGGAAAGGCCTTCAGGCCGGGGGTGTTACTGAGTGCGCCTCAAGCCGCCTTGCTGGGGCGCAAAGAAGTCGAGTAGGGATTAGACAAAAGGAAACGGCCAGAACATAAGTTCTGGCCGTTTCAAACTGGCTCCCCGGGCCGGACTCGAACCAGCGACAAGTCGGTTAACAGCCGACTGCTCTACCAACTGAGCTACCGGGGATCAGATTGGCGGATTGTTCCGTCAATGAGCGGTGCATATAGCAAACCGTACCTCGCCTTACTAGCCCGAAATTGTCGCCAAAACTCTAAAATTCTTGTGGTTTTCGCGTTTCGTGACTAACTGGTGCATCTGGAGAGGGTTGTTAGCCTCCCAGCGAGTGTTTCGGAGAGACTTTTGGCGTTTATCAAGTTCAATGGACGGAAGATTCCTCTGCCAGGAACAGCCCCGATTCGGATGGGAACCGGTGTTCTTCTAGTCATCGGAGGAATTTTGGGATTTCTCCCGATATTGGGTTTCTGGATGATACCACTCGGCATCCTGTTTCTTTCGGTCGATCTGCATGCTGTCCGCCGTTGGCGACGTCAGGTAGAGGTCCGTTTGGGCCGCCGCCGACAGAGAAAACGGGAAGAACGGCGATCAAGCGGTCTCGACAGACGGTAGAAGGCTCGCCAGCGCAAAGGGCATGCCGCTCATCAGCACTTCCAGCATCCTCAGGTCCTGATAGTCACCGTTCAGAGACAATCTGGGGATGGCATAGGGGTTGATCCCATGCGCTTCCGTCAGAAAGCCCTTCTGTGTGGTCACGGCAGTGTCGAACCCCAGGAATTGTGCCAGCTCATACTCGCGAGGGCCTGCGGATCCACTATCGCCATAAGGGAAGGCCAGATGACGCGGCCAATCGCCGGTTTCCTGCTTTATTCGGTCTGCGCCTTCAACAAGTTCGCGGCGGGAATCCGCTTCGGACAGCCTGGAAAGGGCATAATGATCGACTGTATGCGCGCCCAGCGAGCAATAGGCATGGTTGGAGAGCTCTCTTGCTTCATCCCAGGTAAGCGCACAGTCACGGGTGAGTTGCCTCATATCGACACCACAATGTCTTGCAAGATCCCGTATTGCGACCCGCTGGTCGAGCTCTGGCATGTTCCTTAGGGGCCAATAGAGGGTCTCAAAGGCATTTTGCTTCTGCTCAGCAGTGTCCATGGCAAGCTCGTAGCTAGTGCCTGCCCAACTCCAATGCAGCGCGCTTTTAGCCCGGATTGCTGCTTCTAAACCCATCCACCACAAATCGAGCGTTCCGTCTGGCATGCCTGAACTCAGGTAAACAGTGAAGGGCGCCCTATGTTTGGCAAAGATGGGCGCAGCAAATTCCAGGTTGTCCTTGTAACCGTCATCCATGGTGAAGACGGCAAACTTTCGGTCAAAGTGCCGCTGCTGCAGGCGTCGGTGAGCCTCGTCCATGCTCACAAGGTCATAATCTAGAGCGGAGACGGTCGTCAGAACAGCGTTGAGATATTCCGGCGTGATCTCCAAAAGCGCGTTGGGGACAAATCCAGTGGTCTCTGAGGCCGGTCGCACTCTATGCAGCATGAACACAATACCGACGCCGGACAGGCTGCGAGGGCTCAGGCTGTGGAGACCCGATTTGTGCAGCGTCAATAATGCTGAGCGAAACAGTGTCGATTTCAGGCTCATGGCAGGCGTATTTGCATCCGATCAGTGTGCAACGACCGATACACCCAAAGGTGCATGCCCCTTGCAACGGTTGGCATGGTCGGCAGTTTGACTGTCTTTAATTGAGAAATGATTGCAGCACGTCAATTTGTGAAGCGTAGACGCGTTTCAGAATGAGACAGGTGCTCTTGAGGGAAGCTCGGATGTCGCTTGGTTTTGATGAAATAGCGTCTAAAGGACTCGATGGAGGACAAAGCTCTCGTCGCGTGCCAGTGCTGGAGCGGGCATCCGTGCTGTTGTCGGTCCACACTGAGTTCGCGACGGTTGAGGCGATTTGGCGGCAATTCGAAAAGACCGCGGACTGCTTTGCGTTTCAAAGCTTCGACTTTTTGGAAACCTGGTATGAGCATATCGGCGTTCGAGATAATCTAGAGATTCAGATCGTTGTTGCCTGGGATATCAACGCCAAGCCGCTCATGATCTTGCCTTTGGGGATTGAGACAAGTGGCTTCGTGCGCTCGCTCACCTGGCTGGGGAATGGCGTTAACGATTACAACGCGCCATTGCTTGCTCCTGGGTTTACTGAACGTGTTGCACCAGGTGATTTCTCGCGTGTGTGGGACGATATTGTGGCTGCGTTGCCAAGTCATGATTTAATCGAACTTATGCATCAGCCAGCAGAGATCGAAGGGCAGGCCAATCCCTTTATGGAGCTTGCCACAGAGCTCAATGCCAGCGGGGCTCATATGACGATGTTGGGCGTCGATTTTGACGCTTACTATAAGGAAAAAAGGAATGCCAAGGCTCGGAGTCATCTGCGCAATCGCCGGAAAAAGCTTGAGGCGTTAGGTGAAATAGCCTTCGTCCAACCTGACACCGAGGAAGAACTCTTCCTATCTATCGAAAAGCTTGTTGACCTCAAGACCGCCTCATTGAACGCGATGGGCGCCAAAAATTTCCTGATGCAGCCTGGCTATGGGGACTTTTACAGATCTCTAGCGACGAAACTGAACAGTACTGGCGGTGTTTTTGTTTCACATTTGGAGGTGGGAGGTGAATACGTTGCTGGCATTTGGGGGCTCGTGCACAAACAGCGTTTCTACTACCTGCTCGCCAGCTATGACGGGCCAACCTACGGGCGCTACAAGCCCGGTGTGCAAGCCCTTGTCGAAACCATGCGCTGGGCCACTGAGCAGGGCATCAAGACCTTTGATTTCACAGTTGGCGATGAGAGCTACAAAAGCAAATGGTGTGAAATTCAGATCGATCTCCACAACCATCTAGCTGCAAATACACTCCGTGGTTCCATAGCGTTGCTCAAGACCCGGTTGTTTCTGTCCGCCAAACGCAAAATAAAACAGACACCGGTCCTTTGGGATAGTTTCACCAAATTCCGATCGCGGTTTCTGGCTAGATAAGCCTCCGGAGCAGTGGCGGCCATTGTGTGCACGGTTTTTGCAATTCCTGGCATGAACCGCGGTTTGGCTGTCTAAAATCGAGAAAAGACGGAAAAGCTGGGGTTTCTGGAACACAAGAGTGTGCCAGATCGAAACACGAGATATCAGGAAGACACCCCCATGTCCCTTTCTGCACAGGAAATTAAGTTCGGTTCACTGGTCGATGGTTCGACCGAAAGAACGGCGCACGAAGCTCGCCCGTCCGTTCTTCTGTCTGTCCACAATGAGTTTTCATCTGTGGAGACTGTTTGGCGCCGGTTTGAAAAAGTGGCCGATGGTTTCGCATTCCAGACTTTTGATTTCCTGGAGACCTGGTTTGAGCATATTGGCTCGAAAGCTGACATTGAGCTTCAGATCGTGGTCGCCTGGGGCTCGAAAGCAAAGCCTTTGATGATTTTGCCCTTGGGGATCGAGCAGACCGGTTCCATGAGAAAGCTCTCGTGGCTCGGAGGCGACCTCAATGACTATAACGGACCACTTTTAGCTCCAAACTTCCTCGAACATGTTGCACCCGGCGAGTTCTCAAAGCTATGGGAAGACATTCAGGCTGTCCTGCCTGCTTATGACATTGCGGAGCTGATGCGTCAGCCTGCCATGATTGACAGTCAACCGAACCCCTTCCTCGAGCTGGACACGAAGCTCAATGCAAGTGGCGCGCATATGACATCAATGGGCGGTGATTTTGATGCATATTACGATGAAAAGCGGACTGCCAAGGCAAAGCGGCATTTTCGCAGTCGTCGCAAGAAGCTCGAAGCAATGGGTGAGACCGTTTATGTGCACCCCAAATCAGCAAAAGACGTTGAAGCGTCCGTAGAGAAGCTTGTTGAGCTCAAATCCGCAGCGCTGAAGGCAATGGGCGCAAATGATTTCCTGGCAAAGCCCGGCTATGCCGATTTTTACAAAGCCCTTACGCTGAAATCCGGCTCAGACGGCATCGCTCATGTTTCCCATATGGAAGTGGCTGGCGACTATGTTGCCGGCAACTGGGGGCTGGTGCACAAAGGGCGCTTCTACTATCTGCTGGCGAGCTATGACGGCCCTAAGTTTGGCCGATTTGCTCCTGGTGTGCAGGCGCTCGTCGAGACCATGAAGTGGGCTGTTGGTCGGGGCGTAGACACGTTTGACTTCACCATTGGAGATGAGCGCTACAAACATGAATGGTGTGAGACAAAGATTGAGCTTCACGACCATCTGTCAGCAGAGACACTCAAGGGACGGGTCGCATTGATCAAAGCGCGCGTTCTGCTTGCAGCCAAACGCACGATCAAGCAGACGCCAGTGCTTTGGGAAAGCTTCACAAAGCTTCGCGAAAAACTTGCAGCAAAATAAGAGGTGAGATTTAGACGTCTGCAGTGTCGTCGGTGAGCCGGCGGTACTGCCGACGATCTACGCCTGTCAGGAAGACGCCGACGCGCCGTGTTGAGGCGGCGGTGAGTGCTTTAAGGCCACGCATTACGGATCGTCGGTTCGTCGCGCCCCATTTAACGCACATGACAGTTACGTCGGTTAGTTGGGACAAAACTGGTGCTTCTGATGCGGAATGAACAGGCGGTCCATCAATCACCACATAGTCATAGTTTTGCACAAGTGCGTACATCATCCATGTCATGCGTGACGATCCGAGCAGAGAAGTCGGATTAGAAACCTTGCTGCCTGCCTGCAGCACATGCAGCGGAGAAGCGTGATCACGGACAACCACGCGCTCAAATTCCACGCGGCCGCTCAGGACCTCTGACAATCCCCAAGTAGGATGCAGGCCAAGCGTTTGATTGACACCTGGCCGACGCAGGTCAGCGTCGATGAGAAGGACGCGGTACCCACTCTGGGCCATCAAACGTGCGAGCCCCCCAGCGACACCGCTTTTTGCTTCACCATCGACAGCAGAAGTAACGAGCAGGGTTCTGGCAGGCTTACCGTTGACTCGGGCCAGCAAGAGATTGGATTGAAGGCGTCGCAGCGCTTCAGCAATGTATCCGTAGGGATTTCTGACTGTACTGGCGGCGATACCTGCTGATGATTTCGCGCCACTAATTGCGGGTATCGTGCCCAGGAAGGGCATGCCTGTCTGGCGTTCGATCTGTTCAGCCGTCCGAAAACCTGGCGCCATTGCCTCAATCAGAAACACAAGAGCGACGGCACCAAACGCTGATCCGATGATCGCGAGGATCATGGCTGATTTTCGGTTGGGTGCAGCAGGACTTGTCGGAACCGGTGCTCTTGAGACGATGGTTGCATTTGCAACAGAGCTGTCAGCAGATGCCCGTGCGCTTGCAGCTTCATAGCGCCCAAGGAACTGCTCCAGCAATGTGCGGTTTGCCACTGCTTCTCTTTCCAGGGCACGAAGTTCGACTTCCTGCTGGCCAAGTCGGGCCATTCGACCTTTCAACCGGCCAACCCGCTCGCTCAAGGTCCGAACGCGTTCGTTGGAAATATGCGCTTCGTTTTCCATACTGCGGATGAGTTTTGCGACCTCGCGGCCAATCTGAAGTCTCAGGTCCTGCAGGTTGGCTTGAGATGTCCTCATGCGCGGATGGGATGGCAGCAGCGTTGCCGACATTTCAGCGATCTGGGCCCTCAGCTGCACCTCTTGCTGTCGAAGGTTTTGAATGAGGGGAGATGCCAACACCTCGGCAGTTGTGTCGATGGCACCTTCCGTATCGACCAGATCTTTGGCGAGTGATAGACGAGCCATGACTGATGTGCGGTCGGCCTGGGCCTGCACCAATTGAGCGCTGAGTTGCGATAGCTCTTCACGAGGTAGAGTGGTGTTGTTTGCTGGGAACAGACCGGTGCGGCCACGAAACTGCTCGACGGCGGCCTCAGACAGCGCAACCTCGTCTCGAAGGTTATCAATTTGCTCTTTCAACCATGCAGTGGCTTCTTCGTTGACTGCATTTCCTGCAGCAACCTGTTGGGCAATGTAGATTTCTGCATAAGCATTCGCGAGAGCTGCTGCTCTCTTCGCATCGGACGATGTGAACCGGATTGCGATGACGCGGCTCTCTCCGCGCCGGTAAACTGACAGGCTCGCCAGCACATTTTCTGTGATTGCCGCAACTGATGCGCGCCTTGGTTTCGATGTCACACCGAAGATCTGGAGTAACTGAGAAATGCTTCCGCCGCTGCGTAGCGCCGGATTGAACTCTGGAAGCTGGTGCAGGTTCAGTTTTCGAACCAAGGCGGGCACAAGTGCGCCTGAGGTCAGAATTTGAACTTCACTTTCAATCGAAATCGGATCGGCCTGCTGCGGCCTTTCCGGTGTGTCGAAGCGAGAAATCTCACCTGAGCGCGGCTTAACGGAGACCTGGGACTCTGCAACATAAGTCGGTTGCATAGTCAGAACCCAAAATGCACCGATTGTCAGAAAGGTCACAAAGAGCAGTAGAAGACGTTCTTTGCGGGACCAAATAGCCCTCAAAAGGTCCCATGGGTCGATGTCACTGTTTGTCGGCGCGCGGCGTCGGTCGCCGAAATTTGCGTCAGCGCGGGGTGCAGCCTGAGATGGCGCATACCCAGTCATGGGAGGTGTGGCTGACGTGTCGCTCATAACCTGTTTCTGTTTCCCGCACACACAGATATCGACAGGTCCAAAAATTCGGACTTGTTCACGAAGCCTGAGTAGACGGTGTTTAGGTAACGGAATGCTTAACAGAGACCCGAAGCGTCAATGAATTCCTGCCTTTAGATGGTTTACGCAAGTTTCGAAGGTGGGCATCTGGTCGGAAAGTCTTAACGAATTCGGTCTAGCGTGGAACATAATCTCAGGATCAAGAAAAAGGCCCGTTATGAGCCGGTTTTTTATTATTGCAGCGATTGTGGGCCTGCTAGGGGCATGTTCGAACACGGGCATTCTTTCGGAAATGCCGGTCGCCGGGCAGAACGCGCCCTATCGGCTGGATAGCGGGGACCGCCTTCGAGTCATTGTCTTCGGGCAGGAAGACCTGACGGGCGAATATGCAGTGGACGGCGCTGGCGAGATCTCAATGCCGCTTATCCAAGCCGTGCAGGCGAGGGGACTGACTCCTGACGAGCTGGAAATTTCTCTTGTGAGCGTGCTGTCTCAAACACTGCTGCGAGACCCGAGTGTGAGCGTGGAGGTGCTGAACTTCCGACCTTTCTTCATCCTTGGCGAGGTTAGCAGCGCTGGACAATATCCGTTCGTTGCAGGCATGACCGTCAACACAGCTGTGGCAATTGCTGGTGGGTATACGCATCGAGCGAACACAAATGTTGCGCGGGTAACACGTAACCTAGGCGATCGAATTGTCGAGTTGGGTGTTGAGACGAGTGCAGCCATTCGTCCAGGCGATACCATTCTCATCCGCGAGAGGTATTTCTGAGGTTTGTCATGAGTACCCGCGTGCCAACATATCCTTTTCGAATTCTGCATTGCCTGCGTGCGCCGGTCGGCGGTCTTTTCCGTCATGTCTGCGATCTCGCCAGGGCGCAAAGTGATGCTGGATGCGCGGTTGGGGTGCTCTGTGCTGATGAGCCAAATGATAAGCAAACCCTTGAACGAATCTCAGAGTTGGCAAAACATTGCGAACTCGGTGTTACCCGTATTGGTCTCGGGAGATTGCCCGGGTTTAGTGATTTAAAAGCCTTGATGGCGACGACCTATAAGCTTCGTGAGTTGAAACCAGATGTGCTGCATGGGCACGGGGCAAAGGGTGGCTTGTTGGCGCGATGTGCACCAGGTTCCGAGCCACTCGCTCGCATCTACACACCTCACGGTGGCAGCATCCACTATGCGCCAAACAGTCCAGTGGGCCTGATGTTTGGATTAGCAGAGAGGCTTATGCTTAAGCGGACCGACGGGCTCATTCTCGAATCTGGCTTCGCGCGATCTATCTTCGAACAACGGTTTGGTGAATTGCCGACAAACACTCAGGTTGTCCACAACGGCCTTGCTGAAAGCGAGTTCGCTCCCGTCTCGACCAAAAGTGATCCGGCAGACTTTCTATTTCTGGGTGAGATACGCGAACTCAAGGGCATTTATACACTCTTGGATGCTGTCGCGGAGATCGCAACCCTGCGGCCTGTCACTGTCGATATCGCCGGCGATGGTCCCGAGATGGCCGCGTTTACAGCTGCTGTGGAGACCCGATCATTGTCCCATTCAGTTCGCATTTTGGGAAAAGTTCCAGCGCGCGATGCCTTTGCTCGTGCCCGGGCCGTCGTTCTTCCGTCGCACAATGATTCATTCCCCTACGTTGCTTTGGAGGCGGCCGCCGCAGGCAAGCCGTTGATCGCGACCTCTACGGGTGGCATTCCAGAGATATTTGGCTCTCTGGCCGACCGTCTTGTTAAGCCGGGTGATGCTCAAGCTTTGCGGGGCGCAATGGAGCAGTTTCTTGAGAATGAAGCGAAATACATTCGTGACGCAGGTGATCTTCGCACGCATGTAAGAGACCAGTTCTCTTTGATCGGAATGGCACGCGGAGTCGCTGGAGTTTACGCGGGCGCTGCAACGGAACGGCTCGGTGAACCAAACGGGCACTCAAATTCGAAACCACACGCAAAACTGGACGCAGCAGAATGACAGATAGTCACCCAACACAGCATGGTGCCCCTGCCGATGCGTCAATTGGATCTGATGCTTCTCACGGCACATCTGAAAGTCGGTTTGACCGTGAGGGCCGCCCAACAGGGCCGGTACCAAAAATTGATCGCCGTTCAAAGGTTCAGTCTTCAATTTCGCCGACCGTCGTCAGAGGCACGCTGCGGCTGGTGGAGGCGTTGGTTCTTATGAGCCTTGGGGCTGGAATTGCTTGGATTTATGTCGGTTCGCACATTTGGGAGGCACTTGCCTTCTACGCTGTGCTCACCATCGGTCTTCCAATTGCCTATGTGTTGGCGAGTGATTTTTCCCGACTTTACCGCGTCGCTGTTTTGCAGATGCAGTGGGGAACTATTCGTTCCGCGTGCGCAACATGGACGGCAGTCTTCATTTTTGGGCTCATCTCTTCGGTCCTGTTGAAAGAGAGCGAGAGTCTTTCACGCATTTGGCTCGCGGGATGGTTCCTTAGCGGACTTATTGGGATCGCCACTGTTCGAACAATCGCACATTCAATCATTGGTGAGTGGGCGGAGCAGGGCAGGCTGCAACAAAATGTGGTGCTGGTTGGCGGGGGCCAAACAGGCCAACGCCTAATCGATGCGCTTAGAGACTCCGATGTGCACTACATCAACATATGTGGAGTGTTCGATGACCGGTCGTCAGATCGGGCCCCAGAAACAATCCAGGGCGTCAAAAAGCTCGGCAGCTTTGACGAGCTGGTTCGGTTCGCGCGCTCAAACAGGATTGACATGCTGCTTGTCGCGCTGCCGATGACGGCGGAGAGCCGAATGCTGGAGCTGCTGCGAAAGCTCTGGGTGCTTCCTGTTGATATTCGTTTGAGCGCTCTTGATTCAAGACTGCGGTTCAAATCAGGCACATACAGCTACATCGGAAATGTGCCGTTTCTTGATATCTACAAAAAGCCGCTGACTGACTGGGACTATGTTGTGAAGACGGTTTCAGATCGGATTATTGCTGGAGCGATGTTGATCGCGTCACTACCCATCTTCATTGGGGTCGCAATTGCGATCAAACTGGACAGCAAGGGGCCTGTTTTCTTTAAACAACGGCGATATGGGTTCAACAACGAACTTGTGGAAGTCTACAAGTTCAGAACCCTCTCCCACGCGAACCAAGATGCCAATGCTGAAAAACTTGTCACAGCCGATGATGACCGAGTTACGGGAGTCGGGCGGTTCCTTCGCCGGTCCAGTATTGATGAGCTGCCGCAGCTCATCACAGTCCTCAAAGGCGACATGTCGATGGTCGGACCTCGTCCCCATGCGGTTCTTGCGAAGGCAGCAGACCAGCTGTATGGCGATGTGGTCGACGGCTATTTCGCACGACATCGGGTAAAGCCGGGCATTACCGGCTGGGCACAGATTAATGGTTGGCGCGGTGAAACCGATACTGACGAAAAAATCCGCCGTCGGACCGAATATGACCTTTTCTACATTGATAACTGGTCTCTTCTATTTGACCTTTACATCATCCTGCGGACCCCATGGGCACTGCTAAAGGGCGAAAACGCTTATTGAGGCATAGCAATGGATGGATGGCAGCTTGAGGTTGGAGGCACAAGGGATGCGGGCCGCACGGACCGGCATACGTTCTGGACGCTCGTCTGTAGCGCTCTGCTTTTCCTGACTCTCACGACCGGCTTCTACGTCAGTACCCAATCAAGCGGTTCGTCATCAACACCCGCGCCCTATGATCTGCTGTTGGTGCTAACCATGGGCTTCACCTTTGCGGTTGGCCTCCGATTTCCAAAAGACCTCCGTCTGCCAGCAATCCTCTGGGGACTGCTTTTGCTTGGATATGCATTTTCGGGCATCGGCGCGCTTTACATAGAGAGGGTTACCGACTTTCTTTTGGTGTCGACTTACCTGGTTTTGAGCATGCTGTTCTTTGCTGCGCTTGTTGTGGCAAATCCAAAACGGAATTTGGCGATCATCTGGTGGGCCTACACGCTGTCAGCGGCAATCGCGGCGGCGATTGGCTGCGCAGCCTATTTTGGACTGATGCCTAATGCTGAAAACTTCCTCAAGTTCAGCAGGGTCCGCAGCACATTCAACGATCCTAATGTCTTTGGGCCCTTTTTAGTGGGCCCGGTATTGTTTCTGATCTACCGGCTTTCAATGTCGTCTCAGCGACGCGACCTTCTCCTTGTACCGGTTGTTGGGTTGCTATTTCTCGCAATTCTTCTCAGCTTTTCGCGCGGCGCCTGGGGGAACCTCATTTTCGCAGGTGGCATCTTCCTGGTGTTGACCTGGATGACGGCGACATCGGCTCGGCAGATTGCGCGGCTCACGCTGGCGGTTTCTTTGATTGGCGTCTTGGCCGCATGTGTGGTGGCCTGGGCATTGTCGTCTGATGTGGTTTCAGAGCTCTTCGAAGAGCGCTTTTCTCTCACCCAGTCCTACGATGTTTCGGAAGAGGGCGGCAGGTTCGCGGTACAAGAGCAAGCAATCCAAACTGTCATTGAGAAACCCTTTGGTATTGGGCCCTCACAATGGGCAAAGATCATCGGGGTCGATCCCCACAACGTCTACCTGAACGTTTTTCTGGCGGGCGGATGGCTGTCAGGCATCGCATTTATCGGACTTATACTTTCGACCATGATCCTGGGCATCAGAGCATGCTTCGTCGGGACACCGTTTCAGGGCCTCCAAATTGTCGCAGTCGCAACCTTTACTGCCCATGCGGCCGAAGCCTTTATCATCGACATTGACAATTGGCGGCACGTGTATCTTTTGATGGGACTGGTCTGGGGTGGGATCGCCTATGTCCGGCTCAATTCGGAAGGTAGCAACAGTGTGGCGCGGCCTGTTGGGGGCGTTGCAGGACGAGTGGACGGATTCGCTGCCTAAGCGGCCTGCGCAAAAACATCTAGCTGATTGAAGAAAAACTGGAGGCCACGCCCAGAATCGAACTGGGGTGCACGGATTTGCAATCCGCTGCGTAACCACTCCGCCACGTGGCCTCTCATCCTGGCAAATCACAGCCGGGCAGCGGGGATATACCAAGTTCGAGCAAGCGCCACAACGAAGAAATCGTCACAGTTCTTATGAACTGCGCTGTCGTTACCATCTTAAATCCAATTGTTTTTGGGTGCTTCGGCCAGTATAAACCTGCAAGGACTCGCGTTGCTTTTGCCGCTTACGGCATTATCGGCGCTCAGACAATTCAAGGTCTTAGTTAGAGGGACAATGAGCGAGTTGGACGCTGCCAGAAGAAACATGGTGGAGGCACACGTAATGACCTCCAGTGTCACGGATGATCGCATTCTTGCGGCGATGAGCCGCGTTCCACGAGAGCAGTTCGTGCCGGAAGCAAAGCGTTCTATTGCCTATCTGGGCGATGATCTTTGTGTGAAAGAGGCATCTGATGGGGAACCAGGTCGTTTCCTGATGGACCCACGGGTCTTGGGCAAACTCATGGAGTTAGCGGCGTTGTCCTCATCTGACCTCGTGTTGGATATTGGACCTGCCACCGGGTATTCGACGGCCTTGTTGGCTGACCTCGCTGACACGGTCGTTGCCATTGAGTGTGATTCGGATCTGGCGGAAAAAGCCAGCGCCGCGCTTCTTGACCTTGGTGTCGACAATGCAGCTGTCATTGAAGGATCGCTTCCGGAAGGAAACACCAAACAGGGTCCTTTCGACGTCATCTTTCTCAATGGATCTGTGCCATTTGTCCCGTCAGACCTGTTGGATCAGTTGAAAGAAGGCGGGCGGCTGGTTGGGGTCGTTAGAGAAGGAAATGTCGGGAAAGCGCGCGTCTACGTGAAAAGTGGTGCGCAATCGACCCACCGGAACGGATTTGAAGCGGGAATTCACCCGCTTCCGGGATTTGAAGTCGCAGAAACCTTTACTTTCTGATGCTATTTCCCACATATCCTCTGTGTTTATGTTCCGCTAAGGTTAATGGCCCGGTTACCATTTTGGACGCACTATGCGGCTAAATAAACCGGATAAGGCATTTGGTGTGCCGGAGTTGCGCGAGCGATTTTTGTCTGGGAGAGGGTAAGATGACACAATCAGGTTTGAGTAAGAAACGCATGGCTTCTTTGCTTAAGGCGAATGTAGTGCGTTTGCTGGGCGGTGTCGCACTGGGCGCTGTCGCATTTACGTCGCCTTCACACGCAGAAAACCTCTTTGATTCTCTGGCTGCTGCATATCAGTCAAATCCAGCGCTTTTGGCGCAGCGAGCAGGCCTACGAGCGACTGACGAGCAGGTTCCACAGGCGCTGTCAGGCTGGCGCCCATCACTGTCAGCGACCGGTTCCTATGGGACTGTTGAAACAGATTCAGCGTCTTCGATCGGTCTTCCTGGTTTTGGCGGCAAACAGAACTTTGATCCAATGACGGGAACCGTCGCTCTCTCTCAAAACCTCTTTACTGGCGGTCGTACACTTTATGGCGCTCGCCGGGCTGAATCTTCTGTTGAGGCCGGCCGAGAGAATTTGCGGAATGTGGAACAAACCACGCTCCTCAATGCGGTGACTGCGTACATGGACGTCGTGCGAGATATTGCCGTCGTCGATCTTCGCAGAAAGAACGTAGAGGTTCTTAGGCGGCAGCTTGAAGCCTCGCAGGACAGATTTCGTGTAGGTGAAATTACTCGAACGGACGTGGCTCAGTCTGAAGCCCGGCTCAGCCTCTCTGATACCAACCTGATTGCTGCAGAAGCAGCCCTGATTGCGAGCCGTGCTGCGTACGAACGGGTTGTGGGGCAAACGCCTGGCACCCTTGAACCTGCGCCGCCATTGCCTGCGCTGCCGCAGAGCGAAGCTCAAGCGATGCAGCTGGCTATCTCCGCCAACCCCGCCCTTGAAGCGGCTCGGCATTCTGAGAGAGCTGCCGGGCACGCGGTCACTGTGGCAAAAGGTGGATTGCTGCCGACTGTCTCTTTAGATGCTTCATACGAGCATGCAGAAGAGCCATCAACCACGACATCGCGTTCAACAACAACGCGGGTTTTGGGCACAATCACCATTCCGCTTTATCAATCAGGGTCACAATACTCCGCGATTCGAGAAGCAAAGCACTTAGAAAGTCAGAGCAGACTTCAGGTAGCTGATACGCTGCGTCAGGTTGAGGAAGCTGTTCGCAATGCCTGGGAGCAGCTGAGAGCCACGCGATCTGCGATCGTCTCCAACCGCCAACAGGTCCGGGCGAACGAAATTGCCCTGGACGGAGTTCGGCAAGAAGCCCAAGTCGGGTCCCGTACGACACTTGACGTGCTGGATGCTGAGCAGGAGCTTCTGGACAGTCAGGTGTCCCTCGTAACGGCTGAAAGAGATGAATATGTAGCTGGTTACGGCTTGCTTTCAGCTGTGGGCCAGCTGGGTGCTCGTGACCTTGGTCTGAGCGTCGATTACTATGATCCTGTTGAAAATTATGAAGATGTTAAACATCAATGGGTGGGATGGGGTACCAACGACGAATAGTCGTTTAAAGAGACGGCTTCAGTTGGCATTGCTGCGCTGCTGCCCTAAGATTTTCGAAGTTTCCGCCCAACCAGACTGGGCAGCCCAAAGTACAAGTAGGATGCGGTCGATATGAGCGACGAAGCCGAAAGCCCAGAACCAACAATGGAAGAAATCCTGGCGTCTATTCGCCGGATTATTTCTGAGGATGACGAGGAAGGTGGCGAAACAGAAGCTGCCGCAGAAGATGTTGCTGCTGAACCCGCTCCAGAGCCTGAACCCGAGGCTGAGGAAGAGGACGTGATGGACCTCACGGAGATGGTCGTTGAGGAACCAGAGCCGGAGCCAACACCTGAGCCGGAACCTGAGCCTGAAGAAGAACCTGTGGAGCTTGAGGCTGCGCCCCAACCTGAGCCAGAGCCCGAACCTGTTGTAGAAGCCGAGGCTCCAGCAGAAGAGGTCGAGGATGATATCGATTTCGGTGATCCATTTGAGGAGCCGGAAGAAGAAGTCGCGCCAGAGGCGGAACCCCTTCCTGAACCGGTTGCAGCAAATGAAGTCGATTCATCCCTTATCTCCGGGACGACGGAGACAGCCACAGCCGCCGCTTTCGGGGCGCTGACAAGTTCTCTTCTGACGTCTAACGGCGAATCCAAGACCCTTGAGGACCTGGTGGCAGATATGCTCCGGCCGATGCTCAAGGACTGGATGGATCAGAATTTGCCCGATCTTGTTGAGCGCATGGTCCGCGAAGAAATCGAGCGAGTCGCCCGGCGCGGCCGCTAGGCTTCACCGCCTCTCGGCCTTGGGCGAGAAATCGTCCAATTTGCGCCTGACCCACATTTCATGTCTGAGACAGTCTCGGATGGGCAGCCCTTGCGGGCTGGCATCCCTTATGCTGTAACGGCTGCTCAAAGCAGCCCATTTTGCCGATTCAAGGCTCTCAGGTTCGCTTTCCTTTGAAATTACGAGACTTTCCATGCTGGAAAAGACATTTCGTCCGCAGGACGTTGAAGAACGGCTCTATAAAACCTGGGAATCCTCTGGCGCATTCAAGGCCGGTGACCCGAAACGTGTTGAAGCCGGCGCTGCTCCTTACACCATCGTCATCCCGCCCCCCAATGTGACCGGCTCGCTCCACATGGGGCACGCGCTCAACAACACGCTGCAGGACATACTCGTTCGCTTCGAGCGGATGCGTGGCAAGGATGTGCTTTGGCAGCCCGGCACTGACCATGCAGGCATTGCGACGCAGATGGTCGTCGAACGCCAATTGGCGGAAGAGGGCAATATTGGCCGTCGCGATATGGGCCGCGAGGCCTTTGTTGAGCGGATTTGGAAGTGGAAAGAGGAAAGCGGTGGAACGATCACGACTCAGTTGCGGCGCCTGGGCGCGTCCTGCGATTGGAGCCGGGAGCGGTTCACCATGGACGAAGGCCTCTCCAAGGCCGTTCAGAAAGTCTTTGTGCAGCTTCATAAAGAAGGGCTGATTTACAAAGACAAACGGCTGGTCAACTGGGACCCGACCCTGGGAACCGCTATTTCGGATCTTGAGGTTGAACAGAAAGAGGTGCAGGGCAGCCTGTGGCACTTCCGCTATCCGATTGAGGGAGAAGAGGGCCGATACATTGTCGTTGCCACCACACGCCCTGAGACCATGCTGGGTGACACAGCTGTTGCTGTGAATGGGGATGATGAACGCTACAAAGACCTGATTGGCAAAAACGTTGTCTTGCCGCTTGTCGGGCGTTTGATCCCGATCGTGGCAGATGAGCATGCCGATCCTGAGCAGGGATCAGGCGCCGTTAAAATTACGCCTGCCCATGACTTCAATGATTTCGAGGTCGGACGTCGACATGATTTGCCAAAGATCAACATTCTAGATGCGAAGGCCTGCCTCAATGATGAGGTGCCTGAAAAATATCGGGGCATGGACCGTTATGTTGCCCGCAAGGCAATCGTGGCAGATCTCGATGCGCTTGGTTTTTTGGACAAGATCGATGATCACACGCTTATGGTGCCCTATGGGGACCGCTCAAATGATGTGATTGAGCCTTGGCTCACTGACCAGTGGTATGTCGATGCGCCGACGCTCGCCAAACCAGCGATCGAAGCTGTTGAGCGGGGTCAGACCCAGTTTGTTCCGAAGACGTGGGACAAAACCTATTTCGAATGGATGCGGAATATTCAACCCTGGTGTATCTCGCGCCAGCTCTGGTGGGGACACCAGATTCCGGCCTGGTACACACCGGACGGAGAAATATTCGTCGCTCACGACGAAGACGAGGCCTATGAGCTTGCTCGGGCAAAACACGGGCATGAGATCGAGCTTACCCGAGATGAGGATGTCCTCGACACCTGGTTCTCGTCAGGTCTTTGGCCATTTTCGACACTTGGTTGGCCTGAGGAAACACAAGAACTTGCGCGCCACTACAAGACGGATGTTCTGGTAACCGCCTTTGACATTATCTTCTTCTGGGTTGCCCGGATGATGATGATGGGCCTTCACTTCATGAAGGATGTGCCGTTTCACACGGTCTATGTTCATGCGCTCGTGCGGGATGAGCATGGCGCCAAGATGTCTAAGTCGAAGGGCAATGTCGTCGACCCGCTGGGATTGATTGATGAGTATGGCGCAGATGCGCTACGCTTTACGCTCGCCGCAATGGCTGCTCAGGGCAGGGACGTTAAGCTCTCAACCTCCAGGGTTGAGGGCTATCGGAATTTTGGTACCAAGCTCTGGAATGCCGCGCGCTTCTGCGAAATGAATGAATGCGTTCGTGTGGATGACTTCGGTCCCTCCAATGTGGAAGAAACGCTCAATCAATGGATTGTTGGTGAGGTTCAAAAGACGGCAGACAAGATCACCGAAGAAATTGAAGCCTATCGCTTCAATGAGGCTGCAAACGCCGCCTATCGGTTCATCTGGAACATCTTCTGCGACTGGTATGTAGAGCTCGCGAAACCTCTGCTACAGGGTGATGACGAAGCTGCAAAAGCAGAGACACGTGCGACCGCTGCATGGGTTCTGGACCAGGCCACAACGCTTCTCCATCCGTTTATGCCATTCCTCACAGAGGAACTTTGGCAGAAGACGGGTGAAGTCGGTACGCCACGCGAGACAATGCTGATGCTGGGTGAGTGGCCGCGCCATACAGGATTGGTCGATGCAAAGGCTGACGTAGAGATGGGCTGGGTGATCCGCTTGATCACCGAAGTGCGATCTGTTCGGGCGGAAATGAACGTTCCAGCAGGAGCGAAAATTCCGCTCGTTCTTAAAGGCGCAAATTCTGGAACTGAAGAACGCCTTGCACGACACAATAGTCTCTTGTGCCGGATGGCCCGTCTGTCAGAGATCTCCATCAGCGCTGAGTTGCCGGAAGGGTCGTTGCAGTTCGTTATTGACGAAGCCACAGGTGGGCTGCCGATTGCTGACGTGATTGATCTTTCCGCGGAGAAAGAGCGGCTTCAAAAAGCGATGGCGAAGCTCGACGGTGAGATCAAGAAGATTGACGGCAAGCTTGGAAATGAAAAGTTCATCTCCAAGGCGCCCCAAGCAGTGATTGACGAACAACGCGAGCGCAAGGCGACTGCAGAAGCTGAAAAGGCGAAGCTCGCAGATGCGTTAGGCAAGCTGCAAGCCGCAGGCTAAGAGGGCAAACGCCAACGGGCGTCGCTTTCCCAAGCGACGCCACACTTAGATTTCATTCGTGGTTCTGGCGCGGTTAAACGGCAGTGGTTGAAGGGCTTGATCCTTCATCACTACGTGTGCGCATTGCCATGAACTCATCGAACTCTTTTTGATCCTTGGCCTGCCGAAGCTGGGCCAGAAACGCTTCAAACGCTTCCTGCTCTTCCTCAAGCCGCTTCAAGGTTTCGCTGCGATAGCCATCAAAAGCCAAGTTTCCGGTCGGCCGCGAACGGCGCCCGTGACGGCGACGGCTGCGTTTGCTGCAACGATAGTCACTTCTCCAAGACTGCATTTTTCCACTCCAAAGCAGGTAACCCAAAACCAGCAGACCAATCGGCCAGGCTAGGACGAACGCGACCACCATGATCGCTATCCAGGCACCTTTCGGCAGATCATCAAGCCTCTCCAAACCGAACCCGTTCTGGGAACCGGAAGCATCCGAGGCGTAGGACATATGTGTCTCCTTTCTTATGCGTCACGAAACGCCGTGACCCTTAAGAATTGGGTGTGCGCTGCAAAAGCTTCAAGCGACTGAAACACACTGTTACACTTCTCTTGGGTGTTAAAACTGGCCGGAAAGCTGAGGTTTCATGCGAATTTTTATGTTGGCTTTGGCGGCTGTTGCGCTTTGGGGAAGAGTAGGAGTTGCCCACGCGGAGGTCTTGGCTGCCGAGGAAGCAGCGGAGAGACTATTTTCTGCTGAAGAAATCGGTCCTGAATGGTTTGCCAATCAGGGGCTTTCATCCGCGGTGCCTCGGCTTGTGCGGCAGCTTCAGGGTGAGCTTGGAGCCCTCCAGGCGATTGAACCATGCGCACCGAAATGTGTTGCTCGCTTTGAACTTGGTGAGTTCGCCTTTGATATTGCTGTTACATCAGATGGTCTCATATCGTCCTTATGGATTGATCCTCCTGTGATCTATTCGGCGTCTTTAGAAGACGCACTCTCCAAATTTGACGAGCTGCCCGGAGAGGTGTCCGTCTACATCTCAGGCGACGGGCAGATTCTGGGAGACCTCAACGGCGATAGCGTTCTGGCGGTGGGGTCCTCATTCAAATTGGCCGTCCTCAAAGCGCTGGATCAGCTTATCGGTGCAGGCAAGCTGGAGTGGCATCAGGTCGTCGAGTTCGAGGATAGTTGGCGGAGTTTACCGACAGGCAAATTGCAGGACTGGCCCTCAGGTTCACCGATCACCGTGCATACACTGGCCAGTCTGATGATATCTATCAGCGACAACACAGCAACGGACGCACTCATTGATCTCGTCACGAGAGGCAGTCTGGAGACCATAAGTCCGTTGAATCGACCGTTTCTGACAACGCGCGAGCTTTTTCAACTCAAACGCAGGGATGCTACCGAGATACGCAGAGCTTTTGCTGAGGGAAATTTCGACGAGAGAATGGAGATACTTGGCGGGCTGTCAAACAAACCACTGCCAGCGGTCGGTGACCTGAATACAGACCCGTTATTGCAGATTGAATGGTTTTTCTCCGGCGTAGAGCTATGCAATTTGATGGATGCCGTTCGGCACCTCGACGTCGTTCAAATCAACCCGGGTGTCGCCCTGAAGAGCGATTGGGAAGAGGTGGCCTACAAAGGCGGAAGTGACTTCGGCGCCCTCAATTTTACAACAGCGCTTACGTCGAAGCAGGGCACGCAGTATTGCGTGAGTGCTACTTGGAATAGCGCTGAAACACTGGATGAGACTGCGTTCTCCATGCTTTATGCGGGGCTTCTTCACCATCTCAAATAGATAGGGCGGCCTAATGACCGCCCTATCATCCATGATTATGGAATCTGAAACTCAGGTCTGATCAGTCAAACATGATGACTGAGCGAGCAAGTTCGCCACGCTCGAGCTCGTCAAACGCGCTGTTCACATCCGCCAGTTTGATCCGCTGTGAGATCATATTGTCGAGCTTCAGCTTGCCTGACATGTAGAAGTCAACATAACGCGGCATATCGACCGGGAAGCGATTGGACCCCATGAGCGAGCCCTGGATTTTCTTCTCTGCGAGGAAGTCAGCGCCATGCAGTTCGATGTTCGTGCCGAGCGGGATCATGCCGATCACTGTCGCGGTGCCGCCCCGGGCAAGCATCTTGAAGGCTTGCTCTGTTGTTGGCTTTAGGCCAATGGCTTCGAGCGCATGATGAACACCACCTCCTGTAAGCTCCATGACCTGCGCCACGGGATCTCCCTGTGAGGCATCAACAACATCGGTCGCGCCAAATTCTTTTGCGAGATTAAGTTTAGAGCCCTGCATGTCGACCGCGATGATCCGACCGGCACCTGCGATCGATGCGCCATTGATGGCCGCAAGGCCAACACCGCCGCAGCCGATCACGGCCACAGTTTCGCCCGGCTGGACCTTTGCAGTATTTGTAATAGCACCAACACCGGTCGTCACAGAGCAGCCAATCAATGCAGCGACGTCCATTGGCATGTCTTTGCGGATTTTTGTGCAGGCATGTTCATGGATCAACATCTGCTCAGCGAAAGAGGAGAGGTTGAGGAACTGATACATCGGGTCAGCTGCATTGGCGAGACGAGGTTCGTCATCCGGGCCGCGTTGTGTTTCTGTTCCAGGGCAGCGTGACATGTGCCCGGTAAGGCAGTGTTCGCAATGTCCACAAAAGGCCGATAGGCAGGTAATGACGTGATCACCAACAGCGACTGTGCGGACTTCCGACCCAATTTGCTCCACAACACCGGCAGACTCATGCCCGAGCACCGCTGGAAGCGGGTAGGGATAGGTTCCGTTTACAAAATGCAGATCAGAGTGGCAGACGCCCGCCGCAGCGGTGCGGATAAGAACCTCGTGGGGCCCTGGTTTGTTGATCTGGACATCTTCGATCTGAAGTGGTTTGCCCACTTCCCGTAACACAGCCGCTTTCATGTTTTCGCTCCCTAGTTTTGCATTCTGACAATGTGTTTTTGATTGTTACGGGGATGTTGGCGTGGTGCGGAGCCCACGTCAATGGCAGAAAGGCGTAGGTTTTGTGCGACAAAATACCTGATTGTTGGGGATAGTCGTCGCGTTCACCTGCAGTTCAGCGCGGGTATCTAAAGGTCGTGCATTTACCACATAGACTATTCGATCAGCGCGAATGCCCAGAATTGGGTATTATCCCGCCACCAAATCAGCCGAGAGTCACCTTATGCCGCGTACCTTCCTAAGCTCCGTTTTCCTACAAACCGCACTTATCCTGCCGATGACGGTCACCGCGGCCTATGCCGATTTTGATCGTGGGCTGGAGCTCTATCAAAGTGGCGATGCGGCTGGAGCAGCTGAGGAATGGAAGCTCGACGCAGAGAACGGGAATGTCATTGCCGCATTCCTGGTGGGACACATGCACAAGTCGGGCAATGGCCTGACCAAATCTTCGCGCCTCGCGTTTCCCTACTTCCTTCAGGCTGCGCAGCGTGGGCATTCCGACGCTCAGGTCGAAACAGCCCTCTACTACTACAATGGCGATGAAGAGGCTGACATCGAGCAGAACTATCTGGAGGCCGCAAACTGGTTTGATAAAGCGGCTCTGCAGTTCAGTGGTCCTGCCCAGTATTATCTGGGCGTGATGCATCGCGAAGGCCAGGGTGTCGCGCGGGACCGTATTGAGGGTATTCGCTGGCTGTCGTTATCTGCCAACAAATTCTATGTGCCGACCTACCTCCTGCTTGCAGAGATTTACGCGAAAGGCGACGGTGTGGTCGAGGAGCCTGTGAAGGCTGCGATGTATTTGGACCTAGCCCGGCGCTATTCCGACACGTCGAACAGAGGCGAGGTGTCGGACGTGTACGATGCCACAGAGCGCTATATCAGCGCAGATGAGCGCGCTGAGGGTCGGCTGCAGGCGCAACTCTGGGTCAATGCCAACGATAAACGCTAAGCGTCCCTCATATAATTTGATGTTCTTCGCCATACCAGAGCGGAGAGCGAGAAAAATCGATGAACTTCGCCTCATCCTTGAGCAACGCCACGCCGGCTCTTTGGCCTTCGTCCGTTGAAACAGCAGCGCGCAAGTTTTCCAGACTGTCCCACCAAAGCTCCGCAACGCCATCATAGATGGCCGGCGCCGCTTCCAGCGATCCTGCACGTGAGGCACGGGCCCCGTCATTCTCCACCCATTCGCGGGTATGGAGCTGGACGTATTTCTTGATCCTCAGGTCATCAGCAACCGACTTTACGAGCGGTGCGTGCTTGTTCAGCCAATAGTCCTGAAACGCCTCCAAACTCAGTTCATCGCGTTTGGTCAGACAGAATGTGATCCGGATCATGGCCGGTTCCTCCCCTCGATTTCATTTCTAGTTGCGGGTATCGTAGCGACAAGAGGGATCGTTTGCATGAAGATTGCGGTTGGTGGTTTCCAGCACGAAACAAATACATTTGCGCCCATGAAGGCAGACTGGAACGCTTTTGAACAAGCGGACAGCTGGCCGGGCTTGCAAATAGGTGCACCGCTGTTGACTGCGTGCATCGGCATGAACATTCCTATTGGCGGGTTCATCGGACAAGCCGAGCGTCTTGGCCATACTTTTGAACCGCTTGCCTGGTGCTCTGCAACACCGTCCGGGTTTGTGACGCGCGACGCATATGAGCGGGTCACAGCACTGATATTGGAGGCTCTTTCCAAAGTCGTTGAAGATGTGGATGCGGTTTATCTCGACCTTCATGGGGCCATGGTCGCAGAGCATCTGGAGGACGGCGAGGGGGCATTGCTGAGAGCTGTTCGGGATGTTGTTGGCCCCGACAGGCTGGTCGTGGCCAGTCTCGACCTCCATGCCAACATTACGCAGGAGATGGTCGATGCCTCTGATTTCCTGACGGCCTATCGCACGTACCCGCATGTCGACATGGCAGAAACGGGCAGGCGGGCAGCGCGCGTGCTTCATCAGATTGCAACTGAAAACAGGAAGCCAGCGAAGGCATTTTACAAACCGGACTTCCTTATCCCTCTTACAGGCAGTTGTTCTCTGGTTGAGCCAGCAGCCTCAATCTATTCGGAGATAGGGAAACTGGACCCTCAGACGGGGAAGAACGAAGGCATATTGGGGGCGTCTTTTGCTACTGGTTTTTCGCCAGCCGACATTCCTGAATGTGGACCCGCGATTCTGGTTTATGGCGCAACTCCTTCGCTTGTTCAGCAAACGCTTGACCACCTGAAAAACCGGATCGTGACGTCGGAGTCTGGTTTCGCCGCGCCGCTGCTGACGCCCAAAGAGGCGATTGAGCACGCACTTGCAAATCAATCAGACGCCGGTCCTATTGTCATGGCCGACACGCAAGACAATCCGGGAGCGGGCGGCAATGGGGACACGGTAGGCATCCTTAAGGCACTGATCTCCGCAAATGTAACAGATGTAATTGTCGGTGTTCTCTATGATCCCGACGCAGCGAAAGCGGCTCATGCCGCGGGTGAAGCTAGCCAAGTGTCCTTGGAGCTAGGCGCCCACACAGGCGGGGCCCCCGAAGAAACACCTGTCTCAGGTGACTTCACGGTCCTTCGTTTATCAGATGGTGAATTTGATGCGACCGGGCCTTACTATGACGGAATTCGATTGTCGCTTGGGCCGACAGCACTGTTGGAGATAGGCGGTGTGAAAGTCGTTGTCGGATCAAAGAAGGTTCAATGCGCTGATCAAGCGATGTTTTCGCATCTGGGCATTGATCCAAGCCAACAGAAGATTGTGGTGGTCAAAAGCTCGGTGCATTTCAGAGCCGATTTTGAACCGATCGCATCGGATGTCTTGGTTGTTTCAAGCCCCGGTCCTAACCCCGCTGATCACCGGACTCTCGTCTACCAGAGTCTTCGCAAAGGCGTCCGCCTGATGCCGGGAGCAGAGGAGAAACCATGACTACCATCGTTCAACGGCTCGACATGATGGTGCGAACCACAACCGCACAGGAATTGTTCGACCGAATAGGCATGACACCTCTTTTTGGAGGCATCTTTTTTGCGGTGCTATGGGGTGTGGCTGTCCTGTCGGTTGAAGCGATCAGCGGTCGTCTGTTCATCGAGCGGTCCGGGGAGCAATTAGAGACATTCCTCGTTGAGCTGGGCCTGGTTCTGATCTTGGGCGAACTGCTCGTGTTTGTCGTTGCTGCGATGGCCGCACATGAGAACAGGACAGACCGGACGATAGAAGAGCTTAAGCTGTTGCCTGAGGTACCGCGAGACGCAATTGATCGAACCGAAGTGACACTGAATGACTATGGATCCATTCGGCTCGCCATCGTCGCTTTGAGCGGGTTTGTTTTTGCTTTTCTGGCGCCCATTCTCGAATTTCCAATTGTTGGAAATTATGATGCGTTTAACCCGGCGCATTGGTCTCCTGAAGTCTACGTCCACAGAATATTGGGCCCAGTTCTGGGAGCGGGGGTTGCGCTACTTGTGCATGTCATCATTTCTGACTCGGTGCGCTTCTGGGAACTGGCTCGGGAAATTACCTCGATTGAGCTGACCGATCTAGGTCGATACATGCCCTTTACAAATCAGGGTTTGTCCAACGCGGCGATTGTTATTGGCTTCGTAGCGCCGTTTGCGTTTGTTGCTATAGTCGACCGATATGTTCTGCTGGTCGCCTCGATCACGCTCTACGGTGTGGTCGCTGCGTTTGCCGGTCTGTTCTTACCGGTATGGGCCCTCAGAGAACGCATCCAGGAAGAAAAGGCCAAGGAAGCCGCGTGGTGCCACGAACGCATTCCAGTGGAGCGTGCCGCTCTGCGAGATGCCAAGCCCGGAGCAGGGCAAGACCTAGCCGGCCTTTTGATGTACCTGAAGGAAGTAAACGAGGTCCACGCTTGGCCCGTTGCGCCCGGCGGCATCGCACGCTTTACGCTTTTCCTTCTCATTCCGCTGGGGTCCTGGGGCGGGGGTGCGCTTGTCGAACGCTTGGTGGATTCAGCGCTGGGCTGATCAAATATCCAGCTCAATCCAGACCGGCGTATGGTCAGATGGCTTTTCCCGACCACGGGGCGTTCGGTCAATGTCGCAGGCCGTCAGGTGGTCAGCCGCCTGTGGCGAGAGCAAGAGATGATCGATGCGGATGCCATTGTCTTTCTGCCAGGCACCGCGCTGATAATCCCAAAAGGAATAACGGTTGGGTTCTGTGTGACAGGCACGGAATGACTCTGTGAAACCCAGGTTCATGAGTTCGTAAAACTTCGCGCGGGTTTCCGGTTTGAAGAGGGCATCATCCGCCCATGCTTTGGGATCGTAACAATCATCTTCATGCGGGATGACGTTGTAGTCGCCCGCGAGCACAAGCATCTCTTCGTTCTGCAGCAAGACTTTCGCGTGGGCAGTCAGCCTGTCCATCCAGCCGAGCTTGTAAGGATACTTCTCTGTGTCCACCGGGTTGCCGTTGGGCAAATAGATGGCACCGACTCGCACCACATTCTCACCAGCCAAAATGAGTGCTTCCACATAGCGGGCTTGCTCGTCGCTATCGTCGCCAGGCAAACCTGTCTGAATATCTTCAAGAGGAAACTTTGAGAGGATGGCGACACCATTGTAGGTCTTCTGACCATGGACCGCGACATTGTATCCAAGTGCCTCAATCTCTTCGCGCGGGAAGGCATCATCCACGCATTTGAGTTCCTGCAGGCAGACGACATCTGGGTCTGCTTCCTCCAACCATTGAAGAAGGTTTTTCAGACGTGCTTTGATCGAGTTGACGTTGAATGTCGCAATTTTCATTGAGTAAGTTCGCTTTCGGCCTCAGGTGTTTGACACCGAACTTACCATGTGCGCGCCATGAGGCTGCTCAAAAAAAATCAGACGGAGAAGGATGTGCCGCAGCCGCAGTTGGCAGTCGCGTTTGGATTATTGATCTTGAATGCCTGGCCAATCAGATCGTCCGCGAAATCGATCTCTGATCCGCCCATATACATCTGGCTGACGCTGTCGATCAGAACGGTTGCACCGGCTTTTTCAAGAACCAGGTCATCATCCTGACGGGTGTCGTCCAGCGTGAAGGCGTATTGGAAGCCTGAACACCCGCCACCATTCACTGAAACGCGCAGCACTGTATCGCCGCCTTCGCTCGCCATAATCTGGGCAATGCGTTTGGCAGCACTGTCTGAGACCGTAATTGGCTCGCCAAGACCGGGCAGTTCCAAGGTGGGTGTTTCGCTCATTCCTCAAATCCCTTCGACTGATAGGGGATAGTTTGGAAGCATTATAACTCTTCCTACAGCCCATGTAAGTACAGCAAACAGATTGTCAAAGAGGTAAAAGGACTGATAGAGCGATTCAGGCCGCAAAATCCAAGTTTCGAGGCATATTTTGGCGATAATCAATCCCGCAGCGACGGCGTCCTTTGCTGCAAAAGCAGAGAAAAGCCGTGGGCGTGTCCATCGCGAACACGAAAGTGCAACCCGGACGGCATTTCAGCGAGATCGAGACCGGATCATTCATTGCAATGCTTTTAGGCGTCTCAAATACAAAACCCAGGTCTTCGTCTATCACGAAGGTGACTATTTCCGGACCCGCCTGACACACTCTCTAGAAGTCGCTCAGATTGCGAGGTCGGTCGCCCGGGTCTTGGGCCTGGATGAAGATCTCGCGGAGGCTTTAGCCTTGGCCCATGATTTGGGGCACACGCCGTTTGGTCATGCAGGCGAGCAGGCGCTCGATACTTGCATGGCTGACTATGGCGGATTTGATCATAATGCGCAGGCATTGCGGATCGTCACAAAACTTGAAGAGCGATATGCCGCCTTTGACGGGCTCAACCTCACGTGGGAGACCCTCGAGGGTCTCGTCAAGCACAATGGTCCTGTTGTCACCGCGGCTCGATCCACCGATGAGCTGCCCCGGGCCATTGCAGAATATGCCGAAACACAGGACCTTGAACTTCATACCTATGCCTCAGCAGAAGCGCAGGTAGCGGCGCTCGCTGACGATATCGCTTACAACAATCATGACATTGATGACGGTCTGCGCGCAGGCCTTTTCACCATTGATGATGTTCTTGCCGTTCCGTTGGCGGGCGAAGTCTTTCGCGAAGCAATTGACGAGAACCCAATGATTGAAGAGGGCCGGATCATCTCAGAGGCTGTTCGGGCTCTTATCGGCCGGATGGTCAACGACTTGATCGACGAAACCAAAAGGCGCATTGCTGTTGCTGGTGTTACGTCGTCGGAAGAAATTCGGGCACTAGACCATCCTGTTGCAGCCTTCTCTTCAGAGATGCGAGAAAATGATGCCGCTCTCAAAGCATTTCTGTTTGAAAGAATGTATCGGCACTACCGCGTCAATCGGATGTCGAGCAAGGCCCGCCGGATTGTCGAAAACCTGTTTGAGATCCTTCACAAGGAACCAGAATTATTGCCGCCTGAGTGGCAGGCCGGGTGCGATGGCTCGAAGGGCTTCAAAACGGCTCGGCGGGTTTGTGACTTTATCGCCGGGATGACCGATAGATTTGCAATCATGGAACATCGACGATTGTTCGACCTGAACTCAGAGCAGTAGTCTGGCGCTGTCATTTCCGGCAATTATTGGGCTGGAAAGGCAGCCGCCGCGCCGCTAGAGTGCGCCGCTTTCCAGCCCCATCATCTGGCCAACATCAGAATTGAAGAACCGGCACCATTCATGAATATTTTCAGTCATTTCGAAGAGATCGTCTCTGAAGCGCTCAGCAGCCTTCAAAGTGCAGGCACCCTTAGCGCCGACCTTGATCTTGCCCGAGTGGCTGTCGAGCCACCGCGGGACCCAACACATGGGGACATTGCGACCAATGCGGCGATGGTGCTTGCGAAGCCTGCAGGAATGAAGCCCCGCGATCTCGCCGGTCATGTGTCAGCGGCGCTCGAGGTCAGTGGCCATTTCACCAAAGTGGATGTCGCCGGCCCCGGTTTCATCAACATGACTGTTCGCGACAGTTTCTGGCAGACCAGGCTTGCTGATGTGCTTGCTGCCCGGACAGCCTATGGCGTCAGCGAGATGGGGAAGGGCCAAAAGGTCAATGTTGAGTATGTCTCTGCCAATCCAACAGGGCCGATGCATGTAGGACACACCCGTGGCGCTGTCTTTGGCGACGCACTCGCGAACCTGCTTGAGAAAGCGAGCTTTGACGTCTGCAGGGAATATTACATCAATGATGCGGGCGGCCAGATCGGCGTGCTCGCTGACAGTGCCTTCCTGCGTTACCGCGAAGCACTCGGCGAAGAAATCGGAGAGATTCCGGAAGGGCTTTACCCCGGCGATTATCTCGTTCCTGTTGGACGTGCGCTTGCAGCCGACCATGGCGACAAGCTGCTATCGATGGAAAAAGTAGAACGCAATGACATCGTTCGGGCGGCCGCTGTTGAAGCGATGATGGATCTGATCCGGGGTGATCTTGATGCCCTTGGGATTGAACATGAAGTCTTCTTCTCTGAGCGCGAGCTGCATCAGTCCGGAAAAATTGACACGACGCTGAAACAACTTGAGAACAAAGACCTGATCTATGTGGGCGTTCTTGAGCCGCCGAAGGGCAAGACGCCAGAAGATTGGGAGCCAAAGCCGCAGACACTTTTTCGTTCAACCAATTTTGGTGATGACGTCGACAGGGCGCTGAAGAAGTCAGACGGCAGCTGGACCTACTTCGCACCTGACATTGCCTATCACCTCGACAAGTATCAGCGGGGCTATACGCACCTGATTGATGTCTGGGGTGCGGACCATGGCGGCTATGTAAAGCGGATGAAGTCAGCTGTTGAGGCGGTGACCGAAGGTGGCGCTGATCTTGATGTGAAAATCTGCCAGCTCGTTCGCCTTATGCGGAACGGCGAGCCTATCAAAATGTCCAAACGGGCCGGGACCTTTGTGACGCTCCGGGACGTCGTGGAAGAGGTAGGGCGCGATGTGGTGCGCTTCATGATGCTCTATCGCAAAAATGACGCGCCTTTGGATTTTGATTTTGCGAAGGTCACAGAGCAGTCAAAAGACAATCCTGTCTTTTATGTTCAATACGCCAATGCCCGGATTCACTCCGTGCTACGCAACGCAGCTGCCGACGACGGTCTTTCCGGGGTCGATATCAACGATAACGCCCTGGCCACGGCAGATCTTGGTTCGTTGAGCGATGAGGCAGAGCTCGGGCTCGTCAAACACATGCTTCAATACCCACGGATGATTGAAGCAGCCGCAGAGGCGCACGAACCACACCGTGTCGCGTTCTATCTGTTTGAGTTGGCCTCGAGCTTCCATGCGCTTTGGAACAAAGGCAAGGACCACCCGGAATTGCGATTTATCGTTCCAGAACAAAGAGATGTTACGCTTGCACGGCTCGCATTGATTCGGGCGACGGGGTATGTGATCGCTTCAGGCCTTGGGGTATTGGGCGTGGAGCCTATCGAGGAAATGCGCTGAATGGCGAATATGGGTCGCGGCAGCGAAGAGCATTATGAGCTCGACGCGACGGACGAATTTCATACCTATGACGCCACGGATGGTGGCGGCGGTGGACGCACGCTATTCGTGCTCTTGGGGCTGCTTTTCGCAGTTATCCTGTTTGGTGGGGTTCTTTATCTCGCCTATCAACAGGGCATGCGAGAAGGTGCCCGGAACGCACCACCGGTGATTGAGGCCGATGATTCGCCTGTAAAGGTTGCTCCTGATGATCCAGGTGGCATGGAAATCCCGAACACAGACAAACTGATTTACGACCGGATGAATGGCGAAGATCCGGCGGAACCCGGCATTGAGCAGCTTCTGCCCCGAGCCGAAGAGCCGATGACTGTCGAAGAACGCACACCCGCTCCCAAACCAGAACCTGCGGACCCCATGCCCGTGCAGCCGCCCGCTCTTGATATTGTGCCTGACCCGGAAGCATTGGCTGCAAGCGAAGGCCAACCCGATACGGTGGGAGCAGATGTGGTGCCGGTTCCGGTCGCACCTGTGTCGCGGGGCGAGGCAATTGTGCCACCTCCGACTGTGCTGCCTCCTGTTGCGGTCCCTGAAACACCACCGGCTGCTCAGCCCAATACCAACGGTCGCTTTGTGATCCAGATTGCTGCCTTCCGCGATCAGGTACAGGCGGCGGCGGGGTTTGCGCGCCTGCGGAACGCCTATCCTGACCTTGTGTCTGGCCTGACACCTGATGTGGAACGGGCAGATCTGGGCGATCGTGGGGTTTATTATCGCCTGCGGATCGGCGCTTTTGAGACCAAAGACGCTGCAGCTACACTCTGCACCCGCCTTAAAGGGCGCGGGCAGGATTGCATAGTCAAAGAGCGCTAGGAATACGTGGAACACTCGGCCTCATGACGTCATCGGCAATTTATGGATGTTTAGGCCTCTCCCTTACGGAGGCTGAGAAGAGGTTCTTTAGGGAAAGTGATCCCTGGGGCTTTATCATTTTTGCCCGAAACATCGACAATCCAGATCAGGTGAGGGCGCTCGCTGGTGACCTCAGAGCCGCTGTTGGCAGGAATGCCCCCATCCTGATTGACCAGGAGGGCGGACGTGTTGCGCGTCTGAGACCGCCTCACTGGCGTTCCTATCCACCTGGCCGGAAATATGGCGAGGTCTATGCGACATCTCCGTCTGACGGGCTTACAGCGGCTCGAATAGGGGCCCAGCTTATTGCTCTGGAGCTCAGAGACGTCGGCGTGGATGTTGACTGCCTGCCAGTGCTCGACGTGCCGGTTGCTGGTGCTCACGATGTCATTGGCGATCGCGCCTATGGGGAGACCCCTGAGATCGTCTCAGCCCTTGGTAAGGCTGCCATGGAAGGGGCACTGGTCGGCGGTGTTCTGCCGATTATCAAGCATATTCCCGGACATGGTCGGGCCGGTGTCGATAGCCATGAAAAGCTACCGGTTGTTGATACGAACCGGGTGACGCTGTCAGCGACGGATTTTGCTCCTTTTGCCGCCATGGCCGATGCACCGCTGGCTATGACCGCGCATGTGATTTACAGCGCAATTGATGACGCAAACCCTGCGACCACCAGCCCGACGGTGATTTCGGAGATTATCCGCGATGAGATCGGGTTTTCTGGCGCCCTGATGTCCGACGATCTCTCTATGAAAGCCCTGGGCGGCAGTTTTGAGGACCGTACAAAAGCGTCCCTCGACGCGGGTTGCGACCTGGTCCTGCATTGCAATGGTGACATGAATGAGATGGAGGCCGTTGCCAAAGAGGCCCGAGCTCTCGCCGGCACCTCACAGGCACGCGCTGATCGGGCGCTTGCCATGCGAACAGACCCAGAACGTGTGGATTTAGAGGATCTTATCCACCGTTTTTCATCCCTCGTCTCGCTTTAAGCTGGAGAGGCCACGCGAGAATCGGCTTATTCTCACCTGATTGTCAGCAGCATATGGGGGTGTTGCCGACTTCCTGTATCAGCCCTGAATTGTGATGCTCGAGCCTTTATGACTGACCAAGATACCCATACAGAGCCGACCGATCAGCGGACCCCTGTGCCCACGCCAGATAAGGGCGAGACCGCCGCGCAGGATAATGAACCCGCAGATGCGTCAGGCGATGCTTTCGAAGAAGGTGGGACTCGGGTTGAGATAGCCGTCGCTCAAGAGGGGCTGGTTGTTGATATTGACGGCTTCGAAGGCCCGCTTGATGTTCTGCTTGCGTTGGCCCGTACGCAAAAGGTCGACCTTTCAAAGATCGCGATCCTTCCACTGGCAGAGCAGTATCTCGAATTTATCAATGAAGCCAAACGTCTAGAGCTCGATCTTGCAGCTGACTATCTGGTCATGGCGTCCTGGCTAGCATTCCTGAAGTCGAAGCTGCTTCTTCCGCCGCCCGAGGAAGAAGAAGGGCCAAGTGGCGAGGAAATGGCCGCCCGCCTGGCGTTCCAGCTACGACGGCTTGAAGCCATGCGCAACTCTGCTGCAGAGCTGATGAAGCGCAAACGCATGGGACAGCAAGTGTTTCAGCGCGGCGCCCCAGAGGGCATTCGTGTAACGCGTACAAGTGTTTACACCGGCACACTCTATGATCTTCTGAAGGCCTATTCAGAAGAACGCATCCGGGCTTTGAAACCCACAAAGATGACCATCAAGAGGCAGCCGGTCTTTGCCATCGAGGCAGCCCGTCGTCGGCTCGAGAAGATGATGGGCATGTTGATCGATTGGGATCGCATTGACGCTCTTCTGCCCGACGACTTTGCTACCGGCAAAGAACGGCGCACTGCCTTGGCAAGTACATTCAGCGCATCTCTCGAGCTTGTGCGGGATGGACATATTGAAGTTCAGCAAGGTGAGGCGTTTCAGCCGATCTTTGTGCGCAAACGCGAGGTTCCTCGCGAAAACGACCGGGACACTGAGCCCACACCAGACACCCAAGAAGCCGAGTAAGCCATGACAGACGAGCAGATCAACGACATCGTGGAAGAGACTGAAGCAGAGGCCGCTGAAGAAGTGGAGACTGCGGAAGCGGCGGCTGAAGGGGACGAAGAGGTCTCCTCAGACGAAGAGACTGACGCAGACAATGTGACGCCTTTTCCGACAGCCGATGACCATGCCGCTCAGCTCAGGATGATCGAAGCGCTTCTTTTTGCAGCGGCAGAACCGCTGGACATTGACAGCATTGCCTCTCGTTTGCCGGAAGGTGCTGACGTTGGCGCACTTATTGAAGATTTGCAGAAAATGTATGCGCCCCGGGGTGTGAATCTCATTCGCCTGGCGAACAAATGGATGTTCCGGACCGCCGATGACCTGACATTCCTGATGGAGCGCGAGGCTATCCAACAGCGGAAGCTGTCCCGCGCTGCCATGGAGACGCTGGCCATAATTTCCTATCACCAGCCGGTCACGCGGGCTGAGATTGAGGAAATTCGGGGTGTGAGCGTTTCCAAGGGCACACTTGATGTTCTGATGGAAACCAGCTGGGTACGCCTGCGGGGCCGCCGTAAGGTTCCTGGACGCCCGGTAACCTACGGCACAACTGAAGAATTCATGATCCATTTTGGTCTGGAAAGCATTGGTGATCTGCCGGGGCATGAGGAGTTGCGCGCCGCTGGCCTTCTGGAAGCTAATCTTCCGCCTGACTTCGATGTGCCGACGCCATCTGCTGAAGGCGGGGACGGGGACGGTGATTTCAGCGAGGATGAGCCGGAAGAAGAATATGGCCAAGCGCTGGATGAGCATCTGGAGAGCACTGGGGAAGAGGAAGTCGCCGAGAAGGCGGGTTAACTTATCCTCCTCTTGATGTTTCCGCTGGAGGCCCCATTTGTGAAGAACTGGGCCTAAATCATTGAAGTATCGCAGTAAATCTGAGATGCTTGGCTCTAATTCAGTTGATCCCGCACTCTTAGAAGCAGCGGATTTGGAGAGAGACAATGGGACAGATAGGTCCGTGGCAAATCATTATTGTATTGGTGCTTGTTGTTTTGCTGTTCGGTCGCGGCAAAATCTCTGAGCTGATGGGCGACGTCGCCAAGGGCATTAAGAGCTTCCGCTCTGGCTTGAGCGACGACGAGCAAGCCGCCGCAGAGCAAGCTGATCCCAAGACTATTAACGCTCAGCAAAGCGAAACAACGGCCAAAGACAAAACAGCAGCAAACTAGGTCGCGGTCTTCGCGGAACGATGTTAGCGGAACAGCTGGGGACCCATGTTCGACATTGGCTGGACTGAACTTCTATTCCTTGGTGTGCTTGCCATTCTGGTGGTGGGGCCGAAAGACCTGCCGCGCATGATGCGCACCATCGGACAGTACACAGCCAAAATCCGTGGCGCGGCGCGAGAATTTCAACGCAGCTTTGACGAAATGGCCCGCGAGAGCGAGTTGGATGAACTGCGTAAACAGATCGCTGACGTGAAAGCGAATAACCCAATTTCTGAGGTTAAAGACGCGCTCAAACACCCGCTGGATTCTGTTGGAAAAGCTCTCGATGATGCCGGGAAGCCGCTTCCCGGTCTGCCTGATGAGATGGTTGGCGATGCGGCGGATGCAGTAGCTGTCGCCAAGGAGCCTCTGCCTGAAGAAAAACCCGAGGTTCCCAAGACCGAAGTATCTAAGACCGATATCGCCCGGGACGCTGCCCAATGAGCGAACAGGATATTGACGCCTCGCGTGCTCCATTGCTTGAGCATCTCATCGAGCTTCGTCAACGGCTGCTCTATTCAATCATTGCCATCGCGATTGCCTTTGGCGTGTGCTTCTATTTTGCAGACCAGGTCTTCAATATTCTATTAGGGCCTTTTGAACAGGCCGTTGGCGATGCAAGCGAAGTGAAGCTCATCTTCACCGCGCCGCAAGAATACTTTTTCACACAGTTGAAGTTGGCGCTCTTTGGAGCACTCTTTATCGCGTTCCCTGTGCTGGCAACGCAGATCTACATGTTTGTGGCTCCTGGGCTCTACAAGAACGAACGCGGCGCTTTTCTGCCGTTCCTGCTTGCGACTCCAATCCTGTTTTTGATGGGCGCGTCGCTGGTCTATTTCCTCATTATGCCACTGGCACTTGGCTTTTTTATCGGCATGGAACAGACTGCGGGAGAGGGCCAGGCGGCCATCGAATTGTTGCCAAGGGTGAGCGAATATCTCGGCCTGACTATGACGCTCATCTTTGCGTTTGGTCTCTGCTTTCAATTGCCGGTGCTCATGACATTGCTTGGACGAGCGGGCCTCATCAGTGCGGCTCAACTGCGCAAGGGCCGCAAATATGCTGTTGTGGCCGTATTTGCCGTCGCCGCGGTGCTCACACCACCAGACATTATCAGTCAACTCGGGCTCGGCATTCCCACACTCGTTCTCTACGAAATCTCTATTCTATCCGTCGCATTGATTGAACGGCGGCGGAAACGAGATGCCGAAGAGAAAGAAACTGCTGAGGGCGAAGCGGCGACGTGAGCGACCGGTATGATGCAAAAACTCTCGACTTTTACTCGGGAGACGCGGAGCGCTATCTCGCATCGCGACCAGACAATATCAGCCGACATCTCCATAGCTTTCTTGAACAATTGACGGTTGGAGCTCGCATCCTGGAGCTTGGCTGTGGGGCGGGCAGGGATTCTGAGGCAATGATCGCTGCTGGTTTTGACGTCGACCCGACAGACGGGGTTCCAGAGATCGCCGCTATTGCCACCAAACGCTTACAACGTAATGTGCGCGTCATGCGGTTCGACGAACTGGATGCCTCCAACAAGTATGATGCCGTCTGGGCGAATGCGAGCCTACATCACGTTCCGCGGGACCAGCTTCCATCCATTCTTCAATCGATATTCCAGGCCCTAAAGCCTGGCGGACTGCATTTCGCAAACTATAAGTGGGGCACGGTCGACTGCAGAGACGCCAAAGACCGCCACTACTCACACCTGACGCTTGAGCGTCTGCGGGAGCTTTATGCAAGCTCGGCCGACTGGGAGATTGTTTCTTCCCTAGAGTATGAAGGTGGGGGCGGCTATGAAGGCAGCAATTCTCCCTGGGTGGCGATAACCGTTAGGAAGCCATGCTAGACGGGATTCCGCGAGCCGCGTATACACCGGTATAAATACCGGTTTCTTGTACTTCCGTGATTCGATTTTTACCGTTTTCAGGGCTTCCCATGTTCGATATCAAGCTTATCCGCGACGATCCCGCTGCTTTCGATGCAGCACTTGCTCGGCGTTTTATGGACCCGCAATCGCCACGTATTCTGGAGCTTGATGCTAGGCGCCGCGAAGTCGTTGCAGCGATGCAAGAGGCTCAGTCGCGCCGGAATGCCGCTTCCAAACAAATTGGGGCGGCCAAGGGCAAAGGGGATGAGGAAACGGCAAACGCCCTGATGGCGGAGGTTGCTGACCTCAAAACCAAAATTCAGGAAGGCGAGGAAGAAGAGCGCAAGCTGGATACGGCTCTCAAAGACATTCTCTCGGGCCTGCCCAACCTGCCTTATGAAGATGTGCCTCTTGGTGAAGATGAAGAAGCCAATGTAGAGCGTCACAAGGTTGGCGAGCCCCGCCAATTCAATTTCGAACCCAAAGAGCATTTCGATATCGGTGAAGCTCTGGGCCTCATGGATTTTGAAACAGCAGCGAAACTTTCAGGTTCCCGGTTTGTGATCCTGCGCAATCAGCTTGCGCGACTGGAGCGGGCCATCGGCAATTTCATGCTTGACCTGCACACGACAGAGTTCGGGTACGAGGAAATCGCGCCGCCTTTGCTCGTCAAAGACGACGCGATGTATGGCACCAACCAACTTCCGAAATTTGCCGAGGATGCCTTCCATACAGAAGATGGTTTTTGGTTGATCCCAACGGCGGAAGTGCCGCTCACCAATACAGTTCGCGAAAGCATCCTGTCAGAGGAGGAGCTGCCGCTTCGCTTGACGGCTTACACCGCGTGTTTCCGCTCCGAGGCTGGGTCTGCCGGCCGTGACACACGAGGAATGATCCGACAGCACCAATTCTCCAAGGTTGAGCTGGTGAGCATCACCACACCGGATCAGTCTGCAGACGAGCATGAGCGCATGCTTTCTTGCGCAGAAGAAGTTCTGAAACGCCTCGACCTGCCATTCCGCACCATGACGCTGTCGACCGGTGATATGGGATTTGGTGCGCGGCGGACCTATGACATAGAAGTTTGGCTCCCGGGTCAAAATGCCTACCGGGAGATTTCCAGCTGTTCGGTCTGTGGTGACTTTCAAGCGCGCCGCATGAATGCGCGCTATCGCCCAGACGGGGAGAAGGGCACGAAGTTCGTTCATACGCTGAATGGGTCGGGCCTTGCAGTTGGGCGCACCATGGTCGCTATCCTCGAAAACTATCAGCAGGCAGACGGCAGCGTAGCCGTTCCAGATGTGCTGCAACCTTACCTCGGTGGACTCGAGGTCATTACAGCAAATGGCTAAACGTACTCGAGCGAAGAAGAAACTGCCGCTAGACGGCACCCGTATTCTTCTGACCAATGATGATGGCATTCATGCACCGGGGCTGAAGGTGCTGGAGAAGATTGCGAAACAATTGTCATCGGACATTTGGATCGTTGCGCCAGAGAGTGAACAGAGTGGGGCCTCTCATTCCCTGACGCTTTCGCAACCTCTTCGGCTTCGCAAAATCTCACCGCGCAAATATGCGGTAGAAGGCACGCCGACAGATTGCGTGCTGATGGCCATTCGACATGTTCTGATCGACAATCCGCCAACGCTTGTCCTGTCTGGCGTAAACCGGGGACAGAATGTCGCCGACGATGTCACTTATTCCGGAACCATTGCAGCAGCTATGGAAGGAACGGTTCTTGGCGTTCCCTCAATTGCGCTCAGTCAGGCATTTGGTTTTGATGGAACGCAGAACCTGCATTGGGCGACTGCTGAAACTCATGGACCTGGGATAATCCAGGAACTGGTCTCGGTTGGCTGGCAGGATGATGTCCTGATGAATGTGAATTTTCCGGACGTACCCGCCAGCAATGTTGGGGGAATTGATATCACCCGACAGGGAAAGCGCGACCAGTCTCTGGTCAAGATCGAAGAGCGGGTCGACGGGATGGGAAAACCCTATTACTGGACCGGCTTTCAGCGCATCCCTTCAAACCCGCCAAAGGGGACCGATCTGCGGTCTATCTATGACGGACGGATTTCCATCACGCCCTTACATTTGAACCTCAGCCATGGATCAGCTCAGAAGAAGCTCGTTCAGGCCTTTTCGGACCCGTAAACTTCATGACGGCTGGGGAAAATTCAGAGGGTCTGGAGGCTGCAGAAGAGCTGGAGGCTGGCAAAATCAGGCTGGTTATGGCCCTACGGCGTCAGGGCATCCGGGACGGACGGGTGTTATCCGCGATTGAGCGGGTTCCCAGAGAGACCTTTGTCACTGGTTCCTTCGTTGAGCAGGCCTATGATGACCATGCTTTGCCCATCGAATGTGGCCAAACAATCTCTCAGCCCTACGTCGTGGCCTATATGACGGAGAAATTAGAGGTCGGTGAGCGCATGAAAGTGCTCGAAGTGGGCACCGGATCGGGCTATCAGGCAGCGGTTTTGGCCCAATTATGTCGCCGTGTTTACACAATCGAGCGATATCGGACACTTTTAAACGACGCTGTTAAGCGTTTCGAAATTCTTGGTTTCCACAATATTACCGCGCAGGTTGGTGATGGCGGCAAAGGGTGGCCCGAACAGGCTCCATTTGACCGGATTATCGTCACTGCGGCGGCGCCTGAAATACCTCTCGAATTGGCTAACCAATTGAAAGTAGGAGGTATTATGGTGGTGCCGGTAGACGTAGAGGGCGGACAAGAAGGCCAAAAGCTTGTCCGACTGACGCGTCATGAAGACGGTGCAAACGTGGAAGAACTTCTTCCCGTGCGATTCGTTCCGCTTGTTGAGGGGGTCGCACGCGAAAGCTGAGGGGGAAAAATGTCCCTAGATGCGGAAAATATTGGAAAAAAACTTGGGCGGCAGGCAAGCCGAGCGGGAGTTCTCCTTCTTGCGCTAGCGCTCGCGTCCTGCGCCGGGTCCTCAGACCCCTGGTGGGACAGCCAATATGACTATCGCAGCTACCCAAGCGCGTCTTCATCCAGCAATTCATCGGGACCTGCGGCGCGACCGCGTCCACGGCCACAGACAACAACCGCATCTGTTCGAAATCGCGCAAGACCAGCCGCGCGCCCAGCATCGACCTCAGGGCCGCGTTCAAGAACCAGCATTGCCGCGCGCACCCATGTGGTGAAACCGGGTGAGACGGTCTATCGCATTTCGTCCATGTACAAAGTCGAGCAGGGCGACCTGAAGTCTGCCAACGGCATCGGCCCGGATAACAGTCTGCGCGTCGGCCAAAGGCTCTCTATTCCAGGCGATCAGCCGCGAGATACACAGGTTGCTGCAGCACCTGCACGGCCGTCTACGGGCGCACCAACACCACGCAGCAAGCCTCCTTTGGCAACACCACCTCCTGCAACTGGCGATTTTATTTGGCCTGCAGAAGGACGTATCATTTCGCGGTTTGGACCCAAGGCTGACGGCCTACACAATGATGGCATCAATATCGCGGTGCCAGAGGGTACGCCGGTGCGTGCTGCCCAGACCGGCGTGGTGGCCTATGCGGGGAACGAGCTTCGAGGCTATGGCAATCTGTTGCTTGTCAGGCATTCAAATGGATGGATGACAGCCTACGCGCATAATGGCGAACTATTGGTTCAACGAGGAGCGACGGTCACGAAAGGCCAAACGATCGCCCTTGCGGGACGAACCGGCAGCGTGCAAACGGCTCAAGTTCACTTTGAGATCCGACGCGGATCGCAGGCGCTTGATCCCATCAAGGCCATGAGCAGCTAGCAGATCTCAGCTGAGTTTCTGTCCTAAACGCCCGGCAACATCCTGGATGTATTGCCAGGCGACGCGGCCTGAGCGGCTGCCTCGAGTTGCTGTCCATTCAATGGCACCGGCGCGAAGCTCTTCTTCCGAGATTTTCAGACCGTGATGGGATGCATAGGCCCATACCATGGATAGGTATTCATCCTGACTGCATTTGTGAAAGCCAAGCCACAGGCCAAATCGATCTGACAGGGAAACGCGTTCTTCAACGGCCTCCGAGGGATTAATCGCCGTTGACCGCTCGTTCTCCATCATGTCGCGCGGCATAAGATGGCGCCGGTTGGACGTTGCATAGAAGATCACATTGTCCGGGCGTCCTTCGATACCGCCCTCCAGGACGGCCTTGAGGGATTTGTAACTGGTCTCATCCTTGTCGAATGAAAGATCGTCACAAAAAACAACCGTCTGACGGCCGGCGCTTTTCAGAAGTGTCATGAGGGCGGGCAGACTTTCCACATCTTCCCTGTGGATTTCGACGAGAGCGAGCGCACCCGGACGTTGGTGATTGATCGTACCGTGGACCGCCTTGACCAGCGAACTCTTCCCCATGCCTCTGGCACCCCAAAGAAGCGCATTGTTGGCCGGAAGGCCCTTCGCAAATCGCTCTGTATTCTCCAGGAGCTGATTTCTCTGCCGATCCACTCCCTTTAGAAGACCGATATCAACGCGAGCGACGGACTGGACGGGGCTCAGGATTTCGTCGTCGGATTGCCAAAGAAAGGCGTCAGTGGCGCTCAAATCACCAGGATTGCCCGGTGCGGGCGCAAGACGTTCCAGAGCTGTCGCGATCCGCTCCAACAGGGCCTGGTCAGGTGTTGATTTGATCTCTGTCATGGGGCGGGACCGTATCATTTGAGCCTTCTTCGTCAATGTTGTCCAAGGGGTAATCCCCGATGCATCCTGAGGCCATCCGATATCGCTAAAAAACGCCCTAAGTCCCGGTTTGCAAAGGGATACTGGCTTTGCAAAGTGTGCCCGTGCCGGTATAGTCCGCGCCAAACTTGACCCAATGCCGGATTCTGTTTTCTGGCCGCCATGGAGAGCCATCGAATGTTTATTACGCCCGCCTATGCTGAAACCGCCGCCGGGGGTGGGGGAGAGCTTCTATCATTCGTATTTCCGTTGGTGGCGATCTTCGCGATCATGTATTTCCTGGTCATTCGGCCTCAGCAGAAGCGGGCGAAAGATCACGCGGAAATGGTGAACGCAGTACGGCGCGGTGACGAAGTGATTACCGCAGGCGGTATCATGGGCAAAGTCACGAAGGTCAGCGACGGCGATGACGTTCAGGTTGAAATCGCTGATGGCGTTCGGATTAGGGTGATTAAGAGCACGCTGTCGAATGTTCGTTCCAAATCTCAGCCAGCCCCTGACGCGGCAAACACAAACAAAGACGCCTGACGGTAACACCGTTTCGCTTCACTTAAAGGCGTTCTCATGCTTCGTTTCGAACCCTGGAAAATCACGCTGATCGTTCTGCTGAGCCTTGCGGGTCTCATTTACACGATCCCGAATTTCTTCGCTCAAGAGCAACTGACTGATCTGCCGGATTGGGTGCCACAGCGCCAAATTGTCCTTGGCCTTGATCTACAGGGCGGCTCATACCTGCTGCTGGAAGTAGACACGCAGGCTGTTCAAACGGAGAGGCTGGAGAATCTGCGCGCCGACGTTCGAGCAACTCTTCGGGACCGTGAGCTAGAAGGTGGGCCCATTGGTTACACAGGCCTTGGCATTTCTCAGGGTGAAGTTGTGGTGCGCATCCGCAAGCCTGAAGATGAAACTCGAGGGCTTGAAGCGCTGCGTGGCCTCGCGACACAGATCAACACAAACCTTTTTACGGGTGCTGCAGAACAGGACCTGGACGTTACGCTCGGGGAAGGTGGCAAGGTAACACTCGCGCCTACAGAAGCGTCACGCATTGCGAGAGCGCGTTCGGCTGTCTCTCAGTCCATTGAAATTGTTCGTCGCAGGATCGACGAATTGGGAACAACGGAACCCAGCATTCAACGCCAAGGCGACAATCGTATTGTGGTTGAGGTGCCCGGACTTGATGATCCTGAGCGCCTTAAAGCACTGCTTGGCAAGACGGCTAAACTCTCCTTCCGATTGGTTGACCAGACCATGACAGCGCAACAAGCGCTTGCGACTCGCGTTCCCCAAGGAGCTGAAATTCTCTACATGACAGAGTTTGAGCCGCCGCAACCAATCTTGGTGCGGAAACGCGTAATGGTGAGCGGTGAGAGCCTAACGGATGCACAGCCAGGTTTTGATCAGCAGACAAATGAGCCGATCATTACCTTCCAGTTCGACACGTCTGGCGCACGTAAATTTGGCGAAGTCACAGCCGCCAATGTTGGCCGACCATTCGCCATCGTTCTGGATAATGAGGTCATCAGCGCACCTAATATTCGCGAGCCCATTCTGGGTGGGCGCGGACAGATCTCTGGCGGCTATACGGTTCAGACAGCCAATGACCTGGCTGTCTTGCTGCGGGCTGGCGCGCTCCCTGCGCCGCTAAATATTCTGGAAGAACGAACGGTCGGTCCTGGTCTCGGTGCTGACAGTGTAGAGGCTGGGCGTATTGCAGCCATCATCGGCTTTGCGGCGGTCATTATCTATATCGCGCTGTCCTATGGCCTGTTTGGCATGTTTGCCAACATCGCGCTCATCGTCAACGTATTCCTCATTGCAGCGACGCTCTCCATACTTGGCGCCACTCTTACTTTGCCGGGGATCGCTGGTATTGTTCTGACCATCGGGATGGCGGTTGACGCCAACGTGCTCATCTTCGAACGCATTCGAGAAGAAATCAGGAATGGGAAAACCCCGATCAATGCCATCCAAATTGGTTATGACAAGGCGTTGACGACAATTCTTGATGCGAACATCACCACCTTCATTGCAGCGGCAATCCTGTTCCAGCTTGGATCAGGTCCTGTCCGTGGGTTCTCCGTGACACTGGGTGTCGGGATTATCACATCTGTTTTCACCGCCTTCGTCGTTACCCGACTGATGGTGGCTCTTTGGTTCCGCGCTCGGCGGCCCAAAGAGTTGGTTCTTTAGGAGCGCTGCCCATGTTTAGACTTAAGCTCGTTCCTGCAGACACTGCCTTCAAATTTATCGGTTTGCGGCACATCGCCTATGCCGTCTCCGCTCTGATGGTCCTGGCATCCATGGCCTTGTTTTTTGCAAACGGCCTGAACTTCGGGATCGACTTTCGCGGCGGTACCATGATCGAGATTGGGACAGAGGGGCCTGCCGATATTGGCGACCTAAGAAACCGATTGTCGTCCCTCAATCTTGGGGATGTTCAGGTTCAGGAATTTGGCGCCCCTAATGATGTGCTCATCCGTGTGGAGCAACAGGCCGAAACGGAGGGGAGCGACCAAACTGTCGTTGAGCTCATTCGTGGAGAGCTTGGTGAGGGCGTTGAATACAGACGGGTGGAAGTTGTTGGACCAAAGGTGAGTTCTGAACTGGTCGAAGCCGGTACACTTGCTGTGGTCATGGCTGTGATCCTGATGCTCGTTTACATCTGGTTCCGCTTCGAGTGGCAATTCTCAGTTGGTGCCGTCTTGGCGCTCATGCATGACGTTCTTCTAACCATCGGAATTTTTTCCATCTTTCAGCTGGAATTCAATCTGTCGATCATTGCTGCGATCCTGACAATTGTCGGATACTCGATGAACGATACGGTTGTTGTGTATGACCGGGTACGAGAGAACTTGCGCAAGTATAAAAAGCTCGATCTGGGCGAACTGCTTGACCGCTCTATCAACGAGACACTGTCACGTACGGCAATGACGTCAATCACAACCCTTCTTGCGCTATTGGCTCTATATATCTTTGGTGGAGAAGTTATTCGCGGGTTTACGTTTGCAATGATGTGGGGCGTCTTTATCGGTACCTATTCATCGATTTTCATTGCTGCACCGCTGCTCATGGTCCTCGGTGTGAAACGTGATTGGAGCGTAGCCGCACCAAGCTCAACTCCATCAGTGTAGGCGGATGGAACTCTCCAATACTGACTTTGGCAGCCAACCACCCATAGACGCCTATGGTGAGATGGGCTTTCGCATCGACAAGAAACGTGTCGAAGGCTCAATGTATCTGCTGCCTGATGTGGGAATGTTTCCTTGGGGTGTGACGGCGATTGACCAGGTGACACCAGGCCATTTCGGCGAGATCGCTGCGGCGATTGAAAGCTTTGATCTTCTCCTCATCGGGACTGGTGCTTCTCTGCAGTTTCCGTCTCAGGAAGTGAGAGAGCACCTCACCAACATCCCTTTGCATTTTGAGGTTATGGACACTGGCGCAGCCTGTCGCACCTATAATGTCCTATTGGGTGAACAACGCCGAGTTGCGGCGGCGCTTATCGCCGTTGAATAAAGAACTTTCTTTACTTTTCTTCGCTTGGATTGCTTGGCTTTTCTTACCGAAGCTCCTAATCTCAACCGGTAATTTCTTTGGCTCGCCCGGTGAGTCGTATTGGTTTTGGCCGGCTTGATCCGGTCGCCAGTCTAGAGGGGCGAGAATGTGGCTTGTGCGTTGACCATCTAGCGCGCACGCAAAATAGGGGGACAGCAACCCATGTCTGCAATTCTAGATTCGCTGCGAAATACCGTTATTGCCGGTTTTGTTGTCGCAGCCGTTCTTCTTCTTATGTACCTGAATTGGGGTGGCACATTTGACCACGCCTTTGGTGCCTTCATCATGCGCTGGCTCCATGTCTTGAGCGGAGTCATGTGGATCGGCCTCTTGTGGTATTTCAACTTCGTTCAGATCCCGAACATGGGAAACATTCCTGACGAACAGAAACCCGCAATCTCAAAGGTAATCGCACCAGAAGCTCTCTGGTGGTTCCGCTGGGGTGCCATGGCAACCATCGTAACCGGCATTCTGCTCGCCTCTATGAATGGCTATCTCCTTGATGCCTTCACACTGGGCGCAATGAACGGATTTGCGGTTGAGAAAAACATCGCCATTGGTATTGGCATGTGGCTCGGCACAATTATGTGGTTCAACGTCTGGTTCGTCATCTGGCCAAACCAGAAGATCGCTCTTGGGATGGTTGATGCTGACGCAGATGCGAAGGCAAAAGCAGCCGGAACTGCCAAAGCTTTCTCGCGAACCAACACTTTGCTTTCGATCCCAATGCTGTTTGCAATGGTTTCAGCGCAAAACATCTACTAATAGGCGTCGGGGAGTATCCCCGGAGCTTACTGGATTTGCGGGACTGCTTTCATCTGAGAGCAGTCCCGTTCTTTTTGGCATGAGGCCCATGAAGCAGGACCGTTTCCACTTTTGTCTTGATCAGCTGAAGCGGTTTGACCATGACCGCTACCTGGCTGCGCTCCTTACGCCGGAGGCGGTTCGTGCTCCCTTGGTGGCATATTTTGCCTTCGATGCGGAAATGATGCGTATTCCCACAACCGTCAGCGAGCCGATGCTCGCCGACATACGTTTTCAATGGTGGCGCGAAACACTTGAGACCATGACGCCGTTGAGCAATCCAGGGCATGAGATTGCTGCAGCGCTCGCGGAAACCCTCTTCGGTCATGGGTTAGTGCCAACAGATCTGGTTTCGCTTATTAACCTTCGAGCGCGCGACCTTGCCGAACAACCCTTCGCTACAGTGCAAGAACTCGTAGATTTTCAACGACAAGTTGCTGTGCGGCAGCTGGAATTTTGCAGCTGTATCACCGGTGAAACCCCGAATAAAGAAACTTCAACAATCGCCACAACCCATTTGACGGTGTTCGGCTTGATCAATCAGCTGCGTCGCATACCGCACGATGCAGCGTCCTCTCAATTGTCCCTGCCTTTAGACCTAATGGGCCGACATGACATCGACCCCCATGCTCTGTTTCAGGGAGCATCTTCACTGGGGCTCCAACTTGCTTTGGAAGAAATTCTCAAGCATGCGGATAATCTCATGTCCGAGGCTGGAGATCTGGACTTGCGGTCGAATGCGGGACTGGTTCCAGCCATGTTGCCGACGATATTGCGGTCGCTCTATGCCGGGAAACTCAGGTCACCTGGGTTCGATCTGTTCCATCACTCGAGTGATGTTCCCGCCTTCCGGCGACAGCTACGCTATCTACGGGTGAGATGGTCGAAACAGTATCAAGCCTAATCTGCGGCAACCGACGCTGGATTTAGCCAAGCATCAAGATCCTGCAAGGCTCGATGGCTCATAGCTGTCTTTCGTGCCCGGCCTTTTTCCTTGCCGCGAAGCCGTTTGCCGTCCGTAGGTTTTGGCACCTCGATCGGCGGCAACAGCCCATAGTTCACATTCATGGGCTGGAAAGTTTTTGCATCCGCACCGCCGGTAATGTGACTGATGAGGGCTCCAAAAGCTGTTGTTTCGGGTGGTGGCGTTGGGATTTTACCGGCTGCTTCTAATGCAGCGAAGCGGCCAGCCATCAATCCCATGGCGGCGCTCTCAACATATCCTTCGACGCCGGTGATCTGACCCGCAAAGCGAATATGCGGATGTGATTTCAGACGCATAGTGTCATCTAGCAGGCGGGGGGAGTTGAGGAATGTATTTCGGTGAAGGCCACCGAGCCGCGCGAATTCTGCTTTCTCCAGTCCCGGGATCAAACGGAAAATGCGCTTCTGTTCGCCATGACGGAGCTTTGTTTGAAAACCCACCATGTTGTAGAGCGTTGCCAGCTTGTTGTCCTGGCGCAACTGCACAACTGCATAAGCTTTAACGTCTGGATTGTGCGGATTGGTGAGACCGACAGGCTTCATTGGTCCGTGGCGCAACGTCTCGCGACCACGTTCAGACATCACTTCAATAGGAAGACAACCCTCAAAGTAGGGGGTGTTTTCCTCCCATTCTTTGAAGTCGGTTTTGTCGCCCTCCAGAAGAGCGGTGATGAAATTGTTGTACTGCTCCTCATTCATGGGGCAGTTGATATAGTCCTTGCCGTCACCGTCCGGACCGACCTTGTCATATCTCGATTGATACCAGCACACATCAAAGTCAATTGTATCTGTGTAGATGATAGGCGCGATCGCATCGAAGAAGGCGAGTTCATCCTTGCCCGTTGCTTCGCTGATTGAGCTGCTCAGTGCTTCTGAAGTCAGCGGCCCGGTCGCAACGATGGTTGGTCCCCAATCTTCGGGCGGCAGTCCGACAACTTCGCCGCGCTCAATGGTGACGAGAGGCTCTGCTTCGAGCGTCTTTGTGACCACGTCTGAGAAATTTTCACGGTCGACGGCGAGGGCGCTTCCGGCCGGGACCTTCGCTTCGGCTGCGGCGGACATGATGAGCGATCCGCACTTGCGCATTTCCTCATGAAGGAGGCCGACAGCATTATTCTCCCAATCATCCGAACGGAACGAATTGGAGCAGACCAGCTCCGCCAGACCATCTGTCTGATGGGCATCTGTGCCGCGGTCCGGGCGCATTTCGTGCAAGATTACAGGCGTTCCGCTCCGGGTCACCTGCCAGGCAGCTTCCGATCCGGCCATGCCGCCGCCGATGATATGAATGGGTTTTGTCATGAGAGGTGAGGTATCAGGCTTCGCGGCCTGCGGCAACTCTCAGGATTATGACCAAAACCATTTACGACCATACTGGGGGACGTTTCTGGATCCAGGGCTTTTCTTTCTCCAGCTGCGCCGCCAACCGGAAAAGAGTGGCTTCGTCACCATAGCGGCCTGTAAACATCATTCCAAATGGCAGGCCCTTTTCACTCCAACAAAGCGGCAGGGAGAGGGATGGCTGACCGGTAAAGTTGAAAGGCGGCGTGTAGGGGAATGCTTTCCCCTGGCGTTTATTCACTTCCCGTGGCTCCAGGCGGACAGGGTCGATGACGCCAATTTCTGTCGGAGGCGTTCCCAGCACGGGCTGGAGAAACACATCAAACTCCTCAAAATGTTCCAGCACTTGCCGATTGAGCAAACGCAGGGTCTGCCAGCCATGCATGGCTTGTTCTGCAGTCACCCTGGATCCACCTTTAAAGGCTGCCCAGGTCAGCGGCTCGAGCTCATCTTCGCGCGGCTCACGACCAATCTGCTCAATGCGTCGTCGCATGCCGGCAGCGAAGTTCCCGGCACTCACCGCGCCTTGTGCGCGGTAGTACGCTTTGAAATCCACATCCAGGCTGCGGTCAATCATCTCATGGCCGAGACTCTTCAGCATATCCACGGTGTCTTCAAAACCCTTCTGAACTTCCGGATCGATTGGCTTCTTGCTGGGCGTCTCGCTGGAATAAGCGATTTTCAGTTTGCCGGGGCTGTGCTGAATTTCCTCCATATAGGGACGTTCTTTTGGGGGCGGCGCATAGGGGGAAGCGGGTTCGGGGTATCCGGTCGCATCGAGCATGGCAGCGCTGTCGCGCACCGTGCGAGACACTACATGATCGACACTGAAACCGATTGCCCGGTCAAAATCATCCGGGCCGTTTGGATTTCGGTCTCGTGTGATCTTCATTCCCACAAGGCCACAGCAGGCGGCCGGGATGCGAATAGACCCAAGCCCGTCACTTGCATGCGCCAGCGGAACGATGCCAGCACCTACGGCGGCAGCGGCACCACCAGACGAGCCACCCGAAATATGGTCCGGGTTCCAGGGATTGCGGCACGGCCCAAGCAGGCCGGACTCCGTTGTCCCTGTGATGCCATATTCCGGCGTGTTGGTTTTGCCCACAAAGACAACACCTGACGCGCGGAACCTTTTTGTCAGTTCACTGTCCATGGTGTCGACCGTGTCTTTGGTAAAGGCACTGCCATTGGTCCGCGGCCAGCCGGTGACCTTCAGTCCCAGATCCTTGATGAGAAAAGGAACGCCCCTAAAAGGCCCGCTCGGCAAATCGCTCTTAGCGGTTTCCCGTGCGTCTTCGTAGCCTTTGTGGACCACAGCATTCAGCGTGTCATTGTGCTCTTCAATGCGCTCAATAGCGGCTTCCGTCAGTTCGGACGGCGTCACATCGCCTTTGGAAACCAATTCCGCAAGGCCGAGCCCGTCATAGTCTGCATATTCCTTAAAGCTCATGTTATCCTCCCCAGGATGGTCTGTTGTCGAAATTCATTAGTTCCAAATAGTTGGGTGCTTGCCAGCCCATGGCTTTGCCTGCTCCAGTTGACCCGCAAGACGATAGAGCAGGCCTTCTTCGCCAAAACCCGCTGCAAACATGACGCCCACAGGCAAACCTTTTTCACTCCAGTGGAGCGGTAAAGAGATGGCAGGCTGGCCCGTCGCGTTTTCAATGGCTGTGAAAGGCACATAGTCGATGACCGGGTCGAAGGCTTCTGCTGCATTGCGATTGCCGATGTCGATCCGCCCAAGTTCAATCGGCGGTGCGCCCAGCGTTGTTGTCATCCAGAGATCGTGGGTAGAGTGGAAGCGGGCCATTTCCCGGCCTAGCATCTGAAAACCCGCAAGCGCATGTTGATATTGCGACGCCGTAACTTCCTTGCCTGCCTGATAAAGCCCCCACGTGAGACCTTCCAGCTCATTGTCTCCTGGCGTCTGTCCGGTCGCTGCAGCGAAAGCATCAATGCCTGCAGCAAGGCCCGCAGCCCACACCGCCATGAATGCTTCAGAAAGTATCTCCATGGGGATCGCGGGGGCTGCTTCTTCGACAATGTGTCCCAGGTCACTCAAAAGTTTGGCCGTGTTTTCAATGGCTTTGACACACTCTGGATCGAGGCTCTTGCCTTCGAGGTCTTTTGTACTGAAGGCGACGCGCAGCTTGCCCGGATCACGGCTGACTTCGTCCAGATAAGGGCGCTCTTTGGGCGGCGCAAAATAGGGATCTCCTGGTTCCGGCCCCTCTGTGCAGTCGAGCATTGCCGCACTGTCACGCACGGATCGGCTGACCACATGTTCGCTGATGAGGCCGCCCATCACATCACCCAGTACGGGACCGAGCGGGTTCCGAGCGCGCGTTGGCTTAAGGCCAACAAGTCCGCAGCAGGCTGCAGGAATGCGAATAGAGCCACCGCCATCATTTGCATGGGCGAGAGGTACAATGCCCGCGGCCACTGCTGCGCCAGACCCGCCAGAAGACCCACCTGTAGAATGTTCGATATTCCAAGGATTGCGCGCAGCACCATAGAGCGCCGACTCTGTTGTTGGCAGCAGCCCGAATTCAGGCACATTTGTTTTCCCGAGGATGGAAACGCCCGCAGCTTTAAAGCGTGCTGTCAGAGTGGAGTCTTGAGCTGCGGGAACGCCCGACATAAAGCGCGACCCGGAACGGGTTTCAACGCCCGCCAGATCGCCCATGATGTCCTTCAACAGGAAGGGGACGCCTTTGAATGGACCGTCCATCGGGTTTTCAGCAGCTTTGCGTCCAACGTCGTAGAGCTTCGTCACGACGGCGTTCAGTGTGGGATTGTGTTTCTCAATCCGGGCTATGGCCTCCTCGGCAAGTTCGGTGGCGCTGACGTCACCCTTCTTGACCATCTCCCCGAGCGCAAGCCCATCAAGTTCCGCATACTCCTTCACCGACATGGCATCTCTCCCGTGCTCATATTCTTATTGCGATCATGATAGGCAGGAAATGGCAGATGTGTCACGAAAAGGGGAAGGGTGCGGGTCCCTCAAAAGTGAGTTTATCTAAGTTTGGCTGACCCTCCGGCGTCCATTTGGGCACATGGAAAGTCGCTCGCCGTACAACCGGCTGACCTGCTGGCCCCGGTTCTTCCAACACCGGGCCTACATTGACCAGGGATACCGTCGCGCCATCTTCCGCGATTGTGGCCAGACCGAAGCCATGAGCGTTCCCGTCCAGGTAGTCCAATCCGGGGCTCGCCTTATCGGAAGCGATCAATCCTGCCAAAAAAGAGCTGCCGGAATAGGCTGCAGTCAAACCACTCAACATGCCATTGACGACAGTGTTGTTGAAATTCTCGACGAGCTGACCGCCGCTCTCATAAGCCACAAACTGGCGGAACGGATCGCCCTCCGGCGTGCCACGTTCGGCTCCATTGAACAGGTTGCCGGAACTGATGCTTGTGGTCGCAAAATCAACTGCGACAAAGTCGGGATTGTCATCATCCGGGTTGGGCGCAAGCCGACCCGCCGCATGGGTGTGATAGTCACCCGAACAGGAGATTGTGTTGACGATTTTATTGTCACGGAGAAATGCCATCAGCTCGCTCAGCTCACCTGGAAAGCCCTGCCAGGCATCAACGCCCAGATAGCTGTCTTCTAGATCGGCACCGGGCACATTATTCAGATCCAAGCGAAGTGAAACTGCCGGAATGGAGTTTGCCCAGATGCGCCAGCTGGCCGTTGAGTTTTGCATTGCGGCCTTGAACCAGGCTTTTTGTTTCGCTCCCATGCAGGTCCCAGCAGGACTGTTTCTTCTGGGGTTCTCAATCTCTTTGTCTTCGTACGTCAGTTTCTCAAGAGGCTGTCCGTCATTTGCAGCTTTGCCCGCATCCAGTTCTTTGACCAGGCGGACTGGCGCGAGGCGGGCACTGCCGCTTAAAAGCTCTCGCACCTCTTCCGTCAGAACGGGTGGGCTGCGATAGGACCGCAAATCAGTCACAACAAGATCCAGCATCTTGCCCCAGGAGAGGGAGCGATAAATGGTCATGGACTCAAGCGCGCGCCGATTGTCGGCGTTCGTATTCAGGAACGCTAAGTCATAGTCTTCATAGGCCGCGTCCTGCACCTGTGTCGGGGTGAAATCGCTCGCTTCATTGGCAACATCTGCAATCGAGGTCGAGTTTGTCAGGAGCGCCGGGATGAACTCAAACCAGGCCTGGTTCGCGGCGACCTTTCGTTTCTGTGCCGGGATGCCGGGACGGAAATAGGTGTCGTGACTCTGCCAGCTGTCATTGGTGAATTCGTGATCATCCCAGGTGCAGACAAATGGGAAGCGCGCTCGCGCCGCCTGCAGGTGTGGGTCTTCCAAATAGGTTTTGTAGAGGTGGCGATAGTCATCGACTGTTACCGCCCAGGTTGCGCCCTCCGTCCAATAGGGTTTGGTGCCATCGGGCACCCATGGCGTGGAGCCATCGGGAAACGGCGGGATTTTGCGTGACGCGTCGACGCCTGCTGGTACATCGCCGATGACCTCGTAAATGAAGTCACCCAAGTGCAGAACAAAGTCGAGTCTCTCCTCTTCAGGTGCCGCTTCATCGTCCGCGACAAGCCGCGCCCAGGCGCCATAGAACCCAGACTCATATTTCTGACAGGAGACAAAACCGAACCGAATAGGGCGCTCCGCATCAGCTGCCGGCGCAGTTCGTGTCCGACCGGTATGAGCACCCACTTCACCATCAGCGATGAAGCGATAGAAATACCTTGTGTCCGGTGTGAGGCCTTCAACGAACAGGCGCGCTGTGAAATCGCTTTCTGCGGTCACAGTGATCGATTTTTCAACAACCACGGACGAAAAGGCCTCATCCACCGACATCTGGCAAATCAACTCAACAGTGCCAGCCGGCATATCAGGGACCGCCCTTGTCCAGAGCAGGACCGCGTCCGATTGGGGGTCGCCGGATGCCAGTCCCTGCGGGAACCGTTTTGTGTTTATGTGGATTTCATCAGCAAAAACCGGCGATACGCCGACTCCCGCAATTGCCACAAAACATCCCGCCAGGCCGGCAAAACCTTTCAGGAAGTCGCGACGGTTGAGATTGTCCATATAGTCCCCCGGTAAACACCGGCTTCATGAAATACCGGTTCCATTTTGATCATCACGTATTAGTCTATCCAAATGATAGCGGCGGAGCACATAGCTCTTTTGTGAAAAGGTGGGGTGATCATGGCTGGGCCAGACTGGAACTTTCACTCAACAGATATTGCAGGTGCTGTTCGGAGGATCACCGGAGGAACCGATAATCCGAACGCGATCGACTGGCGTGGCGTGCGCGTGGCGCATATCGATACGGGCGTGAGAGATCATCCGGTCTTTGGCGGTTTCGCTGGTGGCAATAGCTGGGTCAAAATTTCTGCCGGTGTAAATTACATGGAGCCAGGCGAGCGGCCGATTGAACCGCCCCATGACCAGAGCGGAACGCTTATCGATGATGCAATGGATTGGATTTCCGACCTGTCTGACAAAGGTGTCGACGGCCACGGTACCCGCACATTGAGTGTGCTCTGTGGTGAGGGAGATTACACAAAGGGGACACAAAGAAGTCGCGTTGGATTGCTTCCGGGCCTTCCCGTCGTTCCCTACAGGGTGACAGATACGGTGCTGCTCGCACAACGTACAGTGCTCATCAATATCGCAAAGGCAATCACCCACGCGGTTGACAGCGACTGCAAGGTGATCAGCATGAGCCTTGGCTTTCCCATCATGCGGTCTGGAGCTGTGGGAAAAGCGATTGATTATGCCTATGAAGCGGGCGTGATTGTCGTTGCTGCAGGTGGCCAGTTTATCGACAAGGTGACCTATCCAGGGAAGTTCAGCCGGACAATTGGTGTTGGGGGCCACACACCAAGTAAAAAAATCTGGCACTTGGGCCATTATTCAAAAACCATGCAGCGCTTTATCGATGTATGGGCCCCCTCAACGGACATAGTTCGCGCCAATCCAGGTTGGCAGGATGACGGGCGTCTCTATGATGATGTGGCGGGCGAGGGCACATCCTACGGAACGGTGCATGTCGCAGCAGCTGCGGCGCTTTGGTTGCGGCACCATGGGGAGAACAGACTTGTCGCACACTACCCGAAAGGTTGGCAGCGGGTGGAAGCGTTCCGGAAAGCGCTGCGTGAAGGATCGGTTCCTTTGGTTGAACCTCGCAGCCGTCAACCCGCAAACAAGACAGGCCGTCTGAATATAGATGCGACACAGAAGAAGAAGCTGGCGGCGAGGGTGTCTCTTGCCATCAGGCCTAAAGCCGAAACACAGATTGTGTAGTAAGGATATCAAATGACAAAATTGCCTGTGGCTCAAATCGCAGCTGATAGCCTCAAGTTTCCTATTATGAACGTCCGCGCGTTGGCACAGCGCACCGGCGCAGCGCTCAGCATTCTTGTTGTTGGTATCGGCGCGATCATTACGATCACCTTTTTTTCGGTTAGTGGTGAGTCAAGTGAAAGCGAAATAGCAACCGCAGTGTTCCTTGGTGTGCCAGTGATAGCTGTTGTCTTTTTCATTGGGCAATCAATGCTTGCAAACGGAGCATTACAAGTCGTCCTGGATCATCCACTTGGAAAAACCTGGTTCTCCTTTGGCGAAAGAGAGTTCCGGTTCTTACTCTTCGTGCCATTTAGCTTCGGCCTGCTCTCTGCAGTTGGACTTATCTTCGCGATTGTGGCCGCTTTTCTCACCATGATCACAGGCGGATCAAGCGCTCTGTCTGGCGATGACGCAGATCCACTGTGGTTTGTTCTTGCGGGGGTTGGAGGCTTTCTGCTCTTTTTCTACCTCATCGTTCGGCTGTTACCTCTCTATGGGTTTATAGCTATCGAAAACCGGTTTGCTGTTGTCGATGCCTGGAACCTCTCCAAAGGCCACTTCTGGAGAATGTTAGGAACGGTATTGCTCGTAGGTCTTGCAGCCAGCTTGATCTCCGGCGTCGTGAACTCAGCGATGCCACCGACCGTGTTCCTCAGCATAATGGATATTGAAGGACTTCCCGACGTGCCGGGCATGCCCGCTGAACAACCAATAGCTGTTCAAATTCTGCAGTTTCTGATTTTTGCCTGCGTTCAAACTGCCGTGCTGGTCTATTCAATATTTGCCAACTTCGCAGCCTATGGCTTGATCTACAAATCGTTGCGAGAAGGCACCGCACCAGAAGCCGCTGTATAGGCCACTCAGGTGGCCAACTAGCGCCACAAATCACTCAGCTGCTTGACGGGAAGAACGCCTTGCGGTCTTACGTTTAGGCGCTGCCTTCTTCTTCGCTGTCTTCTTTGATGCCGCTTTCTTGGCAGTGCTTTTCTTCGCTGAGGCTTTTGGCTTTGATGTGGGGGCTGTTGCCTTCTTGGCAACGACTTTCTTCTTTGAAGGGGCACGACCTGAGCGCTTGAGGAGCGCACGGAGATATTGCCCGGTGTATGAGCGCGGCTCCTCCGCCACATCCTCCGGACGGCCTTCAGCAACCACTTCGCCGCCGCCATCGCCGCCCTCAGGGCCCAAGTCGATGATCCAGTCTGCCGTTTTGATGACTTCCAGATTGTGTTCAATGACGACGACGGTGTTGCCGGTGTCGACAAGCTCATGGAGCACGTCGAGCAGCTTTTTCACGTCATGGAAGTGCAGGCCAGTTGTGGGCTCGTCCAGAATATAAATCGTGCGGCCCGTGGCGCGTTTGGAGAGTTCTTTCGCAAGCTTTACGCGCTGGGCTTCGCCGCCGGACAGGGTCGTTGCCTGTTGACCGACCTTGATGTAACCGAGCCCCACACGCTGTAGCACATCCATCTTTTCGCGCACGGATGGAACTGCTTTGAAGAAACTTTGGGCTTCATCGACGGTCATGTCGAGCACGTCGGCGATCGACTTGTCCTTGAACTTCACCTCAAGAGTTTCGCGGTTGTAGCGCTTGCCATGACAGGCATCACATTCCACATAAACATCAGGCAGGAAGTGCATCTCAATCTTGATAACGCCGTCACCCTGACAGGCCTCACATCGACCGCCCTTTACGTTGAACGAGAAACGCCCGGGCTTGTAGCCACGCGCCTTGGCTTCCGGCAGACCGGCAAACCAATCGCGAATATGGGTGAAGGAGCCCGTGTAGGTCGCTGGGTTGGACCGCGGCGTGCGGCCAATCGGTGACTGATCAATGTCGATAATCTTGTCGAGATGCTCAAGCCCCTCGATCTGTTCGAATGGAGCCGGATGCGTACGTGCATTGTTAAGACGGCGTGCAATGGCTTTGTAAACAGTCTCGGTGAGAAGGGTGGATTTCCCGCCGCCTGAGACGCCGGTTACGCAGGTGAAAGTGCCCAGCGGAATTTCTGCCGTCACGTCTTTCAGATTGTTGCCACTCGCGCCCGTAACGCTGACTTTTTTGCCCTCCGATATGGGGCGACGTTCCGCGGGAATGTCGATCTGCTCGAGGCCAGTTAAGTATTTGCCTGTCAGGCTTTTAGGGTTCGACATAACTTGCGCGGGTGTGCCTTTAGCAACAACCTCACCGCCGTGAATGCCGGCACCCGGACCAATATCAACCACATAGTCTGCGGTGCGGATCGCGTCTTCGTCATGCTCAACCACGATAACCGTGTTGCCAAGATCACGCAGCCGTCGAAGGGTTGCGAGCAGCCGATCATTGTCGCGCTGGTGGAGACCGATTGAGGGCTCATCCAGCACATAGAGGACGCCTGTGAGGCCGGAGCCAATCTGAGAAGCAAGCCGGATGCGTTGGCTTTCCCCGCCAGAGAGTGTTCCCGAGTTTCGCGAAAGACTCAGATAGTCGAGACCCACATTGTTCAGAAAGTGGAGACGTTCGCGAATTTCTTTGAGGACACGTCCTGCAATCTCGTTTTGTTTCTTGGTCAGCTGCTTGTCGATACTGGCAAACCAGGCATCTGCTTCCTTGATGGAAAGCTGCGCGACCTGGCTAACATGGCTGTCGCCGACCCGCACCGCGAGTGCTTCTGGCTTTAGGCGAAAGCCCGTGCAGGCTTCACAGGCAGTGACGTCCTGGAATTTTTCGATTTCCTCGCGTGCCCAAGCACTATCTGTCTCGCGCCAACGACGATTGAGGTTCGGGATCACACCTTCAAATGGTTTCTTGTTTTTGTAGGACCTCAAGCCATCGTCATAAGAAAAGGTGATGGCGTCATCGCCAGACCCGTAGAGCACCGCATCTTGCGCCTTCTTCGGCAGTTCACTCCACGGCACTGTGACAGAGAATTTGTAGTGCTTGGCGATGCTGTCCAGCGTCTGTGTGTAGTAGGGCGAGGTCGATTTTGACCAGGGCGCGACGGCTCCTTTGCGGATCGACAATCCCGGGTCAGGGATCACGAGATCAGGGTCGATGAAATATTGCGTGCCCAACCCATCACAGGAGGGACAAGCGCCAAACGGATTGTTGAAGGAAAAAAGCCTCGGCTCAATCTCATCAATTGTGAAACCAGAGACAGGGCAGGCGAACCGCGAGGAGAAGACGATCCGTTCAGGTTCTTTTTCACCGTCTTTCACGTCGGCAAATTCAGCAACCGCAATGCCGTCAGTGAGTTGCAGGGCAATCTCAAAGGAGTCCGCCAACCTGTTGCCTAGATCATCGCGCACGACGATCCGATCAACCACAACGTCGATATCGTGTTTGTATTTTTTGTCGAGGGTCGGCAGGTCATCGAGCTCGTAGAACGCGCCATCGATTTTCACCCGCTGAAAGCCCTTCTTCAGGAGCTCTGCAAATTCTTTGCGATACTCACCCTTGCGGCCCCGCACAATGGGCGCCAGCAAATAGAGGCGGGTTCCGTCGGGAAGTGCCTTCACGCGGTCCACCATCTGGGTGACCGTCTGGCTTTCAATCGGCAGACCGGTCGCAGGCGAATAGGGGATGCCAACACGGGCCCACAGGAGCCGCATATAGTCATAGATTTCCGTCACCGTCCCGACAGTCGAGCGCGGGTTACGCGACGTGGTCTTCTGCTCAATGGAGATCGCAGGTGAGAGACCATCAATCTGATCCACGTCAGGCTTCTGCATCATCTCCAAAAACTGGCGCGCATAAGCCGACAGGCTCTCAACATAGCGCCGCTGGCCCTCCGCATAGATCGTGTCAAATGCAAGCGACGATTTACCGGACCCGGACAGGCCGGTGATCACAATCAGCTCATCGCGCGGCAATTCAATCGTCACATTCTTCAAATTGTGCTCGCGGGCACCGGCGATGGAGATGTTCTTTTGCATAAAGGTACTCGTTCTTCCGACGTTTTGCGGTTTACGCAGGTTGTTGCTGATCTTGTCTCCGCCGGGCCAGGTAGGCTGGGCGTTCTAACGCGAAATAGTTGTGCAGCATATCGCTCTTCATCAGATCTCTAATATAGGGCAGACCCAGCTTTTTCATCACCGCCTGTGAGGGATGATTGTCCGGCAGGACGACGGCAACGATCCTGGGCAGCTCCAATCCTTCAAATCCATGATGCAACAGACACTTTGCCGCCTCAGTTGCGTATCCGTGGCCTTGTGCTTCCAGCAGAAAGTGGTAGCCAATCTCAGGTTCTCCGGTCTCAGGCAAGGGCTGGAGAATGGTCTGGCCCAAGAAGTCGTCGGTCTTTCTATCAAACACGCCCCAGACCCCCATGCCCGTTTCCTCGCGAGTGCGAGAGGTCTTTTCGAGCCATTGCTCTGCTTCTTCAAGCGTTCCTGGCTCTTTCCGCCAGAAGACAATCCGCAGATCGCCAATAATGGAATGGAGCAGATGCGCCTCGTCCTGCTTATAGGGACGCAACTGAAGGCGTTCTGTCAGTAGGACCGTCACAACCTTGATCCCCCTCGGGTTGACCTAATCTGGACAATAGGAACATAATAAGAACAAATGCCATTGCTGCTCGATTCTGGCAAGAGCCAAGTTGGGCAAAAAAAGAGCAACTTTATGGCTCTTTTTGACGTGGCAGTCGTTCGGCTGTTGGTTTAGGTTCGGCGACAATTAACCAGCTTTAAGCGAATAAATGAAGGGGCGTCTCAACATGGCCGGAAGTGTCAACAAAGTCATTCTTGTGGGAAATCTGGGTGCGGATCCAGAGATCCGCAGCATGCAGAACGGCAACCCGGTGTGTAACCTGCGGATCGCCACCAGTGAAAGCTGGCGGGATAAGAGCTCAGGGGAACGCCGTGAGCGGACCGAATGGCATCGTGTGGTGATCTTCAACGAAGGTCTCTGCCGGATCGCCGAGCAATATCTCAAAAAGGGCGCGAAGGTCTATATCGAAGGCCAGATCCAGACCCGTAAGTGGCAAGACCAGCAGGGGCAGGATCGGTACTCTACAGAGATCGTCCTGCAGGGCTTCAACTCCACCCTCACAATGCTCGATAGCCGGAACTCCAGTGGCAGTGGCGGCGGTGGTGACTTTGGCGGGTCATCGAGCGGCGGGTATGACCAGGGCGGCGGCGACTTCGGTGGTGGAAGTGGCGGCGGTAGCGCGCCCATCGATGATGAAATTCCGTTTTAATCAGCGGAGGAATTGACGTTAAAAGCGTCCCACTTCGCATGAGTTTGGGGGCTCCTTTTTTTGCTTTTATTTCAATTGCTTAGAGGGTGGTTTCTGACGTGCAATTTGTTGCTTGGCCCAGTGCCAAATGATAGAATTTCAGGCAAATAAACAGGGGATTCGGATGTGTTCCGGAGCCCCTTTTTTCAAGAACAATGGGAGCAGCTGTTCGCAGCCATAAGAGCTCCGTTAAAGGTCTGAATTTGTCCGATACACACGATACGGAAACGCCAGGTGAGGAACCTGTTCCCGAAGCTAGTGGGAATCTAAATGGTGGTGATGGCGGCTCCTCCGGCGGCACCGGTGACGGGGGTGTTCCACCAGAACGTGACGTGTCGCCAATCGCAATCGAAGAGGAGATGAAAACCTCTTATCTCGATTACGCGATGAGCGTGATCGTGAGCCGGGCATTGCCTGACGTACGAGACGGTTTGAAGCCAGTTCATCGCCGCATCCTCTATGCAATGAAGGAGAGCGGCTACGACTGGAACAAGCCCTACAAGAAATCTGCGCGTATCGTTGGCGACGTGATGGGTAAGTACCACCCGCACGGTGACCAGGCGATTTATGATGCGCTGGTGCGTATGGCGCAGGATTTCTCGTTGCGCCTTCCGTTGCTGGATGGGCAAGGGAACTTTGGTTCTGTGGACGGCGATCCACCGGCAGCGATGCGTTACACCGAAACGCGCATGGGCAAGCCCGCCCACGCTCTGCTCAATGACATAGACAAAGACACGGTCAACTTTCAGGACAATTACGACAATTCCGAGAGTGAGCCGGAAGTCCTTCCAGCTGAGTTTCCAAATCTACTGGTCAATGGGGCAGGCGGCATTGCCGTTGGCATGGCGACTAATATTCCGCCGCATAATCTGGGCGAAACAATTGAAGCCTGCCTTGCTCTCATGGACGATCCAGAGCTGAGCATAGACCGACTGATTGAGATCATTCCGGGACCGGACTTTCCAACCGGCGGTATGATCCTCGGGCGTCAGGGCATCCGATCAGCCTATCACCTCGGTCGTGGTTCCGTGCTCATGCGCGGCCGCACAGAGATTGAAGAGTTCAAGAAAGATCGCCAGGCAATCATTGTCACCGAAATCCCCTATCAGGTGAACAAGGCAACGATGATTGAGAAGATCGCTGAACTCGTTAGAGATAAGCGGGTAGAGGGTATTTCTGACATTCGGGACGAAAGCTCCCGTCTTGGCATGCGTGTTGTGATCGAACTGAAACGCGACGTTGTGCCGGAAATCATCCTGAACCAGCTTTATCGTTTCTCACCATTGCAGACTTCGTTCGGCGCGAACATGGTGGCGCTGGATTATGGCCGCCCCGCGCAAATGAACCTTAAGCAGATGCTTGAGGCATTTATTGCGTTTCGTGAGATCGTTGTTGCGCGACGCACCAAGTTCGAACTCAACAAGGCACGTGACAGGGCTCACGTATTGGTTGGTCTTGCCATTGCGGTTGCCAATATTGATGAGGTGATTGCTCTTATTCGTTCTGCGCCCGATCCGGCGACGGCACGCGCGCAATTGATGGAGCGTCACTGGCCTGCAAAAGATATCGCACCGATTGTTGAACTGATTGACGACCCCCGCCACAAGATTGCAGAAGATGGCACCTACAGGCTGTCTGAGACACAGGCGAGGGCCATTCTGGATCTGCGACTGCAACGCCTCACAGCGCTTGGTCGCGATGAGATTGGGGACGAGGTTCGGGAACTTGGCGAGAAGATTGCCGATTATCTCGAAATTCTTCGGTCACGTGATCGTATTCTCACGATCATTCGTGATGAACTCGGCGCAGTCAGAGATGAGTTTGCAACGCCGCGACGCACCGAGATCATGGAAGCCGCAGATGATGTCGAAGATGAAGATCTGATCCAGCGGGAAGACATGGTCGTCACCGTTAGCCATCAGGGCTACATCAAACGTGTGCCTCTCTCTACTTACCGCGCACAACGGCGTGGCGGTAAAGGCCGTTCCGGCATGTCGACGAAGGATGAAGATTTCGTCGCGCGGATTTTTGTCGCAAGCACGCATTCGCCTGTCCTCTTTTTTTCGTCGACCGGCATGGTCTACAAGATGAAGGTCTGGCGCCTGCCGCAAGCCACGCCGCAGTCCAAAGGCAAGGCAATGGTGAACCTGTTGCCGCTTAAATCTGGAGAGCGCATTACCTCTGTGATGCCCCTTCCAGAAGATGAGAAGAGCTGGGATGCACTCGACATCATGTTTGCAACGCGTTCAGGCAATGTGCGTCGGAACAAGCTGTCTGACTTCGTGCAGATCAATCGGAATGGTAAGATCGCCATGAAGCTCGATGAGGGCGATGGCATTGTGGGCGTTCAGATCTGTACTGAGAATGATGATGTTCTCCTCACCAATGCAGGCGGGCGTTGCATCAGGTTCCCGGTTACCGATGTTCGTGTCTTCTCCAGCCGGAATTCTACTGGTGTGCGCGGGGTTAAGCTGGACGGCGAAGACCAGACGATCTCTATGACGATCCTCAATCATCTTGATGTGACACCGGCAGAAGCGCGGGCTTATCTTAAGCAGGCTGCGCTCGCCCGTCGGGCAGCGACTGGGGAAGAGATCGAGGAATCCTCAGAACCACTGGAAGAAGATGATGATGGCGAGATCACAACACTCTCGCCAGAACGCTATGCAGAACTAGGAGCGCATGAGCAGTTCGTACTGACTGTCAGCGTCAAAGGGTATGGCAAGCGGAGTTCTTCATTCGAGTACAGGACATCAGGTCGTGGCGGCAAAGGCATTATTGCCATGGCCGTCTCTCAGCGTAACGGCCAGCTCATCGCTTCGTTCCCAGTGGAAGAACAAGACGAAATTATGCTGGTAACGGATGGTGGCCAGCTGATCCGTTGTCCGGTCAATGACATTCGCGTCGCAGGACGTTCAACTCAGGGCGTAACCATCTTCCGAACTGATAAGGAAGAGCAGGTTGTATCTGTTGAGCATCTTGGTGATAGTTCGGAAGAAGAATAGGCCGTGCGCCGCAACCGCAGGAATTTCCCATGAAACGTGTTGGCCTTTATTCCGGGACCTTCGATCCCGTGACGTACGGTCATATCGACATCATCCGCCGGGCATTTCGTCTGGTGGATCATCTCGTTGTTGGGATTGGCGTTAATTCTTCCAAGACACCTCTTCTGAGTTTCGAGGAGCGTGCCGCGCTTATTGAGACAGAAACAAAGCCTTTTGCCGAGGAAATCGGGTCAACGCTTGAAGTAACCTCTTTCAAAGGCTTGGTGGTTGATGCGGCAGACGATGTTGGCGCAGGCATTATAATCAGAGGCTTACGCGGCACCGTTGACTATGAATATGAAGATCAGATGGTGGGCATGAACGGGATATTGAATCCGCGCGTTGAAACTGTGTTTCTGACGGCTTCCCCAGAAGTTGGATTCATTTCGTCCACGCTTGTCCGTCAAATTGCCACAATGGATGGGGATATTTCCCGCTTCGTGCCGCCAGCAGTGGCGGAAAAAGTGCTTAGTGCCGTAAAAAGGAAGTAGCGGTGTGATCAAAGGAGTTCTTATGTCTCGAGTTTTTAACGCCCTTGCAGCCTTTGCATTGATGGTTGGGCTTTCATCCCCGGCGTCGGCCCTGGACCCAGAAAACACCCTCTACCTTGATCTCAAGGACGGGCGTGTGGTGATTGAACTATTACCAGATATCGCGCCGAAGCATGTAAAGCGCATCAAAACGCTCACACGCGAGGGGTTTTATGATGGGATCGTTTTTCATCGCGTAATCGATGGATTTATGGCACAGACAGGCGATCCAACCGGGACCGGCCGGGGTGGGTCTGATTATCCAGATGTTCGTGCTGAATTTTCCAGTGAACCGTTTACACGCGGTGTCATCGGGGCTGCGCGCTCACAGCATCCTGACAGTGCCAACAGCCAGTTCTTCATTGTTTTCGATGATGCCAACTTCCTCGACGGAAACTACACGGTGTGGGGCCGCGTTGTTGAAGGCATGGAATTCGTCGATAACATCAAACGCGGCGAACCGCCTGTGAACCCAGACAAGATTGTCCGACTTCAAGTTGCAGCTGACGCTGCTCAATAAAATCAGACTCAATACCACCAGATAGGGAATTCTACTTTATGGCTGATATCAAAGACCCGGAAAACGCGCTGTTGCTCGATCTTGAGCACGGTCGGGTAACCATCGAGCTTCGTTCAGATCTTGCTCCAAATCACGTTGCGCGGATCAAAGAGCTTGCGCGCGAAGGCTTCTATGATGGGATCGTTTTTCACCGCGTGATCGAAGGCTTCATGGCACAGGGTGGTGATCCAACTGGCACTGGCATGAGTGGCTCGGGGAAAAACCTTGATGCTGAGTTCTCTGCTGAACCTCACGTTCGTGGCATTTGCTCCATGGCGCGCGCTCAGGACCCAAACAGCGCTGACAGCCAGTTCTTTATTGTGTTTGACGACGCACGGTTCCTCGACAATCAGTACACCGTCTGGGGCCAGGTCATTGATGGCATGGAACATGTCGACAAGATCAAACGCGGCGAGCCTGTGCAGGATCCCGATAAGATTGTGAAAATGCAGGTTGCTGCTGACGCCGCTTAAGGCGCAGAGCTCACAGAGAATATCCCATGCGGGTTGATGCATTTGATTTCGACCTACCGGACGCGCGGATTGCCTTACGGCCCGCGCGTCCTCGTGATTCCGCACGTCTACTCGTTGTGGGGCCCGATGCTGGTCACCTTAAAGACGCTGGCGTTTCGGAACTACCGGACCTTCTGCAGCCGGGCGATGTGCTGGTGTTCAATGACACGAAAGTCATACCGGCGCGGCTTACGGGAACACGGGAGCGCAATGGAGCGATTGCCCATATTGAGGTAACGCTCCACCTGCGACTTGGGCCAGACGAGTGGCTCTCTTTCGCCAAACCCGCAAAACGGTTGGCAGAAGGCGATGTCGTGCAACTCCAAGGTGGTTTGGAAGGTGAAGTGCTTCGCCGGACCGGTGGTGAAGTTCATTTCAGATTTTCCGCCTCCGGACCGGCTCTGGACATTGCCATCGCCGAAGCAGGGGTTATGCCACTGCCTCCTTACATCGCCAGTAAACGGGCAACAGATGATGCTGACCTGGAAGATTATCAGACGCTTTTTGCTGACGAGCCGGGCGCAGTCGCAGCACCGACGGCTGGCCTTCACTTCACGCCCAATCTGATGAATGCGCTTACAGAGCGAGGCATTGAAACGGCGAAAGTCACGCTGCATGTAGGCGCAGGAACGTTTCTGCCCGTGAGCGTCGACGATACCGAAGCACACAAAATGCATTCCGAAGTTGGTGTAGTCAGTGAACAAACCGCCGATCAACTCAACCGAGTTCGAGCGCGGGGTGGCCGGATTGTATCAGTGGGTACGACCAGCCTCCGGCTTCTGGAGTCTGCTGCACGCGATGATGGGGTCGTTGAAGCCTGGTCTGGCGCCACGGACATTTTCATTACGCCTGGATATCGGTTCAAAGCGATTGACGCACTGATGACCAACTTTCACCTACCCAAATCCACTCTTTTTATGCTGGTGTCTGCGTTTCGATCGCTCGATGAAATGCAAGCGGCCTATGCGCATGCCATAGAGCGCGAATACCGTTTCTATTCCTATGGCGATGCCTGCCTAATTTTCCCGGAGGCCTGAGGCTGATGAGCTCTTTTACGTATGACCTGTTGGCGGAAGATGGCGCAGCGCGGCGTGGCGTCATCCACACGCCACGTGGCGACATTCAAACGCCTGCCTTCATGCCGGTGGGCACCGCTGGTACGGTCAAAGCGCTTTACACCGATCAGGTGAAAGAGGCCGGCGCGGACATAGTGCTTGGGAATACTTACCACCTCATGTTGCGCCCAGGCGCGGAGGAGGTTGCCGCACTTGGAGGCCTTCATTCCTTCATGAACTGGCAGGGACCCATTCTCACCGATAGCGGTGGCTTTCAAGTGATGTCTCTCTCCAAACTTCGGAAGATGACCGAGGAGGCTGTCACCTTTCAAAGCCATATAGATGGATCCTCCTACGAGCTGTCACCTGAACGTAGTATCGAGATCCAATGCCTTCTGGGAGCCGATATTCAAATGGTGCTGGATGAGTGCACACCGTTTCCAGCAACCCACGATGAAGCCAATCATTCCATGCAACTTTCAACGCGCTGGGCGCAGCGCTCGAAGGACGCCTTCAAGGCTCAGGCGCACCGAAAGGAGGGGCAGGCTTTGTTCGGGATCGTGCAGGGGAGCATCTATGAGATTCTGCGCCAGACAAGCGCCTCGGCATTGCAGGAGATCGGCTTTGACGGATACGCAATTGGAGGTCTCGCAGTCGGTGAAGGCCAGAAAGAAATGCTTCGTGTGCTCGATTTCACAGCGCCCATGCTGCCCAAAGACCGACCACGCTACCTCATGGGCGTCGGCACCCCGGACGACCTGGTAGAAGCTGTCTCACGGGGGATCGATATGTTCGATTGTGTGATGCCGACTCGCTCGGGTCGTCACGGGCAGGCCTTTACCCGGTTGGGCAAAGTAAATCTCAAAAATGCCCGGCACGCGAATGATCCTCGTCCGCTAGACGAAACAAGCTCTTGTCCGGCTGCGCGGGATTATTCCCGTGCCTACCTGCATCATCTTCTGAAAAACGGTGAAATCCTCGGAATGATGCTGCTTTCCTGGAACAATATTGCCTATTACCAGTCGCTGATGGCAGATCTTCGGAGAGCCATTGCCGCCGGAAACCTCAGCTCCTTTGTCGCAGGCTTTAAGACAGAGCAGGCGGCTGGGGATCTATCACCACTCTGAATGCATGCGCGTTAAGGCTGTGTTTACCATGTGAGTGCCAAATCAGTTTACTGATTTCTCTACACTGGGAACCATTATGCCAAGCATTACGGGCAGCTTAAGTGGACATGAAGACTTCGAGCTCGGTATTCCGCGAAAGGTCCCTGTGACTTTTGAAGCTGAGATACCAGACAATGGTCCGGCTGATGGGCTTGTTTTCCTTATTCCAGGTTTCGGCGAGGATACGGACGAAGCTTACACCCGCCTGACACGAAGACAGGTTGCCGCGAAATACAATTTGGTGGTTGTTTCCGTTCGCGCGCATTGTCACTTCTGTCGACCAAAGCAGTCCATTCCTGGTGTCGCTGTCTCGATCGAAATTGATCCATGGTCCATTGCTAAAGTGATCGGGGCACTGGTCCTCCAGGGAGACAGCCTGGACGGACTGCGTTCAGCGGAAGAAAAAGACGCGCTTAGATTTCTGAAGTCCCGCAAAGACCACAAATTTTCGCTGTCTGCCGCACTTGTTCCACCTGGCGAGGACTACCAAAATTTTGGCGTCCTTGCTGCATTGGACCATCTTTTGGTCCTGAACAAGCTGATTGATGATGGTGTTGAGTTTGATCATGGCAACATCATCGCGGCGGGAACCTCTCACGGTGGCTACATTTCCCATCTGATGCAAAAATTCGCGCCAAACACAATTTCAGCGGTTATTGAATCATCTGCCTATCCGGAAACCCTTCCAGCGTATCTTGGCTTTGGCGGCGTGGAGTACAGAGCTATCGATGGGAACATTGAGTTCGTCTGCTCGACGAAAACTGCATGGAGCAACGAGAATATCGGGGCTCCGAACTATTTCGGCAGCGACCAGGCCCGTATCCGCAATGTCTGTGATCCTGATCAACTGGAAACGACGCTCGGAGCCATCGGCTCAAGAAAGACGCAATTCCGCATGGTTCACTCCTGCCGAGACAGGCTGGTTAACATCGGCCTGAAGCGCGACCAAACCAATCTTCTAAGAAGCAGGGGCTTCGACGCTGACCTCGAAGTCATTGACGAAGCGGATGTTGACGGAAAGATCATTACGACGCTGGAACACGGATTGGGCATCGGACTTCATAGTCTTTTCGACCGTTTTTATCCCTCGCTCATCAGGAAGCCTGCCCAGACGGACAGGGACCTGAAAACCAGGCTTTGTTTCGCAGGAAATCGCACCAATTACGTGGTTGACCACGGTCAGTCCGGCGTAATTGCGAGCATCTCAGCCAATTCACATGAACCAGCGAAAAGTGACGCATTATCTGCATAATTTGGCGCTATTTGGTTGACCAAGCAGGCTGGTATGACTAGGTTCCGCCGGTCTCGTCGGGGGTCTCCCCGATTCAGAGGGCCCTTAGCTCAGTTGGTAGAGCGGCTGACTTTTAATCAGTAGGTCGCAGGTTCGAATCCTGCAGGGCTCACCATTTTTCTACAGACATCTACGGCTGCATTTGATGCCGCTGCGGCGACCGGTTGGTCGCTGACGCGCGTATAATTAGTCATCATCAGCAACCCGGATCTGCTCCATGCGCGCCTTTTTCTCCCTCTCGACCGTCCTTCTTCTGCTCGTTTCGAATGCCGCTGCTCATACCGTAGATCTTACGTCGCTGCCTCTCGGTGATGGCAAAGTCTCCAGTGTGCCGCGCGCCGGTTCGGTCTTTGCCTGCCAGACCGGTTTCAATCCAAACGCGCCCGGCGCCCGGCGGTCAGGCGATTGGCTAAACGACATAGCCGGGACATTCGATCTCACCCGAAAACCCACCGTCGATGGGAACGTGGTTCACCTCTCTGAGCTCGAAATAGCGATTTCGGGTACACGTCGGTTGATAAATGGCAATGCGTTGCCGGATCATCCGACCGGCCAGTTCCCAATCTCACGCTCTGATGACGCTTATTATTACGATCGCAATCCCAACACGATCCGCGCGCACACTTTCGCCGTCTCCTTGCCAACGAATCCAGCTATCGCGGAGCATCCATCCTGCCTGCCGATGGGCGCCATAGGGATCATGCTGACCGGCGCTGTGCTGTTCACCGCGCTTGATGCACGAGGCGAAAATGCTCTGGCGCATGAAATTCTGGATAATTGTCAGGGCCATCCTCAGCGAAGTGGTCTTTATCATTACCATGGCAAAAGCCCCTGCCAGAACGACCCAGCACCAGCAACGGAACATTCCACCCTCATCGGATATGCGCTCGATGGTTTTGCCATCTATGGCTATCACGGGGAAGGTGGTGTCTTGCTCACAAGCCGTGACCTTGACGAATGTCATGGGCATGTCGGGCAGGTCATGATCGACGGTGAAATGCAGACGATCTACCACTATCACGCAAGTCCTGATTACCCGTACACGCTTTCCTGCTTTAAGGGGGACCCGACTTCCGTTGCAGGTCTGTCGGAGAGGGCCAGACGCGCTGGGCCAGACGGGCCAAGACGCAGCGACGGGTTTGATCGACCGCCTCATAGGCGTCCCAGATAAGCACGAGGTAGCCGGGCCCGTTTACCAGAAATTTACCCTGTTTCTATGGAATGCAAAGGAGTCCTTAGCGTCCCGTAGGATACGCCATGTCGTTGCTATCATTCTGGAAGAAGTACGAACGAGATACAGTCTCGCAGCGTATTCTTGAACGCCTGGAGCAAACACCAGACCGTCTGTACGCCCGTGTTCATATAGGTGATGCGACACACTCGATTAGCTATCGACGCCTTGCCGAGGGTGCTGCTCCCTACGCAGCGGCTTGTGCAAAGGCAAACCTTGCTGCCGGCGACAGAGTCGTGGTGCTGAAAGAGCAGGGGCCTGATCTTCTCTACGCTTTTTTTGGTGCGATGTTTGCCGGAGCCGTGCCCACTATTCTGGCCCCTCCCAGCCCCAGACAAGATCCTGCGCATTTCTGGCGTGGGCATCGTGAAGTCATGGAGCGTATTCGCGCCCAACTCTTATTCACGACTCCAAAACTCAAAACAGAGCTCAACAGCTTCCCAACAGGTCATGACATTGCTGCGGTCACGGAAGAAGATCTTCCTTCCGCTTCCAAATTGCCGATACCTGACACCTGTTCACAGGATGTCGCCTTCCTGCAGCACAGTTCAGGAACGACTGGTACGAAGAAGGGCGTCATGATTTCGCATGCAGCGCTTCTGCATCAGGTCGATGCATATGCGAGGCGTCTCGGACTTAGCGAAGAAGACCACATTGTTAGCTGGCTGCCGCTTTATCATGACATGGGCCTCATCGCATGCTGCCTATTGCCTGTGTTAACCGGCGTTCCGGTCACCATGATCAGTCCATTTGAATGGACGATGCGTCCAACCCTATTGTTCGATCTGATCGAACGCATAAAGGCGACGCTTGTATGGCAGCCGAACTTCGCGTTCCAGCATCTGATCAACTGCGTCCGACCAGATGACGATTGGGATCTCTCTTCAGTTCGGGCTTTCGTAGACTGTTCAGAACGGTGCCGCCCGGAAACGCTCGATCAATTTGCCTCCAAATTTGGACCTATGGGTATCAGAAAATCTTCTCTGCATACCTGCTATGCCATGGCAGAAACCGTGTTTGCAGTGACCCAGAGTGAGCCGGGCACTGCACCGCGCACTGAGACAATCGATACTCAAGCCCTCATCAATGAAGGCGTCGCGCGCCCGACCCTCGACACCCATGCAACAACAAGCTCTGTGCTGTCCTGCGGAAAGCCTATAGAGCAGATCACAGTCCTTATAATGGATGAAGAAGGGAACCGTCTGCCAGATCGCCGGATCGGGGAAATCTGCGTCAGCGGCCCGTGCCTTGCCCGTGGTTATGATCGGCAACCAGAAAAATCGAGCAAGGTTTTTCGGGAAGGCTGGTACCACACACGCGATCTTGGATACCTATCCAACGGTGAATTGTTTGTCACTGGTCGCATTGACGATCTGCTGATTTTAAACGGGCGAAATCATTATGCGCATGATCTGGAATTTTCTTTGCGCGATACATCAGGCATCGTTCCCGGACGTGTGATTGCATTCTCGGAGTATCGCGAAGACCTGGGCAGTGATGTTTTGATTGTCCTCGCTGAAACACGAGAGACTGACACTGCAGCTCTGAAAACAATCAAGAAGAACATTCGCGACAGGATGCTGGATGAGACGGGACTGGTTCCGGCTTCTATTCATCTATTCCCACCCATGTGGTTGATCAAAAGTACAAGCGGCAAGATCAGCCGTGAAGCAACAGCAAACAAATACAACTCTCCCGCACTGGAAGAAGGCCTTACATGACGTCGACCGACGAGACATTTGGACGGGTTTGTTCAGTCATCGCAGCTGAACTGGGCTGCCGTGAGTCCGATCTCAGCGCAACGACAACAGCCGAGGATGTGGATGGATGGGATTCTCTGGCACATGCCCGTTTGATTATGAGCTTGGAAGACAAACTCAGCATCCGGTTTCCAGGTGAAAAGCTATTCGATCTGGACTGTATTGGCGATCTCGTTTCCCTAGCTGATGAAGCCTTGGCGCCAACGAAAGAAAATACCCGTAATATCGCGTAGTTTTGAAATTGAGGGGCAGCCGGATTTCGAACTTGAAACAGCGCTCATATTCGATGGACCGAAATACAGCTATCGGATCTCTCATCATTCATCGGGGGTCCGGTTAGCAGCAACATGCGAGGCGCGCTCGCCGATCAGTGGTGAAACAGTTGATCGTCTGGCCGGCTAGTTCGGAAGACTAACGTCCATCAAGTGGCACGACCTGGCACCAGATGCCCCGGTCCTTCAGGCTCGCGCACCGGCTTTCTGCAGCCGCAGGGTCCACCGGCCCAGCCACAAGGCGACGATACAGACCGTCATGTGCGCTTCGATAGTCCACCACTTTGAGATCGAGGTCAGCAAGTAGATCGCCATGTCCTGCTACAAGTTCATTCCACCCGCGATTAACGTTCTCTGTGTCCCGGTAGGAGGCAAGGTGAATACCGACGGACGGAAAGGCTGTCGCAGTCGGTGGGGTGTAAGCGGCGACATCAGCGGATTCAGGTGAAATCGATGCAGTGATAGGACCAAATGCCCCTTCAATTGCCTGGAGGCGCGCTTCAATACCATTTTCAGATGATACGATCCGTTCCATGGAAGGCCGGACAACAGAGTAATCGATCCTCAGCGTCGCCAGGTCCCGTTCCAGGCGCTCAACGCGCTGTTCTAGCGTCTCCTGAGCACCGGGCGTCGTGCTTGATGTCGTGTGTCCATTAGGGCCAGCGCAGGCGGAAATTCCTACTGCAAGACATCCAACCAGGAGGTAATTGGGCAGAGATCGCATTGTTTGTGTTCTCCGTCGGGACATTTGTCCAATCCCCAAGTTCATCATTTGCTATCGAAGTGCACTCGGTGATGAATACCGGCGCGAAACCCATGGTTCTGGGTAGAGTGAGTCGCGTATGCGGTCAAATCTCACAGGCCCGAAACTCCCTCCGCTCACTTTGCAGGCATTCCGCTTAATATTTCGTCAACCATGTTGTTGAGGAGCTCAAGAAACGCGCAGTGAGCCTTGCACCAGGCGTCCGGCCCGACTTTTGCTCTTGTTTGCTCCACAGATGTTCAGGCCTCAGGGCCGACAAAGGGGATTGGACAACAGACGATGGGTTTTGACGGATTTTTTTCACTACCAACAGCGGCCCAAGCCGGCATTATCGCTTTTGGTGTGGCGCTGATGCTTCTTGTAATTGCCCAGATACTGATGGCCTCGTCCCTAAGGAATAGGTCTCACGCGGCTGCCTTGGAAGGGCTGCGCAAGGACGTGAGGGCTCTCGCTCAGACGACTGGAGACGAGACGCCCCATTCCTCAAATGGTCTCGCACCCCCTCCAAGACCCATTAAACGCGGAAAGGTGCGCCGCCAGTCCAAATAGTACTGTAAGGCCTTGATTTTCGCGGAACGCACGTATAACTCCACAATAATTATTTGGAAATAATTATATTTCCCATGTATTTTTGTGAATTGAGTTTATCGTGGCAAGCGCAGCTCCACATTCGAATCTCAGCAACACGAACAGGCAGTGCGTCGTCTTAGGTGCCGAAAGAGGCGATCCTGAGCAGTTCGACAACGCGGTAGCACAGATGGGCTTCGCGGTCGCTCAGGCATTCGACGCAGACCAATGGTTTCGCACGCCATGTTCCTCGCCAGCACATGTAACCCCCATAATCATTCTTGATGCGACAGAAGGTATTGGCGATCAAGACAGGCATTTTGCACGGCTGGTAAAATTTCTGGATCTCACGGCCCCTGTTGTTCTCGTCGCCAACCTGGCTCTGATCGGGTATGAGCAAGAGCAGTTCGAGCTGATACGAGAAGAATTCCAAGACGTCCTGTCCGCGGCAAATCTTGTGCCCTCATTTTTTGGCCCGCTTCCGCTAGGACGGCCCGATCTCATTCCTTGGTGGCAAGACGAAGGTTCTCTGGACTCACTACGGACATCGTCGGTGGCCGCAACATCGCCTCCGCTGCGCATGAAGGTCATCTCTTCAACGAACGATGACGGTAGATGGATCGTCACCGGAAGCACGATCTCCGGCGCAATAGGTGCGGGCGATGAGATCGTGTGCTCACCCTCCAACCAACGAAGTGTGGCGGTGAGCGTTGCAGAAACAGAAAAGGGTGTGCTGAAGCTCACATTCGACACACCTCACTTTGCAGAGCTCGGTGAGGTTGTCTCACATCAGGAAGAGCCACCGATTGAGACCGATGTCTTCAGGGTTAAAGCGGTTTGGCGCGCCGACGAGCGGACACAGGGTGACCGGGTATTAGTCGAAACAGCTTATGGTAGCACTCAAGGCACGATCCAGTCTGTTGAGCAGATTTTGTCACCTTCGACATTCAAGACCGCGCCCGACACGGTAATCGCCGATGGCGCCCTCGTTGAAATCGTGGTGCGCGTCGACAACGTCATCGCACTTGATCACATTGGAAATTTACCGCTCGCGGCAGGGGTCGATCTTCTAGAACCGAGTGAGGGTTCCGGTCTGCTTGCCACAGGCTATATCTCGATGGAAGGTTATGCAGACCAGCGTCATTTGCTTACGTCAAAGGCAATTAACACGACACCTATTGAATTTTCAGTTGGAGAGTCCGACCGATCCGCGAGAAATGGCCATGAAGGTGGGGTCCTCTGGTTTACAGGCCTATCTGGCGCTGGCAAATCGACACTTGCCGTTGCATTGGAGGCGCGTCTCTTTGAGAAAGGCTACCAAGTCTTCGTGTTAGATGGAGACAATGTTCGGCAGGGTCTTACGTCAAATCTGGGCTTCTCACCTGATGACCGTTCGGAGAATATTCGACGGGTAGGGGAAGTGGCAGCACTCTTTCGTCAAGCAGGTGTTGTCGTAATCTCCTCGTTTATCTCACCTTACCGATCTGATCGAGACCGGGCGCGACATGCCGCCTATTCCTCCTTCCACGAGGTTTACATCAAAGCGGACATAGAGACTTGTATCGATCGCGACCCAAAAGGGCTCTATGAGCGGGCGCTCAAGGGTGACATCCCGGACTTCACCGGCATCTCAGCCCCGTATGAGGCACCTGACGCACCAGAATTGGTTGTGGATACGGGCGCCGCGACCATTGAAGCCTGTGTCGAAAAACTCGTTAATTACGTAGATAGGAACTTCCGGGTATAACCTTACAAAGGGTTTGGACCAGGAGAGATGCATGAGCGTTCTAGTTACGGGCGGGGCGGGCTATATCGGTAGCCATATGGTTTTGGCGCTCGCTGATGCCGGTGAAAACGTCACAGTCGTAGACAATTTGTCCACAGGCGTCAGAACGGCAGTTGATACCCGCGCAGAATTTGTCGAAGGGGATATTGGAGACGCTGAACTTGTACGCTCAACGATCAAGCGCAAGAACATCACTGATGTAGTTCATTTTGCTGGATCAATTGTGGTGCCGGAGTCCGTTTCCGATCCGCTAAAATACTATGCCAACAACACGGCTAAGACCCGCAGCCTTATCGAGTGTTGTGTGACAGAGAATGTTCCACGCTTTGTCTTTTCCTCGACTGCGGCTGTTTACGGCTCACCGGAGCAAGTCCCAGTAACAGAAGATGTCCAGCTGAATCCCATGTCGCCCTACGGGCGCTCAAAACTGATGAGTGAGTGGATGTTGCAGGACGTGTCCGCAGCTCATGAGCTCAACTATGTTGTGTTGAGATACTTCAATGTTGCCGGTGCCGATCCAGCTGGGCGTTCAGGCCAGTCCACCAAGGATGCGACGCACCTCATCAAGGTAGCTGTTCAGACGGCACTTGGCATTCGAGACCATATGAAAATTTTCGGTGATGACTACGCAACGCTGGATGGCACCGGCGTCCGTGACTACATCCACGTTAGTGATTTGATCTCCGCACATGAAGCTTCTGTGAAGTACCTCCGCTCAGGAGGCGACAGCCTAACTGCCAATTGCGGGTATGGTCACGGATCAAGCGTGAAGCAGGTAGTCGAAGCTGTTGAACGTGTCGCAGGTAAGAAAATTGACGCCCGTTTGGACGCCAGACGTGCTGGAGATCCTGCCGAGATTGTTGCAGACGCTGGCCTTGCTCGGCGGATTCTTGGATGGAAGCCGGAGCATGACGATCTGGACGAAATCGTACGAGATGCCTATCGATGGGAAAGCAAGCTACTTCAGGCTGCGGGATAACTCCGGCGGTCAGACCAGAATTCCCAGAAAGCCGCGTATTTTTGGCTTGTTCATTCGGTGACAGCGCGATGAAAGCCATGCTATCACACCCATGAGCTGTCGCAGGGTGCAGCGTATTTGAATAACTCGGCGGAGCTGAATTCGCGTGGCAAGCAAAGACCTCCCATCGTCAGGTGCACGGCACCGCACCGCCATCATATTTCTGTTTGATGTGGCACTCGCGGCCATTTCGTTTCCAATTGCCCTCTACCTGCGTCTCGGCAATGGCCTCTTTGCCTATAACTGGGATCTCGTTGTGACCTCAACGAGCATATTCACGCTGGTTGCGGCCATCGTGATTTTCCAATCGAAACTCCACCGTATTCCTTGGCGATATATTTCTGTGGATGATGCATTGCTGTTGGGTCGAACGGCACTGATCATTAACATTACTTTTCTCGTCGTGATGTTTCTCACTGCTCAGCTTGATGGCATTCCGCGCTCGTTAGTTGTCATCGATACAATGGTCCTCACAGCCCTATTGGTAGGTGTACGCCTGGCCGTGCGGTTGTGGTACGAGAAACAGATAGGGCTTCTGCGTATTTCGGGAGACACCACCAACGTCCAATCTGTTCTTCTAATCGGAGCTACTGACGAAGCTGAAGCCTTCATCAGAAAGATGGCCCGCGACCCAAATGCTCGCTACCGGGTTCTCGGCATCGTGGAAAACGGCTCACGGCCGATAGGCAGCCGCATCCGAGGGGTCAAAATTGTCGGTGATGTGGAGCAGCTGCCCAACATTATTCTCAGCTACAGAAACATTCTCTCCAGTCTGGTGCTTGCTGATCCAGATATGCGTGGCCAACCTGTTCGCGACCTTCTGGAATCTGCGCGCGGTCATGGTCTAAAGCTCGACCGCCTGCCGCAAATTTCGCTTTTAACGAAAGCGTCAGCGCAAGAAATAGATATCCGTCCTGTCGACGTAGAAGACCTTCTGAGCAGGCCGCAGGCAGAACTTGACCGAGACGCAATGGCTGCCCTCATTGGCGACAAGCGTGTACTTGTCACCGGAGCGGGCGGCAGTATTGGGTCAGAGCTGGTGCGGCAAGTAGCCAGCTTTGGCCCGTCACATCTGGCGCTGTTCGATAATTCCGAATTCAACCTGTACGAAATTGACCGTCAACTTGGCGAGACATATTCTACAATTTCTCGATCAGCAATCATTGGCAACGTGCGTGATACCGACCATGTCGAGCGGGTGTTCACCCAAGAGCGACCAGAGATAGTGTTTCACGCGGCTGCATTGAAGCATGTTCCTATGCTTGAGCCGCAACCATCCCAAGCAGTCCTTACCAATGTGATGGGGACGAAAAATGTAGCCGACGCAACTGTGCGTCATGGCATCGACACGATGGTGATGATTTCGACGGACAAGGCAACCCACCCGGTCAACGCAATGGGTGCCTCCAAGAGGATTGCGGAAACCTATTGCCAAGCGCTTGATATTGACGCCCGCAAGGATAATCGGACCCGGTTTGTCACTGTCAGGTTTGGCAATGTTTTGGGGTCTGCGGGGTCGGTCATACCGCTGTTTGAAAAGCAGCTTCGCAAGGGTGGCCCCATCACGGTGACCCACGAAGAAATGACACGGTATTTCATGACTATCCGTGAAGCTGTTGAACTGGTCCTTCAAGCCGCAACATTGCGAGATGACACAATCGACGAGGGTGGGGCAATTCTCGTGTTGGATATGGGCAAACCCGTGAAGATTCTTGATATGGCCAACGAGATGATCAAGCTCGCTGGACTAACGCCCAACGAAGATATTGAGATAGAAATCACAGGCCTGCGGCCTGGAGAACGTCTTTACGAGGACCTATTTGACGACGCTGAAGAGCTTCTGCCCACAAGCCATGCCGCCATGATGGCTGCCCGGCCACGGGTCGCGGATCGGGCCTTTGTTGAAAAGGGAATATCGGCGATGGTGCAGGCAGCCGGTCAAGGCGAAGATGCCACCGTTCGGGAGTTAATGGGCAGGCTTATTCCCGACTTCACGAGCGCAGAAACCAAGGTGGGCCAAAACCCGTCATCAGCCCATACCCCCAGCGCAACAGAATGAAACATTAAGTTATTTTGGGCGAAAATGGTGATATGCCACTTTCTGGCGCGGATTCTGGCTGGCTACAGCCACTTACACAGAGATGAAAAAGTTAATGAGCGGACGCGATACCACCGTCATAGTGCTAGCTGCTGGTAAAGGTACCCGCATGAAATCGGCGATGCCGAAGGTCATGCATGAAGTAGCTGGACGGCCACTCCTTGGGCACGTCTTGAGCGCTACTAAGGCAATTTCCCCTGAGCAAATCGTGACCGTTGTTGCGCCTGATATGGAAGATGTCGCTGCCTACGCCAAGTCATGGGGCGCTGAAGTGCAGACCTGTATTCAGCACGAGGCCAACGGTACCGGCGATGCAACGCGAAGTGCGCTCAGCGAGGTTCCGCGAGAGCCCGGTGTGGCATTGGTCGTTTTTGGGGACGCAGCCTTTCTCGAAGCGGAAACTCTGAATGAAATGCGGGAGAAATGCGCAAGCGGATCCGCGGTCGTCGTGCTTGGGTTTGATACGAATGATCCAACCAATTATGGCCGCCTTGTGCGTTCCGCCGATGGCGCCTTGGAACGTATTGTTGAAGAAAAGGCCGCCACAGAAGCAGAGAAAAAAATCACTCTATGCAACAGCGGCGTGATGGCGATTTCCCGCGATCTTCTGCACGACATGATTGCTGACCTCAAGCCCAATCCGGCTAGTGGGGAAATCTATCTCACGGACCTCCCACAAATTGCTCGAGACCGCGGTCTTACATGTTCGACAACGGCCCTTGAAATCGGGGACACCGTCATAGGTGTCGATAGCCGGAGCGATCTTGCAACTGCTGAGGCCATATTCCAAAAACGACTGCGCGAGAAGTTTCTGGCAAGCGGTGTAACGCTGCATGATCCGGAGAGCGTCTATTTCTGCATCGACACGCAGATTGGCAGAGATGTCATTGTTGAACCAAATGTGGTGTTCAGGCCCAAGGTGCAAATTGGCGACAATGTAACCGTCAAAGCCTTTTCACACTTAGAAGGCGTGAGCATCGAAGATGGCGCCGCCGTAGGTCCGTTTGCGCGGCTACGTCCTGGGACACGGGTTGGTGAGGGCGCAAAGATTGGCAATTTTGTTGAGACCAAAAAGGCCGATATCGAGGCTGGAGCAAAGATTAGCCACCTGACCTATATTGGCGATGCGCGGGTCGGTGCTGAGGCAAATATCGGAGCGGGGACGATCACCTGCAACTATGACGGCTTCAATAAGCATTTCACAGATATCGGGGCAGGCGCCTTTGTCGGATCTAACAGCTCCCTCGTAGCACCGGTCAAGATTGGTGATGGCTCCTATATCGGGTCTGGCAGCGTTGTCACAAAAGATGTGACACAGGACGCGCTCGCTGTTTCCCGTGCCAAACAAATGGAAAAGAGTGGCTGGGGCGCTGCTTTTCGCGAAAAAAATCAGAACTCCAAAGAGAAGAAAGACTGAACCATGTGCGGGATCATCGGTGTCGTCGGCAACGAAACAGCTTCTCCTATTATACTTGAGGCGCTTAAGCGGCTTGAGTACCGCGGATATGACTCTGCGGGCATTGCGACGCTCCTTGATGGGAAAATCAACCGTCGCCGAGCAGAAGGCAAGCTGTCCAATCTAGAATCCTGTCTCCAAGACGATCCTCTGAAAGGTGTCATTGGCATTGGTCATACCCGCTGGGCGACCCATGGCGCGCCCAATGAGAGAAACGCCCATCCACACGTCACTGAGGATGTAGCGATCGTTCATAACGGTATCATCGAAAACTTTAGAGAGCTCAAACAAGGCCTGGTCGCGTCCGGAGCAGCATTTCAGACAGATACGGACTCTGAAGTTGTGGCGCATCTAATTTCATCGCACCTCAAAAGTGGGCTTGCACCTGTGGATGCGGCAAAAGCGGCTTTCGATATGCTCGAAGGTGCATTTGCGCTGGGTGTCGTTTTCCAGGGGGAAGAGGACCTCATTGTAGGTGCACGTCGTGGTAGCCCGCTTGCCGTTGGCTATGGCGATGGTTCGATGTATCTCGGCTCTGATGCATTCGCGCTGGCACCTATGACCAATCGGGTCACATTCCTTGACGATGGTGATTGGGCGGAAATTCGACGCGCCAGCGTTACAATCCGAAACGCTGGCGGCGATGTTGTTGAGCGACCCATCAAGATTACTGATGCCTCGTCTCAACTGGTCGACAAAGGTAACCACCGACACTTCATGGCGAAGGAAATCTTCGAACAACCAGAAGTCATCGGACATACATTGGGCGACTATATCGATCCGATGACCGAGACGATCAGACTCCCACACGTTCCATTTGATCTGGCAACCATCCCAAAAATCACAATCATCGCCTGTGGCACTGCATCCTATGCGGCTCATGTTGCAAAATACTGGTTTGAAGAAAAGGCGCGAATTTCCGTAGAGATCGATATCGCATCGGAGTTCCGCTATCGCGAAGCAGCACTTCCTGACGGTGGGCTCGCCATCTTCATCTCCCAATCAGGAGAGACTGCGGATACTCATGCAGCGCTCAACTATTGTCGTGAGCAGGGCCAACACATTTTGTCGGTCCTCAACGTAACAGAGTCGACCATTGCCCGAGCATCAGATGCCATTATGCCAACCTTTGCAGGACCCGAAATTGGGGTTGCTTCGACAAAAGCATTTACGTGCCAGCTTGTTGTGCTTGCAGCCCTCGCTATAGCGACGGGTCGAGCACGTGGCACGATCTCGCAAAATGAGGAGAGCCATCTTGTCCGGTCACTGCTTGAGGTTCCCCGGCATGTTTCCTCTGCTCTCGGCCATACGGCCAAATTGGAAGAACTCTCACACTCGCTCGCGCGCGCGCGCGATGTGCTTTATCTAGGACGCGGAGCCAACTATCCGATTGCGCTGGAAGGCGCTCTCAAACTCAAGGAAATCTCCTACATCCACGCGGAAGGCTATGCTGCTGGTGAATTGAAGCATGGTCCGATTGCGCTGATTGACGAAGACGTTCCCGTTGTTGTTATTGCGCCCAGTGACAGGCTGTTCGACAAGACGGTTTCAAACATGCAGGAAGTCATCGCGCGAGGCGGCAAAGTCCTCCTAATCTCTGATGAAAAGGGCATCGCAAAAGCTGCCGATGCACCTTGGCAGAATGTTGAGCTCCCAACCTGTGACCCTTTTATTCAGCCAATATTGGCCACGATCCCCGTGCAACTCCTGGCGTATTTTACGGCTGTGGCAAAAGGCACAGATGTCGATCAGCCGCGAAATCTCGCGAAATCCGTCACCGTTGAGTAAGAACAGAGCTTACAAAGCACGCAAAACGTGATTTCATGGCCCTACAAACCTTAAGGGGAAGGGGAACCATGTCTTTTCAAGAAGCAATTTCATCTGGCCTGTCCAGATATATCGACTTCAATACACGGTCGTCGCGTTCTGAGTACTGGTTTTGGGTGCTTTTCGTCATCCTCCTATCGATAGTTGCAGGTGTCATCGACAACTTGCTTTTCGGATCATCCATCTTGGGCACACTCGTCACACTTGGACTGCTGGTGCCTGGGATTGCAGTTGGCGTCCGTCGTTTGCATGACATTGACCGCAGCGGCTGGTGGTACCTGATCGCGCTCATTCCACTCATTGGGGCTCTTGTCCTGATTTACTGGTTTGTGCAGCCAGGAACTCCTGGAAGCAATGAGTATGGCGACAACCCCCTCGGAGATGCCGCGCCGAGTTAAGACAGAACGCCGCCACCTCCGGAGATTCCTCAACTTGAGCGAAAATCCTGGGGTGGCGACAAAACCGGCACATTGACCTACTCTTAATCTCTACAGCCGCTGTGATTCGGTCGTTGACCGGTTCATGGAAGATGGGGTGAGAGAGGCATGTTTGTGAACCTGACTGCTGTCATAGATGGCACCCGAGCATCGCTGCGCTTCGGCCTCTTTCTGGGAGTTTTCCTAGTAGGCAGCGCGCTGGTATTTCAAGCAAATGCTGCGACCAGTGAAGAGGAAGTTGACGCAATTGCCTCCTTGAACGCTGGGACGGCCGCTATTCAGTCTGGCCGAGCACTGGAAGCCATTGATTATCTAAACGCAGCGATTGAGGGCAATGCGCTCGATGCTGAACGGATGGCTCTCGCTTACCATCACCGAGGAATCGCCAATCAGAAGTTGGGTCTGGGTGGCCATGCGGTCGCGGACTATACCAGCGCCATCTGGCAAGGCGGATTGCCTGCAAGCATCTTACCGCGGAGCTACTACAATCGAGCGGTTGCTTATGCTGGCATGGGACAACAGGAGCGTGCGGCTCGGGACTATGATAAAGCCATCGAGCTGGCGCCAAACTATGCTTCTGCTTTTCACAACCGAGGCAATTTGCGCCGACACCTTGGACGTCATAGTGAGGCGATTGTTGATTATGATCGCGCGCTGACCCTGGGAATGGGGGCTCGGGCACACCTTACCTACTTCGCGAGGGCGCTTTCGCACAATGAACTTGGGAATGAGCAGGCTGCGGTGGAAGATGCCGCGCACGCGCTTGAACTGGAAGCTAATTTTGCCCCGGCACAAACGGCGCTGGCGGAATGGGGCGGTTCACGCCTAACGCAAGTCGCCGCAGCAAAGCCCGTTGAAGCACCTATCATTACTGCGTCTATTCCTGAACCTGCACAAACGAACGCTGCACCGCAGGCTGCTCAATCAACGCAGCAAGTGTCGTCACCTGTTGTCACAGCAAGCGCGGAGAACAATCGCAGCCAAAATGCGGAAACCGCCGACCTGGATGGCATCCGTATCCCTAATGCGGCTTCTAGCGCCGGACAGGCTGTAACGCTGACCCCGCCCAATGTTGCTGCCATCGAGCCTCAGAGCGGCAGTGTTACAGTGCGTCCGTTATCGGAGGCGCTGCCACCTCCTCGGGCGACCAGCACCGGGTGGGAGGCCACCGTGACGCGCTTCGTTCAACCACCCTCAGCATCGACGGGAAACTCAGTGCGGGTCGCGGCTGTTCCGTCGGGCGATCCCATGACCACAGCATCTATTGATAGTTCCAGGCCGACGCCGGTTTCCCGAGATGGAAACCTTCTGACACCTTCACGGCATACCCCAACTGCGGCACCGGTTCGGGTTGCAGCAGGCACGGCAACAACTGCAAGCGACGCCAGCCCTGCACCACGTGGTCTCCGGGTGCAAATTGGATCCTTCCGCTCAGCGTCGGATGCGACGGCGGCTTGGGATAAAACCGTTACGGCCCATCAAGAATTGATTGGTCAAAGACAACCCTACATCGTTGAGGCAGACCTTGGCGCTCGCGGTATTTTTTATCGACTACAGATTGGACCGCTGCATTCCAGCAATGAAGCCAAAGCGCTTTGCACCGCGCTCAAGGCGCGGGGACAAGACTGCATTCTTGCGGCCAGATAGGGTGGCGGGCAGACCGTCCTAACTTGATGGTTGGCTTGGTCGGGTTACGACGTAGCTGGCGACGCCAATAAGAATTGAAATAACGCCGAAGACAACGACAAGGGGTGCGTTGGTGCCGAGCGCCAACCATAAACCACTGCCTGTCATCATGGTGACCGCGATGACCTTCGCACGGATTGGAATGATCCGGTCTCGTTCCCAGTCGGCGATATAGGGACCGAAGTATCGGTTTTCGATGAGCCATGTGTGAAGACGTGGCGATGATCGAGCAAATGCCCAGAGCGCTGCCAGCAAAAAAACCGTTGTCGGCATAACTGGCAACACGATCCCGATTGCACCGAGCGCCACACACACCCATCCCAGGCCCTGAAGAAGATGCCGTCGGTAGGCTCTTTCCGTCTCAATACTCATTTGGACACAGGCCCGCAGAATCTTGTTTCCGGCTTCTGTGAGATCGGCCAAGGCACCCCCCAGTTCAAAATCGGGCAGACTGACGCAAGGTCTCGTTGATCTTTTGACGTCTTCACGTCCGCAATCTCCTTATTGTTGTCGAAACCCAAAAACAATCGGTAAACTGGTGCTCAATACCCAGAAACCGGGACATTTCAGCCCTAACTATCTGGGATATATAGTGCCTTATAGCATTCAGGGAAGAGACACATGGCGCAGAACACGATCGGTCTCAAGGCCTTTGGCGGATATATTCCCCGGCTTAGACTGCAGCGGAAATCAATTACGAGTGCGAATGCCTGGATTGCCCCAAACCTTGTCGGCAAAGGCAAGGGTGAGCGCTCTATGGGAAACTGGGACGAAGACAGCCTGACCATGGCAGTCGAGGCGGCCCGCGACCTGCTTGGCACAGATGAGGATCGCTCTCACATTGATGCTGTCTATTTTGGTTCCACGACGCTTCCCTTTAGCGACAGGTTGAACTCAGGAATTATCTCTGCCGCCCTAACACTCGACGAAGACATCCAGGCCGTCGATGTTTCGTCCACTCAACGTGCAGGCACAACAGCACTTCTTCAGGCACTGAACGGTGTCGGTAGCGGCGCGAACAAAGAAGCCCTTATCTGCGCTGCCGATCATCGCAAGACGCGCGCGGCGAGTGCTCAGGAGCTGGAGTTTGGTGACGGCGCAGCAGCTCTCTCTGTAGGGTCTGAGGATCTCATCGCGACTTTTCTAGGCTCCCATACGCTCACGGTCGATTTTGTCGATCACTTCCGTGGCAGCGGTGAAGAGTTTGATTATGGATGGGAAGAACGTTGGATCCGGGATGAAGGCTTCAGCAAAATCGTGCCCAAGGCCGTTGCCGGAGCACTTGAGAAAACTAGACTAAGCGCTGCTGATATCGATCATTTTGTGATGCCATGCACGTTTGCCCGTCTGCCACAAAAGCTCGCCAAGATGTGCGGGATTAACCCGGACGCAGTCGCTGACCCGTTGGGCGCGGTTTGCGGAGAAACAGGTGCAGCTCATGCGCTGGTAATGCTCGTTCATACGCTGCAGAACGCAAAGCCCGGCGAAAAAGTGATGCTTGCCCATTTCGGTGGTGGGTGCGATGTGCTCATTTTCGAAACCACGGATCTGCTGGCATCCATGTCGTCCAAGCGGGGCATTGTCGGGTCACTTGCGGATCGACAAGAAGAAACGAACTATATGAAGTTCCTGACCTTCCACGGCCTTGTGGAATGGGAACGCGGCATGCGCGGCGAGCAAGACAAGAAGACAGCTCTCACCACGCTCTACCGGAACGAAGACACGGTAATGGGCCTTGTCGGTGGGCGATGCACCGAGACCGGCGTGGTGCAGTTTCCGCGCTCTCGGATATCCGTCGCGCCGAACAAACCCACGGTAGACACGCAAGAGCCCTACAAGTTTGCTGATCGGAAGGCGACTATCCTTTCTTGGTCTGCAGATTTCCTGAGCTTCTCCATGAACCCGCCTAACCACTACGGCATGATCGTCTTTGAAGGCGGTGGCCGGATCATGATGGATATTGGCGATGTCGTGCAGGGCGAAGTGGACAGCGGCATGGAGGTCCGGATGGTTTTCCGCATCAAGGATTTTGACGATCAGCGCGGGTTTAAACGCTATTTCTGGAAAGCTGTTCCCGTTCGAAACGCGGTACCCGCTGCCCAGGCTGCTGAATAGAACAAGTAAAGACACTGACAATCTGAGTATCTCATCTCCGGCACTGTCCGGACGACCCGATGGAGGGAAGAATGGCACGAGGCATTAAAGACAAAGTCGCAATCCTAGGTATGGGATGTTCCAAGTTCGGCGAACGCTGGGACAGTGGCCCGGAAGAACTGATGGTCGAAGCCTATCTCGAAGCGATGGAAGATGCCGGCATTGAACCAACACAGTTGGATGCCGCCTGGTTCTCCACTCACATTGATGAGATTGGCACGGGAAAGGGCGGGACACCTCTATCTGTGGCTCTGCGTCTTCCAAATATCGCAGTCACACGTGTTGAGAATTTCTGCGCGTCTGGTTCTGAGGCGCTTCGCGGCGCTGTCTATGCTGTCGCTTCTGGCGCGGCCGACATTGCTCTGGCGCTTGGCGTTGAAAAACTGAAAGACACGGGCTATGGCGGCCTTCCGGTTGCCAATCCAGGCACGCTCAACCCCCAGCTGACACCGAATGGCTCAGCGCCTGGCAACTTTGCCCAGCTGGCCTCTGCCTATCGGGCAAAGCACGGCGTTGATAAAGATGATCTGAAGCGGGCAATCGCGCATGTGTCGGTGAAGAGCCACGCCAATGGCGCCAAGAACCCGAAAGCGCATCTGCGCAATGAGGTGAGCGAAGAGCAGGTGATGAACGCGCCGATGATTGCTGAACCGCTTGGGCTTTTCGATTGCTGTGGGGTGTCAGATGGCGCCGCTGCTGCGATTGTCACGACCCCAGAAATCGCAAAAGCCATGGGCAAGAGCGACATCGTGACCGTGAAAGCGCTGCAGCTGTCTGTGTCGAACGGCCTTGAAAGCCAACACAACAGTTGGGACGGAAGCTATTTCCACACAGCACGTATTGCCGCGAAGAAAGCCTATGCGGAAGCCGGTATTGAAAACCCTCGCGAGGAAGTCTCAATGATGGAAGTTCATGATTGCTTCTCCATCACAGAGCTTGTCACCATGGAAGACCTGTTCATCTCTCCAGAAGGTGGGGCGGTGAAAGACGTTATGGACGGGTTCTATGACAGTGACGGCGACGTGCCCTGTCAGATTGATGGTGGTCTTAAGTGTTTCGGTCACCCGATCGGGGCGTCAGGTCTTCGTATGGCCTATGAGATGTATCTGCAGCTTCAAGGCAGAGCAGGGGAACGGCAACTTCCGAACCCGAAGATTGGCCTCACCCATAATCTCGGCGGCGCGCCGTCACAGAATGTGTGCTCCGTCGCCATTATCGGCGCCCACGACGCCTGATGAACGCCCTGTCGGATGGACAAAGCCAGGCAGCGATGCCTGGCTTTCTTGTTTCAGCGTTTCTTCGCGACGATGAAGCGGCTAAACGCATTGTGGTTCTCACTCACGACAATCTCAAAGCCAGCTGCCGCTATCTTGTCCTCTACGTCAGAGCCTTTCAAGAAACACACAAAAGGCGCTTTCCCAAAAAATTGCATGATGGGAATGGCGATACGGCCGATGGCGCTCCACTTCCAATCTGATATGCAGGGAGTCTTGGAGATCAACACGCCCCCTGGCTTCAGACGCGCACGCAGCGCAGCCAGGTCGCCTTCTAGGTCTGGCAACAAGTGTAAAATGTTGAAACCGGTGATCGCATCAAATGTTTTCGCTGCGAGCTTTGGATCAGCAGGCTTTGCCTGGACGAAGTCGACATTCACCACCTCCTGTTCGACAGCTTTGTCTGCCCCGATCTTGATCATGTTCGCTGAGATATCAGTCGCGGTGATATGGGCAACGGCATCAGCCAACAAGAGGGCTGTGCCACCGGTCCCACATCCAATCTCAAGAAGTTTGTCGCCAGGTCTCAGATGTTTCCTGGTCTCGACAAGCGTGTGCTCATAGGCCGCCTGGTCTTTGATGGGCGACGCTGCATATTTCTCAGCTGTTTGATCCCAAAATCTAGCGTCGCTGGTCATTGTTGTTCCTCTGTCAGTTTTCTATTCAGGCCATCTACGTAATTACACATGTTGCAAAGATAAATTGCCAAAATCGGTACGTTCGATATACATAAATGCATGGATTGGACATCTGTCACTTTTGACTGGAACCAGGCGCGGTCGTTTCTTGTCACCGCCGAGGAGGGGTCTCTATCTGGCGCTGCTCGAGCCCTTGGCCTCACCCAGCCCACACTTGGACGGCAAGTGGCCGCCCTGGAGGCTAGCCTTGGCGTGACCCTCTTTGAGCGGGTTGGAAAGTCACTTGCACTAACAGATTCTGGTCGAGAGCTTCTCACGCATGTTCGCACAATGGGAGAAGCAGCAGGCCGGTTTTCGCTCAGTGCCCTTGGACAATCTCAGATGTTGGAGGGAAAAGTCAGCATTACTGCAACTGATGCAATGTCCGCCTATCATCTCCCTCAAATTCTAAAAACCATCAGAGAGGCTGCCCCTGGTATTGAACTGGATGTGGTGGCATCAAATAGCGTTCAGGACCTTCGTCGTCGTGAGGCAGATATAGCAATTCGCCATGCACGTCCCGAAGAGCCTAATCTCATCGCAAAACTTGTGAATGAAACTTCGGCCCATCTGTTTTCATCACCGAAGTATTTGGATTCTTATGGTCGGCCAAACAGTCCAGCTGACCTCGCCGACGCAGTGTTTATTGGCCCTGAAGACCCGCAACGCATGTTGCCAGCACTCGCCGAAATAGGACTGCCCCTCAAGCGTGAACAATTCAAAATTACGACGAACAACGGTGTTGCGATGTATGAAATGATCAGCCAGGGACTCGGCATCGGCTTTATGCCTAAGAACTTCATGCCAACTACCAATATGGTCGAGTTACTCCAGCTTGAGCAAGTCCTCCCGGAGTTGCCGCCCATCCATGTCCCTGTCTGGATTATTGCTCACAGCGAAGTTCATACGAGTCCTCGGGTTCGACTGGTCTTTGATATTCTCGCGGAGGCACTAGCGAGATAAGCGGACCGCGAAGACCGTTCATAGTTACTGTGACCCACCTATGTTTCAGTCGTCTCATTGATGGGAGCGATCACCACATGTAGCTGATCTATGATGTCTGAATCTCTTTTAGCGAGCGGAAAGACGCCTCGATAAATCTGTTTGTGCTCTTTGCCGGGCAGGGGGATGTTGGCCCGCGCAAAAACCGGGACGCGCCCTTCTACAACTTCATGAAACTCCTGCCGGCGTCTTTCAGCAGCCTCAACCGGTAGATCATCACCGAGCAGTTTTCCTGTGTAGTCGATCCCGAACAGTTCACAGCATTTCGGCCCTGCAAAACGGTACCGATAGACGGGTGGGTCATATCTAGGAACGACGTCCAAAATAAGCAGCCAGGGAAGAAGGGCGGCAACCTGCAAGGGATCAAACTCCTGCCCCGACAGCACGCCTTCTTTGGTTTTGTGTGTCTCAAAATGAAAGAGATAGGCCCGAACAGGGTGGCCTTCTGGAATTTCCTCTGCCTCAATCGGCTGAAACGGCATTCATGCCCCCAACTCAATGCACCTAATACGCAGGCACCTGTTTCCCCAAATACTTACAGATAGAAATTGGGGCAATCGAGAATGAAATCAAGACTTCAGTGAACGACGCCCTATCTTTTCCAGAATGTATCAGTGCGCCGCGATATATCTGCGCGCAGGTTCATGTGAAAAAGATTGTAGTCATAGATGTGATAGTCACCGCCAAAAGCACCATAGGTGAAGCCATCATCATCCTCCGGAGGGGACACAATCAGCATCCCGTCTTCGCACGCCGCACCCGTCGCTTCCTGACGAAGGGCGCGAACAGCCTCTTCGCCGTCCGCAAACGGCTGTGCACCCAGGTTTGCAGTTGCTTCCGCAATTCCACCCAGGCTTCCGGTTATGGGGTTGACGCAGGCAATCTTGCGCCCATTGATGTGCTGCAAGGTGCCATCAATCCAGATCTTCGTCGTTTCTTTCCAACCCATTGTTTCGGCTTCGGATGTGACGGAGTTCCAGTTCAGATAACACCCCGTTGTATGTGCCTCTTGGCAGGGGCCCACGCCATCTACGCCCAATTCTTCGGGTATTGAAAAACCAACGAGGTAGGCCGCCACCATTCGGTTTGCGAGATTAGTCCCTGCGATTTTGTCTTGAAGCAGTTTCATGCCATGGAGCGATCCCTGACTGTGGGAGGCCAGAATAAACGGACGACCCTCGTTCAGGTTTTCGATGAAATAGTCGAATGCACGGGCAACATCTCCATAGGCAAATTCCAGAGCTTTGTAGGCGTCAGGCTCTTCGCCCATAAAAGCGTAGAGTGTCGCCTGTCGATAGCGCGGCGCGAACACGCGAGCACTGCTATTGAACACGGCTGCTTGGTGACGAAGCACGCCATCCTCGAGAAACTCTCTTGTTTCGCCTGGCTCGTCATAGCGAGCGTTCCACATATCATCTTGATAATAGGTTGTGGGATGAACAAAAAAGACGTCAACCACCGCCGCGTCCTGTCCGTCCAGGGCACCACTTTCGGGCGGCACCACGTCCGCCTTATCTTCTGTCGTTGGCAGAGCCGCCCAGGTATCGGCCTGCGCATAGTCTGGGGCCGGCGGCACGTTTGCCACATCAAACGCAGCCGATGGTTTTAGAAAAAGGCGCTGACCCAATTCAGGGTTGAGATAGAGCGTTAGAGCACCTACTGCTGCAATGACGACCAATCCTGCAACTCCGTAGAAAATCTTCTTCAACATCTCTTCTGCCTTACGTATTTATTTCTTCGCCACTCGCCATAAAATCAGCCATCAGGCGGGAAGCCTCTTCGTCTTCAAGAAGCAATGCTGAGAAAAGGCCCCGTTCTTTAGCACACCCTTCGCTGAGCGGGCTAATAGTCGCTGATTTCACCAAAGCCTTAGCATCGGCGAGAGCCCTGGCGGGCTTGCTCTTAAAGTCCTCTGCAATGGCGAGTGCAAGTTCAAGCGCTGTGCCATCTGCCAAATGGTGAACCATACCCACATCAGCAGCTTCTTCTGGGTTGAGTGTCTTCCCTCGAAGGATGAGTTCAAGCGCCTTGGCTTCGCCAATCACGCGGGGCAGGCGCTGGGTTCCCCCAGCACCTGGGAAGATGCCAATGTTGGTCTCTGGCAGACCGATGCGATAGTCGCCTCGTTCTGCAATCCTGATATCGCAGCAAAGCGCAAATTCAAATCCGCCCCCCTGACAATATCCGTTGATCGCCGCAATGGTCGGTTTGCTGAGTTGATCCACGCGATCAAACAGATGCGAGATGGGATTGCCACGCTTTCCTGCTTCCATGAGGCCTGCAGCGTCGAGAGCACTATTTCGAACCACGTCGGTCGCCCCCTGAATCTCCCCCACATCATAGTGGCGAATAAACACACCAGAAACGCCTCCGGTGAAGATCACGGCTCGAACACTGTCTTCCTGCTCAATTACATCAAGATGCTTCGCAAGCTCCGTCACCTGGGCTTGATTGAGGTAGCCCCGGGGAGGATTGTTAAAGGTGACAATCGCCAGACCATCTTGTCTATCCATGCCGACCAGGGGATCACTCATGACCGTTGTTCCTTCAATGCTTTTCTGTAGCCGGAATATTTTGGTTGGTCGATGGAGAGTTTCGTCAGCGTGCTGGTCCAAAGATGCTCCTTCAGACCCGGTGTCTTGAGGGTGAGGGCGCCGGTTTCGATATGGTTGCTCAGCTTCTTGTTCAGCGCCTCCAGATCTGTTTCTTTCGAAGACAGGAGCGCCTGTAATCGAGCGACTTCCATTACATTCGCCGAAGGAGCTGTCTCCAATTCCCGATGTACAATGTCGAGAGCATTAGCAGCAACCAGGGCATGGAAACGTGTCCTGCCTTCAAGTTCAGGCAGCACTTGCTCCCGCATAAAATCGCTCACAACGCCGACGATTTCCAATGAGGTTGGTAGGTCTTGCATGAGTGTCCTCTCAGTCCGCTGCCAGAAGATACAATAGGTCAATTTCAGTTTCCGACGACCGTCGGCCAATGGCGGCCCGTTCAACGGATCTGTCCATGCCCGACCTGAAGGCTTCATACATTGTCGTACACATGACGCCCCATTTGAGCGTACCGAGGACTTCCCAGAATTTCACCCGGTCCGGATCTACCTTGGGCCCGCCGGATGCTTCATACGCCGTGAACATGTCCTCGCGCTCCCCAAAGCCGCCAACCGGCTTATCGATGCCGCCAAAGCGCCAGGAGTTCACGCATATCCAGCCCATATCCTCCATGGGATCACCCACATGTGCCAGTTCCCAATCAAGAATGGCTGACACACCATCTTTCGGATCGAACATGATGTTCCCGTTTCGGAAGTCTCCGTGCACGAGTGTCGATCGATCATCCGCTGGCACATTGTCGGACAGCCACTTAAACGCCAGATCGAAGACTGGATGAGGGTGACCATGGGTTTTGTAGACTTCGCGATATCGCACGATTTCTTCGATGGCCGGGGATAGGCGCAAAGGAGGTAGAGAGGCCACTGGCACTGCATGAAGCTTTGCCAGGGCTTCGCCGCATTGGCCGGCGAGCCTAGGACGGACTGAAGCGAAGTCTTCACTTCGAACAATCTTCGATCCCAATGTTTCTCCATGCACGTGGTTCATGATAAAGCCGCTGCCAAGGCCATCTGAGGCTGATGCGACATATCGCACTGTCGGGACAACAACGCCGGCATCCGCTGCCAGCTGGATCAGCTTGGCTTCAGTTTCCAATCCCACGGCAGTTCCGCTCGCATTGCCCTCACCACCACCGGGCGCTCGACGTAGGATCAAGGCTTCTGCCTCGCCATCCTTGTGTGTTTTAAATGACCAGGTTTCCTGACTTGCCCCGCCAGACAGGCGTTTCAGATCAGTGATCGTGGCTCCGCCGAAATGTTGCGCTGCTACCCTTGTCAGCCCTTCAGCTAGTTCATCTGCTGGTGTTGTCATGGTCAGAGAAGCCCGGATGGCTTGCCATCAATGATCTGGTCAAGATATTCCGACAGGCCATATCCGACATGTCCGTCGCAGCGATACTCGGTCATGCCTTCAGTAATACGCGTATTGAGCTGCTGGCCATCTGGTGTCTGGCGTCTATTCCGGAGCGGGATGAGAGAGAGAACCTTTCCGTCGACAGTGTAAGTAGCGCCAGATTTGGTCTTTACGTCTGCCCTGAGCGATGTCTGGTAGAAGTTTTCATCCCATTCGCTTTCGATTTTGACATCCTCAATCAGATCGTAAGCACCGTCTTTAAGGACCATCCCGCCGTGGCGTTCCACGCCTTCTTCATTCGTCACAATTGAGACCATCATGCCAAAATCCCGCCCGAAATTCATCGGTAGCCAGCGATACCAATTGATCGCCTGCCAGTGGCGGGGTCCCCAGCTTTTATCTCTCAGCCCAAAGCCTGAGACGGACCACTCCTCGTCGCCGACAGTGATTGTTCCGCTCGCCGCCATGTGCTGTTCATAGTGAGCCTTGGCAAAAGACTTCTCAGGGTCAATCTCCAATGACGACCCATCATCTTTCACGGTCTCGCCGCCGAACATCGGGGAGACGCCCTCATAGTCGAGCGAGACAGTACAGGGGACTGTCGGGTGATCCTTGAACGCTTGAGACGGGTTTGCCATGTCGAAGGGCTTGTCGAGAAGCAGGACCTTACCTTCGTACGTCACCTTTATTTTTTTGAAGGGCTCGACCACCTCAACTTTGAGGCCACCGGCATCCATGGCGTCGTTATTCTCGATTTTCGGACGACCAAACATGAACCCGACGCGGCTATCTGGCAGATACAGACAGACTGACGTCTCCGCATAATGTTCGTTCGGTCGGTTGCCGATGCGAAACCACCCGCCGACCTTTTGGTCAGGATCGAACATGTTGAAATACATGCTCTCATTGTAGTTGGCCGCCTCATCCGGTGCGTGCGTGTATTCGTCCTCTGGATCAAGGCGCAGCTTGAGCCCTTTTGCCAATTCTGCCATGTCTTCCTCCCATTCGGTATTGTCTATCTCGTTCGCTGATCCGGGAGCTGCGCGGTCTGATCGCGCTCACCATGCTCGGTTGTTACGAGGCCGGGCCTTGTCACCCGGAAATCACCATATATTTCTGACATGAAACACCGTAAATGGTAAGGGTGACCTAGGGTTAAGTAGAGGCCAAAAATGACAGACCCGAGTGAGGGCGATCAGCACCACATCATACAACCTGCCAAAAAGGCGGGGATTACTTCGCGTCTTCGTACATATTTCCTGACGGGCCTCGCTGTTGCCGCACCCATATGGATAACGATCTATCTGCTCAGATGGTTTGTGGAGTTCATTGATACCTATGTAGTCGGGTTCTTTCCTGACCAGTATCACCCAGATCAACTGCTTCCCTTCACGGTGCCCGGCATTGGCGTGATCATCGGCCTGGTAGGGCTCACTGTTCTTGGCGCGCTCACAGCAAACTTCCTGGGGCGTCGCATTCTGGCGTTTGGTGAGCGCCTTGTTGATCGAATGCCGATTGTTCGAAACATCTACAATGCGCTGAAACAGATATTTGAAACCGTCATCTCGCAGAGTGGCACCTCGTTCCGCGAAGTCGGCCTCATCGAATATCCTCGCCGTGGTCTGTATGCTTTGGTCTTTGTCACGACCCAAACAAAGGGCGAGGTGCTGGAGAAGGCGTCGACGGATGACAGTCTGGTGAGTGTTTTTCTACCCACCACACCAAATCCCACATCGGGATTTCTTCTGTTCGTTCCAAAAGCCGATATCACAATCCTTGATATGTCGGTAGAGGAGGCGGCAAAACTGGTCATCTCAGCAGGCCTTGTTGAACCTCCAAAAGAGCCGGGATCAACAGAGCCTGCCGGAATTGATGCGGACGCTAAGGCCTAAGGCCAGGCCTCAGAACCTTGTCTAAGAGACAAATGTGACCGTATCTTCGATGGGCGCGCGACTGGTCCGCAGGCGGTTGACCGGAGCTGACACGTCTTCTTTGCCAACAGCCAGACCACAAAACAACATCTGCTCATCAGGTGCATCAACAAAGCCTGAAACAAACTCCGGCCATCTGCTCCAGGCTTCCTGGGCGCAGGTCGCGTATCCAGCTTCTTCGAACAAAAGCATTGCTGTTTGCAGATACATGCCCAAATCGGACCATTGCGGCGCCCCCATGGAGCGGTCGATAAAGCAAAAAATCGCAGCCGGTGCCCCGAAGAAACGATAGTTGTTTTGCAGCCATTCTAAGCGTTTCAGTTTTTCGTCCCGGCTGATCCCAAGCAGCGCGTACATCTCTTCACCAACATTGTACCTATAGGTTCGGTATGGCTCGATAAGGCCTTCGGGATAAACCGAATATTGCGGTTTTTCACCAAGCGGATTCTCCTCCATTTTCGTTTCCAGCTCCGAGCGAAACCTGTCCATGGAATTGTCGGCAAGAACGTAGAGCTGCCACGGCTGTACGTTGCCGCCAGACGGGGAGCGAAGGGATTTTTCCAACACTTCGCGGATGACCTCGCCCGGAACCGGATCGGACAGAAAGGCTCGGGCGCTTTTTCGATTTGCAACAACTTCAGAGACAGACCTGGGCATTGATAACTCCTTCATCACTAATTTTATTATTGATAAAATTTTATGTATGTGCAAATCTTTGAAATGACAAGAGATAGCTTAAGAGAAAAAAACAAACTCGCCCGTCGCGAGAAAATTCTGACGAATGCAATGAGCATGATCGCTGCCAATGGGGAGCGCGGGTTTACCTTGAAGCAACTTGCTGAAGAGTCAGACGTTACTATTCCGACGATTTACAACCTGCTAGGCGGCAGGGAAGAGGTTATTCTCACCTCAATTGAGCTTGCCCTAGCTGAGGTCGACGACGTGCTGACGGCGGAGGGATCTCTTACTGGCGTTGATCGCGGTCTTGCGCTCCTGGATTCGCTTTTTGATTTGTTGCGGTCAAACAAACGCACCTACAAGGCTGTTTTCCGAATTCTCTATGAGTTGGAGTCAAAAGCGGTCAGTCAGGCTATGGGCGATCTCTTTCGCAGAACCGGCAGTCGCTTTGAACTCATCGTCAAACAAGCGACAGATGAGGGCGATTTATGCGGAAACCTAAAAAATCTGCCGCTCGCCCATAATGCCGTGCACTCCACATTGGGCGCGATCCGGATGTGGTCAGTCGGGTCGTTGAAGCACGATGTTGCACTCGCCCGCGCCAAGTACGCGCTTCTTATCACTTTGATGTCCGATGCCACCCCTAAGGGTCGCAGGAAAATGATGATGCTGGTGAAGAATTCAGAAGAATTGTTGAACAAATAGATGCAGGCGTCTTTCAGGTCTCCCTCACGGGATCAACAGACATTCAGCTGGAACCGGCACCAAATTGCGGTCTGGCAGTATGGGGTGGGCGAAGACCTTGTGCTCCTCCATGGCTTTCCCTCATCATCACGAGACTGGGACGATGCCGGCGACCAACTGGCCCAGCACTACCGCATCCTGCAATTCGACTTCCTCGGCTATGGCAAGTCAGACAAGCCAGCGCAGGCATCCTATTCGGCCTATCTTCAGAGCGCACTGGCGAGTGAGATCATCCGCGCTTGTTGCGTCGGACCTGCCACGATTGTCGGACATGACCTTGGTGGCATCGTGCTGCAGATATTGCTCTCAGGAAAATACGGCACGGCAGAGGAACTCATCAGCAAAGCCATATTCATGAACTCCAGTGTCTATGCAGACCTATACCGACCGACGCTTAGCCAGCGCTTGCTGACCACCCCAATTGTCGGCGGCTTGGTTGCCCGTGCAATGTCAGAGCGCTCCTTTCGGAAAGGCGTTCAGGCGACCGGCGGGAAAAACCGGGATCGATTGCGTAAAGAGACCGGTCGAATGTGGGAGGACTTCGCGTCCGATGGTGGCAAGCTTCTGGCGCCAAAGCATCTTGTTTATATAAAGGAACGGTCTGAAGCTGCCAGCAAGCTTGAGGCCGCGATGGAACAATTCGACCCTCAGCGACTGGCTTTTTTGTATGGCGATGCTGATCCCGTATCTGGTCTGCATCAACTGGAACACATCAGATCCAGAATTCCCGCTGCACATAGTCGACAGTTAGAAGGGTTAGGGCATTTCCCTATGCTGGAAGCCCCGGATTGCGTAGCGGCAGCGATCCACGACGCCGTTTCCAACAAGTCTTATCAGCCAGACTCCAAGTAGCGGATCGCCTCATCTCGCTCAAAGAGATAGAGCAGGGTGCGGAGCGCCTTGCCGCGCTCTGTCTGGAGCATGGGGTCTATTTCAAGGATCAGCCGTGTATCATCATGCGCCGTAGCGAGCAGGTCAGCGTGAGCCACCGGATCGGCAAGCCTGAATTCCGGCAGGCCGCTTTGCCGTGTCCCCAGAACTTCGCCAGCACCGCGCAGTTTCAGGTCTTCTTCTGCGATGCGAAATCCATCCTCTGTCTCGCGAAGGATATTGATCCGAGCCTTGGCGGTTTCGCCGAGGGGCGTTTGATAGAGAAGCAGGCAGCTTGATTTGCCGCTGCCGCGCCCCACACGCCCCCGAAGCTGGTGGAGTTGCGAGAGGCCAAATCGCTCTGCATGCTCAATCACCATGATGGTGGCTTCCGGCACATCGACTCCCACCTCAATCACAGTAGTTGCAACCAGGATCGAAATCTCACCCGACTGGAAGCGCGCCATGACAGCGTCTTTCTCCGCCGACTTCATTCGCCCGTGAATGAGCCCCACCTTGTCACCGAATTCTGCCTTCAATGCGGCAGCACGATCTTCAGCGGCAGCAACATCCAGGTGCTCAGATTCTTCAACCAACGGACACACCCAATAAGCGCGCGCGCCGCTGGTGATCGCGCGCCCAATCCCGTTCACAACCTCATCCAGGCGGGAGTTAGGGAGGGCTCGTGTGTCGATGGGCTGACGGCCTGCTGGCTTCTCTGTAAGACGGGTCACATCCATGTCCCCATAGACGGTGAGTGAAAGGGTGCGGGGAATAGGGGTCGCGGTCATAACCAGCACATCTGCTGGAATGCCCCCTTTGGCGGAGAGCTGAAGACGTTGGTGCACGCCAAATCGGTGCTGCTCGTCGACGACGGCGAGGGCCAGGTCCTTAAACGCGACATCGCCTTCAAAAATGGCGTGGGTGCCGATCAGAATGTGAATCGCACCGCTTTCCAGATCAGCGAGCAATGCCTCGCGCTTCTTGCCCTTGTCGCGGCCCGTCAGGACTTCCAGACGAACACCTACGGCCTCACAGAGAGGACCGAGACTTGCCGCGTGCTGGCGGGCCAAGATCTCCGTTGGTGCCATCATGGCCCCTTGAGCGCCCGTTTCGACGGCATTCAGCATCGCCATTAAGGCGACGGCCGTTTTGCCGCTGCCAACGTCGCCTTGTAGCAAACGCAGCATGCGTTTGTTTGCCGCCATGTCGCCGTCGATTTCTGCGAGCGCCATCATCTGGGCATTGGTCAGCTTGAAGGGCAGCGCTGAAAGCACCTGAGAGCGCAGTTTGCCATCGCCTCGTGTTTCCCGACCGGCTCTGGACCTCATTCGCGTACGGACAAGGCCGAGCGCCAACTGGTTCGCCAAAAGCTCGTCATAGGCCAGCCGAGACCGGGCAGGGGTTCCGGGCTCCAAATCAGCTGCGCTTTCCGGCGCGTGGGCTGACGCCAGCGCCTCTTTCCAGGCGGGGTAGTTTTGTTTCGCGAGCCAATTTGGTTCCTGCCATTCGGGCAGGTCGGGCACCAATTCCAGGGCACCGCGCACAGCCTTTGCCATGACTTTCAACGTGACACCGGCCGTCAGCGGGTAGACCGGCTCGATCAGCGGCATTTCTGCAGCGTTTTCCGGCGCCACGATATGGTCCGGGTGGGGCATTTGAGGGTCGCCCTGGTAGTAGTCCACGCGGCCCGAAATGATCCGCCGCGAGCCCTCTGGCAGGACCTTTGTTAGGTAGTCCGGACGGGCGCGGAAAAAGATGAGCGGCATCTCGCCCGTCTCGTCTGACACATGAACGCGGTAGGGTAAGCGCTTGTTTCTGGAGGGAATATGCGTGCCAACATCCACTTCGAGCGTCGCAATCTCGCCATCCACGGTCTCAGCAATTTTTGGACGGTTCCGCCGGTCGATCAGGCTCGCTGGCAGATGCCAGATCAAGTCGATGACATGTTTCCCCACCGGTTTTTCCAGCAGCTTCTCCAGCCGTGGCCCGATACCGGGCAACCGCGAAATCGGTGCAAAAACAGGAAAAAGGATTTCGGGCCGCATGGGTTTCCGTCAATCGGTTGAACAAGTCGTTATCTTAGCCAATCCTACCCGGGACGGGCTGACAGGCAGAGCGGAAACGTATATATCCTGCGGCCAAAGCACTACCACCGATATTGAGGATTTCATGACCGACGAGACGGTAGACGTCCGCCGCAAGCGGCTGCAGTTCCGGGCCTGGCACCGGGGCATCAAGGAAATGGATCTCATTATGGGGCGGTTTGCTGATGCGCATATTCAGGAGCTCGACACGCCCGATCTGGACCTGTTTGAGGCGCTGCTCGAAGAACCCGACGATCAGGTCTATGGCTGGATCGCGAATCGTGACCCTGTGCCGGACGCCTTCAATACCCCTATTTTCAAACGCATCTGTCAGCTCGACTTCATGGGCACGGCTGTCCCCAAGAGGCCTGAATAGACACTGTGACGCTTCATGACCGCATTTTGACGTCTAAGGGACAGCTCACTCTCGGCGAGACACCTGAGGGCTATGACGCGCTGGTCCTGGCCGATATCGCCCGTGCTGCAGAAGCGCCGGTGCTGCATATCGCTCGGGACGATGCTCGCTTAAGCGCCCTGGCGGAGGCACTGGCCTTTTTCGCCCCCGATCTTGAGATATTGAAGTTCCCGGCTTGGGACTGTCTTCCCTATGATCGTGTCTCGCCGCAGTCAGAAGTGGTTGCCCAACGAATGGCGACACTTGCGCGCCTCGTCCTCCTTGGCGACTCGAAGAAGCCACTTGTGGTGCTTGCGACGGTCAATGCGGCGCTGCAGCGGGTGCCACCTCGTCAGTTGCTGGAAGAGGGCGCCTGGGGAGCTGCGGCCGGAGACCGGATCGATCTGGACGGTCTCTTGGAATATCTCACCCTCAATGGATATAACCGCACCGGCACCGTGCGGGAGCCAGGTGAATATGCTGTGCGAGGCGGCATTGTTGATCTCTATCCACCCGATGGGGATACAGCGCTGCGCCTCGATATGTTTGGCGACACGCTTGAAGCGATCCGGACATTTGATCCGGAAGATCAGCTAACAACCGGCAAGCGCACGCGCATGGATCTGGTTCCGGTGAGTGAAATCCATCTGGATGGGGAAGCGATCCGCCGGTTTCGAGCAGGATATGTTGCTGCGTTTGGTGCCGTGTCAGACGCAGACCCGCTTTATGAGGCGGTAAGTGAGGGTCGCAAGCATCACGGCATGGAGCATTGGCTTCCGCTTTTCCATGAAAGTCTAGATACGCTCTTTGGCTATCTCGACGGTGCAACAATCACCCTGGATCAGCTGGTGGACGATGCCCGCCAGTCCCGGTTGGACCTGATCAAGGATTATTATGAGGCGCGTGAAACCGCCCTCAAAATGAAGAACCTGGAAGGCACCAGCTTCAAGCCGTTGCCGCCCGCAGCTCTCTATCTCGATGAAGAGGAATGGCAAACGCACCTCGCGGAGCGACAGGTCCGGGTTTTTACACCGTTCGCGCAGCCAGACAGCGACACATCGCTCAGCCTTGGGGCGAAAGAAGGTCGAAGCTTTGCGCCGGAACGTCAGCAGGACGGCGTCAATGTATTCGATGCGCTCGCCACTCACATTCGTGGGCTACGCGCCACGAAGAAGCGCATTGCCCTTGCCAGCTGGAGTGCAGGCGCCCGTGAGCGCCTTCAAGGCGTGCTGAAGGATCATGGTGTCGAAAACATCGCTCCGACTGACGATTGGGCGAGTGTGCTTTCGAGCAATCCGGCAATGGTCCACTTATTGGTGCTGGGGCTGGAGACCGGTTTTGAGACGGACGATGTAGCCGTCATCAGCGAGCAGGATGTGCTGGGCGACCGGCTTGTCCGGCGTCACCGCAAAAAACGCGCAGACAATTTCCTGAAGGAAGCGTCCAGCCTGTCGCCGGGCGATATCGTGGTGCATGTAGATCATGGGATCGGCCGGTTTGACGGATTGCAGACGATCGACGTCACGGGCGCGCCCCATGACTGTGTGCTCTTGCTCTATCACGGGGGCGACAAACTCTTCCTTCCCGTAGAGAACATTGAGCTCCTTTCGCGCTATGGCTCGGACGACACGGTGGTGCAACTAGACCGATTGGGCGGCACTGGGTGGCAGGCACGGAAGGCCAAGCTCAAAGAGCGCATCACAGAAATGGCGGGTGAGCTGATCAAGATCGCCGCTGCGCGCGAACTGAAAGACGCTCCGAAATTTGTGCCCCAAGAAGGGGCCTTTGATGAGTTCTGCGCGCGCTTCCCCTTTGATGAGACCGATGACCAGCTTCAGTCAATCGAGGCGGTTATCGAAGACCTGTCACGCGGCCGTCCGATGGATCGGCTTGTTTGTGGTGACGTGGGCTTTGGCAAGACGGAGGTCGCCTTGCGCGCAGCCTTTGTTGCGGCCATGGAAGGCCGTCAGGTTGCTGTTGTTGTTCCAACCACGCTGCTGGCACGTCAGCACTACAAAACGTTCTTGGAGCGGTTCAAGGGCCTGCCAATCCGGCTCGGACGTCTCTCTCGCCTTGTTGGCACCAAAGAAGCCAACCAGACCCGCGAGGAACTCGCCAATGGTCAGATCGACGTAATCATCGGCACCCATGCACTGCTCGCCAAGAGTATCAGGTTCAAAGACCTGGGGCTGCTGATCGTCGATGAAGAGCAGCATTTCGGCGTCTCCCACAAAGAGCGCCTGAAACAACTCAAAGCCGATGTGCACGTATTGACGCTGACCGCGACGCCCATTCCGCGAACACTGCAACTGGCACTTTCCGGCGTGCGGGAGCTTTCCATCATTGCCACACCGCCGGTCGACCGTTTGGCAGTCCGGACCTACGTTACCCCGTTTGATCCGGTCGTGATCCGTGAAGCGATCCTGCGGGAGCATTATCGCGGCGGTCAGAGTTTCTATGTTTGTCCGCGTATCGCCGACCTTGGTGAGATTGAAGAGTTCCTTCGGGAACAAGTGCCTGAAGTGAAATTCATCACCGCCCATGGTCAGATGACGCCGAACGAGCTTGAAGACAAAATGACCGCCTTTTATGACGGGCAATATGATGTGCTTCTGTCCACGACCATCGTGGAGTCAGGCATTGATATTCCCTCAGCCAATACACTGGTCATTCATCGGGCGGATATGTTCGGCCTCTCACAGCTTTACCAGTTGCGCGGACGCGTTGGACGTTCAAAATCGCGCGCCTACGCCTATTTTACGACACCGGCGACGCGCAAGCTCACGGCCAATGCCGAAAAGCGCCTCCGCGTCCTTCAGTCGCTTGATAGTCTCGGCGCCGGGTTCACGCTCGCGAGCCACGATCTCGATATTCGCGGCGCCGGCAATCTCTTGGGTGACGAGCAATCGGGACACATCCGAGAAGTTGGCTATGAGCTCTATCAGGAGATGCTGGAAGAGGCGGTTGCGCAACTCCGAGGCGAAGAGGGCGAGGGATCCGATCAATGGTCGCCACAGATCAATATTGGCACGCCCGTCCTCATCCCAGATCACTATGTCACCGACCTCGATGCCCGCATGGCGCTGTATCGACGCCTCTCACAGGTTGAAAGCCGAACCGAAATTGACGCCTTTGCGGCGGAACTGATTGACCGGTTCGGACCTCTTCCAGAAGAAGTCGACTCGCTTCTCAAGATTGTTGAGATCAAAGGCTTTTGCCGCGCGGCCGGAATCGAGAAGATCGACGCCGGACCAAAAGGGGCTGTGCTTACGTTCCGCGACAATGCGTTTGCGAACCCGGTTGGGCTGGTTGAGTTCATCAATGATGAGCGGGACAGGGCGAAGCTACGCCCCGATCACAAACTGGTCTTTAAGCGTGCATGGGATCTCTCCGAAGATCGGCTGGAGGGAACCTTCAAGCTTGCCCGAAAACTCTCCGAACTCGCGACGGAGACCGTGGCGGCTTAGGCCTGCGCCGCAGGTCTCTCAACCAACCGTTCCTGAACCCGGCTGAAGACTTTTGTCAGGGTCTCAACCTCCTGTGCACCGACAACGGAGAATTTGTTCTCAAACAGGAAGCAGGGAACACCCGTGACGCCCATTTCGCGTGCCATATGGTCTTCATATTCCACCTGTTTGCGGTCCGCGTCGCTGGCGAGCAACTCTTTGACCAGATCCACATCCATGTCGATGTCTGAGGCCACTTCGATCAACACTTCAGCCTTACCGACATCCTCTCCCTCTTCAAAATAGCGTTTGAAGAGCAGTTCAACCGCTTCCATTTGAAGCCCCGCGCTTCCGGCCCAACGAACGAGACGATGACTGTCCAATGTGTTTGGCGAGCGCTTGATCTGGTCGAAGGCGAAACTGATGCCTTCCTTCTCCCCAAGCTCAGAGATCATTTTGCCCGCTTCTTTAGCGCGCTCAGAACCAAACTTCCGCTCATAGTATTTTTGCCTGTCTACACCCTCAGGTGGAATGGTGGCATCGAGCTGATAGGGCCGCCACGAAATGGCAATCTCAACATCTTTGCGATCCCATTCACTGACGGCTTTATCCAGGCGTTTCTTGCCGATGTAGCACCAGGGACAAACTGTGTCGGAAATAACGTCGAGCTGCATGAGACTTCCTCGGGTCAGTTGATTTTGATGGCCATAGTATGACGCCTGTACCTGCTCCACGCAAAACCTGAACGCTCACAATGACTTGACAGCGGTAGTGGGACTTGACGGAGGTGGTTTGAAACCTAGGATGCGCCAAGATCACACCTCAGGAGCTTCCAGATGACTTTTGTGCCCCCATCTCCCCAAGACCTCACGGGCAAGGTTGCCATCGTTACAGGCACCACCAGTGGGCTTGGACGTCGCTTTGCCCAGGTCCTGGCAAACGCCGGTGCTGCAGTTGCGATAACAGGACGACGGGTCGATCGACTGGAAAGTCTGGGGACAGAAATTGAAGCGATGGGAGCACGTGTGCTCCCAGTTCAACTCGATGTCACCGACGTTTCGTCCATCGAGCGGTGCGTCCGCGAAGTCGAGACGGAGCTTGGCCACATTGATCTGCTGGTCAATAACGCAGGTATGAATGTTCAGTCACCCGCTGTCGACATGTCACCGGAAGACTTCGATTCCATGATGTCCACCAACATGCGGGGCGCCTTTTTTATGGCAACCCGCGTTGCCAAACGCATGATTGAGCGGGGCGAGGGAGGCAGCATGATCAATATCGCATCAATTGGAGCCCACACGGTCCTTCCGGGCCTTGCGACCTACTGCATGTCCAAGGCTGCCGTAGCCATGATGACGCGATCACTGGCTCATGAATGGGCGCGCCACAAAATCAATGTCAATGCGCTTTGTCCCGGTTTTATTGAAACCGAACTCAACAGCGAATGGTTTGCGAGCGCTGGCGGCGAGAAACAAATCAAAACGTGGCCGCGGCGGCGTCTGGGCCAAGAAACCGATCTGGATGGCGCATTGCTGATGCTCGCTTCGGAGCAGGGGCGTCTGATGACCGGATCTGTGCTTACCATAGACGACGGACAGTCTCTGTAGCGTCGTACCGGTTTCGTTGACTCCGTCGCAAAATCTGATTCTACTATTTGTCCGGGAACAAGCTAGTTTCGCGGAAAATCCGACGCTGCAATCAAACTTAGACTGATCTGTCTATTCAACCAGAAGCGTGTGTAGTACTTGGTCATAGGTCGATGTTGATTTTTTCCCCAATCAACGATGCACTCATACATTGTCAATAACTCGCCTCTAATTTTCGCTTCTGTGTGGTGCTCGGCATAGGCCGACTGGGATGAATATTGTTCCCAAATAAGTTGCGACGGGAGGCGTACGGTGTTTGAGGCAAAGGTCAGCGACCTGAAGTGGCGGGTGCTTGCGCGGTTTGAGCGTGAGCAAAATACGCTTGCCTTTTCTGAAGCTGTTAGTAGCCAAGAGAAACACCATCACTACGAAAGTGAGACACCGTTTGCCGATACATCCTTCTGTGTCTCAACGGTGTATGCTCGCAAGAACTGGCAGGGAGTGGTGACACCTTGTGCCAGAAAAAAGGCAACCCGTCTCATTGTCCGGCCCCATCTGTGCTGGGAGTTTCCTGAGGGTTTTGTCTCTGAGAGTTCAGGAATTCCGTGGCTCCATGAGATGTTCGAGCTGCATGCTCGTCGCTTCTTCGACGCCTATGCGGGAACAAGAACGCATTCAGGCAAGACAACATACTTTGTCGGTGTCGAAACCATCATGAGCGCACGCGACATTCAGGAGAACGCCGGGGCACCAATTGAACTATGGAACCGGACAGTCGCCTCCTATCTCGCCAGGTCGAATAGTGATGAGGGGATGGTAGCAACCTCTAGCCAGAGGCCTTTGAAAACGCCGCTGCCAATTGGCGACGGAGGAGCTTCCCGTTGGGCGAACGGGGTAGCGTTTCAACGAAGACCAATTCGCGGGGCTGCTTATAGGTGGCAAGGTGGTCAGCCGTGTGGCTAAGGATGGATGTCGCATCCGCTTTGTCTGGATCAACCGGAACAACAAACGCAACAATAATCGACACGTCAGATCTCACCTGAATCTCGCACACGCCTACCTCTGCCACATTTGGGTGGTTTGCGATAACCGTTTCCACTTCCAAAGGTGAAACACGGTAGCCCATTGCGTTCATCACATCGTCTGCACGGCCTTCATACCAAAGGTAGCCGTCTTCATCGAAGCGAGCGAGATCACCACCAACAAACCAGTCGCCACGATAAACGGCCGCGTCTTCCGCGGGACGATTCCAATATCCAAGCATCAATCCAGGGTCGGATCGATGGATAGCCAAGAGCCCGGTCCTCTCGGAGGGTAGGGGGGTGTTATTGCTGGTGTCTTCGACATCAAGGATCGCTATTGCCCGCCCTGGCTGCGGTTTACCGGGACTACCTTCCCGGTTCTTCATATCGGGTCCCGTTGAAATGTAGGTTGAGCATTCGCTCATGCCGAGCGCTTCATAGAGATTGGTGGCTGTTGCCTTCTGCCAGCCTTGCAGCAGCGCTGGCGACAGCGCCTCACCCGCTGTTAGACCGTGCCGAAACCTCTCCAGGTTTAGGTCCAACAGATCGCAATATTTCAAGATTTGTCGGTAGAGCGAGGGAACCGCCGCTAACAAGGTCGCTTCATATCTCTCCAGTAGAAGCGGCCAAACCTGGACATCCTTGTTGCCGGTAAAGAGAACTGTTGTTGCTCCGTTTGCCCAAGGGTCCGTCAGTCCAACACCCAGCGTGTAGGTCCAGTTGAAGGCGCCTGCATGGAGAACAACATCGTCGCCCCTAATGCCATACCATCCCTGGTACATGGGGCGCCGCCCCCAAGCCGCTCTGTGTGCGTGCAAGACTCCTTTGGGCGTGCCGCTGGTTCCAGACGTATAGACGAGATAACCCGGGTCATCTGCACGCGTATCCGCATAATCGATGGTCCGAGCATACGTGATCATTTCCACTATATCGTCCGATGCGAACCGCATAGCAGCGCCGGTCGACATGTCAAACTCATCTGCTATCGCGATAGCACGGGCGCCGGAATCCTCCAGCAGGAATCCTGCCTCCTCGGAAGTAAGCTGTGAGGATGCCGGCAGCGGAACGATGCCGGCGGCGAGTGCGCCGAAAAACAAAAGTGCGTACGCGCTGGTGTTGGGGAGACGGATCATGAGCCGGTCGCCCGGTTTCAAGCCCTGGTCGAGGAGCGCCGCGGCAATGCGCCGTACCGCGTCATCCAGCTGCCCATAGGTCCACTGTTCCGCTGCGTCCTTCGGTGCTTTCTCATCCTGCACCACGATCAGAGCGATTTTGTCCGGACATTCCGCTGCACTGGTCGCCAGGCAATAGCGCGCCATATTAAACTCAGCAGGCGGCAGCGGCCCTGAAAAAGCTTGGGGTATTTCCGTTGGTTTCATAAGCTTGGTCTACAGCGGCTGCAGGGCATTGCCAAGTATTAGCACGAGTTTTTGGGGGTAGGGTGGCACCACCAGTTGAGGGAAAAACCAGTATCAATGTGAAGGCTGGGGGGCTGACACCGGACGGATACCAACTGGTCGCTGACGGTGTCGGTTGGGAGTCGCGTACCACCAGTCAGGCCCGCGATCTGATCGTTCACGCCAGGCATGTTGTGACTGCGTGGGATCACGGCAGGCTTGCTGGCATGGGAAGAGCCAGCGGCACTGGTGCTCACTACGCCCACTTGTCTGATATCGCGGTGCTACCCCATCTACACGGACAGGGATTCGGAAGTGCTATCCTGCAGCACTTGCTCAAACTCGTGGATCGGGAAGTCCGCGATGATGCCACCGTGACGCTTCATGCAACGCCCGGCACCGAACCGTTTTATGAACGATTTGGGTTCAGTTCCTCCGCAACTCCGTTCCTTATGACCAGATCGCGACAGGAATAGGCAGTGCGCCCCTGCGTCACTCAGGTGGGGCGGTCTGCATGGTTTACGCAGCCCCTCTCGCGAGGGTAAAACCGTAACAAGAAACGCAAAATCAGGGAGAATGTCATGGGCAAGGGACCGCTCTCAGGAGTGAAAATCGTTGAATTCGCCGGGATCGGTCCTGGACCGTTTTGTGGCATGCTTCTGTCTGACATGGGTGCAGACGTGGTGCGCATCGACCGCAAAGGGGGCGGTGGAGGCTCAAAATTTGAAGTTGGCGCCCGTGGACGCCGGTCTGTCGCGATGGACCTGAAAAACCCAGAAGCTGTCGAAGCCTGTCTGAAGCTGATCGAAGAAGCGGACATGCTTCAGGAAGGCTTCCGTCCCGGCGTGATGGAGCGCCTTGGTCTTGGCCCAGACGTGTGCCTCAAGCGGAACCCGAAACTCGTTTATGGTCGCATGACCGGCTGGGGACAATATGGCCCGCTCGCTCAGGCCGCTGGGCACGATATCAATTATATCTCTCTGACAGGTGCACTTCATGCGATTGGTCGGCCGGGAGAGAAACCGGTACCACCTCTCAATCTTGTTGGCGACTTTGGAGGGGGCGCTCTTTACCTGGCACTCGGAATGGTCTCGGCACTCACGAGCGCGCGAACCACAGGCAAAGGTCAGGTAGTGGATTGCGCGATGACGGATGGGTCCGCATCGCTCATGTCGATGTTCTTTGGCTTCACTGCATCAGGCATGTGGCAGCCGGAAAAAGGCACAAACATGCTGGACGGCGGTGCACATTTTTACGACACCTATGAAACCTCAGATGGCAAATATATCTCCATTGGATCCATCGAACCTCAATTCTATGCGCTGCTGCGCGAAAAGGCGGACCTTACCGAAGACCTGTGGGACGCGCAGATGGACCGGACAAAGTGGCCTGAGATGAAAGAGAAGATTGAAGCGATCTTCAAAACGAAAACACGTGATGAATGGTCCGAACTGATGGAAGGGACGGACATCTGTTTCGCCCCAGTCCTGGGACTTGATGAAGCGATGGATCACCCCCACAACAAAGAACGGCAAACGATTGTTGAAATTGACGGGGTGAAACAGCCGAACGTCGCCCCGCGCTTCTCCGGCACACCATCTGAAATTCAGGGTCCACCTCCAAGCGTTGGCGCTCACAATGACGAAGCGCTGTCCGATTGGGGTTTTACTGCGGGCGATATTGACGCATTGAAATCATCCGGCGCGATTTAAGTAGAGGCGTTCCATGTCTGCATTGCCTGGCACAACAGGCCGTCGGCGTATCTATCTGATGCGCCACGGTCATGTTGACTATTTCGGAAAAGAAATCAGGGAGGCCGGGGGCGACTTCTCAGTTGTGCCCCTAACGCCGCTCGGCCAGGAACAGGCAAAGGCTGCTGGCATTGCCCTGTCGCATGTCGCTTTCGACCGGGCTATTTGTTCCGGCTATCCGCGAACGCAACAGACGGCAGAATTTGTTCTCGCAGCACAACCTTCTGGTGGGGCGCCCGCCTTAGAAGTCGATGCTGGCCTGGTAGAAGTGCATGGCGGCGATTATGGTCATGTTAAGAGCCGCGCGGAGATGGCGGCCAAAATGGCCTTTCATTTCGACATTGCAGGAGAGCCGGGTGCCTCCATGCTCCCTGGCGGAGAAGTGTTTGCAGATGCCATGGCGCGCTCCGTTGCTTCAATCGAACGCCTCCTGGCTGAACCCGGATGGCATACACTGCTGATCGCGGCGCATGAGGGCATTAACCGCTTGATCCTCGGTTGGGCGAGCGGGGGCGGACTTTCAGCAGTCCGCGCCTTCGAGCAGGATACAGCATGCATCAATGTGCTCGATTTCGACATGGTCCCCAATGAAAATGGAGGCACCAACATCGAACGGACCATGATCAAAGCCGTCAATTTGACGCCCTATAATTACGTCAAGCACGGCATGAATATGAACAGCCTGGAAGCCATTTTCACGCGAGACCCCGCCTGATGCAACGTGATCTCAGTCTGGCGTGACTTCTGCCTCCATCGTGATAGGGTTTTCCCCATGACATAGGAGGAGCTGCGTTATGGGACGGGAGCTACATGGAACTGTCGATCATCTTGGTGAGATAAAAACCCCTGCGCCAACCATCAAGGGCTTTCACCATATTGCTTACCGGTGTCGTGATGCCGAAGAAACCAAGAAATTCTACGGCGACATTTTGGGACTAGAACCCGCCGCAGCGCTCGCCTTTGATAAAGACCCTGGTGGCGCCGACCGACCCTTTATGCATCTCTTCTTCAAAATGGCGGACGGCAATTACATCGCCTTTTTCGATGCGCCCACAAGCGCTGAAGATAACCAATTCAACATCAAGGACGGTATTGAGGATTATCACTTCGCCTTTGAGGTGGAGACGATGGAAGAACAACAACAATTCATGGACCGCCTAGCTGAAGCGAAAGTGCCCTGCGCGGGTCCCATCGACCATGAATTTTGCCACTCTATCTATTTCTTCGACCCAAGCGGACTTGCGTGCGAAATAACTGTCCGCGACGAGAGCCATGACGCCTATCTCGATAACGAAGCCGCACACATGGAAAAGCATATTCGCGAATGGGAAGAGAAGACGCGCGCGATCAAACAGGCGCGCCTTCAGCTCTTTACTGCCGACTAGCCCACCCGTGCTTCCGGGAAGAGGCGCAGGAAGTTCTCCGCATAGAAATTGTCTTTGATGGCTTCCGGACTGTCCGCCAGATATTTCTCGAACTTCCGGATTGGGTCCCGGCCGCCCTCGACGTGAGGGTAGTCGCTGCTGAAGAGATAGAGCTCTGAGTTCGAGTCATCGATTAAGCGAGACACATCTTCATGGGGGAAGGGCGTGAACCCCATTTGTTGTGTCAGCTGTTCTGACGGCTTGCGGTCAAACCGGATGGATTCATCAACCCGACTATAGATCTTCGTGATATCGTCGAGCCGACGGAGCATTTCCGGCACCCAGCCAGCGCCGAGCTCCACAGCTGCGCCACGTAGGTTCGGGTGGCGCTCAAACACGCCGTCCATCACCATCATGCTGACAAACGTCTCTGGGGGTTGATGCATGAGAGCAGCGTCTTTGCTGCGCACATTTTCGCCGCCGCCCATCCAGTCCTTCACCGCTTTGCGGCCATTATTGCTCCAGGATTTCAATGCCTGAAGCGGTGATCCACCAACATGAAGAACGAAGGGCGTTCCGCTTTCCGCCAGCCGCGCCCAGAATGGTTCCAGATCCACGTGGCCCGGTGCAAAGCCGATAGGCGAGCGGTGTGGAACCCAGATCGCTTCCATGCCGTTCTTGAGCGCAAACTCAAGCTCTTCGATTGCAAGTGCGGGATCATCAAGCGGAACAACGCCAACGCCCATCAGACGGTCATCGTCTGAGCAGAAGTCGGCCATGTGACGGTTGTGGGCACGGGTCGCGCCATACCGGAGTTCAGAGGAGGTCTTCGAGCTTGGATGGAAGGGCATCACGACGGAGTGGGTTGCGAATACAAGCTGTTTCTTGAAGCCCAGCATGTCCATGGCAACTTTTCGGTCCGACTTGTCAAAGGCCCCAAGCGCCTGAATTTCTTTAGACGTGTTGATCAGGGTGTCGCCCAAATCGACCATGCTCTGAACATGTTCGCGGCTATGCTTGCCGCCCTGATCCATAATCACCGCGACTTCTTCGTCAGTGACGAGTGAGGCGCTGTAGCTCACTTCCGGAATCTGATCCCGCAGCTTAGGGTCCGCATAGTCCTTCAGAAAATTCGGCAGCTCCATAATGTGGCTGTCTGCGTCATAAAAGGCGCGTGTATCCGGAGCATAAGCCATAATCAATTCTCCCATTTTTGATTGGAGAGAGCCTAATGGGAGTCTGACGTCCACGGAAGCATAAGTGTATTTTCGGGAAAAGCTCAGACGTTGTGCATTGCAGCAAATTGAGAAGCAAATGAATGCCGAAATGGATGTCTATGGCAGAGGCCCTAAGCTGACTGATATTCTCGCCGCAACTGGTCGACCAGTGACTGGACGCTCTCTACACGGTCAATGACGCCGACTCCGTGTCCCGCAGACCATGTATTGACCCATCGCTTCACTCCGGACTGCGGATCCGTAAAATTCACGTCCGGGTCTTTTTCAAGCGCGTTTGGGTCCATGCCTGCTGCAATGAGCGATTGGCGCAGCCAGTTTGCGTGAACGCCCGTCACCGCATTGGTGAGGATAAGATCATCAATCGTGCTGTCGACCAGCATCTGCCGATAGGCTGTATGCGCCAGGCTTTCTTCCGTCGCGATGAACCTTGTGCCCATATAGGCAAGATCTGCGCCCAGAACCTCCGCTGCTTTAATCGCCCGACCGTCTCCTATGCCCCCACCAAGGACAATCGTGCCGTCGAAAAACTCGCGGACCGCTGGCACAAACGCAAACCCGGTCATGTTCCCGGTGTGGCCGCCAGCACCGGCGGCGACAAGAACGAGACCATCAACTCCTGCATCAGCTGCCTTGCGGGCAAACCGCACGGAATTCACATCCGCAAACACAGCGCCCCCATAGGCGTGGACCCGGTCAACGATCTTCCGCGGACTCCCCAGCGCCGTGATCACCAGTGGCACTTTGTATTTTTCAACCAGCGCGAGATCATCTTCCAGACGATCATTTGATGGGTGAACAACGAGATTGGCGGCGAGGGGGCCAGCATCTGGGACGTCGGCCAACTTGTTGGCGATGTCATCCAGCCACTCGTCCAGGATGGCAGGCGTTCGGGCGTTTGGCGTGGGGAAGCTCCCAACAATTCCCTCCTGGCACGCGGCTACAACGAGGTCGGGACCAGAAACGAGAAACATCGGGGCCGCAATCAACGGTAGCTTTAGCTTTCCCTGCAGACGCTCCGGTAGCGGCATTTTAATCCTCCGCCCACCAGGTGTTTATCTTGTATCCGTAGAGGGATGTCTCCTCGGGATGCTTCAGTCGCGCCCAATGGGCGACCCACTGATCTGGCTGGTAAAAAAGAGGAATAACATAGTCACCAGACAGCAAAACGCGATCGAGCGCTCGGACCGCGGCGACAAACTCATCTCGTTCGCGGGCCCCGAGCATGGCTTCTATCAAGCCGTCGACAGCCGGTTCCCTCACGCCCATGTAGTTGCGGGTCCCATCCTGGCCGGCAGCGTCCACACCCCAGTAAAAGCTCTGTTCATTTCCCGGCGACAGGGACGCGTACCAGAAATTGAAAATCATATCGAATTCATATGTCTGACGAAGCTGTTGATACTGGCTTGAATCGACATACCGAACATTGCCTTCCACTCCGATGCTCTTGAGGGCATCAGAATAGTTCAGCGCCAGGCGTTGATCCTCTGGCGTTGCGACCGTGATCTCAAATGACAGAGTCTGGCCGGACGTGGCGTCAACCATCACGCCGTCCTTGATGACC
>CBDIPP010000012.1:0-145561 GCA_965283695.1 uncultured Parvibaculaceae bacterium | reverse complement strand
GCGAGCCAGCTTTGCGACGCCTGTTTTTCAACACATCTTCTGGGACATTGGGTGCGTGAAAAGAAAGAACTGACACTGGAAGAGGCGGTGCGGATGTTGACATCGCGCCCGGCGGAAGTGTTCGGCATTAAGGATCGGGGTAGGCTTGAGGAGGGCGCCCCGGCGGATGTCGTGATTTTTGATCCTGACACTGTCGGTGCAAGTGCCTTGCGCCGGGTCCATGATTTACCTGCCGGGGAGGATCGGCTGATCGCGGACGCGTCGGGCATCACGGCCGTGATCGTGAACGGGACTTTGATTCGGGAAAACGATACGGATGTTCTGGGTGCAAAGGACCGGCTTCCCGGTCGGCTTCTGCGCCATGGCGCGGCAGCTTAACATGGAGAGACTAGAATGAGCTTGCAGGAGCTTGCGGTAGTACGCGAGATGTTGAAGGGCATGGTCTCAGAGGAAGAGCGTAGCCTTGAAGACTTTCGCACAGGCTATGATCAGGCCGGTGAAGCCTTTGGCATTCCAGAAGGTGTCACGGTCGCAAAAACGCAGATGGCAGGCGTGCCAGGCGAGTGGCTCACGCCAGATGGGGCAGACGGCAAGGGTGCGCTGCTCTACCTTCATGGCGGCGGCTACGCGATTGGATCGATACGTTCGCACCGGCACATGTGCGCGGCCATTGCGCTGGCATTAGGATCGCCTGTGCTGTTGATAGATTATCGGCTCGCTCCGGAACATCCGTTTCCGGCAGCAGTTGACGATGCGGTCGCGGTCTACAGAGCGTTGCTGGACAGCGGTTACGATGCCTCGGGTCTTGCGATTGCAGGCGATTCTGCGGGCGGCGGTTTGACCATCGCGACACTGGTTGCGGCACGCGATGCGGGCTTGGCGATGCCGGCAGCCGCCGTTTGCATCTCGCCCTGGGCCAATCTTGAGAATGTCGGCAGCTCCTACAACGAAAAGGCCGATATCGATCCGATGGTCAACCATGATGATCTTGAGCGCTGGACAGCTGCCTATCTGGGTGAAATGGATCGCAAGGCGCCACTTGCCTCCCCGGTCCATGCCGACCTCAAAGGACTACCACCGGTCATGGTTCAGGTGGGGGAGGCCGAGGTGCTTTTGTCCGACAGCGAACTTCTCACCCAACGGCTCAAGGCCGCAGGCGTTCCTGTGACCCTCAAGGTTTGGCCGGACATGATCCATGTCTGGCATTGGTTTGGACCGGTGTTGAGCGAAGGGCGGGAGGCGACCGGTGAAATGGCGGGCTTTGTCATTGAGCAGCTTGGTTAGATATCCTCTATGGTTTCGGTCGCGAGGGAATCAGGCGCGGCGGCCTGATCGTTATGCTTCGCGATGTACTTCTCAATGGCTTTTGTCACCAAGTCGACATAGGTCTGTTTGCGGTCACGGAAATGGTCTTTGGGCGCGGCTATGCCGATAGCGACGGGCTCGCCGGCGCGTGTCTCGGCGACCTGAAGGGCCAGCATGGTTGCATTGGGCGTCACCAGACCGGTATAGAATGCATATCCGCGTCGTCTAATTCTGGCGAGATCGGCCACAATTTTCTCTAACGATGGTGTTGCCGCGTCGGTGTCGCGTGAAAGGGCTTCTTCGATAAGCTCATGGGCTTTTGCTGGCGGCAATGCGGCAAGCAGCACGCGTCCGATCGTGGAAAAAGGCAGGAGACGCTGGGTGCCCGGCTTGACGTAAAAGCGAATAGGAGTTGTTCCTTGCAGCACTTTGATGTACTGCACATGAACGCCCGACCGCATTGCCAGGATCACCGTGCAACCGGTTTCATCGGAAAGGTGCTGCATCAAGCGATGGATGTTACGTACCGGCAGCGTCTCGGCTTCAATCCAATTGCCCAGAAGCGAAATGCGGATGCTGGGAAAGAACGTTTTTGCCTGTTCATCGTGATCGAGATACCCGAGTGCCACCAGGCTCTTGAGTAGCGCTGCGGTGCTGGAGTGAGGATAACCAAGCCCTTCGGCCACCTCGTGGATCGTGACCGGTCGCCGTGTTTCGTCGAAATATTCAAATATCTCCAAGACACGCGCGGCTGACTTGACTGTCGCGCCATGAGAGTTGGTAATATCTGGAGCTTTTGTTTTTGGCATGGTTCAGATCGATATCCGTTCTTCTACAATGTCAGAGCCAGCCGTGTGCCGTCTTCGAAGGCCCTCACGGCATCAAGCTCATCGGGATCCTTCACGCCACCGATGCAGTGAACGGGAATGTCTAAAGATCGCAAGCCGGAGAGTAACTCGTCGGCGCGTTCCTGACCGGAACATAAAACAATTGTATCTACCTTGAAAGTCCGTGGCTCTCCGGCAATTTCTGCGTGCAGACCTTTATCGTCAATTCTGCGGTAGGTCACATCGGCAACCATCTCGACACCGCGAAACATCACCTCCAGGAAGTTTGCCCAACCACGTGTTTTGGAGAGACCTGCGCCGAAAGTTGACCGGTTGCGCCGTTGCATCAGATAGACTTTTCGGCGCGACGGCCATTTGTGATTGGCGGGCAAAAGTGCGCCGCGGGCTTCGTAAGTAAGGTCTATTCCCCATTCTCGTGCGAAACTCTCAATGTCGGGCATATTTGGATCACGGGTCCCTTGGGGATGTAGAAGGAGCGCGGCGGCATCGAAGCCGATCCCGCCTGCGCCGATAAGAGCTACCCGTTCGCCGACGGCTTCCGGATTAAGAATGGCCTGATCGTAAGTCATCACCGAGGGATGATCCACGCCCTCAATGTCCGGCAAGCGGGGGTGCACACCGGTTGCCAGGATGATTTCGTCAGCGCCGATGCGTGAGAGCAATGGGATGTCTGCTGTCGTTTTCAGACGAACCGTCACGCCCAGACCCGCGAGGCGGTCTTCGTAGTAGCTAATGGTCTCAGCATAGTCCTCTTTGCCGGGGATGCGGCGGGCCAGGTTGAACTGGCCGCCAATCGCCTTGCTCGCTTCCAGAAGCGTGACGTGGTGGCCACGCTGGGCAGCAATAGAAGCGGCGGCCAGCCCCGCAGGGCCCGCCCCGACAATCGCGATCTTCCTAGGGGCCGTCGCCGGTTTGAGTTGCAACTCCGTTTCCCGGCACGCAAAGGGGTTGACCATGCATGTTGTGAGTTTGCCAGTGAAGGCGTTGTCAAGACAGGCCTGGTTGCAGCCGATGCAAACATTAACCGGCTTGCCTGCCGCCGCGTTCGCGACAAAGTCCGGATCGGACAGGAGCGGGCGGGCCATGGACACCATATCAGCTTTTTCAGCCGCCAGAATTTCTTCGGCATGTTCCGGCGTGTTAATGCGGTTTGAGGCGACGACAGGAATTGTGATCTCGTCCTTGAGTTTCTCGACCGCCCACACAAAGGCGCCGCGCGGAACCATATGAGCGATGGTCGGCACCCGCGCTTCATGCCAGCCGATGCCTGTGTTGAGGAGGCTGGCGCCCGCTGCCTCAATACCTTTCGCCTGGGCGGCGATTTCTTCCCATGTGTTGCCGCCATCGACCAGATCCAGCACCGACTGGCGGTAGACGATGATGAAGTCCGGCCCCACTGTTTTACGGACCTGCTTGACGATTGCCAGCGGGAGCCGACGCCTGTTCTCCGCCGACCCGCCCCAATCGTCGTCGCGCTGATTGGTGCGGGGCGCGGTGAACTGGTTGAGGAGGTAACCCTCTGACCCCATTATTTCGACACCGTCATATCCCGCTTCACGGGCAAGCAGGGCCGCATCTGCGAAATCTTCGATCGTTTGTTCGATCTCACCTGCCTCAAGGGCGCGCGGTGTAAGAGGGTTGATGGCTGCAGCAATTGCCGAAGGCGCAACCAAATCTTCGTGCCGCGCATAACGCCCTGCATGGAGCAATTGGAGAACGATCTTGCCACCCTGCGCGTGGACGGCATTGGTGATGCGCTGGTGGCCAGCGACCGCATCCGGGGTCATCACAGAGGCGTGTGGTGCCAGCCGACCGGCAGCGTTGGGGGAGATGCCGCCGGTGACGATCAGTCCGACACCACCCCTGGCGCGTGCGCCAAAAAAGGCCGCCTGCCGGTCATAACCGTCCGCCATTTCCTCCAGTCCCGTATGCATGGAGCCCATCAGCACGCGGTTGCGGAGCTGGGTGTGGCCCAGATCAAGCGGCGCCAGAAGGTGAGGATAAGCGGCGGTCATTCGTCCGGTCTATCTCATGCGCTATAGGTGACTTTGGCTTGGGATAACACAACATTTCCCTTCTGTGTTTCGCCTTGAACGATGGTTTCACCCGCGCCGGTTTTCCAGATTTTAGTGACTATGGTGTCGCCGAAATAGACCTGGTCTGCAAACCGGCCGGTGAACGATTTGAACTTCGCCGGATCATTGTCGCACAGAGCCATGAGGGCCGCGCGGCCGATAAAGCCATAGGTGCAAAGCCCATGCACAAAGGGTTTTTCGAAGCCGCCCAGCTTGGCGAAATCGGGATCAATATGGATCGGATTGCGGTCGCCCGACAGGCGGTAGATCGCCCCTTGTTCGGGCCGGGTTACATCTTCAACGACAATGTCGGGATCGCGGTCGGGTGGCACATTGATCCCAGCCGATGACGGCCCGCGCTCGCCGCCGAAACCTCCCGCGCCGCGTACGAACAGCGTCGCATGGGTCTTGAATAACTCGCCATCGGCGTCGCTTGCAACGCTCTCGACGCCCAGTACGGCTGCTTTGCCCTTATCCCAAACTTCCGAGATGCGGCCGACCACCGACACGGTCGCTTCCGGCGGCAGAGGGCGATAGAGTTCGATCGATTGTTCGCCGTGCAACAGCATTTCGAGCTTCATTTCGACTTGACCCATCATGCCGCCGAGCCCGATACCGCCGGGGATTACCGCATAGGTCGGCAACACTTTCGGTCCCTTGCCTTCATAGATGAAGTTCAGGTCGTTGTCGGGCCGTGCGCCGGCGCCCAGGGCATACAGCATGGTATCTTTTGCGGTCCAGGAGACGTCTCTGGGCTCGAACGTCAGTCCGACCAGGTCGTTTGAGATCGGTTTTTTTGTCATCGTATTTGGCTCATTTTTCGTTGATCGTGGTTCGCGGCGTTACGGTTTTTTGCCGTCAGGTGGCCAGTCATCGACGCCGTCTTCAAGCGGAATTTTCAAACTTTTCAACAGTTGGGAGAACAGCGACCAGTTGCCGATGGCAACGACCAATTCAATCAATTCTTCGGGTGCCTTAATGCCCTTCGCGAGCTCGGCCCAGGTGGCGTCCGAGATCATGCCTTGATCCAGAGTCTCATCCGTCGCCTTCATCGCCGCCTTGTCCAGATCAGACAGGATGGAGGAGGCCTGCCAATCGCGGACCGCCAGAATATCCTCTTCGGAAATATCGAGCATGCGCGCGACCCGCCAATGCTGTGTCCATTCATAGAGCGAGGCGGTTTTCCAGCCGATACGCATAATGATGAGTTCGCGCAAGCGCGCATCCAGCTTGTTGCCGTCGAATAACAATGTGTTAAGCGTAGAGGCAAGCTCCTTGGCAAGCCCAGGATGCCTGAGCAGCACGCGGAAAACGCTCAGCGGCGCCATCTGCTCGGAAATCCCGTTCGCCGCGGCGGCTTTTTCGGCCTCTGCGATTGTAAGCAATGGAACCCGTGCCTCAGCTTGATCCGTCATGACATTCTCCCTCAATGGCACGTCGAAGCTTTCACGGCGGGCCGACGCGTTTCGTTGATTTTTTCTTCCCGTCTTTGTACGGTTACTTGTATAACATATAAGCGCGATAAAAACACATATATGTTTAATGGGCGGTGCGCGTCAAACAAACAGGGAGATGGCGAATGTTACCGAAAAAGACCATGGCCATGGTCCAAACAGGTCCACGCAAACTGGAGCGGCGCGATCTGCCATTGCCCGATATAGCGGATGATAGCGCGATCATTCGGATCGAAGCTTGTGGTATCTGCGGCAGCGACTATGAACAATATGAAGGTGTTCTCAATACGCCGATGCCCGTGATCCCCGGTCACGAACCGCTCGGCATCATTGAAGCGATCGGCGATAAGGCGGCGAAGAAATGGCGGGTCGATGTCGGTGATCGCATCGCGGTAGAAACCATGTTGTCATGCCATGGCTGCGATACTTGCCTCTCGGGTAGCTATCATCTTTGCGACCGGCGCGAGATTTACTCCTATATCCCGCTGACCACGGAACCGGCCCTTTGGGGGGCCTATTCACAATATATGTATGTCGCTCCCAATGCTGTTGTGCACAAGATGGATAAATCGTTGCCGGCAGAGATTGCGGTTATGTTCAATCCGCTGGGCGCAGGCTTTCGGTGGGCGGTTGAAATTCCTCAGACCCAGGTAGGCGATACGATTGTCGTCCTCGGGCCAGGGCAACGCGGATTGGCAAGCGTTATCGCTGCTCGTCATGCCGGTGCCGGGACCATCATCGTGACAGGGCTCGCTGCGGATGCGGAGAAGCTTAAACTAGCAAAATTCTACGGCGCCGATCACACCATTGATGTTGACAATGAAAACGCGGTCGAGCGCATTCGCCAGATTACAAAGGGACAAGGCGCCGATGTTGTGATCGATGTGACATCCTACGCGACTGACCCGGTTCGAGAGGCGCTCAGCTACGTCCGTGCCGGCGGCACGATTGTACTTGCTGGGGTGAAGGGCTTTAAACCCATTCCTGATTTCGTCACCGATATGATTGTTATGAAGGAGATAACAATCAAGGGCGCGATTGGCGTGACCGCCAGTGGCTACGGCAAGGCGATTGACCTTATTGAGAGCAACACGGTGCAGTTGGAGAAGATGCATACGCACAACTTCTCCCTGGAAGAGGCAGAGCTTGCGATAAAAACGCTCGCGCGTCAGGTGCCTGGTGATGAATCAATTCATTCTTGCCTGATCCCCGAGGTTTGAGTTTTTGCCGCGTGGACGACCCGAGCGCATGGATAGACAGGACTAGGCGACAATATGAGTTTTAGCGACAAATCGGCGATCGTCGGAATTGGTCAAACAGAGTATGTCAAGGGCACGGAAAAGACGGCGGTCGCCATGATGCTGGAGGCCAGTCTTTCAGCGATTGCCGATGCCGGACTAAAAGCCTCAGATATCGATGGAATGGTGACGCCGCCCATATACACCACGTCTGAGGAGCTGGCGGCAAATCTTGGTATTGATGTTCTAAGGTACGCATCAACCGTACATATGGGAGGTGCGAGCCCAACGGCTGCCTTGCAATCTGCCGCGATGGTTGTGGCTGCAGGCGTAGCTGACCATGTTCTGGTGGTCCTTGGTTGGAACGGCTACTCGGCGCTTCGGCCAAAACCTGGCCGCCCGGCCAGCCGACCAATGAATATGAATACATTGGGAAACACCATCCGCGGTTATTATCTGCCATACGGCGTAATGTTGCCGGTGCAAATGTACGCATGGCTGGCGATGCGCCACTCCAAACTCTATGGCGTCGGCCCGGAGCCGATGGGCGCGGTGGCGCTGGCCTGCCGTCGCCATGCACAGCTAAATCCAAATGCTTTTACATATGGCAAACCGCTCGACGAAGAGCAGTATTTCAATGCCCGAATGATATCCGAGCCGTTCCGTCTTTATGACTGCTGTCTGGAGACAGATGGCGCATGTGCGGTGATCGTCTCAAGTGCCAAGCGTGCGAAAGATATGCCGCACACACCGGTATTGATTGCAGGGGCCGCCGAAGGCCACCCCTATCCAGCAGACGACATTCCTTCAAGGCCTGACCCGTTCAAAATTGGATTGAGTTACGCTGCTCCGCGGGCATTTGAGATGGCGGGCGTTAAGCCACAGGATATGGATTTTCTGCAAATCTATGATTGCTTCAGCTATGTCGTGTTGTTGCAGCTAGAGGCGCTTGGCTATTTCGAGCCAGGCGGCGCGTGGGATTTCGTCAAAGACGGACAAATTGAGTTGGGCGGTAAATTTCCGCTCAACACCCATGGGGGCCTTTTGAGTGAGGCGCATGTCTGGGGATTGAATCACACCTTGGAGGCCGTGCGCCAACTCAGAGGTGATGCTGGCGAACGTCAGGTTAAGGGTGCGCAAGTCGGGCTAGTGAGCGGTTGGGGCGATCTCGGCGATGGCAGCGTTGCAATATTGAGGAAGGGTTCGTGATGGAACAACATGTGATGCCGAAGCCTATACCAAAAGTACTCGACGCGATTGAACAGGAGTTTTGGGATAAGTGCCAGGATGGGACTCTCTATTTCCAGAAATGCACGTCCTGTGGCGTCTGGCGATTCCTGCCACGATACATATGCGCGAAATGTGGTTCATTTGAATTTGAATGGACGCCATCAAGCGGCAAGGGACATATTTTTTCCTGGACCGTGACGCACCAGGCGTTCCATCCCGCGTTCGCAGCCGACATTCCCTATATCGCGGCAGTGGTTGAGCTGGAAGAGGGAGTGCGCATGGCAACCCGGCTCGTCGACTGCGCGTCGGACAAGGTGGCGCTCGATATGCCGGTAGAAGTTTGTTTCGAACGTATTGCAGAGGATTTCATATTGCCCTGCTTTCAGCCCGTGATTGAGGCCAAACAATAGGGCGTTCATATAGCGTATTACTTGAAACGGAGTAGGCATGACATTGATTGTGGAAAATCCTCTGGATTGTGACCGTCTGAATATTGAAGACCTTCTAAAGCCCGGCATTTTTATAGACAGCGGGTCTCGGGCTATTCAGCGGTTTACTCGTGAAGCGCTTGAGGGGTCGGAAAAATCCTCTGATGAAGAAAAAGCCATACGTATCTTTGAGGTTGTCCGTGACAAAATCCGATATGATCCGTACAGCTTTTCCGTAGAACCCGAACAGTATCGTGCAAGCATCGTGGCTGATGCGGACGCTGCGTTTTGCGTACCCAAAGCAATATTATTGACAGCCTGTCTTCGGGCGGCTGGCATACCAGCGGCAATTGGTTTTGCCGACGTTCGCAACCACTTAAACTCTGAAAAGCTTAAAGCTGCGATGAAGACAGACATGTTTGTCTATCATGGTTACGTACAGCTTTGGCTTGGCGAAAAACCCTACAAAGTGACACCCGCTTTCAATACTGAATTGTGCGAGCGGTTTGGTGTCAAGCCATTAAACTTTGATGGACACTCAGATGCGCTGTTCCATGAGTTTGATGCAAAGGGGCAGCGCCATATGGAATATGTGCTGGATCATGGAATCTTTTCAGATGTACCGATAGAGACTCTTTTCACCGCTTACCGTCAGACCTATTCCGGTTTTGCGAATGACGTAGACAAACGCAGAAGCAGTGATGACGATAAGGCTTTCGCTCCTTCTAAGCCAAAGCCCCCCAGGGAGGCGTGTGATTATGGATGAATTCGATGTTGTTATAGTTGGAGCTGGGTTCAATGGGATCTATCAGCTTCATCGACTGCGGCAAGAAGGGTTTTCGGTCTGTCTTCTTGAGGCAGCCTCGGATTTTGGAGGTGTTTGGCATTGGAACTGCTATCCGGGTGCGCGTGTCGATTCCCATGTGCCCATTTACGAGTATTCAATTGAAGAATTGTGGCGCGATTGGAACTGGACAGAAAAATTTCCGGCCTGGGATGAGTTGTGCCGATATTTTCGATATGCGGATGAAAAGCTGCAGCTTAGTAAAGACATCAAATTCAATACACGCATGACTGCTGCGGTGTTTGATGAAGAGGATCATCTTTGGGAGATACAGACGGCCAGAGGGGAGGCGATGAGGGCGCGTTTTCTTGTGCCATGTACAGGTTTTGCGTCGAAAGCGTTTATTCCCGATCTCAAAGGCCTGGATAATTTCAAAGGTGAATGCCATCACACCGGCCATTGGCCGCAAAAGGGTCTTTCTCTTAAAGGAAAACGTGTCGGTATTGTTGGAACTGGCGCGAGCGGCGTTCAAGTCGCCCAGGAAGCAGGCCGGGAGGCTGCACACCTGACGGTATTTCAGCGCACGCCTATCCTCGCGATTCCAATGCAGCAGGAAAAGTTGGACAATGAAATACAATCGGAGATGAAGAAAAATTATCCCGAGATATTTCAAAAGCGTCGTGAGACCTCAGGGGGGTTCGATATCAGCAGAATAGATGCACCGGCTCTCAGTTATAGCGACGAGGATCGTCAGGCGGCCTACGAGAAGCTTTGGCAGCTCGGGGGCTTTCACTTCTGGGCAGGAACATTTGAGGACGTTCTTCTTGATGAAGATGCAAATCGGACAGCGTACAATTTCTGGCGGGACAAAACCCGTGCGCGTATTCAAGACCCAGTGACTGCGGAGAAATTGGCACCTATGGAGCCGCCGCATCCGTTTGGCGTAAAACGGCCATCGCTCGAACAATGGTATTATGAAATCTTCAACCAAAAAAATGTGAGCCTCGTTGATGTGCGTGAGACACCAATTGAGGAGGTGGTGCCCGAGGGGGTTAGAACAGCACAAGGAGTCTGTGAGCTTGATATTCTGGTGCTGGCGACAGGGTTTGACGCTGCGACCGGTGGTCTTACCCAGATCGATATAAGGGGAACTGGCGGCAAGTCTCTAAAGGAGAAGTGGGCGCAAGGTGCTAAGACTCAGTTGGGAGTAGCGACTTCCGGCTTCCCCAACATGCTGATGTTATATGGTCCCCAAAGCCCAGCTGGGTTTTGTAACGGACCGACCTGCGCTGAGTTGCAGGGCGAGTGGGTTGTGTCATGCTTGAAATACTTGCGCAACAAGGGCGTTAAGCGGATGGAGGCAACGGTCGAAGCGGAGAATGCTTGGACAGCTCACATCAGCGAAATAGCTGATATGACACTCTTCCCAAAAGCAGAATCTTGGTATATGGGCGCCAATGTTCCAGGGAAGCCACGACAGTTACTGAATTATCCGAGTGTGCCAATGTACATGGAGTTTTGCCAAGCGGCAGCTGATGACGGCTATTCTGGTTTTGCATTGACCTGACGATAGACATTGTACGTTATCGCCGCCGGCAACAAATTTGGATTTGGTGTTATGCCAATCATACCATCGTTGTTTAGGGTAGTTTTGCGATTGCCCCGCCCAATTTGCAGCAGGTTTTTCTCCAGTCCCTTTGTCCTGGACCGCAGTCAACGGCGCACCGGCCTTCATTCAATCAGCGAAATCATGGTTCTTGCAATAAGCTCTCGGGCTTTGTCGCTCGGAAGATCTTGAGCATGTCGTAGCTGGTCCCAACACCGCGAAGACAACATCAACTCCGCTAAATGCCGAGCATCAGTTTCAAGTGACGCAATCTCGGGTAGTGCCGCCCAAAGTTCCAGACGTTCCATTTCCGCTTGTGAGGTGCTGACTTGGTCAGTATCAAGATCGGTATGAGCGCGAGAGAGGAAGAAGAGAGTATAATTTCGTCGGGCATCCAGCAATTCGCATTTTTTTTCTACAAATTGCCAAATGCGCTCTTGAAGTGATCCAGAGCGGTTTATGTCAATCGAGCTCTGTGCAATGAGTTCAATGATATGGCGCTCACACGCATTGAAAAGACCATCAAGGTCGTCAAAGAGCCGGAAAACAGTTCTGGGGGCGACGCCTGACACGACCGCAATTTCATTACCGGTGGGTTTGATGTTCCCTTGGCGTATTAGAGCGAGTGTGGCATCCACCACTTTTTGTCGCGTCTGCGAACTGCGCCGCATACGACCATCCAAAATCGGCGAACTCATATTGATCAGACCATCCCCTAGACGCCGCTAATCATGCTCTAGCAGCTTAAGCATGAAGACTACCAGCGATTTGGGGAGTTTGGCGAGATCAATGGCGGCTAAGTCATTGAAAAATTTCCGTTTTTTAGAAAACAATTGGCAGTATCAAATATTTATGCATGTCAGATGTCAAAAATAGTGACATAAAAAATGTGGAGAACAAAAGTCCCGCTCGGCCAATATTCTATGAAAATGGCATAAAATAGGGAAATATGGCTCGTGTTCTTGTGTTCCGTTTGCCACAAGGTTTTTGTTAAGCGCAAAATGATGTCGTAATCTATTGACATAATATAAGGCATTGAGTCTGATGATAGTGAGTTGAAAATCTGCTTCCGACATTCTGCAGGCGCGCCCAGGGGGGCCGGCTTCCGTTGGATACGCAGCGTTGCTGATTTTAGAGGGGGTTGTGAGAAATGAGGGAAATACCAAGGAAAGCTAGTCTGTCCGTAATTGCAACGGTGACTGCTTTGTCAATGTGGGGGGGAGCGGCAAACGCGCTGGAATATAATTTCGGCGGCGTTCAAGTCTTTTTGGACACAACAGTTTCGGCTGGTGTGTCCATGCGTGTTGCGGATCGCAACATGAATTTTGTCTCTAGCGGTAACGGGGGTCCGACAGCTAACCCGACTATCGCACGGATCGCAGGCCCCGATGGCACCGTCGTAACGCCGTTGAGTGCGACCAATAATCTCACGCTTGGCCTGCCTGGTACCACTGATTCTTACGCTGGTTCGATTAACTCAGATGACAGTCGTCTGAACTTCGACAAAGGGGATCTGACCTCGGGTGTCGTGAAGATGACCAACGACATTCAGGCGAATTATGAGAACTACAAGTTCTTTGCCCGCGTCAGCTCGTTCTACGACGCTGTTCTGGACAATGATAGTTCCTATGAGCGGTCTAACCTTATTGACGGCGGCAAAGTAGATGCTGCGCGCGATATTGATCTGCTCGACTTCTATGTGTCGGGTGACTTCAATGTGGGCGATCTGCCTTTGAACATTCGTTTGGGTAAGCAGGTGGTGAACTGGGGGGAAGCAACCTTCATCCTCAATGGCATCAGTTCCTGGAATCCATTCGATGTGAGTGCATTCCGTCGTCCTGGTTCGGAAGTCAAAGAAGGTCTGTTGCCAATCTGGGGGGCGTATGCGTCTCTTGGGCTGCCGTATGACCTGTCACTGGAAGTTTTCTATCAGCTGGAGTGGGACCACGTGCAGCTTGATCGGCCTGGAACTCCGTTCTCAGGATCTGATACCATTCCGACCGGATCGGACGGCCATGGTAACTTAGGCGGGCGTGCCTGGGTGACGGGTGGTCGCTCTGGTGGTGGGTTCCTGAACCGGAACTGTTCAACACCAAACGCATTGTCAACGGGATTTGATGCAAACTATCTGGCTGCGGGGCAAACAAACTATGTTTGTGGTGCAGGTGGAACATATGCGCAGATCGACTACGCAACGGATTTGCCAGTTGGTCAGTCTGAGTTTAACCGTCTGCTTCTTCGTGGCGGCACCGCAGATGTTGGTCGTCTAGAGGACCGGGACGCAAAAGACAGCGGCCAGTATGGTGCAGCCCTTCGGTGGTATGCGGAAGATCTGAACTCTACCGAGTTTGGCTTCTATTTCATGAACTACCATTCACGTCTTCCCTTCGCGAGCCAGCGTCTCATCCTTGGGTCTGGCGCAGCCAATTCCGAGGTTCGCTCTTATGTAGCATCTGAAGATAATAACGGCGGAACAGGCAGGGGCACGAACGCGGCCGGGTGTTTTGCACCGGGCGCATTAAGTCCAGCTCTTGCAGGCATTCCTGCCGGTCAACCAGGTGCTATCTTGGCAGCCCTTAATCCGGCAAAGCTAGTGACCCTTAATACCCGGACCTACAATGATACGCTTGGTCTGAATGCGACTGGGGAATTCGTTGCAAATGCGGGCCCTGGTAGTACACACACGTCTGCTGCTGCTTTGGGGCTTAATGCTCTTGTTGGCGGTGGTTTTGCGGTGAATGATGGTAGTCTGCTGGAACTTGCGATCACCAACTGTCTTTTGGTTGGGGCACAAACCAACGCTGCGACAGGTTTGCTGGTTGATGGAGCGGAAATCCTGATCCCGACGGTCCCAAACGGCGCGCCGGAAGCTCTCAATCTTTTCTTTGATTATCCTGAAGACATCAAGCTTTTCGGCATGTCCTTCAACACCACGGTAGGTGACTGGGGTGTTCAGGGTGAGGTGGCCTTCCGGCACGACCAGCCGCTGCAAATCGACACGGACCAGATCACGATCGCCACACTTGGTGCGTCGTGTACGCTGGACTTTCTGTTGGGACCAGACGCTATGACGGCTCTTGAGGGTCGGCAGACCATTCAGCAGGCGTCACCGGTTTGTGCTGTGGCGGGAGCTGACTCTGTTACTGAATTCCCAGGGTTTGTTCGGGAAGAAGTGGTGACATTCGACATCGGTACGACAGCTACCTATACGAACTCAAATGCTCTCGTTGGGGCGCTTGGTGCTGATATCGGTATATTGTTGACCGAACTGGGGGCCATGTATGTGCCGGATGCACCGGACGAAACAGGTACGGCCGTGCCTGGCTTCGAGCGTTTGGAAAACGTCTGTACTTCTGGCACAGACCTGCCGCTGGGCTCCTTCCTTGGGCTGAGCCCACGTGCTGGGTGTCGTCCAACCCAGTTCTCTTACGGGTACGTTCTGGTGGGTGTCCTCCAGTACAACAACGCGTTCGGTACGCCGATCACAGTGAGCCCGCGTGTTGCCTGGCAGCATGACGTTAAAGGGAATTCGCCAGCCCCGCTGTCAAACTACAGAGAAGGTACGAAGTCTCTTAGCTTGGCTGTTGATGCCTCTTACCAGAACACGTGGCGTGGTGGCATCTCTTACACCAACATTTTTGGCAACGAGAAGTACACCAAGAATGGTGACAAGGACTTCGTGTCCATCAATGTGAGCTACTCGTTTTAAGAAAATATTTCCCCTTTGATCGGGTTGCGTACGAGATCAAAGGGGAAGCAAGATTGAGGTTTATAATTTTACCAAAGCTATAGTTATCACTGTTGATCTTCCTCGCGCTCGTCAGCATTCCTCAAAATTGTTTGGCTCTGCCTGTGAAATGATCAAAGTGATTGGCGGTTCCGGCCTCATCCGGAACCGCCACTTTTTTTGCCGCAAAGATAAAGCTAACAGCACTTCCTGGATCTGTGAGAGACCTCAAATATGGGTCGCTTCCGTCTACGAGGCAGCAGCTAAGATCGCAAATGCTTCGAGGCCTTGGCGTGGTCCCCTGAAAGTCGTCCATGTGGCTGGTTGGTCTCTGCCTTGGAAAAGGAGCTGAGGTATGGCGAAGAAAGCAAAGCCTGCCGAGATCATTACGAAGTTGAGAGAGGTTGAGCTCTAGTTTGGTCAAGGTGTGACCACAGGCCAGCCAGTTCGAGCGATTAGTCAGAGATGGAACGGACCTACTATCGCTGGCGACGTGAGTTTGCCGGAATGGATGTCGACCAGGCCCGTCGTCTCGAAGAGCTTGGGAAGGGGAATGAGCGACTGCGTAGGACTGTGACAGACCTCACGTGGAGCAAGCTGATCTTGACCGAGTTGTCCAAGGGAAACTTCTAAGTCTTTGCCGCTGCCGCGTTTGATGGTGTTGCCCTGCATGACCCGCTGTGCGATTTCCTTTGGTACCCGCTTGGTACCTTTTTCCAAATTATGCAAATGAAGAATTTTGAATTTCTATATAGAACCTGGAATTGTTTAGGGAAATTGGTGCACCCGACACGATTCGAACGTGTGACCTCTGCCTTCGGAGGGCAGCGCTCTATCCAGCTGAGCTACGGGTGCTCCGGTGCAAAGCGCTTTTCAGCACCAGTTCACGCGGCGGAACGTACCTCGTTCGCAATGACATATCAATGGACCAGTTTCACACACCCATGCGGGTCTCTGAGAGGCTCAGGATCGGGCTACTTCGATGCAATTCCGTCAAATAGGGCGTCCACGATGGCGCGCTCCCGCGGTTCCCCTGACACCTCATCGTTGAGCGGGACGAGATTGCCGTCAAGGCGGAGCGAAACATAGCCGTGCACCATTGACCAAAGGGCAATCCCGGACGTCTCTGCGCTCCTATGTTCCTTCTGATTGCCCTGTTCAAACAGATCGATCAGCGGTTCATAGAGTGCATCCATCTGGGCCAATAGACGTGGATCATCGACAGCAAGGCAATCTCGCCGCCAGAGCAGGCGATAGCGGTTGGGATGGGCGAGCCCGTATGCGATGACTGTGTCAGCAAAGACTTTTAGCCTCTCCCGACGATCCCCAGGCCCATGCTGAAGCCCCTTTTGAATGGCGGTCGAGAGCTGTCCGAATGTTCGAGCTGCGAGCACAGTCAGCAGGTCTTTGCGGGTTTTGAAGTGATTGGCGGGCGCAGAATGGGCAACGCCAATCGCGCGGGCCACGGCGCGGATGGTGACCCCGTCGACGCCTTCTTGGTCCAGCAACTTGAACGCGGCATCTAGCAAGGCGTCTCTGAGGTGGCCGTGGTGGTAGGTGGGTTTTTCCGTCATTGGGGAAGTTTAGGATTCAATATTGACATTGTCCATATTGTGCTTAAATTGACGCTGTCCATATTGATGTTGCTGGAAAGGATAGTCTGATGGTTAGTCGTCTGCTTGTGACCTTTGGTGCGCTGGTTTGGGGCCTCGGTGTTCCCTATCTCGAGATAAACGACACTCATGTGTTCAATCCGGATTGGACACCTCATGCGCTCATTCACGAGGTATGGCAGCTTTTCACCAATACGGGTCTGGCGGGTTTTGCTATTTGGCTGACCTGGGCGAAGGACGAAGTAATCCAGGGCGCCATCGTGGGTTTGTTCATCACAGGCGGGTTTCTAGCAGCCTTTATGATCCGAAATACTTATGGCGGCTCCATGAAATACTTGGACGGGTCGGAAAAGACTGTCGTCGGCCTCAATATTGGCGTCTTGGGTTTCTCCATTGTTGCCGGCTGTCTGATCATTGCGATTTTGCTGGAGAAACGACGCCCCGCTTAATGACAGTCAGACCGATATTGCCTAAATTCACAGCTTGTACGTTTCTCTGTAACGACACAGGGAGAGCAGTGGGTGTTAGGAAGGGTGATCGGTTTTGGCGAAGGCATTGCAGTTAAAACCACTAAACCTGTTCGTTGATCCAGCGATCGACCTGGTTGACCGGCGTTTGAAGGACCTCCTGGCATATTGGCAAGACAAGTGCGCAGAGCGAGACATGCCGGCCCGCATAGACATCTCTCCGGGCGACCTGGTGACACATTTGCCACGGCTGGCTCTCCTGAATGTGACCCTCGAGGATGGGGACGGCCCGCAATTCAGTGTGCGCCTCTCCGGTACCGGGATTGATGATCTTCTAGGGTCTGATCACCGCGGCTCTACGCTGGATGATGTGCTGCCCACGGGCTCTGCGAAACTCGTATCGGCCGCTTTGGGGGCCCTGGTCGAACACAAGCGGCCCATGCGCTTTTTCGCTCAGGCGCGATTACCTGGAAATCCGGCAGCCAGCGTTGAAGGGCTGGCGCTGCCTTTGGGACTTGAGGGTGGGCCAGTCAACATGGTGCTCATTGAGACCGTATCAATCCGACAATCAGATATGCCTCAGTTTCCCGATCTGGAATATCAAGCGTTTGCTGAGGTTGCTTCCTGAAACAGCTTGCGGCGCTATTTGCCTGACGTGAGCTGCAAGAAGACGTCTTCAAGTGCGGCTTCCTCTGTCGTCAGGTCAGCGATCTCAATGCCAGCTGCGGTAATGTCAGCAAGCAGCGCAGACATGGAATCTACATCAGGATTGTAAACGAGGGCGAGCTGCCCATCATCGCGAAGCACAGCGCCCCGGCTGGAAAGCGAGGCGGGCACAGCTGAGAGAGGGCTTGTCGGGCGAATAACGACACGCTTTTCATCAATGCGCGCAAGCAGATCCGGCGTCGATTCGCACGCAACCACTTCCCCGTGATTGATGATAGCGATCTGGTCGCACAGCGCCTGAGCTTCTTCCAGATAGTGAGTGGTCAAAACCACTGTTGTGCCACGGGAATGCAGCTCTTCAATATGCTCCCATAGCTGCCGACGAAGCTCGATGTCGACGCCGGCGGTTGGTTCATCAAGCACCAGAATGGGCGGGTTGTGGACCATGGCTTTGGCGACCAACAGGCGCCGGCGCATGCCGCCAGAGAGTGTGCGCGCATAGGCATCAGCTTTGTCGTCCAATCCCATAGCCTGCAAAATTTCCATCGTGCGGCGTTCGGACTTTGGCACACCATAGAGACCGGCCTGTAGCTCCATCGCCTCATAAGGCGTGAAGAACGGGTCGATATTGAGCTCCTGTGGCACGATGCCGATGGATGCGCGTGCCTGGCGCGGATTGACGTCCGTATCAAAGCCCCAAATGGTCGCGGAACCTGATGTCTTCATGACGAGGCCAGCTAGAATATTGATGAAGGTTGATTTCCCAGCGCCATTGGGCCCAAGCAGACCGAAAAAGGATCCGCGCGGGATGGAGAGATTGAGGCTTTTCAGCGCCTCTTTGGCCGGTTGGCCATTGGCTGCCTTGTAAACTTTGCGCAGATTGGTCGCCTCAATGGCAGCGGGCTGATTGCCGTTGGGTGCAGGTTCACGGGGAGCGGGCACTTCGGCAACCTCTGCATCATCTGTAATTCCCTGTGCCATCGTTTTTCTCCCCGGTTCGGCCATTCTATGGGCCGCTGATCGTCGCCTTCGGTGTTCTACACCCTTCCGCGTTGGCGGCCATAATGTCATATTGCCGGTCTTAGCGGTGAAGAACCGTGAAGAGCAACAAGGCGGGTGGTATGGCGGCTAAGAAGAAGCAAAAAGAAGCACCGGCTGAAGCCGGAAAGATGGGGACAGAAAAGCCACTCGGCAAGGGGGACCACCTCTTTCTGGTTGATGGATCGGGCTATATTTTCCGGGCCTATCACGCATTACCGCCGCTGACACGTAAGTCTGATGGGTTGCCGGTGGGCGCCGTCCATGGCTTCTGCAACATGCTCTATAAGCTCATCGAAGATACAAAAGACGAGTTCGAGCCGACCCACCTTGCTGTCATTTTTGATGCATCAGGAAAGACATTCCGGAATGAAATCTATGGGGAGTACAAGGCCCATCGTCCGCCAGCACCTGAAGACCTGGTTCCTCAGTTCAGTCTGATCCGAGATGCGGTCCGCGCCTTTTCTGTGCCTTCCATTGAGATGATGGGCTATGAGGCCGATGACCTGATTGCGACCTATGCCGCTAAAGCCCGTGATGCGGGCGCACGTGTCACCATCGTGTCCTCAGACAAAGACCTGATGCAAATGGTTGGCGGCAATGTCGACATGCTCGATACGATGAAGTACCGCACCATTGGTCCTGCAGAAGTGGAAGAGAAGTTCGGGGTGGGGCCAGATAAAGTCATCGACGTGCAGGCGCTTGCTGGCGACAGCGCGGACAATGTTCCAGGTGTGCCTGGTATTGGTGTGAAGACCGCCGCATTGCTGATCAATGAATATGGCGATGTGGAGACACTGCTGGGTCGCGCTGAAGAAATCAAACAGCCCAAGCGTCGGCAGAACCTGATTGATTTTGCAGATCAGGCGCGCATCTCGCGCCAACTGGTGACCCTTGCCCAAGACGTGCCCGTGACAGAGGGCATGGAGACATTTGGCTTGCGCGACCCTGATCCTGTGACCTTGATCGGTTTCTTCAAGGATATGGAATTCAATACGCTCACCCGCCGGGTTGCTGAACGATTTGATGTGGACGGTGACGCGATTGACGCGACGGGCGCCTATGACAATGGGGAGGCACCGGTCCCTCAAAAGTCGAAAGGCAGCGCGCCCAAAGCGACGGAGAAGGGTGGCACACCCGGCATTATTGAAACGGGGCTCGACAAGGATCTGGGCAATCTTTCCTATGAAACAATCACGACGCTCGACGCGCTCAAGCCATGGATCGACGCGGCGTTTGATCAGGGAGAGATCGCCGTCGACACTGAGACGGATTCGCTCGACGCCATGCAGGCGCGGCTGGTTGGGGTGTGCTTGGCGACCGGGCCTGGCAAAGCCTGTTACGTGCCTCTGCAACACGGCTCAGGCGAGGGCCTCGACTTCGGTGACGGTGCGCCAGATCAAATTCCTTTGAAAGAGGCGCTTGTTGCACTAAAGCCAATGCTCGAAGCACCATCCGTGCGCAAGATTGGACAGAACATCAAATATGATCTTTTGGTCCTGAAGAACCATGGCATCGATCTCGCTCCGATAGATGACACAATGCTTTTGTCCTATGCGCTTGACGCGGGGCGTAACGGCCACGGCATGGATGAGCTCTCAGAAATTCATCTCAGCCACAAGCCTATTCCGTTTAAGGAAGTCGCGGGCTCCGGCAAAAAGCAGATCACGTTCGATCAAGTGCCCATCGACAAGGCGACCGCCTACGCAGCGGAAGATGCTGATGTCACTTGGCGTCTTTACAAACTTCTGAAACCGCGCCTTGTCCCCGAAGCGAAGACCACATTGTACGAAACCCTTGAACGGCCATTGGTCCCAGTGCTTACAGAAATGGAAGCGCATGGCATCAAGGTTGATCGTGCGGTCCTCTCCAGGCTTTCTGGTGAGTTCGCACAAAAGATGGGGGCGATCGAAGCAGAAGTCTATGAGCTCGCTGGCGAGACATTCAATATTGCCTCACCCAAACAGCTTGGTGAAATTCTTTTCGACAAAATGGGATTGCCCGGCGGCAAGAAAACAAAAACCGGTGCCTGGTCAACAGATGCAAGTACGCTGGATGATCTGGCTGCAAGTGGACATGACCTGCCGGTGAAGATCCTTGAGTGGCGCGGACTTGCGAAACTCAAGAGCACGTATACAGATGCCTTGCCGGAATTCATTCATCCAGAGACGGGTAGGGTACATACGTCTTATTCGATGGCCTCAACCAGCACCGGACGTCTGGCGTCAACCGAGCCTAATCTCCAGAACATTCCGGTGCGCACCGAAGACGGGCGAAGGATACGGACCGCTTTTGTGGCCGACAAAGGCAATAAGCTTATCAGTGCTGACTACAGCCAGATTGAACTTCGTCTGGTGGCTCACATCGCAGATGTACCTCAGCTTAAGCAGGCGTTCGCCGACGGCATCGACATTCACACGATGACAGCATCCGAAATATTTAATGTGCCCGTAGCCGACATGGAACCGTCCATTCGCAGGCGCGCGAAAGCGATTAACTTCGGAATCATTTACGGCATCTCTGCCTTTGGTCTGGCAAACCAGCTCGGTATCGGTCGGGGTGAAGCAGCTGAATATATCGATCTCTATTTCGAACGCTTCCCGGGCATTCGCACATACATGGATGAGACGAAAGCGTTGGCCCATGATCAGGGCTATGTGGAAACCATTTTCGGCCGCCGGATTCACCTGCCGGAGATTAATTCCAAGAATGGTGCACACCGGGCATTCCTGGAACGTGCCGCGATCAATGCGCCCATTCAAGGGTCCGCAGCAGACGTGATCCGGCGCGCCATGATCCGCATGCCCGACGCGCTGAAAGAAGCGAAGCTCGACGCGCGTATGCTTTTGCAGGTGCATGACGAACTCATATTCGAAGTTGCAGAGAAGAAGGCAGAGAAGACCTGTGAGCTCGTTTCGAATGTGATGATTGGCGCGGCCGTGCCCGCTGTCGACATCTCAGTGCCTCTTGAGGTGGATGCGCGCGCAGCGGACAATTGGGATGAGGCTCACTAGCCTTTGAAAGGAAGCAGATGACAGTCGAATCTGAGGAAGATCTTGAGGGTTTGAAGAAATGCGGGCGCGTGGTTTCTGAAACACTCGCGGCGATGGGTGCCTATATGGAGCCTGGAATGAAAACCGCCGAGCTTGATGCTTATGGCCGAGAGTTGCTTGAGCGTGAAGGTGCCCGCTCTGCACCGGAGCTCACATATGATTTTCCGGGTGCTACCTGCATCAGCATCAATGAAGTCTGTGCGCATGGCATTCCAGGCGATCAGGTCATCCAGGCTGGTGATCTCGTGAACATTGACGTGTCTGCTGAACAAGATGGGTTTGTCACTGATACAGGGGGCAGCTTTGTCGTGCCGCCGGTGCGCGCTGACCACGAAGCGCTCTGCAAGGCGACGCGCATCGCCCGTGACAAAGCCATTCGATCGGTGAAGGCCGGATCAAAACTCAACGTAATTGGAAAGACCGTTGAGCAGGTTGCTCGGAAGGGTGGCTATACAATCATCGAAAACCTGGCAAGCCACGGTGTAGGCCGCTCACTTCACGAAGAACCGGGGACGATCCCGGGCTACTATGATCCGTCTGACAAAAGACGGCTTTGGCATGGCGCCGTCATCACAATCGAGCCGTTCTTGTCGACCGGCGCAACCGAAGCGGTTGAACTTGATGACGGCTGGTCACTCACTACACCACCTGGTGTTTTCGCGGCTCAGTATGAGCACACACTCGTTGTCACCAAGCGTGGTGCAATCATTGTGACCTGAACCGGTCAGGCAAGTGCATTCATGTAGGTGCCAATGTCGAAATAGTCGCGCCAGACTTTGATCTTGCCATTCTCCATTTCAAAGATGCCGAAGCAGGGCAGGTCGACCGCCTTGTCGCCAAGTTTCGTCCGGTCCAAACGCTCGACCATCACGATATCGTTCTGTGCGATGAGATTGATTATGTCCCAATTGGTCTCCGTCCAGTCTTTAGCAAAGCCTGTGATGAACGCCTGAACATTGTCACGTCCCACAACGGGGTCGGTTGGCATGTTATGATAAATGCCGCCTTCCGTGAAATAGCTGGCCAGCTCTTTGGCATCGAGCCGTGACCAGGCGGCAACAAAATCTCGTATGATTTTTTCATTCTCGGTCATGGGCACACTCCCTTTTTTGGAAGTGTGCACCCAGGCAGGCGGGAACGCTAGAGCGTTTCCGTACCCCACCTGACTGGGTCCCTCAACCTCAGGCAGCTTTTAGGGTTTCGCCTGGCGCAGCCCCGTCAAACAGGGCCTGCATGCGGGTCACATAAGCCATTAGAATAGGTTTGGCCGCGACCGCATCCTTCAACGGGCTTGGAATGTCAGGCCCCACAACATTGACCAACATGCCAAATGCAGTGGCATCGGCAACGCTTGGGCTTGTGCCAAACAGGAACTCCTGTTCGCCGAGGACTTGCGCAAGTGCTTCAATGTCAGAGATGCCAAAGGCATAGATTTCATCTCGGCTGTGACGGCCAAGGCCATGATGATGAAGGGCCGCCTCCACTGTTTTGTGTGCTTGTCGTGTGATAAAACCGCGAATGGGCCAGGGAATGTCAGCAAAGAAGATCTCATCCTCAACCTTCGCATTCGCTGGTTCCATCCAGCGGCTATAGACAGTTGCCCAGTAAAGCCGTTCTTCGAGCATCCGTTGCAGGGCATGAGACTGAGCCTTCTGGAGCGGGCTCAGGTGCCGGTCGAGATCGATAGCGCGGGTTCTCTTGAGATGGTCCAGAATGAGGACCGTGTCACCAAGAACCAGTCCATTGTCATCGATGAAGGGTAGCTTGCCCTTGGGTCCTTTTGCGGGATTGTCGACCTCAACCCGTTCATGGCCGACACCGGCCAATCGCAGAACAGTCATGAGTTTGACGACAAAACCGGAAGGGTCAGGTGTTCCAGGCAGGCAGTCTTTGAACGTGTGAAGGCGGATCATTTTCGGTCTCCTCGGTGCGAAATTGGGCGAGTCTTGCTTGATGTCGGGAGAGATTACTGACACGCTCCTGACACCCTGCTGTCAGGAGCCATATGCGAGGCTGCACATTATGAGACGTGCTGATCGACTGTTTGACATTATCGAATACCTGCGTCGCCACCGAAGAGTGGTGACGGCAGCTGAGCTTGCGGAGAAAATGGAAGTCTCCGTCCGCACCATTTACCGCGACATCGCTGATTTGCAGGCAAGTCGGGTTCCTATCGATGGCGAAGCGGGCCTCGGTTACCTCTTGCGAGAAGGGTATGACCTGCCGCCCCTCATGTTTAACGAGGAAGAGGCAGAAGCACTGGCTCTTGGTGCGCGTATTGTGGCCGCCTGGGGCGATGATGAATTGGCGGAGGCGTCAAAGGCTGTACTTGCCAAGCTGCGTGCCGTACTGCCACGAGATCTAAAGGCGCAATTTGATGCGCTAGGCGTGATGGCGCCGCCCGCACATTATCAAGAAGAAGTGGTGATCGATCTGGCGCGCGTCCGCCGGGCTGTCCGCAATAAGAAGAAGATCCGCTTTGCCTATGCGGACAAGGGAGGCAAGGCATCAATGCGCACAATCTGGCCATTGACGCTTTCCTTTTATGGAGCGGTTTGGACGGTTCCGGGATGGTGTGAGCTCAGAAAAGACTTCCGTGTCTTCCGGGCGGACAGAATGCGTGACCTGGAAGTTCTGAACGAGCGTGTTCCGTCAGACCCCGACAAGAATCTAGCGTCTTACCTCAAAGCTGAAGGCGTCACAGACATCGGATCGCTCACCTGAAACGACAGCAAACCTTTTGTGCCTTAAACCGCATCAGCGCTTGTGATTGTCTCTCTAGAAAGCAGCGTAACAGTCGAAGAGGCGATGACGCGATGGCACATATCCACCTGCAATACCTGTTCGAAACGTAGCTGATCCCACATCTGAAAAGAGTAAAACGCCTCGACGCTATGTCTGACATCCGGATCCGCTGCGGCCACTTCAGGCAGTGCCGACCAAAGGCGCAATCTCTGGCTTTGTGTATGAGCAGAGCGAAGGGTGTTGGCCTCTTCCTCTGTCTTAGCCCGAGAGATGTAGAAGAGCAGATAGTTTCTGTTCTCTTCATATATCGTGCCCTGCGCTTGTGAGTAGGCAAGTGCGCGCTCTTCTAGAGTGCCGTCGATTTTTGGCACGACGAGATCGACGTTAAATTGCGCTGACAGGAATGTCTGAGCTGTCTCGAACAGACCTTCCATGTCATCAAAGTGCCGAAATAGCGTCCGCACTGCGACGCCTGCCTTTTCAGCGATTTCTTCGCCTCTTGGCTGAAGATTGCCCTCTCGGATTAACTCAAACAGCGCGAGAACGATTCTCTCGTGCGTGCGCAGTCCTCTATCGGATCGCCCGTCGCTATGGTGCGCGGCCATTCCCCCTCCAAACTTTTCCCCATCTGACCCCCTCAGGCCAGAATCTCCAGGGACAAGATAGCGAATGAAAGAACTGACGGCGAGTGTTTGCGAGAGGCCGATCAATAAATTGATCAGACGGATCAAAATTGACGTGTGAAGAGAAGTGTCAGCAACACTGACAATATAACGAGGCGGGTCTTGCTATGGGATGGAATTTCAAAATCGTGCAGCTGACAAAAAGATAAACGCAAAATGAATGAAAAAAAGGGAAACAAGTATTTTAGATAGACCTCGGGATCTAGAAATCTCGTTGCAAAAAAGAGACGTTTCTATAAATGTCATAATAAATGACACTTACTAATTGACAGTAAGAGTGACATTCTTGTTATCTGTGCGTTACCAGAAGGACTGCGTGTGCCTTTCGGAGTTGCTTATGTGAGGTGAGCTGGCTCGTGACACGCAGAAAGTGCCAAAAAAGGGGGGGACCCAATGGGCAAAGCTCTACGGAGAACGAAGTTCTCTGCAAGTGCCGCGGTTATGACTGCGGCGCTGGCTGTGCAGCCAGCAACAGCGCTTGAATATAATTTCGGCGGTGTACAGGTATTTTTCGACACCACTGTCTCAGCAGGCATATCAATGCGGGTTGCTGAACGGAACAATATGTTCCTCGCTGGCGGTAACGGTGGACCGACAAAAAGTCTTACGAGCGTGCGAACGCCAGATGGTGTTCGGACGCACGCGACCGTTCTCGGTGGAGCGCTTAATCCGGCTTTCACGCCCGGCGCAGCGGCAGGTGCGACAGCTTTTGGCGGTGGCCAGGCCATTACTTACGACTATGCTAACATCAATGCGCTTGGTGGCTTTGACAGTGAAGCATTTGCAGGGTCCATCAACTCGGATGACAGTCGCCTAAACTTTGACAGCGGTGACCTGACTTCGGGTGTCGTAAAAATGACCAACGATATCCAGGCGAATTACGAGAACTTCAAGTTCTTCGCCCGCATCAGTTCATTCTACGATGCCGTGCTCGATGACAGCAGTTCCTACGCTCGTTCAGGCCTGACAGACGGTGCGCGTGTTGACGCTGCCCGTGATATTGACCTGCTCGACCTCTATGTATCAGGTGATTTTGAGGTTGGAGGGCTTCCGCTCAACGTTCGCCTTGGTAAGCAGGTTGTGAACTGGGGTGAAGCAACTTTCATGTTGAATGGCATCAGTTCCTGGAACCCGTTTGACGTGAATGCGTTCCGGCGTCCAGGTGCTGAGATCAAAGAAGGTCTTTTGCCGGTTTGGGGTGCCTATGCATCAATTGGGCTTCCTTACGACCTATCATTGGAAGCTTTCTATCAGCTCGAATTTGAAGAGCTGAGTCTAGACCGTCCTGGAACACCGTTCGCTGGCTCTGATGTTGCACGAGTTGGATCTGGTATAGGCGGTAGCTTCGGTGCGAAGTCATTCGTTACATCTGGTGCAGACGGCGGTGGGTTCCTGAATCGTAACTGCTCAACACCTGATGCGTTGACCGGTCGCTTTGATACAGCTTACACAAATGCCGGGCTAACACAGTTTGTCTGTGGTGCGGGTGGTACGAACCCATTCCTGGACTACACACAAAACTTGCCAATCGGGCAGAGCGAGCGTTTCAGACTTTCTCTGGCGGGCGGCACAGGTGATATTGCAAGAGACCAAGACCGTCTTGCGAAGGACTCTGGTCAATATGGTATGGCGCTCCGCTGGTACGCTGAAGAACTGAACTCAACCGAGTTTGGCTTCTACTTCATGAACTACCACTCTCGCCTCCCGATTGCATCGCAACGCTACACGAACAGAGGCGACTCTGTTTTCAGAAGCTATAGTGCAGTTGGAGACAATGCGGGCACGGCTGCACGCACGAACTCACTTGGATGTGGTGGCGGTGGAACGTTGAGCGCTGCAACTGCGGTGCTTAATCCAGCGAAGTTCGCCTATATGAACAATACGATTATCAACGACACATATGGTATCTTTGCACAAGCTGAGACCGCAGTCGGTGGTGACGCCAAGGCTCTTGCATCAGCTGCAGTACTTGGTGCAGCGGGTGGTGCCGTCAACGACAACAGCTTGTTGGAATTGGCCATCTTGAACTGCGCGCTTGTATTCAGCCAGGTCGATCCTGGTGCAGGCTTGCTGACAGATGGCACGGAGATCGTTGCTGCCGGGACTGCAATCGGTGGAGTAGAATCGATTGGGCTTTTCTTCGAGTATCCTGAAGATATCAAGCTGTTCGGTGCCTCGTTTAACACGACGGTAGGCGACTGGGGTGTGCAAGGTGAAGTATCCTTCCGCCATGACCAGCCACTGCAGCTGGACACGGACCAGATCACAATCGCGACACTGGGTGCCAGCTGTATCTTTGATGCAATCTTGAGCCCCACTGTAGTGTCGGCCGCAGTAGATGCTGGTCAGACAATTCCAGGCGGTACTTGTGGCACCGTAGGAGTGGGACAGACCCGCGACTATCATGGTTTTGTTCGTGAGGAAGTCATGACGTTTGATGTCGGTACGACAGCGACCTACACAAACTCCAACCCATTGGTTGGAGCAGTAGGAGCTGATCTGGGCATTCTGCTGACCGAAGTTGGTGCCATGTGGGTTCCAGATGTACCGGACGAAGGCAACTTCGGATTGGCGCAGCTGGGCAATGTCTGTACATCAGGCACCGACCTGCCGCTGAAAGGCTTCCTTGCATTGAGCTCGCGCAGTGGTTGTCGTCCTACTCAGTTCTCCTACGGATACGTGTTGGTCGGCCAACTGCAGTACAACAACGCCTTTGGCACGCCAATCACACTGACACCTCAAGTAGCTTGGCAGCATGACGTGAAGGGGAACTCCCCTGCACCTCTCTCCAACTACCGTGAAGGCACCAAGTCGGTGAGCCTTGCTGTGAACGGGACCTACCAGAACGCATGGCGTGGCGGTATCTCCTACACGAATATCTTCGGCAATGAGAAGTATACGAAGGACGGCGACAAGGACTTTGTCTCGGTCAATCTGAGCTACTCGTTCTAAGAACCAAGAATTTCCGCTCCAGCCGCAGGGCTGGGGCGGGAACGGGAACCTCCCTCCTCCCTAATACAGGTGGTTCCCATTTTCACTATCGACCGTCCTGGCAGTTAGCATCCCTCAAAATGCGATTATCAGGTTCAAAATCGTGAAGTGAAAATCGGCGGTCCCGGCCCTCATCCGGGACCGCTTTTTTTGTGCCGCGTCGTCTCGGGCCAGGCGTAATGCATATCCTTACCAGATCAACACCTCTTATACCGTTCAGCGCAAACCCTACCGGTGTTGCGGCCGCTGCAGCCACAATGTCATAGATGCTGACATCAGCAGGCGTATGATTTCTGGTGGAGAAAAAGCTCAGAAAAACCTTGAGCTCCAGCGACACCAATTCATCCAGAGCGACAAAACGATGAATAAACCGCGGAAAACTCGTGTCCATATTGCCACGCTTTGGGATGGAATGATGATCCTAAACAAAACGAAATGATCAACGAATTTTGAAAATTGACGCTCCCAGTGACAATACCGTTCCCTTGGATTGATCAGAAGGGCGACGTGTGTCGATACGGGGATGTTTGGGTGAGGGGATCCCCCCAACACGTTGTTCAGAGTCAATTTATGGGGGACCCAATGGGAAATGCTCTTGGGAGAACGACGTTCTCCGCAAGCGTCGCTACAATTGTTGCGGCGTTATCTATGCAGTCAGCAGCTGCACTTGAATACAATTTTGGTGGTGTTCAAGTGTTCTTGGATACGACCGTATCCGCAGGTGTTTCGATGCGTGTTGCAGAACGCAATAACATGTTCGTCGCCGGTGGTAATGGTGGGCCGGTCAACACGACCGCTACGATCTCAAACCCTGGCGGCGCCGACGGAACCGTCGCAACGCTTCTGCATGGCGGCGCAGCGGCTAACTTGAATCTGGCAAGCGGTGACACTGACACTTTCGCCGGGTCCATCAACTCCGATGACAGCCGCCTGAACTTCGATCAGGGTGATCTGACGTCGGCCACGGTTAAAATGACGAATGACATTCAGGCGAATTATGAGAACTACAAGTTCTTCGCGCGCCTGAGTTCTTTTTATGACGCTGTTTTGGGTGATAGTGGGTCTTACGAACGCTCCGCACTTCGTAGAGAGGGGCTACCCGATGCAGGACGTGATATCGATCTGCTCGACTTTTACGCCTCAGGTGATTTCAACGTGGGCGATCTCCCACTCAACGTGCGCCTGGGAAAGCAGGTGGTTAACTGGGGCGAAGCAACATTCATTCTGAATGGCATCAGTTCCTGGAGCCCTTTTGATGTGAATGCCTTCCGTCGTCCAGGTGCCGAAATCAAAGAAGGTTTGCTCCCCATCTGGGGCGCATATGCGTCATTGGGTCTACCTTACGATCTCTCGCTGGAAGCTTTCTATCAGCTTGAATTTGAGCCGATCGCGCTTGACCGTCCCGGCACGCCATTCTCAACATCCGATGCTGCCCGAGTGGGCTCTGGTTCAGGCGGGAACGAAAATGCTGCTACGTGGGTAACGGGCGGCACCGATGGTGGCGGCTTCCTCAACCGGAACTGTAGCCAACCTCACGGGCTCACTGCTGCCTTCGATGCAGCCTACGCCGCAGCGGGCCTGTCGCAGTTCAGCTGCTCTTCTGGTGCCAATGCCTTCATTGATTATCAGACAGACCTTCCGATCGGTCAGAGTGAACAATACCGACTGGACCTGAACGGTGGAACTGCAGACATCAGACGTTTGCAGGATGAAGAAGCTGACGACCAGGGCCAATATGGCTTGGCACTTCGGTGGTATGCAGAAGAGTTAAACTCCACAGAGTTCGGCTTCTATTTCATGAACTACCACTCGCGCCTGCCCATCGCCGGGCAGAAGTTCTTCAACAACCAGGATGCAAGCAACTCAGCAGTCCGAACATATGTCTCAAGTGGCGACAGCTCTGATGCAACAACGCGTGGCTCTCTGAATGCCGGCTGTACCGGCGGCGGGACCGCAGGTCTGGCTGCTCTGGGAACGGGTGGGATAGACAAACTAATCTATCTGAACAGCCAAACTGTAAATGACCAGTATGGCCTTGTGACGGCGGCAGAAGCTGTGGTCGGTGATGGCGCGACCTCTGCAGACGCACTCGCTCTCAATGCTGCGATTGGTGGTGGCTTTGCCGTCGCGGACGGCAGTCAGTTGGAACTCATGATTACAAATTGTAACTTGTCTCTCGCCCAAACTGATCCGGTAACCGGCCTGCAGGTTGATGGGACAGAACTCCTGATCGTCGGAAGTGCCGTGGGGGGGCTTGAGTCCACTGGCCTCTATTTCGAGTATCCCGAAGACATCAAACTGTTCGGCATGTCTTTCAACACCACATTGGGTGATTGGGGCGTGCAGGGCGAAGTTGCAATCCGGCACGACCAACCGTTCCAGGCTGATACAGACCAGATCACCCTGGCGGCATTGGGAGCGTCCTGCATTTTGGACGGCATCCTGGGTGTAGACACGATGACGTCGACCGTCGATGCGCTTCAGACCTATGGCGCCAATCAGACCTGTGGCTCGGTGGCAAATGGTGAAATTGCCGACTATTCAGGCGCCATTCGCGAAGAGGTCATGACCTTCGATATCGGCACAACAGCGACTTATACCAACTCCAACCCGGTAGTCGGGTTTCTGGGGGCGGATCTCGGTATCCTGTTGACGGAACTTGGCGCCATGTGGGTGCCAGATGTTCCCGATGAAGGCAATTTCGACGTCACCCAGTGGGGGAACGTGTGTACATCGGGAACAGATCTTCCGTTGGGCGGCTTCGTTGGATTGTCCTTCCGTGCGGGCTGTCGTCCAACTCAGTTCTCCTATGGGTATGTGCTTGTTGGGCAATTGCAGTACAACAATGCATTCGGAACGCCGATTACGGTAAGCCCCAGCCTGTCCTGGTCGCATGACGTGAAAGGCAACTCGCCAGCGCCTTTGTCCAACTATCGTGAAGGCACAAAGTCTCTCAGTCTTGCGGTTAACGGGACGTATCAGAATGCCTGGCGGGGCGGTATCTCCTACACCAACCTCTTTGGGAATGAGAAATACTCATCAGACGGCGACAAGGATTTCGTCTCCGTCAATCTGAGCTACTCGTTCTAAAGACAAATGACTCCTGCTCCAGCCTTTGGTTGGAGCAGGAACAGGGAACCGCTCTCACCCCAACGTGTCAGATTCTTTCAGATGGGCTCAGCTCTATTAGGTCCTCGCCAGGATTTAGTTGGAATGCGCAAGCCCGTATTATCATCTGCCGCTCCGCAGCCGCGAATTCGAGCCCATTGGTAATTGAATGGAGCACGACGGCCGCATCGCGATGGTTCAGTCCAAGGTGAACCATCTCACTCTTGATCCGAGAACAAAAGCGGACGGTGTCCCGCGCCGCGCTCTCGGCGACTGCAGCCCCTTGAACGGCAGCTGCAGACTCTTTTGCGACGGCTGCAATTCCTTCCGTGAACCAGTCTTGAGATCGGAGATAGTCCCGGATAGTCGTGGTTTCCGAAAGCTTGGTCGCAAGCACCATATGTGGGCTGATCTCACGAAATGCTCGCCATGTCGCTCCCCTTACCGTATGGGAGCAGTTTCGACACCGATACAGACTATCTGGTGATTTGTCGATGTCGCTTAGCTCTCTCTCAATTCCCGGGCAATACTGCCAATCCGAAAAGATAGAGGGTTTGAGGCAGGAAATATGAACAGACCAATGCCCAGCGAACTCTGTGTCCGATCCATTGCCTTCTCGAGGCTTGTCAAACCTCACGGAGATTGCATTTTCTGGTCCTGGCCAGTCGCGCATTTCGTGCTCCCACTGAACGCGTTCAGTGAGTTCTTCTGAGAACAAAGCGCCAAGTGCCTGGTCAAACACCTTTGCCTGCCGTTCCGCTGAGGCATTTGTGAGTTTTGTAATAATAGTGCTCTGTACAGCCAGAAGCTCTGTTGCTTCCCGGGCGACATCCAAAACGGAGTTTACCACGTTGGATGATATCTCTTCTGATTGTCTGTACTCAAATGTAACGGCGATCTTCATGCCGGGGTCGACGCGAAAAAAGGGCTCATCAACCCTCGTATGTGAGACATCGGTAACGAACGCTTCGCCAACTTCTGAATTGCTGTCGTGAGACACGCTTGCAAGTGGAAACACATGATCAAAGTTCTGATCTGGATTGTCGCCAACAATGCGCACTTTAGCTGAGAGGACCGATGAAAAATTGCGGCCTATGAACAGCCGTTCGAGCATGGTGCGTTCTTCTTCTTCATAGTTTCGCTGGCGGACCTCAACATTGCGGGGCCGAACACCGTCCTCTGTCGAGGGTTCATAGATTACCGAGGATACTCTCAGTCGTGCATACATGCCGGTAAAGATGTCTGTCCTTTTTCCATCCTTGTCTGAGGGGTCGTCTGTAAGCACTTCTTTCCCGCTACAGAAATTTGGATCATCACACTTCCGCCAATTGCTTTGGGTCTGCAGGTAGGGTGTTAGGTCGATTACGTCGCCACCCGGGTTCAATGATTGGCTGGATGAGCTTGCTGCTTGGCTAGCAGTCTCGGCAATCGTTGGATCACTTGTTGCGCATCCGCTTAGAGAAGCGGCAATAAACACGCACAAAGCGGTAACTGCAATATGCCTATCCATCCTAATTCCCCCCTTTTTTTCATTGAGGGCGAAATTAAACAGTACGCATATCAAATAGTAAAATGAAAAATTTGTTTTTATGAGAAAGCGCGTCAGACACAAAAAAGGCCGGGCGTTAAGCCCGGCCTTTTGTCGTCATCACTCTGATTGAGCAAATGTCTTACTCTGCAGCCTGTGCAGGTGCTGGAGCCGCATCGCGAACTTCTGGGTCCACATGTGCTTCATAGATCTTGAAGTTCTCAATGAACATGGACACGAGCTTCTTCGCCTGCGCGTCATAGCCGTCTTTGTCAGACCATGTGTCCCGTGGGTTCAAAATGGAGTTATCGACACCAGGAACGGAGACAGGAACTTCAAAGCCGAAGTTTGCGTCCGTGCGGAACTCAACGCTTGCAAGGCTGCCATCAAGGGCTGCTGCCAGAAGCGCGCGTGTCTCTTTGATAGGCATCCGACTTCCGGTGCCGTAGGCGCCACCAGTCCAGCCTGTATTTACAAGCCAGCAGTCAACCTTGTGTTCTGCGATCAGATCACGGAGCAGGTTGCCATACTCGCTAGGATGGCGAGACATGAACGGTCCGCCAAAGCAGGTAGAGAATGTTGCTTCGGGCTCGGTAACACCCTTCTCAGTGCCTGCAACCTTCGCGGTATAGCCAGACAGGAAGTGGTACATTGCCTGCGATGGTGTGAGCTTAGAGATCGGAGGCAGAACACCAAACGCATCAGCTGTGAGCATGATGATGTTCTTTGGGTGTCCTGCGCGGCCAGTGTCGGACGCGTTTGGAATGAACGACAGGGGATAAGCACCGCGCGTGTTTTCTGTGAGTGACTTATCGTCAAAGTCGATCTCGCGGGTTTCCGGGTCGAGCACAACATTTTCAAGCACAGTGCCAAAACGCTGTGTCGTTGCGTAAATTTCAGGCTCGGCTTCCGCGGAGAGATTGATCATCTTTGCGTAGCAGCCGCCTTCAAAATTGAAGACGCCGTTTTCTGACCAGCCATGCTCGTCATCACCAACCAGCGTCCGAGATGCGACGGCGGAAAGTGTGGTCTTGCCCGTGCCTGAGAGGCCGAAGAAGATCGCTGAGTCGCCATCGTCGCCCACATTGATCGAACAGTGCATCGGCATAACTTTTTTGCCAGGCAGTTCGTAATTCAGCATGGAGAAAACAGACTTCTTTGTTTCGCCAGCGTAAGACGTGCCGCCGATGAGAACTATCCGCTTAATGAAGTTACACGCGATCACCGTCTCGGTCCGGCAGCCATACTTTTCCGGGTCGGCGCGGAAACTTGGAAGGTTGATGATGGTGAACTTTGGATCGAAACCATCAAGTTCTTCTGGCTTGGGTTCGATCAGCAGGTTCTGAATGAAAAGAGAGTGCCAGCAAAGCTCTGTGAAGACCCGGGTTGGCAGGCGGTGGGTTGGGTCGGCGCCGCCGAAAAGGTCTTGAACAAAGAGTTCTTTACCTTCTGCGTGGGCTAGCATGTCCGCGTGGAGAAGGTCGAATTGTTCCGGGGTCATTGCTTTCGCATTGTCCCACCAGACGGTGTCTTTGGTGGTGTCGTCTTTGACAACGAATTTGTCCTGCGCCGAGCGGCCGGTATGTTCGCCTGTGCGGCTGACAAACGCGCCACCTGAAGAGAGTTCGCCTTCACCGCGCTTCAGCGCGATTTCATAAAGAGCGGCTGGCTTCAAATTCCAATTTACCTGTGCCAGGTTTTTGAGACCCTGATTTTCCACACCATTCTTGCTGATGTGCCGACCCGTCTGTTTCACGTCCGCTCTCCTTCGCGTCTCGCCTGTTCGGTCGTATGCCCCGACCGTGGGTTAGGAAACTGGTTTATGGCGGGCAGACCCGCTCCAATCTCCGCAAACTGTTCCTGCAACTGAGAATCCTCAAGCTTTTCCGTCGCTGAGGGTTTCCGGCCCAATCCGGGGCCCAAAAGCCTGGCTCAGCTGGGGCGGACGACCACGTCTTGGATTGCGCAGCTCACCCTATGCGAAGGCTTCTCAAGTGGCGGCCACCATAGTGAGGCGGTCGGGCTTCTGCAACAGGATTCGGGTGCGTTTCGGGACCTTTTGATCGCTGTTTAGAACGGCCTGCCTAAAGGCACTTTCGGGCTCCCAGAACAGGGTTAACCGGCAGGCTGAATGCCTCCTTATTGGGTAGGTGCGTGTGGGTCCAGCCGGTAGCACTTCGCACCATCTGAGAATTGGCCCGTCGGTGTGAAATTGAGGCGCAGCGCCAGCCGAATTGAGCCTCTGTTCTCCGGGTCAATGAAGGCCTTCAAAGTGGTTTCGGGCATCGAATGTCGCGCCCAGTCAATGGCCGCCGCTGCAGCCTCTGACATAATGCCCTTCCCCCATTGGTCGGGATGGAGGTGGTAGGCCAACTCGCTGACCGGGCCGAGGGAGTTGAAGCCAATATGCCCGCACATGAGGCCATTTGAGCGATCAAGCATGGCCCATCGAAAGCCCCACCCGTCCGCAGCGGCCCGTTGCCAAAAGTCGATGATTTTGTCGCTCTCCGCCGAGGAGACGGCAGGCATCGGGATCTCGATCCGGTCATAGTCTGTGACCGTCCCGGAATAGCGGCACACATCAGGATGCGACCAGAGCCTGAACATGGGGATGGAATGATCGAATGAGAGGGCGGTTAGAAGAAGGCGGTCGGTCTCGATGTCTTCAATCTGGAGGGGCATGGCAGACCTTCTGGATTTAGCCTGCGATCAGAAGATCGCTGGGCCCGAGCTTTCGGAACCGGCCAAACCCTTGGTTGAAGCGTGCGCTCTCAATAGCGAGGCGGTAATAGTGGAAATCGAGCTCTGTGTCGTAAGCCACAGACCCTGGGTGTTTTTCAATGAAGCGCGCTTTGGCACTGATGATCTGGTCCTCGTTTAGGGCCACGATCTGACCATTGAGCGACAGCCGCGGCGCTGTCATGGGGTCGGGATCATCGCTTATACCCTCCAGAAGTAATGAGGCGCGGGGCTCTCGCAGTAGGTTTTGGGTGTGTGCCGCAATTTGCGAAAGCAGCAAGATCGGAGCGCCATCCTGCATGGTCCCGACAGCCACCAGTGTGACAAGCGGGCCTCCATCACTGTCGATGGAGCCAAGCGCTCCGGCGCGGGTCTGTGTCAGCAGCGCGCGTGCTGCCTCAATAGACTGTTTTTTCTCTGTGCTTGCCATGGTCACCCTTTATACTTACCGCAATCCGGAAATGTAATCCGACCCGCACTATGGAGCCATGGGATCCACCCATGGCTTTTTGTATTGAAGCTCAACGCCCATGACTGCACCGGCCTCCATGCCGCCCCATGCCGACGACATGTCTCTAATGGAACATGTGAAGCGCACACTGAAGCTTGCCGGGCCAGTGATCGTCGCACGTGCGGGAATTCTCGTTCTTTTTACCGTGGACACGGTCATGGTGGGGCAGGTCGGTGGCGAGGAGCTCGCCTTCCTAGGACTCGGCATGGCGATCCAGGGCGTCATCATGCTCGTGTGCATAGGCCTTCTGCAGGGCACTATGATCCTCTCATCCCAGGCATATGGGGCCGAAGAGCATAAAAAGTGTGGGGAGGTCTGGCGATCCGGCACCTATCACGCGCTCGTCTTAGGTGTCGTTCTGGGCCTCATCTGCCTGGCGGGGGAGAAGCTTTTGCTGCTCTTCGGGCAATCCCCCTCTCTTGCAGCGGGCGGTGGCAGTACATCGATCCATTTCGGCTGGGGCATGCCGGCCATGTTGCTCTATGTCGCCTCAAGCTACTTTCTGGAGAGTGTTCAGCGCCCGCGGGTAGGCATGACAGTGATGCTGATCGTGAACATTCTGAACTTTGCGCTGAACGGCATGCTGATCTTCGGCTGGGGTGGCACCGGTCTCGCATTGGGCGCCGACGGCGCGGTGATCGCCACGTCAGCTGTACGCTGGGTCGCTGCCCTTGCCATGGTGGGATACATCGTTTCTTTGCCGCTACGCCAAGGTGAGGATCAGTTTGGTGTTTGGGCGCCCCGGAAAAAAATTGTCCATGACGCTCTGCGCTTGAGTGGGGCGCTCGGCGCCAAGATGAGGAATCTTGGTGCCGCAACCGGCATGGCCTATGGACTGGAATCAGCGGCCTTCTCCTCGCTTGTATTTATGGCCGGGGCGATCGGACCGGCCGCCCTTGCTGCCCACCAGATCACCAACAATGCCGTCGCACTCATGGTCATGGCCTCCATCGGCATGGCAGCGGCGACAGCTGTGCGCGTTGGGAACGCAGTAGGGCGTCAGGACCCGGCAGGTGTCCGCATGGCTGGATGGGTCGGACTGGGCTTGGTCGCGATCCTGCTCTCTCTGCCGGCCATAGCCATGTTGCTTGTGCCCTATGGCATTGCCTCGCTCTATGTAAATGAACTGGCAGTACTTGAGATTGCCCGCTGGACGCTCCTTGCGGCGGGCATCTTTATTGTTGCCGATGGCATGATGAACGTCGCCATGGGATCGTTGCGCGGCATGGGCGATGTCTGGGTGCCCATGTTCATGCACATCTTCGCATTCTGGTGCGTTGGTGTGCCGGTAGCGTGGGCCTGTGCCTTTCGTTTTGATCTCGGTGCCGTCGGTCTTCAGATCGGCATTGGCGCTGCGGTCTTTTTATCCGTAGGGCTGCAAGTCGTTCGCTTCTCACTTGTCTCTAAGCGACCGATTAAACGCACCTAGTTTTCCAGTGCCTTATCAATGAGGATCGCCGCTGCTGATCGGGCCGAGTCTATCGCGATCTCTCTGTCAGAAACCTGCGCCGTCACAATCGCGCCTTCGAGCAGTAGGGATAGTTGATTACCCAGAGATGTATAGTCCGCTGCACCTGCCTCTTTCGCTAGCCGGACAATGAAGTCCGTCATCTGTCGTTTGAAGTCGCGACAGGCGTTGCGGATCGGCGTATCCGCTTCAGAATATTCACCGACAGCATTGATGAAGACACATCCAAAAAAGCTTGGGGTCTCAAACCAGGCTTCTGCCACATCAAAAACGGCCATCAAGCGAGCTCGAGGGTCTGTGGAGACTTGTTCAACCTGGCGCATGAAGTGATTGCGGAAGCTTCCATCATGTTCTTTTAGAACCGCCAGGATGAGTTCATCTTTGGATCTGAAATGGGTATAGAGCGTCTTCTTTGAGACGCCTGCCTCTCCCAGGATCGTGTCGATGCCCGTGCCATGAAAGCCGTGTTCGATAAACAGGTCACGGGCGACCGACATCAAATGATCTCTCCGACTTTGAGGCATGACACTTCTCCGAAACAGATTGGTTTCTCTGAATATAGGGTCATATGGCTCATTGTCGATCACATGGCTGTGACATCTTGGCCAGCGTGTCAATAATACATATAAAAAACAAGGACTTAAGAGGATTTCGGGCGGCGGGGGCTAGGCCTTGAACAAGGAAACCGAACTGTCTATCTCTGATCGCAAGGAAACAGATCTGTTTCCTTCTCATGGAGTTTCCACCGGCTTGGGGCCGGGGAGCTGAACCAAGTCAAGGAGAAGACCCATGGTATCTGTAAAAGCATTCTTCACGGCAGCCGCTGCTGCCTTCCTCCTGCTGGGCGTCCAGGTTGCCCAGGCAGCAGATGGTCACTCAACGGTTGGTGTCGCTGGATATGATCTCGTTTCTTATCACGCCAACCCGAAACCGTTGCGCGGCAATGGCCACAACGTCTCTGTACATGACGGCGTGACCTATCTCTTCTCAAGTGCAGAGAACAAAGCGACCTTTGATGCTGATCCGGCGAAGTTCCTGCCAGCCTATGGTGGTTACTGCGCATTCGGTGTGTCTGTTGGCAAGAAATTCTTCGGTGATCCAGAAGTATGGCGCATCGTTGATGACCGCCTGTACCTCAACCTCGATGCCAAAGTTCAAGACATCTGGTTGACAGACGTTCCTGGCAAGATTGCGACAGCTGATGAGCTTTGGGTGCAGATCGAAGACACTCCAGCAAGCGAACTCTAATCCAGACGCTTCATGCAAATGCAAACGCCCGGCACAAGTGCCGGGCGTTTTTCATGTCAGAATTGGGAAGTTCTATTCGCTGCCGCGCTCAATCAAACGCACATAGAACTGAACTGCTTTGCCCATGTTCTCAACGGTGATGCGTTCATTGGTTCCGTGAAAGCGGCTTGTGTCATTGGGTCCCAGAACGATGGGGATGAAGCGATAGACACTGTCGGACACAAGTTCGAACTGCCGTGCGTCGGTACCACCAACGACCAGGTTCGGTGCAACGACTGCTCCGTCAAACGTATCGCGAATGGTCTGCGAGATAATCTGATATCCCTCAGACTCTGTACTGGAGACCGCACTTGCTTCGCGGCCTGGATTGAACACCGTCACTTTGACATTCTCATCATCAATCGCTGCGGTGACATGTGCCACGATGCTCTCAACAGTGTCGCGTGGATGAATGCGGAAATTGACCTTGGCGCTCGCAGAATGCGGCAGCACGTTTTCTTTCACGCCAGCATTGATCAAAGTAGGTGCAATGGTTGTCGCCATGGCGGCTGCCATTGTCGGGTTGCTGCGAAGATTAGCCTCCACAAGCGATCCAGTGAGCCAGCGGTTTGTCAGAGCAAAGCGCAAGGCGAAGGGTGTTGATGGCGCAATCGCATCCAGCATGTCTGCCACCGGCCCTTCAATGCCACCTGAGAAGGGTGTGTTTTCGAGCCGGTCAATCGCTGTTGAAAGGCGACCAATGGCTGTGGCGCCGGGAGGCATGGAGGAATGTCCGCCAGGTGCAGACGCTGTCAGATCAAGAGTAACGTAGCCCTTCTCCGCAACGCCAACTAGGGCGACTGGGCTGTCGACCCCAGGCACCAGGCCGTCGGCGACAACGCCACCTTCATCCGCCACCCAGTGAAGGCGAATATCACGCTCTTGAAGCAGTGGCGCCATTTTCTGCGCACCGCTAGGGCCGCCGACTTCTTCATCATGGCCAAAGAAGAAATGAATGGTCCGCCGTGGCTGATAGCCCTGCGCTGCTAGATGTTCAGCGCCTTCAAGGATCGCGATCAAAGATCCCTTATCGTCGATGGCGCCGCGGCCCCAGATGAAGCCGTCTGCAACCTTCCCGGAAAATGGATCCTCTTCCCAGGCACCCTCTGTTCCAGGTGCGATGGGAACGACATCCATGTGCGACATGAGCAGAATGGGCTCAAGCGATGGGTCGCTGCCCTCCCAGGTATAGAAGAGAGAATATTTGCTGATCACTTCGCGGGACGCGACACGGTGAAAGGCAGGGTAGGTTGTCTCAGCCCAGTTCCGGAAATCAATAAACGGAGCGCGCTTTTCTTCCCGCGCGAACTGCGTTGAAAGCGTTTCGAACCGGATAGCTTCGCCCAAGCGGTTTGCGGCTGCGTCTGCATCGATCTCGACCGGGTCCACTGCGGCAGATGAGGTGGTGTCCGGCCCCGAAAGCGTTAGCGTGCGCACAAGCGCAATCGCCAGTACCAGGACCACCAGTCCTATTAGAATGAGCCCGATACGTTTCATGTTAACCCCCAGTTGCGCCCTATGAGGGCGCTAAATTGCATTCAGCAGCGTTTCTCCTGCCTGTGCCGCCGATTGAGCATTCTCGCGCGCTCCCTGTCAATCAGGACGTGTGGGTCGAGCTCGGTGACCGGCTATAGCCAAGTCTTTGAGGGGGCGTCATAATTCGGACCAAATAACCCTCTAGTTCGGGCTGCTAGAGTGAGGAACGAAAAGAAGGATGTAGGGGCTTATGCCGACGATTGCACTGGTCGATGATGATCAGAATATTTTGACCTCCGTGACCATGGCATTTGAGGCCGAGGGGTTTCACGTCCAGACATATACAGACGGTGCGGCAGCCCTGGCGGGGCTTGGCGCTAATCCGCCAGATGTCGCCGTATTTGATATTAAGATGCCACGCATGGATGGCCTTGAGCTTCTGCGCAGACTGCGCCAGAACTCAGAGCTCCCTGTCATCTTCCTGACGTCCAAAGACGAAGAAATCGATGAAATGTTCGGTCTCAAAATGGGAGCGGACGACTACATCAAAAAACCTTTCTCCCAACGCCTGCTGGTTGAGCGGGTGAAAGCCGTCATGCGTCGCACAAAAGCACGTGCGGAGGAGCCAGTACCGGGCGCCAAGGGAGATCTCCTTGAACGCGGCAATCTTGTAATGGATCCAGACCGCCATGTGTGCCGATGGAACGGCGAGCCGGTGACATTGACGGTAACAGAGTTTCTCATTCTTCAAGCGCTTGCCCAGCGACCAGGATATGTCAAAAGTCGTGACCAGTTGATGGATGCTGCCTATGACGATCAGGTCTATGTGGATGACCGAACCATTGATAGTCACATCAAACGGCTGCGCAAAAAATTCAAACAGGCAGATGATGATTTCGATGCCATCGAAACCCTGTATGGGGTGGGGTACCGATACAAAGAGTGATCGACCTCTCTTGCCGGCGTTCCCTAAAACGCGCTGGGCTGGTCTGGGAATTTTAATGTCATGATGCGCGGAGAAGACCAGCCAACCAATGCGACCACCGATCGCCGCGGTGCCCATGGTATTTTGTCTGCCGTAAGGACCGGCATTGCAGGCGTTGGCACGAGCATTAAGCGCGCGACACAGATGTTTTCTGAAGCCTTCCTTTGGGCATTCAGAGGGATTGTGGCCGGTAACCGATTCTCCAGCCTGACACGTCGCATTGTCGTCTTTCAGGTCGTTGCCCTTCTCGTCCTTGTTGCAGGCGTCCTCTATCTCAACCAGTTTCGCCAGGGCCTGATCGATGCGCGCAAGCAGGCACTTCTGGTGCAGGCAGAGATCATTGCAGGCGCCGTAGCTGAGACGGCTGCGGGTACGCTTGAGGCAGAAGTGATTGACCCCCTTGCCGAACTTGAAAAGCGGGATCAGTGGGTCGATCCGGATCTGGAATATCAGGACCGCGATGTACCCATCAGCGCAACAGCGGCAGCGCCCGTTTTGCGGCGCCTTATTCTCCCGACTCAAACACGCGCGCGGCTCTACGATAAAGACGGATGGCTCATTCTCGACAGCCGCCAGCTTACGGCATCCGGCCAGATCGTTGCGTTCGAGTTACCACCAGTAGGTGGCACGGAAGACCAAAGCTGGACAGTGGAAGTGATGGCCTGGCTCAGATCGTTTGCGCCAGGCCCAGATTACGAACGCTATCTTGAAGCGGGCAGTCAGAATGGCCGCATCTATGATGAGGTGAACCTTGCTCTGGGAGGCTTTAGTGCCACCATGGAGCGGATGAATGATCGCAGCGAGCTGATCGTCTCGGTTGCAGTGCCTGTCCAGCGGTTCCGGGCGGTGCTGGGTGTCTTGATGCTGTCCACTGAAGGAGGCGACATTGATGCGATCGTCCAGGCAGAACGGCTCGCCATTGTAGAAGTGTTTTTGATCGCGCTCGGTGTTGCAATCCTTCTTTCCGTCGTACTGGCGGGCACGATTGCGGAACCTGTGAGGCGTTTAGCGGAGACCGCTGAGCGCGTATCCCAAGGCGTGACCGAACGTGTGGAGATACCCGACTTCACAGATCGACGGGACGAGATCGGCGACCTATCGGGTGCACTGCGCGGCATGACAGATGCTCTCTACGGGCGGATTGATGCCATTGAGGCATTCGCCGCAGACGTGGCCCATGAGTTGAAAAATCCGCTGACCTCTGTTCGTTCAGCGGTTGAAACACTGAGCATCGTGAAGGATGACGCGGCTCGCGAAAAACTCATGGGTATTATTCAACATGACATCCGCCGTATTGATCGATTGATCAGCGATATTTCAGAGGCGTCCCGTTTGGATGCAGAACTTTCGCGAGAGGAGTTGGTACCTTTCAATCTGGCAAACCTCGCGGAGACCATTGTCGACCTTTTCAACACCACGGGTACCAAGGATGGAAAATCTGTGCGCCTGGACGTGCAAGACGTCGCTGACCGCGTGGCGTTTGACAGCCGCGGCACAGACAGCCGTATTGGCCAGGTCCTGCGCAACCTGATCGACAATGCTCTGTCATTTAGCCCAGAGGGCGGTCTAGTCACCCTGCAGGTGGCACGCATTGGGGAGGGTGTGTTGGTAACGGTAGAAGATGAAGGCCCCGGCATGCCTGAGGACAGCCTGGAAAAAATCTTCGAACGCTTTCATACCGACAGGGAAGGAGAATTTGGCCGCCATTCCGGATTGGGTCTTTCTATCTCCAAGCAGATCGTGCTTGCCCATCGCGGAACCATCTATGCCGAAAATCGCGATGAGGGGGGCGCGCGTTTTGTCATGGAGTTACCGGCGGCCCGCACCAGCGATACAAAGGCGGCTCCAAGAGAAACCTCCAAACCGAGGAAAGAAACGTGAGCGTCGAGACCGTGCATGCGACATGTGTTGCGATTGAGGGTATCGGCGTTTTGCTGCGCGGGGCATCTGGGTCGGGCAAATCTGATCTCGCCTACCGTTTGATTGCTCAGCATGGAGCGCAGCTCGTCGCTGATGACCAGACGGTCCTGACATCAGATCAGTCATGCTTAAGAGCGACCTGTAAAGAGGGGTGGGCAGGTCAGCTGGAACTCAGGGGCCTGGGGATTGTCACGGTGCCCCATGACCAAGACGTGCCCATGAGGCTGGTGATCGACCTGGTTGACCGCGGCGAAGTGCCGCGTCTGCCAGAACCCTCCTTTGTGATGCTTGCTGGCGTCCGGATTCCGGTCCTAAAACTCCATGCATTTGATCTGTCGACCCCGGCAAAGATCCTTGTCGCGGCCGAGCATTTGCCGCGATTGGGCTTTCCGGGGACTGACGGGCGCGTCGGAAAAGCATAAGCCTCCATGTATGCGCCACGGATGACATGGTCAAAGGCGGATTCGCCTTGTTTTTCGGGTGAAAATATTGTCACGATAGGCCCTGCCCCAATCAAAGGGGACCTCAGGCAATCCGGGCGGCTGACCACAAAAGGCCCACCGAGAGGAGCTGTACGCGTAAAGATGATTGGATTGGTCCTAGTTACCCATGGCCAACTCGCCAAGCAATTTGTCGAGGCGATGGAGCATGTCGTGGGCCCACAAGCTCAGGTGATTTCAATTTCGATTGGTCCTGACGACGATATGGAGCAGCGACGGAACGATATATTGGAGGCCGTCGATGCTGTTGATCAGGGCGACGGCGTCATTTTGCTCACCGACATGTTTGGCGGCACCCCATCCAACCTTGCTATTTCCATCATGGACAAAGCAAAGGTGGAAGTGATTGCGGGCATCAACCTGCCCATGCTGATTAAACTCGCAAGTGTTCGGGACAGTGTGAGTTTGGCTGACGCTGTTGAACAGGCGCAGGACAGTGGCCGCAAATACATCTCCGTTGCCAGTAAGGTTCTCGCAGGCGAGGGCTCGTGAGCCTGAACACTCGAGTATGACACCGTGAGCCAAGCCAAAAACCCTTTAGAGACGCTCAAAAAGACGCTGACCATCTCTAATGCCCGTGGTTTGCATGCCCGGGCATCGGCGAAATTTGTCCAATGCGTTGAAGGTTTTGACGCAGACGTGCGCGTATCCAGAGAGGGCCAGACTGTCGGGGGTACCTCCATTATGGGGCTCATGATGCTGGCTGCCGCAACGGGCTGCACCATTGATGTCGAGGTTGAGGGAGCCGAGGCATCAGGAGCTCTGCAGGCGCTTGAGGCGCTCATCGCGGACAAGTTCGGCGAAGGCGAGTAATTCCGCCAAGTTTCAGGCCAGATTTGGGCGTACACAAAGCCTTTATCAAGATATAAAGAATTCTTTATATGAGACTTGATGTCCCGCCTGAGCCTTGTTATAGAAGCCCGTCTTTAAGCCGCATCGGGGGTCCCCCGTGCGTGCAACTGTTTGCATTATCTTCCAGGAGCCTTTTGCCATGAGCAACGACTACAAAGTCGCGGATATTTCCCTCGCCGATTGGGGCCGCAAGGAAATCGCCATTGCCGAAACCGAAATGCCGGGCCTCATGGCACTGCGCGACGAGTTTGGCGCAAGTCAGCCACTGAAAGGCGCCCGCGTTGCTGGCTGCCTCCACATGACCATTCAGACTGCGGTTCTGATGGAAACGCTGACAGCCCTCGGTGCAACCGTGCGCTGGTCGTCGTGCAACATCTTCTCAACCCAAGATCATGCGGCAGCAGCCATGGCAGCTGCAGGCATCCCAACATTTGCCTGGAAGGGTGAGACAGAAGAAGAGTTCTGGTGGTGCATTGAAGAAACCATCAAGGGCCCTGACGGCTGGACACCAAACATCATTCTCGATGATGGTGGCGATCTTACCCAGATCATGCATGAAAAATACAATGACATGCTCGACGACGTGGTTGGCATTTCAGAAGAAACGACAACCGGTGTGCTGCGCCTCTATGAAATGGCAAAAGCTGGCACCCTTCGCGTTCCTGCAATCAACGTGAATGACAGTGTGACCAAGTCAAAATTCGACAATCTATATGGTTGCCGTGAAAGTCTTGTTGATGGTGTGAAGCGTGCGACCGACGTGATGATTGCCGGTAAAGTCGCAGTAATCTGTGGGTTTGGCGACGTTGGCAAAGGCTCTGCCGAAAGCATGCGCAGCCAGGGCGCCCGTGTTGTAGTGACAGAGATCGATCCGATCTGCGCGCTGCAGGCGGCGATGGAGGGCTATGAAGTCTCCACCATGGAAGAGATGGCGCCACAGGGCGACATCTTCATCACTTGCACAGGTAACAAAGACATCATCACCGTAGATCACATGCGGGCGATGAAAGACCGGGCGATCGTCGGCAATATTGGCCACTTCGACAGTGAAATTCAGGTCGCGGCTCTGAAAAACTTCACATGGTATAATGTGAAACCACAGGTTGATGAGATTGAGTTCCCGAATGGCAATCGGATCATCCTGCTGGCGGAAGGCCGTCTGTTGAACCTCGGCTGTGCAACCGGTCACCCAAGCTTCGTGATGAGCGCTTCCTTCACCAATCAGGTGCTGGCGCAGATCGAACTGTGGGAAAACCACAAGAACTACAAGAACGAAGTGTACGTGCTTCCAAAGCACCTCGACGAGAAAGTGGCAACACTGCATCTCGAAAAATTGGGTGTGAAACTGACGACACTTTCCAAAGAACAGGCCGACTACATCAACGTGCCTCAGGAAGGTCCTTACAAGCCGGACCATTATCGCTACTGATTCCTGCCTTACAGCGGATTTGGAAAAGCCCGGCTGTTATGCCGGGCTTTTTCTTGGGTTTCTGAGTTGGTTTTTGTAACGGGTCCGCAATGAACTGTTGCGTATCGGACTCAGATGGGTCCCAATGACACCACCTTTTGTAATCACTTGCCCAAACTACTTCTGGGCAGACACGAAGAAACGAAGGTAACATCCTCTAACTTCGGTGATTTTCGCCGTTGTCGGGGCAGCGGTAACAAATGGGGGCATCGAGCCTGATTGTGGGGGTTCGGTGCGAAATGCAGGTCATGGCGTCGGGCAATAGTGGGATCAGATCCCGCTTTCAGATGGGTTTTGGGAGCGCCGCCTTGTGGGCTGCGTTGGCTCTACCTGTTCGAGCGGCGCCGGTGGACGCTCCTGACCCGCTTCTTGCTGTGACGCCCCTTCTGGAAATGCTCGGGGTCGCGCCTGGCCTTGCCAGCGAACCATCATTCATCATGAGTTTTCTGATTTCCGTTGGGGCGATCGCGCTGGCAGTTGGCTGTGCTTATTGGGCGGCGCAATCAAGCGCCAGAACCCGTCGTCAGCGGCTAGCCCATGAACAGGAAATTGTCGCCATGGGTGCCCGCGTGGACACGGTCGAGGCCATCCTGGCCTCCGAGCCAGGAGCTGTGCTGATCTGGTCGCCTGACACCATGATGGCAAAACCAGGTACGCTGCAATCGCGTCCCCAAATCGCTGGTAGCACGGTTTCATTGGCAGACCCGGCAACCGGTAATGTGGACTATGAGGATGTGCTACGGCGCCTCACGCCAGAAACCGCGGGCAGTCTGCGCAACGCGGTGGATATGTTGCGGTCTCGCGGCGCACGTTTTTCGCTGACGGTTCACTCAATCGATGGACGCACATATGAGGCTGAGGGGCGCCCCGCTGGCGCCCAGGCTGTTGTGTGGATCAGAGATGTGTCAGGTGAGCGCGCAGAGATCAGTCGGTTTGTTGACCGCGCAACAAATGCAGAGACAACGCGTGACCGGTTTGTTGAGCATCTCAATCTTCTAGCAATGCCTGCTTGGCGCCGAGACCGAGACGGCAGGCTGGAGTGGGTCAATCAGGCCTATGTCCGTGCCGTAGATCTGGGAAGTGCAGACGAAGTGGTAGAAAAGGGCCAAGAGCTCTTGAGTGACGAAGTGCTCGAAAAGGCGCGCCACGCAATAGCGGCGGGCGAGACGTGTCAACAGCGCATGCATGCCATCGTCAGTGGTGAGCGCCGCGCCCTGCATGTGACAGATATGTGCTTGTCATCCGGGTCCGCCGGTGTCGCGGTTGATGTGACCGACCTTGATAATGCGCAAGGGGAGCTGAAGCGCCATATTGAAGCTCACAGTGGCACCCTGGATAGACTGGCAACGCCCGTTGCTATTTTTGGTGCCGACAAACGCCTGAAGTTTTTTAACAAAGCCTATCTCAAATTCTGGGGTCTCGATGCCGACTGGCTGGCAACCGAACCCATGGACAGCGAAGTCCTTGATGCATTGCGCGGTTCAAGGCGTTTGCCAGAACAGGCAAACTTCCAGGCCTGGAAGACGCAGATGATGGATATCTATCAGGCGACGCAGCCAGTGGAAGAGTTCTGGTACTTGCCTGACGGGCAGACGGTTCAATTGATGGCACAAGCCCATCCCCTGGGAGGTGTCATCTATATCTATGACAATGTCACCGAGCGGCTGAACCTTGAAAGCGACTACAACACCGCTCTGAGAGTCCAGGGAGAAACCCTCGACAATCTCTCTGAAGGTGTTGCGGTGTTTGGATCGGACGGACGCTTGAAACTGCATAATCCCGTCTATGCCCAGATTTGGCGTCTTACTGAAGAGCAGTTGGCAAAAGAGCCACACATTGGCGACATCGTGGATGCCTGCGAGGGGCTCTACGATGATGAGCCATATTGGATTGATCTGAAGTCGAGCCTAACCTCGGTGGAGGGCAGGCGGCAGCTGTCTAATCGTATTGAGCGTGCTGATGGGAGCATTATCGATTGCGCGACGGTGCCGCTTCCCGATGGTGCGACCCTCCTGACTTTCGTTGATGTGACGGACGCATCGCGGATAGAGCGCGCTCTTCGCGAGCGCAATGAAGCATTGGAAACCGCCGACCGGCTGAAGTCTGAGTTTATCAGCCATGTCTCCTATCAACTGCGTACACCTCTCACCAACATCATCGGCTTTGGTGAAATTTTGGAAGCCGAGATGTTTGGGGAGCTTTTGCCGAAGCAGCATGAGTACACATCCGGTATTCTGGACTCGTCCCACGAGCTTTTAGCAACGGTGAATGACATTCTCGATCTTTCTACGATCGAGGCTGGCGCCATGGAACTTGATCTCTCCAACGTCTCCATTTCTGAAGTGATTTCCAGTGCCGAGGCCTTTGCGCAGCAGCGGGTTCAAAAGGCCCGCGTATCTCTGCTCACAGATTGTCCGCCGGACATTGGTGAATTCCGCGCTGACGACAAGCGCATTCGCCAGATTATGATCAACCTGATCTCTAATGCGGTCGCGTTTACCCAACCTGGTGACGCGATCACAATCGGTGCAGAACGCGGCACTAACGAGTTGAAGCTTTTCGTGTCTGATACGGGGGATGGCATCAAGCCAGAGCATCAAGCGAGTGTTTTTGACCGCTTCGAAGCCCGTGGCGGAGCGGACAGGCGTCGCGGCGCGGGCCTCGGGCTGTCCCTGGTGAAGAGTTTTGTCGAGCTCCATGGAGGGTGGGTGACCCTGGAATCTGAGCCATCAGTGGGAACCCAGGTGACGTGCCACCTACCCATTTTAATGGACGCGCCGAGCCAAAATGGCGAAAAACAGCCAGAAATGATCCTTGATCACTGAATGATCGCTCATTTTAACTGCGAATTCTCTGCAAATGGACTTGTTAAGCAGACACATTCGCCCATATTCTCTCTCAAGAATTTCACGATCAATTTGCATCGGGACCGCGAGCCCGCCGCCCTCGATTGAGGGTTGATGACCACCAGCCCAACGCTGATCCAGACCACACCTTCGGATCACACGGGTTGTTCGCGCAGAGGGAGAGACGCATGACTATTTCTGTCACCATTAATGGCAAGGGCCACGAGCTGGACGTTGAGCCAGACATGCCGCTTTTGTGGGTCCTTCGGGACGAGTTGGGTATGACCGGCACAAAATTCGGTTGCGGCGTTGCTGCATGCGGTGCCTGCACGGTTCACGTGAATGGCGAAGCCATGCGGACCTGCACACTGCCTGTCGAAGCTGTGGCTGACGCCGAGATCACAACGATTGAGGGTCTGAACAAAGGTGGTCCTGATCTCACCGCGCTTCAGCAGGCCTGGGTCGACCATCAGGTGCCACAATGTGGCTATTGCCAGTCGGGTATGTTGATGGCGGTCTCATCGCTTCTCTCAGAAAATTCGAACCCGTCTGACGACGAGATTGACGCAGCTATTACCAATATTTGTCGCTGTGGCACCTATCCACGCATCCGGGCCGCGATCCGTTCGCTGGCAACCGCGTAAGGGGAAGAGATATGAAACCGACAAGACGACAACTTCTCATAGGTGGCACAGTAGTCGGCGGCGGCATGCTGCTTGGATATGCCACTCTCGGCTCTTCGCGACCAGAACGTGCTCAGGCATTCGCGGCAGGGGAGGGCGAACATTTCACCACGACATGGCTGAAGATAGATCCGGATAACAAAGTGACGGTCTATGTGCCTCACTCAGAAATGGGTCAGGGCGTACATACATCGATGCCCATGATGGCGGCAGAAGAAATGGAAGCCGATTGGGATCTCGTTCAGATGGTCCAGGCGCCTGCCGATGATGTCTGGGCAAACGGGCCGCTGGCTAAGGGCTATATTGTGGGCCAGACCCCCATACCCTCAGCGCTCACAGGCGTTGTGGATGCGAGCTTCTTCAAAATCGCAGAGATGATGGTGGGCCAGATCACAGGTGGCTCAACGTCTGTGCGTTTCACAGGGCAATACGGCATGCGTGTTGCGGGCGCAGCAGCAAAGGAAATGCTCATCCGCGCTGCTGCTGACAAGTGGAATGTGCCGGAGAGCGAATTGACCGCTCGTTTGAGCTATGTACATCACGAAGCCTCCGGCAAGAGTGCAACCTTTGGGGAGCTAGCGGCTGCGGCGGCAGAGTATTCCCCGCCCAAAAACCCGACCCTCAAAGATCGCAAAGATTTCACAATCATTGGCACGTCCAAGCCCCGCTATGACATTCCCTCCAAGGTGGATGGCACAGCGCAGTATGGCGTTGATGTTCAGCGTCCCGACTTGAAAATCGCAGCGATCCGCCAGGCTCCAGTATTTGGTGGCTCTGTCAAAAGCTTCGATGGGTCAGCGGCGCTCAACCAGCGCGGCGTCACAGCTGTTGTCTCGACAGATGATGGTGTTGCTGTGGTGGCCGACAATTACTGGCGCGCCAAACAGGCGTTAGAACTTGTTGAAGTTGAGTTTGATGATGGCGGCAATGGGTCAGTGTCGACTGAATCCATCTTTGCCACCTTCCACGACAATCTCGAGAACGCCGAGTCGGAAGAAGATGTCGAAATCGGTGACGCGGTTGCGGCGATGGCTGAAGGCGGCGATCTCATAGAAGCTCGCTACGAAGTTCCCTTCCTTGCGCATACCTGCATGGAGCCGATGAACTGCACCGTCGAATTTAAGGATGACAAGGTAGAGGTTTGGGTCGGTACCCAGGACGGCTTGTCTACCCGCAACGTTGTCGCTGAAGTGGCAGGTGTTGCGCCAGAGAATGTGCATGTGAACAATTTCATGCTGGGGGGTGGCTTTGGACGTCGCGGGCCATCAGCCTCAAACCATGTTCATCAGGCAACAAAAATTGCCAAGCAGGTTGGCGGTCCGGTGAAGCTTGTTTGGTCGCGCGAGGAAGATGTGCAGCACGACTACTACCGTCCTGCTGTCGCCGCTCACATGTCGGCAACGCTCAGTGACAAGGGCCAGCCAACCGCCTGGGTGAACCGGTATATCCGCAAGGATGAGCCTGCAGAAGCAAGCCACATTCCTTATGCCGTGGCGAACCAATCAATCCGCTATGTTGAAAGCCCGGTCCATGTGCCCTATGGCGCATGGCGATCAGTGGCACACACGCAGCACTCCTTCTTCAATGAGAGTTTTGTGGATGAGTTAGCGAATGCCGCTGGAACAGACCCGTTCGAGTTCCGCATGTCACTGATCGGGGACAATCCTCGCCACAAGGCTGTGCTTGCTAAAGCAGGGCAAGCCGCTGGATGGGGCACGCCTCTACCTGCTGGTCACGCGCGTGGTGTTGCCCTTCAGCAGAGCTTTGACACGATCGTGGCTCAGATTGTTGAAGTGTCTATTGATGATGCCGGTGAGCCCAAGGTCCACAAAGTCTCCTGTGCTGTTGATTGTGGTCCCGTGGTCAATCCAGACGGGGCCGCCGCGCAAATTGAAAGTGGCGTCATTTACGGTCTGACCGCAGCGCTTTACGGCGATATCACCATCGAAGATGGGGCTGTAGTGCAGGAGAATTTCCCTGACTATGACGCGGTGCGCCTGGCGCAGACGCCGGAAATTGACATCCACTTCATGGACTCAGATGCGCCGTTTGGCGGACTGGGTGAACCTGGCACACCATGCATCGCGCCAGCTGTGGCGAATGCGCTCTTTACGCTGACCGGCCAGCGGGTGCGGTCTCTGCCACTTATGAACCATGACTTCAAAGCAGGTCCAAGACTGGCTTCAGCTGCTGACTAAGCGGTAAGATCAGAGCTAAAGAAAAGGGCGCTCTCTCCCGATCGAGACGCCCTTTTTTATTGCCCGATGGACTCGCCGACTGCGTGCTATCAAAGTCCAGAAGTTTCCAGAGCTGATGTGGTGTGAGTATGATCAGAAAATACAAAGTAGAAGACACAGATGCTCTCGAGACAGCTTGGCGAAATGCGACCAAGGTTGCCCATCCCTTTCTGAAAGAGGCCTTTGTTGAACAGGAAGCTGAAATGCTTCGAAAGGTATACCTTCCAAAGGCAGAGACCTGGGTGGTTGAGGACGAAGGTGCTCCCGTTGGCTTCGTCGCTATCGTTGGAGAAGAGATTGGCGGGTTGTTTCTTGATCCGGCAAGCCATGGCAAAGGTCTAGGCAGGGCACTGGTGGATCACGCGATTGCTCTGAATGGGCCTATGTGGCTCGAAGTGTTTGAAAAGAACTTGGTGGGCCGCCGATTCTACGACCGTTACGGTTTTGTTGAGACAGGCAGGTCCATTCATGATGCTACGGGAGAGGTCTTGCTAAAGGTAGCCTTCAACCAAACCCATTGAGAATGGACGCCTTCTACTCCGCCATGTCTTTCATGTTGATGCTTTCATCCGCGAGTTTGGCAGCCGGGATTTTTGCTTTTGCTGCAATCAGCCTGCGCGACATCATATGTTCCGGCGCCCGGTTTACCGCGTCTGAGGCAATCATCACCCCGTCTTTTAGATAGAAGACTGCAAAGGAGCGCTCGTTCTCCGGATCGCCCCGCACCACCACTTCATCATACCCGGCAGAGAGCCCAACGATCTGCAGCTTCAGATCATATTGGTCTGACCAGAACCACGGTACTTGCGCGTAAGGTTTTTCCTTGCCGCAAATGGATGCTGCTGCCGTCTTTCCCTGTTCTAATGCATTGTGCACAGATTCAAGGCGCAACCGTGCGCCGAGAATAGGATTGGGGTGGTTGGTGCAATCCCCAATCGCATAAATGTCCGGATCTTCCGTCCGGCACAATTCATCAACGGCAATGCCATTTTCGACTTTCAGGCCTGCTTCGTCAGCCAGTTCAACATTGGGAATGATGCCGACCCCGACAATGACAAAATCGGCGTCAAAGGTTTTACCGTCGCCACAGTCGATCTTTTCGATCTTGCCGTTTGATCCTTCAAATCCGGAAACTGTCACGCCAGTTTCGATCTTCACGCCGGCTTCGGTGTGTGCCTTCGTATAGAACTTGGAGAGAATGGGATCGACCACCCGGGCAAGAACCCGCGGCGCCATTTCAAGCACCGTCACATCAATCCCGCGCTGAGCTGCAACAGCAGCCACCTCCAGGCCGATATAGCCGCCGCCTACGACGACCATCTTCCCGCCCTCGTTGAACTTGCTCTGGATCGCTTCGACATCTTCAATTGTGCGAAGGTAAAAAACGCCGTCCAGATCAAAGCCCGGAATGTTGAGCTCACGAACACGGCTGCCGGTTGCGAGTATGAGCTTGTCATAGGCCCGTGTCGTGCCGTCATCCAGATGAACGCATTTTTTCGGGCGCTCGATTTCTACAACTTTGCGGCCGAGCAGCATTTCTGCGTTGGACTTTTCGTAAAAGTCCGGCGGTTTGAAATAAACCCGGTCAATGTCGATTTCACCAGCCAGGAATTTCTTGGAGAGAGGCGGGCGCTGATAGGGGACGTAGGGCTCGTCGCCGATCACGGTGATCGGGCCCTCATAGCCCTCTGATCTTAGGCTGGCGACAGCTTGGCCGGCGGCATGTCCGGCTCCGACAATGATCACCCCATCTGACATGGTGAATGCTCCTCCCAGTTTCTTCTGAACCAGTCTTTTTCTAAAAAATGACGCATGCGTCATTTTTGTTGATCTGAATGTGCCGCCACAGCCGGTTCAGTTCAAGAGAAATGTGCGCGATGAGGCGATGGGACGCAAGGATTCCGCCGAAAATACCGACAAGAAGGCCGTGGCTCAGTTTGCACAGGCCCCCTTGAAGACAGATGCATTGACCGCGTACAACGGCGCGTATGAGTAGGATCACCCCACCGCCCGGCGGGCAGAATGACACCGAATGCGAAATTGCCCTGGTGGATGCTGTGGCGACGGACACGCTCGGCCAAACGCTGGCGAGTATGGTCGGCCACCGCGATGTTATTGCGCTCTGGGGGGATCTGGGGGCTGGCAAGACAAGTCTCGCGCGCGCGATCATCCAAACGCTCCTTGCTGCATCAGGCCTGCGTGAGGACGTGCCAAGCCCGACCTTCACGCTGGTGCAAACCTATGAGGCAGGCACTCTGCCCATATGGCATGCAGACCTTTACCGATTATCTGATCCTGATGAACTGATTGAGCTTGGATTGGAAGAGGCGCTTGAGGGTGGCCTTCTGCTGATCGAATGGCCGGACCGGATGGAGGATGAGCTCCCGACCGAACGGCTGGACATTGAGCTGAAAGAGGTAGGTGAGGGCAGGGTCGCTTGCTTGACGGGGCGGGGCGCCTCATGGGAAGACCGCATTAACCGCGCGCAAAAGATGATGGTGCAACATGACGCGTGAGACCAGAACGGCCTATGAGAAGAGTCGAGCAAGAGGGCGAGCGTGAGCGAACGAGAAGAACTTTTGGTGGCCTTCCTGGAGCGTGCAGGATGGGGACCCGCAACACGCAGCTTCCTGCAAGGCGATGCTTCGCTGCGCCGCTACGAGCGCCTGGCGTTGAACGGCACCAAGGGCGTTTTGATGGACTGGCCAGCTGGTCCCGACGCTCCTGCAAAAGGCGGCCATGCGGCCTATTCCAAGCTTGCGCACTTGGCCGAGGACGTACGCCCCTTCGTGGCTGTCGGCTCTTACCTTCAGAGCCTTGGACTGCACGCACCAGATATCATCGCAAGTGACCTGGAGCATGGTTTCCTGCTGCTCGAAGATTTCGGCACAGCTGACTTTGGCGGGATGATTGACAAGGGTGAAGGTCCTGCGGGAGAAGCGCTGGATGATATCTATCGCGCGGGGCTGGATGTTCTCGTGGCGTTGCAGCAGGCAGGAGCGCCAGGGCCTTTGCCGGTTGGTGATGGAGGCACCCATGAAGTGCCTTCATTTGATGACGGTATATACCGCATCGAAACCGCCATGCCGCTTGATTGGTATTTGCCAGTAGTGATGGGCAAAGAAGCTGGCGACGATATGTGCGCTGAGTATGACGCCATCTGGACAGCGCTGTGGCCCCGGATCGAAGCAGGGCCCCGCACGCTCTTTCTGAGGGACTTTCATTCACCCAATATTCTCTGGCAATCGGACCGACGCGGTTTGGAGCGTGTTGGTTTGATTGATTATCAGGACGCGCTCATCGGCTCACTTGCGTATGACCCGGTCTCCTTTCTGCAGGATGCGCGCCGGGACGTGCCCGTGGAACGCGAAGAGGCGATGCGCGGCTATTATATTCAGGCAATGAAGAATGCGGATGCTCGGTTCGACGTTGATGAGTTTGAAGCTGCTTATGCCGTCTTAGGCGCGGAACGCGCGCTGCGCCTTATGGGATTGTGGCCACGACTGCTGAAGCGAGACAATAAGCCCCATTACATGGTCCACATGGCCCGGACGCAGGATTATTTGCGGCGCAACCTGGCCCACCCGGCTCTGTCCGATCTGGCCCGTTTTGTGGAAAACCATTTTTTGAAAGATGCACCCACCGCGGGGCAGATCGCTGAGACGCCAGCATGACCCAGATTAAACGCGCGATGATCATGGGCGCCGGGCACGGCACTCGCATGGCTCCTCTCACCGACGACACGCCAAAACCTTTGGTTCGTTTTATGGGAAAACCTCTCATTGACCACGCGCTGGCACGCTTAAGCGCGGCTGGCGTAGACGAGGTTGTGGTCAATGTGCATGCCCATGCAGACTTGCTTGAAGCGCATTTAGAGAGAGTCCCGACGCTGAAGATCGTGATCTCAGATGAGCGCGATGAGCTTCTGGACACAGGCGGCGGCGTCAAGAAGGCAAGACCCCAATTGGGCGATGATCCCATCATCACGTTCAACTCCGACAGCGTATGGATTGAAGGCCGCCGACCGACGCTCGCGCGCATGATGGAGGCCTGGGATCCAGAGCACATGGACGCGCTTTTGATGATTGCGAGTGCCACCAACACCATTGGTGAGGTACGCCGCGGCGACTTTACGATGGAGCCAGATGGACGTCTGGTGCGCCGGGAAGAGCAATCTGTAGCTCCTTTCATGTTTGCCGGTGTTCAGATCGTCAATCCGACGCTGTTTGACGACGGGCCAGAGGGTGCATTCTCCACCAATCTCATTTGGGATAAGGCCATTGAGCGCGGGCGTCTTTTTGGCCTGCGCATGGAGGCAACCTGGATGCATGTGGGGACACCAGGTGATCTTGCCGACGCAGAACGGTTCCTGCGCGACCTGTGAGCCTCACCCGGGTAGACTGAGGTCATGGCCCACGATTCTTCGCCAACGCTATTTACAATTCAGCCCGGTGTTCCTTTTCTGGACGCCTTGGCAAGCGCTCTTGTGGCAGACCCTGGTTTGGAGGGAGCGCTTTCTGACGAGCCTGAAGCGCTTGCTGATCTCACCATCCTGCTCCCGACGCGCCGCGCAGTGCGCTCTCTGACGGAAGCTTTTCTCCGGGCGGGTGATGGCAAAGCCATTTTACTGCCGCACATACGCCCTCTGGGCGATGTGGATGAAGAAGAGCTGCTTCTGACCGCCGACCCAAAGGACGGTTTTGCGGGAAGCCTCGATCTGCCGCCCGCGATCGATGGCATGGACCGGCAGTTGCGATTGGCCAGACTAATCCTCGCCTGGGGGAGAGGAAGTCGCTTCGGGCCGAAAAACGCCGGACAGGCAACATCGCTCGCTGCAGAACTCGCGCATCTGATTGATAGTGCAGAGACCGAGGGCGTTGATCTGTCCAAGGTGCGGGACCTGGTGCCAGACCGTTTTGCGGAGCATTGGCAACACACGCTTTCCTTTCTGGAGATCGCCCTCGATTATTGGCCTCAGGAGCTTGCTGAGCGCGGGCTTATCGATCCTGCCAAACGCCGCAACTTAGCGATCCGCGCTGAAACCGAGGCCTGGGCGTCAAATCCGCCAGCACACCCTGTCATTGCGGCTGGGTCAACGGGCTCCATTCCAGCGACGGCTGATCTCTTGAAGACCATTGCGCTCTTGCCCAAGGGCGCCGTGATCCTGCCCGGTCTTGATCAGGCACTTGATGCGCGCGGCTGGCAGGCTGCGGGGCCGTCTCATCCGCAATATGGCATGAAGCGATTGCTCATGAGCATCGGTGCGGACAGAGAGCTCGTGCAAACCTGGCCTCATGCAAAGCCGTCAGCCGTCGCAGAGGACCGCGCCTCCTTTTTGTCAGAAGCGCTGCGTCCGGCAGAAACCACAGATGCCTGGAGTGGGAACGAAGCGCGATCTTTCGATCAGGCCGCCGCCACAACGGATCTCACATTGATTGAGGCACCGACCCCGCGAGAGGAAGCAGCGGCAATTGCCTGCGCACTTCGCGAAACACTGGAAGTACCTGAGCGCACCGGCGTTCTGGTAACCCCAGACCGTTCTTTGGCGCGTCGCGTAGCACAAGAACTCGGGCGCTGGGACATACCCATTGATGATAGTGCGGGTACACCACTTACCGGGACAGCACCGTTCGGTTTTCTACGGCTTATCGCCGTCACCGCGTCGGAGGGACTCGCGCCGGTCTCTTTGTTGGACGTGTTGAAACACCCGCTGACAGGTTTGGGATTTAGTCCGGCGGAATGTGGTCAGAAAATGAGAGAGCTTGAGCGCGCGTTCTTGCGCGGTCCCCGGCCCGGCCCGGACATTGAGGGTCTTCGGGATGTTTTGGCTCAGACAGAGTTGGAGCATGACAAGAAAGACCGACTGACCGATCTCATTGACCGTTTGGATGCGGCGGTTAGTCCCTTCCTTGAGTGCTATGATGTACACGAACTGCCTTTGAGGGATTTGGTCGACGCCCATTTGCGGGCAGCAGAAGCCTTAGCGGCAAGCGATGACGCCGCCGGAGCGGATCGGCTCTATCGTGGCGATGCAGGCGAAGCAGCAGCGCTCTTCATGGAAACGCTTCTGGCGTCGGCAGAAAGTCTGCCCGCTATGGAGCCTCTTGCTTATTTGCGCCTGCTCGAAACGCTCAGTGCCGGACGGATGGTGAGGCCCCGCTTTGGCCAACATCCAAGACTGTCTATATTGGGACCCTTGGAAGCCCGTCTTTTGAGCGCTGATCGAGTGATCCTCGGCGGACTGAATGAAGAGAGCTGGCCGACCGCAGCGCCCATTGATGCCTGGCTCAGCAGACCCATGCGCCAAGAACTGGGGTTGGAGCCGCCAGAACGGCGCATTGGCCTCTCCGCCCATGACTTTGTGCAGGCGGCCTGTGGCGCCGACGTAATCATCACCCGGTCTTTGAAGGTAGAGGGGGCACCGACAGTCGCCTCGCGTTGGTTGCTGCGGATTGATAGCCTGCTAAAAGGCGCGGGTCTGAAAGACGGACTGACGCCTGAGACACGCTATCTTCATATTGCTGAGAAGCTGGATGAGCCCAAGGCTGTGATGCCCGGCGCCGCACCTCAGCCAAAACCACCTCTCGCAGCAAGGCCAAACAGATATTCTGCGACTGAAGTAGAAACCTTGATCCGCGACCCCTATGCAATCTATGCCAAGAAAGTCTTGCGCCTCAAACCGCTCGATCCGCTGGATGCAGACGCAGGCGCGTTGGAACGTGGAACTCTGCTCCACCAGGCGCTGGAAAACTTCGCGCGGAAATTCCCCAACACTTTGCCTGGCAATGTCGAAGCTGCCTTTCTGGAGATGGGCAGGCTGGCCTTTGAAACGGCACCGAACCGTCCAGGCGTGACAGCTTTCTGGTGGCCGCGATATGCAGATGTGGCCCACTGGATGGCGATCTGGGAAACAGAACTACGTGCTGGGCTCACACGGACCCATGCCGAGATCAAAGGCGAGCTGACCCTTCCGGGGTTCGATCGACCGATGACATTGTCCGCGCGCGCTGACCGGGTTGACGAATGTGCCGACGGGTCCTTTGCCATCTATGACTATAAAACCGGGTCACCGCCGTCAAAGAAACAGGTGGAAGCAGGCTTGAGTCCGCAATTGCCATTGGAAGCGGCCATTGCAGCAGCCGGGGGATTCGTCGCTGAAAGCGGAGCGCCTCTCGATGCGCGACCGGTATCAGTCTTGTCCTATCTGCATCTCTCGGGGGGTGATCCGGGCGCTGCAGAGAAAAAGGTGTCGCAGGATGGCAGTGCGGATGCAGCGACTGTTTTGGAGGGACTTGTCGCGCTCTTGCAGCGCTATGAGAGCGAGGGCACGCCTTTCTTGTCGCGTCCGCGTGTTCAGTTTCAGGCGCTGTGGGGAGATTATGATCATCTGGCCCGCGTCCGCGAGTGGACGGCGGCACAGGGCGGGGGTGACGTCTGATGGCGGAAGCCGGCGCACTGACAGTCGATGACACCACAAGACGGCAGGCGGCTGCTGCCGATCCGACTGCATCTGTCTGGGTGTCGGCCAATGCGGGTTCGGGCAAGACCCATGTCCTCATCAACCGGGTCATCCGGCTTCTCCTGTCGGGCACTGAACCGGAGCGCATTCTCTGCCTGACCTTCACCAAAGCAGCAGCCTCTGAGATGGCTAGCCGTCTCTATGATCGTTTGGGTGAATGGGCGGTGATGGACGAAGCGGCGCTTGCGGAGAAACTGCAAGAACTTGAGGGCACGCCGCCAGATGCGGCAAAACTCTTAAGCGCTCGCCTCCTGTTCGCTAGGGCGATTGAGACACCAGGCGGTCTCAAAATCCAGACCATTCATGCTTTTTGCGAGCGCCTGCTCGGCCGGTTTCCATTGGAAGCGGGTGTGCCACCGCATTTTGAAATTCTGGATGAGCGCACGGCAACGGAACTGATGGCGGAGGCGCGGGATGAAATTCTCTCCGAGATTGGAGAGGAGGAACAGGCAGGTGCACAAGGCGATGTGGCACAAGCGTTTGAGACCGTCTCTTCTTTGGTTGGCGAATATGGGTTTGATGATCTCTTTCGCGAGATTGTGGGAAAGCGCGCCCGCCTGACCGAACAGATTGCCAGCGCCGGAGGCGTGGCCGGTATTCTGGAACGGGTCGCCGGCCTATTGCATGTCGCGCCGGGGGATACTGAAGACTCGCTGATTTCTGCGGCTGTGGACACGGCGCCTCTTTCAGAGCTGAAAGAGGCTCTCCCTCTCCTGGCAGATGGAAATAAGACGGACGTCAAGACAGCGACATCGATTACAGCCTTTCTCAATGCACCGGCAGATATAGAGGTGCTGGACGTCTATAAGACAGCGTTTCTTAAGCAGGACGGCGACCCAAAGAAACTGACGCCCAGCATCATCACCAAGAAAGTGCACGAAACGCACCCGCATCTCTTGGATCTGCTGGAACGGGAACAGGCACGCATAGTTGAGTTGGAAGAGAAACGACGAGCAGCCCGCATCGTTGCCTCAACCCACGCACTCTATGTGCTGGCAGCAGCACTCCTCGAACGTTTTGAGAGGCTGAAGCAACAGTGGGCGGTGCTCGACTATGAAGACCTTATTCTAAAAAGCCGAGATCTTCTGAACCTCTCCTCAGCCGCCGCCTGGGTTCTCTACAAGCTCGATGGTGGTCTTGACCACATCCTTGTGGATGAGGCCCAAGACACGAGCCCCCACCAGTGGGAAGTCATACAGGCGCTCGCAGAAGAGTTCCTGTCTGGCGAAGGCGCGCGTGAACTGACCAGAACCGTCTTTGCCGTTGGCGACGAAAAACAATCCATCTTTTCCTTCCAGGGGGCGGACCCCGCAAAGTTTGCAGAGATGAAAACCCACTTTGCCGCAAAGGTCGAGCGTGCCGGAAAAGCATGGAATCCGGTTGACCTGCTTCTCTCTTTTCGCTCCACCCGCGAAGTTTTGAACGCGGTCGACCAGGTGTTTGCGACAGAAGAAACCGCCACCGGTCTGAACGCAGACGCAGAACCACCAACCCACTATCCGTACCGCGACCTCGACGCGGGCCTTGTCGAGATTTGGCCGACATGTGTCCCCGACGAGGAAGAGGAGGCACTGCCATGGGACGCGCCGCTTGATTATCCAAAGTCGCAAAGTCCCGAGGCGCGGCTGGCAGACCGGATCGCGTCGACCGTCGCGCACTGGCTTGCCTCAAAAGAAATCCTGAAAGGCGAGGGCCGCCCGATTGAGGCGCGAGACATTCTCATTCTTGTGCGGCGGAGGAACATTTTTGTTGAAGAGGTCATCCGGGCCTTGAAGCGTCGCGATGTGCCAGTTGCGGGCACCGACCGAATGGTGCTCACCGACCAGATTGCGGTCATGGATCTCATGGCCGCCGCTGCCTTTGCGTTATTGCCAGAGGATGACCTAACACTGGCGACGGTATTAAAAAGTCCCCTCATTGGCTTGGATGAAGGCGCTCTGTTTGACTTGGCACATGATCGTAAGGGTTCTCTCTGGCAGGCGCTGGCTGCTCGTAAAAACGAACAGGCCGCCTACCAACAGGCTCATGAGCTCTTATCGTCCTGGCGGGCAAGAGTGGATCAGATGCGACCCTATGAGTTCTTCGCGCACTTGTTGGTCGCGGGTAACGGGCGCCGCAATCTGAGAGCACGGCTTGGGGCAGACGTTGATGATCCTGTTGATGAATTTTTGTCTCTGGCGCTCGGATATGAACGCACCCACACTCCGTCACTGCAAGGTTTCCTCCATTGGGTCGACGCGGGCGAAGCTGAAGTGAAGCGCGAAATGGCAGAAGGGCGTGATGAGGTCCGGATCATGACGGTTCACGGTGCCAAAGGATTGGAAGCTCCGATCGTTTTTTTGCCGGACACTTGCTCGGTGCCGGGGGGGCAGCACGATCCAAAGCTCATAGCTGCTGATGGTGATGGCGACGGTCTGTTGCTGTTTCCCGGCAGGAAGGCGAATGACGACCCGGTGGCTGGGGCGGCAAGAGACCGCTTACGCGTGGAGGCGATGAATGAATATCGTCGCCTTCTCTATGTTGCGATGACCCGGGCAAAAGACCGTCTCTATATTTCCGGCTATGAAGGCAGCCGGGAGCCGAGCTCTGACTGCTGGTACAAGCTGATGGAGCGGGGTCTGGCTGGAGAGATGCAAGAGGTGACCGCCTGGGATGGGGAGCCCATCCGGCGCGTCGAGGGTGATCAGAAACGGGACGTCAAACCGGCTGCAGCTGCAACAGTCCCACAACCAAAGTCTGACCTGCCCCCTTGGGCATCTCAGCCTCCACTGCCGGAACCGGTTCCCGCCAGACCTCTGGCGCCGTCCAAGCTGGTGGAAGATTTCGACGAGCCGACGATTGCCTCGCCGTTGAGTACCGGCGGTGCTGACAGGTTTAAACGCGGGCGTCTCATTCACCGTCTTCTAGAAACGCTCCCGGACTTGAGTGAAGACAGGCGCGAGACAGCGGCACAACAATTTCTGGCAAGTGATGGCCTGGCCCTGTCGAGCGAGGAACAGGCGGAGATTGCAGACGCGGTTCAAACTGTCTTGGCGGTTCCTGCATTCGCCCCGCTCTTCGGACCCAGCAGCCGGGCGGAAGTGTCGCTTGTTGGTGAGATTGAAAGGGACGGCGATCGTCTCTTCCTAAGTGGTCAGATCGACCGTCTTCTTGTGAGCGAAGAAGAGGTTCTCATCATCGATTATAAAACAAACCGTCCGCCGCCCAGTCGGGTGGAAGACGCAAGCCCCGCCTATATCGCTCAAATGGCAGGATATGCTGCACTCCTGGGCAAGCTCTATCCTGATCGCACGATTCGGGCGGCACTTTTGTGGACAGATGGTCCAAATCTGATGGAAATACCCGCAGAAATGCTGGCGAAAGCGCTTTAGTGTCACGGCCACGTGACCATGCCTTGACCCTGCAGGAGGGGCTACCTAGATTCCTCTCAACGATATTTCAGGGCGTAGGGATTCTCCTTCGGGCCCAACCATCATCAACCGGCGCATAAGCCGGGATAAAACGAAAGGCGCAACTCATGGCCACATCAAAAGTAACAGATGACAGCTTCGAAGCTGATGTGATCGATGCCAGCCAGCCTGTACTGGTGGACTTCTGGGCAGAGTGGTGCGGTCCGTGTAAGCAGATCAGCCCGGCTCTTGAAGAGATTGCTGGCGACCTGGGAGACAAGCTCACCATTGCAAAGCTCAACATTGATGAAAACCCGAACGTGCCAACAAAATATGGCGTGCGCGGTATCCCAACGCTGATGATCTTCAAAGACGGTCAGGTCGCTGCAACCAAGGTTGGCGCGCTGCCAAAGGGCAAGATCAAAGAGTGGATCGAAAGCGAAATCTAAAAGCGTTTGCAGGAAAAGTGTGCTTGCGGTTTTCCGTCCGAAAACGCGAAAACGAATAGAGCTCGAAGATAAGAATTTTTGAAACCGGTGCCTTTCGAGACGCCGGTTTTTTTCTATCTGCTTTCGGAAGCAGCCCCGGGTTCCATTACACGTGGCGTGGGGACGAACGGGCGGTTCTGCAGCGCATTGACGGCATCTGAAATCCGTGAGCGGTCGCTGAGCAGGTGGTTGAACTGAGCGTCGCAGCCTGAAATCGGTCGTGGATAGGCAGAAATCTCGTTGATCAGGGACGTTCTGGCCGCTCGGAGTGTTGAAAGTGCACTTTCCACTGCGGACTCATAAGGTTCAATCATATCGGGTCTCCTCCTCATCTGTAACTGAGAGTCTATGACCATGCCAGGGCACAAGACATACCCAGTATACAGGCGCGGGACCGTTGCTTGTCAGGAATGATCCGTTAGGACGTGCCCCGCGAGATAGAGCGTGCCGCAAATGAGAATGCGCGGTGGCTCGCCGGTCTCTGCATCTGCATGCCCGACCGCACGACCAACGGCAGCCTCCAAACTTTCCATTGGCTGAGCTTCCAACCCGCCTGCTTTCGCCATATCGGCCAACTCTCCCGCAGGAATGGCGGCATCGGCGCCGGGCGCAGTGACCGTAAAAACCTGGCGGGAAAGCCCGCCGAAATTCGCAAAGAATGCACTCGCGTCCTTGGTGTTCTGCATGGCGCAGATGAGATAGAGCGAGCGCGGCAGCTTGTCATCGAGATCCGCCATGGTGGCGGCAGCAACGCGTCCACCAGATGGATTGTGGCACCCGTCAAGCCAGACTTCAGCACCTTCTCCTGCCGCTGTGACGAGAGGGCCTTGCTTCAACCGCTGCATGCGGGCGGGCCAGGAGACAGACGCCAATCCTTGCGCAATTGCCTCATCGTCTATGGAAAAGCCGGGGGCCTGTCTGAGAGCAGCGATGGCCATGCTGGCATTTTCAATCTGGTGTGCCCCAACCAGGCCGGGAAGGGGAAGGTCCAAAAGGCCATCCGTATCCTGGTAGACAAGACGACCCTGTTCTTCATAGGCCGTCCAGTCCTGTCCTCCCACAAAGAGCGGCGCACCAACAAGAGCCGCCTCCCGTTCGATACGATCAAATGCCTCATCGGCCTGGGGTGCGATAATGGCGGGCACGTCCCGCTTCAAGATGCCGGCTTTCTCACCTGCAATTTCGTGAAGAGTTTCGCCCAGAAAATGCTGATGGTCATAGCCAATATGGGTGATGAGGGTGATTGCCGGTTTCTCAAACACGTTGGTCGCGTCATAGCGCCCGCCCATGCCGACTTCGAGAAGAAGTGCGTCGGCGGGAGTGCGTGAAAAGGCAAGCAGGGCCGCAACCGTGGTGATTTCGAAATAGGTGATGTTCGCACCATCATTCACCCGTTCGCATTCCTCGAGAATGTCTGCGAGCGCGTCTTCCGAGATGCTTTTGCCATCAAGTACAATGCGTTCGTGGAAGCTCACAAGATGGGGTGACGAATATCGGTGAACCGTAAGACCCGCCGCTTCAAGCATGGATTGCAGAAAGGCCGATGTAGAGCCTTTCCCATTCGTGCCCGCGATATGAAATATGGGCGGCAGCTTTTTCTCTGGATGCCCCAGAGCCGCGAGCAGGCGTTCGGTTCGCTCAAGCGTCAGGTCAATCAGTTTAGGGTGAAGGCCCATCAGCCTCTCAAGCAATGTATCACTCTTGAGAGGGGAGCTGTTGTCGCTCATGGGACTGTCGCTATTCAGCAGCTTGGGGCGCTGTTGGGGCTGCTGGCAGCTGATAGTCGGACTGGGGTGCTTTCGGTTGATGCATCATCAGGCGAACAAGACGTCCCAGAGTTTCTTTCAGCTTATGGCGGTGGACCACCATGTCGACCATGCCATGCTCAAGCAGATATTCTGCGCGCTGAAACCCTTCAGGAAGTTTCTCACGGATGGTCTGCTCAATAACCCGAGGGCCAGAAAACCCCAAAAGTGCTTTGGGTTCGGCAATGTGCACATCACCCAGCATGGCGTAAGACGCCATCACGCCACCTGTGGTTGGGTCGGTGAGAACCACGAGGAAGGGCAATCCGGCATCGCGCAGGCGTTGCACACCAACGGTGACCCGCGACATCTGCATGAGCGACAGAATGCCTTCCTGCATGCGTGCGCCGCCAGATGCGGCAACCATGATGAAAGCACATTTCTTATCGAGCGCAACTTCAATGGATTTAACAATCGCTTCGCCCGCACCCATGCCAAGCGATCCGCCCATAAAGGCAAAGTCCTGCACGGCAACAACAACTTCGCTGCCGTCAAGACGGCCGACCGCGCCGGTCACGGCGTCCACTTTGCCGGTCTTGGAGCGCGCGTCTTTTAGGCGGTCTGTATATTTCTTTTGATCGCGAAACTTGAGCGGATCAGATGGCACGGACGGCACGGAAATCGTTTCATATTCTCCGCGGTCGAAAAGAAGTTTGAGACGCTCATCCGTCGGCAGCTTGATATGATGATCGCAATTGGGACAGACATTGAACGCGGCAACCAGGTCACGGTGAAACACCATCTCGCCACAGGAGCCGCATTTCCGCCAGAGATTGTCTGGTGTGTCGCGCTTCTTAAAAACGTTCTGGATCTTTGGCCGAACAACACTGTTAATCCAGTTCATGGGCTTCTCCTATGGCGGCGCGTCAGCGGAAGACACTGCCTATCAATCAGCTTCTGGGGCCTAACGGGTGCTTCGAACGCCGTCGGCCAGTGATTTCACAAATTCTAACACATGTGGAACGAGCTCCGCAGTGGGGCGCCCGGCCTCATCCAAATTGTCCTTAACGCAATCGACGATGGCAGAGCCAACGACAGCGCCATCAGCATGGGCGGAAATTGCGGCAACACTTTGCGGCGTTTTAATGCCGAACCCAACCGCCACCGGCAGGTCCGTTTCTGCCTTGATCCGGGCAACTGCAGCAGACACATCCGTTGTGTTGGCCGCCGCCGCGCCTGTAATACCTTTGACCGACACATAGTAAACAAAACCGCTGGTGTTCTTAAGGACAGCGGGAAGCCGGCGCTCGTCGGTTGTTGGTGTGGCAAGGCGGATGAAATTGAGGCCTGCTTCGAGCGCTGGCAGGCACATCTCTTCGTCTTCTTCCGCAGGCAGGTCCACGACGATAAAGCCGTCAACACCTGCAGTTTTGGCGTCCGACAGAAACTTCTCCACCCCATAATGATAAACAGGGTTGTAATAGCCCATTAGAACGATGGGCGTTGTGTCGTCCCCCGCGCGGAACTGACGGACCAGATCCAGCGTCTTGTTCATCGTCTGGCCGGCTTCAAGCGCGCGCAGATAGGAGGCCTGGATAGGAGGCCCTTCCGCCATCGGGTCGGTGAACGGCATGCCAATCTCAATGATGTCGGTTCCCGTCGCTGGAAGACCTTTGAGAATGCCGAGCGATGTTTCAAAGTCGGGGTCGCCTGCTGTGACAAAAGCGATGAAGGCAGCACGGCCCTCTTGTTTGAGCTCAGCAAAACGTTTGTCGATACGGGTGGTCATGTGAGTTTCACCCCAAGATGTTCGGCAACAGAGAAGACGTCTTTGTCACCCCGGCCGCACATATTCATAACCAGCAAATGATCGCTAGGAAGATCCGGCGCAATTTTCAGCACATGGGCAAGGGCATGAGAGGGCTCAAGTGCGGGGATGATGCCTTCAAGTTTTGTGCAGAGCTGGAAGGCGTCGAGCGCTTGTTTGTCAGTGGCGTTCACATATTGAACGCGTCCTGTTTCTTTGAGCCACGCATGTTCCGGCCCGATGCCAGGATAGTCGAGGCCTGCAGAGATCGAATGACCTTCTTCGATCTGCCCATCATCGTCCTGTAGCAAGTATGTACGGTTACCGTGCAAAACACCCGGTGCCCCACCCGCAAGAGAAGCAGAATGTTCGCCTGTTTCCAGCCCATGACCACCGGCTTCCACACCGATTATGTCGACACTCTTATCGTCAAGGAAGGGATGGAAGAGGCCGATCGCGTTGGAGCCGCCGCCAATACACGCAACCAGACTATCGGGCAAACGCCCTTCGCGTTCCTGCATCTGTTCTTTGGTCTCGCGACCAATCACAGATTGAAAATCACGGACCAATTGCGGGTAGGGGTGTGGCCCCGCAGCGGTGCCGATAATGTAGAAAGTTTCATCTACATTCGTGACCCAGTCGCGAAGCGCTTCGTTCATGGCGTCTTTAAGTGTGCCGGCCCCTGATGTCACCGGTACCACTTCAGCACCCAGCAGCTTCATGCGGAACACGTTGGGCGCCTGACGTTCAATGTCTTTCGCGCCCATATAGACCACGCACGGGAGGCCAAAGCGGGCGGCAACCGTTGCGGTCGCAACGCCATGCTGACCAGCACCTGTTTCGGCGATGATGCGGGTCTTGCCCATACGCCGCGCAAGCTGGATTTGTCCCAGGCAATTATTGATCTTGTGGCTGCCTGTATGGTTCAGCTCATCGCGCTTGAAGTAGATTTTCGCGCCGCCGCAATGTTCGGTAAGCCGCTCAGCAAAATAGAGCGGGCTTGGGCGACCCGTATAGTGCTTGGCCAGATCATCAAGCTCTGCATAGAAGGCAGGGTCCTGCTGTGCAGACTTGTAGTTCTGCTCCAGGTCGAGGATGAGCGGCATCAAGGTCTCGGCAACAAAGCGTCCGCCGAAAATACCGAAGTGACCATTCTCGTCTGGCCCTGTCCGATAGGAGTTAAGTTCCTGTTGGCGTTCTGGCACCAGTTACCTCATTCAGCTGCAGGTGCGTTTAGGCACTCTGTGCTGCTTTCACAAATGCGCGGATCAGCGCTTCATTCTTCTGGCCCGGAGCGTCTTCGACGCCGGACGATACATCCACCATGCGCGCCCCAGTCCGGGCAATTGCGTCGGCCACATTGTCAGGTGTGAGCCCGCCGGACAGCATCCAGGGAAGTTGTGGTTCAGCGTCCGCGATCAGCGACCAGTCGAACGAAACCGCGTTACCACCGGGCAGCGCATTCGCCATAGATTTAGGTGGTTTGGCATCAAACAGCAACAAATCTGCCACTTTTTCGTAAATATCGGCTGTCGCTACGTCAGCGGCGTCGGCAACAGAAATGACCTTCATGACCGGAAGACCAGTGCGGGTTTTGATGGCTGCAACCCGCTCTGGGGTTTCACTCCCGTGAAGCTGCAAAAGGTCCGGCTTCATGGTCTGGGCGACCTCATCCACAAGTGCGTCGTCCGGGTTCACCATAATGGCGACCGCTTGGACAGTTTCAGGCAGGAGTGCCCTTAAGTCTGCTGCTCGGGCGACGGTTACGTTTCGGGGGCTGCGCTCATAGAACATGAAGCCGATATGTGTGGCTCCAGCATCGACAGCGACATCAACCATCTCAGGTGTCGAAAGCCCACAGATTTTAATACCAATAGGGCTGGTCATGATGCAGAGGCGGCAATTTCCGCCTGAATGGCATCAGCTGCATTCGCTGGATGATTGGCCTGGGTGATCGGGCGTCCGATCACCAGGGCGTCTGCGCCTTTGGCGAGAGCTTCCGCTGGGCCCATGACCCGCTTTTGGTCGCCGATGGCAGCACCGCTCGGGCGAATGCCTGGAACGATAAGCTTGAAGTCTGGACCACAGTCCGCCCTTAGGAGGTCAACTTCCAATGGGCTACAAACCACGCCGTCTAGGCCTGCTTCCTGCGCGTTGCCTGCCAGTCTTCGGACCTGATCTGCAGCAGTATCACCGACACCTGCCATCTTGAGATCGCCCTCGTCCAGGCTGGTTAGGACGGTGACGCCCACAACGATTGGTGACGGACCTGCCGCTTCCAATGAAGCCTGTTTTGCCGCCTTCATCATTTCGATTCCGCCGGCCGTATGGATGGTCAGGATGGCTGGCTTGAGGGGAGTGATTGCTCGAATGCCACCTGCGACAGTGTTTGGTATGTCGTGAAGCTTCAGGTCAAGAAAGATGGGAATGCCGGTCTCAGCGATAGCCTGGTAACCGGTTGGACCGTTGGCATAGAAAAACTCCATGCCGACTTTGAGGCCGCCAACTTTACCGATCAAGGATTGGGCGAGCGTCACCGCTTGAGTGACAGATGTTGTGTCTAACGCGCAGAATACAGGGTTTTTTGAGAGGGGGCCGGTCATCACATGCTCCATTTTCGCCGTTATAGAGCATTGTCGAGCGAGCACCAAGTGTCAGGCCAAGAGACGCAGATATCAGACGGTTCGACCAGGCGTCGGTGTTGGAACCGGCAGGTTTTCGGAGGAATCCACGATTTCGTCGGATAGTCGTTTGACGTCGCGGCGGCCCTGACGGGCTTCTTTGCGCCATTTGCTTTGACGTGTCCAAGTCGCGGCGCCGCCTAGAAGCAATCCGACCAAAACGCTCAAAAAAATCACCAAAATCAGGGGAAGCTGAAGCGCCAGCGCAGGCGTTTCCGGCGTGAACGGGTCGAGGCTAAAGAGCACATCATGGCGATTGGCGAGCGCCACGTAGAGCGAAATTCCCGCTATCGGAATGAGAAGCAGCCAACGAAGGATCCGCATATGCCTGTCCTGTTACTCGGCTGCCTGAGCGCGCTGTGAGGACGGCAAGCGCCCATTGATGACATAGTCGAGGATCTGAACCACTTGGGTAGGCTCTTCAGCAACAGCCATCGCAGAGCCGTCTACTTCTTTCAGCGGATGCGTCAGGCTTGGGTCGTGCAATGTGATGATGGATTTGCCAAGCGCGGCGGCATAGCCCGCGTCAAAGGCAGCATTCCACTGCTTGTATTTGTCGCCAAAGCGCACAACCACAATGTCGGCATCTTCGATCAGCGCCCGGGTGCGGATGGCGTTTACTTTCGCGCCCTTATTGTCTTTCCAGAAGCCGTTCTCTTCTTCGCCCAAAATCGTCACCCCACAATCGTCGCTGGAGGCGTGATCGGTGACCGGGGCGACAAGGCTTACAGGAAGGTTCAGTTCCTGCACACCCTGAGCAATCTGTTCGCGCCAATCCGTATGGATTTCGCCGGAGAGGTAAACAGTCCAGGTTCGTGTCGTGGTCATGTGCATCTCCTCCAGGTAGGGACCTCGTTTAGAAGGCCACGCCAAACATATAGTGTAGCTCGGGCGGTAGAGAACAGACCAAGCAGATCAATCTTCAGAATCAGAAATCTAGTCTGAGCTTGAAACAGGTTCGCTCGGAACAGGAGCCGCAGGCGTTTCCGTCTCGCTGCTATTCAGCCGGTCTCGCAATTCCTTACCGGTCTTGAAGAACGGTACAAATTTCTCTGCGACTTCAACGGGTTGGCCCGTCCGCGGATTTCTGCCGACCCGTGCAGGGCGGCTTTTAACGGAGAAGGCGCCAAAGCCGCGCAACTCGACCCGATCACCGCGCGCGAGCGCTTCCCCGATTTCATCAAAAATAGTGGAGACAATCCGCTCAACGTCGCGCTGATAGAGATGCGGGTTAGCTTGGGCGAGTTTGGCGACAAGTTCGGATTTGATCATGGCCAATCGCCCCTTCTGACCTTGAGACCTCTCTTATGAGAGATCTGCTTTGAATCTCCGTGACACGGGAGACCGGCCTGCTACACCCCGGATTGAGCCAGCTTGCGTAATCGCTGGCATCTCTTTAACCGCGGTCAGGTTGCCAAACGCTGACCAGTCCGTCAAGCGTAAGTCCCTTTGCTGCAATAGTTTTTTCGCCTACAGACGATAAAACAGAGACAATAAAGTTTGCCGTGGCATCGCTTGAAATAAGTCCGAAGCCGGTCTCGTCATAAACCACCCACTCTTCGGTTGGCAGGTCCTGATCGACTTCATGTTCGTCAAAGAGCCAGTTGCGCGCGACCTCTTCACCGCCGATCGCATCCACAAGCCCATTCTCTAGCGCCTGAAAGCCTGTATAGATGCGGCCATCGCTCAATGTCCGGGCGGTTTCTTCCTCAAGCCCACGTCGGTCCATCACAAGATCCAGGAACCAGTCATAAGACGCATCTACCATGGCCTGAGTGGCAGCAATGGCCTCTTTGGGCGGGTCTTCATAGGGGTTGGGCTGAGCTTTCAGGTCGCCTGAGCGCACATAGTCCACATCCACTCCGATGGTTTCCATGAGGCCTGTAAGCTGTGTGAGCTGAAAGAAGACGCCGATAGAGCCAGTGATTGTGTTGCCGCGCGACACGATATGGTCGGCGCTGAGCGCTGCGATATAGCCACCTGACGCTGCGACAGTGCCAAGGACCGCCACAACAGGCTTGGTTTCCGACACTTCGCGCACGGTTTCAAAGAGGGCCTCTGAGCCGGTCGTCGTGCCCCCAGGGCTGTCAATGTAGAGCATCAGTGCTTTGACGCTGTCATCTTCGCCGATCTCACGAATGAGCTGCTGTTGGGCGCGATCATCAACAATGATGCCGCTTACTGTAACGCGGGCAACATGGTCGCCGACAGGGCTTAAGCCCGAACTTGGCAGAAAAGCGATGATCGCGAGACCAAGGGCGACGAGCGCGGCAATGCGCCAAAGAGAAAGGCGGCGCTTGAGGCGCCGCCTGTCAATAATGGTTTCGATGTCGAGTGACATGAAAATCTCTCCAGACAGACGGGAACTAACCTGTCCCCATCATATCTGGATAGGATTTACTTGTCGCCTTCGTCGTTTCCGTCAGCACCCTTAAGTGCTGCACCCAGGATGTCGCCAAGTGACGCACCGCTTGCAGAAGAGCCATACTGTGCGACGGCTTCTTTTTCTTCCGCGATTTCCAGCGATTTGATTGAGAGCGACAGACGACGTGACGCACGGTCAATGTTCGTCAGGCGCGCATCAATCTTGTCACCAACAGCATACCGCTCTGGGCGCTGTTCGGAACGATCACGGCTAAGGTCTGCCCGGCGGATGAAGGCTGTGAAGTCTTCTTCGCCAACACTGACTTCGATGCCGGAATCCTGGATGGCTGTAACGGTACATGTGATGGTCGCGCCTTTGGTAAGGCCACCAACGCTTTCGAACGGATCGCCATCAAGCTGCTTGATGCCAAGGGAGATGCGTTCTTTTTCCGTATCCACGTCGAGGACAACCGCGTTGACTACCTGACCCTTCTGGTAATCCTGAAGGGCTTCTTCGCCCGACCGGTTCCAGTCCAGATCGGAAAGGTGAACCATGCCGTCGACATCTTCGTCGAGACCAACAAACAAACCAAACTCGGTGATGTTCTTGATTTCGCCTTCGACCTTCGTGCCTTGCGGGAAACGATCTTCGAATGCGGCCCATGGGTTGTCCATGCACTGCTTGAGACCAAGCGAAATACGACGCTTCACAGGATCGACTTCCAGAACCTGCACTTCTACTTCCTGAGAGGTAGAAACGATCTTGCCTGGATGTACGTTCTTCTTCGTCCAGCTCATTTCGGAAACGTGGACAAGGCCTTCGACGCCTGGTTCCAGTTCCACAAATGCACCGTAATCCGTGATGTTCGTCACGCGGCCTTTGAAGCGGGAATCCAGTGGGTACTTGGCTTCGACGCCTTCCCATGGATCAGCCTCAAGCTGTTTCATACCAAGTGAGATGCGCTGTGTTTCAGGGTTCACCTTGATGACCTGAATTTTCACAGTCTCACCAATGGTGAGCACTTCGCTTGGGTGGTTTACACGGCGCCATGCAATGTCGGTGACGTGCAACAGACCGTCTACGCCGCCAAGATCTACGAACGCACCGTAGTCGGTGATGTTCTTGACCACGCCATCGCGTACATCGCCTTCTTTGAGCGTTTCAATAAGCTCAAGGCGTTGTTCGGCACGTGTTTCTTCCAGAACGGCCCGGCGAGACACAACAATGTTGCCGCGGCGTTTGTCCATTTTCAGGATCTGGAATGGCTGTGGAATATTAAGAAGCGGCGTTACATCGCGTACAGGGCGAATGTCTACCTGGCTGCCTGGCAGGAAGGCCACGGCGCCATCAAGGTCAACAGTGAAGCCACCTTTAACGCGACCGAAGATATGACCTTCGACGCGTTCGTTCGCTTCGAAGGCTGTTTCAAGGCGAACCCAGCTTTCTTCGCGTTTCGCTTTTTCACGGCTGAGAACTGCTTCGCCCATCGCGTTTTCGATGCGGTCGAGGAAAACCTCAACTTCGTCGCCAACGGCCATTTCGGCTGGCTTGCCAGGTGTTGCAAATTCTTTGAGAGGAATGCGGCCTTCAGTTTTCAGACCAACATCGACAATGGCGAGATCGTTTTCGATAGCAACGACTTTGCCTTTGACGACGGAACCTTCAGCACCTTCATTCGCTGAGAAGCTCTCTTCAAGAAGCGCGGCGAATTCGTCGCGCGTAGGGTTAAGTGAGTCGACCAAAATTGGTTCTCCTAAAATGACTTATCTATTCCTGCCGACGGTTGGCTCCGAGGGTCTTGGCAAGCGGGTCTATTGATGCGCCCATTGCCCATGGAAATTGGGTTTATGCCGATGCTCTCGCCACAAAATCGGGCCCAAAACTGGAAACGCCAAAACGGGGCTGTCTGTCGCCTTCCGGAAGGTTCCGAAAAACGCCTAACCCCTTGACTGCTCGATAAGTGCGACGGCAGCGCCGAACGCCGCTTCTATAGACAAATTGGAGGTATCGAGCAAGTGCGCGTCGTCAGCCGGACGCATAGGAGAGGTGGCTCGATCTGTATCCCGGGCGTCTCTGTCCCTCACATCCGCTAGAACTTGTGCCTCAGAGAGGTCAGACCCCGACCCCTTGAGTTCCAACCACCGCCTGTGGGCGCGGATTTCTGCGCTTGCGGTGACATAAAGCTTCACATCTGCGTCAGGGCAGACCACGGTTCCAATGTCCCGACCGTCCAAAATGGCACCTGGTTCCCCATTTGGTGGATTTTCGGCGAAACGCCGCTGAAACGCGAGAATGGCCGCCCGGACAGGTGGCATCGCCGCCACAACGGAGGCTGCTTCGCTCACCTCTGGCGTTCTGATGGCCACAGGGTCAATTTTAGCCGGATCAAGGGTTTCAGCCGCCTTGACCCCGGCTGCCTCGTCCTGGGCTTGAGAACCGCTCATGACCACTGCATGGGCCACACCCCTATATAGAGAGCCAGTGTCGAGATAGGCGAAGCCGAAATGCTCTGCCAGGGCGCGCGCAAGAGTGCCTTTTCCCGCAGCGGCCGGCCCGTCAACAGCGATGATCATGAATTCGCCTCTGACGAGAGGGCCGCCCCGAGGCCCCGCATCAACGCGACATAGTCCGGGAAGCTTGTGGCGATCATCTCGCCCTCATCGATGATCACCGGATTTTTGGCGCCAAACCCCAATGTCAGGAAGGACATGGCAATACGGTGGTCCATATGGGTAAGAACAGTTCCGCCGCCTGCGACCTCGCCAGGTGCGCCAGTTATAGCCATCCCATCGTCAAATTCTTCCACCTGGACCCCGTTTGCCTGAAGGCCCGCGACAGTAGCTGCCACCCGGTCACTCTCTTTTACCCGGAGTTCTGCGGCACCCCGCATGATGGTGGTGCCCTCTGCGTGCGCCGCGGCCACGGCAAGCACGGGATACTCGTCAATCATGGACGGTGCGCGATCAAGCGGCACCTCAATGCCCTTAAGGGCGCTGGTTCGAACCCGCAGGTCTGCGACCGGCTCGCCGCTCTCTTCGCGCTCGTTTTGAATGTCGATGCTCGCACCCATCTCGATAAGGGTGGTGTAAAGCCCAATGCGATGCGGGTTCATCATGACGCCCGTCACAGTCACATCGGAATCTGGCGTGGTCAGCGCCGCCACGATAGGAAACGCAGCAGACGAAGGGTCCGCCGGGACGATGACATCTGATGGTGTGAGCTCTGTTTGGCCTGTGACACGGATGACCGTCACTTCCTGGGGCCCTGGCTCAACGCTCACCTCAGCGCCGAACGCCCGAAGCATCCGTTCTGTGTGATCGCGTGTCGGGTGAGGCTCTATGACCGTCGTCTGGCCAGGCGCATTGAGGCCTGCCAGCAGGACAGCAGATTTCACCTGCGCGGAGGCGACGGGCAACGGATATGTGATGGGCAGTGCGACCGCGGCCCCCTTTACAGTAAGTGGCATGCGGCCACCTTCGCGGGCATGAAACTCAGCGCCCATCTCGGTAAGGGGTGTGATGACCCGTCCCATGGGGCGCTTTGAAAGCGATGCATCTCCAACAAAAGTCGCCGTGATCGGGTGTCCGGCAACGAGCCCCATCACAAGCCGAGCGCCGGTACCGGAATTGCCGAAATCAAGCGCCGTGGTGGGTTCTGACAGCCCGCCAACGCCCACGCCTGTTACCTCCCAGGCGCCCTCGCCGGTGCGTGTGACAGTGGCGCCAAGCGCCCGCATAGTCTCAGCAGTGGCCAGAACGTCCTCGCCCTCAAGCAGGCCCGTCACATGGGTTGTGCCAACCGCCAGAGCCCCCAGAATAAGGGCGCGATGGGAAATGGACTTGTCGCCCGGAACGGTAATATGTCCGCTAAGGGACCTGGAAGGGGAGGCGGTTAGGGTCATTTCGTGTTGCCGATCCAGGTACAAACAAACCGTCCAATGGGTGTGTTTGTGCGGGTCGAACTCTCATCCTTTTTAAGGCGTCTCGCAAAATAATGAAGGCGAGAAACGTTTGGTGTGCGAATAGGTTTTGACAGGCGCGCCGGATCGTGGCAATGGGAATTTTACAGTCACAAAACCTTGGGGGAGAACCTAGGTGAAGCAGGATTTAGGAACAAAACGCGTTTGCAGCGATTGCGGAGCGAAGTTCTACGACCTCAACAAAAATCCCACGGTCTGCCCCAAATGCGGCCATGAGGAAGCAGTCGTCGTACCGCGCGCGAAACGGAAAGCGCCGGAGCCAGTGGCGGCAGCGCCAAAAGAGGCACCGGCCGAGAAGCCTAAGGAAGATGAAGAAGAAGGCGATCTGGCCGTTGGTGAGGAAACCTCACTGGACGAACTGGCAGCCGAGGAAAAGGCTGCGAGTGGCGATGATGCTGCCGGCGATGATGCAGATGAAATTCTCGCCATTGATGATGAAGAGGAAGATGATCCCTTCCTCCCTGACGATGATGAAGATGATGACGACGTGTCTGATCTCATCCCCGGTGTGAAAGACGACAACCTCTGATCGCAGGGGGCACCCGGCGCTGATCTGATGAAAGTCGGGCGCGGTGGGGCAAGTTTTGCTTGATCCGATCGCGCGCCCGACCTAGTTTCCGGCACCCGGGCCGCTGAAATACGCATAGTCCGGTTTGCGCACCCAAAGCGCAGATCCTGACCACGGATTCAGATGAACAAGGGTCAGACGAAAAGGTAAGGGGCCATAGCTCAGTTGGGAGAGCGCTTGCATGGCATGCAAGAGGTCGGCGGTTCGATTCCGCCTGGCTCCACCATCCTCCAAAATTTCCTAGAGTTTCTGTTGTGTCGGACAGACCGGCATATGCTTTTGCGATGGTTGGTACACAATCGTGGGACACATTGCCGTGCATTCCTGGAGCTCTCGCCCAGCTATACGAAACAAGCCAATTGGAAGAGCGCCGGATTTGAGGGCCATGATGACTGGTCTGTGCAATGAGATCATGTGGACCAATCAATATCTTCAAAGCGACCAGCTTTTCAATGCTGTCTGGGCAAAGCTGTGAAGGTTTTCAACTGGTGGGCGATCAAAGTTCTAGTCAAATCGTCCAAGTCTACAATCATCAATTGATCCACATCACATCGACTATTTGAATAGCTGCGCATGATCTGCGTGGCTTGCTCACTGACTTCGACTCAATCGCCGTGAGCTGGAAGGTGTAGAACATGTCGACGCTAGAGATGCCGCCGCAACCAATTTTCTTGGAGGAGGTACGAGCTTTCTTGTCCGAGCAGCTCACCAATGACCTGCGCATAGCGGGTCGAGAGACCGTTGGCACTCACTCAGATATTGCTTCGTGCCGAATCTGGCATCAACGGCTCAATGAGAAAGGCTGGATTGCGCCGAGGTGGCCCGCTGAATATGGCGGTACGGGATGGTCTCCTGAAAAGCAAATAATATTCGAACGCGAATGTGCAGTGAATGATGCCCCAATCTTGTTTGCAGGTGGCGTGCGGAGCGTGGGTCCATTGCTTATTGAGATGGGTACGCCACAACAGCGAGAGAAATACCTGCCAAAGATCCTCTCAGGTGAAGATTTGTGGTGCCAGGGGTTTTCAGAGCCTGGTGCGGGCTCTGATTTAGCCGCAGTGCAGACGAAGGCGGTTTTGGATGGCAATGAGTATGTTCTGAATGGTTCGAAAATCTGGACGACTGGCGCCCATCTGTCCAACCGCATGTTTTGTCTGGCCCGAACAAAAAACAGCCCCAAACCACAACAGGGCATAAGCTTTTTGCTTATCGATATGGACACACAGGGCTTGTCGGTTGAACCCATTTTGATGATGAACGGAGAGCATGAATTCAATCAGGTCAGGTTCGACGATGTGAGGGTTCCTGTGACCAACTTGGTTGGCGTGGAGAATAAAGGCTGGAGTGCAGCAAAGGTTTTGATGCGACATGCCCGCGCCAGCAACACGACGTCGGGACATTTACATAGAGCGATGAGGGCTGCACGACGGTTATTGGAGAAGAAGCCCAGCGGCATAGAGGTAAGTCTGATCAGTGTCATCCACCGGTTGGAGATTGAGCTCGCCGCCTTCGATGTTTTGGAAGCGCGGTGTCGCGAAGCGCTTCTGAACTCCAATGACGAAAGCCAGGAGCGAGCGACAGCGTCCTTTCTGAAAACAACGGCAACAGAGCTTCACCAGCGAATCACGGAAGTCAGTATGCAAACTTCTGGCCCTTATGCTGGAGTCGAAACATGTGGCACGCTTGGCCGAGAAGGCGAACTTCACGAGGGCGCTCTGGCAACATCAAAATATCTGAGCCAGAGAGCAGCAAGTATCTATTCGGGTACGAACGAAGTTCATCGAAATCAATTATTCCATCATATTGAGCAAGGTAATGCCCTGATCGCGCGAAGCTAAAGAGGTGGGAGTGAAGATGGCGATAGTGTTTGCAAAAAATGAATATCTCCCAGAAGTGGGAAAACAACATAAGAAAGAAAAATCAATGACCTTTACTTCCCGCGCTGTACGTCGATCTGGATGCGCCATTGCGGCGGCAACGATGATGAGCCTCCTGGCAACAACGGGTGTAGGTGCTGAAGAAAATAACCTTGTTGAGGCCCTGGTAAGCGGAAAGCCAATCGCCGACATCCGATTGCGCTATGAGCATGTGGACCAGGCAGGGCTGCCAAACGATGCAGATGCGACAACGCTTCGTGCCAGGCTTGGCTATGAAACGGGCGTCTACGCGGATTTTAGCTTGCTTGTGGAAGGCGAGTTTATCATCGGTCTGGGGTCAGAGGACTACAACGACACAATAAACGGGCGAACAACGTTTCCGGTGGTCGCGGACCCTGAGGATCAGCAGCTCAATCGAGCACAGGTGACCTATACCGGGATATCGGACACGAAGGTCATCATCGGCCGGCAGCGTGTGATCCTGGACAATGCACGTTTTGTAGGGAATGTCGGCTGGCGTCAAAATGAGCAAACCTTCGATGCGGCGGTGGTCGCGACCACTTTTATCCCCGATACCACATTGGTCTATGGATATGTTGATCAAATCAACCGCATCTTTGGAACTGATAGTGCGGTAGGTCGGCTCGATACCAACACTCATCTCATCAATGCGAAATATACAGGCATAGAGAACATTGAAATCGGGACCTATGCCTATTTGTTGGATGTTGATCGGGTGCCAGCAGCGTCTACCGTGACATATGGCATTCGAGCGTCCGGCAAGTTTGACGTGGCGGAAGACGTGAAACTTGGTCTATCGGGCGAATATGCCCACCAATCTGACCGCGCAAACAATCCGCGCAATGTGAGTCTTGACTACTATAGGACCGAAGCCTCACTTGGCTACGAAGGGGTGACGGGTCTTGTTGGGTATGAAGTTTTGGAAGGTGACGGGACCGTCGGTTTTGGAACGCCGCTAGCTACGCTTCATGCATTTCAGGGTTGGGCGGATGTGTTTCTCGCAACCCCGGCAGGTGGCATCGAAGACCTCTACATCAAGGGAGGCTATAGTGCTGGACCTGTATTGGGTCTTGCGGGGCTGTCGGGCGCGGTCATCTATCATGACTTTGAAGGAGAGCGAACTGGCGGTGATCTTGGAACAGAGTGGGACGCTGTTCTAAAGGTGAAGATTGACGGCCATTTTTCCGCGACAGCAAAATATGCCACCTATGATGGCCCCACGGGCGGGCCTGCGGACCGTGACAAGGTCTGGTTCCAGATTGGATATAAATACTAGGCTGTTCCCGGGAAATCAGATCTCTGAATCATCGATGAAGGGGGTGGGTTGCGCCATTACACTTAGCTTTTCAATGTTGTTGATCTGCACCTCCCGCCCGTTCATTTCTACTTGATGCTGTCGGAGCGTGCCGAAGGCTCGCGACAGGTTTTCGGGGGTCATGCCTAGTAGGGAGGCGAGTGTCTTTTTGCCGTGAGGCAGGATGATGGTCGTCTGTGTTCCCTGCAACTGTCTTTGCTGCAAAAGATAGTTGGCGAGGCGCTCGGTCGTTGAGCGCAGTTTCTGACCCTTGAGGGCCTTCATCAACCCCCGATAATCACCTGCCAGTTCCTGAACAATGGTTCGCGAAAACTCAACGTCATCGTCCAACGCATCCCGCACATTTTTTGCCGGAATGAGCAAAAGTCTTGATTTCTGAACCGTCCGAGCCGACGCGAGGTAAACAGCGTCTTTCAAAACGGCCGCTAGAATGAAGGTAGATAAGGGGCCCGCCACTTTCAGTGTGGTCTCACGGCCGTTGGATTCAGAAACCTGTTCCACAAGTCCGTCTACCACGACGTGAAGGAAGTCTGCGGTGTCTCCCTCAGTGATGAGCTGCAGATGAGGGGGAAAGGTTTGCAGATATGCGCCCTGCATCAGGTCGTCGAATGTGTCTTTGGTAAGGTTTGAGAAAAGCGTCAGCTGACGAATGGTCTCGACTTCATCTGAGCGCATTGTCCGATTCTTATCCCCTGCTGCAACGGAGCGATCATCCGGGTGTTGCTTGATAAAAGTCAAGTCGGGAGACCTGTTTTGTCAATCTGCAGACCGGTGCTTTTTGCCCATCGCAAAAAATCAGCATGGATTGACGCTCAATCGTCCTCTCCTGGTCCCTAAGGTGATCCAGATCAAAGGGAATGCCTTTCATCAGGACGACGTTGTGAGTGAGCGCTAGGGGCGCTGAACGTCAAATGCAGGGGAATATCCGAGATGGACGCGTTGCAAGGGGTCACACCTAGTCAGCAAAACAGAATGTTGGCCGCGAGCACACTGGCTTTCACAGTATGCTTTGCTGTCTGGACGATCTTCTCAATCATTGGTGTGAAGATCAAAGCCGACCTGGGGCTCAACGATACACAGTTTGGTATCCTGGTAGCGACACCGGTCCTCACCGGATCACTGTCGCGTTTGTTTCTGGGCATCTGGGCAGACCAGTATGGTGGCAGGCTCATTTTTGCGCTGCAAATGTTGACGACAGCCTTTGCTGTCTTCCTGCTGACCTTTGTCACCACCTATCCGATGTTCATTGTCGCTGCGCTGGGTCTCGGCCTTGCAGGGGGGAGCTTTGCAGTCGGCGTTACCTATGTTTCGAAATGGTATCCTAAAGAGCGGCAAGGAACAGCCCTCGGCATATTCGGGATGGGCAATGTTGGAGCAGCAGTCACCAATTTTGGCGCTCCTCTTTTGTTGGTCTGGGCTGGTGGTGAATGGCAGGGCGTTGCACAGATTTATGCTGCGGTGCTGGTCGTCACCGCTATCTTGTTTTTCATTACTGCTAAGAACGATCCGGCGCTGGAGCAGCGGAAGCGGGACGGTGTTCCTCATGAGAGCTTTGCCGAACAGCTTGAACCTCTCCGCTACGTTCAAGTTTGGCGTTTTGCTCTCTACTATTTCTTTGTATTCGGGGCCTTCGTCGCATTGGCTCTGTGGCTGCCCCGTTACTATGTGGGCGCTTACGGGCTGGAGCTGACAACGGCGGGCATGCTTGCCGCGGCTTATGCATTGCCAGGATCTGTTTTCCGAGCGCTTGGCGGTTGGTTATCCGATGTGTTCGGCGCCAGACGTGTGATGTATTGGACGTTTATCGCATGCTTTATCGCTTGTTTTTTCATGTCCTATCCTGCGACGGATTACACGGTTGCAGGTATCAACGGACCTATTCAATTCAACATCACCATTCCGCTAGAGATTTTTGTTTTTCTCACAATCATCCTTGGATTCTTCATGTCACTGGGTAAAGCGGCGGTCTACAAACACATCCCCGTTTATTACCCCGACCATGTTGGATCGGTTGGAGGGATGGTCGGATTGATAGGCGGCCTTGGTGGGTTTTTTCTGCCTGTCGCATTCGGTTTCATGAATGACATGATCGGCGTGTGGACCAGTTGTTTCATGTTGTTGACGATCCTCATCGGCATTGCGCTGACATGGATGCATTTGGCGATCCAACGGCTGGAAAGGGAGAAGAATCCCTCACTTGGTGAGCCAAGTTTCTTGCCGGAACTTGAAGAAATTCAACGCGCTCAGACGACCTAACACCCTTTCTCGGAGATTAGCATGGGCAAAGACCTACATAATTGGAACCCGGAAGATGAGGCCCAGTGGGCCTCATCAGGTGAAGCGATTGCGCGCAGAAACCTCTGGATTTCCATTCCAAGCCTCCTATGCGGTTTCGCCGTGTGGCTCTATTGGGGCATTATCACTGTTCAGATGATCAATCTGGGATTTGACTTTTCCAAGTCAGAATTGTTTACGCTGGCGGCGATCGCGGGATTGACTGGGGCGACGCTTCGCATTCCCTCGTCCTTCTTCATCCGCATTGCCGGTGGACGGAACACAATATTTCTAACCACTGCGTTGTTGATCATTCCTGCCGCTGGAACTGGTTTTCTGCTGCAGGACCCCAATACGCCGCTTTGGCAGTTTCAGATAATGGCTCTCTTGTCTGGTTTTGGTGGCGGTAATTTTGCATCTTCAATGTCCAACATCAGCTTTTTCTTTCCAAAAAAGGTTCAGGGCTTTTCGCTGGGCATGAATGCCGGTCTTGGGAACTTCGGTGTTACGACAATGCAAATTCTCGTGCCTCTGGTCATGACGGCTGCGATCTTTGGCGGGGAGGCGCTGGTGCTGGAAAATACATCCGGCACGCTAATCGGGAAGATCCCGGCTGGTACAGAAACCTATATTCATAATGCTGGCTATGTATGGGTCGTCATCCTGGTGCCGCTGGTTGCCGCCATTTGGTGGGGCATGAACAATATTACGGACGATCATGTGTCGCCCAACATTGGGTCGACGCTCGGCGCGTTCGGGAAAATTCTCGGCATGCTGGGTATCGGTTTGTTGACCGCCATTGCGGGACTCTGGTTGATGCTGCCAGAGAATGCCGGTGGTTCTGGGTTCAATGTCTCAAAATGGCTTGTCTTGCCTGGCGTGATCGGCGCCACAGTTCTGTTGCTGCGCCTGATACCGGGGACGGTGCGGACGAGTCTGGATCATCAATACAAAATCTTCGACAACAAACATACCTGGGCGATGACAGTGATCTACACGATGACGTTTGGATCGTTCATCGGGTATGCAGCTGCCTTTGGTCTGGCGATTAAAGTCATCTTCGGTTACAGCCACATCATGGTGGATGGGATGATGACCCATGACACCATCAACGTGAACGGCCCAAGTGCCTTGATGTTTGCCTGGACAGGGCCATTTATCGGTGCCTTGATCCGCCCTGTTGGCGGCATGATCGCCGATAAGTTGGGCGGTGCAAAGGTAACGCAGATCATCTCTGTGGTCATGGTGGCTTGTGCGCTCGGTGTGGCCTATTTCATGAAGCAGGCCTACGTCTCCGCAACGCCTGAAGATTATTTCATGCCTTTCATGATCCTCTTCCTCATTCTCTTTGCGGCAACTGGCATTGGTAACGGGTCGACGTTCCGAACCATTGCGGTGGTCTTCAACAAAGAGCAGGCAGGCCCTGTCCTGGGTTGGACATCTGCGGTTGCTGCGTACGGTGCCTTCATCATCCCGCAAGTGTTTGGTGAACAAATCAAGGCAACGACACCGGAGTATGCGCTCTATGGCTTCGCCGCTTTTTACACAATCTGCATTGTCATCAATTGGTGGTTCTACCTTCGGTCGGACGCCTACGTGAAAAATCCATGAAAACGGAGGGTGCGATATGAGTCATCTTTTGGATCGTCTCAATTTCTTCAAGAAAGACGCGGGTACCTTCTCCAATGGGCACGGTGTGACCACATTGGAAGACCGTAAATGGGAAGACGGTTATCGGAAGCGGTGGCAGCATGACAAAATCGTGCGCTCAACCCACGGCGTCAACTGCACAGGGTCGTGCTCCTGGAAGATCTACGTCAAAGGCGGAATTGTTACTTGGGAGACCCAGCAGACAGACTATCCGCGCACGCGACCTGAGCTGCCTAATCACGAACCACGCGGTTGTTCGCGCGGCGCCAGCTACAGCTGGTACATGTATTCGGGCAACCGGGTGAAATATCCCCTCGTACGCAAGCGTCTGATGAAACTGTGGCTCAAAGCACGCGAGACCATGTCGCCTGTTGAAGCCTGGACCTCAATTGTTGAGGACCCGAAGAAACGAGCCTCTTATACCAAGCAACGTGGACTCGGCGGCTTTGTACGTGGGCAGTGGGAGGTGACGAACGAAATCATCGCTGCGGCCAATGCGTATACGGCCAAGAAATATGGCCCGGATCGCGTGATTGGCTTCTCGCCGATCCCGGCAATGTCGATGGTTTCTTATGCGGCAGGATCACGATACCTGTCGCTGCTTGGCGGCGTATGCATGTCTTTCTATGACTGGTATTGCGATCTCCCTCCTGCAAGCCCGCAGACCTGGGGTGAGCAAACGGATGTGCCCGAGTCAGCAGACTGGTATAATTCAGGCTTCCTCATGCTCTGGGGGTCAAACGTGCCACAAACACGAACCCCGGACGCTCACTTCTATACTGAGGCCAGGTATCGCGGCGCGAAGAGCGTCGTTGTTTCACCAGACTATAGTGAAGCATCAAAATTCTCCGATGTCTGGTTGCACCCGAAACAGGGAACGGATGCCGCCCTTGCGATGGCGCTTGGTCATGTGGTGTTGCGTGAATTCCACCTCGACCGTCAGGCAGAGTATTTCGAAGACTATTGTCGTCAATATACCGACATGCCGATGCTCGTGCGCCTGGTGAAGAAGGATGGGCAGTACATTCCTGAACGGTTTGTGCGGGCCAGCGATCTTGATAGTGATCTGGGTGAAGCGAATAACCCTGAATGGAAAACGCTGGCCTTTGACGAGACCACGGACAAGGTCGTTGTTCCCAAGGGCTCAATCGGCTTCCGATGGGGCGAAGAGGGTAAGTGGAACCTTTCTGAGGAAGACGGCAGCAGCGAAAACACCAAGCTGAAAATGACCCTCATCATGGATGGTGATCATGATGATGTCGCAAATGTCGGGTTCCCCTATTTCGGCAATCGCGAGCACGACCATTTTCAGGGCACAGACCATGAAAGTGTTCTGACCCGTCGCGTGCCGGTCAAAAAGATCAAGCTCAAGGAAGGAGAGGCAATCGTCGCCACTGTCTTCGATCTTTTCGCAGCGAATTATGGTCTTGACCGGGGATTGGGCGGTGACAATGTTGCTTCGTCTTACGATGAGGATGTGCCTTACACCCCTGCATGGGCAGAGCAGATCACTGGTGTACCGCGCGAACACATCATCAGCGTTGCCCGGGAATTTGCAGACAATGCAGAGAAGACCGAGGGCAAATCCATGGTCATTCTCGGTGCTGGTCTCAACCACTGGTACCATATGGATATGAACTATCGCGGCATCATCAATCTCTTGGTGATGTGCGGGTGCATTGGCAAGTCCGGCGGCGGCTGGTCTCACTATGTGGGGCAGGAAAAACTGCGCCCACAGACGGGCTGGTTGCCTTTGGCGTTTGGGTTGGACTGGGCGCGGCCGCCGCGTCAAATGAACTCAACATCCTTCTTCTACGCCCACAGCGATCAGTGGCGGTATGAAACACTGACCAGCGAGGACATTGTTTCGCCAACAGCTCCAGCGGGAGACTGGTCGGGCACGATGATTGACTACAATGTCCAGGCTGAACGGATGGGCTGGTTGCCCTCAGCGCCGCAGCTAAAAACCAATCCGCTACAGGTGGCAAAAGATGCTGAGGCGGCAGGCAAAGATCCAAAAGACTATGTCGTTGAGGGTCTGAAGAACGGATCGCTCGAAATGTCCTGTGAGGACCCGGACGACCCCGCCAACTGGCCGCGCAATATGTTTGTCTGGCGCTCAAATCTTTTGGGATCATCAGGCAAAGGCCACGAATACTTCCTCAAACATCTGCTCGGCACCCAACATGGTGTCCAGGGCAAGGATCTGGGGGAAGATGGTGGGCAGAAGCCTAGTGAAGTGAGATGGCATGAAGATGCGCCGGAAGGAAAGCTCGACCTTCTTGTCACACTCGACTTCCGCATGTCGACCACCTGTGTTTATTCAGACATCGTTCTGCCAACCGCCACCTGGTATGAAAAGAACGATCTCAATACATCGGATATGCATCCTTTCATTCACCCGCTAACCGCTGCAGCAGATCCAGCCTGGGAAGCTAGAAGTGATTGGGAAATCTATAAGGGCTTAGCGAAAACATTCTCCGAAGTTGCACCTGAAGTTTTAGGTGTGGAGAAAGACGTCGTCACTGTGCCGATCCTCCATGACACGCCGGGCGAAATGGCCCAGCCATTTGATGTGGCCGATTGGAAGTCGGGCGAGATCGACCCAATGCCAGGCAAGACCATGCCGCAGATTGCCGTTGTCGAGCGCGACTATCCGAACCTCCACAAACGCTTCACCGCCCTTGGGCCCTTGATGGAGAAGGTCGGGAACGGTGGCAAAGGCATAAGTTGGAACACCGAACATGAGGTTGAAGGTCTCCGTGAACTGAACGGCGTCGTGACGGAAGGCGGTGTGACCAAAGGCATGGCCAAGATTGAAAGCGACATCGACGCAACCGAAGTCGTACTCATGTTGGCGCCAGAAACGAATGGCGAAGTTGCCGTCAAGGCCTGGGACGCGCTAGGGAAGCACACGGGCGTTGATCACAGGCACCTGGCCCTTTCGAAGGAAGATGAGAAAATCAGGTTTCGCGATATTGTGGCGCAACCACGCAAGATCATCTCATCCCCGACCTGGTCGGGTATTGAGTCTGAGAAGGTCTGTTACAATGCCGGCTACACGAACGTGCACGAGCTCATTCCGTGGCGCACGTTGACCGGTCGTCAGCAACTCTATCAGGACCATCTGTGGATGCGTGCGTTTGGCGAAGGCTTTTGTGTCTATCGCCCGCCCATTGATACAAAGACCGTCAAGCCAATCATCAATGCCAAAGACAATGGCAATGCGCAACTGGTGCTGAATTTCATCACACCGCATCAGAAATGGGGCATTCACTCAACCTACACGGACAATCTGATGATGCTGACATTGTCGCGCGGCGGACCCATTGTCTGGCTGAGCGAAACCGATGCCGCCAAAGCAGGTGTCGAGGATAATGACTGGGTAGAAGCCTACAATGTGAACGGTGCACTCGTTGCGCGGGCAGTTGTCTCCCAGCGGATCAAAGAGGGTACGCTCTTTATGTATCACGCTCAGGAGAAGGTGGTGAACGTTCCCGGAGCTGAGACGACTGGGCACCGTGGTGGCATTCATAACTCAGTCACACGGGCGACGCTGAAACCTACCCACATGATTGGGGGATACGCTCAGCAATCCTATGGCTTCAACTATTACGGCACGGTGGGCTCGAACCGCGATGAGTTCGTCATTGTTCGCAAGATGGACAATGTCGACTGGCTCGACAGACCAACAATTTCAGCGGAGGCAGCAGAATGAAAATTCGCGCTCAGGTAGGCATGGTCCTCAATTTGGACAAATGCATCGGCTGCCACACTTGTTCGGTCACCTGTAAGAACGTATGGACGAACAGGGAAGGTGTTGAATATGCCTGGTTCAACAATGTGGAAACAAAACCGGGCATTGGTTACCCAAAGGACTGGGAGAACCAAAAACGCTGGAATGGCGGCTGGACACGGCGGCAGAACGGCAAGCTGCAACCCAAGATGGGCGCCAAGTGGCGCATCCTGGCGAAGATTTTCGCCAATCCCGACCTGCCGGAAATTGACGACTATTACGAGCCGTTCACGTTCGATTATGAGCATCTGCAAAACGCACCTGAGATGGAAGCTACGCCAACGGCACGGCCACGGTCTCTGATTACGGGCGAGCGGATGGAGAAGATCGAGTGGGGACCCAACTGGGAAGAAATTCTCGGTGGCGAGTTCGCAAAGCGCTCCAAAGATTACAATTTTGATAGCATCCAGAAGGAGATTTACGGCGAGTTCGAAAACACCTTCATGATGTACCTGCCGCGGCTCTGCGAGCATTGCCTCAATCCGACCTGTGCGGCGGCATGCCCCTCCGGCGCCATCTACAAGCGCGAAGAAGATGGTGTTGTTCTGATCGATCAGGAGAAATGCCGGGGCTGGCGCATGTGTGTCTCTGGCTGTCCCTACAAAAAAATCTATTACAACTGGTCCTCTGGAAAGTCTGAAAAATGTACTTTCTGCTACCCAAGGATCGAAGCAGGTCTGCCAACGGTGTGTTCCGAAACTTGCGTTGGGCGTATCCGCTACCTGGGTGTGATGCTGTACGACGCAGACCGAATAGAAGAAGCCGCCTCGACCAAAGATGATGAGGATCTGTATCAGGCGCAGTTGGACATCTTCCTGGACCCCAACGATCCGGAGGTCATTGCCCAGGCAAAGAAAGATGGCATTCCAGATGCGTGGCTGAAGTCCGCTGCGCAATCGCCTGTCTACAAAATGGCGATGGACTGGAAGGTTGCGTTGCCGCTTCACCCTGAATATAGAACCCTGCCAATGGTCTGGTATGTCCCGCCATTGTCACCAATTCAGAACGCTGCCGCGGCTGGCAAGATCGGCTTCGACAAAGAGCTGCCGGACGTGCGGTCCCTACGTATCCCGGTCAAATACTTGGCAAACCTACTTACCGCAGGCAAAGAAGAGCCGGTGGTGCAGGCACTGGAACGCATGATGTCCATGCGTGCTTACATGCGCTCAAAGACCGTAGATGGGGTGCTTGATGAGAATCTGGCAACTCGTGTGGGCCTGACAGTGAACCAGATGGAGGACATGTATCACATCATGGCGATCGCCAATTATGAAGATCGTTTTGTGATCCCGACATCGCACCGTGAGCTGGCTGAAGATGCGTATGACCTTCGTGGAAGTTGCGGCTTTAGTTTTGGCAATGGCTGCTCGGGCGGAAGTTCAGATGCAAATCTGTTTGGCGCACCACGCAAAAAGAGCATAACGACCCCAACGGAGGTGATGTGATGATTGCGAGTTTTAAAGTCATATCGGCATTCCTCTCTTATCCCTCCAAGGAACTTTTCGAGGCCGCTCCAGAGCTTCTGGAAGTGTTGGAAGGTGAGGGGCTGCTGACGGAACCACGCCTGAAAGCGGCGCGCGGTTTTGTGGAGGAGCTGCTCGCCAAAGACATTTTCGATGCCCAGGAGCGCTATGTGCTCTTGTTTGATCGAACGCGCTCTCTTTCACTGCATCTGTTTGAGCATGTGCATGGGGAGGGACGTGACCGTGGCCAGGCGATGGTTGATCTCATGCAAATGTATGGAGAAGCCGGTCTTGAGATAGACGCAAAAGAACTTCCAGACTATCTGCCGATGTTTCTGGAATTCCTCTCAATGCAAGAGATAGGGGAAGCACGTGAGTTGTTGGGCGAACCGCTGCACATTATTTCTGGACTCAAGGAGCGGTTGAAGAAGCGCAAGAGTGCCTATCAATCCCTGTTTGCCGCGCTTGAATGTATCGCTAAATCTTCCGCACGTGCAGAGGACGTGAAGGCATTTCTTTCCACGCCGGAAGATGATCCAGAAGACTTGGAAGCTCTCGATGCGGTTTGGAACGAAGAAGTCATCACTTTTGGCCCTGGCGCAAATGGCGACCCAAATGCAGAAGATGGCTGTCCGCAGGCAACCGAGATGCTCAATCGCATGATGCAAGAACCTGTCAAAGCACAGCCAAAGGCTGCGCATGAGCAAGTGAGGACATAAACCATGGCTGAATTTTTCAACACGGCCATTTTCGGGATCTATCCCTATATCTGTCTCGCAGTTTTGGCCATTGGAACCATCGTACGATACGACCATGAACCCTATTCCTGGAGATCAGGGTCCAGCCAATTGCTTCGGCGCAAGCAACTTGTTCTGGGGTCCGTATTCTTCCATCTGGGCGTTCTGCTGATTTTTGCTGGGCATTTTGTTGGCCTGCTTACACCCATTGCAATCTTCGACGCGATGGGCATTGCTCATGGTGATAAACAGGTGCTGGCGGTTGTGGCTGGCGGTGTTGCCGGTGTCATGGCACTTTTTGGCGGAACGCTTTTGCTCCATCGTCGATTGACCGATTCGCGTATTCGCTCGACATCAAGTTTCAGCGATATTGCGATCCTCCTCCTGCTTTATGTGCAGCTCCTCCTCGGCATGGCGACCATCTTTGTTTCGCTTGGTCATCTGGATGGTCATGAGATGGTGAAGTTTATGAACTGGGCACAAGGCGTTTTCACTTTTGAAGGAAATGTCGCGCGACACGTCGCTGACGTGCACCCAATATTCAAGCTGCACATATTCTTGGGGCTTACCATCATGCTGGTCTTCCCGTTCACGCGGCTTGTGCACATGCTGAGTGCTCCGGTCCGCTACATGTGGCGTCCTGGTTTTCAGGTTGTGCGGTCACGGCAGGGCACGGAGGCGAAATGAAGATAGATATGATCAGCATCAATGGGGTTGAAATCCCACCGGCGGTGATTTCTGAGGAGGTGCAGTATCATCCCGCTTCCTCCCCGGACACGGCGACAGCTGATGCGGCACGAGCATTGGCGATCCGTGAGCTGTTTCTACAGGAAGCACAGAGGCTGGGTATCACGGCCGAGCCTGAGGTCGATGAGGAGGGGCGTATCGAGACGGAAGTCGATGCCCTTATTCGTGTGCTTCTCGAATCAGAAATCGAGGTGCCGCTGGCGGATGCTGAGACCTGCAAACGCTATTTTGAGAACAACAGAAATCGTTTCCACACAGCAGACATTTATGAAGCCTGCCACATACTTCTGTCTGCCTCGCCAGAAGATAAGGATGCCTATGGTTTGGCAGAGGCAAAAGCGAAAGGTCTCATTAAACAGTTGAGCGAAAACCATGCGCTGTTTACCAAACTTGCATCGAAGCATTCCGACTGCCCGTCGGCAGAAGTAGGTGGCAATTTGGGCCAGCTCAGCCGCGGGCAAACCGTCCCGGAATTCGAGACGTTTCTATTTGAACTGGAAGAAGGGCAACTTTGCCCTGTTCCTGTAAAGTCGCGCTACGGTGTTCATGTTCTCAAACTGGATCGCAAGATTGAGGGGCTGGCGCTGCCGTTCGAGGCAGTTCAGGAGAAGATTTCTGAATATCTGGAAGAGGCGAGTTGGCGGACTGCCGTCGCACAATATGTGCGTGTTCTTGCGGGTCAGGCCGATGTCAAAGGCATTGACCTTGGGGCGGTGGGAGCACCACTGGTTCAATAAACATTTGAAGTGCCCTAGCCGCCTCGCGGTTTTACGACCAATGGGCCGAACCGAATTGCAAAAATCAGAAATCCGCTGCTCCACGCGATACCGCTGACAGCCACAAGCGGAACATGGAGTGAGGGCGCCCATGGCGCTGCTGTCCGAAGCAGCGCGCCACCGGCGATGAGAACAAGAGCTGCTGTAATGGCAGGGCTGGTCGTAAGCGGCCGCCCTGAGTGCCCCAATAGCGCCCGTGTCATCACAATAAACGTCATGAGGCCGATGGTTCCGGCGGTCAGCAGATGCAGGCCACTTGATGGAGGGACGAGACCTGGTTGCCATATGCTGAGCCCAATAGCCACAAGGCTGACACCCAAGAATGCATAGCCGATGTGTAGGAAAGCGATGAGGGGTTCGCGTCGCGTCCGGTAGCCCGACCACCTGCTCAATCTCGCTAGAAGAAATGCGCCAGCCAGCATTAGCGCGGCGACGGTGGTCTGGGAATAGGGAAAGAATGTCCAGGAGAGGGCACCAAAGCCGGTCAACAATAATGCAGTTTTATCCAGGACCCCCATATCAGGAATGGAGACCTTTTGACCCTGTGCCTTCAACCAGTTGCGTGTGAAGGCTGGGGTGATGCGCCCGCCAATAAGAGCGATGAGCAATCCAATCGTACCCAGAGCCAACCGGCTCCACACGTCATTTTCATAGAGGTCTAGTACGGTCAACCAGAAGAGCAGGTTCGCGGCCCCAAAGACCGAAATTGCGGCGACCACAATGAAGTTGCGCTTGTTGCCACCTGCAATGACCTCGCGCCCAAACAAGAAGACGAAAAAGGGGATAAAGGCCAAATCAAGCACTGCAACAGGCAGCAGCGATATCTCCCCCGTCAGTGCGACAGCCATGCCAATGCGCCCGGCAAGCCAGGTGGTGAAAAGCAGTATTAGCGGCCTGCCGGATACTGGCGGCCGACCTGTCCAATTGACAACGGCGGTTAGCGTAAATCCGGCAAGCACTGCGGATAGGTATCCAAATATCATCTCATGGGTGTGCCAACCGAGCGCATCTATGGCACCATTGTTGGTAAAAATACCTGAATACTCACCAACCCAACCAAGAATACTCAAACCGGCGAATACAGCCGCGCTGACAAAAAAGGTTCGGAACCCGTAGCTGAAGAAAGTACTTATTCCAGACGGCATCTATTAGGCCTGATCCGTATTCAGCTCGGTTTCCTGCAAGATGAATTCTGCAATCACCGCGACATCCTCTATGTCGAACTCCTGCAGCGTTCCGATGTTACGCGTTCGGTCGGTCGCAATGGCTTTAACGCTGGTATCTTTCAGGGCAACAGGTTCATCTTTCGGGTCACCGCGAATGACCTCGATTTTTGGGTGTGGGTGGCGTTTAAAGCCTTCCACCAGAACAAGGTCACAAGGATCGACCCACGAAAGTGTCTCCTCCAGCGTTGGCGCCGCTGGCTCTCGGTTTTCCTTCAACATTGCAATGCGTCGATCAGAGGCGATGACTACTTGTGAGGCACCTGCCTCGCGGTGCAGGTAACTGTCTTTGCCGGGGTGGTCGATGTCAAAATCATGATGGGCATGTTTCACTGTGGAGACTCTCAGGCCGCGAGCGCAGAAGTACTCAACCAGTCTCACGACAAGTGTCGTCTTGCCGGCATTCTTCCAGCCGATAATGCCAAAAATTTTCTGCGGCACTTCTGTTTCTGTCATCGATTTTTACCTCGATATCCCGCAGTGCCAGCAGAATAGCTAGCCCTAAGCGATGATGTATTCCGCCCGTCAGGTGACAAAGTCATGAAAGTTTAGCGCCGACAGGCGATTTATACATGTGGTATCCAGTCACGGTGCTATTTGTCGCAGCGTTTCTTGTGCCCAAATCCACAGGTGATAGAGTTTGATGCGACCACATTAAGCGCGTGCGATCCGCCGAATTAGATTGATGAGATTGGGAAGGTGGTTTGGCTTTGGTGATTGCGGGCTGTAAAGCCTGGCGGAAAGCCCTTGACAGCCCTTCCTCTTTACATTTTTTCAGCCCGTGAGCTTTCTCAGAACAGAACAGGTACCACGGCCGTTAAGCGCAAGGGCCAGAGTGACTTGTTCTTCCGCCCAATAGCCGATACTTCTTCGAGATAAAACATTCTTGAGGACCATCCATGCTGTTTGATGACGTAATCCGTGGCCGCCGGAGTATCCGGGGCTACAAATCCGATCCCGTTCCGAAGGAGCTAATCGAAGAAATTCTTGCTCTGGCCATGCGCGCACCTTCGTCGATGAACACACAACCTTGGAGCTTCTACATCATTTCCGGCGAACCGCTGGACCGGATTCGCGCAGGCAATACCGAACGGAACCTGGCCGGCGTCCCGCACTCCCGTGAATTCCGCATCGGTCAGCCCTTCGACGGCAAGCACCGGGAAAGACAGATTGGCGTCGCCAAGCAATTGTTTTCAGCTATGGGGATTGCCCGCGAAGACAAAGAAGCACGCCAGGATTGGGTGTTACGCGGTTTCCGCCAATTTGATGCGCCAGTGTGCGTGATTGTGACCTACGACCGCGCGTTGGCTGAAAGCGACGACACGGCCTTTGACTGCGGTGCAGTGACCACAGCGCTGGTCAATGCGGCTTGGTCGCGGGGATTAGGGGCCGTGATCAATAGCCAAGGCATTATGCAGTCTCCAGTCGTGCGTGAGCATGCCGGAATTGCCGACGATCAAGTCATCATGAAGGCAGTTGCCCTCGGCTGGCCTGATGAAACTTTCCCGGCCAATGAAGTGGTGTCTGAACGCAAGAGTGTAGAGGAGGCCTCTATATTCGTCGGGTTCGACGACTAGGCGGGTGTAAAAAGGCGTTCGTGTGGCAGCGATATTGAGTTCCGTGTCCGACGAGAGCCAGAAGTTCGCTTGCTTTCTTGCTCCGTCAAACGACGAATGTAGAATATGGCTATATGGGGTCTTGAGCGTGGTGTTCAAAATCCCTGCTATTGGCGGCAGCTTGCGACGTCCTCATGATCCGAGGTGTGTCCAATTCGGAACAAACGAATGCCAAGATTCTTCCTTTGGTCTCTCATCGTCATTGTCGCGGTCGCACCTCTCCCTCTAGGCAGTAACAGACCGCTTGCCTGGTCTCTGCTGTCCCTTGAGGTTGGCGTCCTGCTGGTGCTTTGGTCGATCCACCATCTCTGGACTGGGCAGGCGCTGCCGGTAAGCGTGAAACGCATCAGGGCACCTTTGGTGTTATTTGGCGTGACCTGCTCGTGGGTGTTGATCCAACTCGTCCCCAATATCCCATTTGGCCTCGCACACCCTGCCTGGCAGGAACTTAACGTCTTCTTTGGGTCTGATGTACCCGAGCGGATCACCATTGATCCGGACCAGACCATGACGTTTCTGCTGCGGTGGTTTGCCTATGCGGGGATTTTCTGGCTGGCCTTGCAATTGGGTAGAGATCGAGCAGGAGCAAAGATCGCATTGGGAGCTTTTGCGGCTGTTGCGGCTGCGTATGCGCTATATGGACTGGTCGCTCTTTTTGCGTTGGGCGACACCCTTTTGCTCTACGACAAATGGGCGAGCAGAGGTGCGGCAACGAGTACCTTTGTGAATAGAAACTCATACGCAACTTTCGCAGGTCTTGGTGTCATCGCTGCTACGGCCCTCATCATGAGTTCTCGCCCGCGCCATAGTGTTCCGACTTTTTTTTCAAGGGAGCGTTTGTACGATCTGCTGTCGCACGGTTTTACGGTGAGTACATTTGGATATCTCTCGTTTTTCCTCGCCGCCACCGCGTTACTGTTGACGGGATCGCGTGCTGGAGCTCTCAGCACGTTTGCAGCATTTCTTGTGCTTGTCTGGGGTCTGACCCGTGGGGCGAAGGCAAGACCCAACATTGTAGGGTTCGCCATCTTCCTCACGGTCGTAGTTGGTATTGTCAGCTTTAGCGGTGGTTTTCTGGGTGACCGTCTCGCAAGGGGCGGCAACGTGCTGCGCGCCGAAAACTTCCCGCAAGCTGCGAACGCGATAGAGGATCATGCGTTGCTCGGATCTGGACTTGGCAGTTTTCCGCAAATCTTTCCGTTGTACAGAGATTCAGGAGCCCTACGAGACCGACACATCGCCAAGTTGCACAACACATATTTGGAAAGCGCACTTGAGCTGGGGTTGCCCGCTGCTGTTTGTCTTACTTTGGCGATCGGATTGCTGGCCTGGCAATGCTGGAGGGGAATGTCCACAAGATCCCGCGATGGGCACTTTCCTGCGATGGGGCTTGCGGCGAGCGTTTTGGTGGCGCTACATGCCTTCGTCGATTTTAGTCTTCAGATCCCGGCCATCGTGGTTGCCTACATGTTTCTCTTGGGGATCGCTGTTGCCCAATCATTCAGTTCAAGGCAGCGTTAAACGCTAGTTCGTCTCCCGTCTGCGACGGAGAGTGCGTTCAATGTGTAGAGCTGTTTTTGTATCTGCTGTTTCAGCTGTCAAAAAACCCAAGAGCCTTTCCCTGGCACTTTCTGGCAGGTCAGCGAGGATATGCCCCCATATTGTGGGGTTTGTTGCGCCAAACTCAATCTGCTCAAGGGCTTTGTCTTTAAGACTACGAGGAAGTCTCTCCCATTCCAACAGGCATAAGGTCATTCGAAATTGAAAGAGCTGCCATTCTTTCGAACCATAGAGAAATGATCTGTCAAGCGCGGTCAAAGTGTATGGCGAGAGGCCATCAAGCAGGTAGCTAAGATGGGTGTAACGAGTCCAAAGGTAAGCGTCGAGTGGGCGGCTTTTTAGCGCCCTCTCCACATCGATGAGCACTTGTAAAAACTCGTCTCGGGAAGCGGCGTTTTGATCATCTCGTAGCAGGCGTCGGAGGGAGATATAGCTGAGTTGACTACTCAGTTCTGCTGCGTTCACGCCATAGGCGAGGGCAGCTCTAACATCTTCTTCAACCGTAGCGAGTTGTTGTGTCGTGAGATACTTGCCTTGCTCAAGCTGAAAAATGCTAATCGGCGCAGAGAGAGACAAGAACGCAGCTACGGATCTCTGAGCGGATGCAAGTACCAGAAGGATGCCGACCGCAAGAACGGCGATGCCAACACCTTTGGTCAGCAAAAAGGACGAAATGAATTTTGGAATGCCCACTGATCAACTCAAATAGTAGTCGCTATAGCGGCCATAATAATAGGTAGCATCGCCATATCCGTACCGCGTCTGTTTCTCCATATCGACTTGTTCGAATATAACGCCTGCCAGGTCAGCTCCAAAGTCTCTCAACTTGGAAACCGACTGCTCGGCAGCGGTTTTAGGCGTATCCTGCCATTTCACGACAAAGATCACTTTGTCCAGCTGTGACGACAGCGCCTTTGAGTCAGAGACGGGAAGGACAGGCGGCGAGTGTCCGTCGTCAGGGTTTTTGGAACAGATGGCTGGATGATTTAGCGGAGAGATTGGCTCATCTGTATGTTGATCTTAAGCGGCTAGATTGCGGTATTGCAAACGCCGTTGTCTGATTGTGTTTTGTTTGATCCTTTCTCTTTCCAGCAAGATGGTCTGGCCGCGACCGAAGTAAACATCAGCCGGTGTTAGGTTTCCGATGCTTTCATGGTAGCGGTGGTGATTGTAGTGCTCAACGAAGCGTTCAATGCTGGCGTTGAGGTCACCCGGCAGAAAGTAGTTCTCCAGCAAGATGCGGTTCTTGAGGGTCTGGTGCCATCGTTCTATCTTTCCCTGGGTTTGTGGATGGTATGGAGCACCACGAACGTGATCCATACCTTGACCATTGAGCCAGTCGGCCAGTTCTGCCGAGACATAGCTGGCACCATTATCAGACAGCAGTCGTGGCTTGTGACGGACAGCCACCCGATCACACCCAGATGCCTGTATGGCCAGCTCCAGGGTGTCCGTGACATCGCGCGTCTTCATCGTGGTGCAGAGCTTCCAGGCGATGACGTAGCGTGAGAAGTCATCCAGGATTGTTGAGAGATAATACCAGCCCCATCCAACGATCTTGATGTAGGTAAAGTCGGTCTGCCACATCTGGTTGATTGCAGTCGTCTTGTCACGGAACTCGTTGGCCGCTTTGATCACGATGAAGGCAGGACTGGTGATGAGGTCATGTGCCTTGAGTAGCCTATAAACACTGGCTTCTGACACGAAGTAGCGCTGTGTATCAGTGAACCGCACAGCCAGCTCGCGGGGAGAGAGCTCTGGCTCCTCCAACGCAAGGTCGACAATCTGTCGCCGGATATCGTCTGGAATGCGGTTCCAGACCCGCGCAGGCTTTGGAGCTTTATCTTCCAATGCATCGGCACCGCTCGTCAGATATTTATCGTACCAACGATAGAACGTGGTGCGGGGAATGCCGAGTTTATCGAGTGTCTGTTTGGCTGTCAGGTGAGACTGTTCCACCAGTCGTATAATCTCAAGCTTCTCGGATGCGAGGTACCTCATTCGATGTCCTCCCCATCTCCGATCATGCTTTTTTTGAGAAGACGAAGCTCAAGCGCCTGCTCAGCGACAACTTCTTTCAGATCATGTGCCTCACGACGCAAGCCCTGTACTTCACCGGTGTTCGCTTCACGGGCAGTGTCCCCAGCTAACCGTTTGCGTCCGGCTTCCATGAACTCCTTTGACCAGGAGTAATACTGGCTCTGGGCAATGCCTTCCTGGCGGCACAGCTCGGCAATTGTGTCTTCGCCTCGCAATCCCGCCAACACGATCCTAATCTTGTCTTCAGACGAATAGCGTTTGCGTGTCTTGCGGCGGATATCCTTCACTGTGCGATCAGCAGCATCGGTATGGCGTTCGGGTTTATCTCTCATCATTCACTCCTCAATAGTGAAGATGAACCAAAATCTCTCCCTTAGGCAATCAGTCTAATCTGTTCCATTAGTGCTGACGGGGTACACGTATGGGCGTCGTAGTCTTTCTTCGGTAGATCGAGAACAAACAAGCTGGCCGCTGCCATGTCATCAACGTGCAAGAATTCTCGTCTTGGCTTGCCAGTCCCCCATATCTCAATTTCATCGCTGCCTTCTTCCATCGCCTTGTGAAAGCGTTGGATCAGGGCCGGCAGGACATGGCTGTTTTCGGGATGGAAGTTGTCGCCTGGGCCATACAGATTGGTGGGCATCACCGAGCGATAGTCGGTTCCATGCTGGCGGTTGTAGCTCTCGCAGAGTTTGATTCCGGCGATTTTGGCAACGGCATAGGGCTCATTGGTTGGCTCAAGAGGGCCTGTCAGCAAAGCTCGTTCGCTCATGGGCTGCGCTGCCTCTTTTGGGTAAATGCAGGAAGATCCAAGCTGTAGGAGCTGCGTCACGCCGACTGCAAAGGCCTCCTGAATGACGTTGCATTCAACCATCAGGTTTTCATAAATGAAGTCAGCTGGATACGTATTGTTCGCGTGGATACCACCAACTTTTGCGGCAGCCAGTATGACGATGTCGGGGGTCTCAGTCTGCATGAAATCACGCACGGCGGCCTGATTGGTCAATTCCAGCTCGCTATGGGTACGGACGATAAGCTCGAACTCTTCGCCGGATGCGCGTCGATCTTGGAGTTTCCGCATAATCGCACCGCCGACCATGCCGAGGTGACCGGCAACATAGATCTTATTCATGAGAAATCTCCTCTGCTTTCGGACGAGGTAGTTGGTTCCAATCCATGCGCCTTGAGAAATGCATAGCGTTTGGCAACGGTAAGGTCTTCTGCGACCATCTCTGCACACATATCACGTGCTGAAATTTCCGGCTGCCAGCCGAGCTTTTCGTGGGCCTTGGTCGGGTCACCCAAAAGAGTTTCTACTTCCGCAGGGCGAAAATACCGTGGATCAATTCTCAAAACCACGTCGCCGACGCTGAGCGATGGCGCATCATCACCCTTTATATCGGCAATCGTTGCAATTTCATCCACACCAGTGCCCGAAAACTCAAGTGTGATCCCCAGTTCCTCTGCAGTCCAGAGAATGAATTCGCGTACTGAGTATTGCTGTCCGGTAGCAATGACGAAGTCTTCAGGCGTGTCCTGTTGTAACATCAACCATTGCATGCGTACGTAGTCTTTAGCGTGCCCCCAATCTCGCAGAGCATCGATATTGCCCATATACAAACATGGCTCGAGTCCTTGTGCGATGTTCGCCATCCCACGGGTAATCTTGCGAGTGACGAATGTCTCGCCGCGCCGTGGACTTTCGTGATTGAAGAGGATGCCATTGCAGGCATAAAGACCATAAGCCTCTCGGTAGTTCACAGTGATCCAGTATGAATAGAGTTTGGCAACTGCATATGGACTGCGAGGATAGAAAGGCGTCGCCTCCCTCTGAGGTGTTTCTTGAACGAGCCCGTAAAGTTCAGAGGTTGATGCTTGATAAAAACGCGTTTTCTTCTCAAGCTCCAAAAGACGGATTGCCTCCAGCAGCCGAAGAGCACCGATCGCATCGACGTCAGCGGTGTATTCTGGCGCTTCGAAGCTAACTGCCACATGGGATTGGGCACCTAGGTTGTAGACTTCGTCTGGCTGAACTTCAGAAATAATCCGCGTGAGATTGGATGTGTCGCTCAAGTCGCCATAGTGCAGCTTGAGTTGAGCTGTACTGACGTGTGGGTCCTCATATATGTGGTCAATTCGCTGGGTGTTGAGTTGGGATGCGCGCCGTTTGATGCCATGCACCTCGTAACCTTTTTCCAACAAGAACTCAGCCAGATAGGATCCATCCTGTCCTGTAATGCCGGTAATGAGTGCGCGTTTAGCCATCACTGTTTTCTTTCTTCTTGCTCGGGGCCTTGTACGGGAGATTTAGGCGTTGGCGCCCCACATCAAAAAGGAACACTGGTGCGGAAATGAACATCCGTCGCCATAAGCGTTTGGGCTGTTGGAGCAGGCGTGGTAACCACTCAAGTCCCACCCTTTGAAAGAAGGGATGAGATCGTTGTACCTGTCCTGAATAGAAATCAAAGACAGCACCGATTGCGCCTGCGAACTTTACGGGCAATTTTTCGCTGTGTGCGTGGATCCATTTTTCTTGTTTGGGTGCCGTCATGCCAACCCAGAGCACGTCAGCGTTCGATTTCGCAATTTCCGCTATCATGACGTCGTTATCTTCTTTTGAAAACTCCGGCCGAAAAGGTGGGGAGTAGGTGCCTGCGAGACGGACGTTAGGATAGTCGAAACCAAGTTTCTCAGCGATTAGCTCAAGTGTGTAGTCTGTGCTACCAAGAAAGAAGACACTCCCGCCAACCTTGTTCAATTCGGTCATGACGCCATCGAAAATGTCGAACCCAGTAATTCGTTCGGTGACAGGATGGCCAAGAATTCGCGCGCCGAGCAAGATTCCAAAGCCATCCGGGACGAGCCAGTCTGCGGCCTTGAGGGATTGCTCGAACGCAGAGTCTGATCGCGCTACGGCATATGAATGCGGGTTGAGGCAAGCCACCCAAGCGCATTGATCAATATCGCCTTGCAAGACAGGGCTGATATTAGAGACGCAATCTGAGACCGTCCGCGCCTGTACCCTGTAGCTTAGAATGTCACTGGTCTGCATTGCGGCTTGCCTGCTCTCTGGCTGCTTGGATAGCTGTTTCGTATATTTCCATCAACTGTTGATAGTTGAACACCTCTGAATACTGGGTGTAGAAAGCCACTATTGAGGCGTAATGTCCACTTTGAAACTAGTCAAAGTTTGACGAAAACCTCGCCCTGTAGCGAGTGGAGTGGTCACATTATTCGCGTAGAAAATTCGACTGCCTTAGGCCTATCGTGTTGCGGCATAGACTTTGTGCATATGGCGACAGTCGACCAAAGTGGTGTGTAGTCCGTTGTTATACGCTTCCCTCTACAATGTTGGCCGCGCGCCGTGCGATCGCTTCCTTCTCAATCCCTTGGTAGTCTTCCCATTTGTCCCCAGCGTCGTTGGATACGCGGTGGCGGAGGGAAAGAAGATAACGTGTGGATCGTGCGCATTTGGCGCCAAGCTCGGTGTGGTGGCCAAGTGCGAAATAATCGAATGCCTTGTTGGGTAACTGTGCAAAAGGGTTAGAAGGGAACAGAAGCTTCCGTGATTGGCTCATGATGGTCATCGCCGTGTTTCTCGGAACAACTCCTCGGAACTCTGTTTTTGGAAAGGTGTCTCTCCATGCTTCAAGCAATGGACCACTGCCAAGTACGATACCTTTCTGATCTGCAAACGCTGGCGCAAATTCGCGAATATCAAATTGCGGTGTGGCGCCGCCCGCGTAACAAAAATCATATTTACCCTTGCCATCAGTAAGCGGAAGGAAGTCTTCACGTCGAAAACCAAGGGGTACGAATTTTACCTTCCAATGTGCTAAGGCGTCGTAGCGTTTTAACCAACTACGAAACCCAGGGGCTACCACCATGATCCGGTCAGCTCGTTTAAGCGTGCTTCCGAAAATTGCGTTGCAATAAGCTTTAAAAGCTCCCGCTATTCTTGATGGCGGGCCATAGGCTTGGAGGGCATCTGGCCATATGTCTCGAATGTCTACGACAAGTGCACGTTTGCGTAGAAATCGTGTTGCAAGGAGTGTTTCTGGGGGAATCGAGGAGATTACGATTACATCCCAACGTGTACCTATGGCGCTAAACCAGAGTTTTAGCGCACAAATCAGATGGCACCACATTCGTGCCAAGCCAACATTCTTGCGGTACCCCGGGAGGTGTAGAACTTTGAGCCCTGGTCGACCGGGCAGTGCATCCTTTGAGATGTGTGTCTTGCTTGCATGATCAAAGTTGCCTGTAACGAAAGTGACATTGTGACCGCGCGCGCGTAGCTCGGCTTCCAGGCGTAAGTTTCGATCACCTCGACCTGTCGCGCCGTTCTCAAAAAGGGAAACGATCAGTACATTCATCGTTAGATTCGCTCTACTTGCGTCTTAGGTTGACAGGTGGACAGTTTTCTGTGGTTTGAATGGAAAAGTATACCCGCAGCTAGTGCAATAGCACCGAAATTGTCTGACAAGTCCCCAGAAAACATAGCCCCTAGAGTCAGAACAACAAAGACCATCGAAGAAACATCACCATATATTAAACGGCGAGCCGATAGTAAGGCGGCTATTGAAACAAATACCACTAGGACGAGGCCAAACATCCCATAAAAGCCATACAACTCGACAAACATATTGTGTGGGTATTGATAGCCAAAGAACCACAAATGAGAAAAGTCTTCGTAGTTGTAGCCAAATAAAGAGGGAGGCTCAGAGATAATGCTCCACCACCCGAAAAGGCGGTCATCTAAGTGCAGGTTGCCCAGTTTGTAAGCAAGCCTGCTCACAAAGACTGGTGAGCTGGCGGTCGCTGTAAAGGATCCTGTAAGAAATCCGGTTGCAATAATCCAGTAACTAGCGACAGCGCTCACTGCCAAAGTCAGGCTCTTAGAAACACGCCATCCCAAACTTGCAAGGCCAATTGCGATGATCGCAAGCGCACCTATTGACCCAGTCAATAGAGTGGCAAAAAGACCAAATATGCTAAAGCCAACCAACAATAAACGTGCTCGACCTTTTTGCTCAAAATAGAAAACTAGGGAAAAGAGGAACATGAAACCAAAGACGCGATAAAGCATATTGGGACCAAAGACGGAGTAGTAGCGACCGTCTATCAGTCCGCCCATGGCGAAAATAACAAAACACATAACTGAGAATGCGATCATGTTTCCGACTGGCCACCGTAACCCTCCACCAAGAACCAACAGGAGCGACAGAAGAAGCCCCTGGATTGGCCACAGCCAATAGGAATCATAATGGGGTATGCCAATTCCAGGAGATCGGATCGCGGTAACAAAGAGTAAGCCGACTAGAAATAATAAGGGAATAACTGCATCGCGCCGGATCTTCCAGTGCCCGTTCAGCTGGAGCAAAAATGTCGCTGCGATGAGGGTAAACCCTACAGAAATTCCCGCGATTTGAGCATTTCCGGCAAACGCAATCAGCACTATCAGCAGACTTCGAATATCAAGTGCATACAAATTTCTGGTCATGGCACAAACGATAGAACTAGTCCGACGAGCAAAAATGCCACCAATCTTGCGGAAACAATGGTCACTATCAGACTGTTGATTGCTGTGTTCTCAGAATCTATCGACTTGGCAAACTCGTTTTCAATATAGAAAACGCTGATGACGGTGTAGACCGTGTTGAACGCAAAACTGGTATTAGCCAACGTCAGCCGGAACTCTGGGTAAATCGTTCCGGCGATGAGCGGGATAGTCAGGCCCATAAGGTTAAAAATGGTCGCGAGGAATGTCGCTACAAAGATTTTTTTTGGCCAGTCCGAAATGTCTAGAAGTTTTAGCTCGGGTTTTTTCTTGCTAAGCGAGTGTTGCAGACGGAACAAAATCAAGGCCGTGGGAACGCAAGCAACCAATATTGCGGCGCCAAAACCAGCGATTAGCAGATTGGGGGAAATGCCTTTGTCGATATTGATCGAAATCAGCAAATAAAATACGACTGCCCCGATACGATTCAGCACCATCACCTTCATCGCCAGGTTGTAACCGCTTGCAACTTGTTTTTTCAAAGCCCCTTGATGCTTTGCTATCGTTTGTAAGTTGTCAGACAACAAGACAATGCAAAGACCAAGAAGCGAAAAAGCAAACATTAGTGTGTAGAGTTGATGCATCATATTAGCTCAGCTAGTCACGAACCTAACAGCCTTGTGTGCAGATTGCTTTGCCAGTCTGAGCAGGTCAATGTTGTCCCAAAATTGACCTCTTCCAGTCAGTTGTTTTGCTGGTCGCGATTTTGGGCTTAAAGACCTCTGAGCTATACCAGGTTGGTCTAAGCGAGACTACAGGTTTCCGGCTTTAGTTCTCCCATGGAGTGCCAAAGGACTAACTTTTGGGGCTCGGTTTCGACTTGGTGCAAAAATGATCCCAATTAACCCTAATCTCCTCTTCCTCTGGGACACAGGGCATATCTAGCTGGTGGGCAGCGAAGGTGCCATCGGTCCCTTCAAAAAACGGGTAGTCGCGTCGCACCATCGTCAACTCAAAACAGTCGACAATATCTATGCCGTGAAATTTGGTGGGTTGTATGTTGTTGTTGGGGTGAAAATGAACAACTCTGTGATGTCTAGTCAGTTTCCTGAAAAAATCTTGGTACAAATCTGAACGTTCTGGGTTCAGCATGTTATGGAATTGATGGACTTCAAGCACGATCAAATTGAACAACTTCAAAACGTCATCTGAGAAAGAAGAGATGATGTCATATTCGGCACCCTCAACATCCATCTGAAGCGCATTTCTTTTGCTGCTGTCCAGGTGCGTTGAAATCCAATCCGTCGCGCTCATCGTATCAGTCGAGTTCTCTGTTCCCCAAAACTTTTTGTAAAAATGAAAATTCTCATGTGTATCGGTCGGCTTTTCGACAGATGCGTCAAAGAGATGGCAGGTTGTGCCGTGGTCGGCAAAAAACAGTTCGAAGCGACTATTCCAGCTTACGCCTGGAGAAAGTAAGACGTCTTGATCAGCGGCAGATGCAGGCAACAGATACCCGCCATCATGAGGGGAGCCAACTCTGATCAGTTCTTCTTTTACCTTTGTCGGTCTGAGTATGCGAATGACGTCAACCAATGGCGCGATATCGAGTATGTGTCGCTCGTGTCGTTTCACGAATGAGGCGTGTCTTTTACGAAGAATAGCTCTCTTCGCCTTGTTGATGATACGCTTCATGCGGCTTCTCCGGTTTGTGCGATTGCGCAAGAATATTTGAACGGCTGTTGATGGGCATTGAAGATGCATACTTCAGCATCCCACAATTTGAGCTTCAGTGCCTTACCATCTTTGCCACGCCAGTCTCGCTGATTACCTATGCTATTTACATGGTGTTATTAGGGCAGTCCCGAAACTTTACAAAAAATTATGAGTTCGACCGCTCTAGGGCGATGAACCATCGGCGGCCCTGTGTGGAGTGTTCGATGTGGCGGTAACGCCAACCGCCGACCGGAAAGTACGATGAAACTCATTCCAAACTGAATCAGGCCGCTTGTCGGTTGATACGCGCGCATACATTCCGGCATCTGCTCTAAACCACGAGTGTAGTTTCTAGATGGTGGCGGCGTCACCCGAGGGAACTACCAAAGGCTCAGCGGGGTGAGCATCGGTGAGGGTGCTGCCGCCAGCCGCAATGTCCTGGTGAAAGGTTGGGCGGAAACGGGGCGTAGGAACGGCGTTTGAAAGGACCGTTGGAGTCGTGTTGTCTGCCGCAGCTGTGAGTGAGCCAGCGGTCGCCGAAATATTCAGGACCGACTGAGCGTCCGCGGTCGTTTGGAGCGTCGGAGCAGCCGTTGCGAGGTTCACAAGAGGAGCCTCAAATGGTTCGGGCACTGCGGCGCCGCCAGTTAAAGCAACCCAGATGTTAGGGTTGGATGCTGTCTGGCGTTTCTCCCATGTATATCCAGTCTCTTGCCATGCGACGACCTGCTCAAGCTGATTGTCGAGCACAAAGTCGCCTTTGTCTGTCGAAGCAATGAGAACCGCATGTCTTAATCCCTCACGGTCGAGGGCTACCCCGATGAGGAGGGTTTCGGCGCGCCACCCACGGTCGAGCAGCATTTTGCGTTTTGCCAGGACATAGTCTTCGCAATCGCCCTGGCCATTTGGGTACGTCCAATATTCATTGCGGTTATAGAGGTTCGCGTCTGTCACGTAGCGCACCGACGCGTTGACCATCGTGTTAACCCGGTCAAGCTCTGCCCAGCGTAGTGGGGTCAGTAGTTCAGGCTGCGTTGCATCGCGACCAGTTGATGGGCATTCAGCTGGATTGCGCACGCAATAATCAAGATATCCAGACGGGGGCATTGTGACGCTTGCCTCCACCATTGCTGTGCTTTCAGGGGCAATCGTGGGGTTAATTCCCACCGTTGGCCTGATATCGCTTTGTGCGCAGGCACCCAAGGCATTAAGCGCCACACAAACTGCTATCCAAGTATTCTTTCCCATGTCTTCCACCAATGTCGAGTTGATCGAATGGTGGTCATTAGGACAGATGGGAATTTATATTTAATAAGACTTGATTAGTGGGTTTTAATACAATAAATGGTTGTTTTTATATTTGTTTTACTCAAAATTGAGTCAGATTTTAATGATCGACTATGGTTGGCCGCGCTGGCCAACTTCAGGTGATACCGGCGTGGGGGGCGTTAGGGATAAGTGTGGAAAAGTGTAGCGGAAACGGGCTCATGACTTGCCGCTGCCAAACGTGTAAGGGATAGTCTGCTGCTTGATAATTCACGAGTTCGGTATCTATGAGGTTTGCCCAATGTTGGACGAAAACAGAGGCTTTCAGGGACTGTATGCGCGGTTGACGCGACGTGGGGTGGTCCTGGCCACCAGCGTGGTGATGATGGCTCTTGCCGCATGTGCTGGGCAGGGCCCGGTCCCCATGGCGCAAGCGGACGTTCAGCCTGTGGGCCAGAATTTTGCTGAAGCCTATCGCCTAGGGGCTGGTGATGAGCTCAGGGTCATCGTTTTTGGGGAGCCGGACCTCTCAGGCGAGTTCGAAATTGACGGTTCTGGGGCTTTTTCTATGCCTCTGATCGGCCAGTTGGATGCATTCCAGCTGACCGTGGTTGAGCTTGAAAAGGCAATCGCTGCAAAGTTGACAGAAGGGTATCTGATTGACCCGCGCGTCAACGTCGAGGTTTTGAATTATCGCCCCTTTTATATTGTCGGTGAGGTCAAGGATGGCGGCGAGTTCCCCTACGTCAGCGGCATGCACGCCGTAAAGGCGGTGGCTATTGCGGGGGGGTACACCTATCGGGCTAATACTCAAAAGGTGATGATTACCCGCAAAGGCACGGCAGAGGAGATTGAAATGCCCGCTTCGCAAGGGACGGCGATCTTTCCAGGCGACGTAATTCGCATCCCTGAGCGCTATTTCTGATCAAAATCATGGTTAACGCATAGGTAACCGATCTGTCTCTGTGGCGGTTGGGTATCATGATGCAGAATATATTGTGGCAGGGAAGTTCCAGATTCCCTGCTAAGTGATTCAAAGATAAGGTGTTTTCCAAAGTCGGGCTTTCTGACGATGGGTTGGTTATGAAGACCCATTTCGCGACCACGATATTGGTTGTAGGATGCGCGCCAAACTGGGGATTGTATGATGTTTAGACGTACATTTATTGCTGCATTGACAGCGCTAACTTTTGTTTCATTCGCGACCCTGCCGGCGAAGGCAGACGCAGCGGCAGATATTGCTGCGGCTATTGCGGCGAACCCGGATGGTGGTGCGGCGCTTGAAGCAGCTTTGGCGGCAATTCTGACCGGTGCTGCAGCTGGTGATGAGCTTGCCGCGGCACAAGCAGCGATTGCGGCGGCAGCGTCAGCGAGCCCTGCTGTACAAGCGGCGATTGGCGCAGCTCTCGCGGTTCAGACCACTGCGCTGACGGCAACCGACCCAACCGCTGCTGCATCCGTCACTGCGGCGGTTGCAAGTTCCTCAACACCAGCGCTTCAAGCAAGCTTTACATCCGGCACCACAGGCGGTGGAGACACCGGTTCTGGCGGTACTGGTGGAGACGGCGGGGAAGATAGTGGCGGTGATCTCGGCAATACGGCTACCGGCAATGGCGGGACCAACACTGGCAGCACCAACGATAGTTCCAGCCCAACCTGAGTGATCTGCTGGGCGTGATGCATTCCGCGAATTCAATTACGGGGACTCCAGAAACCGCCAATAGAGCGCTGGAGACATAGAGGGCGTTATGAATATTTCTAATCGGGTTTCCGCACTAACCTTAATCGCTGCTTCCTTGACGACAAGCGTCGCGATCTCTTCTTCAGCTTTTGCAGAGGAAAGTTTCCCAACGCTTGCCGATCAACGCGGCACGCATGTTTTAGACCGCGAGCGTCCTGAATATGATGCCGCTGGTATCCGCGCTGGATCGTTCATGCTCTATCCGGAACTAGAGCTCGGTGTCACCTATGACGACAACGTTTTTGGGACCCAAAACAATACGGACAGCGACATCTATTATGGCGTCAGCCCGAGTGTTTCGGTCGAAAGCGATTTCGGCCGTCACGCATTGAACTTCAATGGATATACGGATTCGCGCTTCTATTCATCTGACACCTCAGAAGACCGTTTTGACTGGGGGGTTGCCGCTGATGGCGTTGTTGATGTCAGTCAATTCACACAGATCCAGGCAAATGTGGGTTATGACGAGCTGACGGAATCTCGCACCTCCACGAACCGTGTCGCTGGCGGTATTGAGCCAACGGAATATGATGTTTTTAGTGCAGGCATTACATTCAATCAGCGGTTTAACCGCCTGACAGCATCTGTCGGCGCGCAATACATAGACAATGACTATAAGGATGATGCTGCCATCGGTGGTGGCACCATTGATCAGGACTTCCGTGATCACGATAAATTGGTGATCCCGGCTCGGTTGAGCTACGACGTGTCTCCTGACACAAGCATTTTTGTCGCCGGTAGTTACAACACCCGTGAATATGATCAGCAACCTCCATCTGTTGCGGTGAATCGCGATTCTGACGGGTATGACATCGGCGTAGGTGCAGCTTTTGACTTCACCAATCTTATTCGGGGTGAAGCATTCGTTGGTTATCTTGAGCAGGAATATGACCAGATAGGCTTCCAGAAAGTTGACGGCATTGACTTTGGATTGAATGGTGAATGGTATGCAAGCGAACTCACGACTGTGACCGCGGGCATCAATCGGAGCGTAGAAGAGTCTTCGTCTGCCGGTTCATCAGGCCACTTGGATACCAACTACGAGGTTGGCATTGCCCACGAACTGCAGCGCAACATCATCCTGACAGCTGACGCCTCATACTTGGATGTGGAGTTCGAAGGTATCACCCGTGATGATGAAACCATCTCTGCAGGAGTTGGCGTAGAGTATCTCGTAAACCGCAACGCTGAGCTCGCACTCGGATATGACTATACGAGCCGCGACTCGACCCTTGCCGGCCAGGACTATGACAAGAGTGTTGTAGGCCTCTCGCTTGTCCTGAAAATGTAGGACGCAGAGACACTTCTACGTCTGTAACTTTGACAAGGCTTACCTTCGTGGTGAGCCTTTGTCTTAGGTGTGAAGGAAAGAAACGCTCGTACCCTGTAGGACAGCCGCAGTTAATACACCGGTGATATAGGCACCTGTATCAATGCCGATTCTGTTGGGTCGAACCTGCGGCTCTTCCTCTGGACAATGGCCGTGCACCACCCGTTTTCCAAAATCCACCCGCGACTCCAGAAACTCATCTCGGATCCACCGGAGATCGCGTTCGTTCTGTTGGTCGAGAGGGACACCTGGGCGAACGCCTGCGTGAACGAACAAGTAGCCACCCAACTCATAGCTGCTAGGCAGTCCCTCTAGAAAGGTCATTTGATTTTTTGGAAATGCCCTAACGAATGAGGAATGAACTTCTTTGAGGTAATCGTCGTCGGCGCGAAAATTCAGATCTTTTAGTCCATAGGCGTGAAGCGTCTCCAGCCCACCATATTGGCGCCAGCTATCCAGAAAATGGGGGTCGTCCAGGAAAGACAGTAGTGCTTCTTCATGGTTTCCTTTCAGGAAAACCGTCTCAAAGCCATCAAGACTGAAGCTCGAAAGTCGCTCTAGGACATCGTTAGACTGCCACCCACGGTCCACATAATCTCCCAAAAACACGATCACTCGTTGTGTCGCCCGTGTGCGTTGAGAATGAGATACGATCTGAGACAGAAGGTCTTCCAGCAAATCGGCGCGGCCGTGAATGTCGCCAATAGCATAAGCAATCGTTCCATCCGGGATTTCTGCTTGTCCCGAAGAGCGTCCAAAGCGAGCTCTCAATTTTGAAACTAGTTTCATGGGTGCAGGTTTTTCTCGGGCAAGCGGAGGGTGGTCACGGCGTGGAAATTCACCGAAGCATTGCGGGCCTGTTTGAGAGCAGAATAGTCAGCTCCGGTCGATCTGTCGAATACCGCGGGTCCAATGTCCCCCAAACAGGCTTCTACTTGGACGCAAACCTACCCAAATAAGGTGAAATTGAAACACTCGATTAGCATCGCTGCACCCAAGATGAAGGCAGCACCTGGCAGGCACGGATAGGCAAGGCAGAAACACGGAGAATGGTGTTGAATGCCTCGTTCCTGATCGGTCCTAACCGGTTTCCAGGACATTGATGCCTTTGTTGAATGGCGCCGCCCGCTCCACATCATATCCTGAGTTGGCTTCGACAGCAGGATCCCAGATCAGCATGCACTCTTCCTGTGGAAGCAAGGACTTCACCTTTTGCTGATTACCGTCGCTGAGGTTCGCGAATTCTTCGCGCAAGCGTTCAAGACAGTAGACCCGGTACCGCGACACGGGCATCTCTTTGTAGGCACAGCCTTGTACGATCATCTCAAACTGTTTTCGTCCCTTGCTATAGGCACGAGCATTCTCTTTCAACTGAACCAGGTGGGTTTCGGCAATCTCTTTAAGAAGAGGTGCTGCATCGTCTGAGACCTCGTCGAGCAGCGATGTCTCGCCGGTAGTTGCATGCGCATTCCAAACCCGCGCAACCCACTCAGCCATGGCGGGCCAATCGTTCCGCATGATCGCGGCAGGTGTCGGATCCTGTCCGAAATGTCGAAGCATGGGCCCCATCATACCGATGTCTGCAATCGACGGTGTGTCTCCAAGCAGATAGGGCCTGTTTTCGAGCATGGAAAGCATTCCGCGCATGGCATTGAAAAAGCCCGCTTCTACATGATCCCAGGTGTCCTTGGTGACGCCATCTCGTTTTACAAACAAAGTGTGTTGGCGCTTCTTGACCAAGCGTCGGCGGAAAAAGCGCGGTAAGCGAAGGTGGGTTGTGACCTCGTCGGCAAGAATCCGGGAGAGAAGCTCTCGGTCATGGTCGTAGCTCCATCTGTAGTGCATGGCGGATCGCCACAACCATTCGTCGCCATAGTCTTCGATGAGAAGCGCGATAAACCGCACGACTGGATCGCTCGGCATGACGGGGCGGTCAGGATACTCGGATTCGAGCTGTTGAATGATAGGTGTGCTGTCAGACATCCAGCGTCCATCCGGGCGCTCCACGATGGGTACCTGGATGGCACCTGCCCGTTCACGAATGTATTTCTGCTCCGCGAAAGGATGCGCCATGTCATAGGCGATGCCCTTATATCGAAGGTAAGCCTCGAGTTTGCCGGTGTAGTAGGAAACAGAAACGCCCCAGACCTTCATTGTCTTTCCTCCCTGAATTCGCCCCCGCCTCGGGAGCCAATTTGACAATACCGAGTGGGGTAAGCCTAGAATGCTAAAAAGTTACATTTGGGGTCGAATAGTGAAAGTCCTGCGTCCGAAGACCAAAACACTCACCGATTTGCTTCCGGCAGAAGTCATGGACCGCCTGCTCTCAATGGGGGCAACGAAACGATACGCAGACGGCCAACTAATCCAGGACCGGGGCGACAGGCGCGCAGGCCTGACAATCGTCAAGACCGGCGAAGTGGTCGCGGGCAATGTCGGACAGGACGGATCGTTTCTCACATCAGCCCTGCTACGCGCAGGCGAAACCTTTGGCGAGCAGACCCTGTTCTCAGATTTGCGGCGTACCCACACGTTATGGGCGCATGGACCTGCGGAAATCACGTTTGTGGATGCAAAGGTATTCTTCCGCATGTTCGATGAGGAGCTATCAATTGCTCGGGCTTTGCTGACACTGACGGTTCAACGCAATTATGAGATGATGAACTTTATTGACTCTCAGCGGCGGTTTTCCTTGAAAGCGCGGGTTGCGCGATTGCTGCTTGCGACTGTGGACACTGACGAAAATCAATCGAGCATAGAATGTCGCCAGGAAGATCTGGCCTTCATGTTGGGAGTCTCAAGGGTTGCCACTGGCAAGACGCTTAAAGTGCTGGAGGAGAAGCGCTTGATAAAGCTGCGCTACGGACGCATTGATATCAATGACATTATGGGTTTGCGGTCGTTGATCTCAGATGAAGATCAGTTCTTTTCAGTCGAAAATGATTGATGTTCGGCTTCTTCTTTTCGCGTTTCTCCGAGCCTATATCGGTATACGGTGCGAGATAATTCCTACCGCTGCAATGGCTCAAATATAGAATTGGATAAATCGTGACGACATATTCTGACAAAATCGTTTGGATCACCGGGGCATCATCAGGAATAGGCGAGGCGCTGGCGAAGACTTTTGCCGCCAACGGTGCAGGCATAATTTTGTCAGGTCGCCGCGTAGATGCGTTGCAGGCAGTGGCTGATCAGCTGCCAACAGAAACGCTCGTGCTTCCCTTTGAGGTAACAGACTATAGCGAACTTGAGGCTATTGTTGCGAAAGCATGGGGCTGGAAGGGCCGGGTGGATGTGCTCGTCAACAATGCGGGGGTGAGCCAACGGAGCTTGGCAATTCACACGACACCACAAGTCTATACTGACCTCATCAATATTGACCTGATCGCGCCAATTTGGCTGACCCAGCTGCAATTGCCGCGGATGGTTGAGGCAGGTGGTGCCCATATCATCGCCATCAGTTCAGTTGCGGGTCGCTTCGGTCCGCCACTTCGCACCGCCTACGCAGCGGCGAAACATGGACTGATCGGGTACATGGATGCGCTGCGCACCGAAGTGTCAGCGCGCCACAATATCAATGTTACGAATGTCCTGCCTGGATCCGTTGCAACCAATGTGTCCCGCAACGCCTTCACCGCCAGCGGCTCAATTCGCGGCAAATCGGATTCTGCCATTGAGGGCGGGGATGACCCGATGGATTGCGCAAAAGCGATCCTTGAAGCCGTGGACAACAAGGTCCCTGAATTGATCTTTGCCAGCGGCATGGAACTGGACTTGGCAAAATTGCGTCATTCCGACCCGGAGAAGCTTTTCGAATTGGGTTCTCAGTTCGGCGCGCAGATCGCAGAGCAATATGAGTCCGGTGACGATTCATGAACCGCACCAGGCACGGCCGCTGACGCTCTAGATTTTCGTGGATGTGTCCAGGTTCAGGCCATCAACAATATCCTCGAACACCTGGAGTTCTTTTTCAAAGAGCTGGATAGCGCCCTGCTGCGAAATGGGTTTGCTCATGTCTTTCACGTCAAAAAAGCCCAACTCATCGCGACTTGAGGACTTCGTGTCTATGGCAAGATAGAGATGGCTCCGCTCGAACGCCGCTTGTATCTGGGCATCAGGAAACACGTTTCGAATATCAAGCAAGCGCTGCATAAAGCTCGGTGTTAACAGATAGCGTGCCTCTACCTGGTCGCTGCTATAGACTTGAAACTGTTTTTCAAATACAGGATCTTCAAGCGTAACCCGTTCGCCTTTTTGCGCGAAACCCGCCGCCCAGTTGAAAAAGCCGGAGTCGGTGAGAACGACAGTTGATCCCTGAAAGTCCTTTGGGAAACTGAAACGGGCGAGAAGACCAGAAAAGACGGTCTTGACGCTTTCGGATTTCTGGTTCTTGGTCCGCATCTTGGCGAGCGCTTCGAAAAGCTCAAATTGAACGCCATTGAGTTCCCCTTCAAACAGGTCTTCAACGTCTAGCTCATTGTGCGATCCGAGGAGGTTGAGATCGCCATAGACATTTACAGCGCTTTCAGGTGGTCCGTCTGCATTGAAACTCCAACCACGGGCCTCCGCCATGTGCGACAGGATATCGGTCTTCATCCGCTCTTTGAGTTCATGCAATTTGAACTCAGCGATCATGTAGGTGAGACCCGCCCCTATAACGGCAGCGATTAGGCCTTCAGGGCCAAAAAACATCGCTGAAATGATAGATGCCACCGCGATAATCGGTACGCCGACCAGCCAGACCTTCTTGCGCCAGCTCAAGGCTTCCAGTCGCTCTTGTTCCAGCTCGTCGAACAGGTGCGAATCGAAACTATAGTGGCTCATGGCTTCGGCCTGGAAGTTTACAGGAGGGGTGTTGGTCCAGGTTTACCCTGACAGGATGTCGTCTGCATCAATAGGTTTCCGCTCCACCTCATCTATCTCAAAGAACGGCATTGCTTTGACACCAGCCAAGGCAGCAATTGTCGACGATGGCCAGATTTCCACAGCGTTCTGAAGATCTTCAACCGCTGAATTGTAGAAGCGGCGAGCTGCAGAGATATGCCCCTCTACTTCCTGATACGTTTCTTGCGCGTTTTTCATCGCTTCAACGAAACGAGGTTCTGGATAATTTTCTGCGACGGCAAACAACTGGCGCATGCTTTGCGCAAGACCGGACTCAGCCTCCAGGCGACCCTTTATGGCATCGGGATCGTCGGTGTCAGTGGGGGCCTCAGTGGCAGTCCGCAGACGGGTCACCTCTTCAATAAGGGCCATCTCCTGCTTCATCGTCTCTTTGGCGATCTTGAGGACATTGGGGATCAGGTCATGCCGCTTTTTCAGCTGAACATCAATTGTAGAAAACGCGTTGCGCGCGCGATTACGCTTTTGAATAACCGATACGTACAGGGAGTAGCCGATTGCCGCGACCACACCGATAATGATGAGAAAAATCCAAGTGCTATCCATGTAACGCCTCCAGCTAGCACCGCCTATGCGGCCCTCAAGTATCAATGGCCCAGTCTACAGTCTGGGCGAGCAACAGAACAGACGCAAGCTGAACACTAGATTAATGCGCGACCTGCACCCGCCCAGTCGGATGCGGGGTCAGTCGATTGTCGCCCCACGCTCTGCTTCCCTAAGAACCCGCAGAAAATTACCACCCCAGATTTTCTGAATATCCTCAGCTGAGTAGCCGGCCCGCACCAACGCAATAGTGACATTCAACGCCTCGCTGGCGTCCGCATAGCCCTCAATGCTGCTGCCATGATTGAAGTCGTTTCCAATGCCGACATGATCGGTGCCAATGCGGTCGACGATATAGTCAATATGAGCAATCATATCCGCAACACTCCCGCGCCCGATGGTTGAGCGCATTTCGACCAGAAAGGCACGTTGAGCCGTTGGGTCTTCCAACTCCCAATAAAGCTCATAGGGGTATGAATACTCTTCTGGAAGGCCTGCTTTGACGCGGACGGCTTTGACTGCTTGAAGGATGTCGGGATCAGAGAGAGCGACCAGGTAGGCACCGAAGGCAGCCACATGAATGACGCCTCCCTTCTCGCCGATAAGGTCAATTTCTTCGTCCGATAGGTTGCGGGTGACGTTGGAGATGGCCCGCACATTGGAATGACTGGCGATCACCGGCGACCGGGACGAAGAGATAGCCTGCAATGCAGCCGCCTTTGACATTTGTGAGATGTCGACCACCCCTCCAAGCGCATTGATCCGCTCGATAGCAGCAATGCCGAGAGGCGAAAGACCACCATGTTCTTCTGTGGGTTCGTATGACTTTGTGGACCCGTCATAGATGGGGCGTGAGGAGTCGGAGAAATCATTGTGGCCCAGATGATTAAGCCCAAACACGCGAACGCCTGCCTCATAGAAATAGTCGAGTGCGTTTACATCGCCCTCAAGGGATCGGGCATTTTGGAACCCAAGGATGATCGCAGAATTGCCGGCCGCTTTCGCTGCTTCCAGCGCCGCGGCAGAGGTTGCCAGTACAACGTTGCCATTGGAATCTTCAACGAGCTTCAGTGCAGCGGCGAGCTTCTCATCTGCAATCGTGCGGGCTTCTGCGTCGCCTTCAGATGTGCGGACCCCCGGTCCGACAGCAACTGACATGACCACAGCGTTGACGCCGCCGGTGGTCAGTTTTTCAGGGCTGACTTTTGAAACGCCGCCCTCCCCAAGGTAGCTGAGCGAAGTCGACGGGATGACGATGTCTGCATGAGCGTCAAGCACCACCGCGTCTGCGTGGATTGCCTCCGCCATCGCGATGATTTCGTTTTCTGAAAGATCGGTCTCAGCTTGAAGCGGAAGAGTAAGAATGGTGAGAAACAAAAGGCCACCAAACACCCTTTGTAAGGCGGCGAGACAAATCGCTAAGCTTTTCATGCAGTCCTCCAAGTATTGACAGGGTGGGTATTCCGCCTACCGAACAGGTAGTGTACAGATTATGGAAGGCGGTCCAAACGCTAACTACTGACCATCTGGTTGGCTATGTTTTTGGGGTGAGCATGAATTGGCTAAAAGAAAACACAGATGCACTACAGGCACTTGGCGCAATTCTGACGGTTGTATTCGCTGTCGTCGCACTCGCTGCAATCAAGCTACAAATTGATGCTTCCGACAAATTGCAACGTGAGCAATCAGCCCGCGACATGTACCGTGAGCACCTCTCACTTGCCATTCAAAACCCGACACTCGCCTACGCAGACTATTGTGACTTGGACACAGAAAAAGAGCGTCTGACCTACGAAGCCTATCTGGAGCACTTTCTCTACACAGCCGAACAACTGGCGGCGCTTGGGGCCCATTGGCAGCACACCATCAAGAGCTATTTGGAGGCACATGGCTCCTATGTTTGTTCGAGAACGGCATGGGATGATTACCCAGCCGACCTCACGTCCCTTATTACACAGGTCCGCTCGACACAATGTCGAGCTGTTAGGGTCTGTGCGGTCGACGATTGATCGGCGCGGGAACGTGTCAATCGACAATCCGTTAGAGGGCCGTAACAGGTTCCTGATTTGACGCAGCGGCATCGGTCATTTGCACGAGACACTAAACTATTGGCCAGACTTTGATATGGTGGCGCAAACCAAATGCTCGTCACAGACATATCAAGGGGCAAACAATGACCACATCGGCTGACCTGGATGGCTTCCGCGCAGAAGTCTCAGATTGGGTGCAGAGCAATTTTCCGTCCGCACTTAAGGGCTTTGATCTTGGGGCAGACAGCCCCAGCGAAAAAGGAGTGAGCGGTGAGTTCCGGGCGTGGCGCCAGGCCCTTGCTGACAAGGGATGGGGTACGCCCACTTGGCCCAAAGAATATGGCGGCGCAGGACGAAGCGACCCTGAGGCCAAAGTCATTCGCCAGCAGATCGCCAAAGCCGGTGCCTTCAATCCAATTCCGCCGATGACAGGAATGGGTGTGACCATGGTTGGTCCGACAATCCTGGAATACGGAACCGATGAGCAAAAGGCAAAGCACCTTCCAGGTATTGCAAGTGGTGAAGTTCGCTGGTGCCTGGGACTGTCGGAACCCAATGCGGGGTCTGACCTGGCGTCACTGAGCACGAAAGCCGTGGATGAAGGCGATGCCTTCATTCTCAACGGCCAGAAAATCTGGACCTCTGGTGCGCACATTTCGCAATGGTGTGGTGCTGTCGTGCGAACCGACCCAAAGGCGAAGAAGCGAGACGGCATCAGTTTTGTCATGTTGCCGATGGATCAAAAGGGTGTTGAAACACGCCCAATTAAACTGATTTCTGGTGCCTCCCCATTCTGTGAGACCTTCTTCAATGACGCACGCGCAGACAAGAGCGATCTACTGGGCGATCTCAATGACGGGTGGAGTGTCGTGAAGCGCCTGCTGCAGCACGAGCGCCAGAGCCAGACGTCGGCGCCTGCTGCAGTAAAAATTGACCAGGAGCCTTTGCAGGAACAAGCGAAGCGCTATGTCGGAACGTTGGAAGACGGAACGCTGGCGGATCCGGACCTGCGCCTGCGTGTGGTCGAAAATCTCATGGATGCGGAAGCCCACAAGCTGACCGTTTCCCGCATCACCGCAGAGGCAAAAGGTCAGGTGAAGGTAAGCGCAGCGGCATCGATCCTCAAAAACTCAATGACCAGGGTCGCGCAGACCAAAGCAGAGCTGACGCTAGAGATGATGGGCAATCAGGGCATTGGCTGGGAAGGCGAGCAATTCTCGGAAGAAGAATTGCGGAGCGTCCGTGATTGGCTCATGGGCAAAGCCATGTCTATCTATGGTGGATCCGCTGAGATCCAAAACAACATCATCTCCAAAAACATTCTGGGCCTCCCAGAAACGACACAACAAGGCTAACGGGGGCTGGGAAACGATCATGGCTGCACTTACTGAAGAACAAACGCTCATCAAGGATCAAGCAACCTCTTGGGCGAGCGCCGAAGCGCCGGTCTCAAAATTCCGCGCGATGCGGAACGAAGGAACCGAAATCGGATTCGCAGAACCCACCTGGTCCGCGATGGTCGAGATGGGTTGGACCGGCATTCTGGTGCCGGAAGAATATGGCGGATCGGATCTTGGTTATCTGACATTCGGGTTGGTTCTCGAAGAGCTGGGTAAACAGTTGGCCGCGTCGCCACTCTTCGCCTCGGCCTATGTGGGCGCGACCGCGCTTCTTCTTGCCGGTTCTGACGAGCAAAAGTCTGGCCACCTGCCGCGCATTGTAGACGGCACAGAAATAGTGACGCTTGCCGTCGACGAGGGGCCGCGCCATGCGCCCGCGCGAACAGCGTTGGAAGCTAAGTCCAAAGGAGGCAAACATGTTCTCACCGGATCAAAGACGCTGGTTTTAGAGGGCATGTCGGCGACGCATTTCATTGTCGTTGCGCGCTCCACCGGAAAGGTGGGAGAGGCACAAGGCCTCTCTCTCTTCATTGTTCCAGCGGATGCAGCGGGACTATCCCGGCGCCCAATGAAAACCATAGACAGCCGCGGCTACGCGGAGCTGAATTTCGAAGGGGTTGAAGTTTCTGACGCAGATCTCATGGGACCGGCTGGCCATGCTGGGGAAGTGTTGGATGAGATCCTGGATCGCGCGCGAGCAGGAATTGGCGCAGAGATGCTGGGTGTAGGATCGCAGGCATTTGCCATGACCCTCGACTATCTTAAAACGCGCAAACAGTTTGGCGCTGTCATCGGATCTTTTCAGGCGTTGGGCCATCGGGCAGCGGAACTGTTTGCGGCGATGGAACTGGCGCGCTCCTGTGGAGAGGCGGCGCTTCAGGAGATCGACGCCCCGAGCAACAGTGTTGCCAAAGCCTGTTCTCTTTCAAAGGCGAAGGTTGGAGATTTTCTCCACACCATGTCCAATCAGCTGATCCAGATTCATGGTGGCATTGGCATGACCGACGAGTTCGATGCTGGCCTTTACCTCAAACGGGCGCGTGTTCTCGAAACGCTTTACGGCAATCAGTCCTATCACCGGGACCGCTATGCACGGCTGCTGGGTTTCTAGCTGGTTAGTGTGTCTCGGCAACGAATAGGCGGCGCGCTATAGACTGCATTCGATCGGCATAGTCAGACCGCGACCAGCCACACTCGACCGTGAGCTGCTCCCAGTTTCTGAGAGACAGCAACGTCCATAAAATATCTGTTGCCTGTTCCGGGGAATAGTCAGCTGTAAGCGTCTTGTCGCGCGCCAATGCCTGGATGGCTGCCTCGCACCCTTCGCGCATATCCTGCATCCGCTTGTCCCAGGCGGCGGCGGCTTCCGGGTCAGTGTCTCGCATCGCCAGCAGTGCTTTTCCAATTCCATAGATCTCTGGCAGGAAACCTGCCCAGGCGCTGATAAACGCATCCAGCCGCTCTATCCCGGTTTTGGCTGTCCGGCTTGGGATGAGCCGTTCATCGCCCCCGTGAAGCTCGTCCACATAATGCGTCGTGGCGATGAGCAGGTCCCCGCGTGTCCGAAAATGAAGATAGAGCGCCTGCCGGGTAATGCCGACCCTGGCCGCAATATCGGACATGCGGACGTTGTTTCCTTGGCCGGATTCCAGCAATTCCAGGCTGGCAGCGAGGATTTTCTCTCGAGTCGATTTTGCACTACTTGACATGGTGTCTAGTAACGCCTACTTGTCATAATGTCAATTTACACGGTGTCAAGTAAGGAGCTGGCCATGAAAGTCATCATTTTTGGAGCAACTGGGTCATTGGGACGTCATTTGGTCGAACAGGCGCTTGCTCGGGGCGAGGAAGTGACCGCGTTTCTGCGCGATGCTTCGGCGTTGGACCAACTTCATCAAAACTTGAAACTGGTAGAGGGCGATGTGCTTGACCCTGCAGCGGTCGATGCAGCTGTCAAAGGTCACGACGCAGCGCTGATCGCCCTCGGGGCGGGCAGGAAAGGCGGGGTTCGTGCTCCGGGCACGAAACACATTGTCGATGCGATGGAGCGTCACAATGTGCGTCGGCTGGTCTGCCAAACCACTCTGGGAGCCGGCGACAGCCATAAACATCTCAACTTTTTTTGGAAGCACATCATGTTTGGCTGGTTGCTGAAACAGGCCATGGCAGACCATGAAGAGCAGGAAGCCTTCATCAGACAAAGCAAGCTTGATTGGGTCACTGTGCGTCCCGCCGCATTTACGGATGGTCCTGTGACCGGCGACTACAAGCTTGGCTTTCCGCAGTCTGAAAGCAGCTTGGCACTCAAAATATCTCGGGCCGATGTTGCGAGCGTCATGCTGCAGCAAATGGCCACCGATACCTATCTGCACAAATCACCTGGGCTTTCCTACTAACTCAGCCTGTGAAGGGAGCGTGTTATGACGCAGACTTGGCTTCTTCTTACATACGAAATTTCTCTGATTTCCTGCGCTCTGGTTGCGGGTGTTTTCCTGACATTTTCCGACTTTGTCATGAGGGCTTTGAACGGTGCCAGAACAGACGCTGCCGTGGAAGTTATGCAGGGGATCAACCGCGAGGTATTCAAAACAGTCTTCATGGTTTTGTTGATTGGCATGTGGGCAATCTCTGCGGCCCTGGGTGTCGCTGCCTATCTTGGTGTTTTGGAAATCGGTAATACCTCAATCCTTTGGGCGGCGATTGTCTATTCCGTGGGCGTTGCAGGGGTCACGCTTGTCTTCAATGTGCCGATGAACACCACGCTTGCGGCGAAGGCCTATGACAGTCCTGACGCAGCGGCCTATTGGACAGAGGTCTATTACCCCCGCTGGACATTTTGGAACTGGGTACGGGGCGTTGCCGCTGCGGTTGCCGCCGTCTTTTACCTCACCGCCTGCCTGCAACTGGTCCAAGGCTCGTAAGAGCAATCTCAGAAAGGAATAAACACATGGAAACCACTCTGCGACTGAACGCTCTTCTTTTCATCACCGGAATGATTGGCGTCGGCATTGGGGGCGCCATCCTGTTTGTACCCGCCGAATTTCATGCCACCAGCGGGATAGTGATTGGGAGCGACGAAAACCTGCTGAGTGAGATGCGGGCCGCGGGCGGCGCCCTCTTCGCCTGCGCCCTCATTGTCATGCTGGGGGCTTTTGTCTCACGACTCACCTTTACGGCTTTGGTGTTATCGACAGTGCTTTATCTCTCCTACGGGGTTTCGCGTTTGGTGGGCATGGCTCTGGATGGGTTGCCGTCGAGCAACCTCATTACCGTCACCGCGTTTGAGTTGGGTGTGGGCCTGGTCTGTGCGCTGACACTTGTGAATCAAAAATCACCAGCGAACCCCGACGGCAACGCGACCGCTTAGAAAGGCCAACCCCTCTTCATCTGGTTTGGCGCCTTCATGCCGGACGAAGTCTGTCTTTATGCTATGTATCGACCATTCGTACGACGTCGTGCGCATTGGGAGTGATGCATGCAAAATGATCAATATGGAAACCCGCTGACAACCAGCTCAGCAAAAGCGCGTGACGCCTACGTCCGGGGCCTTGAGTGCAACCTTGCTGCCGCCCCGGGCGCTGAAGAGGCGTTTCAGGAAGCGATCGCGGAAGACGAGAACTTCGCGCTGGCGCATTTGGCTATTGCCCGACATCGCCAGGTCGAAGGGCGCGGCGTCAGTGGGCGGGAGCCCTACGCTGCTGCCAAAGCTTGTGCTGAGGGCTTGAGTCCGCAGGAGCAGGGGCATTTGGCGATCATCGGATCGCTTCTGGAAGGTAAGAGCGAAGGCGTCTATGAGAAAGCCCGATCTCACCTGCAGGAGTTCCCACGCGATGTCATGATTGCCCAGGCCTGCCTCGGTGTTTTCAGTCTGATCGGGTTTGGAGGGCAGCCGGGACGGGAAGCGGAGAACCTCGCTTTGTCGTCAATTCTGGCGCCACACTATGGCGACGATTGGTGGTTTCTTTCCACCCACGCATTTTCCCAGATGGAAGCTGGGCAGCTGGAGCCGGCGGCACGGTCTATCGAGCGCTCCCTCGCGATCAACCCAAGAAATGCAAATGGCTCCCATCATCGGGCACACCTCTACTATGAAGTAGGAGAGACGGCTGCGGGTCTTGCTTATCTGAAAAACTGGCTAGAGGACTATGATTCCCAAGGTGTCATGCACTGTCATCTCTCCTGGCACATTGCGCTTTGGGCATTGGCCGAAGGTGATGTGAGAACCATGTGGGAGGTGGCGGACACTGCCATTGATCCGAAAACCAGCACAGGTCCTGCGCTTAACATCGTAACGGACATGCCGGCGCTTCTCTACCGCGCGGAGCTTGCGGGCGTGGAGGTTGCACCGGAACGGTGGCAATCCATCAGCGAATACGCGACAGCCCGGTTTGCAAAGCCGCGGCTCGGTTTCGCAGATGTTCACGCCGCACTGGCGCACGCGATGGCAGGTAACGCTGAAGGTATTGCGACAATTGTCGAAAAGGCAAATGGACCCGCTGAAGATCTTGTGCGGGGTCTAGCCGAAGCCTTTTACGCTTTTGCAAAGCAGGATTGGCAACTCACGACCGAGCATCTAACAAAAGCGATGGCAGACCACGCGCGGATCGGTGGCAGCCGTGCCCAGCGAGACTTGATTGAGCTCGCTATGGCAAGTGCCCTTGCCCGGCAGGGAAAAAATGATGAGGCGGCAATGTTACTGCGCTGTCGGAGACCTATAGCCTTGGGCGCCTCCGTACAAACTATTTCAAACCAAAACTAGAAACAGGTATCGATCAGAATGACTGACCCTATCTCAGACGCCGCCCGCGAAATTGGTGACCGCGTGGAGACTTTCGTACGGCAAGAAATTGCGCCCTACGAACAAGATCCCCGCGCCGGGTCCCATGGACCCACAGAAGAGCTCGTTCGGGAGATGCGGGACAAGGCACTCAAAGCGGGTGTTATGACCCCGCACATCAGGAAAGATGGCGGGCACTACAGCCAGCTTGAGACCGCATACATTCTCAAGAAGTCCGGTCTCTCACCACTTGGGCCCGTTGCGTGCAACACCATGGCGCCGGATGAGGGAAACATGTTCTTGCTCGGAAAAGCCGGAAGCGAAGAACAGAAAGCGCGTTTCCTGGCACCGTTGGTGAGCGGTGAGGCGAGGTCGGCCTTCTTCATGACAGAGCCGTCGGCTGACGGCGGTGCCGGGTCCGATCCGTCTATGATGCAGACGGAAGCCAAGCTTGATGGCAATCATTGGGTCATCAACGGCAAGAAAACCTACATCACCGGCGCAGACGGCGCCAAGGTCGGTATCGTCATGGCGAACTCTGCTGAGGGCGCCTGCATGTTCCTGGTGGATTTGCCGGACCCGGCGATCAAAATCACCCGAGTGCTGGAGACGATTGATAGCTCCATGCCGGGTGGGCACGCAGAAATCACCATCGACAATCTACGGGTGCCATCTGACCAGATGTTAGGGCAGCCGGGGCAAGGATTCCGTTTTGCACAGGTCCGGTTGGCGCCAGCGAGGCTCTCCCATTGCATGCGCTGGTATGGCGTCGCTGTTAGGGCACAGGAAATTGCAACGGAATATGCCTGTCGCCGCGAAGCGTTTGGCAAACTTCTGATTGATCATGAAGGAGTGGGCTTCATGCTGGCGGAAAATCAGATCGATCTCAAACAGTCAGAGCTGATGATCGATTGGTGCGCGGCGACGCTTGATCGCGGCGAAGACGGAAATGTCGAGAGCTCGATGACGAAAGTGTCGGTTTCGGAAGCGCTGTTCCGCGTGGCAGACCGGTGTGTTCAGGTGATGGGTGGTATGGGCGTTACGGGTGACACTATCGTCGAGCAACTGTTCAGGGAGGTCCGGGCCTTCCGCATCTATGATGGACCTACCGAAGTCCACAAGTGGTCGCTCGCTAAGAAGATTAAGAAGAAGACATTGGCCGCAAGGTAAGGTTCCAAAGGTCATCAGGGGCGCCAACTGGGCGCCCCTAAGACAGGTCTAGCTGTAACGGTAAGGGCGTCCGGCCTTCTGCATATCCGCATTATACTTTTTGAAGATCTCAACAACTTTCGCCTTGGTTGGCGACTCTGCCGCAATCTCATCCCAAAAAACGAGAGCTGCTGCTTCCACTGTTGCCCATTCTTCATCCGGAATAGATGTGAGTTGCATCTTTGTGCCGTCGACACGCAGCGATGCTTCGCCACCCCAGTACCACCACTGACGGTAATAGTGGGAGCTATCCATCGTAATCTTTAAGAGCTCCTTCAGGTGATCAGGCAGCTCGTTATAGCGATCCATATTGGCAAAGAAGGAACCCGCCCAGGCGCCCGAGATATTGTTGGTGAGGAAATAGTCGGTGACATCCGCCCATCCGACTGTGTAGTCCTCCGTGATGCCAGACCAGGCGACGCCATCCAGCTCGCCGGTCTGTACCGCAACCTCAATATCCTCCCAGGGAAGGGTGACGGGCACGACACCAAACTGACTGAGGAAACGTCCAGCCGTCGGGAAGGTAAAGACGCGCTTGCCCTTCAAATCATCCAGGCTTCGGATCGGGTCTTTGGTCGCAAAGTGGCACGGGTCCCACGCACCAGCGGAGAGATGTTTCACCCCGACTTTTGAATATTCTTCATCCCAGATTTCGTTGAGACCGTACTGATTGAACAAGACGGGCACGTCGAGTGAGTAGCGAGAGGCAAAGGGGAAGTATCCGCCAAACACCGTCACTTCGGTAGGGGACGCCATCGAGTCGTCGTCAGATTGCACGGCATCGATGGTCCCACTCTGCATCGCTCGGAAGAGTTCGCCAGTGGGGACAAGCTGATCAGCAAAGAAGAGTTCGATCTGCATCTCATCGCCAGCAATTTTGTTGAAACTGTCGATGGCAGGCTTGATCACATGTTCTGCAAGGGCAGGTCCCGCATAAGTCTGCATGCGCCAACGGATGGTTGTGTCCGCGTGAACAGCAGGAGCTGCCAGTGTGGCGGCACCGGCAACGCCGGCAGTGGTGAGAAACTTACGTCTGGTCGTCATATCTCGTCTCCTTGTTAGTCGATTGGATACTCGCTCAGGGTATTGGGCAGTGATACGCAGGCCGCTCTTTTAGAAACTCTCCCTATTTTCCGTAAACGACCTCTGGTAGCCAGAGGGCGATCTGCGGAAAGACCATGATTAATGTCAGGGCCAACAACATCACCATAACAAAAGGAAAGATGGAACCATAAATATCGCGGAGACTGATTTCTGGCGGTGCCATGGCGCGCATAAGGAACAAATTATATCCAAAGGGCGGCGTCATATAGGCAATCTGTGTGGTGATTGTGTAGAGAATTCCGTACCAAACCAGATCAAATCCAAGTGCGCCGACAAGTGGAACATAGAGCGGTGCAACAATAACGAGCATCGCTGTATCATCCAGAAAGGTCCCCATCAGCAAAAAGCTGAGTTGCATGAGAATGAGGATCATCCATGGATTGAGACCCAGCTGATCTGTGAACAGATTATCGATTGCGCGAACAGCACCAAGACCGTCGAACACCGCGCCAAACCCCATGGCGGCCAAGATGATCCACATGAACATGCAGGAGATCGCGAGTGTCTGGCGCACAGAGGTCTCAAAGACGTCTCGTGTCATGCGCCGCTTGATGATGGCTGCGAAGAAAGCGGCAAGTGCCCCAATGGCAGAGCTTTCCACCAGCGACGTCCATCCATTCACAAAGGGCACCATCATGGCCGCAAAAATGCCGACCGGCAGAAGGCCTGCACGCAAGAGACGAAGTTTCTCAGCTAGCGGTACGTTACGTTCGTCTTCTGGCAGGGCCGGGCCCAGGGCTGGGTTGATGCGGCAGCGAATGTAGATATAGGCAATGAACATTGCAGCCATCATGAGCCCGGGGAGAACGCCTGCGAGCCAGAGTTGTCCGACCGGCTGCCGTGCAATCATCGCATAGAGGACAAGAACAACAGATGGAGGGACGAGAATACCGAGCGAAGAGCCAGCTTGCACAACTCCTGTCACCATTCGCTTGTCATACCCTCGCCGCAATAGCTCGGGCAAGGCAATGGTCGCGCCAATTGCCATGCCGGCAACCGAAAGCCCATTCATGGCAGAGATGAGTACCATGAGGCTGATGGTGCCGATGGCAAGCCCGCCATTCACCGGTCCCATCCAGACATGGAACATCTTGTACAAGTCGTCGGCGATTTTGGATTCAGACAGCACATAGCCCATAAAAATAAACATGGGCAGGGTGAGAAGCGGATACCACTTCATCAGTTTCATGGCAGATGAAAAGGGAATGAGTGAACCGCCGGTTCCCCAAAGTGTCAGCGCTGCGATGGCAGCAACGGCACCGATGGCGCCAAAGACGCGTTGCCCAGTCATGAGCATCAGCATCATGGAGGAAAACATCAAAATGGCGATCAGCTCATAAGACATCAGAGCTCAACCTCGCGGATTTCCGCAATGTCCTTAAATAGCTCGGAGATCGCTTGAAGCAGCATGAGGAAAAAGCCAACCGTCATAATACTCTTGATAGGCCAAAGATATGGCCGCCAGGCGGTGGGGTTGCGTTCTCCATATTGGAGCGAATAGCCGGTGCTATCGACCGCACCGTAGAGTAGGACGCTCAGATAGAAGATCAGCAGCAGTACGGTGAAACTGTCGAACCAGGCTTTCTTACGAACCGACCAATTGCCATAGAAAAGATCCATGCGCACATTGGAGCCAAGTTGAATTGAGTAGGGCCCACCCAGGATGTAATAGGTAACCATGGCGAACTGGGCGACTTCGAGCGTCCACAATGAAGGCAGGAAGAAGGTTTTGGAAATGGAAGACCAAAGCAGAATGCCCATCATGACAAAAATGCCATACATCATCACGCGCCCGATGCGATAGTTGATGGCGTCGACCGTGCGCACATAAACGCTCACAAATCGGGGCATTGGGTATCCTTCAATGTCACTACACTGACATCGTGATACGTCTGCGTCAGATGCACAAGGGGCCCGCCCTCGCAGGCGCGAAACTATTAGCTGTAAATTGTTGCGTTCCAGATATCGGCGGACGTTTTGCCTATCGCGCTGGCATCATCTGGTTCAGTACGAAGCATATTGTCATTCGCGAGTGCATTGTTCATGAGAATGAGGGCACGGGCAGTGCGATCGGGATCAGTAACTTTCGACCGTCCGAGCATAATCTGCTGACGAATGAAGCGGGCTGTCTTCTCGATAAAATAGTCGATGATGCGCTCCCGCCACTCGCTATAGACCTGTGCGCTGTTATTGGACGCCTGTTCCAAGGCGCGCATAGCGGTATGGTGCGCCTCCATCGCGACGAACATCTCGGTCAGGTGGGTTTGGGTATCGGCCAAATAGTCGTCGCTGCCATTGCCGTCGAGCCAATCATCGACCGGGACTCGAATGGCGTCTTCAAACCGATCCATAAAGCCCAGGGCCAGCTCATCTACACTTTTAAAGTAGTGATAGAAGGAGGAGCGGGTCATCTCAGTGCGCCGCATAATGACGTCCACCGTGAGGGATCCGAAGTCAACATCCTCCAAGGCCGCGACCGTCGCGTCGATAATCTCTTCGCGGGCCATTTCGGGCGTTCGACGTCTTCTCTGGGGTTTGCCCGACATTTTTGGCTCATTTCTGCGGTCTTTGTATCAGGGAACGGTATGTCGTTCCCTGGCAGGGCAGTCTATGAGGCTTATTGACAGACCGTCAATAGTGGACCATTCTTAATGTACTATCTTGGTGGCAGGAGCGACGGGGGAGGACGCCTGTATGAACATGCATGTGAATGAAATGTCTGGTGAGCAGGGAGCAAGCTGGGCGAAGGCTGGGGCACAGCCTCGCGTCGCGATCATCGGTGCTGGCATGTCGGGCATTGCCGCAGTGGTGAAGCTGCGCAAAGCGGGCTACACGGATCTCACTGTTTATGAAAAGACAGACAAAGTTGGCGGTACATGGCGTGAAAACCAGTATCCCGGTCTCTCCTGTGATGTGCCCTCACGCTGGTATTCCTTTTCCTTTGCGCTAAATCCGGATTGGACGCACCGCTTCTCCTATGGTCCTGAAATTCAGGCCTATATGGAAAAGACAGCGAAAGATTTCGGCGTCACCGATATTGTGAAGTTCAACACCCCCGTCACCGACCTGACTTATGAGGCCCCGCACTGGCGGCTAACCACTGGTGAAAGTCAGGTCGAGCAATTTGACATCGTCATTTCGGCAACCGGTGTTTTGCATAATCCTGTTCTGCCAAAAATTGAAGGGCTGGACAGTTTCGAAGGCGACATGTTCCACACAGCCAGATGGGATCACTCGGTGCCATTGGAAGGGCGCAAAGTCGGCATTATTGGTACCGGCTCAACGGCTGCACAGATCATCGGCGCGATCACCAGTAAGGTCGGTACGATGAATGTGTTCCAGCGTACGCCGCAATGGATGATCCCTCTGCCACAGGCAGAATACACGGGAGCCACCAAGTGGTTGATGCGCACCTTCCCGACACTGCAAAAGCTCACCTACAATTTCTACTTTAAGACGATGGTGAAGCATTTCGGTCAGGCCACTGTTGGAGATCAAAAGGAGCTGGCGAAGATCCAGGAAGCTTGCTCCAAACATTTGGAAGAGGCGGTAAAGGATCCGGAGCTTCGCGCAAAACTCACACCGGATTATCAGGCAGCTTGTAAACGCCTGATTTTCTGCTCGGACTTTTATCCTGCAATCGCCAGCGAGAATGCAAATCTCATCACGGAAGGGATTGAATGTATCGTCCCGGAAGGTATTAAGACAGCAGACGGCAAGACCCACGAACTGGACGTGCTGGTTCTTGCGACCGGTTTTGATGCGACGTCGTTTATCCTGCCAACTAAAGTGACTGGCGAGAATGGCCGTGATCTGGGTGAGGCGTGGGATGGCTCGCCGCGTGCGCATCGTGCTGTTGGTATGCCCGGCTTCCCAAATTTTTGGATGCTGGAAGGCCCGACAGGCCCAGTCGGCAACCTGTCTCTGATTACGATTACTGAGCATCAAGTGGACTATGTAATCTCTATGCTCAACAAGATGCGGGACGAAGGGCTTGAGGGGATTGCGCCCAAGCAATCATCTTTTGATGCTTACAACGCAGAGATGCAGGCCCGCGTGCCAACAACGGTTTGGGCAAGTGGCGGGTGTGACAGCTGGTACTTCGATAAGTCAGGTGTTCCCAACCTCTACCCGTTTTCACCGGACCGTTACCTGAACGATATGCATGACCCTGATTTTTCGGAATATCGATTGATCGCAGACAGTAAAGAGTCGGATGCGGTACAGGCTGCTGAATAGAAGGCGGTCGACGGAGTGACGGACTTACGTCTTCAAAACTCTCATCTCAGTTTAACGATCTCGCCTTCCAATGGGGGCGGGATCGTTTCGTTTGAGGGATTGGGTGAGCCAATCTTGATGCCGGCGCCAGACCAGATTACTGCGCCGACCGATCTGGCTGCATTTGTTCTTCTTCCCTATTGCAACCGCATCGCTCATGGGCACGCGAGGTTTGGCAATCAGTCCCTTCAGCTCACGCCACCGCTTGCCGGGGAACCCCACGCGCTGCATGGCGAAGGGTGGCGATCGGCGTGGGAGGTCAAAGCCCTCCGTGAGGAAATAGTAGAACTTTCTTTTGTTCATAAACCGACCAACGGCACATGGCCGTGGGCCTTTGAAGCCACGCAACATTATGGCCTATCGGCCAATCGCTTGGTCCATTGTCTGGAAGTTCTGAATAAATCAGAACGTCCCATGCCAGCTGGTCTTGGCTTTCATCCATACTTCCCGCGGAAAAAAGGGGATACGTTCGCTGCGCAGGTTGGCGGGAAGTGGAATGTGACGGACGACCTGCTGCCGAACAATCACGATGTGGGCGGCCCGGAGGACTTCTGGCCGCAAACTCAGCTGCCCGCGGATGTTCCGCTCGATCATTGTTTTACCAGCTGGGATGGTGAACTCGTTATCACCAGAAAAAACACTCGGATCAGCCTGACCGCATCTGACGAGCTGGGTCTGCTGCACCTCTATGCGCCGATAGGCGCAGACTTTTTCTGTGCAGAACCCGTGTCCCATATGCCCAACGCGCTCAACCGGCCCGGTGAACCCAATCAAATGCATGTGCTGCAGCCTGGCGAAGCATTCAAAGCATCTGTCAGCTATCTCATTGAAAAACCAGCCTGATGAGCTTCAGTGATTGGCTGCCTCTAACTGGGCCGAGATTCGTGGTTCGTTTCTGGGCCCAAACGTGTAACTTGTTGGCATAAACCAACTCAAAAAAGAAAATCTTCTGAACAGGAGGAAATACATGTCAGACGTCGATGCAGACCTATTTCAGCTCGCAATGTCCGAAGAGGCCCGGCCTCTCATGGATGCAGTGCAAAAGCACATTGTTGAGAATGTCGACCCGATCACCGAAGAATTTATCAAACTCAACGATGAGAAAGAGGACCGCTGGAGCTGGCACCCGCGCCAGCTGGAGCTTTTGGAAGGCGCTAAAGATAAGGCGAAGGAGGCCGGCCTCTGGAACTTCTTTTTGCCTGATGATGAATCCGGAGCGGGCCTCAGCAACCTGGACTACGCTTACATTGCCGCAGAGCTCGGCAAATCTCCGCTCGCGTCCGAGTCGCTGAACTGCAGCGCGCCAGACACGGGCAACATGGAAGTGTTGGAACGTGTAGGCACCGAAGCGCAGAAAGAACAGTGGCTGAAACCGCTCTTGGACGGTGAAATCCGTTCCGCTTATGCCATGACGGAACCAAATCTCCCATCTTCGGACGCAAAGAATATCAGCACAAGTGCAGTGCTTGAGGGTGACGAATGGGTCATCAATGGGGAAAAGTTCTACATCTCAGGTGCAGGCGACCCTCGTTGCAAGATCATGATCACCATGGTGAAAACGAGCCCTGATGCGGCACCGAGCAAGCAGCAATCTCAGATTCTCGTGCCGATGGATACACCAGGTGTTGAGGTTCTCGAAGGCATGCAGGTGTTTGGTGAAGACCACGCACCGCGCGGGCATATGCACATCAGGTTTACAAACGTGCGCGTGCCAAAAGAAAACATGCTTCTAGGCGAAGGCCGCGGTTTTGAAATTTCTCAAGTGCGTCTGGGCCCCGGTCGCATCCATCACTGTATGCGGTCCATCGGGAAAGCAGAAAAAGCGCTCGAGCTGATGGTAAAGCGGGCAGGCTCTCGCGAAGCGTTCGGCAAGCCGATTGCGAAGCTGGGCAAAAACGTCGAAGTCATCTCGCGCGCCCGTATCGAGATCAACGCCATGCGCTTGGCGGTATTGCAGGCTGCCAAGGCAATGGATGTGCTCGGCAATAAGGAAGCCCGCGTCTATGTAAGTGCAGTGAAAGCCATGGTGCCGGAGAAAGTCTGCCTGATCATCGACCAGGCCATTCAAATGCATGGCGCCGCGGGCATTTCTCAATGGACACCGCTGGCAGGTCTTTACACGGACATGCGCCATCTGCGCTTCGCTGACGGTCCAGATGAGGTGCATCACATGGTTGTAGGGCGTGCGGAACTGCAGAAATACGACTTGTGGTGAGATAGATTGGAGCTCGGCTCAAAGCCGAGCTCCGACAGAAAATGTAGAAAACCCCTTGCGAGCCTGAGGCTGGTGAGGGGTTTTTTAACGTGAAAAGTCTAATTTCTGGGCAGATCGCTAATTGTATCAGTGCTGATACAATTTCGCAGAAGATTAAGCGCCTTCGGGACACGTTGGCCCGCGTCGGCACCTAGTCTTTTGCTGCTTGCGTCGAACTGGGAGAATATCGATATGCATGCATCAAGGCGCCAAGTATTGATGGGCGCGGCTGCAACCTCTGTGCTAGCCACGGCCGGCTGTGTAGGGTCCTTTGGGGCCTCATCTTCATACCTGACACAGATCCTCGAACCTGCAAATCAGAACACGGTTTTCCATTGGACCGATATCGTGATGCAGCAGGTGCGTGATCAACGTGTGCCACCACCTCGGGCGGCCTACAATTTTTCGCTTCCTCTGGCTGCAGGGTTCCTCGCAGCCAATGGGATAGAGCAAACATATGACGAGCCCTTTGGAGTAGGTGCAGGACCGGCTGGTGCTGATCCTGAAGTCGCTTATGGTGTCGCCTTTGCAATTGCTGCGGCCGAAGCTTTTCAACAGCCATTCATATTCGAACGACGAGCCTTTCTGGACAGGTTCCCGGACGGCGACGCGAAACAGCGAGGCATCGAATGGGGGGAGCGCGTTGGTAATTTCGTTGTGGACATGCGAACCGATGATGGTTCTGAGCCCAGTGAGGTGAATTTCTATTTGGACCGCTATCAGCGTCGTCCAGATGAACTCCGTTGGAGCCCCACGGGACCGTTCTACTCTGCATCACCTGGGCCTGCATTCGGTTCCTTCGCCCGTGGCCTTTTTCCCGGACAAGGGAAAATCAAACCTTGGACCATGACGTCTGGGTCTCAGTTTCGCGCGGTCGATTTTTATGACCCAAAAAGCCCTGAATTCGCGAATGAGTTTGCCACCATTAAAGCTCTCGGCGGCGGAGACAGTACAAAACGGACTGAAGATCAGTCTCAGATTGCCCTCTTCTGGGAAGATGGCCCTTGGGGGATTACACCACCTGGTCACTTCATCTATATTGGCATTCAGCTCCTGCAAGACAAAGGCATGAGTTTCATAGAGGTAGCCAGGGCCTTCGCCTTGATAGGTATGACCCAGGCTGATGCTTCAATCAGTGCGTGGGATAGCAAATATCACCACGACATTGTGCGACCTGAAAGCGCCATTCGAGTGAGAGCACACAAGTTCCATAACCCGGATCCGCGTGTGACCGCACAGTCCGACTGGCAGAGCTACATCCCAACTCCGGAATTCCCATCCTACACATCAGGTCACTCCACCTTTGGGGCTGCGGGTGCTGAGATGATTGCTCACGTACTTGGCCGTGATGAGGTGACCTTCTCGGGAAGGTCCCCTGACCAAGTTCTCTGGCCGGAACTGACCGGCGTAACGAGACGCTGGACGAGTTTGAGCCAGGCCGCGGAGGAAAATGGCCTATCCCGCCTTTATGGCGGCGTTCATTGGGAGCTTGATCATGTTCAGGCCATGAAAGCAGGCCGCGCTATTGCGCGACAAGCCTATCAAACACTTTTTGTGAAGAGGGCTTGAGACATGACTAAGAACAATCAGAAACTCTTGCTCTCCACCGCCTCGATCACTGCCCTGTTGGGGGTTGCGACGGCTGCATATGCAGATGGCGTGTCTCTCAACTACGAAAGACTCTCCTTCTTTGAGGAGCCTCTCGCGACTGAAGTAGGCGATGTAACGCTGGAACTCAGAGGAACGGTAGATCTGCCCGTATCAGTCGAACTGGAGAGTGATGACAGGGAAGACTACAACTTCACCGGCAACTTTCAGGTCAGCGCAGAAACGCAGACAGCCAATCAGCTGACGCTGGGGGCCGCCTATTTTGGTCAATATGCGACCGCAGATAGCGATGACCACTACACAGACAACGTGGCTGGCTATGTCGGCGGCGTCTGGGGCACGGTCATTGGCGGTAACGTCTCTGGTATTGTCCGCGAAGAGACAAGGCGCGCGCGCGGTGTCGGGAATGCCGAGTTGGCCTTCGATGCGACCTACGGTGCCCTGGATGATCTGGGTGGGTCCTATGTCGGTCGCTATGGCCCGGTCGTGCTCAGTGGTACCATTGATGAAGATGCAAATGTTGACGTCGGCTTCATGTTCCAACGGCCGCTTGGCAATAAGGATTACCGGTTTACGGGTCGGTACTCTGAGGGAACTTATACATCCGCAGATGGCTCAACCGTCTTCGACACACATGCTGTGGGCGCGGTGGCTGAATTTGTGTATGGCAGCTCAACATTTGATCTCGGCGTGGGCTATGAAGGCTTTGCTTCCACGGCTGTAGATGTTGATCGATGGTACGTATCAACCGGTGCACAGACCAAGATAGGCGTCACCAGCTTGTCCCTCGAAGGTCACTACGGTGAAGTCGAAGGCCAGGATGAGGTCGCAGCCTCATTTGGTGCGGCCTTTGACATCGCCCGTGGCTTGTCAGCCAATCTTGGCGTCAATTACAGCTATGCGCCCATAACAGTAAACGGGATCAGTTTTAACGACGCCCAGGAAACAAAGGCTATCGTGTCATTGCGATATAGTTTCTAAGATAGGCTAGTCGGCGCGAGACAACTTTTGCGCGTCTCGCGCCGACAGTACAGAAGGTTCGACAAAAGACAGGGGTTGTCGACGAATGGAGCGGTTCGCTCGCATTCTGGTTGTGGATGATCAACCGGATATACGTGAAGCACTCGGCGCTCATTTGGAGCGAAGCGGGTTCTCTATTGCGCTCGCGCAAAATGCCAGCGAAGCGCGCTCAATAATTGCCCAAGATACAATAGACCTCGTTGTGCTCGACATCATGATGCCGGGAGAAGATGGGTTGAGCCTTTGTCGGCATTTGCGCGAAACGCTGCAGCTGCCCGTTATTCTTCTGACAGCTTTGACAGATGATACTGATCGCATCGTTGGGCTTGAGCTTGGCGCCGACGATTATGTAACTAAGCCATTCAACCCCAGAGAGTTGGTGGCGCGGATTAAGGCGGTTCTTCGGCGAACCCAAAATCCAACGGACGTCACCCAGAATGTGCACCTGAAACGGTTTGGGACTTGGGTACTGAACCTGCATAAAGGCGAGCTGACTGACCAGGATGGCACCATTGTTCCGTTGAGCGCGGGCGAGATACAGTTGCTCACGGTGTTTCTGGACAACCGCGATTGTGTTCTGACCCGTGATGAACTGATAGACCTGACAAAAGGGCGTGATGCGTTGCCGTTCGAGCGGAGCGTGGACAATATGATCAGCAGGTTGCGCCGCAAGATTGAACCCAATCCGAAAGAACCGATCTATATAAGGACGGTCTGGGGCGGCGGGTACCGCTTTGTCACGCAGTCTGATGCACCGTGACCGATTTGCTTCGACTTCGTACCCTTCCGGGGCAGCTCATTGCGCTGTTCGTTATTGTTCTTCTGGTCTCTCAGGTCGTCAATGTCTTGCTGATAGTCGGCGAGCGTCGGCTGCAAGCGCGTTCTACGCTCTATGTCTCAGCTATTGAAAAGATGGCCGAGGGGACCGCTCAAGTCCTCGAATTTCCCGGCAGAAGACCTGGACCTGGATCGAGAAACAGCCGGGGCGCCCCGCTGCGTGTAGAGGTAGCCTCATCCTCAGCGATTGACCGTCTTTCAGCAATCGAATGTCTCTCATCTTACGAGGCGCAGCTCAGCGACCTGTTGCAAAGTCGGAATGTGAAGTTTGAAGCTGTACGTGTCTGCCGGGGAGATCGCTTGCAGCGACCAGAGCGTCCATCTGGTTCGGTAGGCGCGCGTCCGCCCCACGAGGATATGCGTCGGGATCGCGAGCGAGGCATGCGTCCGCCACCACCGGGGCATCCACCTCCGCCCGATCCGAGGGGGCCGCCCGGCCCAGGTTTTGAAAGCATGGTTATGTCTGTCCATTTATCGGATGGTCGGTGGATTAACGGTATCACCGGTCACTATCCGCTGGAAAACATGACCCCTCGTGTGATTTTGGCAACTGGCGGCATGGTCTTGGTAACGGTTTTTGTCGTGATCTTTTTTGCGAGGCGTATAACGCGCCCCCTGACCAATCTGGCTGAGGCTGCCGATCAGCTGGGCCGTGGTGGGCATGGAATATCTCTGAAAGAAGAAGGACCAACCGACCTAAGGTCAGCCATCGCCGCATTCAATGCCATGCAGGAACGGCTCACCCGCATGATCGAAACCCAAAGGACGATGCTTCGATCTGTCGGTCATGATTTAAGGACGCCGCTTACGTCACTGCGCATACGAGCCGAGATCATGGAGCCGGAAGCCGAGCGTGCAAAAGTCATCGCGACCCTCGATGAAATGAAGACAATGATGGAGGAGATCCTGACCTGGGCAGAAGATGCGTCAGGTATGGAAGAGCTTCACCGGGTCGACCTTAATGCGTTGCTGACCAGCTTGAGCGATGACTATCAAGATGTAAGGGAGAACGTGACCTATGACGAGGGCGTACCCATCATCGTTCTGTGTAGGCGCGTTTCTTTACGGCGAGCTCTCCGAAATCTCATCGACAATGGTCTGAAATATGGGAGTGAAGTTGAAATTTCGGCGATCGCCGACGCCGAATCCGTTCGGGTCTGCATAGATGACAAAGGACCCGGCATTCCAGAAGAGGAGTTGCGCGACGTCCTTAAACCATTTGTCCGACTGGAAGTCTCCCGCAACAAGGATACCGGTGGATCCGGATTAGGTTTGTCGATCGCCCAGTCGATCATTCAGGCGCATGGTGCAGAATTGGACCTCCACAACAGAAAATCCGGCGGTCTGCGGGCGTCTTTCAAGCTGCCACGAGAAGCCTAACTGCCACGCCTCCACTGATCGTCATCAGGACTCATAGGAAGGGTCATACATATAGTCCTGGATGACTTGCGCGTACCCTTCTGAATACGAGGCCTGCGCGACACCTTCGCTAATAGCCGTGTCGGCGACACGCTCGGCGATCTTTGCGGACACATCGCGGATTGTGGGCAGCCTTGGATAGATCGCACCTTCCGCAATGTCTTCATCGGACACCTCATCAGAGAGGGCTTCTGCAGCAGCTAGAAACATGTTTTCCGAAATGACGGTCGCGTCCGCGACAATGGTTCCCAGCCCAATGCCCGGAAAAATATAGGCATTGTTGCCCTGCGCAGGACGATGGGTGTGGCCATTGAGGGAAACGGGTTCAAAGGGGCTGCCACTAGCGAAGATCGCCCTGCCCTCGCTCCATTCATATGCTTGCTCTGCCGTGCATTCAGCACTCGAAGTCGGATTGGACAAGGCAAAAATGGTCGGCCGGACGCTAATTTCCGCCATCGTTCGGACCACTTCTTTGGTGAACGTCCCCGGTGCGCCCGTTGCACCGATCAACACATCAGGTTTGATATTTTGGATTGCAGAGAGAAAGTCCAATTCCGGATGGTCATGTGCATAAGGCAGGTTATGCGGCATCAAATCCGTGCGGCTCTTCACAACAAGGCCTTCAACGTCGACAAACCAAAGCCGTGCGCGGGCTTTGTCATAGGACAGGCCCTTTTTCTGAAATGCAGCGCAGATCAGATCAGCAATACCCGTCGCAGCCGACCCCGCGCCAAGAAACATGATCTTCAGGTCTTCGAACTTCTTCTCTGATATGCGTGTGGAGGCATAAACACCGGCGAGTGCAACAGCAGCGGTGCCCTGAATGTCGTCGTTGAAACAGAGCACCTGGTCTCGATAGGTGTTCAGCAGCCGATAGGCGTTGGGCGTCTGAAAATCTTCAAATTGAATGAGTGCCTTCGGGAACTTCACCTGAACCGCATGGACAAACTCCGCCACCAGCGCATCATAGTCGTCACCGCTCACGCGGGGGTGCGGATAGCCAAGGTAAAGAGGGTCTTCGCGAAGCTCTTCATTCGCTGTGCCAACATCAAGCATGACAGGCAGACATTGGTGGGGCTGAATACCAGCGCAGGCGACGTAAAGTGCGAGCTTCCCAATGGGGATGCCCATGCCGTTCGCACCAAGATCGCCAAGGCCAAGGATGCGCTGACCATCGGTAATTACGATCACGCGAATGTCTTCTTCGGGCCAGTTATCGAGCATTGAGGAGATGTGGCCGCTATCTTCCGGCGTGATGTAGAAGCCCTGCGGTTTTCTAAAGATGTGTGCAAACTCTTTGCAGGCTTGCCCCACGGTCGGCGTGTAGATCAGAGGCATGATCTCTTCGATGTGGTCGATCAGCGTTCGATAGAAGAGTGTTTGGTTGCGCTCCTGAAGTGCAGTTAAAAGGATGTATCTCTCAATGTCGTAAGCCTTGCGGCGCATATTTGCCAGAACACGCATCTTCTGTGTGTCGAGGTTGGAAATGTTGTGGGGCAGCAGACCACGTAGGCCAAGCGCGTCGCGTTCTTCCCGCGAAAAGGCTGTTGATTTTGTGCGAACCCTATCGCTCAGCAACGAGCGACCTAATGCTTTCCTCATAACGCTCACCCCTCATTTTGTCGCTCCGAACCCACTTTTGTCAGAGAGACTATAGGTGTTACTCGCTCACGGAGATCATTTGTCGGTCAATTCGCGGTGAGGAAGCAGTGATTGTCAGATGTGACCATTTGCCGGTGAAGCATGGTCACTTCCCGCCTGCGATCCCGTCTTTCGGGCGTGAAGGCAAACGACTCCAGATAGCTTCTGCCAGACTGAGTGCAATGACAAAAATGAGCAAAACCGCGACAACGCGCAGGTCATTAAAGTCGGTCCCTTTTGCCCAGGCGGGAAACTGGCCCCATGCGAAGTAGACGCCATAGCTGATGCCAGCAGCTACCGCGAGGCCGATCACATGCCAAATCAATCGGATGAGCATCATAGGACCTCCGCACTATTGAGGTCGACTTTGAAGACCATCAGGTCGCCCCGCCGTTCAATGTGGCCGTCAATCTGCACCCGCGCAGCGACAAACCGCTGAAGCGCTTCGTCAATCGGGTTTCCGTCCTGATCGGAAAGGAGGAAAAACTCAGTTCCCTCTACAGGGGAAGTGCTGACGAAAACGGCTGGCACGCCACCATTGAGACACAAATTGGCGCAGGCTTTGTGCGCGATACCTGTGCCCGGTCGCATGGCACCCACATAGCACTTGCCGTCGCAAATCTCGCCGGTCAGGCGCCAGGTCCCGAGATCTGTTACGGAGAGATCAATTGTCTCGAGTGCATCCTCACTGAGCCCGTCTGCAGATGCCTGTAGCGGAACTCGACGGCCCACCTGCAGCATGTCGATCGTGCCCCGTTTCAACAGCACGCCGCCGACATCAACGACTTGCCCTGCGAGCGCTGCAGCCTTCGCTTGCACTCCCCGTTTCCCCTGGCCTGCGAGGAGAAGCGTGTGCCCTTCTGGATAGGTTTCATTCGGAGCAACACGGACGAGAGGATAGGGTGCCGTCTCGAGAATCCCGGTGAATGTTTTGTGCTGAAAGAAAAACCGCCCTGGACCAGGGTCAGGCTGCGTTGCAGAGATAAAGTACCCCGCACCCGACATCGCTCCGACAAAGGCCAAAATGACCAAGATCATGAGAGAGCGACTACCCCGCGGTACGCCGCGTATATAGCCCACAAAAAAATCGTCGTGTGTCTTGGCCATTAGACGCTCTCCCCAATAAGGACCGGATCAACATGTGTTCCAGGTGGGTTGGGTTTTGGGTCAACCAGAATGTCACCATCTTTGAGCAACAGCCGATAGGTAGCGATTTTTTCGGTAAAGGGAGCGGGCGCACACCCATCTTCAGGTCGGTATTGAAACCCGTGCCAGGGGCAGGTTATGCAACCATCAATAATGCGTCCCTCGCCCAGCGGACCGTTCTGGTGTGCGCACGCATTTGATGTCGCTGAGAGCTTCCCGCCATATCGAAATATCGCTATGCGTTCGCCGCCTGGCAGGGGCACCACATGGCCATGCTCGTCTTCAATATCTTCCAGTCGTGCAACATTTACCCAGTCGCCCTCAACTGTGGCTGAGGTGGTCCGGTCTGCTTCCGTCTCGCGCTTTCCAGCTGCAATATGGAGAAGTAAAACGGTAGCGGAAAAGAAGAGCACAAGAACAGGGAAGATCGGGTCTGTCGCGCCCTGCATGTACCCAAAAAGTACATGTGCCACCAGGGAGGCGTAGCCCACATAAATCATCATGTGGAGCGCTTTCCAGAAGGGCGGCGTGAAGAACTTCAACCAGAAATCATGGCTTGTAACGGCAAGTACCAGCAGCACGAACAGCGAGAAAATGCCGAAAGTTTCAAAGGGGAAACCCAGGAACTGTCCATAGTCGACGTTGCTGGTGAGAAGGGCCACATACCGGTCAGTTGGTGAAAAGACATAGTACCAATCAATGACATAGCTGGCGTGGGTCAGCGCGACAGAGAAAGTCAAAACACCCAGGTGCCGGCGGTTGTACAGCAATGGAAGAAAGCGCTTATCAAGCCTGGAAAGCGGACCAATGCATAGGATGACCGAGAGCAGCAGGAACGCGCAGGTGCCAAACGCCCGCATGCGTAGAATGGGGTAGTTCACCTGTTGCGATCGTTCGATTTCCATAGGCGCGAACTTGAGGAACAGCACGATGTAAAGCACGATGCCTGCAAGCGCCACGAGGTCATATATGTACTTATTCGGGTTCCACTGAACTGGAGTGTATTTGACGCTCATCCGGGCTCTCCCTGGCTAGCGGCGGGAGGAGAGAGTTGGACTGGCGCGTGATCGGAACTTTGCTGATAGTGAATGATGCCAGCGATGGCAAAAAGCAGCGGCAGGATGCATGCTAATCCGCGCCAGATCGCAAAATGGGCAGTTCTATGTCGTCTTTTCATGGCCAGCCCCTAACTCGTTTTAAGTTCAAGGCGGATCCACCGCAGAACCACCAAAGGCCACAGGCTGACAATGGCCGGGATGAGCAAGGGGCGAAACAGATAGGCGCCGCGAGCATCTTCATCGATGCGGTCAATGCCGATCAAGAGAAACAAGGCACTAACCCCGACACCCACCAGGGCGTACACGCGCAAGGCGGCCAGGGCCATTTCAGCAAAATCCATATTCCCCCCAGAAATTGACCTACGATACTGGCTCGTAGAGCTTCAAAGACTATTGAGTCTTGCTTCCTATGTGCAATACACAAGTGCAACATTGTGATCAGTTTCGCTCTCAAATTCGTCATGTGTTCGTGAACGGAATTTCCGCTACTCATTTCGCAGTCGCGAGAGCTTTTTTGAGGGTCAGGTGTCCCGTTTATTTTCAATCAATCTGCTCATAGTTTGTGCATTCGTGAGTTTCCTTGTGCCGCCCGCAGCGGCGTGTGGAACGAGCGACACAGATTGTGTCGTGCGATCAGGGGACTATCGGATTTACCTACCTGACAGTTTGGCGGGTGAGCCACCCGTCGGAGCCGTTCTCTTTTTCCATGGGTGGAAGGGCTCGTCAGAGGGTGTCATGCGCAACGCGAGCATGCGGGCGATGAGTGACCGTCTCAACATCGCCCTCATTGCTGCGAACGGTCTCCGCGGCGGCTGGTCATTTCCAGGCGCACCAGCAAGAGCCAGAAATGAACTCGCCTACGTGGGAGAGATGCTGGATGACGTCCAGACCCGGTTCCAAGTTCCAAGGGACAAAATCCTGGCTTCTGGTTTTTCTTTAGGCGCCTCGATGGTGTGGAGTCTGTCATGTTACATGGGCGAGGAGTTCGCGGGTTTTGTGCCTGTAGCGGGCACGCTATGGAATCCGCTTCCGGAAGCCTGTCCAAGTGGTGCGCCAAACCTTATGCATTATCACGGGCAAAAAGACGGAACCTTTCCCCTGATCGGGCGTGCGATTGCGGGGGGACTCTACCGCCAGGGAAATACGTATGAGAGTTTTGATATCTGGCACTCCCAAGGCCAGTGTGAAAAGGAAGAGCCGGAGATCCTAGAAACAGAAGCATTTCGCTGTGAACGTAGATTGAAATGCGGCAGCAGCGTTTTGGAGCTTTGCCTCCATGAAGGCGGTCACATTTATCGTGCTGCCTGGATTGAGCGCAGCTGGGAAATTCTATCCAGCCTTAAAGGTTGGTAGGGTGGCGCGCCGACCATAGAGAGACAATCATGACCACTGAAAACGACCAACAACAGACCGGCGCTCTGTCTGGCCTCACTGTACTGGACCTGTCGAGGATCCTCGCCGGACCAACAGCGACTCAATTGCTTGGCGACTTGGGCGCAGAGGTCATCAAAATTGAGCGGCCTAGCAAAGGGGATGACACCCGCGCCTGGGGACCGCCCTTCCTCAAAAATGCAGAAGGCAAAGACACTGAAGAAAGTGCCTACTACCTGTCCTCAAACCGCAACAAGCAATCTGTCGCTATCAATTTGGCAAGTGAGGAAGGCCGCGAGCTCGTCCGTCAATTGGCGGACAGCGCAGACATTCTGGTTGAGAATTTCAAAGTGGGAGATCTGGCGCGCAATGGGTTGGACTATGAGGCGCTCTCTCAACGAAACTCTCGGCTGATCTATTGTTCTATTTCAGGTTTTGGCCAAACCGGCCCCTATGCTCCCCGCGCCGGTTATGACTTTCTCATTCAGGGCATGGGTGGGATCATGAGCATCACAGGCGATCCGCTGGACCACCCGCAAAGCTCAGGACCGATGAAAGTTGGGGTTGGCATCGCCGATGTCATGTGCGGCATGTATGCGACGGTAGGAATTCTGGCAGCGTTGGAAGCGCGCCACAAATCGGGAACTGGTCAGCACATAGACATCTCGCTTCTGGACAGCCAGGTGGCCTGGCTGGTCAACCAGGGGGCTTCTTATCTCGTCTCTGGAGAAACACCGGTCCCTCTAGGAAATGGTCACCCGACCATTGTGCCCTATGAAACTTTTCCAGCCTCTGACAAGGCCTTCATCCTCGCTGTTGGAAATGATGGTCAGTTTTCGAAGTTCTGTTCTGCTGCCGGTGCAGAGCACCTGTCGGCCGACGAACGCTTCGCAAAGAATGTTGATCGCGTACACAACCGTGATGTGCTGATCCCATTATTGCAGAACCTGACCCGGCAAAAGTCAGTGGCAGAATGGATTGAACTGTTGGAAGGGGCTGGCGTGCCTTGTGGGCCGATCAATACCATTCCAGATGTCTTTGCAGATCCTCAGATTCAGCATCGAGAAATGAAAGTGGAAATGCCTCACCCAACCTCAGGCAGCGGAACTGTTCCGCTCATTGGCAACCCACTCAAACTAAGTGAGACGCCTGTTCAGTATAACCGGCCGCCTCCGGTGCGAGGCGCTGACACGAACAGTGTTCTGGCAAGTAAGCTCCGTCTCTCAGATGAGGAGATGGCTAAGCTTACGGAAGCAGGCGTGATAGAGGACAGAAAAATATGAAAACCGGCGCGCAGACTATTGCGGATCATTTACATGACGCAGGGTGTCGGACAGCCTTTGGTATTCCCGGCGGCGAAGTGCTCGCACTGGTTGATGCACTCACCCAAAGTGGCATCCGTTTCGTACTGACGAAACACGAAAACCCTGCGGGATTTATGGCGGAAGGTGCGTGGCATGCAACCGGCGCGCCCGGTATTCTTGTCGCTACACTAGGACCCGGCGTCGCCAATGCTGTGAATGTCGTGGCCAACGCACATCAGGACAAAGTACCGCTCATCTTCCTGACGGGTTGCGTTGATGCAGCTGAGGCTGAAACCTATACCCACCAGGTCTTTGATCATCAGGCACTGTTGCGGCCCATTGTCAAAGCGAGCTTTTGTGCCGCACCAGGGGCTGTCGGCGCGATGATTGAAAAGGCGCTTCTCATCGCCACGGAAGGTCAACCAGGACCGGTCCATATTGATGTGCCGATTGGGGTCGCGGAGGGAGCAGCGCCTGAGGAAGATCGGCCTTTTTCGTCGGCACCCGCCCTTGGCGCACCGAAGGTCGCCGGGCTTGAGCGTGCAATCGCAAGTTTGGAGACAGCGGAGCGCCCTCTGGCGATTGCAGGTGTTGACGCGGTGAATGAAGAGGCTGGGCCTGCCATTCAGGCTTTTTGCGAGCGGTATGGCGTTCCCCTCGTTACCAGCTACAAAGGCAAGGGGTTGATCGACGAAACCCATCCCCTGGCCATTGGTGGGGCGGGGCTGTCGCCCAAGGCCGACAAGGTGTTGATGCCACTCATAGAGCGGTCTGATTTGATCTTCCTGATTGGATATGACCCGATTGAGATGCGGGTAGGCTGGCGCAACCCATGGGGGCCTGAGAAACAGGTGGTGGAGATAACGCCTGTCGTTCGGACCCACGGCATGCATAGGGTGAGCGAGAGCTTCCTGTCGCCTATAGCGGATACTCTCTCTGCATTGTCTGAAGCAACGTCGCGTGAGACATGGACGAATGGTGAAGCGGCCTTGGCAAGGACCAATCTGGCGACCGCGTTTACCACAGTAGGTGAGAGTTTTTCCCCGGGCCATGTCTACGACACCTTGCGAAAGGTGTTGCCGGACAACACCGTGATGACGACGGATAGTGGGGCACATCGCATCTTGCTGTCGCAAAAGTGGACAACCCATGCGCCTCGTACACTCCTACAATCTTCTGCGCTCTGCACAATGGGCTGCGCGGTGCCGATCGCAGCTGGATATAAGCTTTGTGCGCCAGCGGTGCCTGTAGCAACAGTCTTGGGAGATGCCGGCCTTGAAATGATCTTAGGCGAACTCGCCACTATTCGTGATCTTAAGCTCCCACTCGTTATCACCGTGATGGTGGACGAAAGCCTTGGCCTCATCGAAATGAAGCAACGGGCAATGGGTCGCGCCAATGCCGGGGTGGACTTTGACGGAACGGATTTCCCGGCAGTGGCAGATGCACTGGGCGGAAAAGGCTTCTGGATTGATGATGTTGAAGCGCTGGAGCGAGAGGCAGCAGCGGCATTGAGCCGCGACACCTTCACCCTGCTTGCCTGTCGTATTGGGCGGCGCGCTTATGATGGCGCTTTTTAGGCAGGTAGCGCCTATTTAGGAGGCATTGTAAGCCGCTCGATCACAAATCCGTGTGCGGCAGATCGCAAAAAGCAGGAAGCTCATCGCGTACTCTCAAATGCAAGTGAACAACGGCTCAAGTGTGTAGAAATCAACTTCTGATTGGTGCTACGGCTAGTGCTGGGTACGCGGCATAAAACTGAGAGTGACCAATGACACATACAGACGCATTCGGATCAGATGTAACTCTGGACAAGCGGATAACGCTTGATCATTGGAACAAGACATCCCGCGCGTTCTTAGCCCATTCGTCTTCGACCCCAAACCATCTTGCAGCCGTCCTGAAAGAAGCACCGACATTTGCGCTCGCTCACGCGTTTCAAGGTATTGCCTATCTGTCATTGGGCCGCAAAGAACTGATTGAAAATGCGCGCACCTGTCTGGCAAACGCGAAGCAGGCTGCTGCTGACGTTGGGTGTACCAGAAGAGAAGAGCAATACATTCAAGCGCTGGAAGCATGGCTGGCAGGTAAGCCGGTCCAGGCAGCTGTCATCATGGACAATGTGTTGGCAGAGACACCGGGTGATGCCATGGCGCTCAAACTGGGGCATGCCATTCGCTTTATCTTAGGTGACGCAAAAGGCATGCGTCGCTCCATTGAAACGGTTCTGCCGGTCTATGACCAAGCTCACCCGGCAACAGGATACGTGCTGGGATGTCACGCTTTTTCAGTAGAAGAAACCGGTGACTATGAGCTTGCTGAGGCCCAAGGTCGAAAAGGCCTGGAAATGGCGCCTGATGACGCCTGGGGGCTCCATGCGATTGCGCACGTCTTTGACATGACCGGCCAGCCCATGGCGGGTGCCGGATGGTTGGGTGGTCAGACAGAGAGATGGGCCCACTGCAACAATTTTGGATTCCATGTCTGGTGGCACCTCGCGCTCTTTTTGCTCGCTATTGGTGCGACGGACGAAGTGCTTGATCTCTATGATCATAAGGTTCGCGCAGAACGCACCGATGATTATCGCGACATTTCAAACGCAGCCTCAATGCTTGTCCGTCTGGAAATCGAAGGTGTGTCGGTCGGAAGCCGCTGGGAAGAGCTTGCGGATATCTGTGAGAAGAGAACTCAGGATGGGTGTGTAGTCTTCGCCGACCTGCATTACATGATGCCGCTCGCGCGCTTAGGCCGGTCAGAGGCAGCAAAGGCTCTCATTGAGACACTAACAAAGAGCGCGACGAATATGCACGGAGATATGAGCTCTGTTGCCAGCACTGCGGGTGTGCCGGCTGCGCGGGGCATCCTCTCTTATTACAGTGGCAACTATCGCGAGGCTTACCGTCATTTGGCGG
>CBDIPP010000011.1:0-149708 GCA_965283695.1 uncultured Parvibaculaceae bacterium | reverse complement strand
TGATCTGTCATCAGGGGTTTCAACAGTTTCCGCAAGAAGGCCATATAGGGAAAAAGGCTCATCATAAGCACGGGCCATGAGGCTCTCAAAAACATAATCTCTGATGCCGCCGCCCGACACACCTTTGATGATGAGTGGGTTGAGACTGTCGAAACTGCCGATAGCCGCAAGTTTCAGATCTCCGCCCTTGGGCGCGCCTGGATTGGCATAGGAAAAGTGCTCAAAATGAGGACCATGAAGTGGTGCCCCGTGCATGGCGATGCCATGTTGCGGCTCTGCGAATGCTGCTGAGCTCGCCAAACCAACAAACATGCTTGATAGAAATGCCGTGGCTTTTTGCCAGAGACCCATAAATTTCCTCCCAAAACACCAACAAAGCTACCCCGTTAACGCTTGTCGCGCTTTTTTCAGGAAGGTGCAAGGCGGGTGTGCATCTTCAGTCCGCTCAGCTTATACTACTGGAATCGACGCGGGGGTCGTTGGGGCGGGTGCCCCTGAGCAGAGGAATTTTTTATGTTTGAATTAAGGCGTGCCGCAGCTGCGCTGTTTGTTGCTGCGTTTTTCATGGGTAACTCGGTCTTTGCGCAGGCTGAGACAGTCACAGCTGCTGATGGCTCAACGATCGAAAAATTCGGCAATTGGCGCGGGAAATGCGCATCCCCCGACGGAACGAACAATATCTGTACGTTGTCTTTCGAGATTCGTTCTGAGCAGAGTCAGTCTGTCGCCCTGTTTTTTGCCATCGGCCGTAACCCGAATAACGAATATTACGCCATCACGATCATACCTTTGGGAACCCATCTGCCCAATGGTGTGAAATTTAGCGTTGATGGTACAGAGCTTGCTGCCATCCCGCTTCAGGTTTGTATCCCCATTGGTTGCCAGTCGATATCACCTGTCGCCGTGGACAGCCTTCAACGTCTCAAAGCCGGCAACAATATGACTGTCGACTTTGTTGATATTCGCAACGGACCTGTCACGCTGAATGTCAGCTTGTCCGGTATGACTGCGGGGATCAATTGGCTGGACCAACAAGCCCCTAGCTAAAGCCTGGATTGTCAGTCTCGCGATGGCACGCTGAACATGTAGTAGCCCAGAACCAGCATAAACATGCTGAATGCGCCCACGACAATCATCAGGTAAGTAAAATCGGCATCGGTCATTTTTTGTCCTCCATAGCGTTTGGAGGACAGAAACGCGAATGCGCTCGACGTTCATTGATCCAGATCAACTGCTAACCAGCTTGGCTGATCAATCGCGCCGCGTCGGCTTAATCAGGCTGCGCACCCATGTGAAGAGCGTGTTATGCCGAAGCAGATATCGGCTCAGTTTATCGATTTCGTGATAGAGCGCTTCGCTGTCACCCAACATGTCAGAGCGCAGGCGGAACTCCTTATCGGGATCCAGTTCTTTGATCACCTTGGCCGGATTGCCTGCAGCGATAACGTTTGCCGGGATGTCCCGCGTCACAACGGACCCCGCGCCAATGATTGAGTTTTTCCCAATTGTGACGCCTTTGCCGACGATCACCCGGCTGCCAATCCAAACGTTTTCTTCGAGCGTCACAGGCGCATATTTGTCCAGCTCGGCGGTACGGTCGTAGGTATCGTGCCAGTCAGAATCAGAGATGTAACAACCACTGGCAATCATAGTGTTGCTTCCGATGGTAATCCGCTCGGATGCGATAATCTGATTTCCAGGACTTATCAGAACAAAGTCGCCAATGTGAATTTCACCCACGCGGTCTCCACTGTCCCAAGTGGCCAGACGGATCATGTTTCCCTTGGCGGCGCGGAGGTGCAAATGCGAGCCGGCATTTATGTTCGCGCCCCACAACTCCACACCTTGCGGGTACGCGACATCCAGCCCAGGCCCAATCTTGTCGAATTGAGGTTCCAGGAATCGTCGAACTTGCCACTTCGAAAATGAATCGCGCAGGCGGCGGATGAAGTAGGGACGGGTATCGCGCCGCATGGTCCATGTCCTTTGTAGCGCCTTCTTTCGGGCGCCGTTGGCCTTGCCTCTAGTGCGCCGCTTCACCCCTTAGGGTGTAGATGCCGCCTTCCATAGGACCAAACATTTTGCGTACATCTGAATGGCCTACGGGGTCACCGGTCTCATCTTCCAACAAGTTTTGTTCTGACACATAGGCGACATACTCAGACTCGGAATTCTCGGCCAGTAGGTGATAATAGGGCTGGTCTTTGCGCGGCCTGATTTCCTCAGGGATCGACAACCACCACTCTTCGGTGTTGTTGAAGGTTGGATCGACGTCAAAAATCACTCCCCGAAATGAGAAATATCGATGCTGAACAATCTGCCCGATATGGAATTTTGCCTGTCTGTCGATCATCACGCTTTACCTGTGAAATGGGCCTGTAAATACCCAGCGTCTCTCAATTTTACTGTGAATCGGGTGCTTTTGATAGCTGCCTTAAGATCATGCAGCAACCCCTTGTGGAATAAGATCTTTTAGCGCCCGGTATCCGATCAAATGAATGTTTTCCTTTGCCAGGTGGTCCGCCATCTCTCCGCTTAAGAACATATCGAGATCCATCACCCGCGACCGCCAATCAGGGCAGATGCCTCTCAATTCTGCGGTGTCATGACTTGGGTGAAGGATGAAATAGCTCATCTGCCCTGGTTTAATCGAACTCAATGCCTGTTTTGTTTTCCCCGCGCGATCCTCTTCGTCAGAGAGCGAGACGCTCAATATTCGATCTAGTGTCGGCACAGCCGCTTCTTCCAATTCGCGTGTCCGACGCTCGAAAAGCGCGCAGCTCTCTTCAGAATAGCCTCCAAATGACCATTGTTCCGCTGTAAGGCGGAGAGCAAATGGTGGAATTCCATACTCAAGTGCGAGATCAACGAACACATCATAGAGGGGCCCGTGCATCACCGAACCCATATGCGTGTCGATGTGGGTGGGTTCAATGCCAGCCGCCTTGGCGTGCTCAATTTGTGCTTTGAGCTCAGCTTTGACCGCCTGCGGGTCTGCTGCTTTCGCGACAGCTTCTGACGTCTTTGGGAATTTTGCCTCCTGATCGGTTAAACCACCGGTCGCTGCGCCAGAGGTAAGGGGCCCCCAGCGATATGGGTGCCATTCGCTGGTCAGCGTTGCATGAACGCCCATATCCACCTCAGGGTGCTCCCGACAATAGTCAGCTGCAGCGTTAAACCAGGCACAGGGCACCATTGAAGATCCACAGGAAACTGCGCCAGCTTGCCACAAGTCATGGAAGGCGCTCACGGATGCCTGGCACATGCCGATATCATCGGTGTGCACCAGAACCACTCGGTCGGTTTCGGTAAATCCCAGTTTTTTGAGCGCTGGATTCGGTCCCATTCTGTCTCCTGTCAGTATCTATGTCGGGAATTCTACACCAATCTGCAGAAACACGCGCAGCACCCTTGATCCTGTCCAAGGGTCACGCAATATACGCGACACAAAAATTCATGACCGGGACTTCCGGTTATCTCACAAGGAATATCGCATGAGCAACTCAACCGAGAAGCTGTTTTCGCCATTTTCATTCAACGGTCTCACCGTTCCAAACCGAGTGGTGATGGCACCGATGACACGGAATTTCTCTCCGGGCGAAGTTCCAGGTGCAGACGTTGCGGCCTATTATCGACGCCGGGCCGAAGGAGGGACGGGCCTCATCATCACAGAAGGCACCACCGTTGGGCACCGCGTATCTACGATGGCAGACAATATCCCTGCCTTCCACGGCAAAGCAGCCCTTGATGGCTGGAAAAATGTTGTTTCAGAGGTACACGAGGCAGGTGGCAAGATCATGCCGCAACTCTGGCATGTAGGGACCATGCGCAACCAAAAGGAAGCGCCAAACCCAGAAGAGCCAAGCGCTGGCCCTTCTGGTCTGTTTGTGCCGGGTAAACCTGTTGCAGATCCGATGACTCCCGAAGACATTCAGGCTTGTATCGATGCCTTCCGTCGGTCAGCCGGTGCAGCCCGCGAAGCTGGATTTGACGGCATTGAACTCCACGGTGCTCACGGCTACCTGATTGATCAGTTCTTCTGGGAAGGAACCAATCAGCGCGACGACGAATATGGCGGGAATGATGCTGTCGCACGAACGAAGTTTGCTGTGGACATCATCAACGCTGTTCGGTCTGAGGTCGGGGATGATTATCCGCTCATCCTGCGTTTCTCTCAATGGAAACAGCAGGATTTCGACCATAAGATTGCACCGACTTCGGAAGAACTCGCCGCATTCTTGAAGCCACTGTCAGACGCCGGTGTCGACGTTTTCCACTGTTCCACACGTCGCTTCTGGGAACCTGAGTTTGAAGGGTCTGACCTTAACCTTGCTGGATGGACCAAGAAACTCACCGGCAAACCTACCATCACTGTGGGCAGTGTCGGCCTGTCGGGCGAATTTATTGCCGCCTTTGCCGGCGAGGGCTCTGAACCCACCAGTATTGATAAATTGCTGGATCGTCTCAATGCAGATGAATTCGACATGGTTGCGGTCGGTCGAGCTCTATTGGTGGACCCAGAGTGGGCAAACAAGATCCGCGATGGCAGGGCAGATGAACTCAAAACATTCACCCGCGAAGCGATGACCGAACTCGCTTAAAACGACCAGGGACTGCCCCTCATAGGGCGGTCCCTTTACCCTCTCTGCATAGGGCTATTGTTTGCCCCGCGGCGCCGGTTTATAGAAAGACAAGAGGCGCAATGCCTCAGGAACTGCCGTCTGGGGATCAATTGTCAGATATACCGTCAATAAGGCTGCCGGTTCGCGCGCTCAACCCAAAGTCGATCCTCATCTATTGTTGTGAGGAAGTCATCGGTGATGGCATATTGAAACTCAGTTTTGCACAACAGGTACACCAACGCTTTCCTAACGCCAAAATTACTTGGGTCGCGGGCACGGGTAAAACGGTATATGCGAGTATTCTAAAGCCGGTCGCCATGAAATTCATTGATGAGGTGATCGAAGATGCCGGTATTGGCGACAAAACACATCAGCTCTTCACCAAATGGTCGCCCCTGCCAGGGCGTAGGTTCGATCTGATCATTGACACACAGCGGCTTGTTGCGCGAACGATGATCGTGAAGCGCATACCGCACACAACATTCGTGTCCGGCACCGCAGATTTCTTTTTCTCAGATGTGAAACCGCCAAAAGGCTTTGAGTCTGACACTTCATTTGTAGGTGGGCTGATTGATATGTTGGACCTGATATCTCCTCGGCCAACAGACGATGGCACAAAGGTCTTTGATCCTTCTGAAGAACACCGGGCTGCTGCGGCAGCCTTGCTGCCTTCAGGTGCCACCTATATCGGCATTGCACCAGGCGCTGGGGATCGTCGGAAACTTTGGCCAGTCGAACGCTACTTCGAACTTGCGCGAAAACAATTGGCGATCGGCCGCGTACCGGTTTTTCTGCTTGGGCCCGACGAAGCGGAACTGGTGGCGCAGGTACGTCGGGAAGTTCCAGAGGCACTTCTGCCAGAGTGGGACAGGACAGACGATTATCCCCATATCAAGGGTCCAATGCTCGTCATGGCGCTCGCCGCACATATGTCGGCAGCGATTGCGAACAATTCTGGCACTGGACATATGTTGGCAGTCGGCGGTGCACCGCTCGTATCGATTTTTACACGACATGATCCAGCCAAATATGCAGCGCAGGCGAGGGGACTCAAAATCCTCCACGCACTTCGTGACTATGGCGTCGACGATGCATCACGCATCCCGCTGTCGGCTGCACTCGGCGCGATTGACACTTTCGTAAAATATGAAGAGCCGTTGATCAGCTAGGGCTGGTTTTCAGAGACCGTAGGCTCTGCCAAGCTCTGGGTCTCGTTCCGCGACGCGTTTCGCCAAATCGACGATCACCTTGGCTTGTTTCCAGGTTGCGTCGTCCTGCATCTTGCCATCCAGCATTACAGCGCCTGTGCCATCTGGCATGGCTTCCAGGATACGCAGAGCAAACTTCACTTCGTCCACATCCGGGCTAAATACTTTCTTCGCAATATCAATCTGCACAGGGTGCAACGACCAGGCGCCAACGCATCCAAGCAGGAAGGAGTTGCGGAACTGAACTTCGCAGGCATCTGTGTCCTGAATATCGCCAAATGGACCGTAGAAGGGACGAATACCGTTGGAGAGGCACGCGTCCACCATACGTGCAACTGTGTAGTGCCAAAGATCCTGCTGTGCAAAGACCCGACTGCTTCCATCTTCCTTTGGATCTTCGATCACGCCGTAGGACGGGTGTCCACCACCAACACGCGTGGTTTTCATTCCCCGTGATGCGGCAAGATCGGCGGGGCCCAAGCTCATGCCATGCATGCGCGGGCTTGCTGCAGCAATCTCGTTCACATTCTTTACGCCTTGCGCTGTTTCCAGAATGGCGTGAATGAGGATCGGTTTTTTGACTCCGTGTTTTGCTTCAAGCTGAGCCAATAGTTGGTCGGCGTAGTGAATGTCCCAAACACCTTCCACTTTGGGCAGCATAATCACGTCGAGCTTGTCGCCGACGGCGCTAACAATCTCAACAATGTCGTCCAACGCCCAAGGGCTGTTCAGCGCATTGACCCTAGTCCAAAGGCCCGTGTTCCCAAAGTCATTCTCCTGCGCAACCTTGATGAAACCAGCTCGAGCCGCTTCTTTTGCATCAGCGGGTATTGCGTCTTCCAGGTTCCCGAGGATGACATCCACCTTAGGAATGAGATCGGGTATCTTGCTGTGCACTTTCTCATTGTGAGCCGGGAAGAAGTGGATCATGCGCTCCAGCGCCAGTGGCAGCTCTTGGAAGGGTGCTGGTGCACCAATTGACAGGGGCTTGTAGAACGAAGCTGGGAGTTTCATGAGATTCCACATATTTGGTGTCGGTTTGCGCCGCAGCATAGTGCCCGGACAGCAATTCTACCAGTTTCAATTTTCCATTGAAAATCAGCCGGTTAGGGCTTCCTGCTCGCGCACCATCGCTGCCTTGAACTCAGCGGTCTCAGAAACGCGGTGCTCGCCTTTCAAATAGGCTTTCGCATTCTCGTAGTAGAAAGCTGCATTCATGATATTTGCTTTTGAGCTGTCACGCTCTTTAACGACCTTTCCGGGCGATCCCATGACAATGGAATTGTCAGGGATGACGGTTCCCTCGGTCACGATTGTATGTCCGCCGATGATACAGTTCTTGCCGATCTTTGCGCCATCCATGATCGTTGAGTTGATCCCGATCAGACAATTGTCACCAATCTCCGCACCGTGAATTGTGCAGTGGTGCGTAATTGAACAATTGTCGCCAATGATTGTCGGCGTGGTGTTCCCCACATGGATCATTACAAAATCTTGAATGTTGGTGCGTTTGCCGATCCGCACCTCATACATTTCGCTGCGAATGACGGTATAGGGCCAGAGAGATGCTCCCTCGTCGACGAAGACCTTCCCATATATGAGGGCTGTTGGATGGATAAAAGCTGGCTTGTTGAGCTCTATTCCCGGACCAAAATCAGACATGTTTTTCCTCATGCTTTTTGTTTTTCTTGTTCCACCGGACCTGCAGCCAGGATGGCCATGAGGCCGATGATCGAGGCTGCAGCGCCATAAAGATAAGATGCGGTATATCCATTCGCAGCCTCATAGATCAGTCCATATGCAGCCGGTCCACTTGCAACGCCAAGGGTTGTAAAAAGTTGGGATGTTGAATAGATGCGTGCATAGGCCACTGTGCCAAATGCTTCTGCTATGAGCAGAGGTTGCATCATCAACAAATTACCTACGGTCACACCGAACAAGGCGGCGACCATCAACAATGTGGTTGGCGTCGCTGCAACGGCATAGAGGCTCAGGGCGATCGCCTGCACGATCAGGAGTCCGCCCATGAAGAGCCGCGAAGAGATGTGGGGCAGAACCCAACCACCAGCCAGACGTCCGGCAATACTGAAACCCGCCATCACCGACACCGCCAGGGCAGCCAAATCGCGATCATCTGCGCGGCCCGCCACCAAAGAGAACTGATGGGCGATAGAACCAACCTGAGCCATCATGGATGTCATGAAGGTGACTGTTGCAAGGACAAAGAAGCGACTGCGAACGGCCACATGATAGGTGACACCGTTTACTGTGGGCTCACTACCCGGTGAACCGTCAGGCACGTCGCCGCCATCCGCCGCCAACCCCATGGATGCGGGGCTTGGACGAAAGAGCAGAATTGCCACAGGGGCTATGCCAAAGAAGAGTCCTGCACCAAGCCAAGGAGCTGCACCCGCAAGGCCCAATCGTTCAATCAGTTCCGCAGAGAGCGGCGTGAGCAAAATCCCTCCAAGGGAGAGACCAGTAGAGGCAACGGACAGAGCCACGGAGCGCTTCTTCTCGAACCACCGAGCAACAAGAGTGGTGCAGGGCAAAAGCGCACAGGCTGAATATCCGATGCCGAAGAGCACGTAGAAGAGATAAAGCTGCCAAAGTTCATTGACCCATCCCGCGCCAGACAAGACCAGTCCAGCAAGCACTGCGCCTCCGGCGATTGTCCATCTTGGGTCATATCGCTCGATGAGCCATCCAACGCCGAGGCCTGCAACACCGGACGACACGAAAAACGCGGCCGTCGCCCCTGACGTATAACCAACTGAAAAGCCGCGTTCGTCGACAAAAGCTTCCAGATAGACGGATAAGTTGTAAAAGCCAAAACCGGCAGAAACCGTCATTACGACGAAAGCCGCGAAGACAATGTACCATCCATAGAAGATGGGAGGCCTGCTAGAGGGCTCGGCTGACGTAGCGTTTTCTGTCATTCGCCTAGCGCGTTTAGAGAATAAGGAATGTCGATGCCTAAGACATACCAGACGTGTCGTCGCTGGCGAGAGCCAATTTGAACTAATCCACGTTCTGGCATCGCAATTGAGTTTGCGAATATGTGGCGATACAGGTCTTCATCGGCTAAGACTCTAGGCAAATAAATACAAGATACACATAGGGAGAGCTGTCATATGAAACTCTATAACTCCATTGGGCCAAACCCTCGGGTCGTGAAAATCTTCATGGCTGAAAAGGGGATCGAACTTCCTTTTGAAGAAATCGATATTATGGCAGGCGCCAACCGTCAGGCTGAGTACCTCAAAGTGAACCCTGCGGGTCAGCTCCCAGCGCTTGCCCTTGAGAATGGCGACATTGTCACCGAAATCACCGCCATCTGCGAATATCTTGAAGAGCATCAACCAGCACCTTCGCTTGTTGGCACTAATGCAGAAGAGCGGGCAGAAACGCGTAAGTGGGTTCGCCGGGTTGATCTTGGCATATGCGAACCTCTGGCAAATGGCTTTCGGTTCGCTGAAGGGCTGCCCATGTTCCAAGATCGCTTTCGGTGTCTGCCAGAAGCAGCCGATGGCTTGAAGGCAACTGCACAGGACAAGATCAAATGGCTCGACGAACAGCTCGAAGGCAAGCAGTGGCTTGCTGGGGACCGTTTTACATTGGCCGATATTCTTCTGTTTGGTTTCCTTGAGTTTGGCGCTTCTGTCGGGCAACCCATTGATCCAAACAACAAGAACATTGTTGCCTGGTACGACCGTGTTCAGGCTCGGCCAAGTGTCGCAGCTGCCGCGTAAGACAGGTTCAAGGGTCGGAATTCCTCCGACCCTTTTTCCACTCTAAAACCAGTGTCGAGGTCGGCGATGAACGAAGAAATTCTTTCCATCAAAACATCTGATGGCGATATGGAAACACTTGTGGTTTCCCATGACGATGGCGCGAAGCCGCCTGTGGTCATCTATATGGATGCCCCGGGCATCCGTGAAGAATTGTATGGCTTTGCACGCCGTATCGCGGCGGAGGGCTATACCGTACTGTTGCCAGATATGTATTACCGGCTCGGGCGTCTTCGTTTCGATATGGCAAAGGCAGATGACTCTGTTCGCGAGAAAATGTTTTCTGCCATGCGCTCCCTTAATAATGCGCTGGTCATGTCCGACACTGCCGACATTCTGACATGGATGGAGCAAGACCCACGGATCAAACCCGGGCCCATCGGCTGCATTGGGTACTGTATGAGCGGGCAATATGTTGTGTCTGCCGCGGGTACATATCCAGACCAGTTCGCAGCCTCCGCATCGCTCTACGGAGTCGGCATTGTGACGGATGCGCCCGATACACCCCACAAACTTGCGTCCAATATCAAGGGCGAGCTCTATCTTGGTTTTGCTGAAACTGACGAGTGGGTGCCAGACAATGTCATTCCGGATCTGCGTTCAGAACTAGATGCGCACTCCGTCTCCTATACGTTGGACGTTTGGCCTGGGACAGGCCATGGGTTTTGTTTTCCTGAACGCGAGGCCTATGTGGAAGGCGCTGCGGAGCAGGTCTGGGAAAAGGTCTTTGATATGTATAAGCGCAAGCTCTGCTATGACACTCGAATTGGTAAAAAACCTTTACTTCTTTGGTGCCGCCACGATAAGGTCTGACGAAGCGGCGGGGGCTGTTTAGTTGGAGGGTTTACGTGCGTACCTTTGCTCAAGCATTCATCCTGTTCAGTGCCGCCATTTTCATTTCGGCTCTTGGCACTACCTCAGCTGCGGCTCAGCCAACCTACGAAGAGTTCCGACACTGCCTCGATAGTCCAACACAGGGCAATCGGGCTGCCGGTGATGGCTGGTGGAGCCGGAGGAGCGCGCAAGAACAACGCTACATGATCGAATTGCCCTGTGAAGAAAAGTACATCGTGGCTGTCTGTGTTTTCCTCTACGACCCCGACCTCAAAGGCTGCACCAATAAGGGAGTTGCTCGGTTCCGAGCCGACAGGCACTGCGCCGCTCAAGGCCATGAAATTTTGTCAGAGGAGAGAGCCGCTTGTTCGCAAGAGTTCGTGGTGAATTTCAAGCCAGTGTTTTAATATCCCTGCATGAATGATTTTCCTCCCGTCGACCGGGAGTCTCCAGCTGCAGAGACACTCGGCAAAAAAGTCTTAGAACTTGATCCGGAACGCGGCTACGTCAAAGCCACCTATTTTGCCGGCGAAAATTTCGTCAACCGTGGTGGTCGGATCTATGGTGGTTTCCTCGCCGCCATGCTGGATGGCCTCTGCGGCCACGCGGTCCGGTCGACAACAAGCACGCCGACACCCCAGGTAACGCTTGAACTTAAAACAAGTTTTCTTGGCCGTGCAGACCAGGGAACCCTTATCGGTGAAGGTTGGGTTCGACATCGAGGAAAATCGATTGCTTTTGCTGAGGCGGAACTCCGTCGTGAAGACGGTGAGCTTGTCGCCAGAGCCAGTGCTACCTTCAAACTCGGACGACCATCACAGCCTGCTGGCTAGATTTTTACTTCTCGAACAAGCGAGAGGCACCGCCCAGGATTGATCCTTCCCCTTGATCGGTGCCGCCTGCAGATGGCGCGTGTTCAAGAACGCGGTCAGCCAGACGGGAGAAGGGGAGGCTTTGAAGCCAGACGGTGCCTGTGCCTTGCAAGGTTGCCAGGAAAAGACCTTCGCCGCCAAAAACCATCGATTTCAACCCGCCTGCGCGCTCAATGTCGTACTCAAGCGATGGCGTGAAGGCGACGATGCAGCCGGTGTCCACTCGGAGTTTTTCTCCGTTGAGTTTCTTTTCAACGATCGTGCCGCCAGCATGCACGAAGGCCATGCCGTCCCCTTGCAGACGCTGGAGGATGAAGCCTTCGCCGCCAAAAAACCCCGCGCCCAGCTTCTTCTGAAAGGCAATATCAATGCTTGTGCCCAGCGCCGCCGCGAGGAACGAATCCTTTTGGCAGAGCACTTCACCAGTCATCGCCTGGTTGAGCGCAATGATCTTGCCAGGGAACGGAGCGGCAAAAGCAGCAGACGCTTTCTTTGATCCCTGATTGGTGAAGTGAGTCATGAAGAGAGACTCACCTGTAAAGGTACGTTTGGCGGCTGAGAATAGCTTGCCCATCACACCTTTATCGGGCTTTGACCCGTCGCCAAGACGTGTTTCGAATTCGATGCCGTCTTCCATGTAGTTCATGGCACCGGCTTCCGCCACGACGGTCTCGCCGGGATCAAGTTCGATCTCCACCAGCTGCATGTCATCGCCGATGATCGTGTAGTCCACCTTGTGGCAGTTCATGTTCTTCTCCCGGTGGTTTCACTCACCATGTGTCGATGAATGGTCGTTTAGGTGTCACATCTTGCGACTTGGGCGGTAACGACTTCAAGCCTCGCATGATCCAGTGTCGTGTTTCCAATGGATCGATGACCCCATCAATTTCCAAGAAAGAGGCCATATTAATCGCCTTACCTCTGGCGTAGGAACTGGCGACCATCTTCTCGAAAAACTCCTGGCGTTCCGCCTCATCTTCGATCGCTTCCATTTCACGGCGGTACCCAAGGCGCACCGCACCCTCGAGCCCCATACCGCCAAACTCACCGGTCGGCCACGAGACATTAAAGAAGGGGGCATGGAAGGTGCCACCTGTCATTGCCTGTGCACCCAGGCCGTAGCCTTTGCGAAGCACGATGGTGAAGACCGGGACTGACATGTTGGCGGCGACAACAAACATACGCGATACGTGACGCACCTGGGCCGTCTCTTCTACTTCCGGACCCACCATAAAGCCTGGTGTGTCACAGAAGGAGAGGATGGGCAGTCCAAACGCATCACATAACTGCATGAAGCGGGCGGCTTTATCCGCGGCATCTGCATCAATCGCACCGCCCAAATGGAACGGGTTATTCGCGATCAGTCCCATCGGGCGGCCTTCGATGCGGATGAAACAGGTCAAAATACCGACACCAAAGTCTTTGCGCAGTTCAAGCACGCTGTCTTTGTCTGCGACCGTGTCGATGACTGTCCGGACGTCATAGGCCCTCAAGCGGTTTTCCGGGATCAGATGCCGCAGCTCTCTTTGGTCTGCAGCCTCCCAGTTTTTTAGACGACCTTGGAAGTAGGAGAGATATTTCTTGGCGGCAGCCACACCTTCGGCTTCATCGGCAACCGCAATGTCAACGACGCCGTTTTTCTTGTGGACGTCAATCGGGCCGATATCTTCCGGTTTGTAGGCACCGAGCCCACCACCTTCGATCATGGCAGGGCCGCCCATACCGATATTTGAATCGGCAGTGGCAATGATCACGTCACTGCATCCCACGAGCGCTGCGTTGCCCGCAAAAACACCGTCCGGAGACGATGCTGATCACTGGCACATTTCCGCTCAACGCTGCGAAGCTTTTGAAGGTTGGCACATCAAGCCCCGCAACACCTGCAGTGTCCGTGTCACCTGGACGTCCACCGCCGCCTTCCCCAAAGAGAATGAGCGGCAGGTTCCATTGGTGGGCGAGGCCCAACATGCGATCGGTCTTTTTGTGGTTCATATGGCCCTGGGTGCCTGCAAAGACAGTAAAGTCGTACGCAAGAACCATTGCCCGTGAGTCTTCTTCGTCAAAGTCCTCACCATTGATCGACCCAACGCCCGTGATCATTCCATCTGCCGGACTCATTTTGATCAGGTCTTCCATTGACCGCCGACGACGCTGAGCCGCCAGGACCAACGCTCCATACTCAATGAAACTATCGGGATCACAGAGATCATCAATGTTTTCCCGCGCAGTCCGCTGATTGCGTCCGCGACGGCGTGCTACTGCATCCGGGCGACGTTCATCCAGCCCAATGGCGTGCCGCTCTATGACTTCTTCCAGGTCAGGGCGAATATTGTCCAGATCGACAGCGGCAGCGGCTGCACTTTCGGACATGCCAACGTCTCGTTCTTCAATAAAGAGAAGTGGAGCGCCCTCAAACACCGTGTCATCTGGCTTGGCTGCCAACTCACGTACAATGCCACCTGTTTCGGCGGAGACGATGTGCTCCATTTTCATCGATTCCAGCACGGCAATCTGTTGGCCAGGCGCAACACTGTCGCCCTCAGACACGTCAATGCTGACGACACGTCCTTGAAGATGCGCGCTCAGCGGACGGGTGCCGTCCGGTCCCGTCGCTTGCACGGTCGGGGCTACCGACGCGCCTGTTCCTTTTCTCGCTGCAAACCGCGCTGGGCGCGCTCTTCCTTTCACCAGTTCAGCTGTATGATCCGCGATAAAGGTTGTGTAGACGTCGTTTGCCGCGAAAGCAGGCATGCTCAGGAGGTTTTGATGAAGCGGGATGTTGGTCTTCACCCCCTCAATGGAGAATTCATCCAATGCCCTCTGTGCCCGCTTCACTGCGTCCTGATAATCGGCGCTTGGTGAACAGGCGATCAGCTTTGCGAGCAGAGAGTCATAATGCGGGCTGCTCGTGTACCCGGTATACCCAAACCCATCGACGCGAATGCCTGGACCGCTTGGTGCCTGATAGCTCGTCAGTGTCCCACCTGATGGCAGAGCCTCGCCATCTGCATTCATACTTTCCATATTGATCCGCAACTGAATTGCGTATCCACGGGGCGCGGGTGTCTCTCCAAGTCCAATGGCCCCCAATGTCTTGCCTGCAGCGATCCGGAGCTGTGTTTTGACAAGATCAATGCCGGTTACTTCTTCAGTGACCGTATGCTCCACCTGCAGACGGGCATTTGTCTCCATGAAGGCAAAGCTTCGATCTGCTTCATCCACCAGAAACTCAAATGTGCCGATATTGTCGTATGACGCTTCTTTGGCGAGCTTCACGGCTGCTTCCGTGAGCTTGGTTCGCAATCCGTCGCTCAGCGTTGGGCTGGGGGCGATTTCCACCAGTTTCTGACGGCGCCGCTGAAGAGAGCATTCACGCTCGCCAAGATGGACGACATCTTTGCCGTCGCCCACGATCTGGATTTCGATGTGGCGCGCTTTTGTGATGAGGCGCTCCACATACACAGCGTCATCCCCAAAGGCGGACTTGGCTTCCGACTGGCACCGCGCATAAGCCTCATCAATTTCGTCGGCGCGGTGAACAGGGCGCATGCCACGGCCGCCGCCGCCGGAGACAGCTTTGATCATCATGGAGGTGTTGGAGCCGAGGCTTTTGAAGAAGGCCTTCGCTTCTTCAAGGCTGGTGGCTCCATTTGTGCCGGGCAGCAGTGGAACACCCACCTGTTCCGCCAACGCCCTAGCGCGTGCCTTGTCGCCAAAGAGGGCGAGGGCGTCGGGGTTTGGTCCGATGAAGGTGAGGCCCGCGTCCTTACAGGCGCGTGCAAAGTCCACGTTCTCACTCAAGAAGCCGTAGCCGGGATGAACCGCGTCACATCCAGACGCGTTAGCCGCTTCAATGATCTGTTTGGAGTCAAGGTAGGTGGGAACACCGCTGCCTCTTAAGCCGACAGATTCGTCAGCCACCTGCACATGAAGGGACGCTGCATCATCTTCGGAAAAAACAGCGACTGATCCGATGTCCATCTCCGCAGCTGCACGCGCAATACGCACCGATATCTCGCCGCGATTGGCGATCAACAGTTTCTGAAACCCCATGAAATGTTTGCCCCGTTTACTCTCCAGTCCGGCAAAGTGCGCCTGCTGGTGGTTATTGTGAATTTCGATGGCTTTAAACTACCAGAATGAGGGCAGGGGGATCAAAACTCCCCGCCACCCTTGTCGCCTCCTTGGGCTGAGACGATTATCTGCATCAGCGGCGCTCGGTTCAGGACGGTGATTTTCCCATATGAAACGTCAATCCAGGCCTTCTTCTTCCAGGTGCTGAGTTGGCGGCCAACGGCCTCCCGCGTCGCGCCGACCATCTGGCCCAACTCTTCTTGAGGAAGATGCAAATCGATAAGGACACCCTGATCAGCTGAAACCCCGTGTTTGTCGGCAAGATCCAGCAGGCGTTTTGCAAGCCGGAAGGTCACATCATGAAAGACTGTCTCCTGAAGCAGCTCGCCCACCAGTTGGATACGGGCTCCCAAAAGCTCCACAATCGGCATGAACATGGCGGGTTCGGTGGTTGCAAACCCCAGCATATCATCACGACTGAGACAAAGAAGCTCGGTTGGTTCGGCAGCAATTGCATCCACCAGACGGGTGCCACCCTCAAACAGGCCCAACTCGCCAAACCACTCACCGGCGTCAGCCTGATTGAGCGCTACCGTCTTACCGTCGGCCGAGTCCACCGACAGGCGTAGGCGACCATTGAGGATGCCGAAGTACCGGTCGGATGGGTCTCCGCGCGCATATAGAGGGTCGCCAGCGTCCAAGGAGAGAGGTCGAGCCCGTTGCAACACAGCCGACCGGGCAAGCTCCGGGAGGACCGAAAAGAGGGGGCTCATCATGACCAGGTCGTCAGCGCTGAAATTCTGGCCTGGTTTTCCCATAGATTTCCCCGTTTTTCGTATTCGACCGTGCAAATGTGACCCAGATCGCAGTCTCATTTCCAGCTTCTCTTTAAGAGATTGCCATGGCCTGACAGAGGCCGCACGCAAACGGAGGAAAAATCATGTCAGTCCAAGAAGCCGCCCCAACCAGTGTCCGCGAAAAGGTCTCCCCAGAGGAATGGGAAGCCCGGGTCAATCTCGCTGCCTGTTATCGTCTTGTCGCACATTATGGCTGGGACGATATGATCTTCACTCACATTTCCTCCAAGCTCTCTGACGGCACGTTCCTCATCAATCCCTACGGGTTTTTCTTTGATGAGATCACCGCCAGCAGCCTGGTTAAGATCGACCTTGAGGGAAACAAGCTGGATAACTCGCCGCATTTCGTGAATCCAGCTGGCTTCACCATTCATAGCGCCGTCCATGAAATCCGTCATGACGCCAATTGCGTCATTCACCTGCACACAATCCCCGGCACGGCAGTCTCAACAGCAGAAGAGGGGCTTCTGCCGCTCAATCAAACGGCGATGCTGATCCGCGAAGAGCTCGCCTACCACGAATATGAAGGCGTTGCTGTTGATCATGACGAGCGCCCGCGCCTGCAGGAAGATCTTGGCGACAAGAACATGATGCTCTTGTGGAACCATGGCACCTTGACCGTTGGTGAGACCGTCGCTGAGGCCTTTATGCGGATGTACTATCTGGAGCGCGCCTGTGAAATGCAGGTGGCTACGCTCTCATCTGCCAAACAGCTCCATAACCCGATGCAGGGCATTCCGGAGAGAACCGCGACACAGGGGACGGACCCTGAACTTGCTCAAAAGGTGACAAACCATCTGGCATGGCCTGCGATGCTTCGGAAGCTTGACCGAATTGATCCGTCTTATCGGGACTAAACGACATCTCCCTGGAGGCATACAAAAAGGCGGCATTCATGCGAATGCCGCCTTCTTTATCGGTCAGAAGCCGGTTGCTTACGCTTCAACCTCAAAAGTCAGGCCGGCATTGGCACGCAGACGATCGATGATCTCCATGCCAAAGGCTGGTGCTGGTGTGTAAATCCCACCCGGCAGGTCGGCCACATTCTGGATCAGGCAGATCGCGCTTTCTGAAATCATCTTGGACGTTGAGCCATAACCTGGGTCCTTGTCACCTGTGACGCCAACCTTAATGGACGCGCCATCGGGCATTTCGCCAACGAAGAGAACGTCATAATTGCCTGCTTCACGCTCTTCCTTAGAAGGGCCTTCGCCTGGCTTTGGTGCATCATCGCCACCGGTAATGTCAGTCGCAGCGATTGCGTCTGCTGTTTTCTTGCCAGCGTCACCGGGCCCCGCCAGCATCATTTCGTCATACTGGAAGTCTGTGCCGTAGGCATTGTCCATCAGAAAGTTGGAGCGGTGGATATTCTTGGTGTTGATCACCGCCATAAAGAAGGGTGCCACCCACATGCCGACCGCTGGGTCTTCATAAGGCTTCATGCCATCTGGCTGCTCAATGCCCTCATACCCTGGAGCTAGAGAGTAGGGGTTGAAGAGGTGAGCCATCATCGCCGGATCCTTCTGAGCCAGCTCAAACGTCGCCCGGCCGCTGGCGGCGGTGCCGCCTGATAGGGTGCCGTTCATCGCTCGAACGCGCCCTTTAACCCGTGGTGCTGGCTTGCCAAATTTGGCTTTTGCTTGTTCCTGAAGGAAGTAAACACCCATATCGAATGGGATTGAGTCGAACCCACAGGAGAAGACGATCCGTGCGCCGGATTTCTTGGCGGCTTCCCCATGGGCGTCGATCATTTTCCGCATGAAGGGAACTTCGCCGCAGAGATCGACATAATCTGTCCCAGCAGCTGCACAGGCAGCGACCAATGGCTCCCCATAGAGCAAGTAAGGCCCAACGGTTGTGATCACGACCTTGGCGCTCTCGACCATTTTCTTCAAAGCAGCTGGATCGGCTGCGTCTGCAGCAATCAGCGGCGTATCTGCCGGAGCACCAATCAAATCGCGGACAGAAGCGAGCTTTTCTGCACTCCGACCGGCCATGGCCCATTTCACCGAGCCATCTGCATACTGCTTGCTCAGATATTCCGCTACCAGGCGGCCGGTAAATCCGGTGGCGCCATATACGACAATGTCGAACTCTCTCGTCCCTGCCATCACTTTTTCTTTCTTCTATTGTACGTTTCTCACCGCAAAAAAGCGGCTGAAGCCTTAAGGAACCTATCATGGGGTAACCATATTCAACAGGGACCCCAAACTACGATTAGCGGTTTTCCTCAAAACCATATAAGACCCGGGTTTGCCAGCGCGGCAGCTCCCTCGCCAGCGCTCAGAGCCGGAACATTAGAAGCTATGTCAGACCCCCATAACATCAACCCTGTCCTCGCGCGTGCGCTTGAGAAGAAGGGCTATGCCTCTTTGACAGAGGTGCAGGAAGCGGTCATCGCGCCTGAAACCGATGGAAGGGACCTTCTGGTTTCCGCCCAGACGGGGTCGGGCAAGACTGTTGCGTTCGGTCTGGCAATTGCGCCAACCATTCTCGGGAACCAGGAGACATTCGGCCCCGCGGTCTTACCCCAGGCATTGGTCGTGGCGCCAACGCGTGAGCTCGCCCTCCAGGTGCAGAAAGAGCTAACCTGGCTCTTTGGCGAAGCGAAGGGGAAGATTGCGTCTTGCGTCGGCGGCATGGACCCTCGTGCCGAACGCCGGGCGTTAGCTCGTGGGACCCATGTGGTGGTGGGAACACCTGGTCGCCTGCGTGACCATATTGAACGCGGTGGGCTCGATATGTCTGGCCTGCGCGCTGTCGTGCTCGACGAAGCTGACGAGATGCTCGACTTCGGGTTCCGTGAAGATCTTGAGTTTATTCTCGACACTGCGCCCAAGGAACGCCGGACGTTGATGTTCTCTGCCACGGTGCCGCGCACCATTGGCAATATGGCAAAGCGCTACCAGAAAGACGCACAGCGTATTTCTACCGTCAGCGAGCGTGAGCAACATAGCGATATTGAATATCGCGCTTTGTCCGTCGCTCCGAGCGATAAAGAAAACGCCATCATCAATGTACTGCGCTACTACGATGCAGAAAGCGCCATCGTCTTTTGTAAGACTCGCCAGGACGTCAATCGTCTGTCGAGCCGGTTTGGCAATCGCGGTTTCTCTGTTGTCTCCCTATCAGGCGAACTGAGCCAAAATGAACGCACCCACGCGCTGCAGGCCATGCGCGATGGTCGAGCGCGGGTCTGTATTGCGACGGACGTGGCTGCGCGCGGTATCGACCTCCCAGGGCTGGAACTTGTCATCCATGCGGATCTGCCCACCAATAGCGATGTGTTGAAGCACCGTAGCGGCCGGACAGGTCGCGCGGGCAGGAAAGGCATTTGCGCCCTTATTGTTCCTCACACCATGCGTAAACGCGCGCAGCGTTTGGTGCAGGGCGCACGGCTTGAAGTTGAATGGGCGGCGGCGCCCAGCCTGCAGGAAATCCAGGCAAAGGATACTGAGCGCCTTCTCACGGATCCATTGCTCACGCAAACCTATGACGAAAAAGCGCTCAAACTCGCTCAGGAGCTCCTGGAGCGTCATGGCGCTGAGCAAGTGGCTGCTGCCTTCTTGAAACAGCGACAGACGGACACCCCGTCAGCTGAAGAGCTTCTCGACGCCCCCGTCCACAAGGAAACCCGCGCGAAACGCGAAAGGCAACAACAGCAGCGCGAGCGGGAGCCATTCGGGGACTCGGTCTGGTTCAAAATGACGGCTGGCCGTAAAGAGCGAGCAGAACCCAGTTGGCTATTGCCCATTATCTGTCGTCTCGGCCATGTGACCAAACGCGAAGTCGGTGCCATCAAGATCAGCGAGACTGAAACCCGATTTGAAATCAAAGCGAAAGACGCTGGCCGCTTCATCGATGCCGTAGCCGCATCTGGCGGTGGCGAAAAATCTATCCGCATCACGCAGGACCAGGGTGGTCGCGGAGATTGGGTTCCAGAGGTCACTTCGCTTGAGCGTCCTGCAGCCCCTTCTAAAAAGAAGGACGGGGAGCGGAGTAAGTCCAAACCACGTAAGAAAGAAAAATGGACGCGCGCGCAGAAGAACGCCGCTAAGAAAAGCAAGGCCAAAGCTCAGTCCAACGAGAAGAAGAAAGCCCGCAAAACACCCGCCGACGGCGGCGGCGGTATGGACGCCCTTATCCGGAAGCCGAAAAGAAAACCGTCCTAACGGCTCTCTTGCCTATATCGCGCTATCCATTGTCGGCTTTCTTGATCCGCCATTTTTGCGGTCGCGAGTTCTACGTTTTGTGAGATTGTCGGGTCGTGCCCCGATGCTCTTAGGACATCGGCAATCGCAGTCTGTGGATTTCTCGCAGGGTCCTCGTAGGTGATTTGCAGGGGCGAGATGTCCTGGGCTGCAAACCAGGTCCGCCATGCAGCGTCATCTTGGCTTAGGGATGCAATCTCTTTTTCAATCGCATGCGCATCATAGGCGACGGGCTGAGGCTTCTCTATTCCCTGACGCACTGACCCGTCAGATGACAGATGCCATTGGCCGCTTTGTTCTGCCCGAATGAGGGACACTGCCTGGGCCACCTTATCTTCCCTTATGACGTTTATGTATAGAGGTCTGCCAAAGGCTCGTTCGAGCAAGGCAGCATCGCTTTTCTGAGCAGGGAAGAGGGGCGAGAGGCGTTCAATAAGGCCATCCATAGTGTCCCACATGAGACGTAGGCCGAAGGTGCCAGAGGCATCAGTGCCTTGTTTTCCTATCGCTGCCAGATAGGCTCTTTCAAACGCTTCTGACCCTGGCTCATGATTGATACCCAGCCGTGCGGCCCAATCGGGGATCGACTCTGGCCGATAAAACGACTGAGGTTTGCCAAGGACATCGGTCGCGGCCAACAGATCACACAACATGGTGCTGCCGCTTCGCGGGTTCGCGCAGAGAATGATGGATCGGTATTGGGACATGGGCTCAGCCTAGGAGCACCGCTTTGCCCTTGGCAACGCCTATGCAAAGAAAAAGGCCGCAGCTGAGCCGCGGCCTTTGTCGATTGTGTTGGGTCAGACGGGTTGCGCCAGACCTCATCTCACTCAAGCAAGATCGAAGCGATCCAGGTTCATGACCTTTGTCCAAGCGCTCACGAAGTCAGTCGCGAATTTCTCACTTGCGTCTTCACTTGCATAGACTTCGGCCAGGGCTCGGAGTTCCGAGTTCGAACCGAAGATGAGATCAGCCCGTGTGCCTGTCCATTTGATCTCACCATTTGCACGATCTTTTCCTTCGAAAACAGCGTCGTCGTCAGAGGTGGCTTCCCATGTGGTGCTCATGTCGAGCAGGTTCACGAAAAAGTCGTTAGTGAGTTTGCCTGGCTGATCGGTGAAGACACCATGCTTTGCACCGTCGACATTGGTGCCAAGGACCCGCAGGCCTCCGACAAGAACCGTCATCTCAGGTGCCGTCAGAGTGAGCAGCTGTGCCCGATCAACCAACAACTCCTCAGCAGAGACTGTGTATTTTGCCTTCAAGTAATTGCGAAAGCCATCAGCTGCCGGCTCCAGCATTGCCACAGAGTCAACGTCTGTCTGTTCCTGCGTGGCATCTGCCCGACCCGGCGTGAAGGAGACCGTCACAGTCTGCCCTGCATCCATTGCAGCCTTCTCAATGGCTGCCCCGCCTGCAAGAACAATAAGGTCAGCCAAGGACACTTGTTTGCCGCCAGACTGAGAAGCGTTGAACGCCTTCTGGATTTCTTCCAGATTGTCCAACACGTTGGCCAACTGAGTAGGCTGATTGACGTCCCAGTCTTTCTGAGGAGCCAAACGAATGCGAGCACCATTGGCACCACCGCGCATATCCGAGCCCCGGAAAGTGGAGGCCGACGCCCAGGCAGTCGACACGAGCTCTGATACGCTAAGACCCGTCGCCAGGACTTTTTCCTTAAGGGCTGCAACATCCTGATCATCGATCAGTGCATGCGTCACTTCAGGGATTGGGTCCTGCCAGTTCAGAACCTCCGCAGGCACGTCCGCGCCGAGGTACCGCGAACGCGGCCCCATGTCGCGGTGGGTCAGCTTGAACCAGGCCCGTGCGAATGCATCTGCGAACTGATCCGGGTTTTCGTGGAAGCGCCGCGAGATGGGCTCATAGATTGGGTCCATGCGCAGCGACATGTCTGCCGTGGTCATCATGAGCGGAACTTTTTTGCCCGACCCATCAACCTGCGGAGCGTGGTCTTTGTCGGCCAGATCCTTCGCTGCCCATTGGTGTGCGCCTGCTGGGCTCTTGGTCAATTCCCATTCGTAGCCAAATAGGACGTCAAAGAAGCTGTTGTCCCACGTCGTTGGAGTAGGGGTCCATGCGCCTTCAATGCCGCTGGTGATCGTGTCAACGCCTTTGCCAGACTTGTGGGTGCTGAGCCAGCCCTGACCTTGTGCTTCGATGGGCGCACCTTCGGGTTCAGGACCCACTTGTGCTGCATCGCCTGCACCATGGCCTTTGCCGAAGGTGTGACCGCCGGCGACGAGGGCTACAGTTTCTTCGTCATCCATTGCCATACGCGCAAACGTGTCGCGAACATCGCGACCAGAGGCAACAGGATCAGGATCACCGTTCGGTCCTTCCGGGTTCACATAGATCAGGCCCATCTGCACAGCGGCGAGGGGGTTTTCCAGTTCACGTTCACCGGAGTAGCGGTCGTCGCCAAGCCAGCTGTCTTCAGCACCCCAGTAAATATCCTGTTCTGGTTCCCATACATCAGCGCGACCGCCAGCAAACCCGAAGGGCTTCAGGCCCATGGATTCGATGGCGCAGTTGCCTGCGAGGATCATGAGGTCGGCCCATGAAAGTTTGTTGCCGTATTTTTTCTTTACCGGCCACAGCAGCATTCGAGCCTTGTCGAGATTGCCATTGTCGGGCCAACTGTTCAGCGGTGCAAAGCGTTGTGTGCCAGTGCCAGCACCACCACGCCCATCGGCCGTGCGGTAGGTGCCCGCACTGTGCCAAGCCATGCGGATGAAGAGCGGACCATAATGCCCATAGTCCGCCGGCCACCAGTCCTGGGAGTCTGTCATCAGATCGAAGATGTCTTGCTTCACAGCGTCCAGATCAAGCTTCTCGAACTCTGCCGCATAGTCGAAACCTTCACCAAGCGGGTTGGACTTTGCGGAATGTTGGCGAAGGATGTTCAGTTTCAACTGATTGGGCCACCAATCCTTGTTGGATGTGCCTTCACCTGCTGTGTGTTTGTTCGCGCCACCTGAGAAGGGGCATTTGCCTTCACCGTCCATTTTCGCCTCCGATTGCTGCTGCCGAGATACCAATTTAGAATCTCTCTAAACAGAGATATAGCAACTTAGAATTATTCTAACAAGAGGTAATCGCTCAATATCTGAAAAATGTGCTGTAAGCATCTGCACGAGGATTTCAGCCCAATACGCTTTGAGGCACATGCCTGTTGGCAAGTGACCGTCTTAAGAGGTTGATCAGTGCCGCACCATGTTTCAGTGCTGCATTTAAAAGAAGAGGTTTTGGAGACAGTGGCTGTCGAACCTTCAGCAATGCCCGAGCGCATTACATACTATTCGTGGTGGGTTCGGTGTCCCACCTAAGGCAGGACCGCCTGAAAATAAAGTGGCGGAGGGGGTGGGATTCGAACCCACGAGACGCTTGCACGCCTGCCGGTTTTCAAGACCGGTCGATTCAACCACTCTCGCACCCCTCCGCAGGGGCATTCAAAGTTGCTTATCGCATTTCCGCTGGAAATGCTAAGGCGATTCACCAGGAATTCTCCCAGCGCGGAGATCGTTTAGCAAATATCGCGTCTATGCACAAAAGAAAGCTGCATCAAATTTCTAGCGCCTGATTTCGCTGATTGGGAGTGGGACTGGCTGAACCCAATCCGTCTTGCTTTCAATCGCCAACTCAACGCCTGTGTCGGTCACAACGATGCGCTTTCCTGCACGGGCCGGCAGCGGCACTTTGTTTTCGATGCAATAGGCGATGAGGGAAGCGACGATGTCGGTTTCAGTGAAGCTGATGGTCTCTTCATCGTCGAAGGTGATCTCCGTCGAACCAGCCCCTGTCTTATCTACCCCGACGCCCCTTATCTGTGGTGCACGATATCGAATGCCACCGCGCATTTCGTTGTACCGCATCAACGCTTCCAAAAATTCGTTCATTGAAAAGACGATTTCACGTTTTTCATGCGGCATGGTGAATCGGACCGTTCGGCGCTGGTGGTTAAACTGCTCTAATCAAACCCGAGGGAAACAAGGTTAACGGGCGCAATTTTGCGCTCATCGGATGAATAAATCGGTAAGAAATGGACTTTGCCAAGTTTCCCGCAGTTTGCCACAATGCGCCGCAACAAACCGGCGTCAGGGGGCGCTGCAATAAAGAACGAGTTGGGTGGAGTTTATGGCGATCGATTTTACGCAGTGGTGGGTACCCGCAATCATTATGCTCGTGTTGGGCACAGGGATTTTTATTGCTGGCCTGCGCGAATACAAAATGCCAGCACCGGTTGCTCCAGCCCCTGCTGAAGTAGAAGACGCCAGCGCGGAGACCGCTGCTGCATCCGCGCCCAAACAGAAGAGCGGCTTCCTTGTTCGAACAAGTTGGATCTGGGGCTCTGTCCTGGTGGGTGCCGCTGCACAAGCTTATCTCAGCTACGTCGCCGTTTAACAGCGGTGCAATACCTAAAGACCTTCAGGCAGGATAGGTAGCTCGCCGTCATCCGCGAGCGCTAAAACTGCGGCAATGAAGCCGGAGGGCTCTGACATGCCCGAATGGTTCAGCAACATGGTCGCCTTGTCGATCATCTCATCGCGTGAGAGGGCCGCTTCTGGATCACCTTTCGCGTGGGTCCGCGTCTCAGTGATCGTTTCACCTGATTTAAGCGTTACCGCAACGGAGCTACCCCAGGCTTTTGGATAGGCGGACGCGTAGGGCTCCGCGAGGGACGGGCGAACTTTTGCTCTTGCAGGTCGAAGGTTGGACCGCGCCACCTCGCCGAACGCTGAAAAGTCCACTATGTCGTAGAGCAGTCCCGCAACCACCGTGTGATGTAGCGAAAACTTCGCCTCATATTCTGTAGTCGGATTAATACGGTCGCAGACATCGATGGAAGCCTGATAGACACCCACATCAACTGCTTCAATCATATCGTCTGACAGCGTTTGCCCTTGTTCCTTAAGCTGAGTTCGGATGGTTTGGGCAGCGTCAATCGCAGGATGAGTGTGCCTGCAGGAAGGCCAGGGTTTGATGGACGTTGTCGTCAACTGCCAGGGCGCATCCGCATCTGCCAGGACTGCTGACGGATCAGCATCAGGGCAGGCGGCTTTGAAAAAACCCTTTTTCCCTTCAAGAATTTGGGGCGGCCCTGTGAACCCATGTTTTGCAAGTTCTGCAGCGCGAACACCAGCTTCCGCTGCATGACCTGCGTGGAGATGTTTTGTCATCGCCCCAGTCTCAAGAAACTCCCAGAGCCCTGCCGCCTGACTTCCCGCATTCCCGAGGGCATGCGTCGCTTGCTCGTCGTCCAAGCTCAAGAGAGCGGCAGCGGCCATGGCCGACCCAAATGGACCGCAGGTCGCCGTGTTGTGCCAAATCCTGTAGTGCTTTGCGCCCACGGCCATGCCAATACGGGTAGTCGCCTCAAATCCGTGGAGGATTGAGGTCAAAAACGCCCGGCCTGAAACACCGTGCTTCACCGCCAGCACCCAAGCCGGCGGCACGACGACGCAACCAGGGTGAACAACGGACCCCCGGTGCAGATCGTCTGTTTCCAAAATATGCGTAAGCGCGCCTAGCAGGAATGCGCGTTTCCCTGTGTCGGGCTGCGTGTTCCCTGTGCCATCGGCCCTGCTCCAGGCGAGCAGGGCCCGGCCTGGTTCAGAATTCTGCCCGGAACAGGTATTCGCAATGGCATCCAGAACAAACAGGGCCGCGGCTGAAAGATCCGCCTCTGTTACCGGTTTTGATCGGATCAGGCTCACCAGGGAGCGAGTCAGGGATGGTTCCGGACGGGTCAAATTATCGACTCTCATAAAGGTTTTATTCGCACTCTCAGGGACAAAATCGGATGTCCCAGGCAAGTCTGTTTTGGGCGCCATACTGACCTCCCGGGGCGAGAGACGCAATGAACCCTGTCTCAGTTAGGCTGAGTTTCATAGCGCCTGGATATTTGGGGCGGTATAAGAGAATTCAGAGGATTTGACCTGATTCGGTTAAACGCAGGCAGTGCAGAACATGGACAATCAGAAAGCCACCGATACGATATTCCGTAGTGGCAGGGGCATGAAAGCCATGCCGCGACCAAAACGTCCATCACTCCGACGGCTATCGGCGGTGGTTGGCTTGTTAATGAGCCCCTTGGTGGCTGCGGGATGCGCAGAAGCTCAATTGGGTGCCCATGTAGCCAAGTCTCTGGGCCAGGGCACTGGCGGCGGTGTCTACAAGGTCGGCAATCCCTATAAGATTGATGGCGAGTGGTACTACCCGGCTGAAGATGAAAACTATGACCAGAAGGGCATTGCTTCCTGGTATGGGCCTAACTTCCATGGAAAGCCCACTGCCAATGGCGAAGTGTTTGATCAGAACCTCGTAACTGCCGCCCATCCCACGCTGCCCATGCCGATCTATGCACGGGTGACAAACCTCGAAAACGGTCGCTCGCTTGTTGTCCGGATTAACGACCGGGGCCCGTTTGCTGCCGATCGGGAAATTGATCTTTCGAGACGGTCAGCTGAACTTTTGGGGTTCATAAAACAGGGAACAACACAAGTACGGGTTGAGTATCTGCGGCGTGCTCCCTTGGAGGGCGATGTCCCGAACGTTCAATCCGTTGTTGCTGAAAATGGTTTTACATCGCCACCACCTCAACAACCATCAGATCGTCGCAATGTGATCGCTGCCCCGACAGAAGCGGTGCAAGTCGCATCGCTGACGCCAACCTATCCCGTGAGCGCAGCTGCAGGCACCTTGCTGCCAACCGACATGGCGCCGATCCCCGATACGCCTGCTGCAACGCAGCCGTCGCCCACGCAGCCTTCCAACGTGGCCGCGCCTGTACTGCCGGGCACTTATGTGCAAGCGGGCGCTTTTGCCAATCAGGCCAATGCCGAAGCTCTCAAAATCCAGCTGTCTGACCTCGGGCCTGTCGATGTGAACCCGATCAATGTCAACGGCACAGAGCTCTACCGTGTCCGCGTTGGCCCTCTGCAAGATCCGCAGGCGGCCAATAGCATGTTGCAACAAATAACCGGGCGTGGTCACACAAACGCCAGAGTTGTCATCGAATAGTGCGTGGCGCGCTGATAGTTTGCGCGCCTTAACATCCAAAATCTGAAGAGTCACATGATCGTTCGCCTTATTTCTCACAGCATTATCGCACTGCTTTTCGTCGCTGGCTCATTCTCAGCGGCCTCTGCATCGGGTTTTGAAACCAAAGCCACATTCGCCGTTCTGATGGATGGGGAGACGGGCGACATCCTCTATGAGAAAGAGGGTGATGTCCTGATGGCACCCGCCAGCATGACAAAGCTGATGACCATGACGCTCTTGTTCGAGGCCCTGAAAGAAGGGCGCCTCAGCCTCACTGACACAATGACTGTCAGCGAAAATGCCTGGCGTCGGGGCGGGGCCGCGTCTGGCTCGTCGACAATGTTTGCTGAGGTAAACTCACGTATCCCTGTTGAGGACCTGATCCGAGGTGTCATTGTTCAATCGGGCAATGATGCCTGCATTGCCATCGCCGAAGGCATGAGCGGATCGGAAGAAGCCTTTGCCGAAGAGATGACCCGCCGCGGCAGAGAACTCGGTCTCGCACGCGCTGAATTTCGAAACTCAACCGGCTGGCCACATCCCGAACATAAAATGACAGCGCGGGAGCTTGCGCAGCTCGCTCGCCATCTGATCTATGATTTGAGCGATTATTATCCTTATTACAACGAGCGCGAGTTCACCTGGAACGGCATTACGCAATCCAACCGCAATCCGCTGCTCTACATGAACCTAAATGCCGACGGTCTGAAAACGGGCCATACTGAGGCTTCCGGGTATGGTCTCGTCGCCTCAGGTGAACAGAATGGCCGACGGCTTATTCTGGTGGTGAATGGCCTTAACTCCGAACGCGAACGCTCAGAGGAAAGTGAAAAGCTTCTTCGCTGGGGCTTCCGGGAATTCAAGACCTACGACCTGTACGCAGCCGGCGATGTCGTGGAGAACGCAGAAGTCTGGCAGGGTGTCTATGACCTCGTGCCTTTGGTTGTTGCCGAGGACGTAAGCCTGACGCTGACCCGCGCGGCGCGGCGCGATATGAAAGTATCGGCAAACTGGGACGGGCCCATTGCCGCTCCCATTAAGGCCGGGCAGGAAGTGGGAACATTGACCATTGAGGCTCCCAACGCGCCCACACGACAGTTCCCGATTTACGCGGGTGCCAATGTCGATCAGATCGGCCTTTTTGGACGTGCCATGAGTTCTGTCCTTCAGATGGTTACAGGCGAATAGGTCCTCATGAACGCCAATCGCCCGCATCCAGGACGCTTCATCACGTTTGAAGGCGGAGAGGGGGCAGGCAAATCAACTCAGATCCGTCTTCTCAGTCAAGCCCTGAAGAAAGCTGGACACGCGGTGTTGCAGACCCGCGAACCTGGCGGGTCACCTGGAGCTGAGGAAATCCGATCCCTGCTTGTTACCGGCGACGGCGATCGATGGACAGGCATGACGGAAGTTCTGCTCCATTTTGCCGCCCGAGCCGACCATCTGGAACGCGTTGTTCGTCCCGCCCTGAGTGAAGGGAAATGGGTTCTGTGTGACAGGTTTGTCGACTCGTCCATGGCCTATCAGGGCGTTGCGCAGGCGTTGGGCAGAGATGTGGTACGCGATCTCACCAACCTTGTGGTGGCCACCACGATGCCGGACCTCACCTTGATCCTCGACCTTCCGGTGGCCGATGGCCTTGCGCGTGCTGGAGCCCGCGGCGAGGGCGAAGACCGGTATGAGAAGATGGGGCCGGCGTTTCATGAGACCTTGCGTCAGGCATTCCTCGACATTGCTGCCGGTGCACCTGAGCGCTGCAAAGTGATCGACGCAACAGCCGATATTGACGCCGTTCAGCAGGCTATCTGGACCGCCACAACAAAGTGCTTTGACCTCTGACAGGCTCTGACAGGCCGGGGTAAGCCATGCTAAGCTTGGCTCATGAGTGACCTTCCAGAGCCCGACCGACTTGGCGATTTCAAACACCCTAGGGAAACCAATGTTCTCTATGGGCACAGCCATGCCGAGAAAGCGCTGTTTGACGCCTTTATGAGCGGTCGGATGCATCACGCCTGGCTGTTGACGGGCCCCAAAGGGATTGGCAAGGCGACACTCGCATATCGGATGGCAAAGTTCGTGCTCACTTGTTCCGATGCGGAAAAAGCGCGGGCGATGGGCGCGGACAATCTGTCTGTCACTGAGGACATGCCAGCCGCGCGGCAAATTCTGGCTCAAGGACATCCAGACCTGCTGGTCATCCGACGCCCTGTCGATGAGAAGACGAAGAAAGCTAAATCAGTCATCCCTGTTGATCAGGTCCGAAAGACCTCTGGCTTTTTCGGAAAAAGCGCTGGGGCAGGTGGGTGGCGTGTCTGCATTGTAGACAGCGCTGATGAAATGAATGCGAATTCCGCGAATGCCCTGCTCAAAGTCCTAGAGGAACCGCCCGCAAAATCCCTATTCCTACTTGTGAGCCACCAGCCTGGACGGCTGCTGCCCACCATTCGGTCGAGATGTCGGCAATTGCCGATGCCAGCACTTAGTAGCAGCGCCATGGATCAGGTGCTCGGTGCCAATGGGGGCGATCTCAGCGCTGATGACATCGCGGCTATTGATGTTTTGGCGGAGGGAAGTGCCGGACGTGCGCTCACCATTGCATCAGGTGATGGTCTGGAGCTTTATCGATCCATAGTCGGGCTGATCTGTCAGCTACCAAGGCCGGACATCGCCGCGATGCACTCCCTTGCGGATAAAGGTGCCAGACGGGGTGCCGAACAGACATTTGACATATTGGTCGACCTAATGCGCGATTGGGTCGCCCGGGCAGTACGCCAGGGTGCTGGAGGTCCCGCAAACATCAATATCGTTCCTGGCGAAGCCGCTGCCATGGCCAAGCTGGTTCATGGAGGAAACCTTGATCGCTGGGTCGAGGTGTGGGAAAAGATCGGCGAATTGGCCACACGCGCAGAGGCGCTTAACATGGATCGCAAGTTGGTGATTTTGAACGCATTTTCGATGCTCGAGGCAGCTGCTTCCAGCATGACCCAGTCTGCTTAAACTGTCGCCCACACCTGTTCCAGTCCCACACGTCATCCTGAAAAGTGCTTCTCAAAATGTCCGCCGCAAAATCCTTCTACATCACGACCCCGATCTATTACGTCAATGATGTGCCGCATATCGGGCATGCCTATACGACGCTCGCGTGTGATGCGCTGGCGCGTTTCAAACGGCTTGATGGCTATGATGTTCTCTTCCTGACCGGAAATGATGAGCACGGCCAGAAGGTGGAGAAGTCAGCGGAAGCGCAGGGCATCACTCCGCAGGAACTCTGCGCACAGATTTCGGGTCGCTTTCAGTCTCTTGCGAAGACCATGAATTTTTCAATCGATGACTTCATCCGCACGACCGAAGAGCGCCACATTAAAGCCGTGCAGGACATCTGGAAGCGGATGGCTGATAAGGGAGACATCTATCTCGACTCCTATGCCGGCTGGTACTCCGTCCGTGACGAAGCGTTCTACGGCGAAGACGAGCTGAAAGAGTCTCCCTCTGGCGACAAGATTGCGCCGACGGGTGCACCTGTAGAATGGGTCGAAGAGCCAAGCTATTTCTTCCGGCTTTCCGCCTACCAGGACAAGCTGCTCGAGCTCTATGAACAGCCGGGCTTCATTCGCCCTGAAAGCCGCCGCAACGAAGTTGCGAGCTTTGTTAAAGGTGGGCTGAGAGATCTTTCAATTTCCAGAACGACTTTTAACTGGGGCGTGCCGGTGCCCGGTGATCCCGATCACATCGTCTATGTCTGGCTCGATGCGCTCACCAATTATATCGCGGCAGCTGGCTATCCCGACGCCGAGAGTGACCTGTTTGAAAAGTTCTGGCCTGCAGATGTGCATGTCATCGGGAAAGACATTTTGAGGTTTCACGCGGTCTACTGGCCAGCGTTCCTTCTCTCTGCCGATATTGAGTTGCCGACCCAGATTTTTGCCCATGGCTGGTGGACGAATGAAGGCGAGAAGATTTCCAAATCGCTTGGCAATGTGATTGACCCGTTCGAGCTCGTAGACACGTATGGTCTCGACCCGGTCCGCTACTTCCTGTTACGCGAAGTGCCGTTCGGCAATGATGGTGATTTTTCCAAGACCGCTCTCGTTAACCGGATCAATTCAGACCTCGCCAATGACCTCGGCAATCTCGCCCAGCGGTCGCTTTCCATGCTGAACAAAAATCTTGGCGGCATTGTTCCAGAGCCAAAAGAATTGCTTCCCCAAGACCAAGCCATTCTCGCGCAGGCGGACGCCGCGCTTGACCTTGCGCGGGGCCATATGGAAGACCGAGCCCTTCACAAGGCCCTCAGCGCCATTTGGGATGTTGTTGCTGAAGCCAATCGCTATTTCGCGGGTGAAGAGCCCTGGGCGTTGAAGAAAACAGACCCTGAGCGTATGGGCACAGTTCTATATGTAACAGCCGAAGTCGTGCGCAATGTAGCGCTCCTCGCGCAACCAGTGGTGCCCGCAGGTGCTGCTAAGCTGCTCGACGTACTGGCGGTGCCGGAAGGCGAACGGACCTTTGCCTTTTGCGGGTCTGATCATCGTCTGAAGCCCGGCACTGAATTGCCCAAGCCTGAACCTGTCTTTCCCCGTTATGTGGAGCCGGAGGCATCTTCATGAGTGCGCGCCTGGTCGACAGTCACTGCCATCTGGACTTTAAAGACTTTAGTGGTGAGTTGGATGATGTCGTCGCCCGCGCGGGCGAGGCAGGCGTTGGCCTGATGGTCACGATCGGCACAACCCTTCGTGGATTTGAGGGTGTGTTGAAGGTTGCAGAAAGCTACGACAATATTGTCTGCACAGTCGGTATCCACCCGCATGAAGCGGAAGCCGAACCTGACGTCGACACTGCGCGACTTGTTGAGCTGGCGCAGCACCCGAAGGTTGTTGGCATTGGCGAAACCGGGCTCGACTATTTCTACGAACACAGCCCACGCGATGCCCAGAAAACAAACTTCCGCGCGCATATTGAAGCCTCGCGGGAAACCCAATTGCCGCTCGTCATTCACACCCGTGACGCGGATGAAGACATGGCAGAGATCCTGACGGAAGAAATGGGGAGGGGGGCGTTTCCTGCACTGCTCCACTGTTTCAGTTCGGGCCGGGCGCTTGCTATGACCGCCCTTGATCTCGGGCTCTACATTTCGCTTTCCGGGATCGTGACGTTTAAGAGTGCAGCCGACCTTCAAGCCACTGCGAAAGACGTGCCGCTCGAACGTCTGCTTGTGGAGACGGATGCGCCTTATCTCGCACCTGTACCCAAGCGTGGCAAACGGAACGAGCCCTCGTTCGTCGCCCATACAGCTGCGAAGGTCGCCGAGCTGCAGAATATTGAGGTCGATGTGCTCGCCAACGCCACGACGGACAATTTCTTCAAGCTCTTCACCAAGGTCTCCCGGGAGCGCCTCGCATGACGACCCGTTTTACAATTCTGGGCTCGGGCTCATCTGGCGGAGTGCCGCGCATTGGCGGCTATTGGGGCAATTGCGACCCGGACGAGCCGAAGAACCGCCGCAGCCGCTGCTCGCTTCTCGTTGAGCGCTGGAAAGATGATCCAGAGAAAAAGACGACGGTGCTGATCGATACCTCGCCGGATATGCGCGAGCAGCTCCTCAAGACCGGAACCCAATGGATCGACGGCGTGCTCTTCACCCATGACCACGCGGACCAGAGTCACGGCATTGATGATTTGCGCATGGTGGCGATCAACCGCATGCAGCGGGTTGAGACCTATATGGATGCCTATACGTCCGAAACCCTGATGAGCCGGTTCGGCTATTGCTTCCAGACGCCGGAAGGCTCCAGCTATCCGCCGATCCTGAATGCGCACCTGATCCGTCCGGGCGAACCTGTGACGATTGACGGGGAAGGGGGCGCCATCACCGCCCTGCCATTTGATCAGGACCATGGAGATATCCGGTCGCTCGGCTTCCGCATTGGTGATGTTGCTTACTCGGCCGATCTGGTGGGATTGCCGGAAGAGAGCTTTACAGCGCTGGAGGGCGTTGAGCACTGGATTGTGGATGCGCTCCGCTACAAGCCGCACCCAAGCCACGCCCATGTGGAAATGACGGTGTCCTGGCTGGAACGGCTAAAAGTCGCCCACGGGGTGCTCACGAACCTTCATGTGGATCTGGATTATGCAACGCTCGCCAAAGAACTGCCGGGGGCCCATGAGCCCGCCTATGATGGGATGACGATTACCGTCGAAGATTAGAGCCCAGCGCAGAAACGACGCAACAACAAGGTGAAGATATGTCGATAAGCACCTGGAAACGTGATGGTTTTGAGATTTCGACACACCTTGCACGGCTCGACAAAGACTGGCTTCTTGGCGCACTCGCCAAAACTTATTGGGCGGCTGAAAACACACCCGAAACCCTCTGGAACAGCATTCAACACGCGCGCGGCTATGGCATTTATGGGCCGGACGGCGCACAGGTCGGCTTTGCGCGCGCAGTGACCGATATGGCGCGGTTCGCCTGGATCTCGGACGTGGTCATCGATGATGAGGCACGGGGCCGGGGGCTTGGCAAATGGCTTATGGAGACCGTGGTGAGCGACCCGGCACTCAAAACCGTGCATCTCTGGACGCTCGCCACGGATGACGCGCACAGCCTTTATGAAAAGTCTGGGTTTGGGCTCACGGCCAAATCAGCCCTGGCTGAGCAGTTCATGCACCTCAAACGTCAGAAGATGTAAGCGCACTCTGGCTCAGAGATCGTTATGGGCACCATCACAGAAAGGCTCGCGTTTTGTGTGCTTGCACTGGCAGAAGAAAAGAGTGCGGTCTTTCTCGGCCTTATATTCCATAGGCTCGAATGACGTGCCCTGATGGGAGCCATCACAGAAAGGCTGATTGGCTGATTTCCCACAGCGACACCACCAGTAGCTTTCACCGGCTTTGACCTCAACCTGAGCAGGCTCTTTCGCCGCAATTGTGGGTTTGTCCATGATTGTCTCCTCCAGAGGCGGAATTTCGCAGATTCCTTACGTTCTATCAAAGCCTATGGTTGTGGCCAGGTCGACTGGAAAGATGCGGGCAAGGGCGTCATAGGCCGGGCGCATGGCGGTAAGTGTGTCGTGCCAGTCGTCGGGGTTCAGGCCGTCTTTTCGGGTGCTCATGGTTTCAGCTCCCATCTTAAGGGATGGGAAACAAAACCTAAAATAGGTCTTCCTTCAAGTTTAACTCAGGCTCTTCAAGCAACGCGCGAAGCGCCACGAACCAACTTGTGATCCTATCAATTTCACGAGACTTTTCGTCAATCTTGCTCACAGGCATCGGCAGATCATCCGGCGTCATTAGGCCGCTCGGGTCGCCGGTCAACTGCTTTCGCTTGTATAGCTTAAGGTAGGGCTCAGGGTCGTCATCATTGATCACCCAATGTCCATGCACGATTGAGTTTCGGAAATCGCATAACGATTGCGCATTCTTCAGCATTGAGCTGAAATCCATGTAGGAGAAATCTTCCGTGGTCTCGTTGGCCTCAGCTCGCAACCTCCACAAAGTACGCAACATATCGATCTTTTCTCTGATCGAAACCTGCCGGTAGATCGCTACGGTAGTGCCCTCATCTGTGCCAGAGTAGTGGCCCAGAAGCCCCATGACTGCCTCGTCTAGATTGCATTCAGCCAAAACCAATCGGCCAATCGATTTTTCGAGCTTCGCCAAAATCATCAGGTGCCTGTCATGCTAATTCGGTTTTACCTTCCGGCTGATGATGCGTGAAACCGATTTTTCGTGCAAGGAGCCGCCATTTCCAGTCTTTGACGGCCGGGTGACAGGAAGCTTCGCTTCATTATTATTAAAATAAACTTGTCATTTTATTTTGTGCCATATTCAATTGAGGTTCGGCATCATATGACGCTGTCAGACGGCAGTTGCGGGGGAATTACCCATGCGGAACGGATACCAAGCTGATTTTCTGGGAGATGATTTCAGGGTCGAGCTTCCGGAGCCGGGCCTGGCGCTGCAGGCAGATGTGCTTCAGCCGCCGGGACTGCCCGAAAATGAGCTGGTGGTTCCCTATATCAATTATTCACTGCTGATGAGCCGAAGCACCAAGCAGGCGCTGTATTCTGCTGCCAATGTGAATTTGAAAAAGATGCAAAAAGTCCCAAGCCGACGGGGCCGAAACTGGTTTATTGACGGGCGTGTTGGCGCGGAAAATCAAATCCCGAATTATCCGTACCAATACTCGATGTGGGACCGAGGTCATCTGACCCGGCGCACTGCGGTGACCTGGGGCGAAGACGTGGATTACGCAACCCGGGCCAGCAATGACAGCTGTGCCTATACAAATGCCTGTATGCAGCACAAGAACTTCAATGAAGACGATTGGCGGACGATTGAGCTGCTTGTGTCGAGCTTCAAAGACGCAGACAAACTGAACGTCTTGACCGGGCCGGTGTTCACCAGAGCAGATCGCTATTTCACACGGGAGTTTGAGAGCTTTCCGGTTCGGATTCCCGCGGCATTCTGGAAAATCCTGTCCTATGTGGGCGAAGATCAGGAGCTAAAGACCCAGGCCTTTATCTTCTTTCAGGACCTCCCAAGCATCCGAAACGCGAAGGGCCGGGCGCGGATCCGTCTGAGGGATATGCAGGTGACAACCACCGAAATATCGCTCTGGACGGGACTTGAGTTTGATCAGGTTCTTTTCGACAGCAATCCGTTGAAATTTTACAGCGGCCCGGAAGCCATCTCGACCAAGAAGAGAAATGAACTGCTGAGAAAGCACGCCAGTCTCGTGGAGCTGGATGCAGGGATCGGCACCGACCACTCAGTCACTCATGCGAGGGAGGCATTTCCCTTGGAAGACTTCTACGAGATTATCGCTGAGGTCAGCTGGATCTAGATGGGCTGGGCTGGGCCAAAGTATTAGGCGGCCTTTGAAATGGCCCATTTCTCAATGCCCATTATTTTCCATAATATAAATTATGCGCCCATCAGAACAACCCGTTATTGTTCTCAGATACATCTGTGACTACCTGCAACACATCCCAATGCTCCACGATTTTCCCCTTCTTATCGAAGCGGAAAATGTCTATCCCGGCATAATTGTTACTTCCTGGCCATATCTGGTGACAATGCAGGACGACAAACTCCTCATCAGCAATCGCACGCTTAAAGTGCGTGACCTTGCCGGGAAATTCCGAGGCCATTCGCTCGAAATACTCAATAAAGGCTTCCTTGCCGTCTGCCACATGCGGGTTGTGCTGGATGTAGACATCACCTGCATATTTTTCGATCGCCGAACGTGGTTCGCACTTGTTGAACATCAGATCGTAGAACGCCATTGCATTCGCTTTGTTCTGCTCAGCGTTTGATGTCATGCCTGCCTCCCATTGAACTTGAACATAGTCCGACGACTACGGCTTAACGCTTAGCATGTCCGTCTTTTAAGAGATTTGCGATGGAAACCCTCTTGCTCTTCCCCCTCGCCTCAGACATCGTTTGGCAAACGCATTCCAAAAAAGAACTTCAGGGGGTCCCCATGCTCAAGCTTCATTTCGCACCTAATTCCCGCGCGCAGCGCTCACTCTGGTTGCTGGAGGAGCTGGGTCTTCCGTATGAGCTGAACCGGATGGATTTCCACCCGAAGGACCTCAAGTCAGACGATCACAAAGCCCGCCATCCCCTTGGTCGCATTCCGGTTTTGGACGATGGCGATATCTCCATCTTCGAAAGCGGCGCGATTGCCGAATACATTCTAGAGCGCCACAAGAATGGCGGCTTAAAGCCTGCCGTGGACGACCCGCTCTACCCTGAATATCTGCAATGGTTCCACTATTGCGAAGGCATGGTGATGCCGCCGGTCAACACAATCGTGGTGCACACCCTTCTTCTTCCACCTGAGCGCCAGGACGAAGCCGTGCGCGGCCAGGCCCAGCGGTTGCTGACCCGCGCACTTGCCCCGGTCAATGAAGCCATGGAAGGTCGCGACTATATTCTCGGTGACTTCTCCGCCGTTGATACGATGCTCGGCCACGCGATCTACATGTCCAACCGGCTGGGCTGTGTCACTGACGAGATGACGAACCTCAAGGCTTACGTTGAGCGGCTTGAGACACGGCCCGCCTTCCAGAAGGCCATGTCTGCCTAACAACGCGGTCAGCCAAAATGCCTGTTTCTCGCCATTGCCCCTCTGCTTGATATAGGACTATATACCTATATCAATTATCCCGCAGCATCGGAGGGCCGCAATGGCGACAGGCAGGTATAAGGGCAAAAAGGACCGGATGACCCAGGATGAATGGCATGACAGCCTCATGGCCATGCGTCCGGCCTATGGGGAGCTCGTGAAAATCACCATGACCCATCGGATTCAATCGGTTCAGTACAGCGCCGCCCTCATCTGCATGAACGCCATGGCGGATCTCGCCAAGCTGCATGGGCGGCACCTGCACCATTATTTTGGCTCGATCCCCGATCACAAGAGCTATTAGGGCCGCTTTCCATTGAGGCGCCTGACCCGCTATAAAGCCTCATCTTTATAAAGTCTCATCCTTTTGGGCATTTCCAAGGTGTATCCATGTCTCTTAAAGCCGCGATTATCCCAGTGACACCGCTTGAGCAGAATTGCTGCCTCCTGTGGAACGACGAAAACATGCTGGGTGCCGTCACCGACCCTGGGGGTGATATTGAGAAGATCGAAGATGCCATCAGCCAAATGGGGGTGAAGCTCGAAAAAGTGCTGCTGACCCATGGTCACCTGGACCATGCTTCAGCCGCTGGTGAGCTTGCCAAAAAGCATGGCGTACAGATTGAGGGCCCCCACCGGGACGATCAGTTCCTGATCGACGATCTGCCAGAGCAAGGCGCCAAATATGGCATGCCGAGTTATGACGCCTTTCTGCCGGACCGTTGGCTGGAAGATGAAGACACTGTTGAGCTTGCGGGCCTCACACTCCGCGTCCGTCACTGCCCAGGCCATACGCCAGGCCATGTGGTTTTCATCCACGAGCCCTCAAAGCTCGCCATCGTTGGGGACGTGATTTTTCAGGGATCCATCGGCCGCACGGACTTTCCCCGCGGCAATCATGAGCAACTCATCTCGTCTATTCGCGAGCGGCTGTTTCCGCTCGGTGGCGAGATCGCTTTCGTACCGGGCCATGGCCCCATGTCGACATTTGAGTTTGAGAAGAAGAGCAACCCGTTTTGCTCGGACATGGCTGTCGGCGCTTAAGCGGCCAGACTTAAGAAACAAGAAGCCCGCTTCGGGCCGCATGTCCAAGTACGCGCATGGTCGTTGCTTTGGCGCGCGTTTCTGGCGTTCCCTCGATCGCGGCGACTGTGACCTCACCCTTGGAGACGGCAGCCGCCAGTTCGTCGGCGATTTGACCTACTGTCTGCGTGCCATCCAACCGACCGAGGATAAAGCGTGCGGTAGTGTCGACTGTAATGGAATGCGGCAGCAGGCTCGCCAGATGGGAGTCGCCGCGACGGGCTTGTGCAAGAGCCAGCGGTGCAAGAACGGGCCGTTCCGACAACCAGGGGATAGCTCTGTTCTCCGACTGGTGGGCAACGATGGCGCCTGCGGGCAAAAGTTTCTCACAGACAGCAAGCAGGACCTTCGACACATCAGCATGATCAGTGGACCGTATGCCGGTCGGTTTCAGTGCCGTGACAACGTGGTCGACCAAGCGATCGCCACGCACGGGGAAATATCTGTGTCGCTCCATCAGTGCGAGTGCCACTATTTCAACCGGGTTCGTCGTCCGATATGTCAGCGGCCCGACAAAAGCCACCTGAGCACCTGAGAGCAGCGCCTTGTCTGATAGAGATTTGTCGCCGCGTGTCAGCTCGCTGGTAAAGCAGAGCGAATTGAACGCCGTACTCAACTCAAATTCTTCTTTCGACCGGTCGGCATGTACCAGAAGGACCTGGCGCCGTTTTGTATGCGTCTGCTGGTCAATCAGGCCAAACAGTTCAGTCGTGCTGAGCGCTGATGCATCGGCAGGACGCTTCGTTGTCGGTATCCGGCTGAGATTGGATTTTGCGGAATCAAGATCACCGATGGGCTTTAGTTTTGCCGCGTCTGCCATTGCCAAAAACTCTGCAATGGAAAGAGATTGATGTTGGGGGTGCAAAAGGTCCCGATAGATTTCCGCGTCTGACGCGCGCGCCAAGCGAACCAGCTCCACCAGGAGCGGGCGTTGGTCGTCCACCTTTTCCGCAGACATTGTTTTTGCAAGGTTTGTTACACGGAGCCGGACGATGTCTACATTTTCTTTAGGATCACCTGTTCGGTCCAGGTCTGCGCAGAAGCGGTCTCTCAGCCCCTCAATCAGATCCCAACCAGGACTGACATCAACGCCGATGCACGCGACCCCCTTCTCGCTCAGATGCTTCTTTGCCAGCACCAGGAGTGCCATGCGCTCCGCTGTTGTCGCCGTTGAGAAGACGTCTGCCGCGGTGACGAAATCAAACGTCTCCAGACTGTCGCTCTCGAAAGTGGCGAGATTGATTTCGCCTGAGGCGAGGTTTTGCGCCCCCACCTTTTGACCAAAGTCTGCACCTTCAGTTATGGGAGTGGTCGATGCAGCGGTGAAGGTGACTTGAGGGAATGAGGTGGCGTGGGCTGCTAGGTTGACGGCTGGTCGGTTGGCAACTTCCAGGTAGCACGCACCTTCAAGAGCCGGCGCGCTGTAGCCTTCGACAAGAGCCCGCGCACCCAGTCTGGAGGGCGACAGATCTGGCAGCACTTTTTGAGGACCCGCATCAAGATCCGCCGCGTGCCGAAGCGTGGCGTTGCTTTGCTTATCTGTGGCGAACGCCGTCACGTTCATCCCCCAATTGGTCAGCCCAGTCGCCTAGTAAGTTAGAACTAGAAACTTAACGTGGGGTGGACATTTCCGCGCGAATGGGCTTCCTTGTTAAGAAATGACAAAAAGTCAAAAAGTACGGACCACCTGTACTCAAAACGGCTGAATACCCGGGGAGACACAATGAGTGACAATCGACTGCCACGTTGGCGGATCGCAATGTTCAGCTTGCCATCAATTCCAATTTCAGCGCTGGGCCTGCCCATTGTTGTTTATCTTCCCCCGTTCTATGCCAGCGAGATGGGCCTTTCTCTCACTTTGGTGGGAACCATCTTTCTTATCGCACGGCTCTGGGATGTGTTCACGGACCCGGTCCTTGGAATCGTTTCCGACCGTATTCCGAGCCGTTGGGGCAGACGGCGCCATTGGATTGCCCTCTCCGCACCGTTCCTCATGGTCTCTGCCTACATGCTTTTCATGCCCACGATCCCGCTCACAGGCATGTGGATGTTTGGCTGGGTATCAGACATTTGGGCATTCGTGGGCGGCACGCCCGATGAAACAGCTGTGTACCTGCTGTCCTGGATGGTCATCCTCTATATCGGGTGGACGCTGATCACCATTTCCCATATGAGCTGGGGCGCTGAGCTGTCGCCTGATTATGACGAGCGGTCGATCATTCAGGGATGGCGGGAATTTGCACTGATCTTTGGCATGTTCACCGTTCTCGCCCTGCCCGCGATCCTTGAAGGAATTTCTGGAGAAGCATCAGGTGCCGATGGCGTCGCAGCAATGGGCTGGTTCATCATCATTCTCTTGCCAATCACGATCCTCCTCGCTGTTTGGCTCGTCCCCGAGCGCCCATCGGTCAAACCTTCGGTCTTCGACTATAAGGAAGCGCTCAATATCCTTCTTCAAAACAGACTGCTGCAACGCATTCTTGTGGCAGACCTATTGGTCGGAATTGGTCCATCCATTACCGGTGCGCTCTATATCTTCTTTGCAGCTCAAGTGATGGGCTTGCCGGACAATGCCAGCCAGTTGCTGTTGGTATATTTTATTGCGGGCTTCGTCGGCGTTCCCATTTGGATCAAGCTTGCCACGGTCACAGGCAAACACCGCACTCTAGCCTATGCGATGATCTACGGTGCCCTTTCGTTGCCTATGGTCATCTTCTTCCCAACGGAAAGCTTCTGGTGGCTTTTCTTTGGCAACACCGCCTATGGCATCGCCTATGGCGCCGGTTCGTTTCTGCTCCGCTCCGTAATGGCGGACGTTACCGACTATGACAATCTGGAGACCGGAGAACAGAGAACCGGCATGTACTATTCTCTGCTCACTATGACGAGTAAAGTTGGCTCAGCCCTCGCGATCGGCATCACATACCCCCTTCTTGACTGGATCGGGTTTGATGCAAGTGGTGGGAATTCACGCGAAACGCTTGATCAACTCCTCTATATCTATGTTGGATTTCCGGCTCTGTTCATGCTGGCCGCTGCGGCGGTTATGTGGAATTTCCCGCTGGACAGAACGCAGCAAAAATTACTGCGGGAGCGGATCGCTGCACGCGATCAACACAAATTGGACGAGCACCCCTTGACCGATGCAGCAGCAGCCATAGCACAAGTGGGTACTGCCGGCGGTGTCGCCGATGAGCCGACAAAGTAAAGGACACTTCGTGAAAGCAATTCCGGAAGACCTCCGGTCGATCGACGCACTGCTCAAAATCATGGCCTCGTTGCGAGACCCTGATGGTGGATGTCCATGGGATTTGCAGCAGAATTTCCGAACGATTTCTCCTTACACACTGGAAGAAGCCTACGAGGTTGCTGACGCCATTGAACGAGGCGATCTGGATGATCTTAAGGAGGAGCTCGGCGACCTGCTTCTCCAGGTTGTCTTCCACGCTCAACTGGCTGAGGAGCAAGGTTCGTTTGCTTTTGACGATGTGGTTGAGGGCATTTCATCGAAGATGGTGCGACGCCACCCCCATGTTTTTGCAGACGGGACGTCTGATACACCCGAGGGTGTCGCGGCAACCTGGGATGAAATCAAACAGGCCGAAAAAGACGCCAAGGGCAAGACGCCATCGGGTCTGCTGGACGACGTGCCGGTGGTGCTTCCCGCCCTCACCCAGGCCGTGAAGCTTCAGAAACGCGCGGCCAAGGTCGGGTTCGACTGGCCCAGCGCAGCGCCGGTGCTCGACAAGATTGAAGAAGAAATCGGCGAGCTGCGCGTTGAAGTCGCTGCGGAGGACCAAGACAAGATTGAGGAAGAGTTTGGCGATCTTCTGTTTGTTCTCTCAAACTACGCGCGCCATCTGAAAGTCGATCCTGATGCGGCCCTCCGTCGGGCAAACCAAAAATTCAGAAACCGGTTTTCCATGATGGAACATTCAGCTGGGTCTCGGAACATTGACCTTGCAGACCTGTCGCTGGGCCAACTTGAAGAATTGTGGGTCCAAGCAAAGCAGCGAGAAAAAAGGGACTAGGCGAGAACGTCCCGGGCGGCCTGCCACAGCGCCTCATTGGCAGCCAAAACATGGGGGCCTTGAAGCGTCCGCGGCCGATAGTCTTTGCCCGTTTCCACATTTCGGGCCACACCGCCTACCTCGCTTAAGAGCAGACTCCCAGGTGCGTGATCCCAGGGCAGCATACGGTGATAGACTGTGAAGTCTTTCACACCTCTAACAATATCGGTGTACTCACGGGCAGCGCACATCTCGTTTTCGGCGGGTTGAACTAACCCCTTCAGGTGAGACAGGCGGGTGCTCCACTTTTCTGGAAAGTATTTCGTGTAGAAAGCACCTCGTGCTTCTTTCAAGTCTTGTGGTGCGGTCCGCTTAGACAAGTCTTTGGTGCCGTTCATTTCAACCAGAATTGCGCCCCCGCCCCGTTCAGCAATGAACATCTCGTCGAGAGCTGGAAAGAAAATTGCTGACTGCAACACATCGCCCCTGTCAGCAAAGGCAACCATTGTTGCAAAACTTGGTTTGCCATCGACAAATAGAGATGTTCCGTCGATAGGATCAACGTACCAAGTAGGGCCCACCCCGGCGGACTTGTGAAGTAGTTCTGGATTTGCTGCCGTCGCTTCTTCACCCACAACGTTCGAGCCTGGCACCATGTCCAGTAGTCGGGGCGTCAAAAACTCTTCCGCCTCTCGATCTGCAATGGTGACAAAATCGCCCCTGCTCTTCTCCTCAATGTCTCGGGAGGAAAGAGACCTGAACCTGGGCAAGATCTTCTCTGCGGCCGTTTCTCGCAGCAATGCCGCAAGTTGATCCACATTTATGGTCATTCAGCGGCATCCGCGAACTCAGCCAGTGCGCCTCGTACGATCAGAGGAAATTTCTTTTCAAAGCGGCCCATTTCGGGGCCACCGAGGTCAACATCAACATGCGTTATACCTTCATCATCCGGCTCGCTCTGACGGACGTTACCGTGCCGATGCAACCACGCGATTGCCTCGCCGTCCTGAGGTGCGATCGCCAGATGAAGGCTCGTCGTGTCGCTATCTAGCAGATCATCAAGACGGCGCAGAAGCTCCTCAAGGCCGGTCCCTTTCAGTGCGGATGTCACGATGGTGTTATTGTCTCTTGCCGCCAACTCAGCAAATGCCTCAGCGGCGTCCTCGTCGAGTAAGTCGGACTTGTTCAAAACCTCGATCAGCTTGCTTTCGTCGCGGGTTTCGAGGTCAACGCCCAAACTCTTCAGCACATCCGCAACATCAGCCTTCTGGGCTTCTGTTTCGTCATGTGCCACATCTCTCACATGCAGGACGATTTCTGCTTCCAGCACCTCTTCCAGCGTCGCCCGGAATGACGCAATCAGGTGCGTGGGCAGATCCGAGATAAACCCCACTGTGTCAGACAGAATAACTTTTCGTCCGCTTGGAAGCTCAATTGCCCGCATGGTGGGATCGAGCGTGGCGAAGAGCAGGTCTTGGGCGAACACATCGGACTCTGTGACCCGGTTGAACAGAGTTGATTTGCCCGCATTGGTGTAGCCCACTAGAGCAACAACCGGATATGGCGCTGACCTTCTCGTCTTACGGTGCAGCTCACGGGTTTTCTTGACCTTGCCAATATCTCGTTCAAGACGATTGATCTTGTCCTGTAACGCCCGCCTGTCCGCTTCAATCTGAGTCTCACCAGGTCCGCCCAGAAACCCCACGCCGCCACGCTGGCGTTCCAAGTGAGTCCAGGATCGCACCAGGCGGCTTTTTTGATAGGTCAGATGGGCGAGTTCAACCTGCAGACGTCCTTCTCGGGTCCTGGCGCGTTCGCCGAAAATCTCCAGGATCAACCCTGTCCGGTCGAGCACCTTGACCTTCCAGGCCCGCTCCAGATTTCGCTGTTGCACCGGCGAGAGTTGACCGTCAACGATTACAAGATCGACATGCTGTTTCTTGATTTTCTCGCCGAGTTCTTCAACCTTCCCGCTCCCTAAAAGGGTTGCCGGTTTAATCGCAACGAGTGGGATGATATCTGCAGATTGGATATCCAAGTGTATTGCCGCAGCCAGCCCGACAGCTTCTTCAAGCCGTTCGGCGGCGGAGCGGCGCTGATCTGCTCCCCGCTTTAGCCACGGAAGTAAAACAAGAGCTTTGGTTACCGGCTGGTCGTCGACCTGAAAAGCGGCTCGAGAGTGTTTTTCACTCCCGGTTCCGTTCACGTCACCCCACTTTGGATGGTCAGTCGTCAAGCGACCTCAACTTTCCTCTTCTTCCCCCTCGAACAGGGAGACAGGTTGTCCTGGCATAATCGTTGATATTGCATGCTTGTAAACGAGTTGGGAGTGCCCATCCCGACGCAGCAATACGCAGAAATTATCAAACCAGGTTATCACACCCTGAAGCTTAACGCCGTTCACGAGAAAGATTGTGAGCGTCGTCTTGTTTTTTCGGACGGTGTTGAGAAACGTATCTTGGAGATTTTGCGGTTTATCCGACATTTTTTTCCATTCCAGGCCCCGCCGATATCATCTTTTGCCGAATTTTCCTTCTTTGGCATGAGATGAACACTGCTCGAACCTTATATTGCAAGGCGGCGTCATTTCCACATCAACGCTGCCTTCCTCCTGATTTAGCGGGAGAGGGCCGCCATCCCGCCGTGATCACTCCAACCCCGACCTGGCCCTGCATTATCATATAGGCCAAATCGACACCTGGTCAGTACCCAACCAGCCTAAAGTTCGAAATCCCTTAAGTTAAGGCGACTTTCCTGCCCTCTCTTGATAAAGACCATTCAGTTTTTGTGTCATTGGTCCCGGTCTGCCATTCGATATCTGATTCTGATCAATCGAGATGACTGGTAAAGCCCCCACCGTCGAAGCTGACGAGAAGGCCTCAGCGGCGGCCAGAGCCTCCGTCCTTGAGAAAGCACGCTCTTCAAGAGAGACCCCGAGGCTTTCAGCACATTCCAGAAGTGCCAGGCGCGTAACGCCCCCTAGAATATGAGTGTCCAACTGGCGCGTGACGAGGGCCCCGCCATCAGTAACGATCCAGGCATTCGTCGATGTTCCCTCGGTGATGTTGTCTTCGCCATCCACAAGCCAGGCTTCATAGGATCCAGCATTTCTAGCACTTTGTTTCGCCAGCACATTCGCCAGCAATCCCGTCGACTTGATATCACACCGAGCCCAACGCTCATCTGGACGGGTGACGACGGCAACGCCCTCGGCGCGGCGTCTGGCGAGTGCTTTCTCATCAATCGGCTTTGCCGTGACGACGAGCGTTGCGGGCACCTGTTCCATCGGAAACGCATGATCACGACGAGCGACACCACGGGTCACCTGGCAGTAGACGATAGCTGTACGAAGGCGATTTCGTCGAAGGACCTCGCGGTAGATTACGGCCAACACATCCGACGTCACCGGGACCTTGATCTCCAATTGATTGAGTGATCGCTGAAGCCGTTCAAAGTGCCATCGCTCGTCGATCAAGTGTCCGCTCTCAACAGCACAGACCTCATACACGCTGTCCGCAAACTGGAACCCCCGGTCTTCAATATGTATCGCGGCATGGCCGTGGGGCACATAACGGCCATTCACATAAGCGATCCGGGTCACGTCATCGTTTCCTTTCTCAGCTTTGCCATTGTTCGCGGCTGAACAGCGCGACAAGAGCGAGCAGCTCCAGCCGACCCAGGACCATCCCAACGACCAGTATCCATTTTGTGATCTCTGCCATTTCCGGATAGGACGGGCTTTCGCCCAGCATGGAGGCTCTTACAAGATCGTATGCCGGCCCCGCATTTCCGAGCGCCGATGCGGCAGCGACAAGTGCTGCTTCGAACCCCAGACCCGTAGCTGCCAAGAGCGCCGCCAAAATTGCATAGACCACCAGGAACAGAACGAAAAAGCTCCACACAGACTTCATGATCTGAATGGTGATAGACCGGCGTCCGAAATGGGTGCGAATAATGCCATGGGGATGTGTTAGCCGCTTTAGTTCTCGAGAGCTTTGCTTCACCAAAAGCGCGATGCGCATCAACTTAATCCCACCTGCGGTGGAAAGTGTCGCGCCGCCCACGAGGATCAAGCCGATCACAAATACACTCGATAAACCCGAATTTAGTGATGGATCTGGTGACATATAGGCTGTTCCAGAAATCAGGCTCATTGCCAGGAACAATCCGTTACCCAGCGCAGCGACCACATCTCCCGTCTCCCCGAGCGCCAGAAAGGCAAACAATACGCCTGCGGCCAATACAGCAGCTCCAAGATAGACAAGCTCAGGATCTTCTCGGTATTCCGCCCCCCTTCCACGAAACCCTGCACGGTGGGTCGCAAAATTGATGGCACCTAATCCCATGAACACAAAGAGAAATGCCATCGCCCATGGAGCTCTGAACTCCGAAAGTGGGGTGTCCGATGGCATGAAACCGCCTGTCGAAATGGTGGACAAGGCTAGACAAAATGCTTCGAAAGGCGGAACCCCACCGGCCCAGATTGACAGGAATGCTGCGGCTGTAAACACCGCATAGATGCCGCCAACAGCTTCGGCTGTGCCGCGAAACCTGTCCAGTGCGCGGGATTTGTCGGCCCGGGTCAAAGGCGACACGCGCAGTTCCATGCCACCGACACCAAGCGGCGCCAATACTGCGGCGCCCATGACGATGCTCGCCCACCCCCCAAACCATTGAAGGACCGCGCGCCACATGATGATGGCTCTATCAACATCATCTAATGTCGGAATGACTGACGCGCCTGTTGTGGTGAAGCCAGAAATGGCTTCGAAATAGGCATCTGTCAGATTTCCCAGGAATCCAGAGACGTAGAACGGTATGGCGGCAAATAGGGGGATCGCGAGCCAGCCCACGACAACAAGGGTCAACAGATCGTACTTGGAGGGGCGCTGCTTTACGTCACGAAAAGCCATGATGAGGGCACCGCCGGAAAATCCGACAAAAAGAAGAGACAGCGAAAATGCAATGACCGACTGGCTCTCAGCATTGTACAGGGCCGTTGCCCATGGCAGCAGAATTGCTCCCGCTAATAGCAAGAGAAGCCAACCGAGGGCATGCAGGACAGTGCTGTAACTCATGGTTCAGCCCACATCGACGTGATCAGAAAAATTCAAGACTGACACGGAACATTTGTTCGACAGTCGCGACCTGATCGCGTTGAGCAAACATAACCACCTTATCGCCAGATTGAATCTCGGTAGAACCGCTCGGCGTAATGACCTCACCTTTTCTTGCGATTGCACCAACGATGAGACCATCAGGCAATTCCACTTCCCTCAACGGCTGCCCAACCAAGGGAGAGGTCTCCAATGCTTCCGCCTCAATCACCTCAGCGGCGCCATCTTGCACCGCCTGGAGCCCTCGGATACGCCCACGCCTTACATGACGCAACACGTGGCTAACGGTTGTCGACCGCGGGTTCAAAAATGCATCAATCCCAAGGGATTGCATAAGCGGCGAATAGGTCTGGTTGTTAATGAGACTGAGGGCGCGGCTCGCCCCTTCTCTCTTTGCCAGCACACAGGTCAGCAGATTGACCTGATCGTCATTGGTGAGCGTCACAATGGTCTCAGTCTCCTGGACTCCCGCTTCGCGCAGAAGTTCTGGATCGAGCCCATCGCCGTTTAGGACAATGGCGCGCTGTAGCCTGTCAGCCGCAAATATGGCGCGATCCCTATCCCGTTCGAGCACTTTTACACGGACACCGCTGTGCTGCTTCTCCAATTCTTGAGCCACGTAGAGCCCGATATTGCCAGCACCAACGATCAGAACCTTCCGCGCCTCTTGTTCTTCGTGGCCGAAAATGGACAGCGTGCGGCGGACTTCTGACTTGTCAGCAGCGAAGTAAACCTGATCGCCCACAATCATCTGATCTTCTGAGTGTGGAACAAAAAGATTTCCGTTGCGGACAATTCCAACAACCCGGGCTTTCAGGTCCGGGAACAACTCGGTGAGCTGTCTTAATGGCGTGTTCACGATGGGACAATCTTCATCCAAAGCGACACCCACAACATTCACAGCGCCGTCGGCGAATTCGAGAATATCAAACGCACCTGGAACAGCCAATCTACGTAGCACTGTACGTCCAACTTCCAATTCTGGTGAGATAATGACATCGATCGGCATGTGATCACGGGCGAAAAGGTCTTGGAATCCCGCCTGCAGATAGCTCTGCGCTCTAATCCTCGCGATTTTGGTCGGCACATTGAAGACCGAATGCGCGAGTTGGCAGGCAACCATGTTGACTTCATCATGGAAGGTCACAGCAATCAGCATGTCTGCGTCCGGGGCCCCGGCGCGTTCAAGAACATCTGGATGGGCGCCATGCCCCACAATTGCCCGGACATCCAGGATATCGGACACTCGTTGCACCAATTCTGCCGATTGATCGACGACCGTTACGTCATTGTTTTCAGCAGCCAATTGTCGGGCGATACCAAAGCCTACCTGCCCAGCGCCGCATACGATGACTTTCATATCATCTGTTCTTTCTTGAACATGTTGTGGGGTATCGGTTCATTAGGGTCCACATTTCTAGACCTGTAGTGACGCGCGGTCGGAGGTGTTGACACCAAGAGACTTCAGTTTTCGGTGAAGGGCAGATCGCTCCATTCCAATAAAGGCAGCCGTTCTGGAGATATTTCCCCCAAAGCGACCAATCTGCGCAATCAAATAGTCCCGCTCAAAAGTCTCGCGCGCTTCACGCAGAGGCATCGACATAATGTGCTCCCCGCCTGATCCGTTCATACCATTGGACGGCATGGTGCTTTCATCCGTTGGCAGCTTATCGGCGGTGATCATCGCATTCGGTTCCGACGATGTCAGTATCATCAAACGCTCAATATTGTTCCTAAGCTGACGCACATTCCCCGGCCAGGAGTAAGACTGCAGGGCGGCCATGGCATCTTCGCTTACACGACGTGGCGGCAGACCAGAAGACCTGGAAATCTGCGCGACAAAGTGTTCCACGAGCAGCGGAATATCATCTCTACGCTGCTCCAGCGAGGGCACATTTATCGGCACAACATTCAGACGGTGGAAGAGATCTTCGCGAAACCGTCCCGCTGAAATTTCTTCACGAAGATCTTTGCTTGATGACGAGACGACGCGTACATCAACTTTTACTTTGTTGTTGCCGCCGACACGTACAAAAGTCTGTTCAACGAGAACGCGCAAAATTTTGCTTTGAGTTTCTAACGGCATATCCGCGACCTCATCTAGGAAGAGCGTTCCACCGTGAGCCTGTTCAAATACGCCGACCTTGCGCGGTCCATCTGTTCCCTCTTCTGTACCAAAGAGTTCGACCTCCATCCGGTCCGGGGCCATCGTTGCTGCATTGATCGCAAGAAAGGGGCTGTTTGCGCGTCTGGATGATGCATGAAGCAAACGAGCGACTACCTCTTTCCCACATCCAGAGGGGCCACAGATCAAGACACGGCTTCCTGTTGGGGCTACCTTCTCAACGGTTTGCCGGACGATATTCATATTTGGAGATGCGCCTATCAAAGTCGTTTCCTGGCCGACCTTTACGCGCAATTCTGCATTCTCTTTGCGAAGACGATCCGCTTCAATCGCCCGCCTGATAATCAGGATCAACCGATCAGCCTTGAAGGGCTTTTCGACAAAGTCATAAGCGCCCTTTTTTATTGCTGAGACTGCGGTCTCAATGTTCCCATGACCACTGATGATTACGACAGGCAGGTCTGGATATCTCTCTGAGATCACATCCAGCACTTCGAGCCCATCCAGACGACTTCCCTGCAGCCAAATATCAAGCACCACAAGGCTCGGCATGCGTTGTTCCAACGCCTGCAATACACCATCACTGTCTGCGGCCACACGCGTATCATACCCTTCGTCAGACAAGATGCCTGAGATCAGTTCGCGAATATCCGCTTCATCGTCAACAATTAGTATTTCGGAAGCCATCAGCCGCCTCTACCTGTTTCTACTAAACTCAGTTGGTCCACTTTAACGGACTCTTTGTTCTCATCGTCGGTCGCATCATCTGACTGGTGATTGATACAGGGGAACCGAAGCACCACTCTCGCACCGCTCGCCCACCCCTCTTCTTTCGGTGCGTCCAAAAGGTCGAGAGTCCCGCCATGGTCTTCCATGATTTTTTTGACGATCGCCAATCCTAGCCCCGTCCCTTTTGTGCGCGTCGTCATGTAGGGCTCCGTCAGGCGCATCCGGCCGGTGTTCGGGAGGCCCTTGCCAGTGTCAGTTACCAATATCTCAATGTCGCGCCCATCAGATGTTACGCGGGTTTCAATTTTATCGGCGCCGTCCGCCGCCTTTTCCTCTTTGCCCTCGACCGCTTCTGCTGCGTTCTTCAAGATATTGGTAAGGGCCTGGCTAATCAGTCGCGCGTCGCCTTGAAACCTAATCGGCGCGTCTTGCAAAGAGAGATCATACTCGATTTCGGGATGCGCCACGCGCTGTAGAAAGACAGCTTGGCGAACAATTTCGCCAAGGTCAGCGTCTTTCATCACTGCCTCGGGCATCCGTGCAAAGGAGGAAAACTCATCAACCATTCGTCCAATATCGCCCACCTGACGAATGATCGTATCTGTACATTGCTGAAACACTTCAGGGTCGTTTGCTACTTCGTCTGCATATTTCCGACGGAGACGCTCAGCTGACAGCTGAATCGGTGTCAACGGGTTCTTAATTTCATGAGCGATGCGCCGCGCAACGTCTGACCAGGCGGCATTGCGCTGAGCGGCAACGAGTTCCGTAATGTCATCGAAGGTAAGAACATATCCCTGAAGGTCGCCTCCAGATTTCTCGCCTGTAACACGGACATTAAGCGTTCTCTCTCTTCCGGACCGAAGCAAGACCACCTGGTCCCTCGCAGACCCCCGCACCTGGCCCATCGCAGCCAGAACGACAGAGGACAACTCAGGTGCAGCCTCTGACAGAAGGTGGCCATCAAGCGATGCTTCATCGAAGCCTAAAAAGTCTCGAGCAGCACGGTTCGCATGATTGATCCGCATGTCAGCGTCAAGGCCGACTACACCAGCGCTAACACCCGCGAGCACCGCTTCAGTAAAGCGGCGACGATCATCAAGCTCATAGTTGGCTGTCACCAGCTCATTTTGTTGATTTTCAATTTGGCTGGTCATGCGATTGAACGCCCGGCCAAGCGTTTCAATCTCATCATCATTGTTGCCAATATCAACCCGTGTTGAAAGGTCGCCACCACTGACGCGTTCGGCAGCGCTCACGAGGCTTCCGATCGGCGAGACGATACGGTTTGCAGCCCATAGGCCCAACCAAATGGCCGCAAGCAAGACAACGAGTGCCAAGGTCACATAAATAAGAGCGAAGGTTACCTGAACCGAACTCAGCCCACCTTCGAGCGTTTCATATTCAGTCACTGCCGCTTGTGTGAGTGCAAGGTGATCGAGGACGCGCGCATCAACAAACCGAGCAACGTAGAGATAGGTGTTGTCAAATGCCGGAAGCTTTACGAGCGCTCGAATTTGATCGCCATCGTTCGCCGTGTAGAGCACGACCAGTCCCTCATCGGCCTTATCAAACTGATCTGCGCCGGGAACACCCATAGATGGCGCCACGGCAGCAGTCGCGCGCAGCACCGTTTTGCCTTCGCGATCAACCAGGTAGGCTGCGGGGAGAGACCGAAGTGCGGCCTGGGTCGCCAGGAGCTGCTGTCCACGTTGATAGTTTGAGGTGAGATATGGTGCGGCCCGGTTAAGGTCGTTTGCCATTGCCAACACATCCAGCCGCAAAACCTGATGGTGTTCGTCAAGATAGGCTTCCGCAACTTGCAGGGCATTATCGATGATGGCGCGGGTGCGTTCGCTGAACCAGGTATCCAGCCCCCTGTCCAGCGTAACGACGGCGAAGACCGCGACCGTAATTGCCGGCAAAATAGCGATGAGAGAAAACATCATCACCAGACGAGCGTGTAGTTTCGCCCCTGCGATGCCACTCTGACGCTCCATAACCAGGCGGATGACCCGCCACCCGATGAGCCCCGCAAGCACAAGCGCAACGAGGAAATTGGCAAGCAAGAGCGCCGTTACCACACCTTTTGTTGTCGGCGCAAACGGCGTGAGCCCCGTCAAGGTCATATAGGTGAAGGTGCCCAGGAAAACCGCCACGACAACAAGGCCGATCGGCAAAGTAGTGCCCAGGCGAAAGCGTCTGCCCAGATCGGACTTCCGCACCCAGCTGGACCAAGCCGTCATGTAGTCGATTGTCGCCATAGAGGCTTCGAACCATTCTGAACTGTTGCCGTCCTACCCCTAGCAGGGTCAGAACCTGTGTCGCGAAGGTCACGGACCACCGACGACCGGCGCATTCTGGCGCTTGTTGCGCGCTCTTTCAACAACAATGTTGCAGGATTACATCAGTTCGCAGAACTGGTTGCGATGGAGGTTAACGGGGCATTCGTACGACCTGGACATCCAGTTCACGTATTTTCTTGCGAAGTGTGTTGCGATTAATGCCGAGAAGCTGAGCCGCCTTAATCTGGTTACCCCGGGTCGCCGCCAGACTGATCGTGAACAGCGGTTTCTCGATATCCTTGAGAACTCTCTCATACAGCCCTTCTGGTGGAAGCTGGTCACCATGCGACGCGAACTCACGACTGAGCGCTCGCTCCACCATTTCCATCAAGCCTTCGTCTACCGCCGCGGGTTCGGACACGGGACCGAAAGCGGGTTCGGTCAACTCTGTCTGCAGCACAGACAGACCAATCGTGTCTTCTGTGTATAGAGCCGCCAGACGGCGAACGAGGTTTTCAAGTTCGCGTACATTTCCGGGCCAGCGATAGCGCTTCAAAAAATCCATGCCGTCGGTATCAACCGTCTTGGGTGGCAATCCCTCTTCCTGCGCCAAGGTCAGGAAGTGCCTCACAAGGTCAGGGATATCTTCGGTACGCTCGCGCAATGGTGGGAGCCTGATGGGAACGACGTTCAACCGATAAAACAGATCTTCTCGAAACAGTCCTTGATTAATGAGTTGCCTCAAATCGCGGTTGGTCGCGGCAACTATACGAACATCGGTTTTGATGGGTGTTCTGCCACCAACTGTCGTGTACTCACCTTCTTGAAGCACACGTAACAGTCGGGTTTGGGCTTCCATCGGCATGTCACCAATTTCATCGAGGAAGAGCGTGCCGCCTTCTGCTTGCTGGAAACGCCCTGTGCTTCTCTGGCTGGCGCCGGTAAAAGCCCCTTTCTCATGACCAAAGAGCTCGCTTTCGATCAACTCACGGGGAATTGCCGCCATGTTGATGGCAACAAATGGTCCGTGTCGGCGTTTTCCATAGTCATGCAGCGCCTTCGCCACCAGCTCCTTGCCCGTTCCACTTTCGCCCGAGACCATCACGGAGAGATCAGTCTGCATTAGGCGCGCAAGCACTCGGTAGATTTCCTGCATGGCAGGCGACCGGCCTATTAGTGGGATTTTGTCTTCGTCATCCGGCTGGGCAGTCGGCACAGCGCTCACACCCGGTGTCGACAAGGCTCGTTCTGCGACGGCCACCACTTCGTTCAGGTCGAAGGGTTTTGGAAGATATTCGTATGCTCCACGCTCAGCAGCGGTGATCGCCGTCATCAGCGTATTCTGCGCGCTCATTACAATGACGGGCAGCTCGGGGCGCACCTTCTTGATCCGCGGCAACAGATCAAATCCGTTTTCGTCTGGCATGACAACGTCGGTAAAGACAAGGTCACCATCTCCCTGGTTTGCCCAGCGCCAAAGTGTCGCTGCGTTGGACGTGGTCCGCACGTCATACCCCACCCGCCCAAGGGCCTGGCTTAAGACAGTTCGGATAGCTGCGTCATCATCTGCAATAAGAATTGTTCCAGACGGCATAGGCTAGTTGTCCCTTAGTTGGGTTGCATCATCTGCCGAATGCATCGGCAGCAGCACACGAAAAATGGTACGCCTTGGTTGGCTGTCGCATTCAATGATACCGCCATGATCCCCGATAATTTTTGCAACGAGCGCCAGCCCCAGTCCCGTGCCCGACGCTTTCGTGGTGACGAAAGGATCGAACAGGTAGGGCAATAAATCGTCAGGAACACCAGGCCCGTTATCAATAATGCAGATCTCAATCGGCAGACCGACGCGCTCCTGACTGCCAGGAACAGAGAGACGCACTCCCGGGCGGAACGCCGTCGTTAGCGTAATCTCGCCCTCTGGTTTATCAATCGCCTCAGCAGCGTTCTTCACCAGGTTTAAGAACACCTGGATAAGCTGATCCTGATCTCCTGGAACCGGTGGCAGCGATGGATCATATTCTTCGGTGATCTTGATGGAACTCGCAAAACCATTAGCAGCCAGCTGTTTTACCCGGCCCAAGACAACATGAATGTTTGTGGGTAGGCGCGGTATCGGCCTTTCGTCAGAAAAGACCTCCATCCGGTCGACCAATCCGCAGATACGATCCGTTTCGTCACATATCAGGCGCGTCAGCGCACGATCATCTTCACTAGCCGCTTGTTCGAGCAATTGTGCAGCGCCACGAATGCCGGAGAGTGGGTTCTTAATTTCATGAGCCAGGACACCGGCCATGCCGACAACTGACCGCGCAGCCCCTCGGTGCGTCAGTTGGCGGTCCATCTTGTGAGCCATGGTGCGTTCTTGCAGAATGACCAGCACTGTCCCCGGCGCATCAACGATCGGCGACACCTGAATGTCGACGGCCCGCTCACCAAAGCGGGGGGAGGCAAGCTCCACTCCATACTCGTTGACAGACGCTCTGTTCTCCATGACCTGGCCAATCAAGGACAGCAGAGGGCTTCCAAAAGAAACAAATTCGGACAGCGGATATCGGGTGAGCACTGCGCGACTTGCATCAAAAAACTGCTCAGCCGCGTCATTGACGAAATTGGCCTGCAGATTGTCACCAACTGAAATCACGGGATGCGGCATCGCATTCAGCAATTGAGCAGCGTCCGGCGAAACACCGCCGCCATTTGCGTTCAATTCATGAACACTCATGCCGCTGTCCTTTCGGCTTCATGCGTGAAAAACCCTTCAAGACCCTTCAAGACAAAGGTCGGGTCGTCGCTTGGGAGAATTTGGGCTTTAAGTGAGGTCACGTTGCATTGCCAATCCGCAGCAGCTGCATCCAGGTACCAGCCAAGGTGTTTTCGAATGATGCGACTTCCCAGCCGTTCGCCATAAAGCGCCAACGCATCCATGTAGTGAGACCTGACAATCTCCCACCTACTTTCAGCATCAGGCGCTTGCGTCACGTCACGGTTCGACAATATGTCGTCAATCTGCCGAAGGAGCCATGGTCGGCCATTGGCGCCGCGACCAACCATGACACCATCAGCCCCAGATGCTTTCAGACAGGCTTTTGCATCCTCAATTGAGAGGACATCACCATTAGCGATCACGGGGATATCGACAGCCTCTACAACCGGGCGAATTGCCCCCCAGTCGGCCTGTCCTTTGTAAAACTGACACCGTGTGCGCCCATGAACCGTCACAAGTTTGATGCCCGCAGCTTCTGCTCGCGAGGCAAGTTCAGCCGCATTAAGTGAATTGTGATCCCAGCCAAGACGCATTTTGAGAGTGACCGGAAGTGCTGTTGCTTCAACAGTCGCTTCTATAAGCGTCAGCGCATGGTCGAGATCCCGCATCAGTGCAGAGCCCGACAATCCAGAGGTCACCTGGCGTGCGGGACAGCCCATATTGATATCAATGACATCGGCCCCTGCCTTCTCCGCAAGCTTGGCCCCCTCGGCCATCCAATGAGGTTCACGCCCTGCGAGCTGGATCACCAGCGGATCAAGTACCCCGCTTCCCGCCGCACGGCGCACGACATCAGGCCTGGCACGTGCCAGCTCCTCACTCGCAACCATTTCAGAAACGAGAACCGCCGATGACGTCTTCGAGACAGCCACACGGTAGGGCAGATCCGTTACGCCGGACATGGGAGCCAGAAAGACCCGACTTGGATAAGTATGCGTCCCAACAGAAATGGTCATTAATTAGGCATATCTCATGTTGCTTATTTCTTGAGCAATTAGTACCTATTCCACCCCTGAAGCGCAATGTCTAAGTCGCAAAAACCCGAAAAAACAAGGGAAATCCCGTACTTGCCAAGCCAGCAGTTAGGTGCGAAACGAAGAATATGCGTGTAGTCGCCCTTATTGTCGCCGCCGGTCGTGGGACCAGAGCAGGAGAAGGCTTGCCCAAGCAATACCGCCCTGTGGGCGGTGTGCCCATCCTTGCGCGCACGCTCGGCGCTTTTAGTGGCCATCCAGACATTGAGAGCGTCCTTACGGTCATCCATCCCGACGATCAGCCGCATTACGAAAGATGCACGGGTGACCTGCCGAGGCTGCTGCCGCCCGTTGCAGGAAGCACAACACGGCAAGCGTCGGTGCTTGCCGGACTGGAAGCGTTAGCTGACATCGACCCTAGCCATGTACTGATCCACGATGGCGCCCGCCCCTTTGCGACACCAGAAATGATTGGCCGCGTCGTCGCGGGTCTCATGCATCATGAAGGTGTACTACCTAGCCTGGTAGTGACAGACACTCTTCGCGAGCAGGTGGACGGTGGTGCTGGCGAGACGGTTGACCGATCCAAGCTTGTCCGAGCGCAGACCCCTCAGGGCTTTGCATACCAAGCCATTCTGGATGCGCACCGGACCCATCAATCCGAGGATTTTACAGATGATGTCGCGCTTGCATTGAGAGCGGGTATTCAAACTCAGCTCGTGGACGGATCGGAGGATAATTTCAAAGTGACAACGCCGGAAGATTTCGACAGAGCGGAGCGTTTCTTGAACGCCTCTAACGAGACACGGTCAGGGTCCGGATATGACGTGCATCGTTTCACCGATGGCGACCACATCACTTTGTGTGGTGTGTCCATCCCTCATACACACAGCCTCTTGGGACATTCCGATGCCGACGTTGGACTGCATGCGATCACTGACGCTTTGCTCGGTGCGATCGGCGCCGGCGACATTGGCGATCACTTTCCGCCCTCAGATCCACAGTGGAAGGGAGCGCCCTCGAGGGTTTTCCTCGAGCATGCAGCCACGTTGTTGGCCGACCAAAATGGTCGAATTTCAAATGTGGATGTCACGCTCATTTGCGAAGCGCCGAAGATCGGTCCTCATAGAGAGGCTATGCGTACCGCAATCGCAGAAATTGTCAGCATCTCGTCAGATAGGGTGAGCGTTAAAGCTACAACAACGGAAGGCCTTGGTTTCACAGGCCGTGGTGAGGGCATTGCCGCGCAAGCCCTTGTCACAGTAACGGTCCCTAGATCGGCGGGCGCGGAATGACCCGACTTGCAGAGCTGATTGCAACATGGTTTGGATCTGGCTACCTGCCCAAAGCTCCAGGCACCTGGGGTTCGCTCGCGGCCCTCCCTTTCGCATGGGGGATTCTAGGTTTCTTTCCAAACCCTTTTTTCCTTCTCGCCGCAAGTGTTGTCCTATTGCCAATCGGTGTCTGGGCGTCGGGCCTACACAGCAAAACTCTGGGTACCCATGACGCAGGAGAGATCGTCGTCGACGAAGTGGTCGGCCAGTGGATTGTTCTCGCCGTTGCGCCCTATTCCCTTATGGGCTGGCTTGTTGCCTTTGTCCTTTTTCGCCTTTTTGATGTGCTGAAGCCCTGGCCGATCAGCTGGATCGACAAGCGCGTTTCGGGTGGTTGGGGTATCATGCTGGATGACGTGGCAGCGGGCATCTTTGCTGCCCTTACCGTTTCTTTGATCGTTTTCGTCGTTGGAGATTTTTGAATGTCATTGTTTCCTCGCCCCATTCTCCAACTCGCGGAACTCGTGCTGGCAGATGCCAGCGAAAAATCCTTGAAGATTGTCACCGCTGAAAGCTGCACCGGTGGCCTGGTCGCAAGCTGCCTCACGGAAGTTGCGGGGTCGTCCGCCGTCGTGGAACGAGGCTTTGTAACCTATTCCAATGAAGCCAAACGGGACATGCTGGGTGTGCCAGGCGACATGATCGCCGACCATGGTGCAGTCAGCGAACCGGTTGCGCGGGCGATGGCTGAGGGTGCCCTGGAAGATTCTCGCGGCCATGTCAGCGTCTCCATCACAGGCATTGCCGGCCCTGGCGGCGGCACTGCATTAAAGCCCGTAGGTCTTGTTCATATGGCCGCCGCCCGCTTGCGCTACAGCATTATTCACGAGGTTTACCGGTTCGGAAATGTGGGACGGGATGAAGTGCGGATACAGGCCGTGCAGGCTGCTCTGGAGCTCATTCGTCGACAGATTGACCGCTGAGGATTACCGCTGAGGATTACCGCTGAGGATTACCCCTCTGGATCCCCGTAGAGCTCATCGGCGCGATCAAAAAATGCCGTGACAATCTTGTGCACGGCTTTGTCAAACATGCCGGTGATCATTCGCTCCATCATGCGGCTTCGAAACTCAAAATCGACCGCGAAGTCGACCTCGGTTCCTTCAGCTGTCGGTTCAAAGCGCCAATGATTGTCGAGGTGCTTGAAGGGGCCGTTGACATATTCCACGTCAATTGTTCGATGCTCCGGATTTAGCGTTACGCTGCTTCGAAACGTCTCGCGGAACATTTTGTAGGAAATCAGGACATCCGCGACGATGACCTGATTGTCTCCCGCGGTTCCCCGACTGCGCACGCGCACGCCGGTTACCCACGGCAAAAACTGCGGATAACTTTCAATATCCGAGACAAGGTCATAGAGCTTCTGGGGTGGATGCGCGACGAGACGGCGTTCTTTGTGGGCGGGCAAGGAGTCAGCTTTTTGAAAGTTGCGCGTCGCGTGCGGCACGCAATGCCGCGAAATCTGCATCAGCGTGATAGGACGAGCGCGTCAACGGTGTCGCTGACACCATCAAAAAGCCTTTGGACCGCGCGGTTGTTTCATAGCCTTGAAACTCCTCAGGCGTGACGAACCGATCAACCGCCGCGTGTTTGCGTGTTGGCTGTAAATATTGCCCCACGGTCAGAAAATCGATATCGGCGGACCGCATATCGTCCATCACCTGCATCAGTTCTTCGCGGGTTTCACCCAGCCCGACCATGACGCCAGATTTTGTGAAGATGGTGGGGTCCAGTTCCTTTACCCGTTGCAGCAATCGGATGGAATGGAAATATCGCGCGCCCGGCCGGATCGACAGATAGAGCCGTGGCACGGTCTCCAGATTGTGGTTGAACACATCAGGCCGCGCTTCGACGACAACCTCAAGCGCCCCGTCCTTCCGCAGGAAGTCAGGCGTCAGAATTTCAATGGTTGTTTCTGGTGTGCGCTTGCGAATGGCACGAATGGTCTGCGCGAAATGTTCTGCGCCGCCATCATCCAGGTCATCCCGGTCGACGGATGTAATCACTACATGACGCAGGCCAAGCTTCTCGACTGCGTTTGCGACATTTTCTGGCTCTTGCGGATCAAGGGCGTCCGGCAGTCCGGTGCTCACATTGCAGAAAGCGCAGGCCCGGGTACAGGTACCACCCATAATCATCATGGTGGCGTGCTTCTCAGTCCAGCATTCGCCGATATTAGGACAACCGGCTTCTTCACACACAGTGACGAGCCCATTCTCACGAACGATTTTTTTAGTCTCTGAGTAGACTGCAGACCCGGGCGCTTTCACGCGGATCCAATCCGGCTTGCGCAGCACAGGCGTGTCCGGCCGGTGCGCTTTTTCCGGATGTCTCGCTCGCTCTTTGGGCCGCTTCTGATCGCCGCCGACTGTTTTTAGGACCGTTACCATGCGTTTCTATCTGCTCAAGTCTCGAAGTCTCTATATGGGAGTATAGACCGAAAAAGTTAAGATCGGCGGTTGAAATCATCCATATCCCAACCGCACGAATTGGTCATCCGGAGCATCCACCTCGTTCAAGGCCGCGTGAAGCTTGTCCGCATATTCCCCGGCTAGAGGCGTGCCGGACAGATCGGTCTCCTCGCTGGGATCATTCTCCAGATCGAAGAGCAGATTTGGCCCAAGTTTTGGCGGAGCCCAATAGGGCAGCCGATCATTCTCGCCCCAGGGCTGACGGATCACGGGGACATTGCTGCCGGGCATTCGATCCAGGGCGGCCCTATCGTCCGGCAAAGGCAACTCATCCTCCCGGCGAAGGAAGTGGGTTGGCATGGTGGACCAGCGGTTTGAGAACATGGAAATGGGCCGATTTGGCCCACCCGAGCCCCGCGCATATTTATGGGTCCTATCAATCAGATGTACTTCCCTGCCCCAGACACCGGCGAGGAGCCAGTCGCGAACAGATTCTTTGCTGCCATCAAGCAGTGGCAAGAGCGAGCGCCCATGAGTACGCTGCCGGATCTTGTCCTCAATGCCGAACAGATCCCCCAGGGTGGCAAAAAGGTCAACGCTGGTTGTCAGCGCATCGCAGGTTCCGGGTGACACACCCGGTGCAGTAATCATAAGAGGGATATGCCCAAGCGTCTGATAGATCGGCACACCGGGTTTTCCCCATAGATCTTTCTCGCCGAGATAGTGACCGTGATCAGTGCAGAGGATGAAGACTGTGTCGTCCCAAAGGTCCTTCGCATCCATGACATCGAGCACCTTGCCGAGCCAGTGGTCGATCATGGTGAGCTTGGCGCCATAGCAGGCTCTGATCTGTTGTGCCTGGCGTTCTGTGAGCACCCCCTTCTCCAGCGCACCTTTCATGTAAGGCGGCCAGATCATATGGGCGCCGTCCCAGTCAGGGTCATACATGGACGCATAGGGCTCAGGCGTATCGAAGGGCTCGTGCGGGTCAAACTCATCTACAAACAAGAAGAAGCGATCATGTTGGTCGGCATTGTCTTCGAGCCAGGACGCTGCCGCTTGCATGGTGCGTGGCCCCGGAAAATCTGCTTCGCCCTTGAAATAACCCCGACTGTCATCATAGGGCATGTGCTCCCGGCCAAAATTCGGCGCGCCCGCCCAGCTGGGGTCAGGCTTTGTCTTCCAGAGGTCACCCTCATGGCCTCTTTGATAGTCCCAAGCCGAGAAATCTACGTGATAGTTTTCGCCACCGGTTTCAAAGAGATGGGGATGATCTGAAATCAGCTGAGATGTGACGCCCGCCTTTGAGAGTTCATAGGTGATCGCGTCTTCCCAAATCTCGATGGAGCCCCAGGGCCGCCAGAGAAAGTCCCAGGCGCCACACAGGATGTCGTGCCGCGCGGGCATACAAGGAAGCGATCCCACATAGTGGTTCATAAATTTGGTCGATCGCGTACCAATGCGGTCCAGATTGGGTGTGCGGAATTCCTCGCTGCCATAAGCGCCCAGCATATGTCTGTTCAGGCTATCTAGCAGGATGACTACGGCGTTCTTTGGTCCTGTTGAAACAGGCTGTTCCTGGTCTTCCGACATCAACCGTCCTTTTGCCTAATGAGTGGCAGCTGTCGCCTCAGCTTCACGCTTACGTCTTCTTCGCGCGGCCGCCCAAAGATTGAGTCCCTCAACAGAGATTGAGAATGCGATGGCGAAATAGATGTAGCCACGTGGAATGTGGAAATGGAGACCATCAGCAATGAGCGAGGCGCCAACCAAAATCAGGAAGGCTAGTGCCAACATTTTGACGGTTGGATGCCGCTCGACAAAGCCGCCAACCGGCCCAGCCGCAAAAAGCATCACGGCCATGGCGATAACAATAGCGACCACCATCACCTCAACGTGTTCGGCAATACCAACCGCAGTGATGACACTGTCCAAAGAGAACACGATGTCCAAAACAGCAATCTGAGCAATTGCCATCGCAAAACCCATCGAGCGTGCACTGGGTTCGTGCTCTTCTCCTTCGACAGTATGATGGATTTCCGTCGTGCCTTTGGCGAGCAAAAACAGGCCACCGAAGAAGAGCACCATGTCCCGCCAGGAAAAATCCATGTCGAAGGCGTTGAAGACCGGTTCGACAAGACTCGCCACCCAGGCAATCGAGAATAGCAAGACAAGCCGTGTAAGCAGCGCTCCTGCCAACCCCCATTTGCGAACCGCATCTCTTTGATGCTCTGGGGCACGGGACGCAAGGATCGTCAAAAAGATGAGATTGTCGATGCCGAGCACGACTTCGAGCAAGGTGAGCGTGAGCAAGCTTGCCCAGACTTGGGGGTCGGTCAGAAGTGCAGTCATGACTCTCTGGTACTGTTACGGTTCAGATGTGCAAAGCCCGCCCAAAAGCGTCTAGCACGGATTCATGCATCATCTCACTCAATGTGGGATGAGGGAACACCGTTGCCATCAAATCTGCTTCGGTCGTCTCTAGCTGACGAGCGATCGTATAGCCCTGGATCAACTCCGTGACCTCCGCACCAACCATATGGGCGCCCAGCAATTCCCCGGTTTTCGCATCAAAAACCGTTTTAATCAGGCCCTCCGCTTCGCCCAGCGCAATGGCTTTACCGTTTCCGATGAAGGGAAAACGCCCAACCTTGACTTGGTGTCCGGCCTCTTTTGCTGCGGCCTCGGTCAAGCCCACGCTCGCCACCTGCGGATGACAATAGGTACAGCCCGGGATTTTGGTTGTGTCCATGGGGTGCACACCTTTGACGCCCGCGATTCGCTCCGCGACCATGACACCTTCGTGACTCGCCTTGTGGGCCAGCCAAGGGGGCCCGACCAGATCACCAATGGCGTAGACGTTCGGCACGCCGGTTTCGCACCATTCGTTCACCGTGACATGTCCACGGTCTGTTTTCACGCCCGCTTTTTCCAGGCCAATGTCTTCAATGTTCCCGGTAATCCCGACAGCGGAAATCACTTTCTCAGCTTCTAGGGTCTCTGTCTTTCCGCCAATGTCGATGGTTGCCGTAACACCTGATTTGGTTTTTTTCAGGTCTGTGACCCTAGCCCCGGTCAGCAGGTTCATGCCCTGCTTCTTGAACGACTTGGCTGTGAAGGCTGAAATTTCCTCGTCTTCTACAGGAAGAACACGATCCAGCAGCTCCACAACAGTGACCTCTGCGCCAAAGGTTTTGTAGAAACTCGCAAACTCAATCCCGATGGCGCCCGAGCCAATGACCAGGACGGACTTAGGAATGGACTTCGGCACCATGGCTTCGCGATAGGACCAGATCGTTTCACCATCCGGTTCCAGACCGGGCAAGGTCCGTGCACGTGCCCCGGTCGCAAGAATGATGTTCTTGGCGGACAGCTCTGTCACCTTGCCATCGGACTCGACTGTGATCTTGCCCTTGGCAGACAAGCTGCCGTTGCCGACAATGACATCCACCTTGTTTTTCTTCAGTAAAAACTGAACGCCTTGCGAAAGCTGGCCTGCAACAGCGCGGGATCGTTCAACGATTTTTGTTCCATCAAAGGACAGGCCTTCGACCTTGAGACCGAACTCTTCTGCCCGCTCCATGTTGTGATAGATCTCCGCAGATCTGAGCAATGCCTTTGTCGGGATACAGCCCCAGTTAAGGCAGATGCCGCCGATCTCTGATCGCTCCACCACAGCTGCCTTCAGCCCCAATTGCGACGCCCGGATCGCCGCGACATAGCCCCCAGGCCCTGAGCCGACAACAACAACATCATATGATTTTTCAGCCATTGTCGTTCCTCACAGCAACATAGAGGGTGGGTATTCGATGTAGGACTTGAAGGCGGCGAGTAGCTGCGCGCCCAAGGCCCCATCAATCGCTCTGTGATCACACGAAAGCGTCACGGTCATCACGGTCGCCGCTTTCACTTCTCCGTCCACGATGATCGGCCGTGGCTCACCAGCCCCAACGGCCATAATGGCTGCCTGTGGCGGATTGATCACCGCGGTGAAGTTTTTGATCCCAAACATGCCAAGGTTCGACACAGAGAAACTGCCGCCTTCGAATTCAGCCGGAGAGAGTTTCTTATCTCTCGCACGGGCTGCAAGCTCTTTTGCTTCGGCAGAAATTTCAGCGAGGCCCTTCTCGTCTGCACGGCGAATGATCGGTGTGATCAAACCACCTTCCAGAGCCACCGCAATGCCAACATCCGAGTGGTGATGCTGGAGCAGCGCATCATCCGCAAAACTCACATTGGCCTCTGGCACCTTTTTGAGTGCAAGTGCCGCTGCCCGAACAATGAAGTCATTAACGGAGAGCTTCACACCTGCATCGGCGCCTTCAGCGTTCAAATGTTTGCGGACTTTCAGCAGTTCATCCAGCACGCACTCAATGGTGAGGTAGTAATGCGGAATTTCCTGTTTTGACTGTGTAAGGCGGCGCGCGATTGTTTTGCGCATCGAGTTAAGCGGGATCTCGTCGTAGGCCCCCTCTTCGTAAAATGCTCGTGCATCGATTGATGACATTGCTGTCTGTGCTTTGCCAGTGCCGCGCGCGGGTGTTTTTGGCGCCGCTTCCACATCGGCCTTCACTATGCGGCCGCGTGGGCCACTTCCTGTTACCGCAGCGAGATCAATGCCTTTGTCCTTCGCAATGCGCTTCGCCAACGGGCTGGCGAACACTCGCCCACCCGCCGGTTTTTCTTTCGCAGTTGTGGGCGCGACTGCAGCTTTTGCAGGCTTGGTGTCTGGCGCAGGACTTGTTTCTGCCGGTGCTGCGGGGGTTGGCGCTGGCTTTGGTGCTGCGAGGTTCTCAGCAGCACTTGCGTCCTCACCTTCTTCCAGGATCACTGCAATGGTCTCATTGACCGGCACGCCTTCTGTGCCTTCGGCCACCAGAAGTTTGCCGACCGTTCCTTCATCAACTGCTTCCACTTCCATGGTCGCCTTGTCGGTTTCAATCTCGGCAATCAGGTCGCCGGAGCGGACCTCGTCGCCTTCCTTCACCAGCCACTTGGCCAATGTGCCCTCTTCCATCGTGGGGGAGAGAGCGGGCATGAGAATTGGTATTGGCATGACGTTCCTCCCTAGCGATACATGACTGAGTTTACAGCGGCGACAACTTCCGGTGCGCTTGGCAGCGCCAGTTTTTCCAGGTTGGCGGCATAAGGCATCGGAACATCCTTGCCGGAAATGCGAAGGATCGGCGCATCAAGATAATCAAATGCCTTCTCCTGCACCTGCGCCACAATTTCCGAACCAATCCCGCAGACCGGCCAGGTCTCTTCCACCACGACGAGCCGGTTGGTCTTCTGTACCGAGGCAATGATCGTGTCCGTGTCCAGGGGACGCAGAGACCTTAGATCGATCACTTCTGCCTTAATGCCTTCTTCGGCGAGCTTATCGGCTGCGTCGAGCGCATAGGTTAGCCCCATGCTGAAGGAGACGATCGTCACATCGGCTCCCTCGCGAAGGATCTTTGCTTTGCCTATCGGCACAACCCAATCATCTGTCTCGGGCACATCAAAGGAACGGCCGTAGAGAATCTCGTTTTCCAGAAAGACGACAGGGTTTGGATCACGAATTGCGGCCTTCAGAAGGCCTTTCGCATCAGCAGCTGAATAAGGTGCGACAACTTTCAAGCCTGGTACTTGAGCATACCATGACGAATAATCCTGACTGTGCTGCGCCCCAACACGGGCAGCCGGACCATTAGGCCCGCGGAAGACAATCGGACAGGTCATCTGCCCGCCGGACATATAGCGTGTCTTCGCCGCAGAATTGATGATGTGGTCAATTGCCTGCATGGCGAAGTTGAACGTCATAAACTCGACGACGGGTCTAAGACCTGCCATGGCGGCCCCGGACGCCAGGCCTGCAAAGCCGTGCTCGGTGATCGGCGTATCGACAACGCGGCGCGGCCCGAACTCCTCAAGCAGGCCTTGAGTGACTTTGTAGGCGCCCTGATATTCAGCAACCTCTTCGCCCATGACGAAAACTTTCTCGTCCGCACGCATTTCCTCGGCCATGGCATCGCGGAGTGCTTCGCGCACAGTCGTCGATTGCATGTTGGTGCCATCCGGAATTTCTGGGTCTGGTGCAACTACAGCGGTCAATGAGGCAGGTGCGGCCTCCTGTACTGCGGCTTGGGCAAACTGCTCAGCAGCGGGTGCCGTCGGCTTTTCCGCCGTCGCTGCCGATGGAGCATTGTCAATGGCAGTGGCGTCTTCACCGTCGAGCAACAGGACCGCGATCAAATCATTGACGGGCACGTTTTCCGTGCCCTCTGCAACAACCAGCTTACCGATGCGGCCTTCATCAACCGCCTCAAGCTCCATTGTCGCTTTGTCAGTCTCGATCTCTGCAATCAAATCGCCAGAGCGTACTTCGTCTCCTTCTTTCACCAACCATTTGGCAAGCGTGCCCTCCTCCATGGTTGGCGAGAGCGCGGGCATTAAAATCTCGATACTCATGCCTGCACCTCCTCAATGATATCTGTCCAAAGCTCCGAAGCGTCCGGCTCAGGGCTTTCCTGCGCGAAATTGGCGGCCTCAGTAACAATGGCTCGAACTTCAGCGTCGATTTCCTTGAGGCCTGCCTCATCGACCTTTTTTGATTTCAGAAGTCGCGCCTTGACCTGTTCGATCGGGTCATGCTCTTCGCGCATGCGGTTTACTTCTTCCCGCGCACGATATTTCGCTGGATCGGACATTGAGTGTCCACGATAGCGATAGGTGTTCATCTCGAGGATGAAAGGACCATTGCCGGCTCGACAAGACGCGGCGGCGCGGGCAGCTGCATCTTTCACCGCGCGCACGTCCATTCCATCTACCTGTTCGCCAGGAATGTTAAAACTGACGCCGCGCTTGGAGAGGTCCGTCTGCGCAGATGCGCGGCTGATCGCTGTGCCCATCGCATATTGGTTGTTCTCAATCACATAGACGACCGGCAGCTCCCAGAGTTCCGCCATGTTGAAGCTTTCATAAACCTGACCCTGGTTTGCGGCACCATCGCCAAAATAGACGAAGGACACATTGCCATTGTCTTGATATCGATTAGCAAAGGCGAGACCGGTGCCTAAAGACACTTGCGCACCAACAATGCCGTGACCGCCGTAAAAGTGTTTCTCGGCAGAGAACATGTGCATGGAGCCACCCTTGCCGCGGGACAGGCCACCTTCACGGCCCGTCAGCTCTGCCATCACCCCTTTAGGGTCGAGGCCCATTGCCAGCATATGACCGTGATCCCGATATCCAGTGATCATCTGATCGCCTTCAACCGACGCCATCTGCACGCCGACGACAACGGCTTCCTGACCAATGTAGAGATGGCAAAACCCACCGATGAGCCCCATGCCATACATCTGACCCGCTTTTTCTTCGAAGCGGCGGATGGTGAGCATCATCTTGTAGGATTCCAGATCTTCGTCGCTTGAGAAGGCTGGAACTTCTGGCTGTTTTCGGGGAGCGTTCTTTCGACTTGCTGACTTCTTTGCCGCCATCTTTCTTGAAGAGGGCTTTTTGGGGGCTACCTTCTTGGTCGACATTTATATCCGGGCCTCGCGATTGTCTTGGACGAGAAATGCGTCAATTCCAATGCGAACGATACGGCTTAAATATTTGATTTGTATGAAAAAATTCGTGATGAACTGAATTTCGGTTAAACAGGCGCAAAAGCAGGCTATTTACTGAAAGTCAGTTTCGACCTTTCGGTCAAAATCACTTCGGATCACGATAAATCGTCAATTCGTCCGGTCGGGAGACACCCAAATATGCACGGGCGCGCTCATCAAGCAGGTCCGGATCCAGGCTCTCAGGACGCAGCAGAGCCACCTGATGTTCCAGACGGACGCGGTCAGTGCTTACAGCGTCGAGGTTCTCGCGCAGCATCTCAATCTCGATGGTCAAAGCAGACCAGGCACGTAGTCCCTGATCCCCCTTCACTGCGTTCACGACAAAGTAGGTCAACAACAGCCCACACAGGATCGGCAACACCAAGAGCCGAAGCCGAAGAGGTTCATGAGTTGAGACGAGACCAAAGCGTTCCATAGGGTCAGAGAATCACAGAGTGATTCGTCTGGTCAAGCGGAAATGATTCGCGATTCTCTCAATGAGTCCAAATAGTTGGGAGTGTGTCTGCCGGGACTCACTCACTCAGCCGGGAAGGTCGGCTCTGGATCACCAGCGGACCATTGAGGGTATTTTTTCATGACCGCCTTGAATCGGTCTGACGCCAGAAAGCGCTCCAACCAGCTTCGGAGATGAGGCCAGTTTTGTGCGTCAAACCAGGCGCGGTCGGTGTTTGCGAACTGTCGTACAAAAGGCAGGATCGCGTAGTCAGCAAAGCTCGCTCGGGGACCACATAACCAATCATCCTCCGCCAGGCGCGTATCCAGATCTGACAGGATCTTCGACGCCTCTGCCCTATGGTCGTCAGCCACTGCACCATCGTAGCGGTTGGCATATTTGTAGCGATCCAAATGATGTTTAAAGGGACCATCATTCTGCGCCACAAGCTTGTCGATCAACGCCCGATCAGCGTCCAGCCACCCTTCCGGGTCCGCCTCTGACAACGCCCAGTTCATCACATCAAGACTTTCTTCGAGCACGCTGCCATCACCAAGCAAAAGAACGGGCACTGTCGCCTTGGGGGACGCTTCAATCATTTCTGGCGGTTTGTCCCTCAGAACCACTTCGCGCAGGGCAACCGATTGGCCGCTTGCCGCCAATGCCAGACGGGCCCGCATGGCATAGGGGCAGCGCCTGAAAGAATACAATGTGGGGAGATCATGGGTCATTCGGTCAGCTGCGCCGGTTTTTCGTATTTGGCGCCCAAATGTTGTTCATTGCGCACCCTGGCTAGATCGATCTGCTTCTGGCGAGAAGCAAACCTTGCCTTTTGTTCTGGGCTCAACGCATCGTAGCAGTGCGGGCAGCTCACGCCACGCTGATATTCCGGCGCTGCCTTTTCTTCCTCTGAAATCGGGCGCCTGCAGGCGTGGCACATGTCATAGCTGCCAGGTTTGAGGCCGTGCTCAACGGACACGCGCTGATCAAAGACAAAACACTCGCCCACCCAGAGACTTTCTTCCTCCGGCACGTTTTCCAGATATTTCAGAATGCCCCCTTCGAGGTGGTAGACATCGTCAAAACCTTCGGCCTTCATGTAGGAGCTCGCTTTCTCGCAGCGAATGCCCCCCGTGCAGAACATAGCAACCTTTGGTTTTCCGCCTTCGCTCGCCCGCTTTTTCAGCGCTTCTACCCAGTCTGGGAATTCCCTAAAGCTTGCTGTCTTTGGGTCCTCAGCACCCTGAAATGTGCCAATTGCCACTTCGTACTCATTGCGGGTGTCGACCAGAATGACGTCTGGATCCGATATGAGATCGTTCCAGTCCTCGGGCTTTACATAGGTGCCGACCTGCTTGTTTGGATCCGCAATGGGTTTTCCGAGCGTCACAATTTCCCGTTTCAGACGCACTTTCATTCGGTGGAAAGGCATCTCCTCCGCGTAGGAGTATTTGAGGCTCATCCCGTCAAAACGGCTGTCAGATTGAATATAGGATATTGCTGCTCGGACGCCCTGTTCTGGCCCAGCAATAGTTCCGTTCAACCCTTCCTTCGCAAGCAGGATCGTGCCCATCACGCCATGGTCCCGGCAAATGGACTGCAAGGGCGCCTGAAGGGCTTCAAAATCAGGCAGCGAAGTGAACTTGTACATCGCCGCCACTGTGTACGTCTGTTGGGTACTCATCTTTTTGTCCCGCTGAGTTTCCAGATTGGTTACCTCTCCCGACGCATTTCTGCAAGCTAAGGCCACAAATCTAAAGCAGAAATGGGGTTTTCTGGGGTCCTGACCGCCAAGACCAACGGCACTTCATGTTTTGTAAAAGGGATAATGCCACCCTGACCTCAAGCCTTTGGTCTGAAACCAAAGTTTAGGGTGTGGTTATGACGTTCGATGAAGTAGTTGCGCAATCGCTGGCGCCAGAGACATTGCAAAGCGTCTTCGATGCCTATCAGCAGGCACAGAACGACAGTGACGTCGCCGCTCAAGATCAGTTGCCAATGCGGGCAATGGCTCCTCTTCTGCCCAACGTCACGCTGATGGAACGTGTAGACGATGACACAATCATCTATCGGATTGCCGGCGAGGCGGTCGTTGCGCGCCTTGGTTTCAACCCCACCGGCCAGAACTTTCTTGATCTGATCGCACCCTCCGTGCGCGCCGAAACAGCACTCACTAACAAAACCGGGTTGGATGAGCGGTGTGGGCATTATGCTGTCTATGAAAATCAATATGAATCTGGGCGTCGCATGATAAGCGAAAGCCTCATGCTTCCAATGCGCAAAACTCCCGGCGGCAGGGTCGCTTTCATTTTTGGCTATCATGTGCACCATCAAGCAACCGACGTCGGCGTCTTAGGCGCACGAACCGCTCTCGGTGTCCGATGGATCATCGCGGATTTTGTCGATATCGGATTTGGTGTTCCGAAAGCACCCTCTGGCGCAGAACAGTCTCAAGGACGGAGGGGAGCCTGAACATTTCGTTTGAAGGATTGATGAAATACGGGAATGGTTTCCAACCGCTTGGTGAAAAGAGCACCGACCAAGGGTCCACGCCATGACCTTCGACGAGCTCATCGCCTTGTCTTCGGCTCCTGACAAAGTTGGCGCATTTGTCTCCGCCTATCGTGCTTCGCAAACGGATTGCTCCATCGGCCGACGGGATCTTCTGCCCATGCGATCCCTCGCGCCTATGCTCGCAAACATTACCATGACGGAGTATGTCAACAACGACACCATAATTTTCCGAATTGCAGGTGAGAATATTACGGACCGCCTGGGATTTAATCCCGCTGGCCGCAACACGCTGGACCTCATCGCACAAGAAAAACGAGATGAAGCCGCAGCGCTGCACAACGTCATCATCAACCACCCATGCGGATCCTATGTCGTGTATGAGAGTGTGTTTCAATCCGGTCGTCGGGCAAAAAGCGAAAGCGTTACCTTCCCCCTATGCAAAGATGCGTCTAGGGAAACCGTTTTCTTCCTTTCTTACCATCTGCACCACGAAGTAACCGGCGTTACCGAAATGGGAGAGGCTACAGCTCTTGGCCTGTCGGAGATTATGACAGAACTTGTCGACATAGGTTTTGGCCATCCCGAAACGCCGACAGCCATACTCAAACCAATCCATGAGCCAGCTGGTTGAGGCCCCTCCTTTCCTTCATCATTTGTAAAAGCGAAAATGTAAATCTGTTTGGTGTCCTGGACTTCGCGTCGGGATTAGCAGGTGGTGATATGACGTTCGACGAACTAACCGCAGCGGCACACGACAGGGAGGGATTCACTCACTTTTTTTCGTGTTATCGGGCTGCACAAATAGGAGCTGTGCCCGCAAGCCAGGATGCCCTTCCCATGCGGCAGCTTGCCAAAATCATGGCGCATGTGACATTGCTTGAATGGGTTGCTCCTGACCAAATCACCTATCGCATTGCAGGCGAGGCAATAGTCGACCGGTTAGGTTTCAATCCAACCGGCACAAACTTCCTAGACCTCCTCCATGCAGATCAACGCCACAGCTCGGTTGACGGCCACAAAACCATGATGGCCCACCCGTGTGGCTGCTATCTGGTTTATGAGAGTGAATTTGAGAATGGCAGCCGCGCGGTGTTAGAGACGATTACTCTTCCAATGCGGAAAACAGCGGATGTTGAGGCGAAACTCTTTTTCAGTTTTCATTCGCATCACAGCACTACGAGTGTTGCGGAGAGCAATACTGACACAGCTCTTGTCGTGAACTGGCGACGAATGGAATATGCCGATATCGGATGTGGTGTGCCAGCAGAAAGACCATTGATCCCTTCGTCTGTGAGCGACATGGCAACCGCCTGAAGGTACAGATTTTCCGGAATTTCAATACTGGCAGGCTAGGTCTAATCCAGAGACGGCTTACCGCGAAGTTTCTTTTTGTCGCCAAGCTTCGTCTTGGAATTAAGACGCTTGCGCTTGGATGCTTGTGTTGGCTTGGTTTTCACGCGGTACTTCTCTGGTTTTGATGCCTGTCGCAAAAGGTCGAACAGGCGCGCGCGAGCAGCTTCTCTATTTAGTTGTTGCGACCGGTGCTCCCGCGCTGTGATGGTCAATTTTCCACCAGAGGACAACCGTCGACCCGCGTGTATTGCTAATCGTCGTTTGGTCGTAGGCGTCAGAGACTTTGTTCCGGCAACGTCAAAACGAAGTTGCACAGCTGTCGCGAGTTTGTTGACATTCTGGCCACCGGGCCCACCTGCCTGAATGAAGGTCTCTTCCAGTTCAGACTCGTCTATCTCGATCCTGTCGTTGATGCGTATCTTGGCCATCACACACCTTTATAGGGATTTCAAATAGCTGGCTGCTGCGACTCCACATGAACGACCAAGAGCCATGCTGGCATTCAACAAATAGCCACCCGTTGGCGCTTCCCAGTTCAGCATCTCCCCAGTGCAGAATGTTCCTGGTTTGGAAGTCAGCATAAACCCTTCATCCAGCGCCTCGAAAGCGATACCACCAGATGAGGAAATCGCCTCTTCTATCGGCCGGGCGCTGGTCAGTTTTATGGGTAAGCTTTTGATCGCCCCCGCAAGTCTCTCCACATCATCCAGACTATCGGGTGTACATTCTCGGATCAGATTGGCCTTGACACCTGATAGGAAGACCGTTTTCTTCAGATGAGTGGAAAAGCTCTTCGACCCTCGCGGCTTTGACAAGCGCGTTATAACTTTATCAAGCGATACGTCCGGCATTAGATCAAGACGAAGGATTGCTTCGCCTTTTTCGTCGATAGCTTCGCGCAGAGCGCGCGCATGCTGATAGACACCACTGCCCTCTAGGCCGTATTCGGTAACAACACATTCACCATTTAAACGCAAATCGTCGGTGGTGAGCGCGACCGCCTTTACGGGCTCACCGGCGAAACGCTCTTTGAAGTGATCTGACCATGCGACATTAAATCCGCAATTGGCGGGCTCGAAGGGCTGTACTTCAATGCCAGCCTGCTTCACGAAAGGAACCCAGCTCGCATCGGAACCGAGTTGGGGCCAACTTGCCCCGCCGAGCGCCAAAATGGTTGCATCCGCTTTGATAGTCTTTTGGTCTTCCGGCGTTTCAAATATCAAGGCACCCGCGTCGTCCCAGCCTAGCCATTTGTGTCGGACATGGACGCTCATGCCACGCGTTTTCAGCTCACGTATCCAAGCACGCAACAGCGGCGCCGCTTTCATGCTTTTCGGGAAAACGTGCCCCGACGTGCCAACAAAGGTTTTGGTCCCCAGCTCCGCCGCCCATTCACGAACGGCGTTCGGCGGGAAATGCTCAATGGCATTTTCGAGGCTTGGCCGCGCGTCTCCAAAATGTGAGAGCAGTTTATCAACGGGCTCGGAATGGGTCAGGTTGAGACCACTTTTCCCAGCCATCAAAAACTTCCGCCCAAGCGAGGGCATAGAGTCAAACAGATCCACGGCAATGCCTCGGCGCGTAAGAGCTTCGGCAGCCATCAACCCGGCTGGCCCACCACCAATGATGGCAACTGTTACTGACACAGGAAAAGCCCCGCTTGCTTGCTGATGGTGAACACGCCGTCACGATCAATCACTGCCTGTACTTTTGGCCGGATTGTCTCGGACGCCGCAAGCACGCTACCAGGCTCGGGAAAAAGAGACGCGGTAGATTTAACGTATTCGATTACGGCATTGGCATTTGGCACAACCAATTGTCCGGCGAGCACTTCCAGCTCAACCTTGTCGAAGTGCCTGCCCAATTGTTCAGCACCATTTTCAAGTGTGAACTCGTCGGTAAAGTTCGAGTACCATTCCAGGCCTTCATCTGTGAGGAGTGCCTGCAACTGCTGCATGTAGGAGCCGCTATTGGTTGTCGCGCAAAAGCAACCACCGGGATTGAGCAAGGCCCTAAATGCCGCCAGCACCTTGGGTCTGTCCGCCACGTGATACAGCATGTGCTTTGCGAGGACGAGATCGAAGCCTTCTCCGTCTGCCCGGAGGTTTTCTGCTGATACAACCTGGTAGGTCGCAGACAGGCCTGCATCAGAGAGGCGTTGCTCTGCCGCCTCCACCATCCCGGCCGAACTGTCAGTCAGGATCAGTCTCAGGTCTTTGGGAAGCCGCTCTGCATTCCTGGCCCAAAACTCCCCATTGCCACAGCCGATCTCAAGAACACGCCGCCCCTCAGACAGTGGCAGTTTGTCCAAAACCCAATGCGAAAAATCCACATAAGGTGCGGTGTAATTCTCATGAAACGCGATGCGCGTCGCGAGATTATTGTCTCGCTGGTACTGCGCATCGCTGGTCATGGATCAGCCTTTCAGGACCGAACGACCGGCATATTCAGCTGCAGGTCCGAGCAGCTCTTCAATGCGGATGAGCTGATTGTATTTCGCCAACCGGTCAGACCGGGCAAGCGAGCCAGTTTTGATCTGACCGCAATTGGTCGCTACAGCAAGGTCTGCGATGGTCGCATCTTCGGTCTCGCCTGAGCGGTGGGACATGACAGCGGTGTAGCGCGCCTTGTGCGCCATCTCTACTGACTCAAGTGTTTCTGTCAGTGATCCGATCTGGTTGACCTTCACCAGAATGGAGTTGGCGACCCCCATCTTGATGCCATCGTGAAGCCGCGCCTTGTTGGTCACGAACAGATCGTCGCCGACAAGCTGTACTGTGTCGCCGATGCGATCCGTCAGGGCTTTCCAGCCGTCCCAGTCATCTTCATCCATGCCGTCTTCGATGGAAATAATCGGGTAGCGGCTAACCAGGTCTGCCCAGTAATCAACCATGCCACCGGCGTCGAGTTTCTTGCCTTCGCCTTTGAGGTTGTAGACGCCACTTTCGTGGAACTCTGTCGAGGCGGCATCCAGGGCGAGGTACATATCTTCGCCGGGCCTATAGCCGGCTTTTTCAATCGCCTTCATGATGTAGTCGAGCGCTGCATCCGTCGACGCAAGATTGGGGGCAAACCCACCCTCGTCACCCACAGCCGTGTTGTGACCATCGGCTTTGAGCTCTGACTTCAGTTGGTGGAAGACCTCCGCGCCCATTCGCACGGCTTCGCGGATGTTTTCCGCAGCGACCGGCATGATCATGAATTCCTGAATATCGATTGGGTTATCAGCGTGCTCGCCGCCATTTACGATGTTCATCATCGGAACCGGCAGCACGCGCGCCGCAGGCCCACCGATATACCTGAAGAGCGGAAGCTCCACGGACTCAGCCTGGGCTTTAGCGATTGCCATGGAAACGCCCAGAATGGCGTTGGCACCGATGCGAGCCTTGTTAGGGGTCCCATCAAGCTCACACATTAAGCGATCCAGATGGATCTGCTCTTCTGCATCCATTCCGCCGATAGCATCAAATATCTCGCCATTGACGGCTTCCAGAGCCTTCAGAACACCCTTCCCGCCATACCGGCTATTGTCGCCATCTCGGAGTTCCACAGCCTCATGTGCGCCCGTAGACGCTCCAGAAGGCACTGCTGCTCGTCCAACGGCGCCATCCTCAAGGACTACGTCGACTTCGACGGTGGGGTTTCCGCGGCTATCGAGAATTTCGCGGCCGACAATGTCGATAATGGCGCTCATGAGGGGCTCCCATAGGTAAGTGATCTGCTGTTGCGCGATACATACCCAAGGCGGGCGCGGTTCGGAAGCGTTTTGGCGCAAATTTCCCGAATTCTCTCAAATCTGGCGCCTCAAACGACCGAGATGGGCAAAATCCGCCCATCTCGACTGGTTTGAAAGATCTATCTGCCCAATTTGGCATCCAAGCTCAGAGTGTCCTCGTTGCGAAATGCGAGGAGCACGAGTGTCGCGGCGAACACCGTGAGGGAAGGGAAAAAGAGGACTTCCCTGGTTTCTTCGGTCAACAGGTAGAGGCCGAGTGGATCAACGATGTATTTCCAGATCGCGAGCAGACCGACGCCCAAAACAACGGACTGGATTGGATAGGTAAACTTGCGGAACAAGCCCAATACGATTGATAGGCCGAGCAACACCTGCACCACGCCTAGAGGCAGTTGAAGGGCATTCAGGCTCAACACACCCCCATAATAGGTTTCAGACACCCCGATAGATGCCTGGGGCGCAGCAATTTTGATGAGTCCCCATATTGCCAGCAGGAGACCGGTTCCGGTTCGGAGTAACAGCAGTGAGAGAGGTTTCAGCATTGTTTATCTTTCTTCTTGTTGGACTTCGATCGAGCCAGAGGTTCCAGCGAGCCCGTGTCGTCATCTGTTTGGCCGAGGGATACCAATGATCCTTTCTGGCGCGCAAACACGCACCCAACACTTCTGTGTGAGGACGTCTGTGCCTTGCAGATAAAGTCAGAACCCAACCGCCGGTTGTCCTCCAAAAGACGCTGTTTTCTGCGCTTTAGGCCTTTTTTGGCCTCCGCCTATTGACCTTACGCGCCCGACAGGTTTCAACACGCCCATGAAGAGCACAGACACAGCGATGGTCCTTTTTTCGGGCGGGCAAGACTCGACGGTTTGCCTCGCCTGGGCGTTGGAGCGCTATGGGTCAGTCGAAACCATAGGGTTTGACTATGGTCAATCCCACAAGGTGGAGCTGGATTGCCGAGAAAAGATCAGGACCAAGCTGACTGATGCTTTCCCGCAATGGGGCGAACGGCTTGGTCCCGATCATCTTCTTCATCTCAACGCGCTTGGCGAAATAAGTGAGACCGCCCTCACCCGCGATCAGGAGATCGTCATGGGGGAGAACGGCCTGCCCACAAGCTTTGTGCCGGGACGAAACCTGCTCTTCCTGACCTACGCAGCGGCCGTCGGGTATCGACGCGGCTCGAGCCATTTGGTCGGAGGCATGTGCGAGACAGACTTTTCCGGCTATCCGGACTGTCGCGACGAAACGCTGAAAGCACTCACTCATGCAATCAGTTTGGGCATGGACCGCCCGTTCACGCTGCAGACGCCGCTGATGTGGATCGACAAAGAGGCAACCTGGGCAATGGCTGACGAGCTGGGCGGACAGGCCTTAGTCGACCTGATCATTGAGGAAACACACACCTGCTACAAAGGCGACCGCACCCGCCGCCATTCTTGGGGCTATGGATGCGATGACTGCCCGGCTTGTGATCTGCGGGCGACGGGCTTCGACAAGTGGGCCCAGCGTGTTTCTGGACCGGCGGACTAGGCGTTATGTACTCGGTCAAAGAGATTTTTTTCACGCTTCAAGGCGAAGGAAAACAAGCCGGGCGCCCGGCTGTCTTTTGCAGGTTTTCCGGATGCAACTTGTGGTCAGGGCGCGAGCAAGACCGTGCAAGCGCTGTCTGTACGTTTTGCGATACTGATTTCGTTGGCACTGATGGACAGGGTGGCGGCAAGTTTGGCACTGCCCAGGAGCTCGCAGCAGAGATCGCATCGCATTGGCCGAAAGATACTGCGACGGCCTACGGAGATGCGGTGAAATATGTGGTCTGTACTGGCGGCGAACCTCTGTTGCAGCTGGACACACCGCTCATCCAGGCTTTCCACGATCATGGCTTCGAGATTGCTGTGGAAACCAATGGGACCATCGCGGCGCCAGAAGGCATCGACTGGATTTGCGTGAGCCCCAAAGCTGATGCCCCCTTGGTGCAGACGCGCGGGTCAGAATTGAAGCTGGTTTTCCCTCAGGATCTTAACCAACCGCTCCAATTTGAGGGGCTCGCTTTTGACAATTTCCTGCTACAACCCCTCGACAATGACGACTATCAAACGAACGTTCGCGCGACCGTCGACTATTGCCTTGCACACCCTCGCTGGCAACTATCGCTGCAAACACACAAATATCTCGGGATTGACTGATGCGTATCTACAAAGAATTCGGTTTTGAGGCTGCGCACTTTCTGCCGTCTGCTCCAGACGGGCACCCGAATAGTCGTTTGCATGGACACTCCTTCCGCGCCGTTGTCTGGATGGAAGGCGAGCCGGACCCAGAAACAGGGCTCATCCGCGAGTTTGGCAGTCTGTTGGACGTCCTCAATGAAGTAAAAGCTGACCTTGATCACCGGTGCCTGAATGAGATTGAAGGTCTCTCCGTGCCAACGCTAGAAAACATCTGTGTTTGGCTATGGGGCCGTCTATCACCAAATCTGCGCCGTCTTTCGCGAATTGAGATCCACCGCGATAGTTGCCGCGAGGGCTGTGTGTATGATGGGCCCGGCAACATCTCAAAGGCCTGATGACGATGGCAGACTATACCGAAAACCTGACCCAGCTTGGTGCCTCGACCGACGCGCCCACCTCCCCGGACCTTGCGACCCTGGAGCATGTTCCTAATCCACAGGCCGGGACGGACTATGTTGCGCGGTTTGTCTGCCCGGAATTCACGTCCCTTTGCCCTGTTACAGGTCAGCCAGATTTTGCGCATCTTGTGATCGACTATGTACCAGGCGACTTCTTGGTCGAGTCCAAGTCACTTAAGCTTTACCTGCAGTCGTTCCGCAATCACGGCGCATTTCATGAGGATTGTACCGTCGGCATTGGGCGCAGACTTGCTGAAGAACTGACGCCAAAATGGCTGCGTATCGGCGGGTATTGGTATCCGCGAGGCGGTATTCCTATTGACGTATTCTGGCAAACAGGCCGTCCACCTGAAGATGTCTGGCTGCCTGATCAGGGCGTTCCGCCCTATCGGGGACGGGGATGATGTGCCCTTATGAGACAAATAAAGATCTGCCGTTAACGTAGATTGTTGGCATTTTAGAAAACCCTGTCTGACAAAATTGTTCGTTCCTGGTTGCTATGAGGCAGCCTGACGAGGAACGGACTCGCAGACGTGAACGGACCAGCAAAACCTAAAATTTCAGAAGTTCCTCTGCAAGAGGCCGTCGCGTTAGACACAAGCCGGATTGTGTCGCAGGCGGACCGGGACGAAATTACGCGCGACGCTCTCGGGATTACCACTGCAATTGTGGCGGCGATTTATCTGTTGTTGGGCGTCTCCCACATCTTTTTTGTGCCGCCGCCTCATAGCGTCCCGATTGCAGCAAGCACTTTGTTCAGCGCGTTTCTCATTAGCACGGTGGCGATGATCAGCTACCAATCCTTTGTACCGGTACGGGCTGCCAATCCCTTCATCTTTTTCGCTGCACTCGTTGCGTTGGCCAATGCCGGAATGCACATCTACCTGACTGATGACCTGATGCAGACAACAAACCTTGCGCTCATACTCATTGGGTGGGGTCTTTTTGTCTTATCAACTCCCTGGTTTATCACGTTCCTTTGCTGCACAGCTGTTACCTGGCTCGTCCTCCAGCAGTTGGTCACCTACGATGCCCAGTTGGTGAACCACTATACGTTTATGTTAATTAGTGCGGCGGGCGTCAGTACGGCCACCTTCGTTGCCCGCTTTAGAACCTACAATCGTGTCATCGCCTATCGTAAGCACGATTTGCAGGTTCAAGAGTCCCTGCGACAGGCAATGGCGAGAGGTTTTGAGGCAGACGTTGCCGAAGAGCGCAACGACGCAAAAGACACATTCATCGCTCATCTAAGTCACGAATTGCGGACCCCGTTGAACGCGGTTGTTGGCTTCGCCCAAACGATGAAAATGGAAACCATGGGCCCTATCGGGAATCCCAAATATCTTGAGTATGTCCAGGACATTACCGATGCAGGCAATCATCTAACCTCAATACTTGAAGACCTCCATGATCTGGTCCTGGTCGAAAAAGGTCAGCTTAAGGTCATGCTCGCGACGTTCGATGTTCCGAAGGTTCTAGAAAGCTGCTTGTCGTTGGTTGAGCACCGCGCAAACAGCAAGAACATTCTCGTCCAATCAGAGTGCGAACCTGCGCTAGCGTTCGTCTCTTCAGACAAACAGAGGTTTCGCCAGATTTTCGTAAACCTGCTCACCAATGCAATCAAATACACGCCTGAAGGTGGCAGCGTCTTGTTCCAGGCTTCAATCTGCGACGATGGACGTTTGCTTTTCGAAGTAATTGATAACGGCGTTGGTATGGGCAGTGAGGAGTTGAAAAAGGCCGTATCACCTTTCTGGCGAGCCGGCCCCGACATGTCTGTCGGTGATGTTGAGGGATCAGGCTTGGGCCTCGCTATCACCACACAACTGGTTGAGTTGTTGGGTGGTACGTTCGAACTCAAAAGCGAGAAAGGTGCTGGAACAACAGCGCGTGTCTGGCTTCCTCAGTCTTGTCGTGCCTACGAGTTGCCGAGCGCCACATCGTTTGCGCAGGATTGGCGCGCCTAAACCTCTAAAGTTCAATCGGCGCTATACCAGTCGGCTCTGCGCAAGAGCCGCTTCAATAAATGAGCTGAACAGCGGGTGCGGGTCCAACGGCTTCGATTTGAGCTCTGGATGGAACTGCACACCCACATACCAGGGATGGTCGGGGATTTCGACGATTTCGGGGAGCAATCCGTCTGGCGATGTGCCCGATACGATCATCCCGGCTTTCTCAAGCTGCTCGCGATAGGCCATGTTGACCTCATAGCGATGCCGGTGTCGTTCGCTAATGGTCTGCCCGCCATAAATTTCAGCTACCTTGCTGCCTTCCGTCAGAACAGCATCATAGGCACCCAGCCTCATGGTCCCGCCTAGATCGCCACCGTCTCGGCGCTTCACAAGTTCGTTTTCCTGCATCCACTCCGTCATCAGACCAACGGCGGGTTCTGGTGCATTCGCGCGGAACTCAGTGGAGGTTGCATCTTCAAGCCCCGCAAGATTTCGCAGCGCCTCGATGACAGCCATTTGCATACCAAAACAAATTCCGAGATAGGGGATCCCACGCTCGCGGGCAAAATTTGCTGCTGCGATCTTTCCTTCAGCCCCCCGCTCCCCAAAGCCGCCGGGAACCAGAATACCGTTTACATTTTCCAGGTGCTGGACCGTGTCTTCTTTTTCGAAGATCTCGGACTCAAGCCATTTCACTTCTACGCCGACCTTGTTGGCGATACCGCCATGGGTCAGCGCTTCTGTAAGTGACTTGTAAGCATCTTTAAGGCCAGTGTACTTCCCAACAATGGCGATGGTCACTTCGCCTTCTGGTTCACGTAGGACTTTTACCAGGTCTAACCAGTTTTCCAGCTCCGGTGTTTCAGCATTTTCTATGCCGAAAACGGAGAGAACTTCGCGGTCCAGGCCTTCAAGGTGATAGGCGTGAGGAACGTCGTAGATTGTATCCACGTCCATTGCCTGAATGACGGCACTTTCACGCACATTACAGAACAGCCCGATTTTTCGTTTCTCACCTGCCGGAATTGGTCGATCACACCGGCACATCAAAATGTCGGGCTGAATCCCGATAGAGCGCAGTTCCTTGACCGAGTGCTGGGTCGGTTTGGTTTTCATCTCCCCGGCGCTCGGAATGAACGGCATCAAGGTCAGATGGATGAAGCAGGTCATGCCACGCGGCAGATCATTACCGAGCTGACGAATTGCCTCAAAGAATGGAAGGCCTTCGATGTCGCCCACCGTGCCGCCGATCTCGCAGAGTACAAAGTCGACACCTTCATTTCCGTCCAGGACGAATTCTTTGATGGCATCTGTTACATGCGGAATGACTTGCACCGTCCCGCCAAGATAATCGCCCCGGCGTTCTTTGGTGATGATGTTCTGGTAGATCCGCCCGGTCGTGATGTTGTCACCCTGGGTCGCGGGAACGCCTGTGAACCGCTCATAGTGGCCGAGATCCAGATCTGTTTCAGCCCCGTCGTCGGTTACAAAAACCTCGCCGTGCTGGATCGGGCTCATGGTCCCCGGATCCACATTCAGATAAGGGTCGAGCTTGCGCAAGCGTACAGAGAAGCCCCGCGCCTGCAGGAGCGCGCCAAGTGCTGCGGATGCCAATCCTTTACCAAGGGAAGAGACCACGCCGCCGGTTATGAAGATGTACCGCGTCATGGACCCTCAAACTATATGGAACGCACAGCGATTCGAAGCGGATAAATACGCTGGTGACAGTTTCTTTAAGACAGTGGCTAAGAAGCCCCGGTTTTCGGGAGCATTACTCGGCGCGTGGAACAAGTGGACCCTGCGATGCTGGCTCCTCAGCCCCCAATGGGGCTGGCGCCGGTGTCACAGGAGCCGCATTACCATCGGTGTTCGGCACCAATGGTACGGACTCATCAATTGGCACCGTGTCCAGAATCGACGTATTGCCACTTTCCTGCTTGTAGAGAAGCGTCAGGCTAATGCTGGTCAGAAAGAAAAGCCCCGCCAAGATCGCTGAGGCCCGGGTCAGCAGGTTGCCTGCGCCGCGGTTGGAGACCAGTCCGCCTCCGCCGCCACCGCCAATGCCCAATGCACCGCCCTCTGAGCGCTGCAGCAAGATCGTGGCAACAAGTGCAATTGCGATCAGCAGATGGATCACAAGCAGGATGGTGGCCATGGGTGGCTCCTCGGTGGCTGGGTTTCTTGCCCAAACGATGAATTCGCGGCCTTATGTCGGGCCGGGCGTTTTCTAGCCCACAAATGTTCGTTTTGCCAGCCCAGAACCGCTAAATATCTCCGACTATCCCAGACTTGAGGCCCGGTAGACGCTGGGCGGCATACCCAGAGACTTTTTGAAGTCCCTGCTGAAGTGAGCACTATCCGAAAAACCGCACCAAAAGCCAATCTGGGTTAGGGAAAGCTCCCCGGCTTCCAACAGATGACAGGCTTCTCGCACACGCACCGCACGGACAAGTTCTGAAAGGCTCGTTTCTTCATTGGAGAGCGATCTTTGCAGGCTTCGAACTGGCTGGCCGAGTTCATGAGAAATCACCGGCCAGGCCCAAACCCGCGCCACATCTGTGGAAATCAGCCGTGTAATGGCTCCTGTCACCGGCTGATCCTCATTGCCCCCATAGACGATCAACCTTTCCGTATCGCATTCTCCTGACCTTACCGGCGTAAACCCCTGCCACTCGATCCTGCCCGCCGCCGAGCTGGCAGGAAGCAGTTCTTCACCTATTTCGATCCGCCCTGACTCTATGAGTGTTAGCTCCTCACCGGTTTCAGGGGTCAATTTGACCGACACACCGACGGCACCAATCTGTTCCAAAAGCGTCGTGATAACCCCGAGCATGAGCAAATCTTCGGCTGGATGGGTATCGCCCCCGGTATTTTTGTAGCGCCGTGTGTCAAAGGCGCCTGGACCATCGGAGATGAGTTCAAGTCGATTTGTTGAATGCGTATAGCGCTCGAACCGCTGCCATTTTTCCGCCAGCACAGCCGGTGTTCGCGAGCGGCGGAGGACGTGCAGGATCGGATCAAAGCCCACACGCTTTAGATCTTCCCGCAATTCAAGGATCAGCGAAGCCCCAGCTGCCTCATAGGCTGTCGCAAGCAAATCGGTCTTAAAGCCAGCCGGTGCACGGGCGGTATGCGTGCATTCCGGCATGACAAGCGAGGGCGGCAGTAAATCGGGGCGCCGGGCTTCAAGGCCACGGATCACCAAGGCGGTCAGGCCAGAACTGGTCCAGCCACCCTCGTTTTCCGGTCTACCCTTGGTGCTAGGTGCCCTGTGCATCACAATTCCCATGCATGAAATCTTTGGTCTGTGGCGGAGATGTTCAAGTCTTTAATTGCCAGAAGAGCTAACTCGAAGTCAGGATAGACCTTCCCAGGAGACCAAGTTCATGCCCGATTCACAGCCTCAGCCGGCAACACGTCCCATTTACATTGCCGCGGCTGGCTTTCTTGTTCTGCATATCATCATTTTATTTGGTGGCTTTACCGCCCTAGCTGTGGAGTTTCAGTTTCCAGACGTGCTTCGGCTCCCAACACAGGAGCGTCTGGCACTGTTTCGGGAGAACCAACCGATCATTGTGGCGACCTACTGGGCGCTCACAATGTCTGGATTTACCCAGATCTTTGCGGCCGTTTTCTTGAGCTTGGCGTTGAGGCCATATCGAGGAGGCCTCGTCACCCTGGCCCTCATTTTCGGCACCATTACAGGGCTCGGGCAGGCGATGGGATTTGGCCGGTGGGCCATTTTGATGCCCTATCTCGCTGAACAGATGGCTGATCCAACGATCAGTGCGTCGGCCAAAGAGATGATTGGGCTCATCGAAGGGAGCTTCAACCGATACGCTGGCATGCTTGTCGGCGAGCATTTATCCAACATTGCCATGGGCTTCTGGTTGTTTTTTGCGGGCCTGGGCATTCGCAAATCCGGTGTCTTAGATCGGCGCCTCGGCACCATGGCCATCGTCTTAAGCCCGATCCTGTTCATCCTGGCAGCAGAGCAAATGGGCTATGCTGAAAGCGCCCTCGCCTTGATCACCAATTTCGGTCTGCCGCTCCTTGCGATCTTGCATTTTGGGCTCGCATGGCAGCTGATCCAGCGCAAAAACCTCGACGCAGCGCCTAATCTTGGCATGGGGTTTGGTATCACCGCCCTTGTTCTGTACGGCGCAATGGTCACACCAACGCTGCTAAGTTGACCTGATTTCAGACACTTACAGCTCTTATTGGATTCAAACTCTTAGCCCCATCAGAGATAGGCAGAGATGATCCCGAAGAAATCTGTGGCTTTTAGGCTGGCGCCGCCGACCAGGGCACCGTTCACATTGGGTACGCCCATAAGCTCTTCAGCGTTTGAAGGTTTAACTGACCCGCCATAAAGGATGCGGAACGCGTCGCTATCGCTCCCAAAACGTGCTGCCAGACGCTTGCGGATATGCGCATGAACCTTGGCCACATCCTCCGGTGTCGGTGTCCGGCCAGTGCCTATCGCCCAAACAGGTTCATAGGCAATGACTGTGTTTTTGGCGGTAAAGCCATCGTCCAGAGAGCCTTTGAGCTGGCTGGTAATCACCTTGAGGGTGTCGCCAGCGTCCCGCTCTTTTTCCGTCTCGCCAACGCAGACAATGGCCGTGATGCCTGCCCGGTGAGCCGCCAACGCTTTTGCTTTCACCTCAGCGTTGGTTTCCCCATGATCGGCCCGGCGCTCTGAATGGCCGACGATGACGAACTTGGCACCGACATCCTTGAGCATCTCAGCGCTGACGTCGCCGGTATGAGCGCCGCTCTGATTGGCATGACAGTCCTGCGCCCCGATGGCCACTTTGCTGCCTTTGGCCTTAGCGGCGAAAGCCTGAACAGATGGCATGGGCGGGCAAATCAGCACTTCACACGGCACGCGCCCAGCTTTCTTAAGCTTTGTGTTGAGGGCATTTACCTCTTTCACCGAGGCTTTCAGGCCGTTCATCTTCCAATTGCCGGCGACCAACGGTTTAGGTTTTCTAGCAGCCATTCTCTCGTCTCCCTGAAAGCTCTTGTGCGCATTTTGTGTCTGCGTTTACCAGAACTGTCAGCATGCGCCAAGAAAGAGCCGTTGCCCATGCCAATTTTCTTTTATGCCACTTGCCCTTAACTGGACCGCGCCCGTATCATGCGCCCCGTCTGGAGGCGCTGATTTGGCGTCTCTTTTTACACTTACTGCCAGGCAGCGAAAGACAATACGCACATGCTCCACCAACTGAGAAAAACAGCAAGCGGCTGGGTCGCTTACCTCATCATCATTCCACTGGTGGCTGCCTTCGCAGTTTGGGGCATTGGTGACATCCTGACAGGGTTCGGGAGCGACACAGTTCTTACTGCGGGCGATACCGAAATCAGCGCGCAACGGTTCAACGCAGAATATGCGCAGCGCCTTGACGATCTCAGTGACCAAATTGGGCAATATGTGTCGCCTCAGGATGGCCGACGTTATGGCGTTGATCGACGCGTGCTGTCTCAGTTGGCTGGCTCTGCGGTTCTCTCCGAAGAGGCTCGTTCTCTTGGTTTGGCTGCCTCAGATGAGATGGTCGCAAGTGACATCCGGACGGATGAGACCTTTTTTGGTGCCTTTGGACAATTTGACCGTCAGACTTTCGAACTGGCTCTGCGTCAAAACCAGCTGTCAGAGCAGGTCTTCATTGCCGACCGTCGTGACTTTCTGACACGGGATCAGCTGCTCTCAACAGTCACCGCAGGTGCAACACCTGCGGCAGGCCTGGCTGAAGCGCTCTATGAATATCGCTATGAACGCCGCAGTGTTCGTTACATCAGCCTGCCGCCGGACCTTGTTGAAAACATCGAAGATCCTGTGGAAGACGTACTTGAAGCTTATCACAGCCAAGCAGCAATCCGGTTCACACGTCCTGAAACCCGTTCCTTCAGCGTCGTAACAATCCGGCCAAGCGATATCGCACCAACGCTTGCGGTCGATGAGGAAATGTTGCGTTCAGAATTCGAAGACCGTCGCGGCACATATGACCAACAGGAAACCAGATCGGTTGTGCAAATTCCAGCGCCGGACGCGACCAAGGCGCTTGAGATTAGTGAGAAACTGCGTGCTGGCACCGCTATCGAAGAGGTGCTCGCAGAAATCGACCTCAACATCGACGATGTGACCATCAGCGATGCGACAATCACCGGGTTTCTCAGCCCCGACATCGGCAATGCCGCCTTTGCCCTTGAGGAGGGGAAAGTCAGCGACCCAATCGATGGGCCGCTTGGCCACATCGTATTGATCGTCACGGGTGTCAAACCCGCTGTACCCGCAGTCTTTGAAGACGTGCGAGATGAGCTGCAACAAGAGCTGGTGGCTCAACAAGCCTCCGACGCTGTGTTCGACATGTACAACGAAATCGAAGACGAGCGCGCTGGCGGTGCCCTGCTCGCTGAAATTGCCCGCAGTCAGTCATTGGACATTGTCACGGTCGAAGGCGTTACCGAACAGGGGTTGACCGTCGCAGGTCCACCACCTGCGAACATGCCAAATATTCAGGGCCTGATGCCGCTGGTGTTCGCAAATGACATTGGGATTGAGATTCCCGCTGGAGATCTGGACGACGATGGTTACTTCTGGGTCGAGGTGAGCGATGTGTCCCCCGCTGAGTTGAATCCACTTGATGAGGTTCGTGAAGAAGTCCTTGCACTGTGGAAACGCGAGCAGCGTAAAGTGCTTCTCGAAGAGTTGGCGCAATCCCTTGTGGAGCGCGGAAATCTCGGCGAGAGCATAGACAAAATCGCCGAAGAATTTGACCGTGCGGCATTTACCTCTCCGCTCATGGTCCGTCGGTTCAACAATGAAACCTTCTCTCGGATAGGCGTCACAAACGTATTTGCAACGCCAATCGATAAGTTCACTCATGCTCTTGCCGGTTTTGGGGACAGCATCGTGTTGATGCAGGTCACATCGATAGAAACACCTGAGCCCGGCGATGGAACGGCCGAGCTTTCAGAGATCGAAGACGGATTAAAGACAACCGCCTCTGATGATCTCATCGCGTCACTTGTCGTTGCCTTGCAAGAGAAGTATGAGGTTGAAGTGAATTACGGGCTTCTCGATCAGATGCTGTCACCGGGTACCGGTGGCTGATCCAGTCGCTCAAAACAGACTATTTTTGCTAGAGCGTTTTCCATTTAAATGGAATCACGAGGGACGCTCGCATTCGTGTATTTGTCGCGTTTTCGAACAATAGAGGCCTGCACCTTTTATTGAAAACGCTCTTAAAGGAGACTGACCCTGGCTGCGGCCCGGGTTGGAATGTTTCATGTTTCATCCAGCGTTTGACGAATTTGGGTCTGTCTACTCCAATGGAGTTGCTCAGGTCGTCTGGACGCGCCTGGTCGCAGATCTTGAAACACCGGTCTCTGTCTATCTGAAGATTGCGGCGGAACAACCAAACAGTTTCCTTCTGGAATCCGTTGAGGGTGGCGATACACGTGGACGCTATTCCATCATTGGCTTGAGTCCAGATGCGATCTGGAAAGCTCAAGGCGACAAACCTTCGCTTAACCTGAATGCAGAACATGCCCCTTCTGCGTTTGAGGCTTGTGGCAAGGGGACCCTGGATGCTCTTCGAGACTTCATAGAAGGCGCTCACATTGACCTGCCTGAGGACCTGCCGCCGATGTCGGCAGGCGTCTTTGGGTATATGGGCTACGACGCTGTGCGTCTGATGGAGCATCTGCCGAACGAGAACCCGGATGTGCTGGGCCTACCCGACGGACTCTTTCTGCGCCCAACCATGATTGCCGTTTTTGACTCAGTTAAAGATGAAGTCATTCTCGTCACACCCGTGCGTCCCAATGACGGTACCACGGCCAAAATGGCGTATGAGAAAGCCCTCGACCGGCTTGAGCGCACGATCACGCGTTTTGATCAGGCGCTCCCTCATGCTGAGCCAGAAGTGGATGTAGCAGCTTTGCCTGCACCGATTTCCAATACGCCGAAAGAGACCTATTTCGACATGGTCGCCCGCGCGAAGGAATATATCGCCGCGGGGGACATTTTTCAGGCTGTCTTGAGCCAACGGTTTGAGACGGATTTCGAACTTCCACCCTTCTCTCTCTACCGCGCGCTGCGCCGGATCAACCCGTCGCCCTATCTCTTCTTTTTGAACTTCGAAGGATTTTCCCTGGTTGGCTCAAGCCCGGAAATTCTCGTCCGCGTGCGGGACGGCAAGGTCACCATTCGCCCGATCGCAGGAACTCGTCACAGGGGAGCGAACCGAGCAGAAGACTTAGCCATTGCAGAAGATCTGCTCAGCGATCCAAAAGAACGCGCAGAACATCTGATGCTTCTGGATCTGGGTCGAAACGATGTCGGGCGCGTTTCCAAACTAGGTTCGGTCGAGGTGACTGACCAATTCGCGCTTCAATACACATCTCATCTTATTCATATCGTGTCGAATGTTGAAGGTGACCTTGATCCACGTTTTGATGCCATTGCAGCACTGATCGCCGGGCATCCAGCAGGGACTGTCTCTGGTGCGCCAAAGGTGCGCGCGATGGAGATCATTGATGAGTTGGAGCTGGAAAAACGCGGTGCCTATGCGGGCCTCGTTGGCTACTTCTCAGCTGCTGGTGACATGGATACCTGCATTGTTCTGCGAACCGCTGTCGTCAAAGACGGTAAAATGTATGTGCAGGCTGGCGGCGGTGTTGTCGCTGACTCTACGCCTGAATATGAATATGCAGAGTCCGTCAACAAGGCGAAGGCGCTCTTCAGAGCAGCTGAAGAGGCCGTCCGGTACGCGTCAGAGGCTGGACGCGGCCAGTAACCCAGCATCGCTTGGTGCGTCCGGGCCCGCCATTTTGCTGATGGGCGCGAGCTCCAGGCCCTTGCTCGCAAGACCCCTGGTCCAAACTTCAAGCACATCGAGCGTCAGCTCATGGGGGTGTGCAATCGCAATCGCCCTGCCCGTCGCATGCGCGGTGTTTTCAAGTTCATCCAGTTGCGCAAGTAAGCCGTCAGCGCCCGCTGCGTGATCCAAGAAAACATCCCGACTAACGGTGGACGCTCCGGCTGCCTCACCGATCTTTGCCGCAAGGGTGTTCGCAGTTGTTCGACTGTCGAGAAAAAGCAATCCTCTGGCACGAGCCTCGCGCATGACCGGCAGCAATGCACGGACGTCTGCGGTAAACCGGCTTCCCATGTGATTGTTAAAGCCGATGGCGCCGGGAAACTGATCCAGCTGACGGGCCAGAAGAGAAGCGATCTGGTCGCTTGATTGATCAATCAGCAGTGCATTGGGGCCTGGGTCCGCATCACCCTCCGGCTCCATGGGAATATGCACCATCACCTCATGTCCCCGCGCTAAGGCTTCCTCTGCAAGGCCTTGCGACGCCCGTCCATATGGCAAGAAAGAAAGGGTCACTTCTGAAGGGAGTGTGATGGCTCTGCGGGTCGACTTTGGGTCAAGCCCAAGATCATCCATGACGATGGCAATCTGCGGACGCAAAGGTTCCGCCACAGGCAAGCTCGCGGGTTCGATGATGGGCTGAGTGGTCTCCAGAACCACCTGCACATCCGCTGCATCGAAATCGGCGGGTAGGTCGAGGAAGTCGGTTTCGGGCTTTGCCAAAGCCGGCTCGTCCTTCGCCACTGGGAGGGATGCGTCAATGTCAGCGGCAGCGGTCACCAATGGGCTGCCAGGCATTGTGATTGGTTGAGCGCTTGCCGGGCCAAGAACCCGGGGTATTGGTCTGTTGGAGGCCAATGGCACTTCTAGCCCAGCCGACGGTACCGTCTTCACAGTCTCTAGAACGGCAACCCGGTCGGCACCTCTATCGGGAAGCACATAGCCTGCTGCGAGGCCAACCAGCGCCCCGAAAGCCAGCGCTGCGCAAATGGCAAGCGCGTAGCCACCGGACCCGACCGGGTCAGACGATTTGCCGTCGTTTTGCTCGTCCTGCTGCACGCTGTGTTTCCCTCACCGCATATTTGTCCACAAAGGCGGACGGCCCCAATATGCAGTAGAATTTCGCCCCTATTTCACCATATGTAGTACATGGTTCGCAATGGAGGGAATTGGCTTATCCACAGGTATTAACCGGAGATTTGACCCTCTTGTTGCCGGAGATGGGCGTGCCTATAAGAAAGTCCCTATATTGCAGGCACTTAAAACATGTTTTTGGGAGGCACAAGCCGTAGCCATCCCACACAGGTATGGAGTTCGCAGCGATGCTGCTATTGATCGATAACTATGACAGCTTCACCTACAACCTGGTTCACTTCTTGGGTGACGTAGGCGCTGACTGCGTGGTGCACCGCAATGACCAGATCACCGTAAGCGAGGCATTGGCCCTTAAGCCAGATGCTGTCGTGATTTCCCCTGGTCCCTGCGATCCCGACCGTGCCGGTATCTGCCTTGATCTGGTTGCCGCAGTTGCTGAGGCCAAGCTACCTCTGTTCGGCGTATGTCTTGGGCATCAGTCCATTGGGCAGGCGTTTGGCGGCACCATCGTTCGGGCGCCTGAAATGATGCACGGCAAGATGAGCCCGATCTCACACGAGGGAAAAGGCGTCTTTGCCGGACTTCCGAACCCTTTTGAGGCGACCCGGTACCATTCGCTGACCATTGCCCCGGAGAGCCTTCCCGACTGTCTTGAGGTCACCGCGCGCAGCGACGATGGCGTCATCATGGGCGTGCAACACACGTTGCTTCCTATTCATGGGGTTCAGTTTCACCCTGAAAGTATTGCATCAGAACATGGGCGCGACATTCTTGCCAATTTCCTCGACCTTGCAGGCGTTAAACGCACGCTGCCAGCTTGAATTGCCCACCTGAATAGATTGAACAGTATGACTGACTTTAAAAGCCTGATTGCCAAAGTAGCCGATGGGCATGCCCTTTCGAGTGATGACGCTGAAGCCGCCTTTGACGCCATGATGTCCGGAGAGGCAACATCGGGGCAGATTGGGGCCTTCCTTATGGCCCTCCGCGTGCGCGGCGAAACCGTGGATGAGATCACCGCGGGTGCAAAAATCATGCGTGCAAAGGCCGTCCAAGTCCCTGCCCCGGCAAATGCGATCGACACATGCGGCACGGGCGGCGATGCGTCTGGCACCTACAATATTTCTACCGCCGCATCCTTTGCGGTGGCTGCTTGCGGTGTTCCTGTGGCTAAGCACGGCAACAAGGCACTGTCGTCAAAGTCCGGCTCTGCTGAAGTTCTGGAGAAGCTCGGCGTCAAGCTCGACATTGGCCCCGATCAGATCCGTCGCTGCATTGATGAGGCCGGCATTGGCTTCATGTTTGCACCGGCCCATCATTCAGCCATGAAACATGTGGGCCCAACGCGGGCTGAACTTGGTACACGGACGATTTTCAATCTTCTTGGGCCTCTTTCAAATCCTGCAGGTGCTAAATTTCAGGTCGTTGGTGTGTTTGATGACAAATGGGTTGAGCCTCTCGCCCATGTTTTGAAAAACCTGGGCTCTACGAGAGTTTGGGTTATGCATGGAAGCGATGGGCTGGACGAGCTCACCACCACCGGTGCAAGCCGTGTGGCAGAACTGAAAGACGGAAACGTTTCGACCTTCGAAGTGACACCGGAAGAGGTTGGATTGCCACGGGCTGCAGCTGCTGACCTTAAAGGCGGCGATCCTGACGAAAACACAGCCGCACTTCGGCGGCTCCTTGATGGAGAGAGTGGCCCCTATCGCGATATTGTTGCACTCAATGCGGCGGCCTCTCTGGTCGTCGCGGGCAAAGCACCTACACTCAAAGACGGCGTACAGATGGCTGGCGATGCGATCGCATCCGGTGCGGCAAAAACAGCACTCGACAAGCTTGTCGCTGTCTCAAACGAGGCCTGACCCATGGCAGACATCTTAGAAAAAATCGGCGCCTATAAGCTGGAAGAGATTGCTGCCGCAAAGGCAGAGATTTCCTTGAGCGCACTGGAAATCCAGGCGAAAGCTGCCTCCGCACCACGTGGCTTTGCCACGTCGCTTCAGGCTTCCGTGGATGCCGGTCGTTACGCGCTCATCGCAGAGATCAAGAAAGCAAGCCCCTCTAAAGGCCTGATCCGGGCTGACTTTGATCCACCTGAACTTGCAAGCGCCTATGAAGCGGGTGGTGCAACCTGTCTTTCCGTTTTGACAGATGGCCCCTCATTTCAGGGCGCCCCCGAATTTCTGACGTCAGCGCGTGCCGCTGTTTCTCTGCCAGCGCTTCGCAAGGATTTTCTCTACGACCCGTATCAGGTTGTGCAGGCGCGTGCCTGGGAAGCGGACTGTATCCTGATCATCATGGCAAGTGTCAGCAACGCCCAAGCAGCAGAGCTCGAACAGACCGCCATTGACTGGGGCATGGATGTGTTGATTGAGGTTCATGACGGTGTCGAGCTGGACCGTGCCCTAAAACTCAAGAGTCCTTTGATCGGCATCAACAACCGAAACCTACGGACCTTTGAGACCAGCCTTCAGACAACGCTGGACCTTGCTCCACGCGTGCCAGCAGATCGGATGGTTGTTGGCGAAAGTGCTTTGTCAACACCAGCAGATCTCGCGACACTGTCAGCGGCGGGGGTCAATACGTTCCTCATCGGCGAAAGCCTGATGCGACAGAACGATGTGGCCCAGGCCACCCGAGACCTGCTTCAGAAGGAAGATGCATGACGGTCTACATCCGGCCGGTTGAACCTGACGAAATTCCCTTGCTGGGTCCGATAGAAAAATCAGCCGGCGAATTGTTCCGCGATCATGGCATGGATGACGTTGCCGATGGTGGACATATGCCCGCGAATTTCATTCTATCCTTCACTCGGTTTGGGGGCGCCCTTGTCGCTGATGTGGAGGGAACGGTTGCCGGTTTCGCCCTTGTCGCCGCGTATGACAGACATGCCCACCTCTATGAAGTATCAGTTGCAGGTGAGTTTCAGGGTCAAGGTGTTGGCCGCAAATTGGTTGAGGGCGCTTGCAACTGGGCTGTGTCGCAGAAATACAAGGCGCTCACCCTTTCAACCTTTAGTGACGTTCCCTGGAATGCCCCCTTCTATGCAACACTTGGATTTGCAATCCTCCCGGAGTGCGAATGGAGCCCGGCCTTTCACGTATTGCGGGGCCGCGAAGAGGATGCGGGGCTCGACATTGCTCGGCGCTGTTTTATGAGGAAGGAACTCTGATGAGCGACAAGAAGCTCAGTCATGTTGATGCCGATGGGCGCATTGCGATGGTCGATGTCACAGATAAAGACGTGACAGACCGTGTGGCAACAGCCTGTGGCCGCATCACAATGGAACCGGCAACGCTTGATCTCATCCTCGAAAACCGCATCGCCAAGGGCAATGTAATTGAGGCAGCACGTCTCGCCGGGATTATGGGGGCCAAGCGGACCCATGATCTCATCCCGCTTTGCCATCCTCTTCTTATCAACAAGGTCGCCATCGACATTGAACCCGACGAAAGCACAAGCTCTCTCAATGTCGAAGCGACAGTGCGGGTGTCTGGAAAAACCGGTGTTGAAATGGAGGCGCTCACAGCGGTGACCGTTGCGTGCCTTACCATCTATGACATGGCGAAAGCGGTTGATCGCAGCATGACCATTGGCGATGTACGCCTCACCCACAAGTCAGGCGGCAAGTCCGGGGTCTATAACGCATCATGAGCCCTGCCCCTCTTCTCCCTGTTGACGATGCCATTGCGCGTATTGGGTCTGCAATCACGCCGCTTGCCACAGAACAGGTGGTCGTCTCCGACGCGGGCGGGCGTATCCTCGCCGAGCCGCTCACCGCAAGAAGGACACATCCGCCTTTTGATGGCTCAGCGATGGATGGTTATGCGGTGCGCCTTGCGGACACGGTCAACGTTCCTGCGCGGCTTAATGTAGTTGGCGAGAGCGCTGCGGGTGGCTCTTACGACCAACAGCTTGGCGACAACGAGGCTGTTCGCATTTTCACCGGTGCGCCCCTTCCAGCGGGTGCAGACACCGTCGTCATCCAAGAAAACACTGAGCGTGATGGCGACACAGTCATCATCAACGAGGGGCCCAAACCCAGCCAGCATATTCGTCGCGCGGGCATTGATTTTGCCGAAGGGGACAGTTTTTTTGCGGCAGGCCGAATGCTTTCGGCGAGCGATGTCGCTCTTGCCGCCGCCATGAATATTCCGGAACTTTCAGTCTTCAAGAAGCCTCGTGTTGCCTTCTTTGCAACGGGTGACGAGCTGGTCTTGCCTGGCGAGACACCCGGCCCAAATCAGATTGTCAGCTCGAATAGTGCGGGTCTTTCGGCTCTCATCACTGAGCTTGGCGGTGTTCCCGTCGACTTAGGGATCGCCCGGGACAATGAAGCGAGCATCCGTGAATGCGCAGAGCGTGCACGCGAGGCTGATATTCTGGTCACCGTTGGCGGTGCATCGGTCGGCGATCATGATCTGGTTCAGCCGGTTCTGACGACGATGGGGCTCAGCGTTGATTTCTGGCGGATCGCAATGCGTCCAGGTAAACCGCTCATGTTTGGTGATTTCAATGGAACACCATTCCTGGGTCTACCTGGCAATCCGGTTTCAGCGCTTGTCTGTGGGCACCTCTTTTTGCGAGCAGCGATTGCTGCAAGACAAGGTGCCCGAGCCAGCCACCCTGCCCTTGTGCCGGTGACCTTGGGTGCAAAGCTTCGTGAAAACGATAAACGCCAGGACTATTTGCGCGCGACGATCCAAATCGTCGACGGAACCTGGATGGCGTCTCCTCTCAACCGGCAGGACAGCTCAATGTTGAGTGCGCTGTCCCGAAGTCACTGTCTGCTGGTGCGTCCGCCGCACGCTTCGGCGGCTCAAACTGGCGATATCTGCCCTGCTGTTTTGCTCCGCGCACCGGACTTATCCACAGTTTAGGGTTGACGGGTCACGAGAACCAAACTAGAACAGAATCAGATGTTTTTGATTTGTTCTCAACCCTCATAAGTTGTCCACAGATCTAAGACCGCTCGATGATTTGGTTACTGGACTTTATGGCGCTCAACTGGTGCTCCTGAAGTACAGGCATCTCGGAGACTGCTGATGCTGACGCGCAAACAACATGAATTGCTTATGTTCATCAACGAACGGATCAAGGAGACCGGCGTTTCTCCCTCGTTCGATGAAATGAAGGATGCGCTCGATCTCCGGTCCAAATCCGGCATTCATCGGTTGATTACGGCCCTGGAAGAAAGAGGGTTTCTAAGACGGTTGCCCCATCGGGCGCGCGCGCTAGAGATCCTGAAGCTGCCGGAGTCTGCGTCCCCGAGCTTTGGACGAAACAGTGGCTTCTCCCCCTCTGTCATTGAAGGTAGTCTTGGAAAAAGCCAAATGCCCTCAACGCTACCCGCGAATGAAGACGCCATGCCGATTTCGGTTATGGGCAGGATCGCTGCTGGGACACCCATTGAAGCGCTTCAGGAAGAAAGCCATCAGGTGTCCGTGCCCGTCGATATGCTGGCGCGCGGCGAGCACTACGCGCTTGAGGTAAAGGGCGACTCCATGATCGATGCGGGTATTCTCGACGGAGACACCGTAGTGATTGAGCGTTGTGACACGGCGAATAATGGTGAGATTGTTGTCGCACTCGTTGATGACCAGGAAGCAACCTTGAAGCGTCTTCGTCGCAAAGGGAATTCGGTGGCTCTTGAAGCTGCCAACCCTGCCTACGAGACCCGAATTTTTGGCCCTGATCGTGTGAAGGTTCAGGGGCGGCTTGTTGGACTGCTTCGCCGCTATTGAGGCTCATAACCTGACCAGGGTCTGTTGCCCCGCCAGTCGCGCACTGTTTCCACACGCTCAATATTGCCCTCGTCATCCAGATAAATTGCGTGTGCGCCGTCGCGTGCAACATCAAAACGATCAATGATCAGAATGGCGTTGCAGGACTCGCGTGCCCTGCGGCGGACGGGAACCGACGCTATGACGATGTCTGCTTCCCGGCAGTCATCGCCAAGCGCAGCAGACGATGTTGGCAACGCGACGATGGGGTTTCCTTCCGCCACACAGCCAATTTCATCACAGGGCAAGCGACGGCTTGAAACATCTGTGTCCGGCGCCTCCCCGTTTCTTCGTAACCAGCTTTCACGCGCATAGCGCGGCGTCCTGCCCGACCAAAGATACCGTCCTCCTTCTTCTTTTACGGCTGCGAGCTTGGCATCCCTGTTCACGAGAATGTCGGGCGTATTTGGCTGCGATGCCAGATAAAGGCCCAGCATAAGCGGAACAATGCCCATGCGGCGCAGACTGGTTTGCCAGAGCGCCATCCACACGCCGCCAAGCGAAATCAATCCAAGCGCAGCTGCTGAAAAGGACCCGATTGTGACTACAGCGCCGCTCCAATTGCTGACTTCCTCAGACACCCAGATGACGCCGGCAAGCCCCACCTCCATCACCCAAAGAGCAGGCCCCTCCAGCCCCAGCGGCATGAGGATGTAGGCGATGAGCGCTGAGGGCATGATCAGCGTACCGACGAGCGGCATAGCCGCCATGTTCCCAACAAGCCCGAACGCTGCCATTCGATTGAAATGGAAAGCCGCAAATGGCGCTGTCGCCGCTCCCGCTACCAGGCTCGTGATGCACAATGTCATCATGTACACTGCGCCCAAGCGTATCGCGCCTGAGAGGCCCGTCGCATTTTCCCGGAAGCGCAAAAGCTGCATCTCCTGGTTCTGATAGACGGCGACGAGTGCTGTCACCGCAGCGAACGACATTTGAAATCCGGGCTCCAACAGGCTCTCCGGCCTCATCAGCAGAACAATGACTGCTGCCAGGGCGACATTGCGAAGTGAAAACGCGGGACGATCGATTAGTACCGCGATGAACATCAGCGCCGCCATGATGAAGGCCCTTTGGGTCGCCACCGATCCGCCTGATAGAAAAAGGTAGGCAAGAGCACCCATAAGAGCGATGGACGCGGCCCATTTTTTAATAGGATATCGGTGGGCGAGAGGTGGAAAAAGTGCTAGCGCTGCACGGACCAGCCAAAAAAGAGTGCCTGCAAACAGGGCCATGTGCAGTCCTGAGATCGCGAGAATATGGGCGAGCCCTGCATCGCGAAGATCCTGTTCAACATCCTCGTCGATGGCATGCCGGAGCCCCGTCATGAGGGCAGCGGCAACCGGTCCCTCTTCCGCTGACATGTGGTCAATCACATGGCGCGCCACCACCTCCCGCACCGACGCGACCGCTACATGCCAACCCCCAAGTCTCTCGCTTCTCAGTAGGTTTGGGGCCGCGAGCGTGACACCCGTCCCACCCAAGCCCCTGAACCAGGCCTGACGCGCAAAGTCGAACGCTCCTGGGGCGACAGGTTCTGCCGGTGGCCAGAGCATGGCCCGGGTCTCAATTTCATCGCCGGGCCAGATGGGCGCATGTTCCTGACGCACGCGCAGGCGCACAAGTGCCGGAACATCCGTGTCTGGTATCCCCCCGATGAAGGTTGGCTTCAAAAGGAGGGTGGTTCCACCTTCCTGGTTGAGGCTAGCCTGCATGACGCGGCCCTGGATCGGAGCACCACGCATTTCCGCCTGCAGTACAGGTGCTGCAACACGGATCGAGCGTAGCTGTGCTGCGAGGAACCCGAGTGCTGCACATAGCGCAACGGCTGCTGCGATCGCGAGCCAGCCTTTGTGGCGCATTAGATAGGTTGCAAACGCAGCTACGAGAAAGCAGACAATCGACCACCCGAGATAGGGTTCGGCCGGGAGAGAAAAATAGACGGCGATTCCCCCGGCTATGCCGACGGGCACCCATAGGCTCAGATTGGCCTGCTCGCGGGTGCAGAGATCTCGCCAGCGCAGCCTTACCCGTCCAAAAAGGCTCTTGAGGAGACCTTTTGCATCCTCAACCGACCATTTGGGCGGGCGATGAGGCGGATTTTGAGGAAAAACACCCATTTCGCCATTGAGTATGGCTGAAAAATCGCAGGGTTGTGCGAAAAAGTCATGCTCAACAGGTCTTTGGTCAGAGCCCGTGATGTGCTAAAGAACCCCAGCCGAAGGGTCGTATTTCCCTCGCGGCGACGTAGCCTGTGGGTCTCCATTTCCGGCGCACCTTCCAGCGGTCTTCCGACCCGGCTTGCCCATATTGTGAACCACACCCCACCGCGAGAAGCGTCTCGCGATGTTACTGGAGCTTGATCGAACCTTTGAGCGGATCTGACACAGTCGTAACGCGTTTTGCCCCCTCTCCAACCGGCTTCCTGCATATTGGAGGGGCACGGACGGCGCTGTTCAATTGGCTGTTTGCGCGCCATCACGGCGGCAAATTCCTGATGCGTATCGAAGATACCGACCGGGAACGCTCAACTGATGAAGCAATCGACGCGATTTTTGCCGGTCTGAGCTGGCTTGGCCTTAAATGGGATGATGAGCCTGTTTATCAGTTTGCGCAGCAAGCACGCCATGTCGAAATTGTGCAGCAGCTCCTGGCCTCTGGAAATGCTTATCACTGTTACTGTTCTCCTGAAGAGCTGACTGCCATGCGGGAGAAAGCCCGGTCTGAAGGTCGGCCCATGCGGTATGACGGCACCTGGCGCGACAGGGATGCGGCGGATGCCCCAGATGGGGTTGCCCATGTTGTGCGGTTCAAAGCCCCGAAAGAAAGCAAAACGCTGGTCAAAGATCAGGTCATGGGTGACGTCACCTTTGACAATGACCAGCTGGATGACCTGATCCTGCTTCGGTCTGACGGGACTCCCACCTATATGCTGTCGGTTGTTGTCGACGATCATGACATGGGTATTACGCACATTATTCGGGGCGACGATCACCTGACCAATGCGGCGCGGCAGGCGCAGATTTATGAGGCTCTTGGTTGGACGCCACCAATTTTCGCTCATGTTCCGCTTATCCATGGGCCTGACGGTGCCAAACTGTCCAAACGTCATGGCGCCCTAGGTGCAGAAGCCTATCGGGACATGGGATATCTGCCTGAAGCAATGCGGAACTATCTTGTCCGTCTTGGCTGGAGCCATGGGGATGACGAGACCTTCTCCACTGACCAGGCCATTGAATGGTTCAACCTGGACAGTATTGGCAAATCACCCGCACGGTTTGATTTCGCCAAGCTTGAAAACCTCAATGCGCACTATATTCGGCTCGCCAATGATGACCGCCTGACAGAGCTGACGCTGGCGACGATGCGGACCCTTGAGACGTGGCCAACTGAGGACAGCACTTTCCAGAAGCGTCTCAGAACCGCCATGCCAGGCCTCAAAGAACGCGCAAAAACACTGGTTGAGCTCGCCGAAGGCGCTGATTATCTGCGCCAGTCCCGGCCGCTTGAGCTCACCGGAAAAGCCAAAAAGGCTCTTAAAGATGATGCCCGGATTGTTTTGGGTCGTCTTGCGGACGCACTACCTGAAGATGCGGGATGGACATCAGAGGGCATTGAGCACGCCATCACAGAGTTTCTAACTGCCGAAGACATCAAGCTCGGCAAAGTAGCGCAGCCACTGCGCGCCGCACTAACCGGTGGCAGTGTATCACCCGGAATTTACGACGTACTCGCATCACTCGGCCGAGATGAAGCCATCGAGAGGATACGAGATCAAGTTTAAGCCTATGCGTCCGGCGGTGGCCGGAACTGCATCAGGTATCTATAATGCCGCAACCATTCTCGCCCAACGGAGCCACAGTTTTCCGGGGCGGGAGGACAAGTGAAGGAACAGGTCAACGCTATGACGATAGACAGAAGTGCACGACAAACCAACGAAACTGCCAGGCTCGAAGTTGGCGGCGAATCCTACGACCTGCCTATCTTCCAAGGTGTTGTCGGACCCCGCGCCATCGACGTCAGCAAGCTTTATGGCCAGTCTGGTTATTTCACATTCGACCCAGGCTTTACGTCAACTGCCAGCTGTGACAGCGACATCACGTATATTGACGGTGACAAAGGCGAACTGCTGTATCGTGGCTACCCAATTGAGGGACTTGCTAATAGCGGTAACTTCCTGGAAACAGCCTATCTGTTGCTGAACGGCGAATTGCCGACTGGTCAGGAATTCTCAGAGTTCGAAAAAGCCATCACCAACCATACGATGGTCCATGAGCAGATGCAGAACTTCGTTCGTGGCTTCCGCCGCGATGCGCACCCGATGGCAATTATGGTCGGCATGGTGGGCGCCCTCTCTGCGTTTTATCACGACTCAACAGATATCAACGACCCGCACCAGCGGATGGTTGCGAGCCGTCGCATGATCGCGAAAATCCCAACGATCGCTGCCATGGCCTACAAATATTCCATCGGTCAGCCAGTTGTCTATCCGCGCAATGATCTGGGGTACGCCGAGAACTTCATGCACATGTGTTTCGCGGTGCCTGCGGAGGAATATCATGTAAATCCTGTGATCGCGAAGGCGATGGACAAGATCTTCATCCTCCATGCTGACCATGAGCAGAACGCATCCACCTCAACTGTACGACTTGCCGGTTCGTCAGGTGCTAATCCTTTCGCCTGCATCGCAGCGGGCATTGCCTGCCTTTGGGGTCCTGCGCATGGCGGCGCCAATGAAGCTGCACTGAACATGCTGGAGGAAATTGGTTCCGTTGACCGCATTCCAGAATTTGTGGCGAAAGCAAAAGACAAAGACGATCCTTTCCGCCTCATGGGCTTCGGACACCGCGTCTATAAAAACTATGATCCGCGGGCGACTGTCATGCAGCAGGCTTGCCACGAAGTGCTGAAAGAGCTGGGCATCAAAGACGATCCACTTCTGGACGTTGCGATGGAACTTGAGAAAATCGCACTGAGCGATGAATACTTCATCGAGAAGAAGCTCTACCCAAATATCGACTTCTACTCCGGCATTACGCTGAAAGCCCTCGGCTTCCCAACGACCATGTTCACTGTCCTGTTTGCGCTCGCACGGACGACGGGTTGGGTTGCGCAGTGGAATGAAATGGTCCGCGATCCAGAGCAGCGGATTGGCCGTCCGCGTCAGCTGTACAATGGCGCTCCAAGCCGTGACTATGTCGACGTTGCCAAGCGGTGAAAAGCACTAAAAACACATCTAAGAGAGGCGCTTCCCAATCGGGCAAGCGCCTTTTTTATGCGGTGGGTTTTTCGCCGAGCATTTCCAGCACCACGTTAGCCGCACGCGTGCTGGGGCTCGGGCCACCGACGCCCATTAGCTCGCGCATCTCTGCAAGGTCCACGAGCGCCTGCTGCCTCTCTTTGGTATCGCCAATAAGGGGAATGAGTGCTGTGCTCAGATCCTCAGACTTACATTTGTGCTGAAGAAATTCCTTCACCGCCGGTCGATCCAAAATCAAATTGACCAGCACAACTGTCGGAACCTTGAGGAACCTGGAAACACTCCAGGCAGCGATAGGGTCAATTTTGTAGGCCACCACCATTGGAATACCCGCTAACCCCAACTCCAGAGATACAGTGCCGGACGCAGCAATCGCGGCAGTCGCAGCTGCAAACGCCCCCCGTTTCTCTTCATCACCAAAAGCCAGAACAGGCTCGATCGGCCAGTCTTTAACTGCTTCTACAACCAGATCATGGACGTGCGGCACCACAGGAATAACAATGCGCAGACCTTTGTGATGCGCTGCGACCTGCGCCGCCGTTTCACCCATCAGACCTATAAGACGCTTCACCTCGTTCGTCCGACTTCCAGGCAATGCAAGCAACACTGGAACGTCAGGCGCGATGCCCTTCTGCTCGCGAAAGGCTGAGCCCTCCACTGACGAGGCAATCTTCTCAATTGCCGGGTGTCCCACATACTCGCAATCCAGTCCTGCCTCTGCTCGAAAGAACGCTGGTTCAAAGGGGAGCAATGCGAGCACTTTGCGCAAATAGGTGGCCATGGCCTTCGCGCGACCGCGCCGCCAAGCCCACACACTGGGCGAAACATAATTCGCTATTGGAATCTCTGGCGCCTTTTTGTGGATCCGTTTGGCGACGGTGTGGGTGAAGTCGGGACTGTCGATGATCACCACCAAGTCCGGCCGTGTCTCAACCGCATGACGCGTCGTTTCAGACATGCGGCGCAAAATCAGGGGCAGGCGCGGAATAACTTCCCGCGGCCCCATGACCGCAATATCCGTCATGGGAAAGATCGACGATAAACCTTCCGCTTCCATGCGCGGACCGCCCACGCCCGAAAAGCGCACTTTGTCACCCAGGACCTCTCGGAGGGAAGTCATCAATGCGGCGCCTAGCGTATCGCCAGATGTCTCGCCAACCACAAGCATAACGTGATGCTCTGTCATAAGTCGCCCTCTCCAGTACCAACAGGAAGACCAACAACGAACAAGCCCAACTCATCTGCGCGTTTTCCCACACCCTCGATATTCGCTATCAGCGCACCCGACGCTTCATAGGCAATACCCGCGAGCCCCGCCGCCGCGGCATTCTCAACTGTTGTGAGCCCCAATGTCGGGAGGTCGATTCGTCTCTCCTGTCCTGGTTTGGGGAGCTTTACCAGAACACCCGACTTTCCAGGCCGTCCAGGCAATCGCGCGACACGACTAAGCATTTCATCCGTACCTGTATTGTCTTCGACGTCCAGGATCTGTCCGCCCGCGACGACTGCTCCTTGGCCTAAGTCTTTCGCGCCACGTTCTCGAACGATTGCGATGGCCAGCTGAATATCTGTTTCATCAGAAATTGATGGTCTGGTCGTCGTCAACAATCCAGCGGGTGCAACGAGCTCAGCGGCAACCTCCTCAGCAGGCCGGATGTGAAATCCGTGGGTCTCCTCAAAATACCGAACGGTGCCGCTCAGTAGTCCATCGTCCCCTCGCCTCAACAGGCCAAGTACGCGCACCAAAGACCGCAAGACGGTCATATCTGGTCGAAAATTAAAAAGGGTCGGCCGGTCCAACGGCCCGATCATGACCAGGTCGCGACATCCCGCCTGCTTGAGCAATTCAATTGTCTTGCCCAACGCGCCATAGCGGACCCACGCGTGGGGGAATTCCGCAATCGCCACATCGCTCCACCCCTTGATCCCCACGATAAAAACCGGGCGTCCCTCAGCGACAGCGGCCTCGGCAACGATGCTCGGCAATTGGCCTCCTCCGGCAACAATTCCGAGAGCAGATTTTTCAGGACGTGAAGCGCTCATTTCTGATCTGCGCTCTCTACGCCTTAGTCATCTGCCGCTGCCCGCGGCATGCAGATGGATCTGCTTGTCTCAGCTTTGATGAAGCCAATGATATCCATAACGTCTTGCTGCTCGCTAAACAGAGCCGCCACGTCTTCGACGCGCTCACGCAGCGTTCCCTCTTCTGCAAAGAGCATTCGATAGGCCGCACGAAGGGCGTGTATCTGTTCCCGTTCGAAGCCGCGTCGTTTCATGCCGATCACATTCAGACCTGCTAGGCGCGCCCGGTTTCCCAACACCATGCCATAAGGAATGACGTCATTTTCAACACCACTCATGCCGCCAATGAATGAATGCTTCCCGATACGGGTAAACTGATGCACACCGGCACCACCGCTCACGATGACGAAATCATCAATGATGCAATGGCCGGCCAACATGACATTGTTGGATAAGACGACACCGTTCCCCACCCTTGTGTCGTGTCCCACATGCGCCCCGGTCAGGAAGGCGCAGTTGTTTCCAACCTCAGTTACCAGGCCGCCGCCTTCGGTACCTGAGTTCATCGTTACGTGCTCTCGGATCATATTGTCTGACCCGACGATCAGTTCGCTTTCCTCGCCCTCATATTTCAGGTCCTGCGGCGGCTGCCCGATTGATGCAAAAGGGAATATCTCGGTGCGCGCGCCTACACTGGTTTTCCCCGCTACCACAACGTGCGAGTGAAGTTTCACGCCCTCAGCCAGACGAACGCGGGGACCCACGATTGAATAGGGTCCGACAACAACGTCAGATGCCAACTCTGCAGATGCATCAACAATTGCTGTTTCGTGAATTTCGGTCATTCGCCCTCTTCCGCATCGCGGATCATCGCCGCATAATCCGCTTCAGCAACAACCGCGCCATCTACCTTAGCAATTCCCCGAAATTTCCAAACTGGTCCGCGGTTCTGCAACTTGGACACATGCAGCTCCAACTGATCACCCGGCACTACGGGTTTGCGGAACTTAGCTTTATCAATTGCCATAAAGTAGACGATCTTCCGACCAGCGTCGCCTTCTGTTCCGTGAATTACCAGTGCCCCGGCCGTCTGGGCCATGGCTTCGACGATTAGTACACCTGGGAACACCGGATGGCCTGGAAAGTGCCCTTGAAAATAGGGGTCGTTAATCGTGACATTTTTGACGCCCACAGCTGATTCACAGCCATCCATGTCGCGAATTTTGTCGATCAAAAGCATTGGATAGCGATGGGGAAGTAATTCCATCACTCGGTTTATGTCCGCAGACCCCAATTCTCTGACACTCTCGTCTTTTAGCTCACTTGTCGTCTCAGTCATCTCTCTGCTTCCAAAACTGAACGTCCCAAACGAACACCTGATCCGACTCAGGCCTTCGCATCTTTCTTTTTTCCATAGTCCTTCGCCATCCGCTGCAACGCTATCAGCTCGCGCTGCCATTCCCTGACAGGCTTGGCGGGTGTCCCTCCCCAACGCTGCCCCGCTGGAATATCATGAATAACGCTTGATCTCGCTGCGATCTGGACTCCATCACCAATCTTAATGTGGCCGATCGTCCCGACGCGCGCTCCCAGTGCGACATAATCACCAAACTCGCCGCTTCCTGCCAGACCACATTGAGCAACAATAATGCACCCTTGTCCGATGAGGACATTGTGGCCAATTTGAACGAGGTTATCGATTTTCGTTCCCGCACCTATGACCGTATCTGGCCCAGCGCCCCTGTCTATTGTCGTATTTGCACCGATTTCAACATCATCCTGCACGATCACACGGCCAAGTTGCGGGATTTTCTCGTGTGTGGGCAACCCCATCGCAAACCCAAAACCGTCCTGACCGATACGCACGCCAGCGTGAACAATGACGCGATCTCCGATATGGGCATGGGATATGGAAGCACCGGGTCCGATATAGCTGTCTCTTCCGACAGTCGTTCCTCTGGTCACCACTGCGCAGGAAGCGATTACTGCTCCTGACCCAACTTCACATTCTGCGCTCACCACAGCACCGGGCTCGATCGTCACCCCTTCACCCACCTTTGCTGAAGGGTGAATATGGGCGGCCGGACTCACCTTTGATGCATCACCAAAAGTATCTGATGGGCGACAGCTCGTTGGGTAAAAACACTGAGCAGCAAGTGCATAGGATCTGTATGGCTGATCGCTCACCAACAGCGCCACACCCGCCGGTGCCTTTTCTACAAACTTCCGGCCGACGATACATGCACTTGCTTTAGTTGCTTCAAACGCTGCGACATATTTCGGATTGTCGAGAAATGCGATCTCGTCCGGTCCCGCTGAGTCGAGTGGTGCGACATCAACGATGGAGATGGTTTCATCAGATCCTTCGTGCACTGTTGCTTCAATGCGCGATGCCAGTTCTCCAAGTGAAAACGGGCCTTCTTTTTCAAAGAAGCGAAGATCAGCCATGGTCGCTACGGGTCCCTGTCTTCAGAGTGCCTATTGGCCAGATGTCTCTGGGTTCACCGGCGTAACCGTCAGCTTTGACAACCGTTGGTTCAACAGTGCCATGGCTTCTGAGGTGATGTTCAGATCCAAGCCGCCAGCGAGTACATTTGCCTGATCAATCAAAAGGCCAGCATTATGCTTCTGTAGCAGCTCGCTAAATATCGGTTTGATCACTTCAGCGATTTGGTTGTTCGCCTGTGCGCGTCCCAGCTGAATCCCCTGCTGGCGGACTGCAATTTTTTGGATATGCGTTTGTTGTCGCTGCTGAAGATCGGCTGCCTTTGCCTGCAGTTCGTCCGGGGTAAGGTTTGCACTTTGCTCTCGAATGCTCTCTGCTTCGGCTGCAAGAGCCTGCCTGGTCGTCAGGTCTTCCTGTTGAAGTGCGGCTGCCAATTCCAGAACCTGTCGTGACACGTCTTGCCCCACTGCGGAATTTGTAAACAACCCCGCCATATCGACAATCAGAATGACTGTTGGCGCCTTCTCCGCCTGCGCAGATGTGCTGATCCCCACCTGCATAATCAGCACAGCGGACATCACAGTGAAAGCTGCGGCAAATTGTTTTGCTGCTCTATAGTAATACATCATACATTTTCCGTTGAGTTAGAAACGCGTACCCGCTGAGAACCTGAAAGATTCCGTTTTATCGTAGTCTTCTTTTTGAATTGCTTGGCTCAAATCGACCCTGACTGGGCCAAATGGCGATTGCCAATAAACACTGATCCCGGCGGTGACCCGCGGCGAGAGCTCGTCCTCTACCCGTACCGTTTGGAGCGTACCAGAAAACCTGTTTTCCTGATCTGCCGTACCAACAACGCCCACGTCGGAGAAAAGACTTGTCGTGATATCAAGTGCTTCGGGCAAGAAGTTCGGGAAGGTAACCTCAGCACTTGCCACAGCGTAGGCCTGTGCCCCGAGCGCATTGTCAGAGACTAGATCCCGAGGTCCTACGCCAGAACGTTCAAAGCCGCGAAAATCAGAGCCCCCAATAAAGAAGCGATCAGAAATATTCACGTCTTGTCCGATACCTTCAATTGAACCTGCTTTGATGCGCAGGCTGGCCAAAAACTCATCCGTGATTTCATAATATGTGCGTGCGATAATCTCGTTTCGCACATAGCGCACAGAACCACCAACCCCTGCAAACTCCTGATCAATTTCCAGGTCCCAGCCACCGGTTGGTTCAATCGGATCGTTTCTTCTGTCGAGGTAGTAAGTGTAGCCAACTGACGATTTGATTTCGTCGCGCGGCGCGATAAACGATTGAGCTGACGTCGTCAGGTTGGTGATCTCTTCGCGACGAAGAGCATAGCGGGTGAGTATTCTTCCATTTTCTGAAAGTGGGAACCCAAAGCGGAATCCAAAGCCGGTTACACGCTCGTCAAAGCCTGATTCATCCTGGAAATCATTTTCGACGCCGAACAAATCAACCCCAGCCACTAAGTCCCTGCCTAGGAAGTAAGGCTCAGTGAACCTGAGGTCAATCTGCTGGCTTGTTCCAGAAAGCGCGAGCCTCAACCGTAGGAGTTGCCCCTTACCCATGAAGTTACGCTCTGTCAGGCTAATATCAGCAAGCGCACTGTCGGCAGATGAAAACCCGAAACCCAGCGACAGCTCCCCGGTAGATTGCTCCTGAACGGTAACATTGATAATCGTCTGGTCAGGTGCGGAGCCTGGCTCCTCGGTCACCTCCACGGCAGCAAAGAAACCAAGCGCACGGATGCTTTTTTCCGATCTCTCTAGCAGGACACGGTTAAATGCGTCCCCCTCAGCCATTCGCATTTCGCGGCGAACAACACGATCGAGCGTACGCAGGTTTCCATTAATATTGATCCGCTCGACATATGCCCGAGGACCTTCTGTAATCCGGTATGTCACGGCTGCAATGAGGGTCTCTTTATCACGGCGCACCCGCGGACGAACTTCCGAGAACGCGTACCCCTTAGTACCGGCCTCAAATGTTAGCGCATCGACTGTCTTGTCGATCAGACCAGCATCATATGTGTCACCCTCAACGGTCAAAATCACCGAGTTCAGTTTTTCAACATCCAGCTTGTCCAGCTCGGTCGTCACTTCAGAGGGTCCGAAGGTATATTGTTCACCTTCTTCCACGGTGAAGGTGATGAAAAATTCTTCTCCATCACGACTTAGATCTGCAACAGCTGAGACAACCTGAAAATCAGCATACCCTTCGGACAGGTAGTGGCGCCTTAAGAGCTCCCGGTCGAATGAGAGTCGGTCTGGATCGTAATTGTCTGAACTAGACAAAAACTTCCACCAAGCCGATTCAGCTGTCGCAATAATCTCGCGAAGTCGTCCGTCTGAAAACTCTTGGTTTCCGATGAAGTTGATGCCACCGATCTTAGTTACAGGTCCCTCATCAATTTCGAATACCAAGTCGACCCGGTTCTGAGGAAGCTGGATGACTTTTGGTTCAACTGTCGCGGAGAAGCGACCAGACCGTCGCATAACGTCAACGATGCGTTGAACATCACCCTGCACCTTTGCGCGGGTGTAAATCGTGCGGGGCTTAAGCTGCACCTCGGTCTCAAGCGCTTCATCATTCACCGCGCTGTTGCCCTCAAAAGCAACTCGGTTGATAACGGGGTTCTCGGCAATCGCAACAATCAATCGGTTGCCTTCCCGACGAATGGTAACGTCAGCAAAAAGCCCGGTCCCGAATAGTGTTTTGAGAGATTGGTCAACCTTCTCGTCGTCATACACATCGCCTTGCTTGAAGACCATGTAAGAGCGCACTGTCTCAGCCTCGATGCGCTGATTGCCCTCAACAACAATGCTGGAGATGACGTCGTTTGCTGCTAACTGAAATGAACCGAATGACGGTTCCGCTGCATGAACCACGGGTACCCATAAGGTCGCGCTAACCAGCGAAAAGGCGCATGCAAGTGGCAGCATCATTGTCGTCTGGAGACTATTTCTCATATCTGTCATTCGCGTCATACGCCTCATACGCTCGTCCTCACATTAACTCAGGAGGTTCGAAAGAAACTCAAACACCCGAAGGTGAGTTAAATCATTCCATGTTGCAAAGACCATCAGCATCATCACCAATGCAAGACCAATGCGAAAACCGTATTCCTGCGCATCATCGCCCATGGGCTTTCCGCGCACAGCCTCCACGCCATAATAGAGTAAATGACCGCCGTCGAGCATGGGGATCGGGAATAAGTTGATCAACCCAATACTCACCGACAAGACAGCGGCTAGATTAATCAGAGCTGCCAACCCCAGCGTCGCCACCTGACCAGATGTCTGAGCGATCCCGAGTGGACCTCTAAGCTGGCTCGTGTCCTCACGCCCCACAATCATGTCACCAAGGAACTGGAATGTGCGCGAAACAATGAACCAGGTCTGCTCCACGCCCATCCAAACGGCGGTAAATGGGTCATGGCGCACATGTAGCGAATTCGCAGGGTCTGGATCCGCGCCGATACCGAGCAAACCGATCCGCTGCACGTTGCCGAACCGGTCTGTCATCTCATGAACTGTTGGTGTTGCTTCCAACAGGACATTTTCACCGTTTCTGTCAACGATGATTTCAAGGCGTTCGTCAGCACTGAACGACACGATCATCTGCATTTCGCGGAAACTGTCGATCTTGGTTCCAGATATTTCCAGAACCCGGTCGCCAACTGCGAAGCCCGCTGCTTCAGCGGCACTGTCGACACGGACTTCTGCGACGAGCGGCGCGACGATCCGTTCGCCAAACGCCAGTATCAACCCAGCAAAAATAACAATCGCAAGAATGAAATTCGCGACTGGTCCTGCGGCTACGACAGCTGCACGACTTGAAAGTGGTTTCGCGTGAAAATTTCCCGCAGCCTGCTCGGGCGTCATGTTTTCAAGTGCATCTTTTGACGGTGTGCTTGCTGCGTTTTCATCGCCAAGAAATTTCACGTATCCGCCAAGCGGTATCCAACTGATCTTCCAGCGCGTGCCCTTGCTGTCATTCCATCCGTAGATTTCGCGACCAAAGCCGATCGAGAACGTCTCAACAGTGACGCCTGCCCAGCGGGCCACCAGAAAATGGCCCAGCTCGTGAAAAAACACGACGATGGTAAGAACGAACAAGAAGGGGATCACATAGCTGATCAGAGATCCGCCTACCCCCCCAATTCCGGTGATGAATTCCATACTGCCGACAGCAACTCTCGTTTAAGGGCGATGCCCTTTGTTTCCCCCGGGGACGCCCTCGCGTCCCGTCGCCTCCTGGAGAAATATCCCCTGAAGCGAAGGCATACCCTAATTCAGCTGGCGCGGTTTTGCACCCATTCCTGAGCTTTTTGACGTCCCAAATCGTCTAAATCCAACACATCGTCGAGAGTGGTAAATGAGGCGACGCCCTCTCTAGCCGCAAAATCCTCCATAACGTCCGCCGCAAGCGCCGAAATGTCCAAAAAACCTATTCTTTCCGAAAGAAATGCTGCTACGGCGATTTCATTCGCCGCGTTCATCACAGTCGCGGAGCCATTGTCCAATTTCAGAGCCTCCGCAGCCAAGCCAAGGGCAGGAAACCGCTCTAAATCTGGGTTTTTGAAGGTTAGCTGCCCGATCTCTGCGAGGTTCAAACGATCAGCCGGAGTCTCCATCCGCTCCGGCCAGGCCAGCGTATAGCTGATTGGCGTGCGCATATCGGGCGATCCAAGTTGGGCCAGCACGGATCCATCATTGTAGGCGACCATTGAATGAATGATCGATTGAGGATGAATCACAACGTCCAGTTTTTCGCGCCCAACCGGAAATAAATAGTGGGCTTCGATCAATTCCAGGCCTTTATTCATCAAAGTCGCCGAATCGACCGAAATTTTTGCCCCCATCGACCATTGAGGATGTGCCACAGCCTGTGCCGGCGTCGCCTTCCGCATGTCCTCGATTGAGGTCTCCAGAAACGGACCCCCCGATGCTGTCAAGATGATCTTGTCGACGCTCTCCAGCCTCGACGGATCTAGCACCTGGAAAATGGCATTGTGCTCAGAATCTGCAGGAAGAAGTGTCGCTCCAGACGCTGCCACCTCCGCCAGAAAGATGTTCCCGGCAGAGACAAGACATTCCTTGTTGGCCAAGGCGACATGTGCACCCTGGCGAACTGCCGCAAGCGTTGGGGCAAGCCCGGCTGTTCCAACGATCGCGGCCATAACCCAATCAGCGGGTCTGGCACCTGCTTCCTCCAGCGCACTTCGCCCAGCTGCGCATTCGATCCCCGTTCCAGCAAGCGCATCTCGCAGATCGCTAAGACATGTGTCGTCCCCGATCACTGCCAGTTCGGCATCAAATTCTTTGGCCTGATCCGCAAGCGCTTTGACATTGGATTGTGCCGTCAGCGCGACGACTTCATAGGCGTCGCGATGGCGCCCAATGAGGTCGAGTGTGTTGCACCCGATCGACCCGGTTGACCCCAGAATAGACACACGCCGCCGAACGGCCTCTGGCTTCAGCACGGGAGTGACGCTCATGACATCCACCCCACCAGATAGTGCACGCTGATGACCACCATCGCCACGAATGTCGCGGCAAACATGAGGCCATCGACGCGATCAAGAATGCCGCCATGGCCAGGGATGATCGTTCCGGAATCTTTGACACCGGCGCGGCGTTTCATTGACGATTCATAGACGTCACCTGCCTGCGACAGAAGCGCGACCAGTGCCGCAAACACGGCAAGACCGACCAGTATGCCGGTGGACATTGTGATGCTTTGAACATCTGCCCAAACAAAAACCGCAACGCTTACAATTGCGGCGGAGACCATGCCGCCAATCAGTCCCGACCATGTTTTGTTTGGCGAAAGTCGCGGCGCCATTTTGGGTCCGCCGAAAGTGCGCCCTACGAAATAGGCGCCGATGTCCGTTGCCCAAACAACGCCAAGAAGCCAGATGATCGTCAAGCGTCCCATGTCGCTGTCACCTCGCAACCAGGCAAAGGAGGCAACCGCACCACCGACATAGGCGAAACCGATAAGGGTGCGAGATGGAGGCAGGTCTGCCCACAGACACCATGCCATTGTCAGGCCGAGAATTGTCAGCAGGAGTGCGAATGCCAAGCCGGCATCGCCCGCCCCCATAGCTAGAAGATAGACAACCAGCCCAATAGTCAGAGCGATTTGTTCAGTTGCACCCGATCCCTCAGGTGCCGCCAGCCTTGCCCATTCCAATGCCATCAAGGGACCGGCGATCAACAGCAGAGCGAGGAAAGCTGTGCCACCAACCCAAACAGCTCCCAAGACAATCGGGGCGAGAATAACAGCCGAGACGACGCGCACGCCAAGCGACGATGATTTTGGTTCTGCGGGTGTGGCGGTAGTCAATTTCCCTTACCCTTCCCCAAACCGACGATCACGAGAGCGGAATTCTGAAACGGCGTCCTCAAGAGTGTCCTTGGTGAAATCCGGCCACAGCACATCTGTGAAGACGAATTCAGAATAGGCGCTTTGCCAAAGGAGAAAGTTTGAGAGCCGCTTTTCGCCACTGGTCCGGATAACAAGGTCCGGATGCGGAATACCGACAGTGTCCAAATGAGCTTCAATGGTGTCCGGCGTGATTTGGTCAGGCTTGATCTCACCATTTGTAACTTTATGCGCAATGCGTCGAACTGCTGCGGCAATCTCCAAATGCCCGCCATAGTTGAACGCTATAACGAGATGCAGATTGGTGTTGTCGGCAGTGAGGGTTTCAGCTTCTTCAATCAGAGAGATGATATCTGGATCAAGATGCGTTCGTTCACCAATGATTTTGATCTGGACCCCATTTTGATGGAGCTCTGCAAGGTCGCCGCGAATGAACAGTCGAAGCAGACCCATGAGATCTGAAACTTCTTCTGGGCCTCTGTTCCAGTTTTCCGATGAGAACCCAAAGAGGGTTAGATATTCAACGCCAAGATCACCGGCCGCACGGACAATCTTTCGGACCGCGTCAACGCCCGCCTTGTGACCCAATTTCTTTGGTAGATGACGCTTAGCCGCCCATCGCCGATTGCCGTCCATGACAATCGCAACATGTCGCGGCGCCTTGGCCTCCGCGGTTTGTTCTTTTTCGATCGGCGTCACAATTCGGTTCCGTTCCGCTAAGCCAGCAAAGACAGTCGTTCTCCAGACCGGCCCTTAGACCTGCATAATCTCTGCTTGTTTCGTCTCAAGCATCTTATCGATTTCAGCGATGAACTTATCCGTCGCCTGCTGGACTTTGTCTCCAGAAGCCTTTTGCTCATCTTTGCTCATATCACCGTCTTTCTCCAGACGCTTGAGCTCATCCATGGCGTCGCGACGCACATTGCGTACCGCAATGCGTGCTTCTTCAGTGTATTTAGCAGCAATCTTTGTCAGTTCCTGGCGGCGCTCTTCGTTCAATTCAGGGATTGGAATGCGGAGCAACTGGCCGTCAACTGCAGGGTTTAGCCCGAGACCTGCTGTCCGAATGGCCTTTTCCGTTGGCCCCACTAGACCCTTATCCCAGACCTGAACCGTGATCATCCGGCTCTCAGGAACCGTCACGGTGCCTACCTGATCGATCGGCATCATTGATCCGTAGGCTTCGACCTGCACAGGCTCCAGGAGGCTCGCCGACGCACGGCCTGTACGCAATCCCGAAAATTCGCTCTTCAGTGCCGCAACGGCTCCTGTCATTCGACGATCCAGATCTTCAAAATCCAGTTCCTGTGCAGCCATGGTTCCGTTCCTTTTGTCTATCGACTTTTTACTTCAACAGGTGCGGTTGGTTCTACGCTCCACCGTCCACCTTCGTAAACAACCCATTCCCACGCAGCACCTCAACGAAGCCGCCAGGATTGTGAATTGAGAAAACCAGAATGGGAATATCATTCTCCCGCGCCAATGACACGGCAGAGGCATCCATCACCTTCAGATCTTTTGCCAGCACATCTGTATAAGACAGCCTGTCATAACGCTCCGCTTTTGGATCGCTCTTCGGATCTGCTGTATAGACGCCGTCGACCTGCGTGCCTTTGAGCAGCGCGTCGCATCCCATCTCAGACGCACGCAGCGCTGCCGCCGTATCTGTGGTGAAAAATGGATTGCCAGTGCCAGCTGCAAAGATGACAACGCGTCCTTTTTCCATATGACGTTCTGCTTTGCGACGCACATAAGGCTCGCAGACACTCATCATTGGAATGGCGGACTGCACACGCGTTGGCACGCCCATGCGCTCGAGGGCATTTTGCATAGCGATGGCGTTCATGACCGTAGCCAGCATGCCCATGTAATCAGCGCTCGCGCGTTCCATGCCCTCGGCGGCGCCTGAAAGGCCGCGGAAGATGTTGCCCCCGCCAATGACCAGACAAACCTGCACACCAATATTGACGGCCTGTTTCACCTCATCGGCAATGCGATCAACAGTCCCCACATCAATGCCATAGGCCTGATCGCCCATAAGTGCTTCACCTGAAACCTTTAGGAGCACTCTCTGGTAGTTTGAGTCACTAGCCATTTGACGCCTGCTTATCCCCTTAAAGTTGGTTGCTACCAACCCTTGAATCTTTGTGAAGCTTGTTGCGAAGCGCAAAACCGGTGATCCACTTTCGCTGCAACAAGCTTTAGCAGCCCTTCCGCTTTCCCCGAAATGCAAAAGACCCACATACAATTAAGGCGTGCGAGGCGGGACTGCGTCAATCGCGAATCCTTTTCTCACACGCCTCAACAATAGCGCTCCCGGTGGGGCATGGCGACCTTGAGGTCCCCTTTCCCACCAGAGTTCAGGCTGTTTTTAGCCCTTTGCAGCTGCAGCGACTTCCGCTGCGAAGTCTGCTTCTTCCTTCTCGATGCCTTCACCAAGGGCGAGGCGGATAAAGCCGGCTACCTTGATTGGAGCCCCAACGTCACCTTCAGCGTTTTTGACAGCCTTTTCGACCGTGTTTTCGCCATCAATAACGAACGTCTGAGAGAGAAGAACGACTTCTTCGTAGAATTTCCGGATACGGCCCTCAATCATCTTGTCGATGATGTTTTCAGGCTTGCCGGATTCACGCGCTTCAGCTGCAAGAACGTTTCTTTCACGCGCAACAACGGCCTGATCAAGCTCATCGACGCTTGTTGAGAGCGGGCTGGTCGCTGCCACATGCATAGCAATCTGCTTGCCCAATGCGGCGAGTTTGTCAGTGTCGCCTTCAGACTCGAGCGCGACAAGCACGCCGATCTTGCCAAGTCCAGGTACTGCCTGGTTATGGACGTAGGAGACCACGACACCGGCATTGACGGACAGAGCTTCTGTCCGACGCACGTTCATGTTCTCGCCGATCGTGCCGACTGCCTCAGTGACATAGTCTTCAATCGACTTGTCTGATCCAGGGAATTTTGCTGCAAGCAGCTTCGCCAGATCGCCACCGGTTGTGTTGGCAACGCCTGCGATGCCACTGACCATGCTTTGGAAGTTCTCGTTGCGAGCAACAAAATCCGTCTCAGAATTGACTTCGACGACTGCGCCTGATGTTCCTTCAGCAACAACGCCGACAAGGCCTTCAGCTGCTACACGACCAGCTTTCTTAGCGGCTTTTGCCAGGCCCTTGGTCCGCAGCCAATCAATGGCAGCTTCCATGTCGCCGTCTGTTTCTTTCAGGGCTGCCTTGCAGTCCATCATGCCTGCGCCGGATTGCTCGCGCAGTTCTTTCACCAAGCTTGCTGTGATTTCAGCCATTGGTAATCCTCATTTGAAATAGGGGGTCCGCCTCGCATTCGCGAACCGGACCCTACTTAACTTAAGTAACGCAGTTAGGTGACAGTCGCGTTATTAGGACGCGTCTGCCGGTGTTTCTGCTGGCGCAGCTTCTGCTGCAGGTTCCGCCGCTGCGGTTTCCTCAGGCAGAACTTCTGCGATTGGCTCAACCTGCTCACCGATATCAACACCGGAATCTGCCTGGCTCGCCGAGATTCCATCAATGGCAGCGCGGGAGATCAGGTCGGTATAGAGAGCGATAGCCCGTGCCGCATCATCGTTCCCTGGGATCGGGTGCGTGATGTTGTCCGGGTTGCAGTTTGAGTCGAGGATCGCAATAACCGGAATGCCGAGCTTGCGGGCTTCCTTGATAGCGATCTCTTCCTTGTTTGTGTCGATCACAAACATGATGTCTGGAACACCGCCCATGTCCTTGATGCCGCCAATGGACAGCTCAAGCTTGTCGCGTTCACGTGTCAGGTTCAGGAGCTCTTTCTTTGTGAGACCTTTACCTTCACCACCGAGCAACTCTTCGAGTTCGCGCAGACGGCGAATGGAGTTGGAAATGGTTTTCCAGTTGGTCAGCGTGCCACCAAGCCAACGGTGGTTGATGTAGTACTGAGCGCACTGCTTGGCCGCCTGAGCGATTGGCTCAGATGCCTGGCGCTTGGTGCCGACGAACAGAACCCGACCACCTGCAGCAACAACATCGCGAACAGCGACGAGGGCCTGGTGCAGAAGCGGAACGGTTTGTGTAAGGTCGACAATATGGATGCCGTTGCGGTCGCCGAAGAGATAGCTCTCCATCTTCGGGTTCCAACGGTGAGTCTGGTGACCGAAGTGAACACCGGCCTCCAGCAGTTGACGCATAGAATATTCAGGGAGTGCCATGACGCCCTTTCTCCTTCTTTTCCGGTTGAACCTCTGCGGGGGAGCCCAGGAGTCCGAAATGGAAACCCCAAGGACCGGATCGAGTTTTTCTATGAGGGGGTAGTTGGCATATGCCGCACACCCCGTGAAAAAGCCCGTATCCCCGCATGTGGAATGGGCGAACGTATAGGGCTGGCGCCTGAAAAACGCAAGCGCCAATTGGGGTTAGAGCAAAATCAGCCCGATTTCGACGCCTGGTCAGATGTCCTGGACGTCCACGACGCCCGGAACGGCCTGAATGGCAGCTCTCACTGGCGGGGTGATATGGAAACGCTCCTTCAACTCGACCTCCACCTCGCGCCCCTTGCCGGCCAATAGCACCAGCGAGACCACACCCCGCCCCTTGTCGGGAAGACGGGATTTGACCGACTCCAGCGGCTCTGGCGTATCGAGGAAGATCTTGAGGCCATCGGCGGCTGTAGCTGCCACCTCATCCACGGGCCGAACGGATTGGGCGCGCAGGCGCACATCATCCCCTTCTCGATCAATCTCCACACCAATCACAACAGACCGCCCAGGTTCCAGAAGCTCCCGGAAGGAATTCAGGGCCTCTGAGAAGACTACGACCTCAAACCGGCCCGTCGGGTCGGAGAGCGTCACGAATGCAAAAGGATTGCCCTGTTTTGAGCGCCTGTCCTGGCGTGCGGCCACAGTGCCCGCAACCCGCTCAGCGCTTGATGTCTTTTGCAGCAATTCCGCATAGGTCACGACACCGGTCTGCTTCATCGCCTTGGCATAATCGTCCAGCGGATGGCCTGAAATGTAGAAGCCGACGGCGTTGAACTCCTCATTCAGGCGGTCCATCGGCAACCAGGGTTCAACCTGCGGTAGGACAGGGTTGTCCATGTCGCTTTCCATGGCATCGCCAAAGAGGCTGACCTGATTGCTTTCACGCTCATTCGCGGCCTGGTTGGCAAGGCTCATAATCATGTCCACAGAAGCCAGCAATTGCGCCCGATTGGGGTTCAGGCAATCCAGGGCCCCGGCACGCACCAGATTTTCCAGCTGACGCTTATTGATGCCTTTCGGGTTGAGCCTGCGGGCAAAATCAAACAGGTCCTTAAAGGGCCCGTTTTCCGCCCGCTCATCAGCCAACTGCTCCATCGCCTGACGGCCGACATTCTTGATGGCCCCCAGCGCATAGAGGATCTGGCCATCCTTCACATCGAAGATGGCCTGGGAGTCCTGCACGCTTGGCGGGCAAACCTTTATCTTAAGTTGATCTGCTTCCTGCTTGAAAACATGGAGTTTTTCCGTGTTGTTCAGATCCAGGCTCATGGAGGCCGCTAGAAATTCAACCGGGTAGTTCGCCTTTAGATAGGCGGTCTGGTAAGCGACCAGCGCATAGCAGGCTGAGTGGGATTTGTTGAAACCGTAGCCTGCAAACTTGTCGACAATGTCGAACACGTAGTTCGCCTGTTTCTCCGAAACGCCCTTCGCAGACGCCCCCTCCACAAATCGGGCCCGCTGGGCGTCCATCTCGGATTTGATCTTCTTACCCATCGCCCGGCGCAGCAGGTCAGCGTCACCCAGCGAATAGCCCGCAAACACCTGGGCCACCTGCATCACCTGCTCCTGATAGATGATGACGCCATATGTGTCGGACACCACCGGCTCGATGGTCTCGTGGAGGACTTCAGGCTCCTCCCTCCCATGCTTACAGGCCAGATATTTGGGGATGTTCTCCATTGGGCCCGGGCGGTAGAGCGCGACAAGCGCGATAATGTCCTCAATCGTCGTGGGTATGGCCTGACGGATCAGGTCCCGCATGCCGCCACTTTCCAGCTGGAAGACCCCGACCGTCTCCCCCCGCTGCAGCATCTGGTATGACTTCTCATCATCCAGCGGCAGGTTGGAGAGATCGATCTTGATGCCGCGCCGTTCGATCAACTCGACGGCCTTTTGAAGCACCGTCAGGGTTTTAAGGCCCAGAAAGTCGAACTTTACGAGGCCTGCCGGCTCCACCCATTTCATATTGAACTGGGTGACAGGCATGTCTGACCGCGGATCACGGTAGAGCGGCACCAGTTGGTCCAGCGGACGGTCCCCAATCACCACCCCAGCGGCGTGGGTCGAGGCGTGCCGATAGAGCCCCTCAAGACGGAGGCCCATTTCCAGGAGCTTGGCGACGGCTTCTTCGTTGTCGCGCTCTTCGCGAAGGCGGGGCTCACCTTCAATGGCCTCGGCAAGCGTTACCGGATTCGCCGGATTGTTGGGGATCATCTTGCAAAGACGGTCGACCTGACCAAAGGGCATCTGGAGCACGCGCCCCACGTCGCGCAGTACAGCGCGCGCCTGAAGCTTCCCGAAAGTGATGATCTGCGCCACCTGGTCGTGACCATAACGGTCCTGCACATAGCGGATCACCTCATCGCGGCGGTCCTGACAGAAGTCGATGTCAAAGTCCGGCATTGAGACACGCTCAGGGTTCAAAAACCGCTCAAACAGGAGGTTAAACCGCAGGGGGTCCAGATCTGTGATGGTCAGCACCCAGGCGACCACCGACCCGGCACCGGACCCACGGCCCGGGCCAACTGGAATATCATGGTCCTTAGCCCATTTGATGAAATCCGCAACAATCAGGAAGTAGCCCGGAAAATCCATCTTGATGATCACGTCGAGTTCAAAATCCAGGCGGTCCCGATATTCCTGCTCATCAGCGACGGTTTCCGTCTCGGCCAGCCTTTGGGTCAGCCCGTCATGGGCTTGGCGCCGTAACTCATCGGCTTCACTTACTTCACCACCACCAGATCCAAAGCTTGGCAGGATCGGATCTCGCGTATGCGGTCGATAGGCACATCTGCGCGCAATTTCGATCGTATTTTCAATAGCTTCTGGCAGGTCGTTAAACAACTCCACCATCTCAGTCTGGCTCTTGAAATAATGCTCAGGGGTCAGGCGACGTCGCTCAGTCTCAATGACATAGGCACCGGCAGAGATACAGATCAGCGCGTCATGGGCTTCAAACTCGTCTTTCTTCGTGAAGAAACACTCATTTGTGGCGACCAAAGGCAAATCCATCTCATAGGCCAAGTCGATCAGCGGCCCTTCTGCCTGCCCCTCTTCGGCCATGCCGTGACGCTGCAGCTCCACATAGAGACGATCCGCAAACATCGACTGAAAGTGCGCTAGAACCTCTTTCGCCTTGTCCTGCTGTCCCTCCACCAATAGCCGATTGATAGGCCCGGCAGGTCCGCCCGTCAGGCAGATAAGCCCCTCACTCAGGGTGGCAAGCTCATCAAAGGAGATATGGGGATCGTCGGTGCCTTCGGTCTCCAAATAGGCTTTAGAGGTCAGACGCATCAGATTGGCGTATCCCTGCTCATTCTGAACAAGGAGAGCGATCGAACCATCAGGGTCTTTCCGCTCATTGCGGCCAAGGCCAGGACAATCATCGTCAAGACCCAAGTCCAGCGCCAAGGTGCACCCAGTTATCGGCTGAATACCGGCTTTTGAGAGTGTCTCAGATGCTTCAAGCGCACCAAACAGATTGCCCGTGTCGGTGATGCCCACTGCCGGCATGTCGCCATCACGTACAAGACCTGGCAGTTCTTTTAGCCGGATCGCGCCCTCAAGAAGGGAATAGGCCGAATGGAGCCGAAGATGGATGAATTGCAGACCGGCTTGCTGGTTGCCTTGCAGGCTGGCATGCAACTCGCGGGATTTTCTGCCAGATACGTTATTAGACATGGGGGGCTCTCATTCACGACGGTTGAAGGGACGACCCATCAAATGATGCGCCAGCCTGTTCCTTCAGATGCCCATTGTCGGACGCGGCCCCCGCCGTGTCACCAGTCCCTGATACGGAAAGTTGTGGAAAAGACGAATTATCCTGCGACAGCGGCCTTAGCTATCTCGCTCCAAAGGAGGACGGTCCACCCCATCGCAGCTACACTTGCCAATGCTGCTATGTCCTGAAACCAGCGCGAGACGCCACCCTCTTCTTCAACCTTTTTGATCAGCTTGCTCATGATCTAGCTCCTCCTATTGAGCGTCAAGTGTTCTTGTTTTGTTCTTTCTTGTCAACCCTAAATAAATTGGCCCAAAGCCTCACTTTTTTTGGCACATCATGATGACCGGAAGTCCGCGACGCTCTGTCCCTCGACCGATCTCTTGGGATGCCCTATCTTCAAGCGAACCATACGGGTGCGTATGTTCTGTGGTCACAATGTAAAGGCGAACCAAGATGTCCCGTTCCGATGCCCTGCCCGCAGAAAGCCAATTGCACACATATGCTCGTCCACAGGACTTTATGGATTGCTTCAGCGTTGCCTTCAGCAATGAATGGGCAAGGACCGGAGCAACCATGACAGAGATCGCTGCTCTGGCCACGACCGTGGAAGTCCCCGGCGCTCAACCGCTGATGCAGCTGCGCGACCTCATCGTTAAGCCAATGGGCCTCAAGACCGCAGACGACTTCGATGACGAAGATGGCACCAGCCAAAAGCCGGAACTGCAGGTTGGGGATAGGATTGGCTTTTTCAAGATCTACAGCATTGGCGAAAACGAGATCATTCTGGGCGAGGACGACACGCATCAGGATTTTCGGGTCTCGGTCTTTCGCACACAGGAAGCGCCGCCCAGGCTCTATCTCGCCACCTGTTGCCAGCGCCACAACGCATTCGGATATCTCTATCTGGCCGCCATTCTGCCGTTCCACAAATTGATCGTGAAAGGCATGCTGGATGGGGTTGCCAAGAAACTCTCAGCCGCCGGAGACGATCCGGTTGCAGCTGCCTGAGCTGTTCTTCTGACTAATGAACCCGTTAGAGGGAGGCATATTGTTCGGCCAGTGCGGCACCTTCAAGCAGCTTCCCGTCATGAAGGAGGACAATCCGGTCCATCTTTCCGGCAAGGTCGAGATTGTGCGTCGCGATCAATGCTGCGGCGCCCTCGCCTCTGGTGACATCCACAAGCTCACTGAAGACAGCTTTCGAGGTCTTGGGGTCAAGGTTCCCTGTGGGCTCATCAGCAAGAAGGAGCTTTGGTTCATTCGCCAGCGATCTGGCAATCGCCACCCGCTGTTGTTCGCCGCCTGAGAGCTCTGTTGGCCGGTGGTTCAGCCGGTCCCCCAGACCAAAGCTTGAAAGCAACCTGACTGCTTCCTCTTCAGCATTTTTCTTGGCTGCGCCCGCGATCATCTGCGGCAGCACGACATTCTCAAGGGCGGTAAACTCGGCGAGCAGATTATGGGCCTGATAGACAAAGCCAATATCCTCCCGGCGGATAGCTGTCCGATCCGCATCGTCCAAGGCACTGCCATCCACACCATTGATGACCACGCGACCGCTATTGGGTTCTTCCAGAAAGCCTGCAATATGGAGCAGTGAGGACTTCCCTGCTCCGGAGGGTCCGACCAGCGCCACAATTTCGCCAGGCATCAGGGTGAGCGAGAGCTCATCGAAAATATGAAGCTCAGTCTCGCCCTGAACATAGGTTCGCGTAACCTCATCCAGGATGAGGGCTGGTTCACTACTCATAGCGAAGAGCCTCCACCGGATCGAGCGACGCAGCCCGCCAGGCGGGATAAAGCGTGGCCCCGAATGACAAGACCAGCGCCATAATGACAACAGAGGCGACCTCAGATGGGTCCATCTCAGCTGGCATGCGCGAGAGGAAATAGACTTCTGGTGAAAAGAGCTCGGTGCCCACAAGTGCCGATAGTCCCTGGCGCAGGGTTTCAATATTGGCGCAGAAGGCTGTGCCAAGGGCAAAGCCGGCGAGGGTTCCCAACACGCCAATGCTCGCTCCAGCAATAAAGAAAATCCTCATCACAGCGCCGCGAGATGCCCCCATGGTGCGCAACACGGCAATGTCACGTCCCTTGTCCTTCACCAACATGATCAGGCCTGAGATGATGTTGAGCGCGGCGACGAGCAGGATCAGTGTCAGGATGAGGAACATGACATTCCGCTCTACCTGCAACGCACTGAAAAAACTCTGGTTGGTTTGCTGCCAGGTCCAGATACGCAGCAAAGGTCCGGCAGCTTGAGCCACAGGCACGATGTAGTCGTTCACCTGGTCCGGCTCCTCCACCATGACTTCAAGCGCTGTGACGCCATTGCCTGTGCGGAAATATTTCTGGGCTTCTTCAAGCCCCATAAACATGACTGAGCTGTCATATTCCGACATACCGATCTCAAACACGGCCTGAACGGTATAGGCCCGCACGCGAGGAGCGGTCCCAAAAGGAGTGACGGCGCCCCGCGGAGACAGCAAGGTCACCTGGTCGCCAATGTTCACCCTGAGCGCAGCAGCCAATCGGCTGCCGAGCGCAACACCGCCGCTTGTATCAAAGTCAGCCAATGTGCCTGCGATCAGGTTTTGAGAGACCGATCCAAGACCCGCAATGTCTGAGGCCCGCATGCCACGTACAAAGGCCCCAGCGGCATTGCTGCTGCTCGACGCCATGACCTGGCCTTCAACCAGCGGGGCCACACGGACAACACCGTCGACCTTTCGCATGGCCTCCGCAACCGCATCGAAATCGCTGACGTTTGTGCCGAGTGCCCGCACCATCATGTGCCCATTAAGGCCAAGGATTTTGTCGAGCAGCTCAGTCCGGAACCCGTTCATAACGGCCATGACGATAATGAGGGTTGCGACCCCCAGCATGATCCCCGCAAAGGAGAAGCCGGCGATAACAGAGATAAACCCTTCGCGGCGTCGGGCGCGCAGATATCGCAGCGAGACCATCCATTCGAACCGCGAGAACGGCCCTGTCGCAGATCTTTGTGTGGCCTCAATATCGGTTGTGCCGATCGCCGTATCTGTCATACGTCCTGTCACTCCTAGGCCCTCACGGCCAAATCCAGTGCGGTCTTACGCTCCGGTCAACGCCTTCAGTGCCGCATCCGGCGTCATTTCTTCACGATCGCCAGTCGCTCTGTTCTTCATTTCAACCACACCAGATTTCAACCCGCGAGGGCCAACAACAATCTGCCAAGGCAAGCCGATTAAATCCATGTTCGAGAACTTCGTCCCGCCGCGCGCAGCGGTATCGTCATAGAGGACATCTACCCCCGCAACGGTCAATTTCCCATATAGCTCTTCGCATACCCGGTCGGTCTCAGCATCCCCAGATTTGAGGTTGATAATGCCGACCTTATAAGGAGCTACAGATTCTGGCCAAATTATGCCGTTCTCATCATGGCTTGCCTCAATAATACCGCCCATAAGGCGAGAGACACCAATTCCGTAGGATCCCATTTGGACTGGCACGTCTTTGCCATCAGGTCCTGTAACGACCGCGTTCAGGGGTTCAGAATATTTCGTCCCAAAGAAGAAGATATGTCCTACTTCAATGCCGCGGGCTGACAGACGATCTGCTTCAGGCACCTCTGCTTCAAATTTTGCCTGATCGTGGATTTCGTCCGTCGCAGCGTAGAGGGCCCGACGTTCGTCAACGATGGAGGAAAGATCGGCGGTGTAGTCGACATCCTCGCCAGGGATCTCCATCTCGATCAGATCTTTGTGACAGAACACTTCAGACTCGCCGGTCTCCGCCAGAATGATGAATTCATGGCTGAGGTCACCGCCAATTGGGCCCGTGTCGGCAGCCATGGGCACCGCCTTCAATCCCATTCGGCCGAAGGTGCGCAGATAGGCCACAAACATGCGGTAATAGGCTTCGCGTCCTTTTTCCTCATCCAGGTCGAAGGAGTAAGCATCTTTCATCAAAAATTCGCGTCCCCGCATCACCCCAAAGCGCGGCCGGATCTCGTCGCGGAATTTCCACTGAATGTGATAGAGGTTCATGGGTAGGTCTTTGTAGCTCCGCACCCCATTTGCAAAGAGCTCCGTCACCATTTCTTCGTTCGTGGGCCCGTAGAGCATCTCCCGATCATGCCGGTCGGTGATCCGCAGCATTTCTTTTCCGTACCCGTCATACCGACCTGAGCGCTGCCAGAGTTCTGCTGATTGCAGCGTTGGCATCAGGAGCTCGACAGCCCCTGCTCGATCCATCTCTTCACGCACAATCTTTTCGATGTTTTTCAGCACCCGAATGCCCAAGGGCAACCAAGCGTAAATGCCCGCAGCGGTCTGTCGGATCAGACCCGCACGCAGCATAAGCCGATGAGACACGATCTGAGCTTCGGCAGGGTCTTCTTTCAACGTAGGGAGCATGAACTGGGATAGGCGCATGGGAATTGACGTCTCTACAAACAGTGGGAATACGAGCACCACCGCTCTGCCAAGAACGCCGCCGCTTCGAAATTATGCGTCAGTATTAGGGGCTTAGCTGCCGGTTGGCAACGCCCAACACCACACGTCTAGCGGACGGCTGGATCACCGATCGACGCCTGACGCCGATCCTTAAGAGAGGTGAGAAAGCCCCGCACATCAACATCGGGGCCTTCCGCAACGCCACGCCCGGAAAACAGATCATGTGGTCCAGCTTCCAGCTGCGCTGGGGTGTAGCCCATATCGACGTCATAGGTGCGGTCAATCTGGTTTCGCAAGAAACGCTGTGCCCGGTACCATCTGTCCTTCGCCGTGCCATCCGCACAAGAAGCCAGTTCAGAGGGATCGGTTGCGCCCCACCGCCGCTCGATGCACTGGTAGGGATCAAAGGAGAGATCGTAGACACGCGCGATGACCTCATCAAGCGTCATCCGGACAGGAGCGCCATTGGATCGTGCGTAAGTTGTTACACAACTGGCGCTCTCTTCGTCATAGGCATTGATCAGATCGCCAATCAGATCATTCCCTTCATAACTCACCGTCGAGGCTCCCTGACGATTCATCTCTATCAATGCCTCTATATGGTCTCGTTGTTCTTTCAGCGCCGTTTTGAGCCGAGCATCACGCGATGGCGTTGAGTAGAACTCCCAATAGCCGAATGTACCGTAAATGTTCTGTGGCAACTTCCCGGGGGCATTCACTTTATCGATACCGTTTAGGATGGCCGCATCGACCGCCTGTTTCCTCGCTCGAACGTCATTGCAGAGCGAGCGCATGGAAGAACGAATTTCTCGAACGGGGTCCATCACCAGATTTCCCCGCGCCATAGTGGCCCGGACATAATGGTAGTAGTCCAGCGTCTCACCATTTCTGGCAAAAGATGCCTGCCGCCACTGGTCCAATGCCCGCGTAGACGTCTCTGTTGTGCCGGTGCCGACATATTGCATCAGAGAATAGTTCCGGATGGCCTGGTTCGGTGTGGCCTCGATATGTCCGCCAACAAGTGTGCCATCGGCAAGCCGCGTCGCGCCAACCAACCGAATGGGACGCCACTCCTTAAATCCCGTACCCAGTCGGGGGTGGGTTCGAAGGAAATTCCGCCCATAGAATGAGCGGGACACTGAATTGTCCGGGTGCGCTGACAGCGTTAGCACGCGTCCGTCATCCTCGACGCGCCAAACGAGCACGACATGTCCATTCACATCATAAACAATGGTACCCGGTCGAATTGAATCGCGATCTATGACCGGCGAATACATGTCGGTGAAATGGGTCTGATCATTTGCGGCCGCGTGGTGGCGGTAACTGCCTGTTGAGATGGCACTTCGCAGATCCACCAGAATAGAGTTGGCGTTAATCCCGTTTTGGGTCGCAGGCACAGACTTGCGCGACACCACCCGGTTGCCACTGCGGGTATAGCGAATGTCCCGTGTCCACCCCGACTGGGGAAGGACGCCGTTCTGATAGGCGAATGGCAGGCCATTCATCCAGGCGTAATAGGCCCGAAACAGATAGGGGAAATCGGCGCAGTCAGCCCGAAAGCGCATGTACCCATGGCGATGCCGATAGGGGTTTGCCGGGCTTTCCAGACAATCATCCACATTCGAGCAATCAGCAGCCCCAATAGCGGCGACAAATTCCGAATATCCACGCTCGTCTGTTTCTGTCCAGGTTTCCTGAGTTATCCGCCAAGGCTGTGCTGGGGCCGCGGTGGCCGCAGCCAGACTTGCGCCAACCATGCCCATGGCAACGCCTGCGCCCAACACCATTTTCCATACGGATAGGCCAAAAAACTCAACTAGCTTGGAGATCATCCCCATTGCCCCTTTTCCGTACCCCGACCGAGACGCGATTGCAGGGGCCAGCCTCTAAAACGGCTGAGCAAGAGTCAAGGAAACTCGGCGAAAAGTGAGGGAAATCGAGGGATTGTGACCGATAGAACTCGGTTAGGGTGTCACGCTCGTGTGGCTCTCACAGGCTGTACGGAGTGCGTTTTCGTGCATCCAGACCAGTTCCTGGCCATCCAGCATGATGCGGCCGTTCTCTGGCTCATATGTCACCGTTGCAACGTCGAGGCGGGGAGACACTGCGATAGAGCTGTTTGGGAGCGGATTGATGCGCACATCAAACTCGTAAATCGGGCGAAGAGCGTAGAGTTCGGCAGGCTCTATATTTGCTGGAACCGTCTTTGCACCGTTGATCGTAACGCCGGATTTGAAGGCGACGTCTTCGCGGGGCTGGTGTGCCGTCACAATTTCGCAGCTTCCCGTGCTGATCTCAACGATCTCCGGCTTTGCTCGAGATGCCAGAACATCAGCGCCTGCAAGGCCCGCTTCTTGTGGCACAGGGTCACCCGTCGCGAAAAAGCCCGCGAGGAGAACTGCTGCCATTTGTGCCTGATCGTTCATGGGATCATCCTAACGCTCAACCCTTTAAGGAGTCCTCTTTTCGGGTTAACCGTCTTTCAATAAATTTGGCGAGATATCGCTTCCAATCACAAAACCCCCATGAAAACCGGGCGTTTTTAACAAAAGCAGCGGCTGCAGGGCTTCTGAAGAATTGTGGATAACACGCTGAAGACCAGTCTTAGCACCCATTCCGTGGACAGAACAACAGGCCGCCCTGCACAATCACCTGCGACATAAAAACATGGTGTACGGACGAGCCACCTTTCCAATCACCTCAAGCACCACCGTGCTCTACCCGAAATAACTGTCAGGTGTTCCACCAAGGCTGATCTGAGAAGGCGCGTAAATCCAGTTCATGGGTCCAGGCACTGCGGTGTTGCTGGGCGAGGTGAATATAGGTTTCGGCAATCTTTTCTGGCAGAAGCAAACCGTCATGTTCCAGGCCGCGTTCTTCTCGAAGTTTCTGGAAAGCCTCTGGGCCGAGCAACTTGCCCAGCGTATCTGGCGCATCAACGGCGCCATCAACCAGAATATGCGCCACATGTATGCCCTGGGGCGCCAACTCAGCATTGAGCGATTGGCAAAGCATGCGTCGCCCCCCCACAGCAGCCGCGTGAGCATGTTGGCCTGCATTCCCACGTACAGCAGCGGTGGCCGATGTGACGAGAATATTGCCGCTGCCCCTTTCCGCCAAAATCGGTGCCATCGTATGGGCCAGGCGAAACAGAGAGAAAGTCGCGATACGCCAGCATCGTTCAAAAGCCTTATAGCTGGTGTCGGTGACAGATCGGTTGCCGATCTGAGCGCCGAGGTTGAACACGATGGTGTCGATGGGCCCCACATCCTGTTCTGTCTGGATGATCAGATTCTCAATCACGTCAGGCTCGGTTGCGTCCAGGATATGGCCCTTTGCCTTGCCCCCGTCCTTTTCAATCTGGGCGACCATACGATCCAGCCCGTCTTTATCGGTTCGTCGACAGAGGACAGAATAGTAACCGTCTGCGGCAAACCGCCGCCCGACGCTCCCACCAATCCCCGCGCCCGCGCCTAACACCAAACAGACTTTTTCCATGCGGCTTCTCCTATGCACTGTTTACGTGGGGCGACCGTAGCAAACCTGAAACACCTGCAGGCCGCCTTTCGGCGTCAGCGGTGATTGACCATAATCAGAACGGATCGAGACCCGCTCATTTGGCCCCCTCACTTTTGACTGCATTAGAATCGTTCCGGGATGGACATAAAAAGGTTCCAAAATTGCGTGACTCAGTCCAAATCCGCCGATATATTCCCTCTCCATAAAAAGGGGCTGGGCATTAAACCCAAGTCTAGGGAGGACACATCTGGCCAAGAGCGGACCACATCACGCTCGGCTTCCGGGAAAAACCTGATCGAAGCGCCAGATGAGATGACTGCAGCAAGGTCGTGGAAACGCGCCTTGCTTTTTTTTGCCTGCATTTCCGACATAGCTTTCATTTATTGACACTATTAATGTCAATAGTACGATAGGACGTCACTTAGAGGAGGCGTCTATCGTGAAAAAGGTGTTCGGGTTCATTGTCGTTGTTCTGGTCTTAGTCTTCGGAGGCCTCGCCAGCTTCCTCTTTCTGGCGCCCCGCCCCGCTGACACGACCGATGTAAGCATTTTTGAGGGCGATGCCTCACTGATTGATTATTGTGATTTGCCGGAACTTGATGGCTCAGGTCCAACAGCGACTCAAATTCCCAAAGCCTATACGCCAGCCTGCGGATGGGAGCGCTTTCCCATGCCGGTGCTTGCCGCCTGCACGGAACCTCTTGCTGACGGTGTTGTTGATATGCGTGGTCTGTGGGTCGCGGAAACAGGCGCTGTGGGCCATGTGGAACGCGTTGAACAATGTGGCGATCGGACCGTCATCACGTCCGCCGGCATCATCCACGATTTTCACACTGACGGGACGCTCGCCAACGGGTCACGGGACATTGAGCCCCCGAGATGTATGAACACGTTGGTCTCTATTGAATTCAACGATGAGGGCGTGATGGAGTTCAACCCCTTCGGCCTACCGTTCACTGTTGTCACACGCCGCATGGACGGAGACACGCTGGTGTGGACTTATCCCGCCATTGAGGGGGATACGCGGATGAAGCGGATCTGCAAACTCCCCGATCGCTATCTCGGCTACCAGCGACGTGACTAAAGCGTTTTTGCGCCTAAACGGCCTCGCGAAAAACGCTCTATTTTCTTGTTTCATCGCATTTCCGGACGGGTAACCGGGTCCACTTACCCTGGAAATGCTTCAGTATTTTTCGTCGAAAGTGGGGGCAAACGGCAGGTCATCAAGCCCCACACCGCTATGCTCCAGGAACCAATAGACGCCCGCAAAAATCAAGGCGGACAACGCTGTAGTAATGAGGACCTTGCGAATGATCTGAGGGCGTACGGGAGCGCTTGGCGCTGACCCCTCTTCAACGTCCCCCACTTCTTCCTGCGTCACGATGCCGAACGGCAGCACAACAAAGAGTGTCAGCCACCAGATGATGGCATAGGTCGCGAAGCCGCTAACAAGGGTCATGGTCGGTTATGCCTGTTCCAGTTCAACCAGCGTGCCGAACAGATCTTTTGGGTGCAGGAAGACAACCGGTTTCCCGTGCGCGCCGATCCGTGGCTTGCCAGTACCTGTAATTGTCACACCATGATCGGTGACCTGTTCGCAGGCTGCATCGATATCGTCAACCTCAACACAGATGTGATGGATACCGCCTTTAGGGTTTTTTGCCAGGAAGCCCGCAATCGGCGAATCCTCGCCCAACGGCTCAAGCAGTTCGAGCTTGGTGTTGCCAAGATCAACAAACACTGTAGTAACTCCATGATCAGGCTGTGGAACCTGCCCGGACACTTTGGCACCGAACTTCACCTTATACATCTCAGCTGCCTCGGCGATGTTTGGCACGGCGATGGCAACGTGGTTTAGCTGACCCAGCATTTGTAACTCCTCGTAAATCTCAAGCTTCTATTTAGGCCGATGCAGGCGTCGCGGCAAGCGTCAGACCCTTGTAACGATTACTTCGACGGCGGCTTTTTTGCCCCATTCCTTGCGGATGGCGCCGCGAACGGCCCGGCGCAGATACTCGCTCACCTGAGCCTCATCTTTCCGCTTCCGCTGCGGCAAATGATCCAGGGCATTGTTCAAAGCGTCATAGGCGTGTTCATCAAAACGCACGCCATAATTATCTCGTTCTGGCAATCCGATCAGACGGATTTCAGGATCTCCCTGTACAGCACCCTTTTCATTGAGCGCAACCGACACAAACACAGCACCAGCAAACCCTAAGCGGCGGCGTTCCTGAATGCCGGCATCCCAGGACGGGACCAGAACATCGCCATCCATAACGACCCGGCCTGAGGGAACCTCGTCGACTACTTCAGCAGCCCCGGGTGCGAGCCTGACCATATCCCCATTCTGGATCACCAAAGTCTCAGGCACCTGAAGTTCCTTGGCCAGCGCTGCGTGCTCCAGCAAATGCCGGGCTTCGCCATGAACAGGGATTGCTAGTTCAGGTTTGATCCATTGGTACATAGCTGTCAGTTCATCGCGACAGGGATGTCCCGACACATGCACAAAATGATCTTTCTCCGTAATCACCCTTACGCCCGCACGCGCGAGATCATTCTGCATCTCGAAGATGGCGACATCATTCCCGGGGATAATCCGTGAAGAAAAGATGACCGTGTCGCCTTCTTCCAGGACGATGTCACGATGCGCATCGGCGGCGATCCGCGCAAGCGCAGCCCGCGGTTCACCTTGGGAGCCGGTACACAGAAACAATACTTTGTCTTTTGGCAGGTAACCTGCGTCTGCGGCCTCGATAAACGGGGGCAGGTTTTTGAGGTGCCCTGTGCCGCGCGCTGCAGCGATTACACGGAACATGGACCGGCCCGCCAGGACAACATGCCGCCCGTTCGCCTCTGCAGCGCGAATGACACTTTCCAGCCGGGCGACGTTCGAGGCAAAGGTCGTGACCACCACTCGCCCGTCGAGCCCGCCAATAAGCTCGGTCAGACTGGTACCGACGTCAGCTTCAGAACCCGCCTCGCCTGGAGTAAAGACATTGGTGCTGTCACAGACAATAGCGCGCACGCCCTCTTCCCCGATTTCGGCCAGGCGTTTGCTGTCCAGCGTCTCCCCTATCACCGGGCCCGGGTCGATTTTCCAATCCCCTGTATGCATGACGGTACCAAGCGAGGTCCGGATGGCCAATGCGTTGGGCTCTGGTATGGAATGGGTTAGCGTGACGAACTCGATATCAAACGGTCCGAGATCAAACCGCGCGCCCAAGTCGACAATGTTGAGTGGAACCTCCTGCTCGATCCCGGCCTCGGTCAGTTTGCCCTTCACCAGTTCTGCAGTGAACGGTGTCGCATAGACCGGGCACCGAAGCCTAGGCCAGAGGTGGGCAACAGCCCCGATATGATCTTCATGGGCGTGGGTCAGGACGATGGCAATCAGGTCCTGCCGATGTTCTTCAATGAAGGTCGGGTCTGGCATGATGACGTCCACGCCGGGTGTTCGTCCGTCAGAAAAGGTGACACCGAGATCCACCATGATCCACTTGCGGTCTTCCTCCGTCCCAAACCCGTAGAGGTTGAGATTCATACCAATCTCGCCAGTGCCCCCCAAGGGAACGAAAAGGAGCTCAGCATTGTCAGGTGAATTGTGGTTCATGCCCTACCTTACCGGTCGGTGCCGCTGCTGCCAAAAAAGACGTCGCCCGCAGCAATCTGCTGAACGACACCCGATGGCAAGTGCAATTGAAGAGCGCCGTCTTCTGACAGGTCCTCAAACGTCCCGACAAGCGTTTCATCTGAGAGGCGCACAGTGATTTCCTGCCCGACACCCCGGGCGCGCTTTAACCAGGCCTCGCGGATCGCGGTGAAACCGCCAGGCTGCTGCCAGGTCGCGTACCATTTATCAAATGCGCCTGCGAGAGCGGTTAGAGCACTTTCAACGCTACATGCAATGCCACTTTCTGCCTGAAGGCTCGTCGCGGGATAAGGTGTGTCCTCAGGGAAATGAACGAGATTCAAGCCAATGCCAATGGCAAGCCAGCTTACGTCCGATCCCCCTGCACTTTCCGACTCCAGAAGAATGCCACTTGCCTTCTTGCCATCTATCAGGAGGTCATTTGGCCATTTGAGGCTTACCTCGGCGGCAACATCATCCGGCAACAGCAGTGATGCTGCGTCATGGAGTGCCAACCCCGCTACAAAGGAAAGCTCTCCTGCTTGAGCAGGACCGCATCTGGGCCTGAGCAGGAGTGTGCACATGAGATTGCCAACCGGTGACGTCCAGGCGCGACCTCTGCGACCCCGACCTGCTGTCTGTGTATCCGCAACGATCCAGACAGGCCCACTCACGCCGCTCGCAGCGACGCGTTTGGCCTCTTCATTGGTGGAGTCAATCTCGCTGTGTCGGCTCAGCCCGTATCCTGCAGGAACAGCGGGAGTGTCTGGCATTCCCTAGTGCGCTGACTCAGAGGGTGCCGCGGGCGCTTCAGCAGCTTCCACGGTTGGCACCAGAGAATTTGCAGCGCCTTCCGCCATCTTCAACACAGGTGTCGGATAAAGAATGAACAGGAGCGTGAACAAGGCCGAAACGGCGAGAACCGCTCTGATCTCCGATCCCATGGGACCTGCAAACGCAGGAGCCGGGTCATCGAAATAGATGATCTTCACAACACGTAGATAGTAGAAGGCCCCGACGACGCTCGCCAGAACACCGATAATCGCTAGTGCATAGAGCCCGGCATTGATGGCCGCGAGGAAGACGTAGAATTTGGCAAAGAAGCCAGCGAGTGGTGGGATGCCTGCAAGTGAGAACATGAGCATCGCAAAGACGGCAGCGAGCATTGGCTGGTTCTGCGACAGACCCGCAAGGTCAGATATCTCTTCAACCGGACCTTCTTTATGCCGCATCGCCAGGATGCAGCAGAAGACGCCCGCATTCATGATCAGGTAGATGGTGAGATAGATCACCACGCCCTTCACGCCTTCGGGTGTGCCTGCGGCGAGTCCGACAAGCGCAAAGCCCATATGCCCGATAGACGAGTAGGCCATCAGCCGTTTGATGTTGGTCTGACCGATCGCTGCGAAAGCGCCGAGTACCATTGAAGCGATCGAGATAAAGACGACCACCTGCTGCCATTGGAAGACGGCATCTGCGAAACCGCCATACATCACACGCAGGAAGAGCGCCATGGCTGCGATTTTCGGCGCTGCGGCGAAGAATGCCGTGACCGGCGTCGGAGCGCCTTCATACACATCAGGCGTCCACATATGGAACGGAACGGCGGAGATTTTGAACGCCAGACCTGCCATGAGGAAAACGAGCCCGAAAATGAGGCCCGTCGACATGCCATTCAGTGCAATGACGCCAGCGAGCACATCAAAGTTCGTTGTGCCGGAGAAGCCATAAATCAGCGATGAACCGTAAAGCAGCATGCCTGAGGCAAGGGCGCCGAGGACGAAGTATTTAAGACCTGCTTCGGTCGAGCGGGTGTTGTCGCGATGGAAAGAGGCAACGACATAGAGCGCCAGGCTCTGAAGTTCCAGGCCCATGTAGAGCGCGATGAGGCCGTTCGCGGAGACCATCATGATCATACCAAGCGTGGCAAGGAGGATCAGAACCGGAAACTCAAACCGATCAATGTTCTCACGGGCCATGAAGCCCTGAGCCATAAGAATGGCGACGGCTGAGCCTGCTAGCACAAGACACTTCATGACAATGGCGAAGCCATCCATCACAAAGGCGCCACCAAAGGTCAGGACACGTTCGTCTGGCTGGCTGATGACCGCGAAGGCAGCCACAATCAGAAGGGCAATGGACCCGATGCTTACCGCGCGGCTGGATCCATCACCTCTGAACACACCGAGCATGAGCAGCGCCATTGCACCGACAGCAAGGATAATTTCCGCAAGGGCGGGACCTAAGTCCGGCATGGCGAGGGCGGTTTCCATAGTCTCTGTATCTCCAGACGTCTTGCGCGTTAGCGGCCGAAGCCAGCCCAAGCAAAGTCAAATGTACCGCCACCGGCCAGTTCATGGGCCTCCACAGCGGCAGAGTAGTTCGCGACCAGATTGTCGACGGACACGGCTGTCACGTCCAAAATTGGCAGCGGGTACACACCAAAGAATATTGTCGCAACGATGAGCGGCGCCAATGTCGCAAGCTCTCTCGGGCTCACATCCTTGATGTTCTTCAAAGTGTCTTTTTCCAATTCGCCAAAGACAACACGGCGATAGAGGTAAAGCGCGTAGCAGGCAGACAAAATGACGCCAGTTGCCGCCAAAAGAGCGACCCAGGAATTCACCTGGAACACCCCAACAATCGTCAGGAATTCGCCGACAAAGCCACTGGTGCCCGGCAAGCCCACATTCGCCATGGTGAAAACCATGAAGGCAAACGCGTAGATCGGCATCCGACTAACGAGCCCCCCATAGGCCGCGATCTCGCGGGTGTGCATGCGGTCATAGACGACACCGACACACAGGAAGAGTGCGCCTGAGACCCAGCCGTGGGAGAGCATCTGGAAGATGCCTCCCTGCACGCCCTGGGTTGTGGCCGCGAAAATGCCCATGGTCACAAAGCCCATGTGCGCAACGGACGAATAAGCAATCAGCTTCTTCATATCTTCCTGCACCAGAGCAACCAGCGAGGTGTAGATGATCGCAATGACCGACAATCCGAAGACCATTGGCGCGAAGAGGTCTGACGCAATGGGGAACATGGGCAATGAGAAGCGCAGGAAGCCATAGCCACCCATCTTCAACAGGATACCAGCAAGGATAACCGAACCCGCTGTCGGTGCTTCCACGTGAGCATCAGGCAGCCAGGTGTGCACGGGCCACATGGGCATTTTCACCGCGAAGGACGCGAAGAAGGCCAGCCATAGCCAGGTTTGCATGCCGGCGGGGAAGTCATAGGCCAACAGAGTTGGAATGTCTGTCGTGCCGACCTGCCAATACATGGCCATGATCGCCAGTAGCATGAGAACGGAGCCTGCCAGCGTGTAGAGGAAGAACTTGAAGCTTGCATAAACGCGCCGTGCGCCGCCCCAGACACCGATGATCAGGAACATCGGAATGAGACCTGCTTCAAAGAAGAGATAGAAGAGCACCAGATCCAGCGAACAGAATACGCCGATCATCAGCGTTTCAAGGATCAGGAACGCGATCATGTATTCCTTCACACGGGTCTGGATCGCTTCCCAACTGGCCAGAATGCAGAACGGCATCAGGAATGTGGTCAGGATCACAAACAGCATGGAAATGCCGTCGACACCCATATGATAATTGATCGCACCACCGAGCCATTCGCCCTGCTCGACAAACTGGAACTCGGCCGTCGTCTTATCGAAGCCGAACCAGATCGACAGAGAGCCGATGAAGGTTATGGCGGTGACCCAAAAGGCGGTCCACCGGGCGTTGCGGGCCTCAACCTCTTCATCTGCGCGGATCATGAGGATGACCAGCGCACCAACGAGTGGCAGGAACGTAATGATGGATAGGACTGGAATTCCAAACATTAGTGGGAACCCCCGAACATGAAGTAAGTGGTCAGCGCTGCAATGCCCAGAAGCATGGCAAACGCATAGTGATAAACGTAGCCGGTTTGCAGCCGATTGATGCCGCGCGTCACATCAAGGACGCGCGCTGCGATCCCGTCCGGCCCCAACCCATCAATGGTTCGACCGTCTCCCTGTTTCCAGAAGAAGCGCCCAATCCAGAAAGCAGGCTTCACAAACAAGAAGTCATAGATCTCATCCACGTACCACTTGTTGAGCAGGAACTTGTAGAGAAGCTCCTGTTCTTTCGCGAGCGCCTTCGGCGTTTCGGGGCTGCGGATATAGAAGTACCAGGCCGTTACAAATCCGAGGGTCATCATTACCAATGGGGAGAATTTCACCCAGGCCGGAACATGATGGAGGTCCTCAAGAATATTGTTGCCCTCAAGCGTGAAGATCGCTCCGGCCCAAAAGCCTTCTGCAGAACCCCCGATAAAGAGGCTTGAGAACATCGCACCTGCGCCCAATGCGCCGCCTGCCAGCAGGAACAGGGGGATCATCATGGATGGTGGGCTCTCATGAGCATGGCTCAACACTTCGTTCGAAGCGCGGCTCTTGCCATGGAAGGTCATGAAAATGAGGCGCCAGGAATAGAAGCTCGTAAAGAGTGCCGCCACAACGGTTGCCCAGAAGGCATACATGTGGACCGGATTTTGAGCCGCGAAGGCGGCTTCGATTACCGCATCCTTGGAGAAATAACCTGCGGTCAGCGGGAAGCCCGTGAGCGCCAGCGTTCCGATCAACATCATGACCCAAGTGACAGGCACGAACTTGTAGAGACCGCCCATCTTGCGCATGTCCTGTTCGTCCGACATAGCGTGGATCACGGAGCCGCTGCCTAAGAAGAGGAGCGCTTTAAAGAACGCATGGGTAAAGAGGTGGAACATGGCCACTTCATACGCCCCCACGCCCGCGGCCACGAACATGTAACCCAGCTGCGAACAGGTAGAGTAGGCGATCACACGCTTAATGTCGTTTTGAACGAGGCCAACGGTCGCGGCAAAGAAAGCGGTTGTTGCTCCGACGAAGACCACGACGGTGAGCGCGTCTTGCGAGAATTCAAACAGCGGCGACATGCGGCAGACGAGGAAGACACCCGCTGTCACCATGGTCGCGGCGTGGATCAGCGCCGACACAGGCGTTGGGCCTTCCATCGCATCTGGCAACCAGGTGTGGAGGAGGAACTGAGCTGACTTACCCATAGCACCCATGAAGAGCAGCAGGCAGATCGTCGTCACAATGGGGAACTCAGCGCCGAGGAACATGAAGCTGTCATCAGCGAGGCCCGGAATGGCCGCAAAGATCGTGTCATATTCGACTGAGCCGACAGTGAGATAGATCGCAGACAGACCCAGGATCAGACCAAAATCCCCCACCCGGTTCACGACAAAGGCTTTGATCGCAGCTGCATTGGCCGTCGGTTTTTTGTACCAGAAGCCAATCAGCAGATAGGAGGCGAGCCCCACGCCCTCCCAGCCGAAGAAGAGCTGCACCAGATTGTCCGCCGTAACCAGCATCAGCATGGCGAAGGTGAAGAGCGAGAGGTAAGCGAAAAAGCGCGACTGGTGCGGGTCGTGGCTCATATAGCCAACGGAATAGATGTGCACGAGCGCGGACACATTGGTCACCACCACCAGCATGACCGCGGTCAACGTATCGATGCGCAAACGCCAGTCGGCTTCAAAAGAGCCGCTGTCTATCCAGGTGAGGATCTGAATGGTTTCAGCCTGGCCCTGAAGCGCCACATTGTAGAAGGCAACCCAGCTCAAAAGAGCGGAGATGACGAGGCCACCACAGGTCACCCACTGTGACGCGGTGACACCAATCTGGCGTCCAAACAGTCCAGCGATCAAACATCCGACGAGCGGAAGGAAGACAATTGCTTCGTACATGTGCCGCTCAGCCTTTCATCAGGTTGATGTCTTCGACGGCGATAGAGCCGCGATTACGGAAATATACAACGAGGATCGCCAGACCGATGGCCGCTTCGGCTGCCGCAACGGTCAGAACCAACATGGCAAATATCTGCCCTGTGAGATCGCCCAGATGTGTGGAGAACGCCACTAGATTGATGTTCACGGCGAGGAGCATCAACTCAATCGACATGAGGATAATGATGACGTTCTTCCTGTTCAGGAAGATGCCGAAAATCCCCAGCGTGAAGAGGATCGCCGCCACCGTCAGATAATGTGCAAGACCGATTTCCATGTGCGTTTCTCTCGTGACCAGCCCTTAAAGGCCCTGGCCAGGCTCCACCTTCTTAAGTTCTACTGCGGTTTCGGCCGTGCGAGCGACCTGGTCCGGAATACTCTGTCTTTGTGCGTCCGGTTTCTTCCGAAGCGTCAGCACGATGGCGCCGATCATCGCCACCAGCAAAACCATGCCGGCCGCCTGGAAGAAATAGACATATTGCGTGTACATCACCTGACCGATGGCCTCTGCATTGGTCACATCTGCCATTGGCGGAATTGGGGACGCTGCTAGCGACGCGACTTCAGGTGCGAGCGTCCAGGTGCCCGCAACCAAAAGAAGTTCAAGTAGGACGATTAGCCCGACCAATGCACCGACAGGCATGTATTGCAGGAAGCCCTCACGAAGCTCCGCAAAATCGATGTCCAACATCATGACCACGAATAGGAAAAGCACCGCTACGGCGCCGACGTAAACGATGATCAGGATCATTGCCAGGAACTCGGCCCCCATGAGCACAAACAGACCTGCCGCATTGAAGAAGGCCAGGATCAGAAAGAGCACGGAATGCACCGGATTACGGGCAGCAATAACCATGAAGCCCGCGGCAATAGCGACGCCTGCAAATATGTAAAAAGCTATGGTGGCGACGATCATTGCCCCTTTGCCCTCTCTCGTGTTGCGTTACCCGCCCCCGGCACTACCGGTATGGCGCGTCGAGTTCGATGTTCTTAGCGATTTCGCGTTCCCAGCGGTCACCGTTATCGAGCAGCTTCTCTTTTGTGTAGAAAAGCTCTTCGCGGGTCTCCGTTGCGAATTCGAAGTTTGGTCCTTCAACGATAGCATCCACTGGGCAGGCTTCCTGACAGAAACCGCAATAGATGCATTTCGTCATATCAATGTCGTAGCGCACGGTGCGCCGGGTGCCGTCATTGCGACGGGGTCCCGCTTCAATCGTGATGGCCTGCGCCGGGCAAATCGCTTCGCAGAGTTTGCAGGCAATGCAGCGCTCTTCGCCATTCGGATAACGGCGCAGCGCATGCTCTCCTCTGAAGCGCGGGCTGAGAAGGCCTTTTTCATACGGGTAGTTCAATGTCGCCTTAGGCCCGAAGAAATATTTCAGGGCCAGGACGAAGCTTGAAACGAACTCCACCAGAAACAGGGAGCGTACAGATTGTGTCAAACCAGACATGGATCAGCTCTCCTTCAGGTTATGGCGCAAGATCGAACGCGACCAGAACACCGGCAGTCACTACGACCCAGCCGAGCGATAGTGGCAGGAACACTTTCCAGCCCAAACGCATCAGTTGGTCATAGCGGTAGCGCGGCACATAGGCACGAACCATTGCAAAGAGGAAAAAGACAAAACAGACTTTCAGGATGAACCAGATGATCCCCGGAATATCGTTCAGGAACGGCACATCAAACAGAGGCAGCCAGCCGCCGAGGAACAGGATCGTCACCATCGCCGCCATCAGATTGATCGCAACGAACTCCCCCAGGAAGAAGAGCAGGAATGGTGTCGAGGAATATTCCGTCGCGTAACCTGCAACCAATTCAGATTCGGCTTCCGGCAGATCAAACGGTGGTCTGTTGGTCTCAGCGATAGCTGAGATAAAGAAGATTACAAAGGCTGGAAAATGAATAAGCCAGTACCAGCCAAACATGCCAGCACCCGTATCTTGGGCCCGAACAATATCCGACAGGTTCATCGAGCCTGCTGTCATCAACACACAGACAACAATAAAGCCGAGCGAGACTTCGTAGGACACCATCTGCGCGGCAGATCTAAGCGCGCCCATGAACGGGTATTTCGAGTTGGACGCCCAACCACCCATGATGATGCCGTACACACCCAGGGATGAAAACGCGAGAACATAGAGCAGCCCGACATTGATATCGGCAACCACCCAGCCATCATCAAAGGGGATAACCGCCCAGGCGCTCAACGCCAACGTCGCCGTAATGATGGGTGCTAAAAGATAGATTCCCTTATTGGCACTTGAGGGAATGATCGCTTCTTTGAAGAGGAACTTCGTCAGGTCAGCGAAGGATTGCAGAAGCCCCCATGGGCCCACCACGTTGGGTCCGCGGCGCATTTGAACAGCGGCAAAAATCTTGCGGTCAGCGTAAAGAATGTAAGCGGTGAAGAGCAGCAGCCCCACCAGAACACCCAGCGATTGGCCGACAATGATAAACAGCGGAAAGCCGTATGTGGTCCAGAGCTCAGCCATTGGTGCCGGTCGCTCCTGCTTCTTTGTTGCCGTAGGTCGCAGCACAATCAGCCATGATTTTGCTTGCTCGGGCAATCGGGTTCGTAAAGTAAAAATCGGTTATGGCATTGCTGAATGGCACATCGTCCATTGAACCGCCAGGTCTGCTGGTCACACGTGCAGCACTCGAAACAGTGTCAATCTGTGCGAGATGCGGGTGCGCCTCAAAGAGGGCCGCGCGGAGCTGCTGCAGGCTGTCATAAGGAAGGGCCTGCCCCAGAACATCTGACAGCGCGCGGAGAATTGCCCAGTCTTCTCTGGCATCTCCCGGAGGGAAAGCAGCCCTACGGCCCATCTGCACACGGCCTTCTGTGTTCACCCAGAGAGCGCTCTTTTCTGTGTAGGTCGCCGCAGGCAGGATGACATCAGCGGCATGTGCGCCCGCGTCCCCATGCGTTCCCTGGTAGACGACAAATGCTTTTTCAAGCTTGCTCGTATCAATCTCGTCTGCCCCAAGCAGGAAGACAAAATCCACATCGCCAGATGCAGCGGCATCCAGAATACCGGCGACATCTTTGCCGCCGTCGCCCGGCACAAAGCCGAGGTCCAGACCGCCCACGCGGGCCGCGGCAGTATGAAGAACGTTGAAGCCATTCCAATTGGCGGAGATGGCGCCTGACTTTTCAGCGATCTGAAGAGCTGTTGCGTGAACCGCAGCGCCATCAGCACGGGTCAGGGCACCCTGCCCCAGAATGATCATTGGGCGTTCAGCAACTTCAAGAACACGGGCAAATGAGTGAGACCCGTCCGCGATTTCTTTCAGCGTCTGTGGTCCAGCGCCGAGATGCTCCGTGTCATAGGTAAGGTCTGCATCTTCGCCAACGATCCCGACGGGCAATCCGCCCTGGCTCCAGCGCTTACGGATGCGTGCATTCAGGACTGGTGCTTCTGTGCGTGGGTTGCTGCCAATGATGAGAAGCGCGTCTGCGTCTTCAATACCGGCGATAGATGAGTTGAACAGATAAGATGCCCGGTCACCGGCATTCAGCTTGGTTCCATCCTGACGGCAATCGCGGTTGGTTACGCCAAGAGAGGCCATCAGGTCTTTCAGAGCACTCATGCTTTCAACGCAAGCCAAGTCACCGGCAATAGCCGCCATTTTTTCTGGCGTTGTCGAATTAGCTTTGGCCGCAATCGCCTCGAATGCTTCGTTCCAGCTTGCCGCACGAAGCTTGCCGTTTTCGCGAACGTAGGGGCGATCAAGACGCTGAGATTTCAGGCCATCCCAGATGAAACGTGTCTTGTCGGAAATCCATTCTTCGTTCACGTCTTCATTGAGACGTGGCATGACCCGCATGACTTCTTTGCCGCGCGCATCAACCCGAATGGCAGATCCAACAGCGTCCATCACATCGACGGTCTCTGTCTTCCGCAACTCCCACGGACGCGCCGTGAAAGCGTAGGGCTTGGATGTCAAAGCGCCCACAGGGCAGAGATCAATCACATTGCCGGACAGTTCAGAGGTCAGCGACTTTTCAAGATAGGTCGTGATCTCCATATCCTCACCACGGCCAATCGCACCGATTTCCGGCACGCCAGCCACTTCCTGAACAAACCGAACGCAGCGGGTGCAGTGTATGCAGCGGGTCATGATGGTCTTGACCAGCGGGCCCATCTCCTTGTCTTCGACCGCGCGCTTGTTCTCATCAAAGCGCGAGGTGTCGACTCCGAACGCCATTGCCTGGTCCTGCAAGTCGCACTCACCACCCTGGTCACAGATCGGGCAATCAAGCGGGTGGTTGATGAGCAGGAATTCCATCACGCCTTCGCGGGCGCGCTTCACAGTTTCGGTCTTGGTGTGGACTACCATGCCGTCTGCTGCTGGCATTGCACAACTTGCGACAGGTTTTGGAGATTTTTCAATCTCCACCAGGCACATGCGGCAGTTGCCCGCAATCGACAGACGCTCGTGATAGCAGAACCGCGGCACGTCAGCATTGGCCTCTTCACAGGCCTGCAAAACGGTTACGCCGCTATCCACTTCGACTTCTACGCCATCCACTGTGAGTTTGGGCATGGGTCTACTCCGCCGCTACCGGCGCTGCACCACCCGCCTTACGGGTCGCAATACGCTCTTCAATCACTGGTCGGAAATGCCGGATCAACCCCTGGACGGGCCAGGCGGCCGCATCACCGAGGGCACAAATCGTGTGACCTTCCACACGTTTTGTTACGTCCAACAGCATTTCAATTTCTTCGACCTCTGCTTCGCCCGTCACAAGGCGCTCCATCACGCGCCACATCCAGCCGGTACCTTCCCGGCATGGCGTGCACTGCCCACAGCTTTCATGCTTGTAGAAAGCGGAGAGACGGGCGATCGCCTTGATCACATCAGTGGATTTGTCCATGACGATGACGGCTGCTGTGCCGAGACCGGACTGCACATCTTTGAGCGAGTCAAAGTCCATAAGAACCGTATCGCAGATGCTTTTCGGCAGAAGCGGAACAGACGATCCCCCCGGGATGACGGCGAGGAGATTGTCCCAACCGCCGCGGACACCACCGCAATGCTTTTCAATGAGTTCCTTCAGCGGAATGCCCATCTCTTCTTCTACGTTACATGGATTGTTCACGTGACCGGAGATGGAGAAGACTTTGGTGCCGGTATTGTTCGGACGACCAAGCCCGCCAAACCAGGATGCGCCGCGGCGCAGAATGGTTGGAGCAACCGCAATGCTTTCCACATTGTTCACTGTGGTTGGCGCACCATAGAGCCCCACATTCGCTGGGAATGGCGGCTTCAACCGCGGCATGCCCTTCTTGCCTTCAAGGCTTTCAATCAGCGCTGTTTCTTCACCGCAAATGTAAGCACCTGCACCGTGAACCACATAGAGATCAAAATCCCAACCGCTGTCAGCAGCATTCTTGCCTAGGAGGCCGGCGTCATATGCCTGATCTACAGCGCGCTGCAATTGCTCGCGCTCGAAGATGAATTCACCGCGCACATAGATGTATCCGGCGTTTGCGCCCATAGCGAAACCGGCAACAAGGCACCCTTCGACGAGCTTGTGCGGATCGTGCCGCATGATCTCACGGTCTTTGCAGGTGCCCGGCTCGGACTCGTCTGCATTGACGACGAGGTAATGCGGACGGCCATCGGACTCCTTCGGCATGAAGGACCATTTGAGCCCTGTCGGGAAGCCTGCGCCACCCCGACCGCGCAGGCCCGATTGCTTCATCTCGTCGATAATCCAATCTCGGCCTTTTGCAATCAGGTCTTTTGTATTGTCCCAATCACCGCGACGCCGAGCGCCTTCAAGGCCATAGTCGTCCAGGCCGTAGAGATTGGTGAAGATGCGATCTTTATCCTGCAACATCAGTCAGCTCCCCCCACTTCGGTGAGGCTTGTAAGCTGCCCTGCCGGCTCGGACCCCGTGCGGTCACTCTGAGGACCAACCTTTACAGGTCGTCCTTCCTTGAGGTCCGTTAGAAGCTTCTCGAAATTTTCGGCGTCCAGATCTTCATAGAAGTCGTCATTGATCTGCACCATGGGCGCATTAGCACACGCTCCAAGACATTCGACCTCCATCCAGGACAATTTGCCGTCGCTGGAAACCTGCCGCTCATCGCCAATCATTTTCTTGCAGACCGCTTTCAGATCATCCGATCCGCGCAACCAGCAAGGTGTCGTGCCACAAAGCTGGACGAAATGCTCACCCACCGGCGACAGATTGAACATGGTGTAGAAGGTCACCACTTCCATGGCCCGCATGTGCGGCATGTCGAGGAAATCTGCAATGTAGCGAATTGCAGGTTCAGGCAACCAACCGCCTGCCTGCTTCTGCGCGCGCCACAGAAGCGCGATGATTGCAGAGGCTTGCCGGCCGTCTGGGTATTTTTTGATCTGACCTTCAGCCCAGGCTTTGTTTTCTGCCGTGAACTCAAAACTATCAGGCTGGTTCGGGTCCAGTCTGCGCACACTCATCGGTCAACCTCCCCGAACACAATATCCAATGAGCCCAGGATCGCTGAAACGTCAGCGAGCATGTAGCCCTTACATAAGAAATCCATTGCCTGCAGATGCGAAAAGCCCGGCGCTTTGATTTTGCAGCGGCTTGGCTTGTTCGACCCATCAGAAACGAGATAGACGCCAAACTCACCCTTCGGCGCCTCAACGGCTGCGTACACTTCACCGGCAGGCACGTGATAGCCCTCGGTATAGAGCTTGAAGTGATGGATCAGGCTTTCCATCGACTTCTTCATGTCACCGCGTTTTGGCGGAGCGATCTTGCCATCGGTTGTGACGACCGGCCCTTCAGGCATCTGTTCAATACACTGGCGCATGATGCGCACAGATTGGCGACACTCTTCGATGCGGATAAGATAGCGATCGAAATTGTCGCCGTTCTTGCCAACGGGAATGTCAAACTCAAGATCGCTGTAGCACTCATAGGGCTGCGAACGGCGCAGGTCCCAGGCCATGCCAGACCCGCGCACCATGACGCCTGAGAATCCCCAGGCTTGCGCATCTGCAGCAGATACATTGCCGATGTCCACATTGCGCTGTTTGAAAATCCGATTGCCTGTCAGAAGAGCATCAACATCATCAACGATCTTCTCTATGAAATCGCAATAGGCATGAATGTCTTCGAGCAGCTTAGGTGGAAGATCCTGATGAACACCGCCAGGGCGGAAATAGGCCGCATGCATCCGGCTGCCGGACGCGCGCTCATAGAAAGACATCAGCTCTTCGCGAACTTCAAAGCCCCACAGAGACGGCGTGAAGGCACCTACGTCCAACGCCTGCGTCGTGACGTTCAACAAGTGATTAAGAATGCGGCCGATCTCTGAGTAGAGCACACGGATATACTGTGCACGCTTTGGAACTTCGATCCCCAGAAGCTTCTCGACTGCCAGGGCATAGGCATGCTCCTGATTCATCGGCGCCACATAATCGAGGCGATCAAAATAAGGCAGAGCCTGGAGATATGTCTTGTTTTCGATCAGCTTCTCGGTGCCACGGTGCAGCAGCCCAATATGCGGATCAACCCGTTCAACCACTTCACCTTCAAGCTCAAGCACCAGGCGCAGCACGCCGTGCGCTGCCGGGTGCTGCGGCCCGAAGTTGATATTGATGTTTTTGATCTGAGACTCGGCCATGGATTATCCCTTATCCCCGGACTTGGGGCCCTCAGATGCTTTTTCGTCACCGGGCAACAGATATTCAGCTGCCTCCCATGGACTTTCGAAATCGAAATTCCGGAATTCCTGAGTGAGCTTCACAGGCTCATAAGCCACGCGCTTCAACTCATCGTCATAGCGAACTTCCACAAAGCCGGTGACCGGAAAGTCTTTACGAAGCGGATGTCCGGTAAAGCCATAGTCGGTCAGGATGCGGCGGAGGTCAGGGTGACCTGAAAAGAGGATGCCATAGAGATCAAAGGCTTCACGCTCAAACCAATTCGCTGCGGGATAGACTCCAACAACACTCGGCACCTGTGCCTCTTCATCCGTCTCCAGCTTCACACGGAGCCGCTGGTTCTGATGCATGGACAGCAAGTGATACACAACGTCGAAACGCTTAGCGCGCGCCGGATTGTCGGCGCCGCAAATGTCGACCAGCACAGAGAAGTGGCATGCAGGATCATCTCTCAAGAACTTGAGGACCTTGACGATTTTGTCAGCGCTCGTCGTCAGTGTTAGTTCACCGCGATCGATCTCCGAGGCAGCAACCGCGTCACCCAAACCGGCGGCGATATGATCTCCCAGGTCTTGCAGACTTTCGTCCATGTCATTTTTCTCAGACAATTTGCATCTCTAACAATGTGGTCACCATGGCAAGAACAGCTCACCATTGCGGTCTTCTTCTAACGTTCGATCGTCCCGGTGCGTCGGATTTTCCGCTGCAAGGCAAGGATGCCGTAAAGCAGAGCTTCAGCAGACGGGGGGCATCCAGGAACATAGATGTCCACCGGAACAATCCGGTCGCACCCGCGTACAACTGAATAGGAATAGTGATAGTAGCCACCGCCATTGGCACATGACCCCATCGAGATCACGTAGCGGGGATCTGGCATCTGGTCGTAAACCTTGCGGAGCGCAGGTGCCATTTTGTTTGTGAGTGTTCCAGCCACGATCATCACATCGGACTGGCGCGGACTGGCGCGCGGCGCGGTACCAAACCGTTCAAGGTCGTAGCGCGGCATATTCGTTTGCATCATCTCAACGCCGCAGCAGGCCAGACCGAATGTCATCCACATCAATGAGCCTGTACGGGACCAGTTGATCAGATTGTCCAACGATGTGACGAGAAAGTTCTTGTCAGCGAGTTCGTCCGACATCTGCTTAAAGAACGGGTCATCTGCCCCAACCGGCGCACCGGTCTTTGGGTCGATGACCCCTTTTGGGGCATCGGTAATGATTGGACTAGTGGTCATACGCGCACTCCACACATCTGACGGGGAAAAAGGCTCAATCCCATTACTCTCAATCCCATTCCAGGGCGCCTTTCTTCCACTCGTAGATAAAGCCGATTGTCAGCACGCCAAGGAACACCATCATTGACCAAAATCCGAACAAACCGACGTCGCCAAGGGATACTGCCCATGGGAAGAGGAAAGCGACTTCCAGGTCAAAAATGATGAACAAGATCGCGACAAGATAGAATTTCACGTCAAAACGCATGCGGCTGTCGTCGAAAGCTTCAAACCCACACTCATATGCAGAGAGTTTTTCCGGGTCCGGGTTCGATGGGGCGATCACAAATGGGACGATCAACAAAGCAATAGATATGACGGCCGAGAGACCGAGAAAAATCACGATCGGCAGATACTCGCTTAAGAGCTGTTCCATTTTCAGCACCTGAATGGTCTGGCCCAGTGTGGTGGTCTGGCCTGACCTGTCTGCGGAAACCATCCCCGTATTTTCGCGTCTGCGAAGACTGAGTGATTCTCGCTTGTTGCCCCTCTAAAATCGCGCGGAGTATAGCCCTCGCATGCCCCGAGTCAAACGACTGAGCACGTCAAAAACACGCTAAAATGCACAGATTTTTGAGGCTTTTTGCCGCGCAGGTGTGAGCGTTTAAGAACCACTCGCAGGACCGGCTCGCGGAGGTTCAAATTGATCGGCGTTGAAGCCGATTCCACCCGGAACCCGGGCAGATCATTCCGCACATTTTTGAGAAAAAATGGCGGGAGTGACGGGACTCGAACCCGCGGCCTCTGGCGTGACAGGCCAGCGCTCTAACCAGCTGAGCTACACCCCCTAAATCGAAGGCGAAACGCCTTCGGGGATGCGGTGATGTACGGCAGGCCCTAGAATCTGTCAAGCAGCGAATGGCTGATTTCTGCGTTTATTTGCTTCTCCTTATGAAGCCTAGGGTTGAGGCCTTCTAATTGACCGCTGAGCCTCGTGATTGACCGGACTGTCAGGGTACTTCGTTGCCTGGTTTGGCGATTCACCTGGATTTGCCCGTCGACCAGGCCAGCGATGCTCTGGCTCTTAGGATCTGTAGAAAAATTTTCCCGTAGAACGACGGAAAACCACGACCCCAACGTTGAACTGATGAGGGATGAGGCACGCATACCACCTAGGTGCGCGTGGACCTTACCAATTGACGTGTTGTTTGCGGCGGCGATTGGGCATTCGAGACGATATGCCAGATGACGCACCCCTCTCCCCCCCATGCCTGGGGCCATTTTCTGCCACGCGCAGTGGCGCACCGGCAGCACTGCAATTTTCAACGCCTTTCGCGCTGACCTCCGCTTCATGTGTTTCTATGAACCCCTTCATGAAGGCCTGCGCGCGATGACACCAAGCAAAGCCATGCGGTATGATGCCGACGATGTTCGGCGCATGGGACATGAAGGCCTCTCAAAACCCTACTTCGAAGAGTATTGCGAGCTTCTGGAGGGACGCCGTGGAGTCCCTGCTTTCCCAGCGCGTTTGTCCTATGACGAATTCTTCGACGTCAGCGCATCTGCCCGCCAGGAACTGCAGGCCTATTTCCAATTGCTCGCTGACTTCGCGAGAGCCAAGGACAAGATTCCAGTTTTTTGTCTCAATAGAAGCTGGGGACGGATTGCGGTATTCCGAGAACTGCTGCCAAAGAGCATCCACCTATTTTCACTGCGCAATCCTGGCGCGACATGGGAATCGCAAAAAGCCCGGCGGAGCTACTTCTTAGCAAAGCTTCTCTACATCTATTCCAAGTCTGAGCCAGTGCGAATAAAGGAAGAATTCCCCGAATTCGCAGACCTCTCTTTGCTTCAGCGCATACGGGTAGAGCGAACATTTAAACGCAAAACTGCTGAGATCTCTGATGAACGGATCGAACCTCTGTTTTGGCAAGCTTATGCGACAGCTCTGTTAAACGGTGTTCTTCATGCAGATTTCGTCATGGACCTGGATCAAACCAATCCGGACAATGACGACCGACTGGCTCTTGGCCAGTATTTGGCACTGCTTCCAGGATGTCTGAGTTTTGAGGATCTTCCCAGACAACTCCCAGCACTCGCTCCGACGCAAAATCAAAATCATCTAAGCGGAGAACGCCACATCCCGGTCCAAACTGTGCAGGCGCCTTGGCATTCCATCAAGAGGCAGGTGCAGAACATCGACGCACTTCAAACGTCTGCGTGCCGGGTCGCGCCAAAACTCTCTGCAGCTAATAGAGACATCCTCAGTCGTCTGATTGTCCCCCAACAGGACGAACTAAAGCGGTGTCTCTGACCTCTTCGACCAAATTGTTCATAGAAGATCACCACCAACCCGGCACTTAGGCGGCTTGCCGAAGTACCGGCGTTTGCCTAGAGTGGACAGATGCTAAAATAAGATACCAGAAAAGATCTCACCAACCTTTACCCGTTTGAGGGAACGAAGGTGTATCGCCTGTTGCCAATGGCAAGTTCGCGCACGTGTTCACGTTGCGCCCTTTCTGGTTTTCAAAATGTTTCCATTGAATCTGTCCCTGCGGTTCACGCCAGCAGTACGCGTATCAAACTACTACTTTTTCCAGGCCATGAGCGTAGGCATGGTCAACGCCTTCGCCGGTATCTGGTTTGTATCTCAAGGCCTCACGCCAGAACAAATTGGGACAATCGCAGCCGCTCCGCTGTTTGTACTCTTGTTTTTGGGCATCATTGTTGGGCGCATCGCGGATGCCGCTCCTGACTGGCGCCGTGTGATTGTCATCGGTTCTGTGGTATCCGGCGTTCTTCCCTTTTCCCTTCTATTCGTTGGCGGGTATTGGG
>CBDIPP010000010.1:0-153162 GCA_965283695.1 uncultured Parvibaculaceae bacterium | reverse complement strand
AAGCTTACCGCCAACTATAGTGTCACTTGAAGATCATTGGCGAGGAATCGCTCTTTTCCAAGTTAACGATTGGTCACAAATCTGTGTCGTTGATAGCAGAAAAACTGGCAGAATTTGGAGTGCTTCGGCCCGATTGGGACGGGCTGCTGCTGCTGACCACCGTCATGCTGGTCTTTATCCTGCTCGCCGCCTTTGTGGCCAGCCATTTCAAAGGCCGTAGTATTTTCGTCTGGCTCGGTATCTCAGCAGTGGCTCAAACCCTTGCCATAGCCGTGCCACTGGCCATAGCTGCACTTACAGGAATTCTGGACCCAGCTGATCTCCGATCAACCGGTGCAGCAATCGATTTCACGACCTTCAGGCTCTTCGCGGAAATGTCGGTCGTTGTCGGGATAACCACGCTCATCGTGTTGAGTTTCCTCACCCAGACAAAATGGAAAACCTGCCCCGCCTGCTCAGCCCGAGCCCCATGGCGCGCCAAAACCTGTCCGGCATGCGCCAGCCCACTGCCCGTAGGCGTCCAGACGACGATGCATCATGACGTAGGCGCGCAACCCCGCCTGCGAGCAAGAACCATCCATCTTCCGCCAGAGCTAGATGCAAAGCTTTCACGCCTTGCGTCACCAAAAGGCACACGCAGCAAAAACAACCGACGACGCAGCGGGTCCTCTAAATACATCCGTCAGCTGCTGGAAACAGTTTTGAGGCTGAAGCCCGACGTGGAGATTTAAAAACACCACCAGCCTCGTTCGTGCAGGGACTACTGCCACCGTGATGTCAGCAGGCCCTACTGCCAGCAAGCTGTCAGGGAAGCGGCTGCTAGCAGACAACCTCAGACAACGGAGGGCCTCTCAAATGAAAACACTACTACAAACCCCAATGAGCCGCGCGATGACCACGCTTTTGGATGTTCGCCGAGTTTGGATGTTGAGCCAGAGCAAGATATCGGTCGACCTTCAAGCAGGTAAAAACAGCAACCCCCCGAGTTCCGCAAGATCAACCCGATGGGCAAAAATTCCTGTGCTGGTCGATGACGGCAATTGTCGTCACAGAAGTTGCAGCGATCTGCGCGTACCTAGCCGACAAGTTTTCCTGAGATGGGGGTTAGCACCTGCAGTGGGGGTCACCGGCCCGAGGTCAGTAATTACCGCTACATGTTTTGTGCCAGGGGACCACGATAGAACCAATGTTCACGGTCAAGTCGATGAATGTCGGTGAGTTACCCCGGCAGTGTCAGCGGGTTTTCGGGGAATTCTGGATCGCTGCCTCACGACCATAGAAGAGATGAACTCCCGACACAGACTGGGGCCCCTTGGCGGAGACTTCACCGCAGCTGACATTGTCCTTTTGGAGGCACTTTGGATTTTTTTCCATTCAAAACAGGTTCCCTGGAGGAGCCGAGTGAAAAGCAAAAGGGCCTATGTCAGACGTCTCAAAGGGACAGGCCCCGCATATCAGAAAAAACCCACGACCCCAGCTGGTATTGAAACAGTTTACAAAAAAGTCGGCTGGAAACGCCCCTAGTCCCAGGCTTCCAACAATCGACGCGCGCTGTGAGAGCTCAATCCAGTTCCCGTCCGGATCGCGGACCATAGATATGCGCGCGGTTGTGCCAAGCGTCACCGGCGCCAAGGCTTCGCCACCACCTGCGGCAAGAACCCGTTTGTGTTCGTCATCTACCTTGAAGACCTGGAAAGTGATGTATCGCCACCCCTTTCCACGGAACTCCGCATCACTGGGCGCGTGGTTGTCCTGCTCAAGCAGGATCAGCCCCTCACCTGCCTGGAAAGCCAGCCCTTTGTCGTAAGGCCGTTCAGGGAATCCAAAAGCTTCCGAATAGAAGCGCTTGTGAGCGTCCAGGTCACGCACGCCCATCCGGACAGCGATCTGCGAAACACCATCCGACCCTGGAGTGACGAGCGACACGGCGTTGCCGTCAGGATCGGTAAGCTGCTGCGGGGCTTTGTCACTCGCAACAAGGAGCTCTTGGTAGCCAGCTGGCGGGGTATCAGGAACAGCCTCTTCGAAATGATTGATCTTAAGCACCGACCCCATCAAGTCATGGCGGTGCTGGTTCTGCCCACGACGAACCTTCAACACATGATCAAGAGGTACCCCCACTTTCTTCTGCCAGAAGTTGAGCATGCCTTCGAGATTATTGGTCGCCAACCCAATGTCGAACCGTGGCTTCGCTAGTTTCATTTCAGACATTTTCGTTCCTGCATCACCAGCCACGACCCTATCGGCCCCAGACCGCTCAATCATCTCCCGCTATTCGGCACCCAGAAGGTAAAAGAGAAGTCAGGAAAACTGAAGTAGTGACCTCCTCTTAAGAACAATAAGTGCATGGCCCGCGTGCTTAAGTCGCTCAGTTTCTCCGGGGTGGCAACCTTCTTGCTGGAGAACGGGCAAAAGGTTCCTGGTTGTCCCAATGCGGGACACGCCTGCCTATTTGCCGACAAGCATCGACATGGCAGCATAAAAAAGCACTCAGGTCCCTAACGGCAAAACGGGGACCGGAATGCGTTCGATAGATTCTACAATGCCTGCGGTGTCGCACTATTCCGACGGACGCGACAACAATTTCAATCTGATTAGGTTCATTGCAGCGTTCGCAGTGCTGTTTTCTCACTCCTATTCGGTTGTCTTGGGCGCTAACGACTTCTACAGGCCTTTGCTCGGCTCTACCGGCTTCTCGCTTGGCGCTCACGCCGTAAACATATTTTTTGTCGTCAGCGGTCTTTTGGTGATGCAGTCCTGGGATCGCAATTCATCCCCACTTTCCTTCATCGCAGCGAGGGCACTGAGAATCTATCCCGCAATACTTGTCTACACGTTGCTGGTTGTTTTCGTTGTCGGGGGCATATTTTCCAACGTTCCTTTAGCGTCCTATTTTGCGTCTGCAGAAACGTGGACCTACCTGTTTTCTGTCGGTAGCCTCATACACCCAGATCAAACCCTGCCTGGATTGTTTCAGCAAAACCCTGATACCTACAATGTAAACGCGTCCCTTTGGACCATTCGATATGAGCTTCTTTGTTACTTTGTTTTGTTAGTCGCCGGCATGCTTGGCATGTTCAAAACCAGAAAGAGGTTCACACTCTTCATGCTAATTGGGGCGAGCGCATTGCTGTGTTTCTCACAGACGACTATCGCTGGAGACACAGAAGCGCCATACGGAAGCCTCGTGCGGTTTGGATTATGTTTCGGAATTGGCCTCACTGCTTACCACTATCGCGATAGCATACGGCTACACTGGAGTTTGCTAGCGCTGACGGGAGTTCTGGCATACTTGCTCCATGGAACGTTGCTGGGTACTTTTACTTTGTACCTGGCGGTAGCCTACTGGGTTCTTTGGTTTGCTTACATACCGACCGGCGCGATACGTCAATTCAACGAACTCGGTGACTACTCCTATGGCATCTATATTTACGCCTATCCAATACAGCAGGTCATCGTCGGAGCAGCGCTTGGCCTGTCGCCAATCCAGGTTTTTGTCTTCGCTGGCATGGCAACCCTGGTGGCAGCTGTATTATCCTGGCATCTGGTTGAGCAACCATCGCTCAAAGCCAAATCGTCTTTGACGCATTTGGTGTCAACAAAGAAGGGTTGGCGATCCCGGCAGGACTCGAACCTGCAACATCCTGCTTAGAAGGCAGGTGCTCTATCCAGTTGAGCTACGGGACCTAATCTAGCGAACGCATGAACGGTAATAAGCTCAATGAGTCCATTGGCCAATGCGGCCAAACTTGAAATTGTCCGAGTAAGCCTTAATCGACCTCTTGCCACTTTTAGGCTCAATGACCTGATAGGCAATTCCATGCTTTTCAGCATGGGCAATGGCTTGCTCTTTGGTCTCAAAGTTCATCTTCACTTGAGAGTTCATGTCCGACGAGCTCGTATAGCCCATCAAAGGATCTATGGAGCGTGCCTGCTCAGCCTCAAATTCCAGGACCCACTTGCGTGTTCTGGCAGTGCCAGACTGCATGGCAGTTTTCGCAGGCTTATAGATGCGTGCAAGCATGGAATTTTCCTTAAGACTCAAATCTGTTTGCTGCCCCTGTATCGCCTGATTTGCGTCCGAAAACAAGAGCTTGGCGCCAGGCATTTAGCCCATTTCCGTCACCAAACTATCGCAGACGAGACAAATTTTGGTCATGGCTCTTCCCTAGGTAAGGCCCCACCAGAGCGGGTCAAAAGCCCCTATTCCCTTGTCGTCTACCCGCGCGTTATGGAGAGGCCAATCATGACAGACACTCCCGAAAAGACGATCACCGCCGCCCAGGCAGCCCGCAAACTCAATAGACTGGGATTCAACTGGCTTGATGTTGAATTCATCCTGGAATTCGCTCCCCACCATCTGGAAAGCGGGCACATGCGCTACCCTACAAAGGAACTCCAGCGTTTTGTGCAGCGAGCTTTCTGGCTGAACGAAATCCCAATCGATTTCGCGCGTCCTGCTGCAGCTTAGCGATCTGTCGGGTGATGGATCGCTAGGAAGGCAAGCATAGCCGCTGCAATCTTCTCAGGTTGTTCGGGAAAGAGCGCGTGGCCGGCATTCTCAATCCCCACAACCGTGACCCGATCCCCAAACTCCTCCTTCAAGAGGACCGCCGTGTGCTCTGGAGGTGCGATCGTGTCATCCATGGCCTGCACAACAAGCATTGGCGCACTTCCTCCGCCCCAAAAGTCTTCGCTGGGCGTGCTCCGGGTCGTATAGCCCTGAAGCTGCGCCGTGCCAGTCGACCAACCGCCCATCCAAAAATCTGGGATGGGGTTATCGCCGCTAAAGAATGCGTAGCGGACTTTGGGACGCCGCCACCAATCTGGCATAAATGTCAAAAAGCTACTTCGGAGCGCCTCTGCAGCCTTTGGGGCAATCGCAACTTTGCCGCCCGCCGCAGCCAATATGGTCGCTGACACGCGCTCGGGATAATCGGCCGCATAGGTTCGCGCAATACGGTTTCCAAACGCGTGCCCTAGGACCGTGATCTTCTCACCCGTAGGCACTTCCTTTTCAACGATCTCATGTACGCCACGCGCCAGGTCATGGCCGGTCATGCCCTGCTTATCCATCAGCGTACTTTCGCCAATGCCCGGAGGGTCTATCGCGATTGTCCGATAACCTGATCCATTAAGCCTGGCGACTAACTCATTGAAATCACTCGCTGCTCGCCCTGCACTGGCCAACAAAACAATCGAGGGGCCAGCCCCCGAGACGTAATAGCCCCTGGTCTCATCGCCACTGGTGAGCGTCGTAGCAACGCCGACAGAGGGCCTCGGCGGAACATTTGATCTCCACAGATAAACCCCGCCGACAAAGACAATCACTACCAGGCCCAAAAGGCCCGTCATCCTCCAGCTCATCGCATTTCCCCTAACGTTCCCAAAGTCAGCTTAGGGATTGGCTTCGATGAAATCCATGATGACGGCAGCAAGGGCATCTGGCTGGTCATGCTGAAGAAAGTGGCCCGCTGTCGTGATGGTTGTGTGGGGTTGCCCCTTTGCGCCGGGTACTTCTTCCTGGAAACGCTTCTCGCCACCAGCTGTTACCGGGTCCATGTCGCTGAACGCTGTGAGGAATGGCTTTTCCCATTTATGGAACACGTCCCATGCTGCTTTATTGGCCGGGATCGCAGGATTGTCCGGAATGATCGGCACCAAAGACGGGAATTTGCGAGCGCCCGCCATGTATTCGTCACTCGGGAACGGCGCATCAAAGGCAGCCGCTTCTTCATCAGAAATGCCGACAGGCGAGCTGTTTTTCACCATGTTTGATACAACAAAATCAGTAGCTTCAGCTGCAAACTTCACCCAATGCAGGAAGCCCATACCGTTGGTGTTTTCAACGAAATGCGACCCTAGGTTTTCCGCAGTTGGGACCTCAATACTCTCATAATAAGCATGCATCTTGGGCGCGAGCTCCAACGGAACGCCCTTTCCATCTGGCAGGCCGGTATTGCCGATGCAGACCCGCGCGAACCGGGCTTCATTCTCCGCAACAACACGCAGACCAATCAGCCCACCCCAGTCCTGGCCAAAGAACGTTACATTTTGCAAGTCGAGCTGAGTGACCAGCGACGTTACCCAGCCCACATGACGGGCATAGGTATAATCGTCAATGCTGGTGGGTTTGTCGGAGCGCCCAAATCCAATGAGGTCAGGGCAAATCACCCGATAGCCCTTAGCCACGAACAAGGGGATCATCTTCCTGTAGAGATAGGACCAGACCGGCTGGCCGTGCATGGCTAGGATCAGAGGCCCATCTTTCGGCCCCTCATCCACATAGTGCATCCGTACAGTGTGACCCTCACCGTCCTCTACTTCGCAATAGTGAGGCTCAAATGAGTAAAGGGGTAGATTCTCAAACCTGTCTTCAGGTGTGCGCAGAATTTCCATGGACGTCTCCCGTTTTAGTTGGGTTCATAGGAACTTCTGACATGAGACATGTCAATTTACTTCGGTGTGAAACCGACCCGCGAACACAAAACAAAAGAATTTTCTGGGAAAACTGGTCGGGGCAGCAAGATTCGAACTTGCGACCCCCTGGTCCCAAACCAGGTGCGCTACCAGACTGCGCCATGCCCCGACGGCGTCTTGTTACCGCCCCTTTGCATTTGGTGCAATGCCAAAAACAAGAAAATCAGCCGAATTTAGGACGGAATGGCATCCTTTTCCTTGTGACGCTGCATTAATTTGAAAACACCGGTGGCACGCAGCACGGAACGGCTGCCCACATAGAGCTCCGCTTCGCAAAAAGCGACGGAGGATGTTGCACGTGTCACCCTTGCAGTCCCCTCCAACCATTCACCTGGACGTGCCGACGACAGAAAGTCTGAATTCATTCGAGCGGTCAGCGCCACCGTTTTGGTCTCCAGATAAACCGCTGTACCAAGCAACCCATCGGCGAATGCCATCAACATGCCGCCGTGGGTGATACCCTTGGAGTTGCAATGGCGCCGCTGAACCCGAACGCCATGCCAAAAGCCATCTTCAGTTGTTTTGTGAAAAAACGGCCCGTTGTGGCTGGTGTAAGGGCCACGGGTGGTTGATTGCTGAAACCCATCAGGCGGATTCCACGGGAACTCATCTTCGTTGATTTTTGTAGGTTTTTGAGAATTTGCCATGGCCCTGCATAGACCAGAACACAATAAATGCACCAGACCTGAGCCTGGCTTTTCACGTCAATGAGTGCCTTCAGGTGCCTCGTCGGCAGCGTCGCTGGCCGAAATCTCGGCGACCATGAGTCCTTTTGGCCCTTCGCCGAACCGCACGCTGACCTCCTGGCCAGGAACAAGCTCCCGAACACCAAAGCGGCGCAAAGTCTCCATATGCACAAAAATGTCCGGGGTGCCGTCACCCCGTGTCACAAACCCGTATCCACGCGCACGGTTGAACCATTTGACAACGGCGACCTCAAAGTCCCCCACGGGCACTACCGCTGTTTCAGGGTTTTTGTCAGCCGGACGAATCGGAGCGGTTTGCACCGCCGTACTGTCGTCAATCTCAAGTATCTTGGAAGCCTGCATGCCTTTAGGCCGCTGAACAGCCTCGCAGGTGATGGTCGCCCCCTCCTCAAGGGTATCGCGACCAAACTGACGCAAGCATGATGAATGCACCAAAACGTCCGCAGCACCATTGTCTGGCACTAGGAACCCATACCCCTTTACCGAATCAAACCACTTAACAACGCCGTGTATTTCTACAGTCGTTTCGGGTGATTCACCGGTGGATTCGAATTGTTCTTCCATCCCCACCCCGAAATCAGACCGGATATCGCGCCGTTACTCGAACCTAATATGCTCGCGACAAACCGACCGTTCTTGATCTTCAGTGTGCCCCCCCCAAGAGGCAATGGTTAATTATACAGATTTTTGCGTCTTGTTGAAACCCGCTAACGCAGGTTTTGCAATCGGCCCGTGCTAATGTCCACACGCCTTGCAGGCTCAAGCATGACCGATTATGAAAAGGGATGAACTGTTCAAGGTAAGCACGTTAAAAGTGACGCCTCGTCAGCTCATTTCGAGGATCAGCGCGTCAATAACAAAAACGCTTTGCGCTATTTGTCCGAAAGCAGGGGAATGATTCACGCCGTCACTATGGGCCTTGGCCTTTTTGGGCTCTGGCTTCTTCTATCAGGGTTTCTAGACAACACGCTTTTGTTGGGACTTGGAGTCGCCTCATGCGTTGTCAGCGTCTACATCGCTGCGCGGATGGAGGTCGTCGACCACGAGTCAGTTCCGCTGCAACTGAAGTTTGGTGTATTTGGATACCTTTTTTGGCTTTCCGCAGAAATCGGGAAAGCAAACTGGGCGGTCACCAAAGTCATTCTCTCACCGCGCCTGCGCCTCAATCAGCGGATGATTGCTGTACCAGCGAACCAGACGACCGACGTAGGCCGCGTTACATTCGCCAATTCCATCACGCTCACGCCAGGCACTATCACCGTTGAAACCGAACGCCAGTCATTCCTGGTCCATGCGTTGACCAACGAAGCCGCTGATCTGGAGGCACTGACTGATATGGGTGACCGTGTTTCAGCCGTGGAGAACCGCTCCTGATGTTTACCGCTGCAACCATGGCCGTATCCATAACAATGGCGCTGATCTTGATCAGGGCGTTTCTAGGCCCAACTGTCTACGACCGTGTTTTGGCAGTGAACGCTTTTGGGACCGTGACCGTCTTGATTATTGGTCTCATTGGCTTCCTAACCGAACGACCTGAATTTCTCGATATTGCCCTCCTCTACGCATTGATCAATTTCGTTGGAACGATTGCGATCCTGAAATTCTTCAGATACCGCGCCCTCGGTCGGACCTCAGAAGAAAACGGTCAAGCAAACAATGGGGAGGCAGCCGAGTGATCGACCTTGCTCTCGACATTGCCAGTTGGATCTCTTTCACACTCGGCGGTTTCTTCTTGATTGTTGGCGCCATTGGCATGATCCGCCTGCCCGACTTTTGGTCACGGCTCCACGGCGCAGGCGTCATCGATACCGCCGGGGCAGAACTCATTTTGCTCGGCATGATGTTTCAAGCTGGCCTTACCCAGGTCACCATCAAACTCATTTTGATTGGCTTGTTTGTCTTTTTAACAAGCCCGACGGGCACCCATGCTGTTGCTAATGCTGCATTCGTTGCCGGTATCAGACCACTTGGAGAGATCAAAGATGATGACACCAAAGAGCCGAAGGAGACGCAGTCATAGAAGCCTATATTGACATTATCCTTTTCGGATTTCTGATCATCACCTCTTTTGCCATCATGAAGCTGCGAAACCTATTCGCGGTCGTCATGTTGTCCGGTGTCTTCAGTCTGCTCTCGGCAGGCCTCTTCGTCGCCATGGACGCAGTCGACGTTGCCTTTACAGAAGCAGCCGTTGGCGCCGGCATCTCAACGGTTCTCATGTTGGGAACACTGGCTCTTACACATCAGGAAGAGAAACCAGCACAGCACTCAAGAGCGTTGCCGCTTCTCGTTGTCTTTGTGACGGGCGCGGCTCTTCTTTATGGCACCGCTGACCTGCCGCCATTTGGCTCGGCGAACACACCTGTGCAGCAACATGTGGCGCCCGAATATATTGAACGCACACCGGAAGAGATCGACGTCCCGAATATTGTGACGGCCGTCCTCGCATCCTACAGAGGCTATGACACACTGGGCGAAACCGTCGTGATCTTCACAGCTGGCATTGCTGTCATTGTTCTGCTGCACAGCTCTACCCGTCGCAGGCGCCGTGAAGATGGCGAGGAGGCCGACAGCTAATGGACCATCATTTCATTCTACGTGTCGTCTCAAAGATGCTTATTCCGCCTATCTTGCTCTACGCACTCTATGTGCAATTCCATGGAGACTTTGGACCAGGCGGTGGATTTCAGGCAGGCGTAATCTTTGCCGTCGGGTTCATTCTGTATGGCCTGGTTTATGGACTTGACCATTTGCGCCGCGTGGCACCCCCAGGCGTTGTGCGTGCAGGGATTGCTCTGGGTGTTCTCCTTTACGCCGGAACTGGCGCCTACAGTCTCTTCAAGGGTAAAAACTATCTCGACTATGCAGCCCTTGCAGATGCAGAGCACTCTGTTGGCGGTCAACACCTTGGCATTCTACTCGTTGAAGCCGGTGTGGGTCTGACTGTTGCCAGCGTGATGATTGCAGTCTTCATAGCTTTCTCGTCGCGTGCGCCAGAGATCAAGGACACTGACTGGTGATGTGGGACGATATGACAGCCGAATTTTTCGTCGGCCATTACAATTATTGGATGACCATCATCTTGATGATGATCGGCCTCTATGTCGTCGTAAGCCGAGGCAATCTTGTAAAGAAGATCGTGGGACTGAACCTTTTCCAGACATCCGTCTTCATGCTTTACATCTCCATGGCCAAGATATTTGGGGGGACAGCGCCCATCCTCACCGGCAATGAGGATGAGGTCTATTCCAACCCGCTTCCCCACGTTCTCATTCTGACAGCCATTGTTGTTGGTGTCGCAACGACGGCTCTGGGACTCGCACTCATCATTCGCATCCGCGAGAGTTTTGACACAATCGAGGAAGACGAAATCTTCGACATTGAACAACAGATGGCGAAGAACGCCACATCCACCGGCGGAGAGCGCTAAAAAATGTTGAGCAGTCTCACGCCCCACCTACCCGCACTACAGGTGGTCATCCCGCTTATCGCAGCGCCACTTTGTACCCTGTTCATGAATAGGCATCTGGCCTGGACAATCGCGTTTATCGCGTCTGTCGCAGCGTTCCTGGTGTCAGCTCTGCTCTTAGCCTCTGTGCTGGATGGCTCGGTCATTTCCTATCAGTTGGGTGGTTGGGCGCCGCCCTGGGGTATTGAATATCGCATCGATGCAGCAAACGCCTTTGTTCTCTTCATCGTCTCTCTGATTGGTGCTCTTGTCTTACCCTATGCGCGCCAAAGCATCGAACGCGAATTCGACGCGTCAACTCATACATACTTCTACACGTGCTACCTGCTCTGCCTCACAGGACTACTAGGTGTTGCTGCTACAGGTGATGCGTTCAACGTCTTCGTCTTCCTGGAGATTTCGTCGCTCTCCACTTATGCGCTTGTTGCCTTCGGTGCGAAGCGCGACCGGCGGGCTCTTACTGCTGCCTATAACTATCTGGTCATGGGGACGATCGGTGCGACCTTCTTTGTAATCGGCCTGGGCTTCCTCTACATGGTGACCGGCACGCTCAACATGGCCGATCTCGCTGTCCGTTTGGCAGAGGTCGGAGACACGCGCGTCACCCGCGTCGCCTTCGTCTTTATTCTGGTTGGCATGGGATTGAAGCTCGCCATGTTCCCGCTGCATCTTTGGTTGCCGAATGCTTACAGCTACGCACCACCCGCAGTTACAGCCTTTCTGGCCGCGACAGCAACGAAAGTCGCACTCTACGTTCTCCTGCGCTTCATGTTCACGATCTTCCAGTTCGACCATCCGATCCAAGGATTGACGTTCGAATATGTCGTGATGCCCTTGGCCATTGTTGCGATGTTTGCAGCATCGATCGCAGCGGTCTTCCAGCAGGACATAAAGCGACTTCTCGCCTATTCGAGTATTGCGCAGGTAGGGTACATGCTGCTTGGAGTGGCACTTCTCACCGAAGCTGGCCTTACCGCAGGCATCATTCACCTCTTCAACCATGCGGTGACCAAAGGCGCACTCTTCTTGGCAGTCGGATGTTTTGTCTATCAGGTCGGATCGAGCCGCCTTAGCGACCTCAAAGGCATTGGCAAAACCATGCCCTGGACAACGGCGGCTCTCACCGCTGGCGGCCTCAGCCTCATCGGCGTGCCGCTCACCGTCGGCTTTATCTCCAAATGGTACCTGATCCAGGCGTCTCTTGAGACAGGCTCATTGCTCATTGCAGGTCTGATCGTGGCCTCCTCGCTCATCGCAGTTGTCTATGTCTGGCGGATTGTCGAAGTCGCTTATCTCGAACCCGCACCTGAAGGGCGCGAAGCCAAAGAGGCACCGCTCTCCATGATCTTGCCCACCTACGCTTTGGTCGCCGCAAGCCTCTATTTCGGGATCAATAGCGAGCTGACAAGCAGCGCAGCATCCCAGGCAGCGAACGCTCTTTATTCTGCAACTGACTTTGCAGCGCCGCCCATGCTCTTAAGCCCAGCTGATCTACCGAGCGAAGGAGTCAACCAATGAGCCCTGAACTCGCAATTACCCTAACCATCCTGCTGCCTGCCGCCGCGACCATTCTGCTCGCGCTGCTGGACAAACAACCAAACCTGCGCGAAGCGGTAAGCCTGCTCACGGCTGGTGCGCTCTTCGTCATCGTTCTAGGATTGCTGCAAACCGTGCTCGATGGTGCCCAACCGACAGCCCATTGGTTCGATGTTCTGCCTGGTCTCTCGCTCGCCTTTGAGATTGAACCGCTGGGTATGCTCTTTGGTGTGGTCGCGGCAGGTCTTTGGATTGTCACCGCGCTCTATTCCATCGGCTATATGCGCGGCAACAATGAAACGAACCAGACGCGCTTCTACATCTGCTTTGCGATCGCCATCTCCGCAGCCATGGGCATCGCTTTCGCGGCGAACATGTTCACCCTCTTCATCTTCTATGAGGTGCTGACACTCTCGACCTACCCGCTGGTCGCTCACAAAGAAACAGATGTCGCCCGCAAAGGGGCCCGGACGTATCTCGGCATCCTGATCACCACGTCAATCGGCTTCCAACTTGTCGCCATTGTTTGGACATGGGTTGTTGCTGGCACGCTCGACTTCGAGCAAGGCGGTATCCTCGCAGACAAGATCGATCCGACCCTCTTACCCTTCCTGTTGGCCCTATATGCCTTCGGTATCGGCAAGGCAGCGCTTATGCCCTTCCACAGATGGCTGCCCGCCGCAATGGTCGCGCCGACACCGGTAAGCGCACTGCTTCACGCGGTTGCTGTTGTGAAGGCGGGCGTCTTCACGATGCTGAAAGTCGGCGTCTATATTTTCGGGATTGATCTGCTAGCAACCACGGGCGCAGCAGACTGGCTCATGTGGCTCGCCGCCTTCTCCATTCTTGCCGCTTCGGTTATTGCGATGACAAAGGACAATCTGAAAGCGCGGCTTGCCTATTCGACCATCAGTCAATTGTCCTACATCACCCTTGGCATGGCGTTGGCCACATCCTTAGGGGTGATGGGAGGCGCCATGCACATTGCCATGCATGCCATGGGCAAGATCACCCTCTTCATGTGCGCGGGCGCAATCTATGTCGCGACCCACAAGACTGAGATCAGCGATATGGATGGACTCGGCCGAGTGATGCCGTTCACCTATGGTGCATTCTTCATCGGTGCGCTCTCCATCATCGGGCTGCCACCTCTCGGCGGGGCCTGGTCGAAATGGTACCTGATGCTCGGTGCCGCAGACGCTGGCCAAATCATCATGATGGGTGTCTTTATGGTGAGCTCGCTACTCAACATCGCCTATCTGCTGCCTGTTGTGGCACGCGGCTTCTTCATGGGAAACACAGGTCCTGTCACGCATTCATTGGGTGCTGCCGCCGTTCCAATAAAAGGCATTCAGGAAGCGCCATTCTGGTGTGTCGTCCCTCCCTGCCTCACCGCCATTGGTTGCCTTCTGCTCTTCTTCTATGCAGGCGACATATACACGCTGATTGAGCCTGTCGCCTTCCCAGAAGGGACACCCCAGCCATGAGTAATGAGATGAAGACACCCGAGACTGATCCATCGAAACTCCCCTGGCTCGGGCGTAAGTTGCTTTGGCTCGACAATATGAAGAATGTAGACCGCATCGTGTATGCACTTTTCGTGATCTGCGCTGGGCTCGTCGCTGCGGACTTCATGTATCACAAGCACAGCTATCTCGATATTGAGGACATTCCAGGTTTCTACGCCGCGTATGGATTCTTCATGTGCGCGGCTCTCGTTATCTGTGCACGTGCCATGCGCGTGATCCTGAAACGCGATGAGGACTATTATTCTCCGAAGGACGTGGAGTCTGAACCCTATCCTGAAGACCAGTTGAGCCGGGAGACGATCAATGACTGATCTATTCCCACCGTTCCTGATTTTTGTCGCAGGCGCACTGCTACTGCCATTTATTCCAAATGGGCATCCCCGCGCACTTGTTGCCGTCATTGTCCCAGTCATTAGTGCCTACTTTATCTGGATGATGCCTGAAGGCATGCACGGTCAGTTCACCCTGGTCGGCCAGGAACTCACGCTGCTGCGCGTGGACAAGCTTTCAACCATCTTCGGCCTCATCTTCTCCCTCGCCGCTTTCCTCGCCCTGATTTACGCTTGGCATGTTCGCGACACGGTCCAGCAGACTATGTCGCTGCTCTATGCTGGGGCTGCGATCGGTGCTGTCTTTGCAGGCGATCTCGTCTCACTCTTCATTTTCTGGGAAGGGACGGCTATTGCCTCGGTCTTCCTCATCTGGGCAAGACGCACTGAAGGCGCCTATTGGACAGGCCTGCGCTATCTCATCGTTCAGGTAGGATCAGGCGTCATTCTGCTCGCAGGTGTTGTGCTTCAATATCACGACACCGGATCTATTGCCTTCGAGGCAATGACCCTCGGCAGCCCGGCGACATGGTTCATCTTCATTGCCTTCGGCATCAAGTGCGCATTTCCGCTCCTGCACAATTGGCTTCAGGATGCCTATCCAGCTGCCACCGTCACAGGCACAGTGGTTCTCTCCGCATTCACAACCAAGCTTGCTGTCTATGCGTTGGCGCGTGGCTTTGCGGGCACAGAAATCCTGATCTATATCGGTGCAACGATGACGCTCTTCCCGATCTTTTATGCGGTGATCGAGAACGACCTTCGCCGCGTGCTCGCCTACAGCCTCAACAACCAGCTGGGCTTTATGGTTGTGGGCGTCGGCGTTGGGACGGAGCTTGCTCTAAACGGCACAGCAGCCCACGCGTTTGCCCACATTCTCTACAAAGCGCTCCTCTTCATGAGCATCGGCGCTGTTCTCTTCCGCACGGGCACGGCCAAGGGATCAGAGCTTGGCGGTCTCTACAAGACCATGCCGCTCACAATGATTTTCTGTGTCATCGGCGCAGCATCCATTTCCGCTTTCCCGCTCTTCTCAGGCTTCGTCACCAAGTCGCTGATCCTGTCGGCATCAGTCCACGAAGGCCATTACATCGTTTGGGGCATCTTGCTCTTTGCCTCAGCCGGTGTGTTCCACCATTCAGGCATCAAGATCCCCTATTTTGCCTTCTTCGCACATGACAGCGGCCTACGTCCCAAGGAAGCCCCCTGGAACATGCTTCTCGCTATGGGGATTACCGCATTCCTTTGCATTGCCATCGGTGTCCATCCAGACCCGCTCTACGCACTGTTGCCTTATGAAGTTGTCTATGTGCCTTACACCACGACCCATGTGGTGACACAGTTGCAGCTTCTCTTCTTCTCGGCTCTCGCGTTTACCGTGCTCATGAGAACTGGCATCTATCCACCAGAGCTGAAATCGGTAAATCTCGATTTTGATTGGACCTATCGAAAGCTCGGTCCGGCGCTCATTAAGGGTATCCGTTCGCTCATCAGTGCTGTTTGGGGTGCGATCATCGACGCCGGCCTGCGCAGCATAAACTTTGGCATCGCCACCCTGGGACGCGCCCATGGCCCAGACGGCCTTCTCGCACGGGCCTGGCCCACCGGATCCATGGTGCTTTGGATTGCCGTGCTCCTTGGCGCAACGCTTCTGCTAAACTATATGTGATAGATCACACATTCTGTACTTAGCCCAAAAGGTCACCTGACATGGAAATGACTGGCGAATTCCGTATTCCAGCCCCGCAAGCAGACGTTTGGGCTGCCCTAAATGATCCTGAGGTGCTTCAGCAATCCATTCCTGGGGCCGAAAGTGTTGAAAAGACCAGCGACACGGAATTTGCTGCCGTCGCGAAAGCGAAAGTCGGGCCGGTCAGCGCCAAATTCAAAGGCAATGTGACCCTCTCCGATATAGATGCGCCCAACGGCTACAAGATCAGCGGAGAAGGCTCCGGCGGCGCTGCTGGCTTTGCCAAAGGGTCCGCTGTCGTGAAACTCACCCCAGATGGTGACGGCACCCTTCTGAGTTATGAAGTTCAGGCCACGGTTGGCGGGAAGCTCGCACAGGTAGGACAGCGGTTTATCGACTCCACAGCGAAGAAAATGGCGGATGAATTCTTCACATCGTTTGCGGCGATTACAGGCGGCACGACGGAAGAAGAAGTCGACGCCATTGCGCCAACTCATGTGCCGCTCGTGCCTGATGAAGAGGCGGGGCTCGGTCTCGCCCCTTGGATGTGGGGCACACTTGTGATCGCGGGCGCATTGATTGCGATCTACGTCGTTACTATCTAAAGCCCAGCACGCGCTCCGCGTCGAGCAACTTGACGGCGACCGACCAAGCGCAGACACTTAATCCAAAGAAACCCAAAGGACGCCTGCGAACGTCCTGACGGCTCCAGAAAAGCCGTCGCCTAACTTCGGGAGGAACCGCCCATGGCTCTCGTCTCAATGACAGTCAATGGCAAACCAGTATCGGGTGAGGTCGAAGGCCGCACTCTGTTGGTCCAATTCATACGTGAAAACCTAAGCCTGACCGGCACCCATGTTGGTTGCGATACAAGCCAATGCGGCGCCTGTGTCATCCATATGGATGACAAAGCTGTGAAAGCCTGCACGATGCTCGCCCTACAGGCGGAAGGCAGCACCATCACGACGATTGAGGGGCTGGCGAAGGGGGATGAGCTTCATCCGGTTCAAAAAGCCTTCAAAGAAAACCACGGTCTTCAATGCGGTTTCTGCACACCGGGCATGATCATGACTGCTGTTGACATGATCGACCGGATTCCAAATCTGGATGAGGAAACGGTCCGCGCCGAATTGGAAGGTAATATCTGTCGCTGTACCGGCTACCAGAACATTGTGAAGTCCATTCTGGACGCCGCTGAAACCACACCTGCCTAAATTGCCGGGGTGAGTTTCGCGAGGAGGGATTCATGAGCTCGACTGGAATAGGACAAGCTGTCCGGCGTAAGGAAGACAAACGGTTCATAACAGGAGCCGGGCGATATACCGATGACCTAAACCGGCCTGGTCAGACTCATGCCTATTTTCTGCGAAGCCCTCACGCCCATGCAAAGATCAATGGCATTGATCTGACAGAAGCGGTTGCGGCCCCCGGTGTCGTGAGCATCTTTACCGGCTCAGACGTCGCGGCTGATGGCCTGGGTGGATTGATCTGCGGCTGGACCGTCCATTCCAAAGATGGTTCTGAAATGAAAGCCGGCGCCCATCCAATCCTGGCAGAAGACACAGTGCGCTACGTGGGTGATCACGTCGCCATGGTTGTGGCTGAAACCTATGCCCAAGCAAAATCAGCAGCTGAGCTTATCGCCGTTGACTATGACGTCCTTGATGCCGCAGCGGACGTTGGCACGGCGCAAGATGGATCCGCGCCCCAGGTTCATGCAGAAGCGCCTAGTAATACATGCTTCGATTGGGAACTTGGAAACAAGCCAGAAACACTGGCGGCCCTTAAGAATGCCGCCCATGTCATCAAGCTCGACCTCACCAACAATCGCCTTATCCCCAATGCCATGGAGCCCCGCGCTGCCATTGCAGATTATGACAGCGGGACAGACGAATATACGCTTTGGACCACCAGCCAGAACCCGCATGTTGCGAGGCTCGTCCTGTCCGCCTTTGTTGGCGTCGCGCCAGAACACAAACTGCGGGTTATTGCACCCGATGTTGGCGGCGGCTTCGGGTCCAAGATATTTATCTACGCGGAAGAAACTGCCTGCACCTGGGCATCGGCGAAGATCAAACGTCCGATCAAATGGACAGCCGAACGCAGTGAGTCCTTTCTCTCAGACGCGCATGGGCGCGATCATGTGAGCCATGCAGAACTGGCTGTGGCAGAAGATGGGACCTTTCTGGGGCTCCATGTCCAAACCAAAGCCAATCTCGGCGCCTACCTCTCGACTTTCGCATCGTCTGTTCCAACCTATCTCTACGGCACCCTGCTTTCGGGTCAATACGCTCTTCCCGCAGTCTATGTCGAGGTAGATGGCGTGTTCACCCACACAGCGCCTGTAGACGCCTATCGCGGCGCTGGACGGCCTGAAGCGACCTACCTGATCGAACGGATCGTCGAAACAGCAGCGCGTGAGCTGGGGTTCGATCCAGCAGAGCTCCGTCGCAAAAACTTCATTCGCACGTTCCCGCATCAGACGCCGGTCATCATGAATTATGATATTGGCGACTATGATGCCTCCCTCGATAAAGCGCTCTCACTCGTCGACTATGATGGTTTTCCTGCCCGCAAAGCAGAGGCAGAGAGGCGTGGTAAAAAACGGGGCATCGGTTTCTCTACCTACATTGAAGCTTGCGGCCTCGCACCTTCCGCTGCCGTGGGTTCCCTTGGCGCAGGTGTGGGCCTTTGGGAAAGTGCTGAGGTGCAGGTTGCGCCCACAGGCAAGATCGAAGTTTTCACTGGCGCTCACAGTCATGGTCAGGGCCACGAGACAACCTTTGCACAACTTGTCTGCGAACGGATTGGTGTGCCCATCGACGATGTCGAAATCATTCATGGAGACACGGGCCGCGTGCAGTTTGGTATGGGCACTTATGGCTCAAGGTCCGGTTCTGTCGGCATGAGCGCTCTGGCAAATGCACTCGACAAAATTGAAGCCAAGGCAAAGAAAATCGCCGCGCACCTAATGGAAGCTGATGCAGGCGATATTGAGCTGAAAGAAGGCATCTTCACGGTCGCTGGCACCGACAAGGAACTTGCCTGGGTAGAACTCGCGCTCGGCGCATATACTGCCCACGGGTTCCCGACCTCTGAGATCGAACCAGGTCTGAAGGAGAATGCCTTTTACGACCCGCTCAACTTCACCTTCCCGTCTGGCTGCCATATCTGCGAAGTCGAAATCGACCCAGACACTGGCGTCACACAGATCGCCAATTTTGTCGCCGTGGATGATTTCGGCGTGATTGTGAACCCGATGATTGTGGAAGGTCAGGTGCAGGGCGGTATTGCTCAAGGGATCGGCCAGGCGCTCTTTGAGGCCGCGCATTATGACGAGACCGGCCAGCTGATCACAGGTTCTTTCATGGACTATTGCATGCCGCGCGCTGACGACCTGCCTGACTTCAACCTGGGCTTCACCCAGACAGACTGCCCCTCAAATCCCATGGGCATGAAGGGCTGTGGCGAGGCTGGCGCAATCGCTTCGCCTCCCGCTGTTATCAACGCCATCACAGACGCCCTCAGTGTCCGAGACATTAAAATGCCAGCAACCCCCGCACGTGTCTGGGCGGCGCTCGCCGCACCATCACCTAGCTCTGATTAAGGAACGCCCATGTACCAGTTTGATTATCATCGCGCGCAGACTGTCGCAGAAGCAGCAGAGCTTCTTGCCGCCAATGACGAAAACACATTGCTTGCAGGTGGACAGACGCTGATCCCGACGCTGAAGCAGCGCCTGGCCATGCCGGCGACGCTGGTTGATATCGGAAACATCGCCGATCTCAGCTTCATCAAAGCCGAAGGAAACGCAATCACCATAGGCGCCGCGACAAAACACGCAGACGTTGCCTCCTCACCTGACGTGGCAAAACATCTGCCTGCCCTTGCCCATCTTGCGGCCCATATCGGAGATCCAGCGGTCCGCAATCGCGGCACCATTGGCGGGTCCCTCGCAAACAACGACCCAGCAGCAGACTATCCAGCAGCAGCCCTTGGTCTTGACGCAAAGATCCACACCAACAAACGCCTGATTGATGCAGATCCCTATTTCACGGGCATGTTTGAAACAGCCCTTGAGGACGATGAGATCATCACCGAGGTCACTTTCCCTCATCCAGAGAAAGCCGCTTACGTCAAATTCCCGAACCCTGCATCACGCTATGCCATGGTGGGTGTCTTCGTCGCCCAGACGGCGATCGATATCCGCGTTGCCGTCACAGGTGCGGGTGCTAATGGCGTTTTCCGCGTAAAAGAAATGGAAGATGCACTTGGCAGCAACTGGTCACCGGACGCGGTCACGGGGATCAAGGTTCCAGAAGATGACCTTCTGTCCGACCTCCATGGCGCTGCTGATTATCGCAGTCACCTTATCTCTGTAATGGCTGGACGCGCCGTTGCAGCGACCATGTGACCTGAACCGTCTTTCGCGGTAACCTGAACTTATGACCATTTCTCTTCCCGCCTCAATCGACGAGACAGCGGCGCTGCTGTCGAGCGGCGCCTATGTCGCTGATCGATCTCTTGCGACTGTTCTCTTCTTGGCACTCAAAATGGGCCGCCCGCTTTTTCTGGAAGGCGAAGCCGGTGTTGGCAAAACAGAGATCGCGAAAGTGCTCGCAAGCTCATTGGGTCGAAAACTCATTCGCCTGCAATGCTATGAAGGCCTCGATACCGCTGCTGCAGTCTACGAGTGGAACTATCAGGCACAGATGATTGAAATCCGCCTGGCTGAAGCGCAAGGCGTTGAAGACAGGAATGTCCTCGCCAAAGATGTGTTCGATGATCGGTTTCTGATCCGGCGCCCCCTCCTCCAAGCGCTGGAGCCGGACGTCAACGGTCCGCCAGTCCTTCTCATCGACGAGCTGGACAGAACCGACGAACCTTTCGAAGCATATCTGCTGGAAGTCCTCTCAGATTTTCAGATCACTATTCCCGAGATTGGCACTGTCAAGGCTGCGGAACCTCCCATCGTAATCGTGACGTCCAACCGAACTCGCGAAATCCACGATGCGCTGAAACGCCGCTGCCTCTATCATTGGGTGGACTACCCGGATGCTGAGAGAGAACTCGAGATCGTCCGCCTGAAAGCACCTGATGCCGCAGAAGATCTGTCCCAACAGATCGTTACGTTCGTACAGGCACTGCGAAAGCGTGACCTTTATAAACAACCGGGCATCGCCGAAACCCTGGATTGGGCGAACGCCCTCACCCAGCTAAATGCCGTCTCGCTGAGTGAAAGCAATATCAACGATACGCTGGGAACCCTGCTTAAATATCAGGACGACATTGCGCAGGTACGTGGGTCCGACGCAGCACAAATTCTGGATGAACTGAAAACAGCGGCCGAATGACGGAAAGCTCTGGCCATATCGCAGAGAATATCGCGCATTTTGCTCGCGTCTTGCGCCGCGCCGGTGTCCCGGTGGGGCCACGACAGGTCCTCGACGCCGTAGAAGCAGTTCAAATGGCCGGTGTCAGGTCAGAGAGCGATCTTTACTGGGCGCTCCATACGACGCTGATCCACACGCAGGATATGCGCGAAATCTTCAATCAGGCCTTCCATGTTTTCTGGCGCGATCCGCGCATGCTGGAACGCATGATGGCCATGATGCTTCCAGAACTCACAATGCCACCAGAGGAACCGGAAGAGCAGACCAGCCGAAGGCTTGCAGAAGCTTTACTCAATCAAGAAAACACGCCAGTGCAAGAATCCGAGCCGGACATTGAGATTGATGCCAGGGAAACCATGTCTGCTGCCGAAATCTTGCGGACCAAGGATTTCGAACAGATGAGTGCCGCGGAAATTGCGGAGGCACGAAAAGCACTTTCCCGCCTTCACCTTCAGCATGACAAAGTGCTGACCCGCAGAACCCGTCCCTCCTCCCGCGGGGCGCTGATCGATATGCGTGCCTCCCTCCGAGCCTCGCTACGCGGTGGCGACATTATCCCGCTGAAGCGACGGGAACGCAGGCACCGTCCACCGCCCCTCGTGGTCCTCTGCGACATATCCGGTTCCATGAGTGTTTACGCACGAACATTCCTTCACTTTCTCCACGCGCTCACCAACGATAGAGACCGCGTCCACACCTTTCTGTTCGGTACACGCCTCACCCATGTGTCGCGCCAACTTCGCCACAAGGATATTGATGAAGCACTGTCTGCTGTCTCAAACGCTGTCGAAGACTGGGACGGCGGCACGCGCATTGGTGAGACATTGAGACGCTTTAACGTGGATTGGTCGCGGCGGGTGCTTGGCCAAGGGGCGACCGTCCTGCTCGTCACCGATGGACTGGATAGAGACGGCGCGGACGGCCTGGAGCCGGAAATCGCGCGCCTTCACCGTGCAAGCCGCAGACTGATTTGGCTCAATCCACTGCTCCGCTTTGACGCGTTTGAGCCCAAAGCCCTTGGCATTAGAACCATACTACCCCATGTGGATGAGTTCAGACCTGTCCACAACATGGCGTCTCTTGAAAACCTTGTCGGGTCTTTGAGTGCCCCAGAACGAAAATGGCCGACAGCAGCATGACCGACACGGCGACTCATTCAGACGACAATGTCCTGGCGCAAGCAGCAGCCTGGGCAGACGCAGGGCACAAGGTTGCGCTTGCAACCGTCATCGAAACCTGGGGCTCAGCACCGCGCCCTGTTGGTAGTCAGCTTGCCATTCGCGAGGACGCCACTTTCGTGGGTTCTGTTTCCGGCGGATGTATTGAAGGTGACGTCGTTACCCGTGCACTCGACGCCATCCAAAGTGAGGCTCCAGAAGTGCTGGAATATGGTGTCGCCGACGCTATGGCCTGGGAAGTAGGGCTTGCATGCGGCGGCAGGATCAAAATCTATCTCGAACCCCTTACGATTGCCTGACCCATGAAGCAGGAAACCCTGAAACAGATTTTGAGCGCTCAGACTGCAAAGCAGCCGATTGTGCTGGCGGCAAACCTTGAGACCAACGAACAACTAACTCTCACGCCAAATCGAGCTGATCAGCCGGACTGGATGATCGCCGCCGCCGGCACCGCTATTCGTTCCGACAAAAGCCGTATGACTGAAGCGCCTGATGGGACACCCTGGTTCTTCAATGTCTTCAACCCGCCGCTCCGTCTCATCATTGTCGGTGCCGTCCACATTGCGCAGCCGCTGGCACGCATGGGACTTGAGGCTGGCTATGACGTGAGTGTTGTCGATCCGCGCGAAGCATTCGCATCCGCCGAGCGTTTCCCGAACGTCACGCTGATCAGCGAGTGGCCCGATGAGGCTCTCCAAAACCTAGAGCTTGATGCCCGCACGGCTATCGTCACTTTAACTCATGATCCAAAATTGGATGACCCGGCCCTGCACGTCGCATTGAAGTCTGCAGCTTTCTATGTTGGCGCTCTTGGCAGCAAGAAGACACAAGCCGCCCGCCAACAACGCCTCACCGACGCAGGCATTGCCAACGCTGAAATCGCGCGTATCTGTGGGCCCGTCGGCCTCAGTATCGGCGCCAAGAGCCCTGCGGAAATCGCCATCTCGATCCTTGCTGAAATAACCCAAACACTGCGCCAGGAGCGTTCATGAGGTTCGGCTCATTTCCTGTAGCAGAAGCAGAAGGCATGGTGCTCGCGCATTCTGTGCGAGCGGGTGATCAGACCTTCAAAAAAGGTCGCGTTCTCAGCAGTCAAGATATCGAATTTCTCTCACATGCCGGTATCGCAACAGTCTACGCAGCCCACCTAGACGCAGAGGACATGCCGGAAGATGAGGCCGCCGCAACCATCGCAACAGCACTCACAGGACCCAATACACGCGCTGACACCGCCTTTACAGGCAGAGCCAATCTCTATGCAACAGCCCCTGGCGTTCTCCGTTTGGATGAAGCGACCATTAACGAGATCAATGGTCTGGATGAAGCGATCACTATCGCAACACTTCCAAATATGGAGGCCGTGACCGAGGGTCAGATGGTGGCCACGGTGAAAATCATTCCCTATGCCGCGCCGAAGCAGCTGGTCGATCAGGCAGCAACGTTAGCATCCGCCATATCGCCCACTCTGGAACTGCACCCCTTTAAGCTCAAACGCGCTGCGCTCATCCTCACAAGCGTCGAGGGGACCAAACAGTCTGTTTTGACCAAATCGGAGACAGTCATCCGTGCAAGGCTTAGGAACCTTGGCGTCTCGCTGGGCAGCGCGCAGACATGCCCACATAACGAAACATCGCTCATGGCCGCGCTTCAAACGGTACCTGCCAACATTGAGATGATCCTGGTCCTTGGTGCATCAGCAACAGGCGACCGACGCGATGTTATACCGGCATCCATCGAAAGGTCCGGCGGCGAGATCCAGCATTTTGGCATGCCTGTTGATCCGGGAAATCTTCTCTTGCTCGCCGAGCTCGAGGGCAGACCCGTTGTGGGGCTACCCGGCTGCGCACGATCCCCCAAACTGAATGGCGCTGATTGGGTCTTGCAACGTCTGGTGGCCGGGTTGACGGTTGAGCCCCGCGACATTCAGTCCATGGGCGTCGGTGGCCTGCTAAAAGAAATTCCGTCCCGGCCTCAACCCCGTGACGCGAAACGCGAAACTGAACACTCCCCGCGGGTGGCTGCCATCATCCTGGGCGGTGGTCGGTCAACCCGCATGGGCCCAACCAACAAGCTGACCAGCGACTTTAACGGCAAACCAATGATTGCTCATGTCGCCGACGCCGCTCTCGCTTCAAAGGCTGACGGCATCGTCCTTGTGACTGGCCACGAAAAGGAAGGTGTGCTGAAAGCCTTAGCTGGACGCCCCATGTCCTACGCGCACAATCCGGACTATGCGGACGGTTTGAGTACTTCCATCAAGGCAGGAATCAAAGCGGCCGCAGAGCTTGATCCTCCGGTGGATGCTGCCGTGATCCTGCTGGGCGACATGCCACTTATCACGGCGGATCTGGTAAACCGTCTCATTGATGCGCGAGATCCGGGTGACGACAAATTCATCTGCGTGCCGGTCGTCGGCAAGAAACGCGGCAACCCTGTCCTGTGGGACGCCTCCTTCTTTAATGACCTTCTGAACCTGACTGGCGATATTGGGGCAAAGACACTGATAGCTCAGAATTCAGATCTTGTATGCGAGGTGCCCGTCGACGATGACGCTCCGCTCACGGACTTCGATACGCCAGAGTCTTTGCGCCAACATAAACCTGATTAAGTTCCCTTGAAGAAAGCAGCACTTCGAGGACCGCAGATCACTTCGGTCCCGATGATCGAAACACCGCCCGTTCCAAATTCTAGTCTGTCCGCTCCCTTCAGAACAATCTCTGAGGCAGCAGCACCATGCCAGACTGCGGACTCATCGCTTGAATTGAAGACACAGGTGAGCGACTCCTCATCAAGCACCCGTTTAAACGCCAATATTGCTCCGGTACTTTCTACGAACGAGATGTCCCCTGTCGACAAGCAAGCGTGTTCCTTCCGGAACTTGATCGCCTCACGCGTGAACTTCAAGACGGTTTCGTTCATTGCTTCCTGTACATCGACGGCACGCTCAGTGTGCGTAGCCGGAATTGGCAGCCAGGGTTCCCCATTGGTGAATGCTGCATTGGGCGCTCGGCCGATCCAGGGCATGGGAGTCCGGCATCCATCTCGTCCTTTGCCAAATGGAAAATAAAGCTCGCCCACCGGGTCTTGGATCTGGTCGCGCTCAATATCGACATCGGGAAGTCCGAGCTCCTCTCCTTGATAGAGAAGGACTGTTCCTCTAAGTGCCAAAAGGAGCGCCAACCCGAACTTGGCTAACTCATCGTCACCATCTCTCCCACCACCCCAGCGGGTGACAGGTCGTGGCAGGTCATGATTGGAGAATGTGACACACGGCCAGGGCTCACCGTTTTTCTTCAGCGTATCCTGGTAATAGTTCTGAAAGACCGTGGGTGCGAGAGATCGGTCCTCCAAAAAATCAAATGTATATGCCGTATGCAGCAAGTCAGGCTCACCCACATAGGTTCCGATCATTTCAGGCGTCTCCGCAAACTCGCCAAAAGCGAGTCGGTTCTCATATTCATCGAGAACGGACCGGACAGCCCGCATGGCAATCTGATTTTCAGGTAACCCGCTATCGTGCAGATGTTCTTGAAGCCGTGGGGCATGTGACCAGTTGAGACCGGTCCGCTCCTCCATCGGCACAGGCGGGTTATCGGCGAGCGTGGCGTCATGGTAATAGGCATGCGCCACATCCAAGCGGAACCCGTCCAAACCACGGTCGAGCCAGAACCTCAACACATTCATGAGAGCTTTGACGGCTTCGGGCTCATGAAAATTCAGTTTTGGCTGTTGGCGCAGAAATTTATGGTGGTAGTACTGCCGTCGCACCGGATGCCAGGACCAGGCCGGCCCACCAAAGGCCGACATCCAATTGTTGGGCGGTGTGCCATCTTCCTTGGCATCGGCCCAGACATACCAATTCGCCTTTTCGTTCTCACGAGAGAGAAGACTCTCCTGAAACCATGCGTGCTGGTCAGAGCTATGGGCCAGCACCTGATCCAAGATGAGCTTCATGCCGCGCTGATGGGTTTCGGCCAATAGCGCATCGAACCCGTCGAGCGTTCCCATCTCGGGCGCGACATCACAGTAATCAGCAACATCGTAGCCAAAGTCTTTGTTTGGGCTGGGATAGATCGGAGAGAGCCAGACAGCATCGACCCCCAACGAGGCGACATAATCCAGTTTCCGCTTGATACCCTCAAGATCACCCACGCCGGACCCTGTCGTGTCCGCATAGCTCCTTGGATATATCTGGTAAACAACCGCGCCCTTCCACCAAGGCGTCTTATCCGAACCACTCATACACATCCCCAAAAATATCGCGCTCCACTTGGGTAAATGCTACATCAGGAACGAGCACATGAATATGTTGGAGGAAGCCATGAGCGAGCTAGCAGGCACGATTGTTCTAATAACGGATATTGAACATTTCATAGGACGCCCGACAGCAAAGGCGCTGATTGAAGCCGGCGCCACGGTCTATGGAACCGACCATGCCTTTTCCGACAAGACAGCTCGCGAGGCTGCTGAACAAGCCCTGCCCGGACTCAAGACTGTCGGTGGCGCAGATCCGGTCGTCGCAGCGGGGCGTGTGCTGGAGGAAACCGGGCGCATTGACCTCCTCGTAAACAATGACGCCTTCCCAGCACTAAGAGCGTCTCTCGATACGGCAAAAGATGAAGATCTTGAAGCAACCTATGATGCCCTCGTCTTCAAGCCATTCCGTGTCAGCCGCGCCGTGGTCCCGTCTATGAAGTCCTCAGGCGGTGGCAAGATATTGTTCCTCACCTCAGCAGCGCCACTCAACGGCCTCGCAAACTACTCCATGTACGCTTCTGCACGAGGTGCGGCGAACTCACTCGTTCTATCTCTTGCACGTGAGCTCGCGTCGAAGAACATTCAGGTCAACGCACTCGCTCCAAACTACGTCGAGAGCGCGGACTATTTTCCACCTGCGCTTATGGAAAATGAGGACACCAGGGCCAAGATCCTGAAAAACATCCCCCTCGGGCGTTTGGGAAAACCGGAAGAAGCCGCTGCCTGCATCCGATTCCTGGCAAATCCTTTATCCGGCTTTATTACCGGTCAGGTCATTCCATTTGCCGGCGGCTGGGCAAACGCGCGGTAGGTAAAATCAATTGAGCTGAACAATGGGGGCGAGTGTCGGTCCAATCTCCTCATGCACGACAAGATCTGCAAGCGGGTCTAGCTCCGTTTCTTCGCGGTTGAGAATCACGAGTTTCGCACCGTTCTTTTTTGCCATAATCGGGAAACCTGCTGCGGGATAGACCTGCAGCGAAGAGCCAATCGCGATAAACAGGTCGCAGTCCAATGTCGCTTCTGTCGCCCGCTCCATCTCAGCTTCCGGCATCGCCTGTCCGAAGGAGATCGTCGCAGACTTGATGATCCCGCTGCAAAACTGACAGTCCTGGGGTTTGCCATGTTCCTCATAGTGCGATCGGATCTCCGCCAACTCATAGCGCGCGCCGCAATTGAGGCAGGTCGCATAGGTGCTGTTCCCATGGAGTTCGATCACCCTGTCGGTCGGCACTCCTGAGTTCTGGTGAAGATTATCGACGTTTTGGGTTATCACGTGACTGACCTTGCCCGTATCCACCAATTTCGCGACGGCCATATGCCCCTTGTTGGGCTCAGCCGCCGCGAAGCTCCCATCCATAGCGAACTTGCGGCGCCACGCCTCAATCCGCATTTCTTCTGAGGCCATGAAGTCTCGAAAATCGATCGGAGCCATTTTTGTCCAAAGGCCACCCGGACTGCGAAAATCAGGAATGCCGGATTCCGTGCTGATCCCAGCCCCGGTAAACACCACAGTACGGTCACTACCCTCGATCAGCGCCTTCAATTCCGCAGACATACCCTCTCCCTGACAGTTCTCTTTGACCTTGTGGTCTGTTCCGGAAATGATACGCAAAACGAACCCCTGAAGGATAGGCAAACCACGTATGCGCTATTTGCACACCATGGTCCGCGTGACGGATCTTGACGCGTCACTTGAGTTTTACTGCACCCATTTGGGTCTTAAGAATGTCGGTCGATTTGACATCGAAGAAGGCCGTTTCACCCTCGTCTTCCTGGCTCCAGAAGGCCAGGAGGAAGCTCAGGTCGAATTGACCTACAATTGGGACCCTGAAAAGCTGGATGAAGGTCGGAATTTCGGGCATTTAGCCTACCGGGTCGATGACATTTACGCGACCTGTCAGAAACTGGCGGACGCGGGAATCACCATCAACCGCCCACCACGCGATGGTCGAATGGCGTTTGTGCGCTCCCCGGACAACATTTCCATTGAACTTCTTCAGGAAGGCCAACCCCTCCCTGCTCAAGAGCCTTGGGCATCCATGGAGAATACCGGCCACTGGTGATGGCGAACCTGAACAGATTGTTCATCTAGCGTTCAAACCGAGAAGACCACCTTCTCCTTGAGGATGTGACACCGGTCATTTGCGGACCGGTCCAAGGATTGGGAGAAGGAAATGATACTCGCACGATTGGCACTCAGTGCCTGTCTGGTTGTCGGGTCTATGGCCAGCCTGTCCGCTCCAGCAGCGGCGGCAGGACCTGTAGGCGCGGGCAACCTAACACCAAATAACAACCTGCATCACATACGCGACAGGCGGGGTCACCATGGCCGCGGACAGGGGCGCCACTACCGAGGCGGACGTCATGGCGGCGGAGGGCACCATGGCGGTCACAGGCGTCATCGAGGTGACCGAGGAGGCGCGTTCATCGCAGGCGCAATTGTCGGTGGTTTACTCGGCTGGAGCGGCGGCTACGGCTATCCCCGAGCACACCATCAACGCTATCGTCAGCACCACCGGCCCTACCACGCACCCCGTCGCCACCACCGAAACGACTATTATGGCGGCCACTCACGGCGGCACTATAGCTATTCCGATGGCGGCTATAACAATCGCCACAGCTATCGCCAAACCAATAGCAGGGCCTGCCATCCTGTCTACAAGCGAGGCCAGTGGCACGGGCGGCCGGCAAAGGTTGGCGGCACCATGTGCTACAACCGGCATGGTGAAGGATATGTCGTCTCCGGCAGCCGCTATCTAATCCATTACCGCTGAATTTCAGGCCCTGTGGTTCATTGAAACTGAGGCGCGGTCAGGATACGGTTTTCTCATGAAAACTTTTGTCCCGGCCGCGTTTTGCCTTTGTATGTCTGGTACCCTGGTCGCCAGTGCCTTGCTTCTGTCAACAGCCCTCGCCAACGGCCAGGAAAACCCTCGCACGTCACCCCATTATGATGTCCGAGAGCGCTACAACTACCAAGACCCCCAGGCAGCTTATTGGGAGGGTTTTGAACTCAAAAACGAAGGAGACTGCGAGGCAGCTATCGAACGATTGCGCCCGCTGGCTCGAAATGGCCGAGGGTATGAATCAGCGCAACATGCCTATGGCCTCTGTCTCATGTCGCTCGGTGGTTTGCCGACTGAAAGCGGAACAGATTTCGACACGGAGCAAATACGCAGTAACGAGAAGTTCCAGCAGGGACGCACATGGGTGATGCGAGCCGCAAACGCAGGGCATTTTCAAGCGCAACGCACATTGCTCGCGCTTTACGCCGCCAATATCGGACCAGACAATGACCCAGTGGAGATAGGAAAATGGCTGCGGCTGTATGACGTCAATCCGCTTCGACTGACCCTTGGCGCAACAGATCAGAACGATGGACTTCGGTCCCATCTGCAAAAGTCTATTGCCCGATCAGACTATCTTCACGGCAAGGAACTCGCCCGTAACTGGATTCCAACCTTTTGGGCACCTCCCGGCGTCCGCGATTAGGAGCCGAGGCAGCAATGCAATGGAAAAATAGTGCTACACACTTCGGCCTGGTCGCCGCTGCTTTTCACTGGTTAGTTGCCTTGTTCTTTTTGGGCAATCTGGGGCTTGGCATCTATATGAGCGACCTGGAACTCTCCGACCCCAATCTTTTTTCCCTGTACCAGCTCCACAAGTCCTTTGGCATTTGCGTGTTTGGCATTGTGATGTTGCGCCTCGTCTGGCGATTTATCGATACACCGCCTCCCCTGCCGGAGAGCATGGCCTGGTGGGAGAAGACCGCTGCCTCACTCACCCATCTGGGGCTTTACACAATCCTCGTGGCAATGCCGCTCACCGGCTGGATCATTGTGTCAGCCTCACCGATCAACATTCCAACCCAGGTGTTTGACACTATTCCAGTCCCACATATCGGTTTCATTGCAACCGATCCGGACAAGGATCAATGGTTGGCAGTCGGCGAGTGGGGGCACTGGCTCCTTGCTTGGTCCGCAGGTGCCGGTGTATTGCTGCACGCCGCCGCAGCCTTACGTCATCACTTCATTTTGAAGGATGACATCTTGCGCCGCATGCTCCCCTGGAGTTCCTAGTATGGAACCAAAGCTCGCAATCCTTTTCTCTGACGCCAATGGAAAGTTCATGGTGTTTCGTAGTCTCGCCGTCTTGCTCCTATTGACCTCAAATGCTGTTGCCAGTGATTGGACGATGAACACTGATAGCAGCCAGCTGACATTTGAAGGCACGCAAGCAGGCGCACCCTTTCAAGGCTCTTTCGAAGACTTCTCCTCTGAGATCACGCTCGACCCAACCAACCTGGAAAATGCATCGATTGGCGTTGAGATTGTGACCGCCAGCGCAATCAGTGGGTCGGCTGAGAGAGACGGCGCATTGCCAGGTGCTGATTGGTTCGATGTCGCCACTCACCCGACCGCGCACTTCACCTCATCAACTGTGACAAAGACAGATGCAGGCTACATGGCAGAAGGAACGCTGACGATTAAGGGAACGGCTCTGCCCGTAACACTTCCGTTCAACCTCAATATTGACGGAGACGAAGCCACAGCAGCAGGCAGCCTTACCATTGACCGGAACGATTACGGCATCGGAACCGGTCCGCTTAGCTCCATGGTGGGTAACGAGGTGGCAATCACATTTAATTTGGTTGCCACCCGCTAACTTTGGAAGGAGGCCTGTCTTCTAGCCAGGCAGCTTGTCGAAGGACGCAACGCCCTCAGGGATCATGTGGAAGTCTTGGGCATCACAGGTGTAAATGGCAACCTGAGGACCCTCAAACTGCTTGGGATCATCCATTGATCCAACCTTCAGCAAAACCAGTCCCGGGGCGCCAGGGGCCCGTGACAGCATGCTTGTGCCACAATTGCCGCAGAACTCCCGCGTTACGGAAGGGTCGATATCCGTGCGCTTAAATTGCTTAGGTGTGCCTTTGGTATATTTGAATGTGCCCTCAGGCATCCCCATAGTCACATTCGGTGACCCACCTGAAATATATTGGCATTCCCGGCAATGGCACTGAGCCTTGAAAAGGGCATCACCCTCAACCTCATAGCGCAGCTCGCCGCAATAGCACCCACCTTCAACCTTCATGACACTTCTCCCATTGGTTTTATGGGGCAAGTGTCGCAGATCGGGCCATCTCAGGCCAGCTGCAGCATATCAATGAAAGAGAAGAAAACTGGTACGCCCTAGGGGAATCGAACCCCTCTTTCCAGGTTGAAAACCTGGCGTCCTAACCGATAGACGAAGGGCGCGCAGTGCGGCTTTAATAATGGGTCACCTGCGGGAATGCAAGTGCCTAATCCGCTGATTTTTGTCGATTTTCTGGGGTTTTTGAGATCAGAGCCGAGCAGCGTCATCAATTTGCAACTGGACGCCTCTTCGTCCCTGCCAATCATCCGCCCGGAGGCGCCCCGCGACATGGAAAACAGCCCCACCACTGTTCAAAAGGCTCTCTCCAAGCTCTGAATCAGCCGCTCTAAAGGCGATTCCCTTCAATCGCCCGCCCTCGTCGCCTGCCAGGATACAGCGCACATGATTCTGTCCGACCCGGTCGGCCCTCACAATCCGCACCCTCGGCACAGCAAACCGCGGTTCCGGGTTCCCGGCGCCATAGGGCCCAGCCTTTTCGAGCATTTCAAACATCTCACGCGACGCCGCATCTGTCGTCAGCGCGCCATCCAGTTTCAACTGTCTGTCTTCGCCAGCCGCCATCACATCCGATGCAATGCGGCCGTTCAGAAACTCATGAAGCTCATCCAGCTTGCCTTCCCGGACCGTAAGACCAGCTGCCATAGCATGGCCGCCACCATTGACCAGAAGCCCCGCCTCAAGGGCCGCTGTCACCGCGCGGCCAAGGTCAACACCAGGGACAGACCTTCCAGACCCTTTCCCCTCGCCCTTGTTATCGATGGCAACAACGAAGGTAGGGCGGTCATATTTGTCTTTGATGCGGCTCGCCACGATCCCAATGACACCAGGATGCCATCCAGTTCCCGACGCAATGATAAGGGGCGGCGGCTGGTTGGCACGCGAATGAGCCAGCATGGCATCAACCTGTTCGATCGCTTGTTCCAACACCAAGGCTTCAATCGCCTGGCGCTCACGGTTGTATGTATCGAGGGCAAGCGCGATCTCATGGGCTTCAGCGCCGTCATGCGTTGTGAGGAGACGCGCGCCCAGGTCAGCGCGGCCAACACGTCCGCCTGCATTCACACGAGGCCCGAGCAGAAAGCCCGCATGATAGGTGCCAGGCGCACCTTCCATCTTTGCCACATCACCCAGAGCAGCAAGGCCCTTGTTCTTGCGCGAGCCCATTACTCTCAAGCCTTGAGTCACAATCGCGCGGTTGAGACCTGTCAACGGTACCACATCACAAACTGTTCCAAGGGCAGCAATGTCGAGCATGTCCAGAAGGTTGGGCTCTTCGCGATCCCCCTCAAACCATCCCGAAGAGCGCAGCGTTCTGTTAAGGGCAATCAACAGCAGAAACGTCACACCAACCGCAGCAAGCTGTCCGAGACCGCTCGTGTCATCCAGCCGGTTGGGATTCACCACGGCAACAGCTGGTGGCAACAAGGGTTCGGCCTGATGATGGTCAACAACAACCACATCCAACCCGCGTTCCTTGGCAACACCAAGAGGCTTGTGCGCCATGGTGCCGCAATCAACCGTAATGATGAGCGAAACGCCTAAATCCTTGAGCTTGAGGAAAGCTGCTGCGTTTGGGCCATAGCCTTCCTTGATGCGGTCGGGGATGTAAATTCGTAACGGGGCACCAATCGCTTCAAAGTAGAGTTTCAGAAGGGCCGATGAGGTAGCGCCATCCACGTCATAGTCGCCAAAGACAGCCACTTGCTCACCATCAACAATCGCCTTGGTGATGCGTTCAGCAGCCTTGTCCATATCTTCAACAATGGATGGGTCTGGCAGATAAGAGCGTAAAGTCGGGTTGAGATGTTGTTCGCAGGCCTCTGCGGTAACGCCACGGGCTGCAAGAACCCGCGCAAGAAGCTCAGGAACATCTGCTTGCTGTGCAAGCTGCAAGGCCAACCGATCATTTTCGAGCCGAGGGATCCAACGACGGCTGGTCAAAGACCTTCCGACACCCAGAAACCCGCTATCCGGCTCGTACTCCAATCAGCCTCCTAAAGCGTGCAATATCGCACTCAGTCGTTTTCGAATTTGGAATCTGCTCTGTGGAATGCACGAATACGCCGCACAGTTCCTGTCGACGAGCGCATCACGATCGTATGGGTCGACACGCCCTCTTTCGTCACTTTGATCCCGTCAAGCATGGAGCCATCGGTGACGCCGGTTGCAGCAAAAATCACATCGCCGCTCGCCATTTCGATCATGGAGTATTTAGCGTCGAAGTCTTTAACACCCATCTTTGCGGCGCGGGCTTTTTGCTCTTCATTGTTGGTGACGAGACGGCCTTGCATCTGTCCACCAATGCAGCGAAGCGCAGCCGCTGCGAGTACACCTTCCGGTGCCCCACCCACACCCATATAGATGTCGATACCCGTCGACGCGTCGGTCGTCGCGATCACACCGGCAATGTCACCATCTGAGATCAGGGACACGCGCGCACCCACACCACGAATTTCCGCGATAAGGTTCGCGTGACGCGGACGGTCAAGAACACAGGCAGTTATCTCACTAACTTCTACACCTTTGGCCTGAGCCAGGGCTTTGATATTGTCGCCAGCGGGCGCGTCGAGATCGACGATACCGTCCGGGTAGCCGCCGCCGATCGCAATCTTGTCCATGTAGACATCTGGCGCGTGCAACAAAGTGCCGCCTTCAGCCATGGCAACAACGGCAAGTGCGTTTTCCATATTCTTGGCGGTAAGCGTCGTGCCCTCCAGTGGATCCAGCGCAATGTCGACCTTTGGTCCACCAGTGCCAACTTCTTCACCGATGTAAAGCATCGGTGCTTCGTCGCGCTCGCCCTCACCAATAACAATCGTGCCGTCAATCGGGAGTGAATTCAGCTCCTGGCGCATGGCATCAACAGCGGCCTGGTCAGCTTCCTTTTCATCACCCCTGCCCGAAAGTCTTGAGGCAGCCACCGCTGCACGCTCGGTCACACGCGCGAGTTCAAGAGCCAGTGTACGGCTCAAACCCTGATTGGCGGCTTTTTTGGAAGTCATTCTTATCCCCGTTGGTTCACGTGTATTTGTTTGTGCTTTTAGCTGCCTTGGATGCGGATCACAACCGGCGTGCTCACCACATCTGCATGTTCCGAAAGAAGCGCTAGGGCGCGCTGCATCGTTGCTTCACGAGTCTCGTGGGTTATCAAGACCACAGGAAGCCATTCACCATCGCGACCCTGATCAGGCCGCTGGACAATCCGTTCGATGGAAACATCTGCTTCCGCCAGCGCTTTGGTCACTTCTGCCATGCTTCCAGCACGATCAGCAGCCTCTAGCCTTAAGTAATAGGCACCTGAATAGTCGCTCATTTCCACCGTCTCAGCCGGCTTGAGCTGCGATTGTGGAAGGATAAACGGCGGGAATGCGATGCCTCGTGCAATATCCACAATGTCTGCCACCACAGCCGATGCAGTGGGCCCCTCGCCAGCGCCAGGGCCTGTCAGCACTACATTGCCGACATATCCTCCATGGACGGAAACCGCGTTGATGACCCCTGAGACGCTCGCCAGAGGCGCGCTATGGGCCACCAGTGCTGGATGGACCCGTTGTTCAATGGCGCCCTGCTCGTTGCGTTCAGCGGTGCCCAGCAGCTTGATCCGGTACCCGAATTCAGCTGCAAACTTGATATCAGCCGCAGTCACGGTCTCTATGCCTTCAACATAGACCGAAGAAAAGTCGACCGCCGTGCCAAAGGCTAGGCTGGCTAAGATCGCAAGCTTATGCGCGGCATCGGTTCCGCCAACATCAAAACTGGGATCTGCTTCGGCGTAACCGAGTTTTTGTGCATCTGCGAGCACATCCGCAAAATCAGCCCCGGTTTCTTCCATCTCAGTCAGGATGTAGTTGCACGTTCCATTCAAAATGCCGGAAACCTGAGAAATTTGGTTGGACAGAAGGCCTTCCCGCATCGCCTTGATGATCGGGATGCCACCCGCCACCGCTGCTTCGAAATTGAGCGCAGCCCCGCCTTTTTCCGCGAGTGCCGCCAGCGCAGCGCCATGATGGGCGACCAGCGCCTTATTGGCCGTCACCACATGCTTGCCGGATGACAGTGCCGCCTCAACAGCACTTTTGGCTGAACCGTCTGATCCGCCAATAAGCTCGACAAACACGTCAATCTCGGCGTTTTTGGCCATATCAACCGGGTCGTCAAACCAAGTTGCCCCGGCCACTTCAAAACCACGGTCTTTTGAGCGATCACGGGCGCATATGGCCGCAACAACGATCTCTCGACCGGAAATAGCCGCCAAACGCGCGCGTTCAGCTTCCAACTGTTTGCCGACGCCACCGCCGACCGTGCCCAGTCCCGCCAGGCCAATTCGCAGCGGTGTTGTCATTTCTTATGCTTTCTGCCCCGGATACTGAACAACTGTGCCCCCAGACGGATCATAGTCTGCGAGGATCTTGTCCGCATTCTCCAGGAATTTTTTCACATTCCGGGCTGCCTGTCGGATCCGCTGCTCGTTTTCAACGAACCCGATCCGAACATGCCCATCGCCATATTCGCCGAAGCCAATACCTGCCGCGACCGCAATGTCAGCATGCTCCAGCAGCAACATAGAGAACGCCAGCGAACCCAGATGTTTGAATTTTTCAGGGATCGGGGCCCAGGCAAACATGCCTGCCTTAGGCGTAGGGATCTCCCAGCCAGCGCGGCCCATGCTGTCGATCAGGATATCCCGGCGGGTTTTGTAGGTCTCTCGGATTTCATCAATGCAATCCGTCGGTCCATTAAGGGCTGCTGCGGCAGCAACCTGGATCGGCGTGAAAGCGCCATAGTCGAGATATGACTTTACACGAGCGAGAGCGCCGATAAGACGCTCATTCCCGACCGCAAAGCCCATACGCCAGCCAGGCATCGCAAAGGTCTTCGACAGCGACGTAAATTCAACGGCCAGGTCCATGGCTCCCGGCACTTGCAGAAGCGACGGCGGCGGATTGTCGTCAAAGTAAATTTCTGCGTAGGCAAGGTCTGAGATCAGGAACAATTCGTGCGCCTTCGCGACCTTTACCACCTCTTTGTAGAACTCGAGGTCTGCGACATAACCCGTTGGATTTGCTGGATAATTAAGCACCAGCGCTGAGGGCGCCGGAACCGAATGTTTTAGGGCGCGATGAAGCGTCCGCAGGTACTCCTCACCTGGCTCAATACCGCCAAGCAGATGACGAACAACCCCACCAGAAATGATGAAGCCGAAGGCATGGATCGGGTATGTGGGGTTGGGAACAAGGATCACATCGCCCGGCGCAGAGATTGCCTGGGCCAAGTTCGCGAGCCCTTCTTTTGAACCGAGCGTCGAAATCACTTGTGTGTCCGGGTCGAGTTTCACCCCAAACCGACGCTCATAATACCCAGCTTGAGCTTTCCGAAGCCCCGGAATGCCTCTGGATGCCGAATAGCGGTGTGTCCGAGGGTCCTGCACCGTCTCAATCAGCTTGTCGACAATGTGCTGAGGTGTCGGCATGTCGGGATTGCCCATCCCGAAATCGATAATGTCTCGTCCTTCCGCTCGCGCCTTCGCTTTGAGGCGGTTGACCACCTCCAAAACGTAAGGGGGCAAGCGTTTGATGCGATGAAATTCCTCAGTCATCTCAAAGGACTCCGGCTGATACAGCCTCAAATTGCTGGCAAAAACGCCATCGGGCGCTCTTATACCGCCAAAAACCGGGTCGGACTACGGGTTTCCGCGCCCCCGGCTAACCTTGGGCTGAATAATAAGAAGAAACGAAATAAACGGCTGAAAAAGGCCAAAGGATGGCCAATTTCAAGCTTTTAGGCGCCTACTCGATGAAAATTTCGGTGCGGCGGTTTCCAGCTTCACCCGCAGGCATGGATTCGTAGTAGACGGGCACTGCATCGCCTTTTGCCTCTACAACCACACGTGACGGGTCAACTCCCGCTCGAATGAGCTCATTGGCAACCGCATTCGCTCGCTTCATGGATACTCTGAAGTTGGCCAGAAGGTGGTCACCCACCCCAAGGTCGCCGGTCCGGCTGGAGGCATGTCCAACCACGCGTACGATGCCATTGTATGCCGCAGCACTTGCCGCGGCGGCCGCGATTTTCTGCCGGTCTTCGGCATTGAGCCCGGTCGATCCGTGGGCAAAGCTCACCACATAGGGTGGAATATTACCGGGGCCGCCCTGGTTTGCGTAAGCCGTACCATTTGGTGCTGCTTGAGATGGCGCAAGTGATGCCCCCGGTCCAAGACCCCTCAAGGCATCCAGATTGACCTCCACAGGGTCTTCTGGGTCCGCAGATCCTGTTGGTGCTCCGGGCGAACCATAGCGGGAAGAGACAATGGGTCCGGCAGCTTCAAGCGCTTCCTGCGTCAAAGCAGGGGCCGATGAAGCTTCAAAAGCACTATTTGAGCGTGGAACAGGCGTCGTCGCTGCAACTGAAGGCGTAGCGCGGGGCGTTGGTACCACTTCTGCCTGCGCAGCAGCCGGCTGGTTCGTTTGGGCAGGCACAGGTGGACGCTCACGGTAGTTCGGCGTCGCAGAGGATGTAGTGTTCGGTGCCGCACTTGGCTGCGATGTTGCACTCACCCGGGCAGTGTCCGATACCGCTGGTACGGCAGGACGACGGGTAGTCTGAGCTGGTTGAGCTGGCGCAGGAGCAACCGGCGTTGCCGCAGCCACTGGCTGCGATGCAGCTACAGGTGCAGATGCCTGAGGCGTTGGGACAGGTGCAGGCTCAACAGTAACAGGGGCTGTCGTCGCTGCCTGGGTCGCGCGCTCTACAACCTGCTCCGCAGCAGCCTCAGCGGCGACCAGAGAAGGCCGACCACCACGTTCAGGCGGAGGAATCACCCCTTCATTGGAGGCAGCAGCTGCAGCGACAGGCGCTGACGACGTCAGGCTGGCTGTCGGAAGCGGTGCTGGACTTGTCGCTGGTGCAGCACTGCGCGGCGCTGGAGCGGGTGCGCCCGTCCCCCCACGCAGAATTTCATCGCTATACCGCGCCCGCTCCCGGTCAGCAGCCAAGCCATCAACTGCATCCTGCACTTCAGCCGCAGAGCTTCGCGCGGGTACTTGACCAGGCACATCAGCCAATTCCGGAAAATCTTTTTCAGCATTAGGTTCTGCGGCAGCTGCTTCGGCATCATCTCCATAAATGAGGCCGGGTCGGGCCCATTCGGGTGCCGTTGAACAAGCCGCCAGGCCTGCAACAAGCAGTATGGCGCCAAGACGCTTCGTCGCTCGCTCTACTATCCCTGCCGTGGCAGACGAACATGCTTCGCTCGTTTGGCGTTCACTTGTCATATTGACCCCGCACACTTGACCATTCATTGGCCAGACCCCTTTTAGACCACCTCAACGACTCTCGCTGAGGATCACAGACATTCAGCTCCCTACCCTATAGGATATTCGGAGCAAACGTAACCAGACCAATTAGCAACAATCTCAAGTTTCTGCTCATTCATTTCAGCGCATATTTCCCCTAACGCCCGACCACGCAATCCCATTTGCTGTTTCTGTGAATAGGCAGCTGCACGCTTCGGCCTCTATGGTCCGCCCATGGAAACCAACATTAGCCTCGCCCTTATCGGGCTCGTCCTTCTGACAGCCCTTATGCACGCTAGTTGGAACGCTATGGTGCGCGCTGGCGAGGATCGCCTAAATTCATTGGCATTGATGACAGGGGCCTGCGGCTTACTTGCTCTCCCGGTATTGCCTTTCCTGCCTTTTCCCAACCCAGAAACTTGGGCGATCTTGGGCGGCACACTCGTCCTCCACACAGGCTACAAGCTGTTCCTGGTGCGCGCCTATACCTATGGGGATTTAGGACACGTCTATCCCATCGCCAGAGGAACCGCTCCGCTGCTGGTGGCATTGGGCGCCTACTTTGTCATCGGTGAGACGGTCTCTCTTTATGCAGTCGCAGGCCTCGTGCTTGTCACAGGCGGCATCATGAGCCTCGCATGGCAAAGACGCGGCGGGTCATCTGACGAACGCAAGGCAACTTTCTATGCGTTAGGCACCGCCGCCTTCATCGCCAGTTACACCATGATGGACGGCATTGGCGGGCGTGTAGCCCAAACACCTATGACATTCGTCTTCTGGCTGTTTCTGCTCGATGGTCTCATATTTTTCTCAATCGGGCTCCATCGACGGGGCTGGCGATCGATACGGGCAACCAATTCCATCGGCGTGATCGCGTTCGGCGGCGCTGCCCTTCAAATGGTCGCCTATGCATTGGTGATCTGGGCCATGAGCGTGGCGCCCTTAGGTCTCGTTTCCGCCCTTCGGGAGACAAGCGTGATCTTTGCGGCGTTTCTTTCAGCCTATATCCTGAAAGAACCTGTCGGGCGCATTGGATTTGCCGCGGCTATTATCGTAACGGCTGGGGTCATCCTTATTCGGTTTTAAGGGTTAGTACGTCCGCTCGATCTCCAAGGCTGTCAGTGAAGCCTCAATGTCCCGCACGCGAGGCTGCATGTCATCCAGCAGGTGGGCCTGGGTTGGAATGTAAAACAAATCCAAATCCATACCCTTAAGCGCGATTTCTGCACACCCTTCTGCGGTGATGAGTTCAAGTTCTGGCGGTGCCATGGAAGGGTCCGGCAGACTGCGAGCAACCAAAGGTGTGTACACCGCGCCAGGCAATAATACATGGAGATCCAGAAGCCCTACCTTCTCCTGCTCAATACGCAGCCATTCCATCGCAACCAGCAGCGCGTGCTTGGTCGCTCCGTAGAATACCATCCTGCCTTTGCGAACAACCTCTGGAACACTTAGTGAGTTTTCCGATGCAGTGACCATGAAGCGCCCCCGACGCCCATCTTTCTCAAGATGTCGTGCATAGGCTTGCGCAATCTTGGGCCCGGCAAAAAAATTGATCTCGAAGAGCTTGGACAACGCGTCCGTCTCATCAAAAGGCTCTTTGGAAAGAGTGCTGCGATGTCCGATGCCAGCGTTTGAAAAGACTAGGTCCAGATGACCCGCAATCTCATAAGCCTGATCGACAAGCTTCGCCGCGGCGGTAGGGTCACCGAGATCACTAACAATTGCCTGAGCTCTGTCGCCGAGCTGCGATGCCGTGTCCGCTACACCTTCTGCGTCAATATCAGCACAGATCACGCGCGCACCACGTTTAGCCAAAGCAATTGCGGTCGCTTCGACCAATGCCTGATGCAGCGCCGGTTACCAGTGCCGTCTTCCCTTGATAGTCGATCATGCTTCGGCCTCCTCACCTCAAGCTTATGCGTCCGGCACCAGCCCTGTTGCTTCATCAAGGCCAAGAACCAGATTCATGCTCTGAACTGCGGCCCCAGATGCACCTTTGCCAAGATTGTCGAGCAGCGCCACCAATCGCACCTGCTCTGTCTCTTCATTCCCGAAGACAAAGAGTTTCATCTCATTGGTATGATTGAGACCTTCAGGATCAATGTTGGCAATCTCTGCTGTTTCCTCTGCTCCGGCAACCGATACAAACCGCTCGCCCGCGTAGTGATCTGACAGCACATCGCGAATTTGATCCGGCGTTGCATCTGATGCCAGCGACCAGAGCTGCACCGGCACTTCGACCAGCATGCCCTGCCGATAGCGGCCTACAGCTGGAGAGAACAATGGCTTGTGAACCAGCCCGCCATAGACCTGCATTTCAGGCACGTGTTTGTGCGCCAGTGTCAGCCCATAGAGTCTGAAAGGTTGCTCAGATGTAACAGGTGCTTGGGGCTCCTCAAACTCCGCAATCATGCCCTTGCCACCGCCGCTATAACCAGAGATTGCATTGACTGTCAGCGGAAAACCTTTGGGCAAAATGCCTGCGTCAACCAAAGGCCGAACAAGTGCAATTGTCCCGGTTGGATAGCAACCTGGATTGCTGATCCGCTTTGATCCGGCAACCGCTGCCCGGTGGTCCTTGGTCATCTCAGGAAAACCGTAGGTCCAACCATCAGCAACCCGAAACGCAGTCGATCCGTCAATCACAACAGTCTCTGGATTGTCGATCAGAGACACAGCTTCAATGGCGGCCGCATCTGGCAAACAGAGAAAAACAATATCAGCAGCATTCAATAGGCGCTTACGTTCGCGCGCGTCTTTTCTCTTTGCCGGATCAATCTGCAAAAGATCAATATCGCTCCGCCCGACAATCCGATCCCGGATGAGGAGACCTGTCGTTCCTGCTTCGCCGTCAATGAATACCCGTTTCATATTCTTCACCATTCAACTCTGTTATTCGCACCATAACAAAAAAAGGGGCGCCTCGCTGGCGCCCCTTTTGAACTCTGAACCCAAACAAGATCAACGTTTGGAGAACTGGAAGCTCCGGCGCGCTTTCGCAAGGCCATATTTTTTACGTTCCACAACGCGGCTATCGCGTGTGAGGAAGCCACCGCTCTTCAGAACTGCGCGAAGGCCAGGTTCGTAATAAGTCAGGGCTTTCGAAATACCGTGACGGACCGCACCAGCCTGGCCGGAAAGACCGCCGCCGGAAACGCTACAAACGATATCGAACTGATTTTCACGGGCAGCAGCAACAAGCGGCTGACGAAGAACCATGCGCAGCACAGGGCGTGCGAAGTAAACTTCGATGTCACGATCATTGATCGTGATACGGCCTGAACCAGGCTTAATCCAGACGCGGGCAACCGCGTCCTTCCGCTTACCAGTTGCGTAGGACCGACCGAACTGGTCAATCTTGGGCTCACGAGGAGCAGGCGCTTCTTCAGCTGGGGCAACCACGTCTTTAAGGTCTTCCAGCGTGCGTGCTTCTTCAGACATTACGCACTCCTCACATTCTTAGAATTCATGGCGCCGACATCGAGCTTCTCTGGCTTCTGCGCTTCGTGCGGGTGATCCGTACCAGCATAGATGTGCAGGTTAGACATCTGCTTGCGAGAGAGAGGTCCGCCCGGAAGCATGCGCTGGACAGCAAGCTCAACCACACGGGTTGGGAATTTGCCGTTCAGGATCTTCTCAGGAGTGGTTTCCTTGATCCCGCCAGGGTGACCAGTGTGACGGTAATATTTCTTGTCCGTCAGCTTCTTGCCGGTCATAGCGATTTTTTCAGCGTTCACAACGATGACATTGTCACCACAGTCCATATGAGGCGTGAAAATCGGCAGATGCTTCCCACGAAGGCGCATCGCAATGATAGAGGCGAGACGGCCAACAACGAGGCCTTCGGCGTCAATCACGATCCATTTCTTGTCTATGTCTGTGGGTTTTGCAGAGAAGGTTTTCATTTTGACCCTAATCTCGCTCCCTGGAAGGAGCCTTGACCCTTAATAAATACGAGAAGGCCCCCATCGCGGGAGCCCGTTGGCGCGAGTTTTAGGGGACCCGTTTCGTCAAGTCAAACGGATAGGTGACGAAAAAGTGGTATAAATACAGCCGCTTATTATAGCGGTATATAAATACCCCATTTTCATCGATCCGGCGGAATGGAATAGGTTGACGTCACATGGGCCACGGGATCTGCCTCATCACCTTCGTTGAAGAGCGAGACCTCACCTACAGCGAGCCTTTTCCCCAGTTTTAGCAACCTGCCCTCTGCCAAAAGGTCCTGAAGCCCCGGTTTCCGCAAAAAATTGATGTTGAGATTGGTGGTGACCGCGAGCGCCACCGGCCCGATATGAGCCAGAATGACCGCATACATGGCGTGATCGGCCAGTGCCATCATGGTTGGACCTGAAACCGTGCCCCCAGGACGGAGATTGACCTCAAAAACCTTCCGGCGGATCAGAACCCGCCCTGGCGCGATCTCCTCCACCAGTGTCTCATCGCCCGAGGCGCCCAGAGCTTGAGGAAAAGCCTCGACAAAGAACGCGCGCAGCTCTGCTACGGTCATAACCGGTTCCAGCCCACTCGCCATCTGTCACTCCCATATTTCGGCCGGACAATAAGGGCTCTATGGAGCATCGGCAAACAAGATCAGAAGGATGAAGACGCTTCATCCAGCCGCCAAACTATTCGTTTGTCAGAAGGCGCTTCAAAATGCGACGACGCCGCAAATGAAGCCTGACGGGAACCCTTCCGCGCGATAACATCGGGCAAACCGAGGAGGAGCACATGTCAGAGGCAGCAACTGCGCTAGTGGAGGAAGTCCTCTTGCGGGACGATTATGAAGGCGTCACCACGCTGACTCTCAACCGGCCAAAGCAACGCAACTCCTTGTCCGAGGCTCTGATGGCAGCGCTGACCGCGGAAATGACCGCCATAGCCGAAGATCCCTCAGTCCGAGTGGTCGTTCTCGCCGCCAACGGGCCGGTCTTCAGTGCCGGACATGACCTGAAAGAGCTGACCGCCGCCAGACCACAGGAAGACCGCGGGCGCACTTATTATCAGGACATCATGAAGCGCTGCTCCACCATGATGCTCTCCATTCTGCAGAACCCGAAACCCGTCATCGCGAAAATTCATGGCACCGCGACTGCGGCTGGATGCCAATTGGTTGCTACCTGCGACCTGGCAATTGCGGCTGAGGGCGCGCACTTCGCCACGCCCGGCGTTAATATCGGTCTCTTCTGCTCAACGCCCATGGTCGCCCTCTCGCGCAATGTGAGCCGCAAGCACGCCATGGAAATGCTGTTGAGTGGCGACATGGTAGAGGCTACCCACGCAGCCGAAATCGGGTTGATCAATCGTGCGGTGGCAGCTGCAGCACTGGATACAGAAGTCACCGATCTCGCGACGAAGATCGCATCCAAATCCTCCATGACGGTGTCTATTGGCAAACGCGCCTTCTATGAACAGTTGGAACTCGGTGTCTCAGAGGCTTACGCCTATACAAGCGAGGTCATGGTGAAGAACATGCTGACCCATGACGCAGAAGAAGGCGTCAATGCCTTCATCGAAAAGCGCAACCCAACTTGGCAAGACCGGTAACACCCAATGCACGACCTGAACTACAGCCCGGCCCTTATCACTCAAATTCTTCGTGAGACAAAAACCATTGCGCTCGTTGGTGCAAGTCACAGGGAGAACAGAGCCAGCCACAATGTGATGAAATACATGCTGTCAAAAGGCTACAAGGTTGTCCCCGTGAACCCAGGTCTTGCGGGTAAGGACCTCCTTGGACAAAAGGTCGTGGCGTCCCTCGCCGACATTCCCCATCCTGTAGACATGGTAGATATATTCAGGAACTCAGAAGATGCAGGGGGCGTTACCGACGAGGCGATCGCCATTAAAGCAAAGACTGTTTGGATGCAGCTCGACATAATCAATCAAGCGGCGGCAAATCGAGCTGAAGCGGCCGGGCTCAATGTCATCATGGACCGCTGCCCTAAAATTGAATATGAGCGTCTCCATTTGGACGGCATGTGACCAAGCTTTGTAAATTCACGAACCATACAAAACGTCAGCGCCTCTAGAGCGCGTCTAACAGGAAGTAACTGGGAAACATCATGAGCGATTACGGTTTTGACACATTGGCCATTCATGCAGGTGCCGCCCCCGACCCCACAACAGGTGCGCGTACCACGCCGATCTATCAGACGACATCCTTTGTCTTTGAGGATACAGACCACGCCGCAAGCCTTTTTGATCTGCAGGCATTCGGCAACATCTACACCCGCATCACCAACCCAACGACAGCAGTCCTCGAAGAGCGTGTTGCCACCCTCGAAGGCGGCGGCGCCGCGCTTGCAACAGCCTCCGGTCACGCGGCACAACTGATTGCCTTCCACACACTCATGCAACCCGGCGATCATTTCGTGGCGGCCCGCCAGCTCTATGGCGGCTCCATCACTCAGTTTGGCGTCTCCTTCCAGAAGTTCGATTGGCATGTTGACTGGGCCGATGTGACGGACCCCGCGTCCATCAAAGCCGCCATTGGGCCGAAAACCAAAGCTGTGTTTATCGAAAGCATTGCGAACCCTGGTGGCCTGGTAACCGACATTGCAGCAATCGCTGACATTGCCCATGAGGCGGGCATCCCACTTATCGTCGACAACACGCTGGCCTCGCCCTATCTCTGCAAGCCTCTACAACATGGCGCAGACATTGTGCTTCACTCCGCCACCAAGTTTCTCGGCGGCCACGGCAATTCCATGGGCGGTATCATTGTCGACGGAGGCAAGTTCGACTGGTCCGCATCAGACAAGTACCCGTCGCTCTCCCAGCCCAATGATGGCTATCACGGAATGAAGCTTCACGAGACCTTCGGCGAAATTGCTTTTGCCATTGCCTGCCGCGTTATCGGCCTGCGGGATTTGGGTCCGGCGATCTCCCCAACGAACGCCTTCATGATCATCACAGGTATTGAGACCCTGCACCTTCGCATGCCGCGCCATTGCGAAAACGCTCTAAAGGTTGCGGAATACCTGAAAGCACATGATGCGGTCAGCTGGGTGTCCTATGCCGGCCTCGCAGATGATCCAAGCCATGACTTGATGAAGAAATATTCCCCAAAGGGTGCAGGAAGCGTCTTCACCTTCGGTGTCAAAGGTGGCTATGACGCGGGTGTCAAACTGGCGAACAATGTGAAACTGTTTAGCCTGCTTGCCAATGTTGGTGACACGCGGAGCCTTATCATTCACCCATCTTCGACAACACATCGCCAACTGACCGAAGAACAGCAAAAAGCTGCAGGTGCCGGTCCTGATGTTGTTCGTCTTTCCGTGGGCTTGGAAGATGCCGCCGACATCATTGCCGATCTCGATCAGGCACTATCAGCCTAGAACACAAAGTCGCGGGTCGCGTTAACGCGTGGCCCGCCCGATGTTTTGAAGATGGAAGAGCGCCACGCTCAACAGCAGTACCGCACCAGCCTGATGAAGCAATGCCACTTCAATCCTAGTGACAGTCAGGATCGTCGCAATCCCTAAGAACACTTGGAATACAAGTGCACCCAGCAACCAGTTACCGGTCTGTTGAACCCGCAGGTCTGAATTGTTCATCTTCCAATAGTGCCAGCCCACAAGCGCCACGAGCGCGTAAGCAAACATCCGGTGGTTGAACTGCACGGTCCGCACATCCTCAAACGCACTCATCCAGATTGACTCAAGCGGGTAGAGGTGCCGCGGAATGAACGATCCATCCATCAGTGGCCAGGTGTTGAAAATGAAGCCTGCATTAAGGCCAGCGACAAAAGCGCCAAGCAGGATCTGCACAAAAATAGCAACCACAACAATCGCGGCACCCAGCTCAAGCCCCTTAAAGCGGATCCGTCCCGGCACTTCGCGTCGCCACAGAGCCGTGGCAAACCAGAACATGTAGCCGTAAACGAAAAAGGCCAGGCTCAAATGTGCCGCAAGGCGGTACTGACTGACATCAACCCGCTCTGTCAGCCCACTCATCACCATGTACCAGCCAAGCGCGCCCTGCAGCCCGCCGATGATGAACATCGCGATCAAATGCGGCAACAAGGGCCGCTCTATCCGTTTCGTGAAGTAAAAGAAAACAAAGGGAACAAAAAACGCGAGCCCGACGAGGCGTCCCAAAAACCTGTGTCCCCACTCCCACCAATAAATGGTCTTAAACTCATCCAGGCTCATGCCTCGATTGATCCGGATATACTCAGGGATCTGTTTGTACTTCTCGAACTCCTCTTCCCAGACTTCCTGGCTGAGAGGAGGAATGGCGCCAGTCACTGGCTTCCACTCGGTGATCGACAGCCCGCTGTCGGTAAGCCGCGTCGCCCCACCGACAACAACCATCCCCGCCACAAGACCACAGATGACGAACAGCCAAATGGCAATAGAGCGCCTGGCTGCTACCTGGCGGTCAATCGCTTCTGCTGAAATCTGAACATCGGTCGCTCTCATAATGACATGACATAGCGCGCCCATCTGCCCGCAACAAGACTATCTGCCAAACGCGACCTCTCGCCACACCTTGGCGAACCGACGCGAATGCCGTAGGAAGAGCGCGAATGGAGATCTCTGAAATGGACACTCAGCCCTACAAGCCACCGTTCCTGCCTATCGGCGTAAGGAAACTACTGGGCACAGTCATCATTCTAGTTGGCTTGACCGCCTATACCCTCGCCGCTGTTTGGCTGGCCGTCGACGTCCTGCCAGATCATTGGGCCGTGCAGCTGATCTTCTATCCAATCGCAGGCATAGCCTGGGCCTTTCCGACCAAACCGCTGATAGATTGGATGCAAAGGCCGGATAGTCTGGACGGATAATAAAGCGCACCCGCGAAAACTGGGTTCCGGTTTTCCGTCCGGATGCGCGACAAAGGACAGGGCGCACCCAGGAAAAGTGACTTAGCGGCTTTTACTGCCGCTACGCGTCATCAAAAAAAATCAGTCGAAGCGACCGAAAGTCATTTTGTTGAGAATCGCCATAACAGCGATGAAAGCGACAATGGCGTAAATTGCAGTCATTGGATGTTCCGTTCAGTAGATGTCATCGGCCCGCGTCGGGCGTGGCCGGACAATGCCTCACCGCTTCTTTTCTGTCCAGCCACCTTGCCATCCACCAAGGCCAAATCGAAAAAGCCGCCTCCCCCTAATACGAATAAGGAGAAGACGGCTTTCTACAATGGTCGGAGCGGCGGGATTTGAACCCACGACCCCTTGTCCCCCAGACAAGTGCGCTACCGGGCTGCGCTACGCTCCGTCATATCTTCCAAGGCGATGGAGGTGGTCCTCAGAAGGAGCGGCACTATAGAGGCGCACCCTCCCCCGATCAACGGGCCATGACCTGGAAAAATGTGTTTTACAGCCAACGATTAGCGAGACGGTTCTTCTTCGTCTGTGTCGCCGTCCAGGTCTGCTTTCAGAGCTTCAAGACGGCGCGCGATACCTGTCAAAATCGACTTGGCTGTCCGATCAAGGCCGTTCTCTTGTCCATCCGCGTCAGAGGAATCGTCTCCGCCGCGTTCGACAACGGTTCTGGCAATACCAGCGACAGAATCATCATTCGCTGCCCGGCCCGTCTCCATAACAAACCGCACGCCCTGATCGCGGAAAACCTTTTGGACACCTTTGATAGTATATCCGTCCTTGTAGAGAAGCGCACGCACGCCGCGCAGCAGGTCCACATCCTCGGGCCGATAGTACCGGCGCCCGCCTCCGCGCTTCAGCGGCTTGATCTGCGCAAACTTGCTCTCCCAAAACCGCAATACGTGTTGCGGCACATCCAGCTCAACCGCAACTTCGCTGATCGTCCGAAAGGCATCGGGCGATTTTCGCGGGCTTGTTGTCTCTATTACGGTCATATCAAACGATTGCGCTTTTCCTTGGAGAGGCGGTCAATCTGCAATTCCTAATCAGCAGCTTGGTCCGCCGACCCAGTTGAGCTGATCCCTGTAAGGCTTGCACCTGCGGCCTTTGCGACGGTCAGCGCTTTGTTGATCTGTTCTTTCAACACGTGGCTTGGACGAAAAACGAGCACCCGCCGTGGTTTAATCGGCACTTCTTCACCAGTCTTGGGGTTTCTGCCCATTCGGCCACCCTTCTGCCGGACAGAAAAGGACCCAAAAGAAGACAGCTTCACAGTCTCTCCCTCAGACAGACTGTCCCCAATTGCGGTCAGCACAGACTCGACTAGATCAGCCGACTCATTCCGTGACAAGCCGACTTCCTGATAAACCGCTTCGCTCAAATGAGCGCGCGTAATTGTTTGCCCCATGACCATCCTCTCGCGTTGTCACAAAAGGTAGGCCAGCGGAATTATCCCGTCAATATCAATGAGATGGCGGAAACTTCTTACATAGAATGTTGTGTCGAATTTGACGCGTTTGAGAACCTGTTACCAGCGAACCAGCGCAGAGCCCCACGTGAAACCACCACCCATCGCCTCAAGCAAGACCAGATCGCCCCGCTTGATCCGACCATCGGCTACAGCCACGCTCAAGGCGAGCGGAACCGACGCCGCAGAGGTGTTCCCGTGTTCCCCGACAGTCATCACGACCTTTTCTAACGGCAAGCCGATTCGTTTTGCTGTGCCATCCAGAATGCGTTTGTTCGCCTGATGCGGCACAAACCAATCAATATCGTCAATTGTGAGGTTTGTGGCCTCTAATGCTTCATTGATGACGTCAGCAATATTCACCACAGCATGCCTAAACACATCCCGCCCAATCATGCGGACATGACCGACTGACTGGGTAGAGGACGGACCACCATCAACATAGAGCTTCTCTTTGTGACGCCCATCACTATGAAGATGTGCGGTAAGAACTCCGCGGTCTTCAATAGTGCCCTCGCCTTCCTGCGCCTGCAGAACAACTGCGCCAGCTCCGTCGCCGAACAGCACGCATGTTGTGCGGTCTTCAAAGTCCAACAGCCGGGAAAATGTCTCAGCGCCGATCACCAGAGCATTCTTGAACTGCCCGGCTTTAAGGAAATTATCGGCCGTCGATAGGCCAAACACAAAGCCCGAGCAAACCGCCTGCAGATCAAAGGCAGCGCCATGATGTATTCCAAGCTCAGCTTGGATGGTGGTTGCCGTTGCAGGGAACGTATTGTCAGGCGTCGTTGTCGCCATAATGATCAGGTCAATTTCCTGAGCATCAACGCCTGCATTCGCCAATGCAGCTTTTGCTGCTGCTAGCGCCAAGTCTGACGTCTTTTCTCCGTCTTCCACCATATGGCGCTGATGAATACCCGAGCGTTCAACAATCCACTCGTCACTGGTATCAACGATCTTGGAAAGATCATCATTTGTGACAATTTTTTTGGGAAGATAGGAGCCTACACCGGTAATCACACTTCTAGGCACACTCACGACGCAACAACCTCACCTTGAGCGGATTCCATCCGGTCACTCCATTCGGCGACCACATCAAGGTCTGCCGCAATTTTTGAAACCAGGTCAGCCGAAGACACATCGACGGCCAGATCAATCGCAGACGCAATACCCGCTTCATTTGCGCCACCATGACTTTTCACCACCAGACCATTCAGCCCCATAAACAGCCCACCATTGTGGACGTTGGGGTCAAGCCGGTCGCGCAACATGTTGAAGGCTGTTTGCGCCAGCAGATATCCAAGCTTGCTGAAAATCGACTTGGACATCGCCTCCCGTAGGTAGGTACTGATCAAGCGAGCCGTACCTTCCGCGGTTTTCAAAGCAACATTGCCTGTAAAGCCGTCGGTCACAACAACGTCGACAGTGCCCTTGGCAATGTCATCGCCTTCGATAAATCCATGAAAATGAATAGGCAGGTTGGCTTCCCGAAGCATCTGGGCAGCCGCTTTAACCGACTCCGTGCCCTTCATCTCTTCTTCGCCAATATTCAACAATCCGACGCTGGGCTTGTCATGTCCAAACAGGACACGGGCATAGGCTTCCCCCATCACAGCAAACTGGACCATCTGTTTTTCATCCGGACCGATCGTCGCGCCACAATCGAGCATGACACTCTCGCCGCGGATCGTCGGAATAAGAGCCGCAAGTGCTGGACGGTCAATGCTTGGCATTGTTTTGAGCAGAACCTTCGACATCGCCATCAGGGCACCTGTATTCCCCGCTGACATGGCAGCCTGAGCGTCCCCCTGTTTCACAGCGTCAATCGCACGCCACATACTGCTGGTTTTGCGCCCGCGCCGAAGTGCTTGGCTCGGTTTATCGTCCATGGAGATCGCAACGTCCGTGTGCACAACCGTGCTGACGTCAGCGAGCCGCGGCTCCTTGTCGAGCTCTGCCTGGATCTTCGCTTCGTCGCCAAAAATGAGGAAACGTACTTCCGGGTGTCGCACACGGGCAATCTCTGCCCCCGGGATCACCACGGACGGACCGATATCTCCGCCCATACCATCAAGTGCAATTGTTAGGTCACGCGCCAAATCTTGGTTTTCCCAATTCTTGGTTTCGATTGACCAGACTTTAGTCAATCAATCCTGAGCGGTCAGACAATACCCAGTCTCCCCACCGAAACAACAGTTAATAGGTAGGGGGTCAATGGCCGTAGCGCTAGTCTTGTGTTTTCAGATTTTTCAGTATTTCAAACGGGTTAGGCTTCTTTTCTGATCCACTCTCTAACGACTCAGTTGCCGCAAGCTCAGCACCCTCAGCCCGTGGATAAGGATCGAGCACGAGGGCAAGCTGTTCAGCGACGGCCTCCCCCAGATCAACACCTTCGACAGGGAGCGGATCAGGTGGCTCCTCTGCAAGCGGATCCACAGCGACTTCCATGGCGCGTCGCCCAGAGACATCTTCAGGCAAGTAAAGGAGCGTGAAGTCTGCACTCAACTCTGCCGGAACCGGATCCAGAGTGACAATACACGACTGCTCAAGATCCGCATCAAGCGTGCCAGAAACCTTGATCCCCCTTTTACGCCACGGTTCTATCACAAGACGCGCTTTGAGCTCATCCAGCGTGAGGAGCCCGAACCTTTGCGCAAGGAGCTCACGCGCATCGGCCTTTGCCTCCAAAGTCACTTCGAGCCCGTCATCGGACACGTCTTCGCGCGCCACAATATAGGTAAAGCCCGGAAGTCCGTCCGCGCCGGTCAAGGACGCACCTCAACCGCCAGTATCCCTTCAGGAGCCGCCGGGAATTGCACGCGCCCACTGGCAAAAACGTCAAGCTCCGTCTCTTTTAGAGTGGTCCGCACCTTTTGCAGATAGGCAGCAAGCGCTTCCAATCGTTCCGGTGCGATTTCTGCCTCGCGGAAAACATTCCGCTTCAGCGCGGCCTGAAGAGCCTCGTCAGATCCATCCTGAAAGGCTTCATCATAGGCTCCAAGCCGCCCGTAAAACGCGCGTGCCATGGTCTTTACTTTCTTGCCCACAGACAGGTCTCCCACACCAATTTCGCGCAGAGCCTGGTCCATGTCGTCAAACATCACATCAAACAGCTTTTGGCTGAGTTCCTTGGCCGGCGCACCAATCACACTTAGCCGCTCAATCACGACAACCATATGGAGAACAATCATGTCAAAACGACCGTCTAACGTGTCTGGAACGCCCACATTTAGGTAAAACTGGGGGGAACGGGCCTGATCGACCAGATTTCTGTAGAGAAGAAAAGAGCTGTCATCTGCAGATGAGGCCCCAAACCAGCTTTTCCAAAACATGTTGTTTCTTTCTCTCTTCCACCAAATCGGCAGGAAAGCTTGAATCTAGACGCCGTTACAGGTACGTCAACAGGGGACTTGCGCAACCCCTCGGACCCGTGCCGGGAGCAATAAAGGTATTTCGATGAGACAGCGTTTAACCGCTCTGCTGGCCCCCTTCAAGTCAGCAATCATTGCCTCAGTAATCGGTGCAACCGCACTCGCAGGATGTAGCACTGAAATCGAAGAACGTGGGTACGTTTACGACCAGCGTGATTTCGACAAAATCAAACCGGGCCTCACAAGTGAGGCAGAGGTCACCGCTATCCTGGGGAGCCCCTCGACTGTGGCGACCGTCCAGGGCAAGACCTGGTTTTATATTTCCTCGACGTTCGAAAAGCTGATGTTTTATACCCCAGAGGAAGTCGACCGGAAGGTCGTGGCCATCTATTTCGACGAAACAAAGACCGTCGAAGATGTCGGTTACTATGGCCTGGAAGACGGGCAGATTATCGATTTCCGCACCCGTAAAACGCCGACTCGTGGCAAGGAACTCACAGTTCTAGGTCAAATATTCGGCAATTTGGGTCGCTTCAACCAGAATGCACCGGCTCAACCCGGGCGCTAACATTTGAATTTTAACGACCTTTCCCGCGTAATGGCCGGGTAACACTTCAATCCTGAATTTGAGGCGCGTGCCGTCTCAAATAGGCAACCAACTGAGAATAGAAATTTATGTCTACAAAACTGAAACCTGGCGTCCAAACTGGTGCCGACTACATCGCCCTCGTCGAGGCCTGCAAATCAGGCGGATACGCCCTGCCAGCGGTGAACGTGGTCAATACACAGTCAATCAACGCGGTTTTGGAAGCAGCATCGAAGGCCAAATCAGACATCATCATTCAATTGTCTGGCGGCGGCGCACAATTTTATGCCGGTAAGGGTATCCAGGATGGCGAAAAAGCCAAAGTGCTCGGCGCTATTTCAGCTGCTGAACATGTCCACCGCGTCGCTGAAGCCTATGGCGTCTGCGCGGTCCTTCATACCGATCACGCAAACCGGGCCCTCATTCCTTGGGTGGACGCCTTGATTGACGCTGGCGAAGAACGTTTCAAAGCAACAGGCAAGCCTCTCTTCAGCTCACACATGCTCGACCTTTCCGAAGAAAGCCTCGAAGACAATCTCGCTGAGTGCGAACGTCTACTGAAGCGTCTGGCACCCATCGGCATGAGCCTTGAGATCGAACTCGGTGTGACCGGCGGTGAAGAAGATGGCGTGGGCAAAGACCTTGATGAAATAGACAACGACAAGCTCTATACCCAGCCAGATGAAGTCCTAACCGCTTATCGTCGCTTGGCACCACTTGGACACTTCTCCGTAGCCGCAGCATTCGGGAACGTTCATGGCGTCTACAAGCCTGGCAACGTAAAACTTCGCCCAGAGATCCTGAAAGCGTCACAGGAAGCTGTCTCAGCTGCAGAAACCACCGGCAACGACCACCCGCTTCACTTTGTGTTCCATGGCGGTTCTGGATCAGAGAAAGCAAAGATCACAGAAGCTGTCGGCTATGGCGTCTTCAAGATGAACATCGACACCGACACGCAGTTTGCTTTCTCAGAACAAGTCGGGAAATACGTCGAAGAAAACGCCAAAGCGTTTAAGTATCAGATCGATCCTGAGACCGACGAACCCTACAAGAAGAAGTACGACCCACGGGCCTGGCTGCGTAAAGGCGAGGAAGGCATCGTTGATCGCCTGCTCGTTGCCTGTGACGACCTGGGCTCGACCGGTAAGTCGCTCGCTGAATAACACCAGCAGCACCAACATAGAAAAACCCCGCGAGGATCGCTCCTCGCGGGGTTTCTTTTTGTCTTAACGCGTACCTTGCTTAGTGAGCCAGGATCGCAAGCAGCAACAGAGCCACAATGTTCGTGATCTTGATCATTGGGTTCACAGCAGGACCTGCAGTGTCCTTGTAAGGGTCACCAACAGTATCGCCGGTCACAGCTGCTTTATGAGCTTCTGAGCCCTTGCCCCCATGATTGCCATCTTCGATGTACTTCTTGGCATTATCCCATGCACCACCACCAGCAGTCATGGAAAGTGCCACAAAGAGACCAGTGATGATCACACCGAGCAACATCGCCCCAAGCGCCGAGAAGGCAGCTGATTTATCAGCCACAGCCAGCACAATAAAGTAGAGCACCACAGGAGACAGAACCGGCAGCAAGGATGGGATGACCATCTCTTTGATCGCTGCTTTGGTAAGCAGGTCAACCGCTGCACCATAATCCGGCTTCTCTGTGCCCTGCATGATGCCTGGCTTCTCTTTGAACTGACGGCGTACTTCCTCAACAATCGCACCAGCAGCACGACCAACGGCCATCATGCCCATTGAGCCGAAGAGGTAAGGCAACAGACCACCAACAAACAGTCCCACCACGACGTAGGGGTTTGACAGAGAGAAATCAGCCACAACGCCTGCAAAGTACGGATAGGTGTCTGAGTTAGCTGCAAACAGGATCAAATCCTGCGTGTAGGCCGCAAAGAGTACCAGAGCGCCGAGGCCCGCAGAACCAATCGCATATCCCTTGGTCACAGCTTTCGTTGTGTTACCCACGGCATCCAGAGCATCCGTCGTTTTGCGAACGTCTTCTGGCAGATCTGCCATTTCCGCGATACCGCCAGCATTATCGGTCACCGGACCAAACGCATCGAGCGCTACAACCATGCCGGCAAGGGCCAGCATCGTCGTCACTGCAATGGCAATCCCAAAGAGACCCGCAAGGCTGTAAGTGGCGATGATACCAATCACGATGACCAAAGCAGGCAAGGCCGTTGCTTCCATAGAAACAGCAAGACCCTGGATCACATTTGTACCGTGGCCGGTTTCAGACGCAGCCGCGATTGACTTCACAGGACGATAATCAACACCTGTGTAGTACTCGGTGATCCAGATGATCAGACCAGTGATCAACAGGCCACAAACGCCGCACAAGAACAGGCTTTGGCCCGTAAAGGTTTGGTCCGCAACCGTGAGTTCCGTAGCGAAACCGACAAGCCGTTCTGTGACGTAATAAAGAGCACCAAGCGACAACACCGCTGAAGCAACGAAGCCTTTATAAAGCGCACCCATGATTGAGTTGTTTTTACCAAGACGCACAAAGAACGTACCGATGATGGAAGTGATAATGCACGCTCCACCAATAGCCAGCGGATAGGTCATCATGTTGACCATCATGTCGCCCGCAAAGAAGATGGATGCGAGCACCATGGTGGCAACAATCGTCACCGCATAGGTTTCAAACAAGTCAGCAGCCATACCAGCACAGTCACCAACATTGTCACCTACATTGTCAGCAATCGTCGCCGGGTTCCGGGGGTCATCTTCTGGGATACCGGCTTCAACCTTACCAACCAGGTCGCCACCAACGTCTGCACCTTTAGTAAAGATACCGCCGCCGAGACGCGCAAAGATTGAGATAAGAGAAGCACCAAAGCCCAATGCAACAAGTGCATCGATGACAGTTCGCGAACCGGCTTCATGGCCCATCTGACCCGTAAGAACACCGAAATAGACGGCGACAGCGAGAAGTGCCAGACCAGCCACCAGCATGCCGGTGACGGCACCTGACTTAAATGCAATGCCAAGACCAGCGGCAAGGCTTTCGCTCGCCGCCTGGGTCGTCCGAACATTCGCCCGCACAGAGACAAGCATGCCGATATAACCGGCAGCGCCGGAAAGAATGGCACCGATAGCAAACCCAATTGCAACGGTCATGCCCAGCAGCCACCAAACTGCAACAAAGATAACCACACCAACATAACCAATTGTGCGGTATTGACGATTAAGGTAGGCGCTAGCCCCCTCTTGGATCGCTGACGCGATCTCTTGCATCCGCGCGTTACCCGCGTCGGCTGCCATCACTGAACGCGATGCCCAGATACCGTACAAGACGGCCAAGGCTCCACACCCAATGATTGCCCACAAAGACGTGCTCATAGTTTTTCCTTATCCCTTTATAGGATTGAACTTCTGATATGAGACAAGGGTTCCCCAACCACCTCCTAGCTGGGTGCCCCCTCCCCTAAGATGGGCAGAAGAGTGCCAAACCTTAACCATGGGCGCAACCGTCCGAGCTAGGAAATTTTCTTTGACTGGCAAGGGGTTAGGAAGCACTAGCGTGATATCTCATCTAAGATCAGACAACGCTACGACAACCGGACGCGAATCACACCGCTGAGGCATGCCTCTCGCGCAGGACAAACCAGAGCAAAAGCAGGAGTGCCGCGCCCACAAAGGGAAAGAGCGCATAGTTCACGGCATCCCAACCAAAGCCATTGAGCAATCCGCCCGACCCGAAAGACGCGATCGCAACCACAACAAACACCATCAAATCATTCGCAGCCTGTGCCTTGCTCCGTTCAGCTGCAGTATAGCACTCGGTCAAAAGCGTCGTCGCGCCAACAAACGTAAAGTTCCAGCCCAACCCCAGTAGAATAAGCGCTGTAACGAACCGCTCGATCTCCAGCCCCCCAAGTGCCACAAATCCACACCCAGCAAGCAGCGCCAAGCCTGTTCCCAAGATCGGGCCCACACCAAAGCGAGCAATCAGATTGCCCGTGAAGAAGCTGGGCGCGAACATAGAAAATATGTGCCACTGGATAACGAAGGCAGCGTCTTTGACGCTCAAGCCGCACCCAACCATGGCGATCGGCGTTGCGGTCATAACGAGTGTCATGATCCCATACCCAACCATTCCACACCCCACGGCAACGATAGCCTTCTGTTGGGCAAATATCTCTCGCAGAGGACGCCCTGTATTGGCCTGTTCGTCAGCGCTGAGCTTAGGGATCGTGAGAAAGGACATCACGATGAACGCGATGAGGCTAAGAACAACGCAGGTGGCGTACCCGCCGACAAAGGGGACCGGCCCTAACCAGTCACTCGACAGCGCAACAAGCTGAGCACCCACAAATGCCGCGGCAACACCCCCCGCCATCACCCAGGAAATCGCCCTTGGGCGGAATTCTTCACTCGCGGTGTCGGCGGCCGCAAATCGGTAATAGCCGGCAAAGGCCTGATAGATCCCGCAGATGAAGAGCGCGATGCAAAAAAGTGCAAATGAGTTCCCAAACAGCGCGGTCATCGCAAGTGCCGCGCCGAATACACCAGCCGCAGTGCCCAACATAAATCCACGCCGGCGGCTTGTTCGCTGCATGAAGAGCGAGGCCGGGACGGTTGAGACCGCCGTACCGACGACCATGGCACTTATTGGCAATGTTGCATAAGCCGGGTCTGGCGATAGATAGACGCCCGCAAGCCCGCTCAGTGTAATGAGCACTGCCATGTTGGACCCATAGAGCGCCTGCCCACCTGACAGGAGAACAGTGTTTCGCTTCGCCAGGTGGTCGTTCTGAGAAGAATCTATTTGAGACATATGGTGACGCTAGGACATGGCCCTACCATCACCAAGGTCAAAACAGCCACAATGTCTGTCAACACGATGGCTCGGAAAATGTCCGAGCTTTTGTAAGGTTCTTCCATCCCACACCATTTCTGGTATTTTCGTGATCGAGTGACAAAAGGACCGCTCTGTACCCATGCGCTAATTCCCACGCCGACTTCGGCCAGACTTAGAGAAACGCCCTTCACGGCACAATCCATGCCCAGGGTTAAACGCAGCTCATGTCGAGCTTGCGACCTGTTAGGTTGGAATTAGAAAGACTCAAAATGACTTATTCAATCAGACTCGCTCAACCGAGCGATCTGCCTGCTTTGGCACAAATCGAACTCAACGCAGGTGAACTCTTCAAAACTGTCGGCCTCGACAAATTGGCTGGCGATTTTGCAGATCCCGATTTTGTTGCAAGCTTCATCCGATCCGATGGCGCCATTGTCACGGTCCATGCCAGCGGAAATGTTGTCGGATTTGCGCTTTCGTTCGCCTTAGGCGGATCACTGCACCTACAGGAAATGTCTGTCGACCCGGCGCATGGACGCAAAGGCCTCGGCGGTCGTCTTCTAGATGCTATCGACGAAATGGCCAGAGAAGAAAGCTATGCCCGCACCACATTATCTACCTTCGCTGACGTTCCATGGAATGCGCCCTTTTACGAGCGGCATGGATATCAGATTATCGCTCCTGCAGAATGGACACCCGGTTTTCATATCCTAAGAGAGCACGAAGCTCAGGCGGGTCTTCCGGTCGAACGACGATGTTTCATGGAGAAACGCGTTTGAAAAACCAGACTGCACAACCTTTCACGCCTCTGGTAATTCACAGTTTTTGATGAATTACGTCTTGTATTATGAACTGTATTATCTATTTTTATCAACGTAATTGGGGTGTGGCGTGCGTGATGTGTGTCACCGAGTATTGGGGACATACAGATGAACAACCTGAAGCGTTCAGTCGCTCTTGTTATCGCTTTGGCTTTGGCCGCTTGTGCATCGAGCTACGAGTCAATTCCATACAACCAGCAATCCAATGACGAAATAAAGAGAATTGGGCTGGTGACGCCGTATGTCCCCGAACGACCCGAGGCATGGTTGGCAACAACTGTCGGTCAAAGTTTTGGTCTGCTTGGCGCACTTGTAGATGCAGGTATGCAATCTAGCAGGATCAGCAGCCTCGAAAAAATCCTGACCTCCCAATCATTTAGCGCTGAGCAACTACTGTCTTCAGAGCTCACAGCTGTCTTGGAAGAACGCGGATATGAAGTTGTGCTGGTTGAACGCGGAACACCAGAAAAGGGCCTTGAGTTTCTAGGTAACTACCCTGCGGCACCAGTGGATGCCTATCTAGATGTTATTGTGGGAGCCTACGGATACGGCGCTGCTGGCATCACATCTAACGCTCCCTATCGGCCCATCATCTATACCAAAAACAGACTCGTGGATTCTAACGGCACTACCGTTCTGATGCGTGACAACGTTCTCTACAATCCAATCGGAACACCGAGAGGCGAGGCTATTACGGTCTCACCAGAACCCGAATATTCCTTTTCAGACTTTGATGACGTAGAAGCCAGCCCTGAAAGAACAACCCAAGGCCTGCAACGGGCCTTCGCCAAAACCGCCTCCACTATTGGCGTTCTACTCCAATGAGGATCTTATTTATTGGATGCGTACTTTTCGTCGCAGCTTGCGCTCCTCGCCAGGAAATAGTACCGCCAGTGTATTCACTAAATAGGGACAGCTGTCAGGAAGAGCCAAAAATCGCCTCAGCGCTCCCCATTGGTTTCAACCCGGAAGAAGTTGTCTCAATCAACCTAAGAATCGACCAAACAAGCAATTGTCTGTCTGCGGATAATAATGAAAACCAGCTCTACCAGATCATAAAGCTACCCGCACAGTCGGCGCCCTACATCATTACCGTGGGGTCTCAACCCAATGGGCAGAGCATTTTCGCTCCGTCCATAGCAACACTGCTGGATACCGGTGAGGTCGCCCGAGAATTTGATCAATCGAACTTCCTCTTTCGAGCAGGTAAGCTAACAACAAAGCTTAAGGTGGAAGCCACTGAACAATACCTGATGGTCGCCTCTAACCCAGCATCCGTAGGTGAGAGCACCACTCAGATCACAAATCTGATAAACAGGAATAGTGGCTATTCCAACGGTATAATCTACAATTTCAATACAGGTGCCGAAAATCGCAGCAGCTACCAGTTTTCCCATGCCGGTATGGTAACCGTAACAACTCAGGCTTTGCCAAGCAGGTCTCTCAGTTCCGAGTGATCAGCGTTTGGATTGCCAGCGCCGACAGGTCAGAAATGTTTAAAGCCCTTTCCCTGAAGCGGTGTCTTGACGCCTGAATCCTGTCGAAGGAAAACGCTTTCTTCCCTTGAAGGCACTATCTGGCCAATTTTTGTTGCCATCGTTCCAACGGCCTCAGCTTCCCCTATGATACGCTCCCCCACATTGCCGGGCGCGGAAAAAAGGATCTGATAATCGTCGCCCCCCGAGAGCACAGTGGAAAACAATTCTGGATCCTCACTAAGCATCTCACATGCTGAAGAGGACAAAGGGACGGACTCTCGCTCTATAATCGCAGAAACGCCTGATGCGATACATAACTTCTGAAGGTCTGCCAGCAGACCATCGGATACATCAAGAGCTGCTGATGCAAACCCACTGAGCTGCTTTCCAAAGGAAACAGGCGGCCGAGGTGTTCGGTATCGACTGATCAGATAATCCCTATCCTCCTTCTCAGCGGCGGCATATTCGCCCTGTGCTACCAGGAGACCAAGAGCGGCATCGCCGATGGTTCCTGTGATCCACAAGTCATCGCCGACCGCCGCACCGGCACGTGACACCATCTGGCCTGACGGTACTTCACCAATAGCTGTGAGTGAAAAAACCGTGGGTCCCGAAACCCTGATCGTATCGCCGCCCCACAAAGAAAGACCGAATTTGAATTGATCGTCTTTGAGGCCATGGGCAAAAGCCTGCATCCAATCGAGAGGGGTTTCCGCTGACCAAGCACAGGACAAAAGGTACCCGCGTGGGGTCGCGCCTTTCGCCGCCAAGTCAGATAGGTTTACGCGCAGGAGCTTCCTAGCAACGGTGTCCGGTGGGTCGCCGGAAAGATAGTGACGCCCTTCCGCTATGGCATCTTTGGTGAGTACGAGGTCATATCCGGCGCGCGGCGTGAAAACCGCCGCATCGTCCTTAAGCCCAAGCCCCTCAGGCCCAGCCAGTGGATGGAACAAGCGCTCAATCAGTGAGAATTCATCGGGCATCGCATCTGCGTCGCCACCCCGCCCCATATCAGGCGCTCGCTTGCCCAAATTCCTGCGGCCGGATCGCACGTGCAACCCGGTCCAGAACAGCGTTTACCACTTTTGGTTCATCGTTCTCGAAGAAGGCTTTAGCAATGTCGAGATACTCGGTGATCACAACCTTGCCTGGAATGTCCTTGCTCCGCTGGAGTTCGTAGCACCCCGCCCGTAGAGTTGCTCGAAGGGTACTGTCAAGCCTGGCCAGGACCCAGCCATCTGCCAGCGCATCATTTATCCGAACATCGATGGCCTTTTGCTCACGGACAACACCGCGCACCACATCATCGAAATGAGCTTCTTCCGCTTCGTGATAGAGCTCGCCCTCAACCTCCCGGCCGAACCGGTGGTGAACAAATTCCTCAATCACGTCTTCCAGATCTGTCTGCGCCACGTCCATCTGATAGAGCGCCTGCACGGCAGCAAGCCGGGCCGCACTGCGGCCCGCTCGTTTGGAGACTTTGCCCGGTTTGGAAGAGGACATTCTGAATTTACGCTCCTGCGCCGTATCGCTGTTTCAACGCCGCCATTGCTAGCGCTGCAGCCGCCGCACCGCCACCTTTATTTTTGTCAGAGACATTCGCCCTGGCCCAGGCCTGATCGTTGTTTTCAACGGTCTGGATCCCGTTTCCAAGCGCGATCTTGTCATCGATGGTCAAATCCATCAGCGCGCGCGCCGATTCATTCGACACAATGTCATAATGCGTTGTTTCGCCGCGGATGACGACACCCAGGGTCACGTACCCATCATAGGCCTTATCGAGACCGCCAGCCCGGCTGGCGTCAGAAGCAATCTTCACAGCTGCCGGGATCTCGAGGACACCAGGAACGGCCACCCGTTCATATGTGCCACCTTGTGCTTCAATCTCAGCGATGGCTCCCCGAGCCAACTCATCAGCCAGGTCATCGTAGAAACGCGCTTCAACAATCAGAATATGCTTACCCGACATCAGACTGTTTCCGCATCTTTAGAGGTAACCTTCTTACCGTCGACCGAGCGCTGCTCAACCACTCGAAGGCCGTAACCTTCAAGCCCAACGATCTGACGTGGCGTATCTGACATCAAAATCATGTCATGCACGCCGAGGTCGAGCAGGATCTGCGCACCCACCCCATACTCGCGGAGGCGACGCGGCCCCTGCTCTTCTGACTCGCCCTTATGGAGCAGCATGTCAGAAACAACGGTTGCCGTGGTATCACGGATCAGAACGATGACGCCCCGACCTTCCTTCGCGATCGTCCGCATCGAGTCCTCAATGAGAGTGTTCCGCCCACCCTTCGCACCAAGCATGTCATCGAATACATTGATCGCATGCATCCGCACAAGAACCGGTTCCGGCGTGGTGAGGTCGCCCATGGTCAGCGCGATATGCTCAGCATATTCGGCTGTGTTGAGGTAGACGTTGAGGTTGAACGTGCCCCCATACTCACTTTCAATCTCTGTCTCGATCGCGCGATGAATGAGATTGTCGTGACGACGACGATAGGCGATCAGATCTGCAATCGTTGCGATCTTTAATCCATGAAGCTGTGCAAACTGAACAAGATCCGGCAAACGCGCCATCGTCCCATCATCATTCATGATCTCGCAGATAACGCCAGCTGGATAAAGACCTGCAAGGCGGGAGATATCGACAGCTGCTTCGGTATGTCCTGCGCGTACAAGCACGCCCCCGTCACGGGCGACGAGTGGGAACACATGCCCTGGGGAGACAATATCCGTCGCACCCTTTGTCGGATCAATTGCAACAGCAATCGTGTGCGCCCGGTCATGTGCGGAGATCCCCGTGGTAATCCCTTCCCGCGCCTCAATCGACACCGTAAAAGCGGTCTGGTGTCTCGATTGATTGTTGGATGACATCAGCTCCAGATTGAGCTGCTTCGCCCGATCAGAGTTCATAGACATACAGATCAAACCACGGCCATATTTCGCCATGAAGTTGACGGTCTCCGGCGTTGCCATTTGAGCTGGAATAACAAGGTCACCCTCATTCTCCCGGTCCTCAGCATCAACAAGCACAAACATCTTGCCGTTGCGGGCGTCTTCGATCACTTCTTCAATAGGCGATAGAAATTCTTTGTACACGGGTCTCAGTCCTCTTGTGTCAGGCGCGCGACATAGCGGGCCAGCACGTCTATTTCAAGGTTGATCTTACCGCCAACCTTTGCATGTCCCCAGGTTGTGACCTCCTGGGTATGCGGAATAATGTTAACGCCGAACGTGTCACCCTCGACCTCATTCACAGTCAAGGAGGTTCCGGATAGGGTGACCGAACCTTTCGGCGCGATGAAATATCTTTGGTTCGTTGGGATGCGAAAGGTGAATCGTTTGGAGTCACCTTCGTCCCGGATGTCGGTGATTTCGGCAACGCAATCCACATGGCCGCTCACGATATGACCACCAAGCTCATCACCGACCTTCAGAGCACGTTCCAGATTGATCGACCGTCCCTCTGTCCAGTCAGCAAGCGAGGTGCAATCAAGTGTTTCTTTGGAGGCATCCACAGCAAACCAGTTGGTCCCATTCATGGTGCCTTTTTCCACAACGGTCAGACAGCAGCCGTCGCACATGATTGAGGCGCCGAGCGCAATGGTTGTCGGATCGTAAGCGGTTTCGATCACGTAGCGCATGTCGCCCTTTTGCTCGATCGTGCTGATCTTACCGACGTCTGTGACAATTCCCGTAAACATGGGCCCTTACCTTTTCACACTAAAGCTTTGCAGCGTGTCTTCGCCGAGTGAAAGAACCTCAAGCAGCTCAAATCCCGGCGCCTCATCGACTGTATCTATACCCAGTCCGACCAAAGCCGGGTATCCGTCGCCACCGATAATCTTGGGAGCCTGAAACCAGTCGAGCCGGTCAACCAGACCCGCCCGCATAAGCGACGACACAAGACGAGAGCCGCCTTCGACCATCAGCCGTGTAACGCCTCGCTCGCCAAGTAATGATAGCGCAACCGACATGTCCATCGTGCCGTCTGGTCCTGCGGGAACATCAATAAGCACAACACCGCAATCTTCAAATGCCTGGCGTCGCGCGGCGTCTCCATCAGGAAATGTCAGAATCCAAACCGGCACATCATGGGCTGAGCGAACCAGCTTGGATGTGAGCGGCAACCTCAATCGTCCATCAGCAACAATACGGCGGGGTGAGCGATCACCGAGCCCTGGAAGACGACATGTGAGATCGGGATCATCCACAATCGCCGTTGCGCTGCCGACCATGATTGCATCTGTGCGTGCCCGCATCAGATGTGCACGGTTGCGCGCACGCTCTCCGGTAATCCACTGACTATGGCCGGAATGGGTGGCCGTCCGACCATCAAGGGAGCTTGCAAGCTTCACACTGACCATGGGACGACCAGAACTCACCCTTGTCAGAAAACCTTCATTCAGCAGCGCCGCCTCTGCAGCCAGCACACCGTCTACAACTTCAACGCCGGCGTCAGAAAGCATCGCATACCCGGCACCCGCAACCCGCGGATCCGGATCTTTTAACGCGCTTACCACCCGAGAAACCCCTGCATCTATGAGCGCCTGTGCGCAGGGAGGCGTTTTACCAGTATGAGCACATGGCTCCAGGGTGACATAGGCCGTAGCGCCCTTTGCAGCCGTGCCAGCGTGGGCAATAGCTTCAGCTTCTGCGTGGGGTCGACCAGAGGGTTGCGTCCAGCCTCGACCAATAATGGTTCCAGAGGCCTCATCAACGATCACGCACCCAACGGATGGATTGGGCGCGACCCTACCCAGGCCACGTTCAGCGAGGCCCAACGCAATGCGCATCATCTGATCGTCAAAGGCCGCCGTCACAGGATCACTCCCTGCAGCGTATGACCATCGCGGTTCAAAATGTAGAATCTATCGTCAGTCGTCTTCGCCGGGCCCTGAGAGCTCTCCAAGCACTTCTTCAAAGTCCTTGGCTTCCCGGAAGTTTTTATAGACTGAGGCAAAACGCACATAAGCAATATCATCCAACGAGCGGAGCCCTTCCATAATCAGCTCGCCCACTACTTGAGACGGAATCTCAGGTTCACCCATACTTTCCAGGCGCCTGACAATGCCGCTTACCATACGCTCGACGCGCTCAGCCTCAACCGGGCGTTTGCGCATAGCAACTTGCACGGAGCGCATGAGTTTATCCCGGTCAAACGGCACCCTGCGACCGCTGGATTTCACGATTGTGAGCTCTCGCAGCTGGATACGTTCAAATGTGGTGAAACGCCCCCCACACCCGGGACAGAAGCGTCGACGCCGGATAGCCGTATTGTCCTCGGTAGGACGGGAATCTTTCACTTGGGTGTCTTCGTTTCCGCAATATGGGCACCGCATGCTGCCTCAAACTCCCCTATTTGGCCGCAGCCAATTGAAACCTCTCAAACCGAAATCCGGCTCGATTATGCGTCACCATAGATCGGAAAACGACTGCAGAGTGCGTCAACTTCAGCCCGCACTGCTGCTTCAGTCTCTGCGTTCCCATCCGCACCATTTGCCGCCAGCCCGTCAAGCACCCGAGCAATAAGCTCACCCACGAGCCGGAATTCAGCGGTTCCGAACCCACGGGTCGTCCCCGCTGGTGTGCCCAAGCGAACGCCAGAGGTAATCGCAGGTTTCTCAGGATCAAATGGGATGCCGTTTTTGTTGCAGGTGATGTTCGCGCGCTCCAGGCTCGCTTCAGCAATATTCCCTGTCTGTCCCTTAGGCCGCAGATCAACCAGCATGAGATGTGTGTCTGTCCCACCTGAAACGATATCAAGGCCATTTTCGACCAGGGTGCCAGCAAGCATCCGCGCGTTCTCAACGATCTGGCCTGCATAGGACTTGAAGCCCGGACGCAAGGCTTCGCCAAATGCCACGGCCTTGCCAGCGATGACATGCATCAGCGGGCCACCCTGGATTCCAGGGAAAATGGCTGAATTGAATTTTTTGCCCAGCTTTTCATTGTTGGACAGGATCATGCCGCCCCGAGGACCACGCAATGTCTTGTGAGTCGTTGTCGTCACCACGTCTGCATAAGGCAGCGGACTTGGATGAATGCCACCAGCCACGAGCCCGGCAAAGTGCGCCATGTCCACCATCAAATAGGCACCTACGCTGTCTGCAATCTGACGGAAGGCTGCAAAATCAATAATACGTGGATAGGCTGACCCACCGGCGATGATAAGCTGCGGCTTATGCTCTGTCGCCAGGCTCGCCACCTCATCCATATCGATCAAATGATCCTGTGACCGAACGCCATACTGCACGGCATTGAACCACTTGCCCGACTGATTGGGTTTGGCACCGTGCGTCAGGTGACCGCCAGCAGCGAGGCTCATACCCAGGATCGTGTCACCGGGCTTGATCATCCCCATCAATGCACCCTGGTTCGCCTGGCTACCTGAGTTCGGCTGAACGTTCACATAGGCGCAATTGAAAAGTTGTTTTGCGCGCTCAATGGCGAGCTCTTCCGCGACATCAACAAACTCACATCCACCGTAGTACCGACGCCCGGGATATCCTTCGGCATACTTATTGGTCAGAACAGAGCCTTGTGCCTCAAGAACTGCTTTAGATACGATGTTCTCTGAAGCGATTAGCTCGATCTGATTTTGCTGACGACCCAGCTCACGCTCAATTGCACCAAAAATTTCCGGGTCGCTGTCTTCTAATGACCGACTAAAGAACTGCGAAGACGAGGTATCCATGCTTGCGGGGCTGGAGACGGCCATGTCTGAAACCTTTTTCTGAAACTGTCACTGGAGGGCGAACCCAGAGGGCAAATAGGGGGATCGGGACCAGAGTCAGATTGCGTTAATGTAAGGCGCGCTAGTTACCACATATAGTCTCCCCGCGCCAACGCCGCACAAGCTGAGACACCCTAAAAAAAACCTCCAGCACTCTCCATTCAAGACGGTTCCTGCTGGGTCCCCTCACCTAATTCCACCCGATGAACAAAACCAAGTTATTTGCTCGGTTAATACCAAAGGTCATCAAACATATGGGCGTTTTACAAAAAGCATCGCGATCACTTTTCAAATAGTTCGAAGAAATACTTGATTAATCTTGCGCTCTTTGCGATACACCTCACAAGTATTGGTTCATTGATATCTGGTTTAGATTCTTGTCGGATTCCAAGATGCCGAGTGATCGTGACGATTCCCCATCACCTGCAACACTTCAGTTTGCGTCAGAAATTGTAGCTGCCTATGTCAGCAACAACTCTCTCGCAGTTGATGAGTTGCCGGACATGATCCGCACCGTCCACGGTGTCCTTGCTGCATTGGGAGAAGAGGCGGGCGCCGGTCTGACACAGCAAGGACCTGCCGTTTCCGTCGAAGACTCAGTAACCGACGAATACTTGATCTGCCTGGAAGACGGAAAGAAGCTGAAAATGCTGAAGCGATACCTAAGATCCAGGTATGGCCTATCACCCGAAGAATATCGCGCAAAATGGGGCCTTCCGGCCGACTATCCTATGGTTGCCCCCAACTATGCGGCGCAGCGTTCGAAGCTTGCGAAGAAGATCGGTCTTGGACAAAACAGTGCGCCGCGCAAGCGCGACTGACGGTTCCTAAACAACCCACCCTTTGCCATTTTTTCCTGACTGAGAAGCAGGCGTGGCCTGTGCATTCTCATCAGCTTTTTGATTCATGACATAGTTCAGCTTATTGAGTGCCACACGCTCAAGCTCTGCTTGTGGCAGCTTTGCCGGCCCGACAATCGACACCTCTGTTCCAGTGGCACCGTCGACCGCTGACACTTTCATGCTGTCACCGACCGGATAGAGCTCAAAGTACACCTCCCGGGTTCCCCCGCTAGTGCTTGATGAGCCGCCCTTTCCAGGGTTGGAACGCGGAATTTTACGCCGCACGCCTGATCTTGCGCCGGGTCCACACCTCATCAAGGGCGTGCACCAGGCTCTCCATCATTTCGTCCGTATGAAGAGGACATGGTGTGAACCGAAGCCGTTCTGTACCGCGAGGAACAGTTGGGTAATTAATCGGCTGAACGTAGATATTGTGATCGCTTAGCAGATCATCTGCTACTTGCTTGCAGAGAACCGGGTCCTTGACCATCACCGGCACAATATGGCTTTCGCACATCATGACCGGCAGACCAGCGTCCAGAAGCATTTTTCGGAGCGTTTGAGCGCGTTCTTGATGTACCTCACGCTCGACATTGCTTGATTTCAAGTGACGAACACTTGCAAGAATGCCCGCAACAAGAACCGGCGAAAGGGACGTCGAGAAGATAAACCCAGGCGCGTAGGACCGCACAACGTCGACAACCGCATCACTGGCAGCAATGTACCCGCCCATCACGCCAAACCCTTTGGCAAGCGTGCCTTCGATAATATCAACTTTGTCCAGAACGCCGTCCCGTTCGGCGATCCCACCGCCACGCGGACCATAAAGACCAACCGCGTGGACTTCGTCCAGATAGGTCAGCGCACCATATTTGTGCGCTAAATCGCAGATCTCTCCGATCGGGGCGATATCCCCATCCATGGAATAAACAGATTCAAAAGCGACAATCTTCGGTTGATCGAGCGGAGCGGACTGCAGAAGCTCTTCCAAGTGCTCAAGATCATTATGGCGCCATACCCGCTTAGGGCCACCGCTGCGGCGAATACCTTCAATCATGGATGCATGATTGAGCTCATCAGAAATCGTCAGACAATCTCCAAAGACCCGCGCCAAGGTACTGAGTGTTGCGTCATTGGCGATATATCCGGATGTAAAGAGCAGAGCAGATTCCTTCTGGTGAAGGTCCGCGATCTCTTTCTCAAGCTCAACATGATAGTGGGTTGTACCTGAGATATTGCGCGTGCCGCCAGAACCCGCACCCACAAGGTCAACAGCTTCATGCATCGCTGTGGTTACGAGCTCATTTTGGCCCATTCCCAGATAGTCGTTTGAGCACCAGACAACGATCTCTTTCTCGCCCTCTGGCGCGTGAAAGGTTGCACGAGGAAAGCTTCCGCGATGGCGCACAATATCTGCAAAAACCCGGTATCGGCCCTCGTTCCGCAGCGAGGTCAACGCTTCCGACAGCTTGCCTTCGTAGTCCATCGTCTATTCCACTTCTAGTTGCCCACAAACCAGCATACCACCATAGGAAGAGTGGTTGTTTATGGTTTATAGTCCGTTAACGCGTTCCAGCACTCAAGGAAATCTGCAGATTTCTGCTGTCAGCGCCACTCGCGAATTGTCGCAGAAAATGTCACCAAAAACTAGAACCAGTCGTTTAGTGCCAGTCCGCCCGCTCTTCCAGAACAGATTTAAGCACTTCAGGACGATCTGTCATCACCCCGTCGACACCCAAGTCGAGCAAGCGTCTCATTTCATCTGGATCATCTATCGTCCACACATGCACCTGAAGACCCCGCTCATGGGCATGCTCGATCAGACGGCGGTCCACCAAGCGAACACCAAACTGATGCGTGGGAATTTGCAGACACCCCTGCGTGAAACGGCCCCAAATGCGCGAGAACGGGCCCGATAGGCTCGAAAACCGCATCCTGGTCGTACCGAGCGGTCCAAGCCCCGTACACAGGCGCGGCCCCAATATTTCCCTGATCCCAACGGTGCGCTTGTCGGAGAATGAGGTCACACATACACGGTCTAGGGCATTGGCATCCTGAAGCACTTTCACCAATGGCTCAGCCGCATTGTCCTGCTTCGGATCGATATTGAACCGGGCCTCTGGCCAACTGGTCAACAACTCAGCAAACAGCGGTATGGGTTCTTTCCCATCAATGAGAGCCTTCGCGACATCTGCATAGTCCATCTCGGCGATACGACCGGTCATATCGGTGACACGGTCCAGCTCCTCATCATGAAAAGCCAGCAGCACACCGTCGCGCGTCGAATGAACATCTGTTTCCAGATAGCGATATCCAAGGTCGATAGCATGTTGGAAAGCGGGCAACGTGTTCTCAGGGTGGGTGCTTGTTCCACCTCTGTGTGCAAATGCCAGAACACCGTCAAACTCTAGGTAGGGATACTTTGCTGGTCGCGCCATTTTTTCTAACTCCGCTTGGAATAGAATCTAGTTCATCCAAAGCAGATTGAAAGCCCCTAGAATACTGGGCTTATCTGGTGAGCGAAGACGTCCGCACCCGCCGGTCGATATCGTAGACATCGTCGCGGAAATTCACGACCCCGCTGTCATCTACCCAGGCGGTCAGGTACAGCAGATAAACAGGGACAGACTCTGCCAGGCGCACGTCGCGACGATTGCGGTCGTTGACCACGCCGTCTACACGTGCCCGATCCCACCCTTCCGTTTCGCTCAATAACCACGCTGACAGGTCGTGCACATCTTCAACCCGAACACAGCCAGAGCTATAGGTCCGTGCTGTACGGCCGAACAGGCTCTTAGATGGCGTATCGTGAAGGTAGACCGCATAAGGGTTGTTGAAATGGATCTTCACCGTACCCAGCGAATTTCTTGGGCTTGGGTCCTGACGCAGTCTCACATCGTTCGCACCTGTCCGGTACCAATTGACCGAACGCGCGCTGACCTCACGGCCACCACGATAAACACGAATGCCCAGCCTCTCAAAATAGGCAGGGTTGCGACGTGCTTTAGGGATCAGATCCTTTTCAGCAATGCTCCGGGGAACATGCCAATAAGGATTGAATGCAAGAAAAGTGATTTCACTGGTGATCTCCGGCGTTTGCCGGTCTTCTTTACCAACAATGACGCGACGGCGAAGGTCGACCCGTCCATCAGTAACCGCTTCAACCTCTTGGCCCGCAATGTTCACAAACACATAGCGACGTCCGAGCGACTCTGACACTTCGTTCAACCGCTGAAGATTGATCGCCAGCTGCTTGATCCGCTTCGACACGGGCACATTCATCGTGTCGATTGTATTTGGGCCAATCACACCATCTGGTGCCAGACCATGGCGGCTTTGGAAACGACGCGTGCCCTCGTAAACATGTTCGTCATAGACAGCGGGATCTCCGCCTGAGATCGCCAAGTCGCCCGTCGCCACAAGACGTTCACGAATAAGGGGAACCCGATCGTCGCGGTCGCCCAATTCGATTTTCTCACCACGAGGGATCGGCTTCCATCCACCCCACTCTTGGATCTGTTCGTACATGGACATGGCGCGTAGTACTGGCCAGAAGCCCGCGTCCCCGAGCGTGGGCACACTTGAAAGCGAGGTAGGCGTATCTGGAATGAGAGCTTCAGAACTTGGATTCCAGGGATCAACCCACTGTTGCTCCCATGGGTTAAACGCATCTTCGGCTGACACAGGTGAGGCAAAGAAGACAACTACGCCCACAAAAACAGCGCTCGCAGCCAGCATCAGATAGTCGAAAGATGTCTTTGCGACATGTGTCACAGCGCTGCCCCCGCGGCCTGTCTCGAATTTACGTCTGTTAGCGTTCATTTTCGGCACACCAGAGTCAAAGCACAAATAAGGTAAATTGCCTCTTTGAGACAGTTTTTGGTTGTTCGGCAACAGTTTGCCATGATGAACGCAAGTTAGAGGCCATGTTTCACTTATTAATAGCCCCTACAGAAAAAGGGTAAATCCAGTATATGTCGCAAATACTGATAATAAATTTAGCCGTGATAGCCATCAGTCTGTTCGCTCTCTGGTGCGTGAGTATCAGGATTCGCGATGCCAGTATCATCGACATCTTCTGGGGACCGGGATTTGGCATCGTCGCGCTTACAACCTTTATCCTTACCGAAGCACCCGGCCCGTCTGGGCTCCTTCTCACTGCCTTTGCGTGTTTATGGTCCATTCGCCTTGGCACACATCTGGCCGGCCGATGGCTGTCGCATGGTCGAAAAGAGGATGCACGCTACATCGCTATGCGCAAGAAGGCCGGCCCGTCATTCGGCAGGCGCTCGCTCATCACCGTCTATGGTCTTCAGGGTGGCCTCATGTGGCTGGTCTCCATGCCACTCCAAATCGGCATCTCTCAAAGTGCTGGTGCATCCTTCGGCTATTTCACAGCACTCGGTTGTGTCGTCTTTACGCTTGGCTTTGTGATCGAAGCCTTAGCCGATGCACAATTGAGAGACTTCAAAGCCACCCCCGCCAATCAGGGTAAGATCATGTCTCTCGGCCTCTGGTCGTGGAGCAGGCATCCGAACTATTTCGGCAACGCCTGCATGTGGTGGGGTTTCTTTCTCATCGCCTTAGATGCGCCCTACGGGATCTTCACGATTGCAAGCCCGGCCATCATGACCTTCTTGTTACTTCGTGTTTCCGGCGTCGCCCTGTTAGAACGCCGCATGGCCCGAGCAAAACCCGAATATGTTGATTACCAGCAGTCCGTAAACGCATTTGTGCCGCTCCCACCTTCATGGAAACGGCACAAATAAGTTCTTCAGCGATCCGGGTTAGAGGCGGAAACGGATCTGATCAGTCCAGAAGCGTTCGAGTTTATTCAGGGTTTTGTTGATCACCTGAAGCTCTTCCTGACTCACATCACCGACTTCAGAAATCGTATCGATGTGACGGTTATAAAGCGTATCGATCGTATCGCAGATTTCCCGGCCTTTTTGAGTCAGGCGAACGCGTACCGATCGGCGGTCCATTTCTGAACGCTGATGATTGATGTAGCCGGCTTCCACAAGCTTTTTCAGATTGTAGGAAACATTCGATCCGAGGTAGTGACCCCGTGACCGCAACTCACCAGCAGTCATCTCCTGATCACCAATATTGAACAAAAGCAGCGCCTGCACGCTGTTGATTTCAACATTGCCACTACGATCAAGTTCATCCTTGATCACATCCAGCAAACGACGGTGAAGCCGCTCAACAAATGTCAGCGCCGTCAGATAAGCCTCTCGCGCTTCGGGGGAAGCACTCCTTGGCTCACTTGTTTCTGCTTCTTCGATCATCGCACTCATGGAACAAACCTCTACAAATCCGCTCTCGCAGCAACCTCAAACTCAGATCGCCGCAAACCCATAAATGCCACACTACAAGCGGCGTCCTAATGGTGGCTTAATCAGAACCTCAAATTTGGCCTAAATTTGGGGATGTTTTCCCTACAGATCGATCATTCAGCGGCTTGACCGTAGGCTGCACCTATCATTGTGTCGGAAAGGATTTGGTAAGTATGTTTCCAAGCAGCATCAACTTCCGGCGTATAAGCCTCACCTAGCCCCTGTTCCAAAGTCCACAAGAGTGCCGCACCAACCTTGTCGTAGTGCTCCGGCTTAACACCAAAGGCCACATGTCCCTGCCCAAGCCTCTGCACAACAGGCACCAGGGAATTAAGGTCGTTGAGACCCGCAACAGCGATTGTGAGCGTTTTCATGAGCTTGCGCCCTTGCTCTTCCATATCTCCTGAAAAAAGCGGCTTTACCTCAGGCGCGATCTCGAACAGACGGCCATAGAAGAGTTCAGCGGCTTTATCCGCAATGGGCTTAACGGCTTGAAACGATCCTTGAACAAGTCCGATTTCGGTTGGGGTCATTATTTTTCTCCTCGCGTTATGCGAGTAGTAAGCTAACGACTACACCCTAAGCCCTGGTTAAGGCGGTCCAAACCAAATCAGGTGCAATGGACCTAAAGGTCGCCCTTTAGCAGTTTGATAATGCCCGAAAAATCGACCTGCTCGTTCCCACTAGACTCCATGAGGCTGTAGAGAGCTGCTGCCTGAGCCCCAAGCGGAGTTGCGGCCTTGGCACTTTGGGCTGCCTCCTGCGCAAGACGCAGATCCTTCAACATCATGCCTGCGGTAAATCCTGCTTGATAATCCCGGTTTGCTGGTGAACTCGGGACCGGGCCTGGTACCGGACAATAGGACGTCATGGACCAACACTGGCCCGATGCCGTTGAAGAAATATCGAACAGGGTCTGGCCATCGAGGCCCAGCTTTTCAGCGAGCACAAATGCTTCAGATACACCGATCATGGAAATGCCCAGGAGCATATTGTTGCAGACCTTAGCGACCTGACCGTTGCCGGCTGCGCCTGCGTGAAAAATGTTTTGCCCCATAATGTCGAGATAGGGCTTTGCTGCCGCAAAGGCTGCTTCTTCACCCCCGGCCATAAAGGTCAATGTCCCAGCTTCCGCTCCGCCGACCCCTCCCGACACAGGCGCGTCGATCATTTTCATGCCTGCGGCCTGCGCTTCAGAGATGACAATGCGCGCTGTTGTGACATCAATTGTTGAGGAGTCGATGAACAATGTCCCTTTGTCAGCCGCCGCAAGAAGACCATCATCACCCAGATAGACAGACGACACATGCGCACCGGCGGGAAGCATTGTCACAACGGCGTCAACGCCGCGAGCGACATCAGACGAAGAGTTCACGGCAGAGGCACCAGCATCCATCGCCTTTTTGACCGCGTCAGCCGACAGGTCGAAAACCGTCAGATCATGCCCAGCCTTGATAAGGTTTTGCGCCATCGGCCCGCCCATATTGCCCAGCCCGATAAATCCAATCTTCGCCATCTCTTGCCTCCCGGAATTAAATTCAGTCGAACGTCAGCTCATTCTCGCCAAGTGACGCAAAATAACCCGCCACCTGATCGTCTGTCACAGCGCTCAGAGATGCAGGTCGCCATTTTGGCGCCTGATCTTTATCAATCACCACAGCCCGCACCCCTTCGTAAAAGTCAGGGGCAGCCATGAACCTGTTTGTCAGTCGAAATTCGAGCGACATGCAATCTTCGAAATCAAGCTCCGCGCCTGCACGAATTTGCCCATAGGCAACCCGCGTTGACAGAGGTGACTTGGATCGAATGGTTTCAGCTGTTTTTGTCGCCCATTCACCACCATCAGTGTCCAATCGCTGCAGAATGGCATCCACGCAATCAGCGCTGAAAGCGGCATCGATAGGGCCCTGCATTTCAGCCAGGGGCGCCCCATCAGTTGCCTGTGCTTCTGCAGCGATCACGGCATCCACGGATTCGCCTTCGACAAGCCGGGTAAGAAGCGCTTCATGTCTGTCTGCTGGCACGAACGCATCTGCGATCCCCGCATAGACGGCATCGGCCACTTTCAGGCGCGCGCCCGTAAGCCCCAGATACATGCCAATCTCACCTGGACAGCGTGGCAGAAAATAGGTGCCACCAACATCCGGGAACAAACCAATGCCCGTCTCAGGCATGGCAAAGGTCAGACGTTCAGAAGCAACGCGGTGACTACCGTTCACTGACACCCCGACACCGCCGCCCATATTGATCCCGCTCATGAGCGCCACATAGGGCTTTGGATAGCGTTTAATGTAACGATTGAGCCGGTATTCATCGCGGTAGAAGTTGATCACTTCAGGTGAACCAACTTTCCCCTGATCATGAAGCACTCGAATATCACCGCCAGCACAGAAAGCCTTTTCGCCTGCTGCCTGAATGACAACAGCAGTGATGGTGTCATCTTCGGCCCATTGCTCAAGCTGGGGATGAAGCTGCTTCACCATATTATAGGTAAGCGCATTCAGCACTTTTGGGCGATTGAGAGTTACAAGACCAATGGGCCCGCGTTGCTCAAACAGAATTTCCGGTTCGTCACTCATTTCGGTCTTCAGTCTTTCAACATCTCACGCGCGATGATGACGCGCATAATTTCATTGGTCCCTTCCAGGATCTGATGGACGCGCACATCCCGCAAATGTCGCTCAAGCGGATAGTCCTTGAGGTAGCCATACCCGCCGTGAATCTGCAGCGCTTCATTGACGACATTAAAGCCGGTGTCGGTCGCAAACCGTTTTGCCATAGCCGCCTGCATCGTGGCATCTGGTGCTTTGGCATCTACCTTCACTGCGGCTTGATAAAGCAGCAGACGCGCAGCTTCGAGCTCTGTTGCCATATCTGCGAGCTTGAACTGAAGCGCTTGGAAGTCGGCGAGCGGGCGACCGAACTGTTTGCGTTCCTGCATATAGGCTTTGGCGGTCTCGAGCGCTGCCTGTGCCGTCCCCAGAGAACAAGCGCCAATATTAAGGCGACCGCCATCAAGCCCCATCATCGCGATTTTGAAGCCCTGACCCTCTTCCCCAATAAGGTTCTCAACAGGAACATGGGCGTCTTCGAAAATGACGGCAGCGGTCGGCTGACTGTTCCAGCCCATCTTTCTTTCGGTCGCACCAAAGGAGAGCCCTGGCGTCCCTTTTTCAACGACCAGACAGGACACCCCTTTGGGCCCATCCTCGCCGGTGCGCACCATGCAGACATAGACATCAGAGGTACCACTTCCGGAGATGAAAGCCTTAGAGCCATTCAGAACATAGTGATCTCCGTCTCTGACCGCTTTCGTCCTGAGGGACGCCGCATCTGAACCGGAACCAGGTTCTGTCAGGCAGTAGCTTGCGATTTTGGCCATGGAAGTGAGATCCGGCAGCCACTTGGAGCGCTGCTCGTCGGAGCCGAAGCGATCGATCATCCAGGACGCCATATTGTGGATCGACATATAGGCAGCTGTGGACGTGCACCCAGCTGACAGCGCTTCAAAGATCAGCGCCGCATCAAGTCGGGTGAGGGCCGATCCCCCCACATCTTCGCGCACGTAAATCCCGGCAAAGCCTAGCGCTGCGGCCCTGCGCATGGTTTCAACCGGGAAGATGGCTTCCCTGTCCCACTCAGCGGCAAAAGGCGCCAGCTCATCCTGGGCAAACCCGCGCGCGACGTCCTGAAACGCCTGCTGTTCCTCTGACAAATCAAACTGCAAAGCGACACCTCCCTTTAGGATACGTAGTCAAAGCACGCATCTCGTTCTCCGGGTGATAAAAGCCCGGTAATCCCCTGTCAAACAAGCCTTTTCTCACAAAGCGGACCCTACGGAATGTTGCCAGCTTGCCCCCCACCCGATATGACAGAACCACCATAATAAGAATTGAGAGCCTGAGCCCGTGCCCACAAATCCGACATTCCCCAGCACCCGTATGCGCCGCAACCGCCACAGCGATTGGTCGAGGCGTCTTGTGTCGGAAAACAGGCTCAGCATAGACGATCTGATCTGGCCGCTCTTTGTTTTTGAGGGATCCGGCAGAGAAGCTATCTCCACCATGCCCGGCGTCGATCGCCAGTCGATTGACGAAGTGGTGAAATCAGCAGAAGCCGCGGCAGAAATTGGCATCCCCGTCATCGCCCTCTTCCCCTACACCGATGCGGAAGGTCGGACACCTGGTGGTGACCTGGCAATGGACCCTGACAACCTCGTCTGCCGCACGGTGCGCGCCATCAAGCAGGCCGTGCCGAATATTGGCATTCTCTGTGATGTGGCCCTCGATCCCTATACCAGCCACGGCCATGACGGCGTTATGGATGGCGACGTGATCCTCAACGACGAGACCGTCAAGATCCTCGTGAAACAGTCGCTGGTGCAAGTAGAGGCTGGTTGCGACATCATCGCCCCGTCAGACATGATGGATGGACGGGTCGCTGCGATCCGCGAGGGCCTTGAAGCCGCCGGTCACACAAACACGCAAATCATGGCCTATGCCGCAAAATACGCATCGGCCTTTTACGGTCCCTTCCGCGATGCCATCGGCTCAACGGGTGCTCTCAAAGGCGACAAGCGGACCTATCAGATGGACCCAGCCAACTCAGACGAAGCGCTGCGCGAAGTTGCCCTCGACATCGCAGAAGGCGCTGACTTCGTCATGGTCAAACCCGGCATGCCGTATCTCGATATCGTCACGCGGGTGAAGCAGGAATTCGGCTTTCCGACTTTCGCCTATCAGGTTTCCGGTGAATATTCGATGCTGGCAGGCAGCATTGAGCGGGGCTGGCTGGACCGCGACCGGGTGATCCTTGAGGCATTGACTGCATTCAAACGCGCCGGCGCCGATGGTGTGCTTTCCTACTTCGCCATGGACGCGGCAAAGCTTCTGGCAGAGAAGTAAATCGTGGGCGCCTAAGCCCTAAGTGCGCTTCAAACGCGCAATCAGACTGGACGTGTCCCATCGGTTTCCGCCCGCGTCTTGAACGTCCGCGTAGAACTGATCCACCAGTGCCGCCACGGGCAGCTGCGAGCCATTGCGGCGCGCCTCTTCCAGACAGATGGCCAGATCCTTGCGCATCCAATCAACTGCAAACCCATGCTCAAACTCACCTGCGATCATGGTCTCGAAGCGGTTTTCCATCTGCCAGGATTGCGCTGCCCCTTTTGAAATCACATCAATCACTGCGGCGGCATCAAGCCCGGCATTCTCGGCGAATTGGATACCCTCCGACAGGCTTTGCACGAGCCCGGCAATACAGATCTGATTGACCATCTTGGTGAGTTGCCCGGCCCCAGCAGGGCCCATCAAACGCACCGACTTCGCGAAACAATCAATCAGCGGCTGAGCTTTGTTGAAGACCGCCTCTTCGCCGCCAACCATCACCGTCAGTGCCCCATTTTCTGCTCCCGCCTGACCGCCAGAGACCGGCGCATCAAGAATGCTGATGCCCCGCTCTTGGCCAATTTCCGCAAGCTCCCGGGCAACGCCGGCAGAAGCCGTCGTGTGATCCACAAATACGGCACCTGCAGCCATTCCTGCGAATGCGCCTTCGCCTCCAAGTGTGACACCTCGCAGGTCATCATCATTACCGACGCAGCAAAAGACAAAATCAGCGCCCTTGGCAGCATCGGCTGGCGTGGATGCTCGAGCGCCGCCATGCTGGGCCACCCACTTTTCAGCCACGGAGGTCGTGCGGTTGAAGACGGTCACAGAATGACCCATTTGGCTTAAATGACCCGCCATCGGGTAACCCATTACGCCAAGTCCAATAAATGCGACTGATTTATCCACGCCCACTGTTTTTGCCCTTATTCTGATGTTTGGGCACCTTTGTACCGGACACGCACCTCATAACGCAAAACAGCCGCCCGAGAGTAGAGAAGACAAGAAACATGAGCACAGCACTGAAATTCGGGAAATGGGCAGGAATTGCCTTATTGGCGCTGATCACCGTGATCGGCCTCCTTCTCATGGACCGGTATGGTGCTGCCCGCCAGTCGGTCGACGCTCATGACGGTAACCTTCAACTGGCTGGTCTCCAAGCCCCTGTTGAAATCATCCGCGATGAAAACAGCGTGCCCCATATCTTCGGAACCAGTGAGGAAGATGTCGCCTTTGGACTCGGCGTAACCCATGCCCAAGACCGGCTCTGGCAGATGGAGCTTTTCCGCCGTGTTGGTCAGGGACGCTTGGCCGAACTGCTGGGGAGTTTCGCCCTGCCAGCTGACCGCTATCTCCGCACCCTTGATCTCTATGGGCAGGCCCAGGCAACGGTTCCCGATCTCGCCCCAGAAACCCAATCTCTGCTTGAGGCCTATGCTGCAGGTGTGAATTCTTATTTAGAACAACGCGAAATCCCCCTGCCGCCAGAATTCCTCTTCATGGCACATTCCCCTGAGCCCTGGGTCGCGGCAGATTCTGTCGTGATGATTAAACTTTTGGCGCTTGGCCTCTCTGGCAATGCCACACGAGAGCTCTCACGCGCCCGTTTGGCAGAGGTACTGACGACAGACCAGCTGGCGGCCTTCTTCCCGCCCTATCCGGGAGACGGGCCTGTGGCCCTGCCTGACCTGGCGAGCCTCTATGCAGATACGCCGATCCGAGAAGCCGCAGCTTCGATCCCCGACATTGGCCCAAAAGGCGCGTCTAACAATTGGGTAGTGGATGGCAGCCACACAGCAAGTGGCAAGCCTTTGCTCGCCAATGATCCTCACCTCGGCATGCTGGCTCCCTCAATCTGGTACCTCGCCCACCTCGCCTACCCGGACCGAAATGTCGTCGGCGGCACAATCGCAGGCGTTCCAAGTGTCGTGCTTGGGCGTAACGATCATATCGCCTGGGGCTATACGAATACCGGTCCAGATACGCAGGATCTTTATGTCGAAAAGCTGAACCCGGAAAACCCGAACGAATATCTGACACCCGATGGGTATGAGACTTTTGAGGAGCGAACGGAAATCATCAAGGTGCGCTTCGGCGATGATGAGATATTCACCGTGCGCTCAACCAGAAACGGCCCGGTCCTCCCGTCCGACTTTTTTGGCGCAGACGAACTCATCGAGGAAGGCCATGTCCTGGCTCTCTCCTGGACCGCATTTGCCAGCCCAGACCTCACGATTGAGGCGGGTCACAACATCACCAAGGCCCAAAATTTCGACGAGTTTCGGAACGCTCTTCGCTCTTACGTGGCGCCGATGCAGAATATGGTTTTTGCCAACGTCGAGGGAGAAATTGGGTTCATTGCCCCCGCACAGATCCCTGTGCGCAATGCCGCCCATGAAACCTTGGGGCTCATCCCCACACCAGGCTGGAAAGCAGACAACAACTGGACCGGCACAATCCCTTTTGAAGGACTGCCGCAAACCTTCAATCCGCCCAGTGGTAAGATCATCACCGCGAACAATAAGATCGTCTCTGATGCCTATCCCTATTCCATCACCAAACAATGGGACCTGCCATACCGCGCTGAGCGGATCGAAGAATTGTTAGCAGGATCCAATAAACACACAGTCGATAGTTTCAATGTGATGTTGATGGATAATGGCTCAAGCTTCGCCGCCAAGTTTGCGCCGATGCTTCTCAACATCGCAGCAGATACGCCGGAGACCGCAGCGGTGCGGGCGCGCCTTGCCGAGTGGGACCACAAAATGGACGGGGACAGGGCGGAACCGATCCTCTTCCTCAGCTGGATGCGGGAATTGACCCGCCTTGTCTATGCTGATGAGCTGCAAGACGAGTTCGCGTCTCGCTGGCGATTCCACCCCGTATTCATGGAACAGGTTCTGACAAACTTTGAGGGCAAAGAAGCCTGGTGCGACAACACCACAACACTAGACGTTGAAGAAACCTGTTCCGACCTCGTGGACGAGGCTCTCACAAAAGCCCTTACCGACTCGAAAGAACGATTTGGCGACAATTTGAATGCCTGGAGATGGGATGAAGCCCATCCTGTCGTAAACCGGCACATACCGGGATCATTCTTGCCGCTGCTCGGCGATGCGCTGACAATTGCCCGCCCTTCATCCGGCGGCAACCACACCATCAATCGCGGACAGCATTCCATCGGATCAAGCAATCCGTTTGACAACATCCATGCCGCAGGTTACCGCGCCGTGTATGACCTCGCAGACCTCGATGCATCGCGCTACATGATTTCAACAGGCCAGTCGGGCAATCCTTTTTCCTCAGACTTTGATCACCTGGCAACCAATTGGGCAGAGGGCGGAAGCATCACCATCAGAACAGACCGCACCTCCATCACTGCCAAATCCAGCATGGTACTGACTCCCGCCCCGTAAGCACTAGCGAATAGAGCCTTCACCCGCCAAACGATACGACTTGCAGTGAGGGGACGAGTTCCGCAGACACTCCGCGTAGTAAAGGCGCAAGACAGACCCATCAAGGTTCATGTCATAGCAGTCCTTGGTGCCATATGAGATGATTTCTGATTGATGGCACCAGCGGTTGCCTTCAATCCACCAACGACCACTACCCCGCTTTGAGCGAGTAGATGAGTGTTCCCGATGGTAGGTCTTGTAGTGGTAATAAATGAGCTTCACACGGCTTGTGCCGTCCGCATTGAGCTGAATCTCAACATTGGTAAGACGGTTGCCGCCCTGAATATCCAGACGGCCCATCTCGAGAAAAAGCGTTTGACCGGTCAGACGCGCACTGATCGCATTACCTGTGAGTGAGTTACCAGGGCGATTTCGAATTGTTTCTTCCAGATCGCCGCCACCACCATAGTGATCGTATCCCACAATGCCAGTAGATCCGCCGGGCGTCGCGATCTCTTCTTCTCCGCGCTGCTGCGTGGTTGCCGCCTGTTGAGGCTGCACATCTTCATTGCGCCGCGTTGGAAGTTGCTCTGTAACCTGGGGTTTAGGCTCAGGTTTCACTTCAGGTTTTGGTTCGGGTTTCGGTTCAGGTTCCGGCGTCGGTTCGGGAACCGGGTCGATGTCCGCGTCCGCGAATGTTGGTGTCTGCTGATCTGACCCGTCAATCTGGGCCGCAGCATCGTCATTATTGTCGAGCCCTGCAGCCAGTTGGAAGGTTAAGGCGTCGCCGTTTCCGGGTCCCTCTGACCCAAAAATCCCGCCACCCAACAAAAAATAGACCAGCACCAATAGATGAAGGCCAACCGACCAGAGCAATACTGTGCGAAGGCGCGGCGCCTCAAATCCACTTAACTGATCTGACTCAGCTACACTCATTCGGATTGCTCCGTCACAAGGTTTACTTCCCGCACGCCGACGTTTCGAAGGCCTTCCATGAGCTTAATCAACTCATGGGCCGGTGCATTCTCATCTGCCTTGATAGAGACGTCATAAATGCCCTGTTCATCCAGGAAATCGCGCAACGCATAGGCAGCAAGATCAGCGCCCATGACACGGTCGCCCAGATAAACAAACCCATCAGCCTCTACATAAAGGATCAAGTCCTCAGATGCCCGCTTGTCATCCACCTGCCCAACAGGCAGATCAACATCTATATCGTCGGTTGGCTGCAACGTGCCGGCCAGCAGGAAAAAGATCAGCAGGAGGAAGACCACATTGATGAGAGGTACAACCGATTCATACGGCCGACGCTGAGGAGGCTCTTCGAATTCGATCATTACCTCAAACTCTCCACTCGCGATGTTCCAATGGACTGGGCGCCGCCATTGCGGGCAGCTTCAATCGATGAAATCAGCGGCTGCACTGCGGACCCGTTTTCTGCCAAAATTGAAACAACGGCCTCAGGATCACCGCCGAGATTGGTCCGAATGCCTTCACTCAACGCTTCAGGCGCAATCGGTTCTCCGTCGAGCCGCAGACTGCCGTCTGCCAGAACCCAGACCTCAACCACATGACGATCGGTCTCGACCTCTTCCGGATCTGGCGCCGGCGTGAGAACGGCGATCGACTGGGTCTGCAAAAAGGAGCTCGCCAGCATGAAAAAGATCAAGAGCAGAAACACCACATCGATAAGTGGGGTTAAACTCACGATCCTCTTTTTGTGGATTGCTTCATCAAACATGGCAAACCGCCTTAGGCAGATTTAAGGGCTGCAAGCAACCTTGAGGACGCATCACGCAATGTTAAGCGCGCCACATCAACCCGGCTCTCCAATAGATTCAGAGACGCAATAGCCGGGATGGCCACCGCAAGACCAACAGCAGTCGTCAACAACGCCACCCAGATCCCGCCCGACAGGATAGCCGGATCAACTTTATTGCCCGCCAGTTGCAATTGTTGGAACGCGTTGATCATCCCGACTACGGTGCCAAGAAGGCCGAGCAGAGGCGAAATATTCCCGATCACTTCAAGCCAGCGGAAATAGCTCTGTAAGCCGCCCAATTCATTGCCGCCAACGCGAGCGATCTCTTCTTCTGCGCTTCCGCCATTCTGTGCACCTTCAACGCCAGCCAACAATGTGCGGGCCACGGGCGAGCGCGTCTTGCGGAGAACCGCCACAGCGCCGTCCCTGTCACCAGATTTGATTTTATCGATAACGACATCAATGAAGGCACGACGGGTCAAGCCTGCGCGCCAGAACTGAAACACTTTGAGCAAAATAATCGCGAGAGACAGAACAGACAGGCAGAGCAAGATGACCACGATGGGGCCACCTTTATCCACCAGGGGAATAAGCTCCCAGATACCACTATCTGTCCCGGCGGCGGCGGCCGCATCAAGTCCGTTTAGTGCTTCCACACCTTCCTGTGCTGCTTCCCCTCCTGCATCGGCCGCTGCGTCCACGCCAGCAGCTGTTTCCTCACTTACGACACTTTCCTCATCGGCCACCGAAATCACTCCCCCAAACACCCCGATTGCTATCGGGCTCAACAATTAGTAACGTGATTTTACTAGAACACCGGAAAGGCGCCGACGTCAACCCGGATTTGAGATCGCAGCGGATCAATTTTCAGAGTGCAATCACTTAGACAAAAGACGAGAATCTGAATACCAACCAAAACGGCGCGTTAGTTTTGTCGTTATGAGACCGCGCCAGAGAACAACGAGCCCTAAGAGCCAGATGGTTAATCAAGATACAGACCGCGATGAATTAGATCCCTTCTACTTCATTGATCTATTTTCAGAAGTAGGCGCGCTGCTGCAACACAATTATGACAGCCGCAGCGGTCTCAGTCGAAACCAGACGCGAGTAATCTTGACGCTGTTGAAAACCGACGGGATGACACAAACCGAACTCGCTGACGCATTGGGAATCCACAAAGTGTCCGCCGGTATCTACATTTCAGAACTGGAAGAAATTGGCTTGGTTGAACGCAGACCTCATCCGCAGGATGGTCGCGCAAAGTGCATTTTCCTAACGCCCATCCTCCATGAACTGAGAACCGGCGGCGAAGACATTGTCAAAGATATGCACAAAGGCATTATCGAGGGAATTGACGCCGATGAATATCGACAGTTTCTCAGCAATATGCGCCTCATGCGCGACAACCTTAAGGCAATGACACCCACGCCTCCACCAGACCGAACGCCTGATTAGGTGGCCAATTAAGTGGCAAGCGAGCGATAGCTCCCGCGATGATAGATTAATGGAGTCTCTGCGCACGGCTGCTGGAACGACGTCACCCGTCCAACCATGATGATGTGATCGCCCGCGTCATGACGGGCATGAACGTCACATTCAAACGTCGCCAATGCCTCGGATAGATACGGACAGCCGTTCACACCTTCGTCAACCGGAACACCATCCAGATATGGTTGCCCAGAGCGCGACATGCGGTTTGAGAGCTCCTGCTGCACAGCCGCGAGGATATTGATCGTAAAGCCCTGACATTTCTCAAATACGTCAAGCCGGTCCGACCCTTTGTCGAGACACCACAAAACCAGCGGCGGTTCGAGCGACACTGAGGAAAATGAATTGACCGTAATTCCAATAGGGGCATCGTCCCCGACCTGAGTCGTCACAATGGCAACGCCGGTCGCAAATTCTCCGAGAGCGTTGCGAAAGGAGCGACTATCAAAGGTGATCATCTGGTTTTCCAATGCAGTATCGATTTCTTAACAGACATTTCCGATTGGTGAAGCAATTCACCTGAACCCTTTTAGGCAAGCAGTAAATGCTGCGCAACCCACCAGATTGAGCGGGTTAATGAGTATTACCTCAATTGAGTCAACAAACGCAGTCTCAGGCAACGTTCTTTCAACACCATATTAACAATGCCTGAGCAAAATGAGCCTCGAAAAGTGTTGGCCAGGATGGCTGCTACGTAATGGGCTTGTAGTGGCGTGACTGGATCACAGGTAAGGGCGGTCTCGCGATGCAGCTGATTGTAGGTGTTATAGTAGTTTGTCTCTGCGTGTTTGGCGGTTATGCCGCTATGGGCGGCAAGCTGGGCGTGCTCTGGCAGCCATTTGAATTTGTCATCATTCTGGGAGCCGCAGTCGGCGCCTTCATCATTGGCAACCCCAGCAGTGTTCTGAAAAACATGGGCAGCATCTTCGGCACCATGTTTAAAGGTTCCAAATATTCCAAGGAAGCTTTCCTGGAACTGCTCGGTCTGCAATTCACGCTATTCAAACTGGCTAAAGCAAAAGGGTCCCTCGCACTTGAGGCCCATATCGAAGATCCGCACGGGTCCGATATCTTCAACCAGTTTCCCATCTTTGCGTCCGACCACCACGCCGTAGAATTTATGTGCGACTACCTGCGCATGATTACGCTGGGCACGGAAAACGCTCACGAGCTTGAAGCGCTGATGGATGAGGAACTCGAAACGCACCATCAGGAACAGGAACTTGCCGTTGGTTCCATGCAGGCACTTGGCGACGGTACCCCCGCCCTCGGCATTGTTGCCGCTGTGTTGGGTGTGATCAAGACCATGGGCTCCATCGACCAGCCGCCGGAAATTCTGGGGCACTTGATTGGCGGCGCGCTTGTCGGAACGTTCTTTGGCGTGTTTGTTGCCTATGGTTTCTTCTCCCCAATGGCGAGTTTCCTCAAAGCTGCCTATGAAGCAGAAAGCAAATATCTCCTCTCCATGAAGGCAGGCTTGCTCGCCCATATGAATGGCTATGCACCGGCGGTCTCGGTCGAGTTCGCTCGCAAGGCAGTGATGACCCCTTACCGTCCGACCTTCGCTGAAGTTGAAGAGTCGACCGGTAACCTCACCATACCCACAAGCTAAGTTGTAGCCCACCATGTCGATGAACGAACAACCCATCATCATCAAGAAGGTGAAGAAAGCGGCTCATGCCCACCATGGTGGCGCGTGGAAAATTGCCTACGCTGACTTCGTCACCGCGATGATGGCGTTCTTCTTGTTGATGTGGCTGATTTCCATGACAACACCCGAACAGAAACAGGGTCTCGCCGACTATTTCGCTCCCGCAAGTGTCAGCCGCTCCACCTCGGGCGCTGGCGGTGTTATGGGCGGTACAGCGTTTGACGTGGACGGTTCGCGCATGGCCGGGTCTGCACCAAAGGTGATGATGTCAATTTCAACACCAGCAGCGCCAAAGAGTCCTGAAACCGAAAACCAGCGAACAGCTGCCCGTGCAGACGGCAAAGACTCATCGAATGGCGAAGCACCCGGAACCGCCGATTTTGAATCTTCTGCGCTCGAGAAAGATCAGAATGCTGCAAATGACCAAAGCCAGTTCGCGAGTGCCGCCGCGAGCCTTCGTCAGTCTATGCAGGATCTTCCCGAACTTGCTGAACTGTCACGGAACATCATTATCGAAGAAACCCCTGAAGGGCTTCATATTCAACTGACAGACCAGGATGGTCGCTCCATGTTCCCACCAGGGCATGCAGAACCCTATGAGCGCACGCGTCTGGTTCTTGAGCAGGTTGCAAAAGTCATACAGCAATTGCCCAACAGACTAGTCATTACCGGGCACACTGATGCGGCACAGCTGGATGGTATCCCAGGCTACTCCAACTGGGAACTGACCGCTGACCGGGCGAATGCAACCCGCCGTATTTTGCAGATGAACGGCATCAAGTCGGACCAAATCTCAGAAGTTGCCGGCAAAGCAGATTCCGATCCGCTTTTCCCAGAAGATGTCTATCTGCCCGCGAACAGGCGCGTCGGCATTCTCTTGCTGAACGAAGCCCCTGTGATCCCACCAGGTTTCGGGCGCTAAGCAACCTCTTGCGTAAACCGCTCTAACTCCCCAAATATCTCTGACAGCCTTCTTGGCATCAGGAGAAAATTGAATGGACGACGCCCAAGGCAATTCTCGAGGCAATTTTCTGTCGAGCGATTATATCAGAGACAGCTTCAACGCAGCAGGCGCACCAAACCCTGCCGACAATCCAGAAGCTTTCAAAGGCTTATTGCGCTCTCGCATCCTTGCCTTCTTAGCTGACCTCGCCGCCATTGCCGTTCTATTCTTCGCCGCGTCCATTCTTTTCGGCATCCTTGGGATCCTAAGTCTCGGTGTCTTATGGCCGGGGTTTGGTCTGATCACTCCCGTCCTGTTTTTTGCCTACTTTACAATGACGCTTGGAGGTTCGCGCTCGGCTACACCCGGCATGCAATGGCAAGGCATCGAAATGCGGACATGGGACGGCCTCCGCCCAGGCTATGTTCAAGCATTCGTACAGACCTTGCTGTTCTACATCACAGCAACCCCACTATTTGGCTTGTCGCTGGCTGTTGCGCTTTTCAATAGAAGAAAACGCTGCCTTCATGACTTTTTCTCAGGATCGGTGTTTATCCGCACAAGCGCTGTACAATAGAAAATATCTCATCGGCACAATCATTCTCTGCGACGGTTCGCAAAATTGCGATATGATGCCGGTTCACGAAACGCGGCAACAACGGTCAAACATTAATCAATGCAAGCACTTGCCCCCGAGACGTGGCAGATGTGGGTCACCTTTGGCGCCATCATTGCTGCGATCGCGCTCTATAGCACCGAGCGACTCACACTTGAGTTGACGTCCTTGCTCGTGATCGGGTTCTTCCTGGTTTTTTTCACTTTGTTCCCAGTTATCGCCGCAGACGGAACGAACCTTCTGTCCAGTGCCCAACTATTAGCGGGCTTCGCCAATCCCGCACTTGTTGCGGTGTTATCGCTCCTTGTCGTCGGCCAAGGGCTCTTTCACTCCGGCGCGATGGAGGCGCCAACACAGTGGATTGCCTCTATTGGCGGCAGCAAACCAAAAACAACCCTCATCGGCACCCTTTTCTTTGTGGCCACCATCAGCGCCTTCTTGAACAACACCCCTGTGGCGGTGATGTTTATTCCAGTCCTCGTGACGCTGGCAGCCCAGATGCGCAAACAGGCCAGCCAGGTCATGATGTTGTTGAGCTTCGTCTGTATCCTCGGCGGCATGACCACGCTTATCGGCTCATCAACCAACCTGCTCACTGCAGGTATCACAGCAAGCCTCGGGCTTGGTCAGATAGGCTTTTTTGACTTTACGATCCCGGGCCTCGTTATGGCGAGCGTCGGCATGGTCTACGTGTTGTTTGTTGCGCCCCGCATCTTGCCAAAACGCGAAGGACTGACCGATGAACTTGGTCACGGGTCAGGCAAGCAATACATTGCGCAGATCCACCTCACCTATAATCACCCGCTCATAGGCGAGACGGCGGTCGCTGGAATGTTTCCGTCACTGAAGGGAATGACCGTTCGCATGGTCATGCGCGGCGAACACCCAATCCTTCCGCCTTTTGATGAGATAACACTACAGCCAGGCGACACGCTCATCTTAGCAGCCACCAGGCAAAGCCTCACCGACGCGCTCAAATCAAGCTCCAACATTTTTCGCGGCATGCTGGAAGAGACCCTTCACGCTGATGACGGCGAAGAAACACCGGCTGGGTCCGGCAAGATCACATTGGTCGAAGCCGTTGTCGCACCGGGATCCCGCATGATTGGCCGCAACATTGAGCAGATCGGCTTTCGCCATGAGACCGGGTGCATCGTGCTCGGCATTCAGCGTCGCAGTCGCATGATCCGCGCACGTATGAGCGACATTCGCCTTGAGGATGGTGATGTGCTCTTGATCCTCGGTGAAGCCGATGATGTTCAGGGCCTGCGCCTTAACAGAGACGTTATCCCATTGGAATGGTCCGCGACTGAAATCCCGGACATCCGCCGAGCCTGGCGGGCGCGCATTATTTTTGGCGCGAGCATCCTGGCAGCCGTTACAGGCGTTGTACCTATCGAGGTTGCGGCCCTTGCAGGTGCAGCAGGGATGATCGCTTTTGATGTTCTCAACATCCGGCAGGCCTCCCGCGCCGTTGATCGACGCATCTTCCTACTGGTTGGTGCCGCACTCGCCATGGGCGCGTCCCTTCAATTTACCGGGGGCGCTGGCTTCCTTGCGCACGCTGTTGTCACAGCGTTTCAAGGCGCGGGGACGGCAGTTGTACTGTCAGCCTTTTTCCTGCTGATTGCCATCATGACCAATATGCTCAGCAACAATGCCACGGCGGTTCTCTTCGTCCCCATTGCCGCTGGTACGGCACAGGAGCTCGGCGTAGACCCGATGATCTTCATCTATGCAGTCATCTTCGCGGCAAACTGCTCCTTCGCGACACCTATGGGATATCAGACCAACCTTTTGGTCATGGGCCCAGGGCACTATCAATTCCGAGATTTTTTGAACGTCGGCGGGCCGCTGATTATCATCCTATGGATAACTTTCTCTCTGTTCGCGCCGTGGTATTATGGGCTCTGACGCAACCAACCCCACATCGGGCGCAATGGAAAAACGGGCATTGATCAAGTGACGACACAGTTCGGATCAAAATTTCCGCAGTTCTATATTACGGCACCCTCCAAGTGTCCCTATCTCGACGGCTATTACGAGAAGAAGGTGTTTACCCATCTGATGGGCGAAAATGCCGATCTGCTGAATAACGCTCTCACTCATGGCGGTTTTCGGCGCAGTCAGAATATCGCCTACCGTCCAGCCTGTGACGACTGCTCAGCCTGCGTGTCCGTTAGGGTACTCGTAGACCAGTTTGTCGAAACCAAGTCCTTCAAACGCATCCGCAAGATCAACAATGATCTGGTCCGAACTACCCAGGCCCCGATCGCAAGTGAAGAGCAATTCAGCCTGTTGCGCGCCTATCTCGACGGTCGCCATTCAGAAGGCGGCATGTCTGACATGACCGCCCTGGATTATGCCTCCATGGTCGAAGACACGACGGTGAACACTGGCATCTTTGAATATCGGGTACGACAAGAGTTAGGCAGCGAAACTCAAGGCGATCTTACCGCCGTCGCCTTGACAGACCGGCTCGAAGACGGCCTCTCCATGGTCTATTCCTATTTTGACGCCAGCCAACCAAACAGAAGCCTCGGCACCTATATGATTCTGGACCACATCACCCGCGCCCGTCAGCTGGGACTTCCCTACGTTTATCTCGGCTATTGGGTCGCAGGGTCCCAGAAAATGGCCTACAAGGCCCGCTTCAAGCCACTGGAGGGTTTACGTCCAGAAGGCTGGGAAGTCCTCACGGACGACTGAAACAGGTCTCTCAATCGAGCACGCTAACCCTCTCGAAACACAGCAAAAATCCCCCTCCAAGGCCATTGCGTGCGAGGCGCTGCTCCCTATACTGAGCCCCACTAATTAGCCGGGCGCATTCGTGTCGACGGCTAGGGGAAATTTGTGGGTACCGGGAGTTACAAACCATGAAGCGGCGTTCATTTTTGGCAGGCGCAGGCGTCGCCGCGACTGCGGCCACAACGATTGCAGCACCAGCAATCGCAAACAGTCCCCGGACACTCAAGATGGTCACCACCTGGCCAAAGAACTTCCCGGGTCTTGGCGTCTCTGCAGAACGCACAGCGAAACGTATCAACGAGCTCACCAATGGCGAGCTCGAAGTTAAAGTCTTTGCAGCTGGCGAATTGGTTCCTGCCCTGGAGGCTTTTGACACTGTCTCAAGCGGCGCAGCGGATATCTACAACGGTGCTGAATATTATTGGCAGGGCAAGTCGGTCGCCTACAACTTCTTTACCGCTGTCCCCTTCGGTATGACGGCGAATGAGATCAATGCCTGGATCTATTGGGGTGGCGGTCAGGCGCTTTGGGACGAATTGGCTTCTGATTTCAACATCAAACCCTTCATGAGCGCCAATACAGGCGTCCAGATGGGCGGCTGGTTCCGCAAAGAGATCAACACACTTGAAGACTTCAAGGGGCTCAAAATCCGCATGCCAGGTCTTGGCGGCGAAGTCATGCGGCGCCTCGGTGCCGCAGCGGTCACGCTCCCTGGCAATGAAATCTATCAGGCGCTGCAGGCTGGCACCATCGACGCCACAGAATGGGTTGGCCCCTGGAATGATGTCGCATTTGGCTTCCACCAGGTTGCTGACTATTACTACTGGCCTGGCTTCCACGAGCCAGGCTCAGCGCTCGCCACAGGTTTCAACCTGGAAGTCTGGAACTCCCTGACCCCGTTCCAGCAACAGGCCATCCAGACAGCATGTCAGGCTGAAAACAATTATACGTTGGCCGAATTCAACCATTTCAACGCCATATCCCTACAAACACTGGTGAGCGAGCACGGCGTAAAGCTCCGTCGGTTCACACCGGAAATCATGGCGGGGATTAAAGAGCAGTCCGACATCGTTCTGGAAGAAGCTGTGGGAACCGACGACATTACCAAAAGGGTATATGAGAGCTTCAAAGCGTCGCTTGATGCCTCCCGCGAATGGACCCGGATCGCCGAGCAGGCATTCACCGAAGCACGTGGCTGACTTTGACTACGCTCACTAAAGTCGCCGATTGGATTGACGCGTTCTCCAATCGGACGGGACGGATCATCGCCTGGGCAGCCCTGCTCATGGTCTTGATCCAGTTCACCGTGGTGATGATGCGCTATGTCTTTGGCCTCTCCAGCGTCTGGATGCAGGAAAGCATCATCTACCTCCACGGTATCTTGTTTATGCTGGCAGCGGGCTACACGCTTTACTGTGACGGCCATGTGCGGGTCGACATTTTCTACCGGGAAGCATCACCGACATACAAAGCGACCATCGACCTGATCGGGACGGTTATGTTTCTGTGGCCGGTCGCCATTCTCGTGATCTACGTCTCCTGGCCCTATGTCGCCAGCTCCTGGAGAGTTCTAGAAGGGTCGAGGGAGACCAGCGGTATCCCGGCGGTTTTCTTGCTGAAGACGGTCATTCCGGTCTTTGCGGTATTCATCATCCTTCAGGGCCTGTCGACGGTCATTCGCTCAGTCCTGACGCTCACCGGTCGAGCGCCGACGAAAGACGATGACAACAGCGCGTCGGAGAGCATCTGATCATGACAGCTGATCTTCTCGACGTCCTAATGTTCGCGGTTGCCTGCATCGTTCTTCTGTCAGGTTTCCCTGTCGCGTTTACGCTCGCCGGTGTCGCCCTGCTCTTCGCACTCATCGGAATTGCATTGGGCATTTTCGATTTCGGGTTTTTGGGTGCTTTGCCGTCCCGCATCTTTGGCACCATGACAAATGAGACGCTGATCGCAGTGCCTCTATTTGTCTTCATGGGAACCATGCTGGAGCGCTCTAAAGTCGCGGAAGAACTCCTGGAAAGCATGGGTCAATTGTTCGGCTCGATCAGAGGTGGCCTTGGATACTCCGTCTCAATTGTTGGTGCTCTGCTTGCCGCATCAACCGGGATTGTCGGTGCCACGGTCGTGACCATGGGCCTCCTGTCACTGCCGACCATGTTGCGGCGCGGCTATGATATTCCCCTTGCGACTGGAAGCATCGCGGCCGCTGGTACCCTTGGACAGATCATCCCACCCTCCATTGTCTTGGTGCTGCTGGGCGATGTCCTGTCGAATGCCTATCAACAGGCTCAGACCTCACAGGGCCTATTCGTGCTTGAAACCATGTCCGTGGGCGACCTTTTCGCAGGCGCGCTCATTCCAGGTTTCATGCTGGTAGGCCTCTATATCGCCTATCAGATTTTCCGCGCTGCGGTGCATCCTGCATCAAGTCCCGCCATGCCCGCTGATGAAACGCTGAACCGCAGCGAGCTCTACAAAAAGACGGTCCGGGCACTGGTACCGCCGGTTCTGCTCATCCTTTCTGTCCTTGGTTCAATTCTAGGTGGAATTGCGACGCCCACAGAGGCCGCAGGCGTCGGCGCGATCGGGTCGCTGCTCCTCGCTGGCTATCGTCAGGCAGGTGCCAAACGAGCGATTATCATTGCGGCAGCAAGCCTCATAGGCATCCTCATCCTGACCAGCATTGTTGACCTGCGTGTAACCCGAACCGAAATCGGTGCGGGAGAACTCGTGGCGATTGGCATCGCAGGCCTCTTGTCCATCGGTATCGCATGGGGCGTTGTTGTTAGTTGCCTCAGGCTCTTTGGCAGCGGCATCCTCTCAGACGTGGTCCAATCAACGACACGCACCAGTTCAATGGTCTTCGTGATCCTGATTGGCGCCGCCCTCTTCAGCCTTGTATTCAGGGGCCTGGGCGGTGACGAGACAGTTCAGGAATTCCTGCTCCATGACCCAGACAGTTGGGCGACATGGGCTTTCGGGCCACTCGCGCCCGTGGTCATCGTAATGGCAGTGATGTTCATCCTGGGCTTCTTCCTCGACTTTATTGAGATCACCTTCGTGGTCGTCCCCATCGTGGCGCCCATCCTGCTGGTGATGGGGTTTGACCCCATCTGGCTTGGCGTCATGATGGCAATCAACCTGCAGACATCCTTCCTGACGCCACCCTTTGGTTTCGCCCTGTTCTATTTGCGCGGTGTTGCGCCAGATGAAGTGCGCACCGCCCAAATCTATCGAGGCGTCATTCCCTTCGTGTTCATCCAGATACTCGCGCTCATCATCATCGCGCGCTTCCCGTCAATCGCCACCTGGCTGCCAGAAGTGATATTTGGATGATCAGCCAGTTACAGTTAGGCTCTCCCCATGCGTATACCTGATTTTCTCAAACCCGGCCGGGGTCTCGGCTCATTCTCACCTATAGGTCTTGTACTTGTTTTCGGCATTCTCACCATCGGCCTTGCAAGCGAGTATGGCCTCGTGAGCTTTGAAGAAGACCTGGAGCTGAAAGTCTCTGGTGAAATAGGCGCTCAGTCTGGCGACACCATCCCGCTCCATGTCCAGGTCCAGCTCATCAACAATACAGATAATGAAATGGCGCTCACTGCCCCCACCCCTTGCAAGGTTTTCAAGTGGGTTCTGGTGGATAGCCGTCGCGACTTCGTTCAGGCGAAACTCGACGAAGTCTGTCCGCAAGTGATGATGCAGGGAAGCCTACCAGCGAACAGCAATACGACCGAGGCCTTCGTCCTCGACATTGATGCAACACGCCTGCGGCCTGATACCAGCTACGAACTTCGCGTGAGTTATTGGGGAACCATGGGAACCCTGCCCGTCGACTTCGTTTTCGATTGAGATCCCTAGCCCTTCATCTCGGCAGGCCAACCGCGTGACTGATTTGTGCGCCTTCATTGACGACCTGGTAGTAGGGACGCGGAGGATGCAACTCAACGTTCACGGATCGCTCAATCCAATTCTGACCTTCAAGGTCCCGGAGTGACTTAGACAGAGCCCGGTCCGTTATGGGTGTTAGCTCGCGTTTCAGTTCCGAAAAGACCTTCGGCTTTCTCGCCACCGCCAGCACTGGCACGGTCCACATCTTCCGCACCAGAAGAGCACCCGCATTGTTTTCTGCGACAACACCTATGCGATGAGCAATGGAGGCCAGCATCTGCCCCTTTGGGGTCAGGCGGAATTCCGGTCTGAGCGGATGCCCATGCCCAGGATTGCGCTCTAACAGACCTAAAGCTTCCAAATGAGAGAGTGACTGAACGAAAGCGGTGCGACTGGCGCCAGATGCTGCGAGCAATGGGGCTTGTCGAGCGGACACACCATCATGCATCAGCTCAAGAATCTTCAACGACCAAGCTCGAGAAGTCACTTTGACAAGTGTCTCAATGTCCATTTAATATAGTATATATATTTTCAGGAAAGAGAAAACCCATGTCTGTTGTCACACTTGAAAACACTCTCACTCTCGCTCTGTCCGTGCGAAACAGACACACAAGTGCAAAATGGTATGAGGACATTCTCGGATTTGAACTTCTGTTTCATGCTGACGACGCAGGATGGAGTGAATTACAAACAAAAACCGCTGAGGTAACGCTTGGCTTGGGTGAACAAACAGAACCTTCGCCTGGAAATACGGTCCCAGTTTTCGGTGTCGCCGACATCGCATTGGCAAGAGCAGCCCTGGAGGGGGCTGACGTTAAGTTCGATGGTCCTACCGACACAATCGAGGGAATGGTCAGCACGGCTACATTCTATGATCCAGATGGAAACGCGTTGATGATTGCGCAGGATCTGTCCATTTAACGTTGAACGAAAGACGTGTTGAATAGCTCTTCCTACGTCTTCATTCGTTTCTGGGTCCCTATCGAGGATGCCGGAGAAACCTACTCGAACTTATTGCCGAACTTCTCAGTCCGGGGGAAGCCCTTCGGTGGCAAACGCCCGGCCTGAGCGCGTGCGCCCATCCAGTCTTTGAGTTCTGTCTTCGTGAAGCTCCGCGCCCGTCCCGAGCGATCGAAGATCGTAAGACCTTCCTTCAGGTTGAAAGCCTTCACGTCTGAAAGGCCACCATCCTTGTATTTCTGCAGACGCACGCCTTTGCCACGCCCCATTTCTGGAACATCGTCGATCTTAAAGAGAAGCAACTTCCGGTTCTCACCAATGACGGCAATATGATCGCCATCAACGACAGCGCAGGCGCAGGCCTCATTGTCCCCTGATACGTTGATGGTCTGTTTGCCGGGGCGACGGAGCGCCACCACTTCATCTTCCGGTACAATAAACCCATGACCCGTGCGTGACGCGACCAGCAATTTACGTCCCGGCTTGTGGATGAAGAGCGCAACAATATCGTGTCCCTCCTCCAGATCGAAGAAGAACCGGATTGGCTGACCATTGCCGCGCCCGCCCGGAAGTCTGTCCGCCGGAACGGTGTAAAAACGGCCATCCGTCGCAAACAACAAAACCTTGTCGGTCGTCTCCGCATGAAGCACAAATCGTTCTCGGTCGCCCTCTTTGTATTTGAGGTCGCCGGTCTTCTCCATGTGCCCCTTCATGGAGCGTATCCAGCCCTTATCTGAACAGACGATTGTGATCGGTTCCTTCTCGATCATCGCCTCAAGCGGTACATCTTCCAGTACAGGTGCGTCGCCAAGGGTTGAGCGCCGACGGCCAAGCTCGGTCTTCGGACCATATTCTTTCTTGAGCTCACTAATCTCGCCAGAGATCACCTTCCACTGGTCCGGATCAGACTTCAGCAGTGCCTTGATTTTCTTGCGCTCAACATTGAGGTCTTTGTGTTCTTTCTTGATCTCAATTTCTTCGAGCTTACGCAGAGCCCGCAGACGCATATTGAGGATCGCTTCGGCCTGATTGTCGGTGAGGTCGAACGCCTTCATCATGAATTGCTTAGGCTCGTCTTCCTCGCGAATGATCCGGATCACCTCATCCAGATTGAGATAGGCAATCAGGTAGCCTGCCAGGATTTCAAGACGCCGCTCAATCTTCTCAAGCCGGAATTTGCTGCGGCGAACCAGAACCTCTTTACGGTGGTCAAGCCAGGCTTTCAGCGCATCGCGCAGGTTCATCACACCTGGCACCTGGCCAGCGGACAACACATTGAGGTTAAGCGGAATGCGAACTTCCAGGTCACTCGTCTTAAAGAGCGACTCCATCAAGTGTTCCGGATCTACATTCTTGCTCCTGGGAACCAGAACCAGACGTATGTCTTCAGCAGACTCGTCCCGAACATCGTCCAGCAAAGGCAGCTTCTTGGCGAGAAGCAGGTCAGCAATCCGTTCAATCAGCTTGGCTTTTTGAACCTGATAGGGGATTTCAGTGACGACGATCTGCCAGCTTCCCCGCGAGCCATCCTCTTTTTCCCACCGGGCGCGCAGACGGAAGCCCCCGCGTCCCGTCGCATAGGCTTCCTGGATCGCATCTTTGCTTTCCACAATGATGCCGCCGGTTGGAAAATCAGGACCAGGGACCATCTCCACCATCTTCGCAGCGGTTGTGTTTGGGTGCTTGATCAGATGCAAAGCAGCCGTACAAAGCTCGCCTACATTGTGCGGTGGAATGCTGGTTGCCATACCAACCGCAATGCCATTGGCACCATTGGCCAGAAGGTTAGGAAAATTGCCCGGCAGCACGACTGGTTCGCGCTCTTCCCCGTCATAGGTTTCACGGAAATCGACCGTGTCCTCGTCGATTCCATCCAGCAGACGCTGGGCAACCTCTGTCAGTCTGGTTTCGGTGTAGCGCATGGCGGCGGCATTATCGCCGTCAATATTCCCGAAATTGCCCTGTCCTTCGGCAAGCGGATAGCGCTGCGCAAATTCCTGGGAAAGCCTGACAAGCGCATCATAGATCGCCTGGTCACCATGAGGGTGGTAACGCCCCATCACATCACCAACGATACGCGCTGATTTCTTAAACCCGGAATTCGGGTCGAGCTTCAGCTGCCGCATGGCATGGAGCAAACGCCGATGTACAGGCTTCAGACCATCCCGCACATCAGGCAGAGCCCGGTGCATGATGGTCGACAGCGCATAGGCGAGATAACGCTCTTCCAGCGCTTCACGCAGATTGACTTCCTGATCGGGTGTTTCGGGGGGCAATGTGGCCTTTGTCATGCTTGATTTATAGCGAGATTCGGCGCCACTCCCAGCCGAAATCCGCTCAAAAACAATAAAGAACCGCCCTCACGGAGAGTTCACGCGCTGTGACGCCCTGAGATCGCTGCGCTGGCTATGCTTTCTCCAACAATGGAGAGAAAAATGCCCCGGTCCCTACTACAGCGCCTTTCCCAACTCACCATGAGCGTGACGGTAAGCTTTGCGCTCATGGCCCCGTTGGCGCCGACAAAGGCCAATGAAGCTGATCACCTGCAAACGGCCACCATGGCTGCCCAGCTGCTCTCTCAGTCCCCGGTTCTGCGGCGGGTATCCATCGAGTGGTTGAGAGATGTCGGCGGCAAACCAGCCATCCCTGCGCTAATTCGCGGCCTCAGATTCTCTGCGGATGAGCGAGAGCTCATCATAGATGCTCTGGAAACACTGACAGGCGAACAAGCGGGCAATCGTTGGCACGACTGGGTTCTCTGGCAGGAAGCTCACCCGGAGATCCGGGCCTTCGAAGGCCACGACAGCTTCCTGACTACCCTTTTTACCGCCATCGATCCGAATTTCGTCAGTTTCGTCTATCCCGGTGTCCGCCACCAAATTTGCATGGAGGAGATTGTCTGGGGAGGTGTCTACAAAGACGGCATACCGGCACTGACAAACCCGGATCTCATCGAGGCATTCAACGCTGTGTATCTCACCGATGATGAACTCGTGTTTGGCGTTTCCATCAATGGGGACGTACGGGCCTACCCATTGCGGATCATGGACTGGCACGAAATGTTCAACGACGTCGTCGGAGGCGTCCCGGTTTCACTCGCCTATTGCACGTTGTGCGGTTCGGGCATTCTGTTCGACACACGGCGACCCGACGGATCGAGCTTCACGTTCGGTAGCTCCGGGTTTCTCTATCGATCCAACAAGCTGATGTATGATCACCAGACGCAGTCCCTCTGGAACCAGTTCACCGGGAAACCTGTCGTCGGGCGCCTCTCAGATTCTGGCATTGCACTCAAGACCCTGCCCGTTGCCATAACCAGCTGGGGTGACTGGAAGACCAACAATCCAGCAACGAAAGTCCTGGCACTTGAGACCGGATATCGTCGCGACTATCGTCCAGGCAAACCCTATGGCGAGTATTTCGAAAGCGCTGACCTACTCTTCCCCGCCCTTGTTGAGCGAACGGAGCTGGACCCAAAAGACTATGTCTTCGCTCTCAGATCGTCCGGGATTGATAAGGCCTGGCCGCTTGCAAGCTTTGAGACCACCCCCGTCATCAACGACGTGGCTGGCGCACTCACTCTCACCCTGATCGGTGACGTAGCCACCAGAACGGTGCGCGCATATCGAACCGATGGAACCAAATTCCAGAAAACGGACGATCCGCGACAAGTGGTCGCAAATGGAGAAACATGGGAGACCACTGAGGAAGCCCTGACAAACTCTGACGGAATGTCCTTTCCGCGTCTGCCCGGTCACATCGCCTACTGGTTTGCGTGGGCAGGTTATCTCGGCGATAGTGGGGAGCTGGCAGACGTGTCGAAAGACTAGCAATCACCTCTCTCACGTTAGCCAGAACACTACGCAAGTTGGCCGGAGAGAGTCTTATGAGTGCCGTTGAAACAACCATCAATCCAATTGAAGAATGCCTTGAGCGCATTGCCGAAATTCACGGCGACCCGACGGACCTGGTTTACAAAAGGTTGTTTGCCAAGCATCCGGAAATGCGTGAGTTGTTTCTGCTTGATCGCGACAACAGCGTGAAAGGAAACATGCTCGCACAAGTGATCGAGTGTTTCCTCGACTTCACCGGCGACAAGCACTATGCGACCAGTCTGATCGCAACCGAGAAGATCAATCACGATCAGATCGGGGTCCCGCCGGAAACCTTCGAAACCTTCTTCATCACAGTCGTTGAAACGTTTCGAGAAATACTGGGTGATCACTGGACCGATCACGACGAAAAAACGTGGGACAATTTGATCACGGATTTAAGCAAAGCAGTGGCTCAACAATAGGCACGAAACCAATCCCAACGATCTAGATTTTAACCAAATAGGTCCGTTCCAAGAGGGCCTCAGTCCCTGTAAAACCCGTCGAAAGGGCGATTCTCGCCTTACGCCATGGATTGGCGTGTTAGTGAACTTGCATAAAAAATCTTCGTTTTTGTTTATTGGCTGTAAAAAATTTTCCGTTAACAATCGCTAAGTAATTTAGGCGACTTATTGGGAAATACTATGTCATCGACTGACTACGATCTCAGTGTACTGACGGCTATGTTTGTGGACGACAGCCCCTACATGCGCAAGCTGATCCACGACCTTTTGGTCCTCATGGGGCTCGGCAAAGTCATTACAGCGGCGGACGGAGAAGCTGCACTAAAACTCTATAAAGAACAGGTGCCGGATCTCCTGATTACCGATGCAAGCATGCAGCCGATGGACGGATTTGAGTTAGTGAAGCGCATCCGCATGGACGCCGACAATCCGAACCCTTTTGTGCCGATCATTATGCTCTCAGGTCATGTGGAGATGGCCAACATCGAAAGAGCCCGGGACCAGGGCGTGACAGAATATCTAGCCAAACCGGTTTCAGCGCAGAGTTTGATGGCCCGCGTTATCAGTGTCATAGAACGTCCAAGGCAGTTTGTGAAAGTGGGCCCCTATTTTGGACCTGACCGGCGTCGCCACACTGACGATGTCTTTTTCGGCGAGAACAAACGTGGCGACGCTGAAGGCGAAACACCACTAGATTCAAATGATGCGGATACCTGGGCAATTTGATTGATGGCCCAAAGTAAAGACCGCCAATACACAGCGCTAAAACGAGCATGGACCTATGACCACTAAAGCTGACAAATCGAAGAAGGGAAGCAAGCAGGAACCCGTCGGCAAACGTGGCGGCAATAAGAAGGGCGACCCCTGCGAGTTCATTAACCCGCCAAATCTTTTGTTGGCGAAGGTAACTCACGACCCCAGCCTGAAGCACGTGCGCAATCTCACAGAAAGCAAGTTTAAGCCGGATACCGTACGCCTTCGGAAGATGACCACGCTCATCACTGAGAATGAAGAGAAGTGCATCGCTGCACTAAACAAGAAGATCAAGCAGATTGAGCCCGTCTACCGAGATCTACAAAATGGCCTTCTTCCCGACAGGGCTCCCTTCATCGCTGAATGCAAAGACATCCATGGTGCTGGCAAAGCCCTTGATCACATCCCGGTCATCCGAATTACTGCATCGCTCCTGCGATACTTGCGAGCCGACATCGCAGATGGTGCACGAGACCCTGCCGTCTTCTCAGCCCACCTTGATGCGCTCTTCAACAGAAATGCGCTTGATGTGAAACTTGATGCACCGACGAAGCTCGTTCTCACCGCGCTGGAAACACTGGTCGACCACGCTGTCGCGACGAAGGCTTGAGATTTTCTATTGATTGTCAGGCGTCTTAGCTTTGGCGGCGTTTGAAAGCCGGTCAATCAAACGATAGCGCGCATCCGGCAATCGTCCATGAAACGGACCAAAAAGGTACCGTTCCAGAAAGTGTCCTGTCAGGCGCAAACCATCGGCAACATCCTCAGGTTCAGCTGCAGTCACCCGCCCCCCAACCAGAAATGGCGGCAGGCGATAGAGCCGTTTCTCGTAGGGCTCCCCTGCCTCGCGGCTCACCGCGCGACCTGTCTTGGGCGAGACATAGATGAGATCCTCAGTTTTACCTGTCGCAGCACATTTCGTTAGATCAAGGCCAAAGCCCAGCTCTTGCAGAAGTCCCAACTCAAATCGAACGAACACAGCCGGCCAAATATCGACTTCCTCCAACGTATCAAGAAGAACGATAAACGCCTCATAGAGCGCCGTGTGGCGCTCCCTCTCCGGCAGCGCCGATACGACAGCACAAGCACCGCTTAGACCAGCGAGCGACAAAGGGTCGTCCATCAAGACCCCGGCGCGTGCGCGATCAAGGTCGATGGTGAAGTTACCCAGATGGTCCGGCAGACGAGCCCGCCAGGTCGCGCTCACAGTGTTTCCCGGCTGAAGGACTGGCTTCATGCGCCGTGAGGCCCCACCACGCACCAAACCAGCATGGCGTCCATGTTCTGACGTGAAGAGCTCGACAATCGCACTGGTCTCACCGTGCGATTTGACGGAAAGCACGACACCTTCGTCACGCCACTCCAAATCAGCCTCCTCCTGCTATGTGAAGCTCTCAAGGCCCCAGGTTCTTAATCTCATATCGACCGTCAGTCCTTCGGAAACTCCAATCCCATTTCCTGAAACCGTTCCTTCTCCTCGCCCCATTTTTCTCGGACTTTCACATGAAGGAAAAGGTGAACCTTGTGATCAAACAATTCCGCCATCTCTTCCCGCGCCATCTTGCCGATGGCTTTGAGAGACTGCCCGCCCTTACCGATCACAATCTTCTTCTGACTATCTCGTTCCACATAGATTGTCTGCTCAACTTTAGCGCTGCCATCCTTCTGGCTAGTCCACTGCTCGGTCTCAACAGTGAGAGCATATGGCACTTCCTGGTGCAGCCGGAGATAGAGTTTCTCACGAGTGATCTCAGCTGCCATTGAGCGCAAAGGTATGTCGGCAATTTGATCTTCCGGATAGTGCCAGGGCCCCAACGGCATCAATTCTGCGAGGTGTTTGCGCAGGTGTTCAAGGCCGTGTCCTTTCTCCGCGGAGATCATAAAGACATCGGAAAAATCGGCGGCCTCTGTCAATCGCGCCGTCAAAGCAAGAAGAGCTTCGTGTTTCACGAGATCGATTTTGTTGAGTGCCAGCATGGCCGATCGCCCGGATTTTTTGAGACCATCGAGGATACGCTCGACATCTTCATCAACACCACGCTGGGCATCCACGAGCAAAACAACCGCGTCAGAATCTGCTGCTCCACCCCACGCAGCCTCAACCATGGCCCGGTCCAATCGGCGTCGAGGCTGAAAGATGCCTGGTGTATCCACAAAAACGATCTGCGTCTGTCCTTCAAGGGCAATCCCCCGGATACGCGCGCGAGTCGTTTGAACCTTATGAGTCACAATCGAGACTTTGGAACCCACCATCTGGTTGAGCAGTGTTGATTTACCGGCATTCGGCGCACCAATCAGCGCAACAAAACCGCACCTTGTCTGCGATCCGCCGCCGTCTGCGGGAGCATTCGTCATGAGCTAATTCCTTCTCGCATTAACATCCGCTCCGCAGCAGCCTGCTCGGCCATTCGTTTAGAGGGTCCCTTTGCCACAACAGGAGGCAATCCGGACACCGTCAATTCTATCTCAAATTCCGGCGCATGATCCGGCCCTGTTCGCCCCACTGCTTCGTAGCGCGGAAGGCCTTTTTTCTGCGCCTGCGCCCATTCCTGCAGGATGGTTTTGGGGTCCCGCGGCGGCGCTTTCATGGCTTCTAGTTTGGGACCCCACCAGGTCTCAATGAATGTCCTGGCAACTGGCATCCCACCATCAAGGTAGAGCGCCGCAATAACGGCCTCACAGGCATCTGCCAGAATGCTTCCCCGGTCTCGCGCACCAGCTTTCTCCTCGCCCTTTGTCATGCGAAGGGCAGCGCCCATATCCAACTCTCGCGCGACTGTGGCGCAGGTTTCTGCCCGGACAAGCGCATTCAGACGAACAGCAAGGTCGCCTTCTTCTTCTGTCCGAAACCGATGATACAACATGTCAGCGATCGCCAGGCCAAGTACACGGTCGCCTAAAAACTCCAACCGCTCATACCCAAGCTCACCCTGAGCCAGTGCCTGACTTCCATGGGTCAATGCACGTCGAAGCAGGGTTACATCCTTGAATTGATGTCCAACCCGTTCCGCCAATGCCGCAATTTCATCAGTCATTTGCTTGTCAATTTAGACCATCGAATATGCGATCCCAACGGATCGCACTCGGCCAGCCCCAAAACTCCCAGATACGGGCGGAGCTATCAGTAGAGAAGAAGATCACTTGCGCCTTACCGACAAAATTTTCTAGGGGCACATAACCCACTTCACTTGGAACGCGGCTATCTGCAGAATTGTCGCGATTGTCGCCCATCATGAAATAGTGCCCTGCGGGAACCCGATAGACACCCGTATTGTCGCTACGAGCATTCAACCGACTGTCGAGCGTTGTGTAGATCACGCCATTCGGCAGTGTTTCCTGATATTGGGCAATCTCTTCCACATTCCCAAATCGGTCGCGGGAGATGAAATTCTCGATCCGCTCTCGCGGCACCGCGACGCCATTGATGTAGAGGATCGAATTCCTCAGTTGGATCTCGTCACCAGGAAGGCCAATCACCCTCTTGATAAAATCAGTCCGATTGTCTTTCGGTGTTTTGAATACAGCAATGTCGCCGCGCTCTGGCTCTCCTGACAGGACGCGTCCGTCAAAAAGGCCCGGGCTAAACGGAAAGGAATGCCGGGAATAACCATAGGAGTATTTCGACACGAAAAGATAATCGCCAATCAGCAGATTGGGAATCATGGATCCGCTGGGAATATTGAAGGGTTGAAAGAGAAAGGTCCGGATCAACAACGCAATCAGGAGCGCATAGGCGATAGTCTTTACATTCTCTGCCCACGCAACTTCCCGCAGGCTTTTCATTTTTTCGGTCATTACTACCGGCGCTCACTCAATCGAGCATTTCCAGGTGAAGTGGCAATGGGTCTCACCATCCGGAAATGCGTTCATAAAAACCAGAACGGTTCGCGCCTAAATGAGGGCGACACCGTTCTAAGGGGTCAAAAGTGGCGGGACCATACCACAAACTAAGGCCCGTCACCCTCCGAACCTCGCTAAAGGTTACCACCACCCGGAACTGCGGAAATAATGACAATTGCCTGCGCCAAAGGCCCGTCATCCGTGATTGTGAGGTGAATTTGAGGCTCCATATCCATCGGCACCATGCGAGCCAGACGCTCCGCCGCCCCGCCCGTCAATGCCATTGTCGGCTGTCCGGACCGGAGGTTAACAACCCCCATATCCCGCCAGAAGACTCCCTGACGAATACCAGTCCCCAACGCCTTCGAGCACGCCTCCTTGGCAGCAAATCGCTTCGCATAGGACGCCGCCCGGTTTCGGCGCCGCTCTGACTTCTGTTGTTCGATATCGGTGTAAAGGCGGTTGATGAACCGTTCGCCATAACGTTCAAGCGTACGTTCAATTCGCTGAATGTCGATTATATCGTTGCCGATACCCAGAATCATATGAAGTCCTCAGGATGGTTAGAGCGTTTTCAGCAAAAGTTGCAGACTTTTACGGTTCGAAAACGCGACGAACAAAGGCTCTATGCGCCCAGTGTCTCTGCTCGCGCTTCGTCCATCAAGGCCCGCATTCTCTTTATTGAGGCATCCAGACCAATAAAGATCGCCTCGCCAATCAGGAAATGTCCGATATTAAGCTCTTTGACTTCTGGCATGGCCGCAACCGGGCCGACCGTATCAAAGGTGAGACCATGCCCCACATGCACTTCCAGGCCCATCGCTGCGCCCGCTGTCGCCGCCTCTTGCAATCGCTCAAGTTCTCGACCGCCTGAGACACCATCGCCGTCAAAACAAGCGTCACAATAAGCCCCGGCATGCAGCTCCACCACAGGGGCTTTTAGGCTAACAGCCGCTTCAAGCTGTCTTTGATCTGCTTCGATAAAAAGGGACACACGCGCAGAGGCCGCTGATAGTTCGGCAATCATCGGCGCCAACCGGTTGTGCTGACCGGCAACATCAAGTCCGCCTTCTGTTGTCCGCTCTTCCCGGTTTTCCGGGACCAGACAGACTGCATGTGGGCGATGGCGAAGCGCGATCTCCATCATTTCATCTGTTGCGGCCATTTCGAGATTGAGCGGCAACGTCAACTGATCCATCAGCCGATCAATGTCCTCATCGGAGATGTGACGGCGGTCTTCACGAAGATGTGCGGTGATGCCATCGGCACCAGCAGCCGCGGCAATGTTAGCTGCTCTTAGGGGGTCAGGATGTCCGCCGCCTCGCGCGTTCCGGATGGTCGCCACATGGTCGATATTCACGCCCAGACGCAATTCGTGTCTGTCTGTCATCTATTCCTCTCGCACTCCCGCCAGAAGCCAGCCCTTACAGCTCGACAATCGCGCCTTGCTCATCCGAGCCATCTTCACGGATCGCAGCCAGTTTTGCCAACCGAGCACGGCGTTTGGCCTGATAGGCTTCAACCGTGCTGCGAGTGAGGTAATAGACTATTCCTGCCGTCACAAGACCCAATGGGATACCGCCAACCAACATTGGCACCAGAACCGGCAAAACACCGTCCCAGGCCTGACCCGACAACATATCGACCTGTAGCTCAGGCTCAGATGGCGCTTCTGATCCCTGCAGCAGCCAGTACCCAAGGTCGTAGGTCGCAAGCCAGATGATCGGGAATGTCAGAGGATTGCCGACAAAGGTCCCAAATGCAGATGCAATTAGGTTTCCCCGCAACACCCAGGCGATGGCGAACCCGATAGCGAAGTGAAATCCGATGAAAGGTGTGAATGAGGCAAAAGCGCCAGCAGACACTCCCAGAGCAACCGCATGGGGGGTACCACCAAGCCGCCATACACGCCGCCATCCATATTGAAACGCCCGCTTCCAGCCTAGCCGTGGCCAGACAAGCTCGCGTAATCGCTCAATTGGGTGGAGTTGAACACGGCGACGAAACATGGGTCCCTACTTTAGCCCCCGACTTCCCGGCTTCACCGCAGGAATAGCTGCCAATTCTGGCGGCAATTTGTCAGCCTCATAGGCTGGAACCGAAAGCTGCGTCAGTGAGGCGAGCTTCACGCCAATTTTTGCTTTCCCGCTGGAGCGGTCGATCAGGCAGGCCGCACCAACAACACTCCCGCCAGCCGCCCGAATGGCAGCAATGGCTTCACGGGACGAAAGTCCAGTCGTGACAATGTCTTCGACCATCAGCACACGCGTGCCCTTCGGAATGTCAAACCCACGGCGGAGCGTGAATTCACCGTCCACGCGTTCGAGGAAGATGGCTGGAACACCAAGTTGCCGACCCATTTCATATCCGACAATGACACCGCCCATGGCAGGTGAAACAACAAGGTCGATCGGTTTGGTGATGAGGTCCTGAACATTCTTCGCCAAAGCCTTGCACAGCCGAGCGGCGCGCTTTGCGTCCATCAACGCCCGCGCGCACTGCAGATACCGGCTGGAATGGAGCCCGGACGACAGCACGAAATGCCCGTCCAAAAGGGCCCCAGCGTCTGAAAATTCCTTCAAAACCCGTTTTTCGTCCATAACATTCCATACCAGTTTTTTGTTGTTGGCTTCTTAAGAGCCTGATTTTTATACGCGACCGATCGCATTTACCACCGACAAGCCTTTGAGGGCGTTGATGATCCGGGTGGCGTGCTTGAGGTCTCTCACATCGACATCAACCACCATGTCGTAAAAATCAACGTCGCGCTGGGCTAAGCTCATATTATTAATGTTCCCGTCATAGTCAGCGATCAGCGTTGAAATAGCGCCGAGCGCACCAACTTCATTGGATGCCCGGATATTAAAACGGCTGATAAAGGTCCCAGCCTCTGCCTCGGGCGTTTCCCACGCAACATCCACCCAGCTCTCTGTCTCCCCCTCGAGCGCCTCTAGCATGGGCGACGAAATCGGATAAACAACAACACCCTCGCCCGGGGTCAAAATGCCAACGATTCGGTCACCAGGCAGCGGGAAGGTATTCTCCGCAAAACGGATCGCATGTCCCCGCTCTCCGCCACGAAGCCGAACCAAAGGTTTGGCATTCAGAGGGTCGGTTTTTTCCGCGGCGCGGGTCTTCGTCTTTTTGCCTGCTTTGCCCCGTTTACCGGCAGGATAAACCTGGCTCAACACCTCATGCGCCGACACGATGCCCTCACCGACCGCCCCAAAAAGGTCGTCCAACGTCTCATGTCCGAGTGGACCCAAAGCCCGTTCAATCACGGCGTCAGTTGCGTCCTTTTCAGAGGCTTCAAAAATAGATCGCACCATCTGGCGCCCGAGAAGAACAAACTCCTCGAGCTGCTCCTGGCGAAGAGCCCGACGGATCGCAGATCGTGCCTTACCCGTTACGACATAAGCTTCCCAAATCGGCACCGGCCGCTGAGCTTTTGAGCGAACGATTTCCACCTCATCACCATTCGCAAGTGGTGTGCGAAGCGGCAAGTGGCGACCATTGATTTTTGATCCCACACAGGTGTCACCCACTTCGGTGTGAACGGCATAGGCAAAATCAAGAGCTGTAGCGCCGCGCGGCAGATTGATGAGCATGCCCTTAGGCGTGAAACAGAATACCTGATCGGAGAACAGCTGAAGCTTTGAATGCTCAAGAAACTCTTCTGCCGAACTGCCATGTTCGAGCATTTCGACCAGCTGTCGCAGCCACCCAAATGTGTCCGCGTAGGTGTTCTCAGCCGTCCGTTTTTCAGGGTTTTTATAGATCCAATGAGCGGCGATGCCATATTCAGCTACATCGTGCATATCCTGAGTGCGGATTTGTATTTCCACCCGTTTTTGCTCTGGCCCCACAATGGTAGTGTGGATCGAGCGGTATCCATTGTTTTTGGGTGTTGAGATGTAGTCCTTGAAACGCCCTGGCACGCTTGGCCACCTACGATGCAAGACACCGAGCGCGCGATAGCAATCTGTTTCGTCAGCAACAAGAACGCGGAAAGCGAAAATGTCTGAAAGCTGTTCGAGCGACGCTGACCGGCTCTGCATCTTCCGCCAAATTGAATAAGGCCTTTTTTGACGACCACGGACGTCGACTTCGAGGTCCGTTCCTTCAAAGAGCGCCGATATGTGTCCTCTGATGCTCTCAATGACATCACCACTTTCAGAGCGGAATGTGTCAAGGCGAGCTTCAATCGCTTGTCGAGCCTCAACATTGATCACCTGAAAGGACAGATCTTCCAATTCCTCTCGGAATTCATGCATCCCCATGCGCCCCGCGAGCGGCGCGTAGATGTCTAGTGTTTCCTGCGCGATACGGCGGCGTTTTTGTTCTTTGGGAACGTGATGAAGGGTCCGCATATTGTGAAGCCGGTCTGCGAGCTTAACCAGCAGCACACGAATGTCGTTTGACATGGCCAGCAGGAACTTGCGGAAGTTCTCCGCCTGCTTCGCGTCTTCGCTGTCCCATTCAAGCTGCGAGAGTTTTGTGACCCCATCAACGAGCCCCGCAATCTCGCCACCAAAGAGCGACGCAATATCTTCCGCCGTCGCCTCGGTATCCTCGACGGTATCGTGCAAAAGACCCGTAATAATGGTTGCAGCATCGAGCCGCAAATCAGTCAAAATACCGGCGACTTCGATCGGGTGTGAGAAATACGGGTCGCCGGAATGGCGGAGCTGATTGCCATGCATTTTGGTCGCATAAACATAGGCGCGGTTGATCAACGCCTCGTCCGCCACCGGATCGTAGGCCAGCACCTTGTCCACCAGTTCATACTGGCGCAGCATCACACTCCGTCTCTTTCCCGCTGCCTCTTATGCAGCGCGCAATCAAACCTACCCCAAAACGAAAAACGCCGCCCTCAAAGCAAATGCCGGGCGGCGCTTTCTCGGACGGAGTTTGAAGAACTCAGTCCCTATGTGGAAGGCGCCGCTCAATCATATTCCTCTGTTTCAGGAGCACGCGGTGGCGCTGGCGCGTCAATCTGAGCCTGGAGAGCACGAAGAAGTTCGTCTTCGCTCATCCGGTCTCCTTCGCCAAGCTGAACCTCTGGCGCTGGCGCGCCATCTTCGTCGTCAGCTGCATCGGCCCCAAGAACGCCTTCCGGCTCATCATCATCCACGCGTTTCTGCATGTTCTCGATGATGTCTTCGCGGATCTCAGCGGGGATAACCGTCTGTTCGGCAATCTCACGGAGCGCAACAACAGGATTTTTGTCGTTGTCGCGGTCAATCGTAAGCTCAGAACCGGCAGACATGGCACGGGCCCGATGGGCAGCCATAAGGACGAGATCGAAACGATTAGGGACCTTGTCTACGCAGTCTTCTACTGTCACGCGAGCCATGCAGTCACACTCCGGGCGCTTGGGGAAATTGGATTCGGGCTCTGTTTAGGCGGGATACCGGTCAAACGCAAGCGAAAACAGCGTCTTAGCCCTTTGTTTTCAGCCTTTTGAAGCAGAAGTGAGCTGCTTCAAGCCCCGTCTGTCTTCAATCGAGACAGCCTCAAACAGCTCTTTGGCCGATGTCCCAAGGATGGGATGGCGCCAGCTTGGGGCAATATCCACCAGCGGCCCCAACACGAAGGCCCGTTCCGCCACTCTTGGATGGGGTAATACGGGCCCCTTTCCGCCAGTTTCAGGCAGAACAATGCCGTTATAGTCGATGAGGTCCAGATCAAGGGTCCGTTCCGCCCATCGCTGCCCTCTCACCCGCCCAAAGGCTGCTTCAATCCGGTGCAACTGTTTGAGAAGTTCGAACGGATCAAGCGCTGTGGAGATAGAAGCCACGGCATTCACGAAATCGGGCTGAGCGTAAGGCGTCACAGCTAGTGTCTGATAGAAGGGCGAGACCGCCTCTGCCTTCAGCCCATAGGTTGGAAACTGGGCGAGCGCGGCCTCCAAACCCTTCTTGGGGCTCCCCCAGGAACCCGGCAAATTGGCGCCCAATGCCACCAAGATCATGTCACTCTCCAACCACGGGACTGGCTTACGCTTGCTGCAAATGCGCACCCGGTCTATCAGAAGGACCACTGCCTCTACCAGTCAGAAAGCCACAACAAAGCTCATGAATCCAACCTACACGCCCGAAGCCCCCCTTGATTGTCCCCTCTGCCCTCGATTGGTGGACTTCAGAACAGCCAACCAAACGGCACACCCGGATTGGTTCAACGCACCGGTGCCGTCTCTGGGAAATGAGTCTGCACGGCTTATGGTGATGGGATTGGCGCCGGGTCTTCAGGGAGCCAACCGGACAGGCCGACCCTTTACAGGTGACTGGGCAGGCGACCTTCTCTACCCGACGCTCCTCGAATTCGGCTTCGCCAAAGGCATATATGCTGCCCGTCCCGACGATGGGCTGGAACTTGTGGACTGCATGATTTCCAATGTTGTGCGCTGCGTCCCGCCACAAAACAAACCGACCGGGCCAGAGGCAAAACTATGCCGAGGGTTTCTGGAGGCACGTCTCGCAGCCCTCCCCAACCTGTCCGTCATCATATCATTGGGCCGTGTCTCCCATGAGAATGTCATCAGCGCCTATGGCCTCAAACGCTCAGCATTCACCTTCGCCCATGGGGCTGAGCATGATCTCGGAAACGGCATTACACTTTTCGATAGCTACCATTGCTCACGCTACAACACGAATACGGGTCGGTTGACAGAGGCGATGTTCCACGATGTCTTCAGAGCCGCGAAAGAGTACCTGTCCCGATAGACGGAATTCTCGACATAGGGCATGGGCGCGACGACCCTTTCCTGTCTAAACTACCCCCCAACAAACAAGCGATCCGCAGGGGGAAACATGTCCGTTCAAAAAGACGCCACAGAAGCCACAAAGCAGGCTCAGGCGGCCACTCAGAAAATTCTGCCTGAAGACACCAACGAAGACTTCGATCTCGCCTCAAACGGGTTTATAGGCACAATCCCGGACGCCAAGGTTGTGAATGAAGCGGGTAACACCGTTTGGGACATGTCTCGCTTTGACTTCATCAAAGATGAAGCGCCCGACACAGTAAACCCGAGCCTCTGGCGCCAGGCCAAACTCAACTCTATCCACGGCCTCTTTAAGGTGACCGACGGTATCTATCAGGTCCGTAATTTCGACCTGTCCAATATCACTTTCATTGAAGGCGACACAGGCTACATCGTCATCGACCCGCTCATCTCAGCAGAGCCTGCGGCGGCGGCTCTCGCCCTGATGCGCGAGCATCGCGGCGATAAACCCGTCACAGCCGTGATCTACACCCACAGCCATGTCGACCATTATGGCGGCGTGAAGGGTGTCTTAAGTGACGAAGACATTGCCAATGGCCTCCAGATTATTGCACCAGAAGGCTTCCTGGAAGCGGCAGTGAGCGAGAACGTGCTCGCGGGCAACGCCATGGGACGCCGCGCCACTTACATGTATGGCTCCATGCTCCCGCCTGGACCGAAAGGCCACGTGGATGCAGGTCTCGGCAAAACAGTTTCAGTCGGTAAAGTGAGTTTGGTCCCACCGACGGTCAGCATCTGCGAAACCGGGGAAACCCTGACGGTCGACGGGGTCGAGATAATCTTTCAGGTAACACCAGATACTGAAGCGCCCGCAGAGATGAATTTCTTCTTCCCGCAATATAAGGCGCTCTGCATGGCAGAAAATTGTTCCTGCCATCTCCACAACATCATCACGCCACGCGGCGCAGTTGTGCGGGACGCAAAGTCCTGGAGCTACTATATCAATGAGGCGATTGACCTCTATGCCTCTCAGACAGACGTTCTCTTTGCCAGCCATCACTGGCCGCGCTGGGGCAAAGAAGCCAGCGTCACCTTCCTGCAAAAACAGCGGGACCTCTATAAATATGTGCACGACCAGACATTGCGCCTGGCAAATCACGGACAAACTCCGCTGGAGATCGCCGAAGATTTCAAACTGCCGCCAAGCCTTGAGCGCGAATGGTACACACGCGGCTATTACGGCACGCTGAGCCACAACACCAAGGCGATCTACCAGCGTTATCTCGGCTGGTTTGATGGCAACCCGGCAAACCTACACAAATGGCCGCCTGTGGAAGCAGGCAAACGCTATGTCGCTGCCATCGGTGGCGCTGACGCGGTTCTGGAGAAAGCCAAAACGTCCTTTGACGAAGGCGACTATCGCTGGGTTGCGGAACTCGTGAACCATCTGGTCTTTGCCGAGCCTGGCAATCCGGGCGCGCGTCAACTGCAAGCCGACGCCTTTGAGCAATTGGGCTACCAGGCAGAGTCAGGACCGTGGCGGGCGTTTTATCTGACCGCAGCGCAAGAACTTCGGAACCCCATGCCTGCTTCAGATTTCCCACGACCAGCTGGAGCCGACACCGTGCGGGGTCTCCCCACCAACGAACTGCTGGATTCCATGTCCGTGCGCTTGAACGGCCCGAAAGCAGGTGAGAAGGAGTTCACCTTCAACCTCAAGGTCAGCGATACCGGCGAGGCCTATCTGGTCACCGTGACGAACGCTGTGCTGCATCATGAACCAGGCAAGACAGCAGCCAGTCCAGATGCGGCCATTGAGATTGAACGCCTCGCCTTGGCACAACTGGCACTAGGCGAAAAAACGGTTGAGGAAGCAATGGCAGACGGTGCCAAGATCACAGGCCGTCCGGAAGCCTTAACGGAACTTCTAGGTCTTCTCGATGTGTTCGACTTCTGGTTCAACATCGTCGAACCGTAACAACAAGATTGAGCTCAAGCTTCCTCGCGAAGCTTGAGCTTCTCTCCCACCGTTACAATGGCCTGGATCGCCGGGATCAACTCGTGCCCAAGCTCGGTCAACGAGTACTCAACGGTCGGCGGTGATGTCGGCTTTACTTCGCGCCGCACCACCCCCTTTGCCTCCAACTGCCGCAACCGCTGTGTCAGCACTTTTGCGGATATAGGTGGAATGTCGATCTGCAGTTCGCTAAAGCGACGCGGCCCATCCCCCAGGTGCCAGATTACATTGGGGGTCCACGTCCCCCCAATCACCGACATGCATTCTGTCAGCGCACATTTCTCAGGCGGAGGGGCAACTTTGTTCTTTCGGATCTTTACAGCCATGAGTGAAACCTGGTTACCAAATGGAAACTCAATAGTGAGGTTACCAAAGGTTATCTAATTTACATCAGTAAGTCGAACCCCTATCTAAGCCCCTCAATCTGTTAAACGCGGAGCATCAGACATGGCCATCGACAATCGACTTACGAGCCTTTTGCAACTCAAACTCCCAATCATCCAGGGACCCTTTGGTGGTGGAATTTCCACAGTGGAACTCACCTCCGCGGTGTCCAACAAAGGTGGCCTTGGATCTTTTGGAGCCCACATCCTGACGCCCGACGAGATCATCAACACAACCAAAGAGATTGCCCGCGAGACCGACCAACCCTTCGCCATGAATCTTTGGGTTGAAGACCACGATCCTGAAGCCCTCTCACTCTCAGATGACGCGTATCAGTCCTATGCCACACAGTTCAAACCCTACTACGAGGAACTAGGTCTGGAGCTCCCAAAACGCCCGAAAAGGTTTCACGAATCTTTTGAAGAACAGATGGAGGGCTTACTGCAAGCGCGCCCTCCCGCGCTGAGCTTCGTCTTTGGCATTCCCTCCATAGACATTCTCCGCGCTTGTGAGGAGCGCGGCATTCTCACCATCGGAGCTGCCACAAGTGTAGCCGAGGCCGTTGCGCTCGATTTGGCAGGCGTGAGCGCGATTGTCGCCACAGGCTTTGAAGCCGGCGGCCATCGCCCTTCATTTCTTAGACGCGCAGAAGACAGCCTCATGAGCACAAGCGCCCTTGTGCAAACCGCCACCGCAAAGGTTGAGACACCTATCATCGCCGCTGGCGGAATTGTCGATGCGCGTGGCGTTGAGGCGGCCCGGCTACTTGGTGCGTCAGCCGCCCAGTTGGGCACCGCCTTCCTGGCATGCGAAGAATCTGGCACCACGGACGCGCACCGCGAGCTTTTGTTCGACAAGACCGCCGTCGCCGATACGACACTCACGCGCACCTACACCGGCCGATTGGCACGTGGGGTCCGCAACCGATTGATCGACGAACTAGAACACCCAGACAACCAAATCGCGCCCTTCCCTGTTCAGGCTTGGTTTGTCGCCCCCCTCAAGAAAGCATCGATGGACACGAACCAAACCGATCTCACATCCCTCTATGCAGGCCAGTCCGCCCCAAACCTTCAACACCGCAATGTGGCGTCCCTGATGGACGCCCTATCAACCTCGCTCAGCAATCAGGCTGATGCGGCTTAATGAAAGGCCCCCCCATGAAACTCTATTACGTCCCCGCTTCCTGCTCTCTCGCCACCCATATCGTGCTCCGCGAACTGGGCATGGAGTTCAGCCTTGAACGATACGACCCTTCCAAAGGACAAACAGAAACAGGGTCAGCCTATGCAGGGATTAATGCCAAAGCTCGCGTCCCCGCGCTGGAGTTCGCCAATGGTGAGGTCCTCACTGAGGGCTCGGCGTTGGTTCAATACCTTGTCTCGCAAACACCTGAGCATGAATTGGCTCTGCCAATCGAACTGGCGGCTCGCGCACGGGTCCAAGAAGGCTTGAGCTTTGTTGCATCTGATTTCCATAAATCATTCAGCCCCTTCTTCTCCGCCGATACCGACGATGCAGCCAAGGAGAGAGCTCAAGCTCTCATCGTCAAACATCTCGAATATCTGGAAACCGTCTTTGGCGATGGACGCGAATATTTTATCGACAACAAACTTTCCGTCGCAGATATCTACTTGTTCGTTGTCCTGCGCTGGGTAGAAGCGTCAGGGTTGGAGCTAAATGCCTGGAAGAAAGTTTTTGCTTTTCGTGAGCGTATGAACATACGCCCCCATGTCCAATCTGCACTTGAGGCTGAAGGTCTTCTTGAAGCGGCCTGATCAAACGGAAGGCCGCGCTACAAAGCGCGGCCTTTGCACGATGGTGCTAGGAAAAAACTCTGCGTACCAGGGATTTTCCACCCCGCCACATTCCATAGACAACGGCAAGAGCCAACCCCAGCAAAACAATGCCGACAACAGCAAGGCTGATTAACAGACGCTCATACCCAGCTCTGTCAGCACCCGTCCCCGTCATAACGCGCATCCGGTGTTCGGCTTCTATGGCGTCGCCCTCAACCAGCACTGCGCGAAGCCGTTCCGCAACTTCCGGGTGACTGTCGATCACATTGTCTGCCTCCCCCGGGTCAGTCTCTAGATTGAAGAGCATTTCCTCGTGAGAAAACTCGCCCCAGCGCAAGATGGTTGAGAGGATAAGATCCGGCACCCAGAAGCTGCGCTCTCGTTTCAACTTCCACTCACCCAAGCGCACAGCATCAATTTGGCGGTTGAAGGCTTCATAGTAAAAATAGGGGATAGGATCGCCAGCATCTTCGCCGGTGAACACCGCTGTGACATCCCGCCCATCGATCACCCGATCACCGGGGACGGTCGCTCCCGTCAGATTGGCAATCGTCGGCAATAGATCGAGCATGGAGACAGGCTCAGAGACGGTTACACCTTCAACACCGCCACCAAGGTACGCAACGGTCGGCACCTTGTGTCCGCCGTCAAACGTCGTGCCCTTCCCATCCCGCAGCCCGCCTGTTTCACCACCATGGCTGCCCATGGGCAACCAGGGACCATTGTCGCTGGTGAAGAGGATCAAGGTGTTTTCAAGAACACCGGCATCTTCGAGCGCGGACACAACCTGTCCCACGCTCCAGTCAAGCTCCTGAACCACATCGCCATAGAGACCCCGTTCACTCGTTCCCAGAAAATCCGGTGACGCGTAAATGGGAACATGCGGCATGCTATGAGCGACATAGAGGAAGAACGATTCTTCCTTGTTTGCATCGATGAATTCGACTGCTTTTTCCGTATATCGCTCTGTCAGATAGGCCTGATCAATAGGCTCATAAATGACGTCCTGTTCGTCGTACCAAAAGAAATTGCCCATATCATTGCTGTAGGGAACACCCTGGAAACTGTCAAAGCCCTGGTTCCAGGGCATGTAGCGGTCTTGCGACCCCAGATGCCACTTGCCGACCAGGCCGGTCACATAGCCCTCGGCTTTAAGCATCTCCGCGATGGTAATTTCTTCAAGCGGCATGCCATCGGGAGAACTGTCCTGAAACACATGGGAGATCCCCATCCGCTTTGAATGGCGCCCGGTCAAAAGGGCTGCACGCGACGGACTGCAAACATTGTGTCCTGCATAAAAATCGGTGAAGCGAATGCCCCGTGTCGCGAGGCCATCAATATGCGGCGTGGCAATGTCGGTTGCGCCGAAAGCGCCAATATCCCCGTAGCCTAGATCGTCTGCCAGGATGATAACAACGTTCGGCTTCTCAGTCCGTGCTTGAGCAGGAAAAGCAAGAAGAGCCCCAAGGGTGCACAAAAGTGCCACCCAGTTTCGAAAAATCATGTTCCCCCCGAACACGCAAAAAGTAGCCGGTGTCGCTTATACCGAGTAGCGATCCTCTTTCCATGGATCGCCATCATTATTGTAGCCGCGCACTTCCCAGAACCCCGGCTGATCAATCTCGGAAAACTCGATCCGCTTGATCCATTTCGCGCTCTTCCAGAAATACCATTTTGGAATGATCACGCGCACGGGTGCCCCATGCTCGCGAGAGAGCGGCGTCCCCTCCCAAGAATGCGCCAACAGCACATCCTCATCCTGAAACATCTCCAACCGGATGTTGGTTGTATAGCCATCGTACGAATGAAAGATCAGATGCTTTGCAGCAGCTGTAGGTTTGACGACACCCAGAATGTGCGCACCCGATACACCATCCCAACGGTTGTCATACCGGCTCCAGGTCGTCACACAATGGATGTCTGATACATGCGAGAATTGGGGCTGCGCCCTGAAGCTATCCCAATTCCATGACACGGGATTTTCAACAGCCCCGTCAATCGTGAGTTCCCAGCTTTCCTTCGGCACGTCAGGCTGAATGCCAAGATCAAGCACCGGCCACTTGTCGACACGGTGCTGTCCTGGTGGCAAACGATCGGCACGCTCAGCGTCTGGCATACCCGTCAAATGGCGCCCCTGCTCTGCTGTCTTCTGTTTAGACGAAATGAGCTTGTCTTTGATCTGACCAATCAAACCTTGAGGTTCACCAGATTTCTGATCGTCATCACTCATACTGCGCTCTCCTCCAGAGGAATTAGCCTTTTTCCCGCATCAGCCGGGCTTTGTCGCGCTGCCAGCTACGATCTTTTTCGGTCTGACGCTTGTCAGCTTGCCTCTTGCCTTGCGCCAGACCAAGCTCAATTTTCACACGGCCCTTGTCATTGAAGTAAATTTTGAGTGGGATGAGCGTCATGCCTTTGCGCTGCACCGAGGCACCCATTTTTTCGATTTCGCGGGCATGAAGCAACAGCTTGCGCACACGCCTGGGTTCATGGTTGAAGCGGTTTGCCTGCAGATATTCTGGGATAAAGGCATTCACCAGGAACGCCTCCCCATCTTTCACTTCCGCATAGGCTTCACCGAGGCTCGCTTTTCCCTCACGCAGTGCTTTCACCTCCGTACCGCGCAGCACAATGCCCGCTTCGAAAACGTCATCAATGGAATAGTCGTAGCGCGCCTTCCGGTTGTCAGCGACAATCTTCTTGCCGTCTTCACCGCGTCTCTTCTTGGCGCCACCGCTTTTGGAAGACATGGGTCCTAACTGCTAAAGCAGCCCCGCATGTTTTAGTGCCGCATCGACTGCATCACGCGTCGAAGGCTCAATAGGAACGAGCGGCAGGCGGATTTCGCTACCGCACATACCAAGCTTCTCAAGCGCGTATTTCGCAGGAGCCGGGCTTGCTTCTAGGAAGAGCGCTGTATGAAGCGGCATCAGCTTGTCCTGAAGCTCGAGTGCTGCATCAAAATTGCCTTGCATGCACGCGCTCTGGAACTGGGCACAAAGTTTCGGCGCAACATTTGCCGCAACGGAAATGCACCCGTGGCCGCCATGCGCCATATAGCCAAGTGCTGTCGCGTCTTCGCCTGAGAGCTGATTGAAATCAGGGCCCATAGCCAGCCGCTGAGAGCTCACCCGCGAAAGGTCCGCTGTGGCATCTTTGACGCCAATGATGTTCTTGAGCTTTGAGAGCTCCGTCATCGTCTCAACGCTCATGTCGATCACACTGCGTGGAGGGATATTGTAGATCAGGATCGGAATATCGACCGCATCATTGATCGCCTTGAAGTGGGCATAGAGCCCTGCCTGTGTTGGCTTGTTGTAGTAAGGCGTAACAATAAGGGCGCCGTCAGCCCCTACATCCTTCGCATGCTGGGTAAATTCGAGTGCCTCAGCCGTATTATTCGAGCCTGTCCCGGCAATGACGGGAATACGCCCGGCTGTCACTTCAACACAGTGTGCCACGACACTCATATGCTCTTCGGCACTCAATGTAGGCGACTCGCCGGTGGTCCCACACGGCACCAGACCATGAGTCCCTTCCGCGATATGCCACTCCACCAGACGCGCAAAAGCGTCTTTGTCGACCGCACCGTTTTTGAACGGTGTGACAAGCGCGACAATTGACCCTTTAAACATCTCTCTAGCTCCTGAGTGAACATCATCCGCTGCCGACGGTTAACTCGCCGAACAGCTCCCTAGTATGAGGCGCGGACCATACAGCCAATTCCCGTCAAATCGCAACAGAATGAGGCGCTTAGCAGGGCAAATTAACCAGACCGGAGGTCGCATGCGACTGTTACTGGCAAGTGACCGCCGACAATTGTACGCTTTTTCATAGAAAGCCCCGTTTTCTGATTCCGGTGAGAGCTTTCGCCACAAAAAAGGCGGCTTCGGAAGGAAAATGAACTGTGCTTTCATCGAATTGAGTCGGGCGCCGATAAGGTTGAGCCCAGTGCCAATATGCGGAAGAGGTCGGGGCGTAAAGTGGGGTATCGCGAGTTGAGTCCATCTTTTGCCAGTCTGAAAGCCAGCGCATTAGGCCTAGCGGTCACTTTTGCGCTCAGCACGACTGCGCTTGGCGCTGTTCCCGTTCCTTTGACTAAACCAACGCCACCTCCACCCTCAGATCTACTAAGTGAGGCGGACGGACATGCACTGTGGGATGGTCTTGACGCGCGGGAAAAGGGCAAATGGATGGAAGTCCGCACCTTCGCCCGACAGATCAGCGATCCAACCGCAAAGGCTATCCTGAACTGGCTGCGCTTCCAGAAGGAAGGAACCGGGTCCACAGTCGCGGAGGTCGTCGCCTTCCAGGAGCAATACCCTCATTGGCCAAGGCAGGACCGCCTCTCCCGCCGTGCAGAGGAAGCGCTCACCGACTATCCAATGCGCGATGCGGACGTCATCGCCTGGTTTGCCACCCGCGATCCCCTCACTGGCGAAGGTAAGGTGCGGCTGGGCGAGGCACTTCTAAACAGTGGACAGCAAGTTGATGGGGCTACCTGGATCCAGCGTGCGTGGGTGGAGCATCAGTTCTCGCGGTCGCGGGAAGCCGAAATCCTCAAGAAATATGGGGCCCATCTGCCGCCCCAGGCTCATGAAGACCGGCTCAATCGCCTTATCTGGGAGCAGCGTTTCTCCGATGGCCGCCGAATGCTCCAACTGGTCAATGCTGAGGCTCGGGCGCTAGCAGATGCACGCCTGAAACTCGCGTCCAGATCCCGCGGAGCTGAAAGCGCCGTCACCCGGGTACCGACAAGCTTGCGGGCCGATGCGGGCCTTCTGTTTGACCATGCACGGTATCTAAGGCGACGCGGGCAAGAGCAGACTGCCATTCCGCTTCTCTTGACTCCGCCGACTGCGAGCCATTCCATTGCCCGTCCCGATCGCGCATGGACAGAGCGAAAAATCCTTGCGCGAAAAGCACTTACAGAAGGTCATTACCAGGAAGCTTACGGTCTTGCGACCGGTCACGGACATGACAGAGGCGTTGCTTTCGCCGAGGGCGAATTCCTCGCAGGCTGGATCGCGCTTCAATATCTGAACGATGCCGACAGAGCTTTCGTGCATTTCCAGACGCTGGCAGCAGGCGTCACAACCCCCATCAGCAAATCCCGTGGCTCTTATTGGATGGGGCGGGCTGCCGAAGCACGTGGTCGTACCGACGAAGCACTCGGCTATTACAGGCAAGCCAGCAGCCACCCGACCACCTTCTATGGTCAACTGGCGACGGCGCGCCTGTCTGCAGGTGGCAGTGCGCTCCTGCAGCTGCCGACGGCTCCATCCCCAACAGCAGCCCACAGCGGCACCCTTGCCGCCAATGACATGGTTCGTGCCTTCGAGCTCATGAATGAAGCTGGTGAGGACAGTCTTGCTCGCAGTTTCGTCATCGAGCTGGCAAATACACTTCAAGATACAACAGCTCTTGCTGCCTTAGCAGATCTGATGGTTGAACGGGACCTGCCCAACTTGTCGGTACGGGTCGCGAAAATTGCCGCTGGCCGCGGCATTTCATTGCCAGAGCGAAGCTACCCGACCGCGGTGCTCCCGGCCTTTACCCAGGTGGGTAAACCGGTTGAACCAGCCCTGGTCTACGGCCTCTCTCGCCAGGAAAGCGAGTTCAACCCACGCGCGATAAGTCACGCTGGTGCCAGGGGCCTCATGCAGCTCATGCCAAGGACTGCCCGCGCTGTTGCACGCCAGATTGGTGTGCCTTATCAACGCGCCCGCCTCACCGACGATCCAAGCTACAACGCCACACTCGGGTCTGCGCATCTGAGTGACTTGCTGGATGATTTTTCTGGCTCCTACATCATGACCATCGCAGCCTACAATGCAGGCGCGCATCGCGTGTCCCAATGGGTTGAACGCTATGGCGATCCCCGCGACCCAGCCGTTGATCCCATCGACTGGATGGAGAACATTCCTTTCACAGAGACCCGCAACTATGTGCAGCGCGTCATTGAGAATGTGCAGGTCTACCGGGCGCGCCTTCAAGGACGGGCGGTCGATCTGAAGATCGAACAGGACATCGCTCGCTATGATGGCTCCGCCCCTATTATCCAGACAACACCAAAGCCCCGGACCCAACTAACCCCACTCGCTGCTCCACCAACGGCGCCTCCCTCAATTGCCGTTCCGGCATCCCCCACAGTGGCAGCGTTACCTTCAGCAAGGCGTGATATTCCCCCGCCAAATCCCACACGCCAACAAGCTGCTCCATTGCAAGCCTCCGCTCCTCCGGTCACTGTGCTACCAGCCACTACGTCAGCGGCCCCTGCCGCGACGCCACCTCCCATTGCCGCACCAGCGGTTTCAAGCTTGCCGACGCCTACGCTGGATGCGCCGGCAGACGCCACCCTGACAGAAGGGGTGATGATGCCTGTCGTGGAGGAAAACGATCCGAGCTATCGCCCACCAGTCGTTGCTGCGCCTGCACCGATCTTGGAATCAGTGACGCAACCAGCTCTCACCGCGACGACACCAGCTGCGCCCAGTTTAATCCCACCAGCTGCCCCGCAAGCACCCGTGTTAACTGCTCCGGCACCTCAGCCGATAGCTCGCAGCACCGCACCTATCACCCTGCGTCCGCCGCCTGGAGTTGATGCGCCACGGGCACCCGCTGATTTCAAGCCGACCCAACAGGTCATTGTACAGCCCACAGCTCCCTCGACCCAGGAACCGGGTACGATGTTGCCCATCGCAGATGATTCATTCGGCGGCTAAAAGACGCTTGCGACAGTCACTCGAACTACCGATGATTGCGACAACGCGATTAGGAGACGCAGGCGCATGACATTCCAGGACATTCACTTTTATTCGCAGGAAGGCCTGAAGCTCTATGCGAGAGACTATGGCTCGCGATCATCGCCAAAGACGCCCGTTCTTTGCCTCCCCGGCCTGACAAGAAACTCAAAAGATTTCGCCGACCTCGCAGCGAGGCTGTCGAGTGACCGCCGTGTTATTTGCCCTGATTTCAGAGGGCGCGGGAGGTCTGAATATGCCAAAGGCTGGACCGACTACACGTCCCTCAATGAAATGCGCGACACCCTTGACCTCATGGCTGCGGCAGGTGTGAACCACGCGATCATCGTCGGCACGTCCCGCGGCGGACTCGTTGCCATGAACATGGCTCTCCATCGTCCGACAGCGATTAAGGGTGTCGTGATGAACGACATTGGACCCGAGGTCGACAAGACCGGCATTGAACGGATCATGGGTTATGCGGGAAAGATGGAAGTCCCGCCAACCTGGGAAGATGCAGCCATTACGATCAGGCAAATGAATGAGCGTTACTTTCCGAACATGCCCGGTGAAAAATGGCACGCTTTTGCCCGAATGACTTTTCGCGACGACGCCGGCAAGCCCGCAATGGATTATGATGCGGCCATTGGCACAGGCCTCCGCCGCGCGGCAAAGCTCATGCGCGGGAACATTCCCACCATGTGGAAGGAATTCAAGGCCCTCTCGCACGTACCCGTCCTTTTGGTGCGGGGGGAAAACTCAGACCTGTTATCGACAGCAACCGCTGAGAAGATGGCGACAGAACATAACGATCTAACCTTGGTGACAGCAAAGGACCGTGGGCACGCACCATTCCTGGACGAACCGGAAGTCACAAACGCAATCGACGCCTTCCTGGCAAAGCTGCACTAACTAACCCTATTGTTTGAAAAGAACGATCTCTTCCCACATGGGAAAGAGCGCCGCATCAATGCCGTCCTTCCGCGCATTGTCGAGCGCATAATTGACTCCGGCTTCGGCTTGAAAATCCAAGACCCGCGACCAGAGCATGTTTGGCATGACCGGTTCATCCTGAAGCGGATCAGTCAGACTGTCCCAATGGACGGGAAACACACGGTCGGGGCGAAGAACCCGGACAATCTGCTCCCAATAATCCTGCTGATATGATCTGGTCTGCGCTGCCACACCACCGACGCCAAGGATCACAATATCGGCTCGGTACTCATCGAGCGCGCCTGTCACATACCCTGCACTTCCTTGCAGCAGGAACGTCCCCAAAGGGTGCGCCACATGGATGGAGTAAGCCCCACCCATCTTATAGTCGAGAGCACTTACGGGAGGGATGAGCGGCTCGGTGATCACAGGGTCTTCAAGTGCCGCAGCTGCCATATCGGGATCAGGAAACTGAAAATGCTGGGACTTAATGAGGGTTACCGTGAAGTCTCCGAAACGGATCGGTTCTTCGGAACCGACGACGCGGATCTGACCTTCCGGCAATCCCCATCCTCGGCCGATATTCGCCGTCGATTCAGAACCGACAAGCAGCGCACCAGTCCGCCGCGCAACCTCCGGTGAGTCCATGGCATGATCGTAGTGGCTGTGAACAGGAATAACCGCCGCAACGTCACCAATCTCCCCTTTGCTCATCGCATCCGAGATCGCGTCCATATCCGGGCCAATCTGGCCAAACAACAGATCACCCGTCGACGGACGACTAAACCACCCATCCGTCAATAATGTTGTGGTCCCATCGGAAATAAGCAGGTTGGTGTTGCCCATGTATCGAACGGTTATCGCTGGATCCGCCGTTGCCTCGGAGGCAACGAAATAGCTGTCAAACGAACTCAGGTCATCTCGCACCAACATCAAGCTTGCGAGTGCAATCCCAAGACAAACGGCACTACCGCCGGTCACAAAAAGTCCTATCCGAACAAACTTCATGGCTCCCCCCACGCCCCCTAAGGGTCTTGATTGTTTACTCTCTGCCTACACATCCAGTCGGTAGGCATCACCATTTCTCTTGATATGACCCGCTGTCGGCGTCGCAAAATGCGTTCCAATAACCAACATGGGTGTGTCTGCATAACGCGCAAAAACATCCCGCCGTGTTGCCTCGCTTTGAGTTGGATCATAATCAACAACAGCACACCAATCAGGTCGCGCCAACTGACAGGGATGATGAATGAAATCCCCGGTGATGATTGCGTCTTCGCCCTTGGAACTCAGCCGCACGCTTACATGACCAGGCGTGTGCCCAACCGTGGGCTCCAACCATATGCCCTCGCAAATCTCATGATCTAGCGGAATAAGGTCTACCAGACCCGCATCGAACACCGGCTTCACAGAGTCAGCAAACACAGCTTTCTGGCCCGCGTCACTTTCCTGGGATTGCCAATAGATGAATTCCTTTTCCGCCATCAGGTAGCGGGCGTTTGGGAATGTCGGTACCCACTTGTCATCTACCAGCATCGTGTTCCATCCCACATGATCAACATGGAGATGAGTACACATTACCGTGTCGATCTCCTCACGGGCATAGCCGGCTTTTTGGAGATCGTCCAAAAAGGGAAGATCGAGATGTCTCCAGGTCGGAATTTCCCGCTCTTTGTCATTGCCTATGCAGGTATCCACCACAATCTTGCGCTCACCTGTGTCTATGACCAAAGCATGGACACTCATGATGAGGTGTCCGTCCGGCGTCATGAAGTGTGGTGCCATCCACTTGAAGTCACGGACAGCTTCCGGGGTTGCCTGAGGTAAAAGAAATTTGGTGCCACCGGCAACCTCTATCTCGATCACCCGCGTAACGGTGAAATCTCCTACCTGCCATTTATTCATGCTTTCCCCTTTGCCCCGGTGCCCCGCCTTTTACGTTGACGAAACCGTAAACAGATTGGCGCGCGCCGTCCACGGCGACAAAGCAGACCCATGGGCTCCCAAAAAAATTGTAGGTCGAAATGCGCGCATCAGACATCAAACGCGCCTTGAGTGAACCGGTATTCACGCAGAATTTAGCGGCTGTCTGCCAAGCGTTCTTGAGTGTCCGGTAGCGAAAACAACGTATTCAGCACTGAAAGCCCAGTCTTCTGCGAAACGGCCTGCGCCTGAAGCAGAGCACCGAGCGCCATTGAAAATGAAAGAACAGCCGCCGCCCCTTCAAGGCCGATCAGCGGAACGAAAAGTGCATTGCCAGCAATCAATGCCAGAAGTGCAATTCCATAGCTCATAAGGCTGCGCATTTGCGCGCCAGCAACAGTGAGCACCTGCGTAACCGGACCGGTGAGCGACCGTAGAACCTGTCCACCGATCAAAAGCACAAGAGCATTAGCCCCCACGGTAAACCTTTCTCCGAACAGCCAAAGGATCCCTTCGCCGAACACCACCACGCCGCAGAAAGCTACTAGGGTGAACGCAAGTGTCGCATGCTGCGCACGCCGCATGGCCCTATGCATCAGTGGGGTATCGTTGCGGGCCTGCGCTTCTGCAAAATCAGGCATGCTCATTTGAAAGACTGTCTGGATGCCGAACTCAACCAACAACATGATCCTCAGGCAAACGCTGAAGATGCCCACCTCCTCTGCAGGAAGGAGTGCACTTAACAACAAAACATCAATGTCAGCTAAAAGGGACGTGAGCAACGTGACAAATATCATCGGCGTTGCAGCCTGGCGCCAAGTTTTGCGTTCCAAAACAGGTTGAACATCTCCCAAAACGAATTGACGGCGCGGCTGCAAAACGACCCAGAGCAAACATGAGGCAGCCAATGCCACCACAAGATGAACCAGCAGCACATTGGTAGTGGTCATCGGAACAGCGAGGAAGTAGATCCCAAGAAGGCCGCCGACCAGTAGAAGCGGTCTGAAGGTTACATCGGGAAGGTAGGTCAGATAGAACCGGCGTGCAGTGTTCGACAGAGCACCCCCGAACCGCATGGCGGCAAGCGCTGGTGCCATTAGACAGGCGAGCATCAAAGGTACCTGATAATCACTATCGACAAGACCGCTCGACAAAAGAACAAATGCGACCAATCCGAAAATGAGCGCCGCCACTGCAATATGGCGTTTTGCATTCCGAATGAAACCCGCGATCCGAGCCTTGTCCCCTGTCTCCTGATAGCCCGCAACAAATCGAGCCGTGACCGACGGCAGTCCAAACGCGCAAAATATGGAAAGCACCGCAGCCAGCGACAGAGCAACGACATAAATACCGTAATCCGTTGGGGGCATGAGCCTAACCAACGCGAGCTGAATAAGAAACCCGAGCCCCGTGCCGCCAACGCGTGCCAGCATTAAAAGGCTCGACGTCTTCAGAAAGCCCGAAACGGCGGGAATGCGCTTCATACGCTCCTCGCCGGAGGATCCTCACCCGCCATGTCTGGGAGGTCTATCCCATGCGACTGCCCCTCCTTAACAGAGGTGCCTGAAAGCCGTTCAAGTGATGGGAACAATTGCCTCGCAAACAACATTAAGGTTGGCGCAGGGTCATGTATCGCCCATGTCATATGATGATCGGCCCACAGCGCAGTCCAAAAAGTCTTTAGCGCCCAACGCACTGCTCCGCCAAAGCCGATCTCTCCTCGCGCCAAAGCAAACCTTAAGCCCCTGATGTCCCCATAAACCCATGCGTATCTGAATCCAGACCGTATTCCCCGAACCTTTTTGGGAGGCTCGGGGGCAAGCCCAAGCGCAAGATCAACGGCGATGCGGCTCATCTCAAAACCCATTTGTTCTGTGATCGCCTGACTGCCCGCGACGCGGGGATTAAGCTCCAAAAAGCATCTCTCGCCTGTTTTGGGGTCAACGATGAATTGTGCGAGGCCAATGCCGGTGTAGTCGAGTGCCTTCACCAGCTTCGCGCAATCCTCTAAAAGCGGCGCGGATGTCGCGACAGTCACCCCATCAACAGCGTAGCCTGTCCCATCCAATGAATCGGTTCGGCGTATGTAAGTTTGAAGATTGTTGATCAGCTCACCCTCACGTGCCGTAAAGAACACGTTGACCCGTGGTCCGGTGGCTTGGCGCTGAATCAGAATTGGAAAGTCGGGCTTGCACCAATCGGAAATGAACTGTTGATAGTCGGACCAGCTGTCAATAATGACGGCCTTCTTCTCATTAAACTTGGCGCCAGGTGTTAAAGGCCTTGCAACTATGGGTAGCCCTACCTCCCGGCCAAGCGCAGCATTGTCGCTGTCAGCTACGAGAACAGCGCAAGGCAGAACAGGCACGTCTTCCTCAACAGCGGTGTAGAGCATCGTGACCTTGTCCGCGCAGGTCTTCACAAGGTCTGCGCGTGGGGAAACCAGTGTTGCGCCACCGGGCAATGTCTGCATGCGCTCAGCAAAGAACATCACAAAGGGTTCGCTAATCGGAAGAACGAATTGTATATCCTCCCGTTCGGAAAGAAACTTTGTAAGGGCGACCTGAAGACCGACCACATCCGTCTCCACCGGTGGGTGATCCCATGCTTCATCAACAAAGCGGGAGTATTCGCAAAAGCCCTCACCACCGCGCTTACCCATCACGATACAGTATCCTGCATCGCGGAGAGAGCGCGCCACCGCCAGCGCGGGCCGATAATTCCCAAGCAAGAGGATAGATGGCCGGTTGTCTTTAACGTCGGAAAAAAGTTTGCTCGCGACTGATATCATGTGAATTGACACCGATCTTCTGGCGTTCGGCCCACACCACCTAACCGCTGTAGGGTGCACGCTGCCGCTTCTGCATGAAAACTAATCCAGGCTGCAATGCCAATCAGTTTCGCGCCGTCTTCGATGAGGAGACGAAAGTCATTATCGTAGTTCATGAAGACATCAATCTTCACACTAAGCGCGAGACAGCCCACGCTGAGCAGAAACATCAGCCAGCGCGCGCCAAGAATTTCGGCCCGCGCATACCAAACATAGAGGGCCGCGAAAGACGCGTAGACCACGTAGGCAAGCGTTTCGGAGTAACCAAGCTTCGGCAGAATAATGTCGTGCACGAGGAAAAAATCATCGATGCACAAGAGCATCGTAAGGAAGCCCCCTAGGGCAAACTGAACAACGTGATGACGGTGTTCCTGCCCACCGATCAGGGCGACAACGAGTGCGGCAAAAAACAGGATTGCCGTCCCTGCAGCCCACAGCAACACACCCACGTTGGAGATAGCGCCATAATAGATATGGCAACAGTCGTCCGATAGTTCCGCTACCAGCAAACTATCGCGCAGCAGCTCGCCGATCGGCACAAAGGGCTGAAACCAGGCAGCAGCCAGCAAGATCAGCACAGGCACCAAAGTCACCGAATAGATAACAAGCGCCCAAGCCGGACCAGGCAAACGGGCGCGCTCACCCGGCACAACCAAACGGTGCACCAGCGCCTCAAACCTTCCCTGTCCTACAGCCAATGGAGCGTCCATCGCCGCCTGCCTTCCATGCATTTACTGCGCAGAGACTAGGGAAATGGACTCAATATTTTATTAAGGTTCGACCGCCAACCCACTGAAAAAGCTAGAACTTTGGTTTCTAACCGTCTGAATATGGCTCCATTTTGGTCAAGTTGAGCGTATAAGCCGCGCTGCCAAGCTGGTTCATGTGGGTCGTGGTCTCCAGCACACCCTCAAGCCATACCGGTTCCCAACCAAATGGGACTGCGTCTTCGGCCGTCACATAGACAATCTGATTGGGCGGCGGCGGAGGAACATGGATACAGGCGCCAAAATAGGGGACCAACAAGAATTCGGTTACCTCATTCATCTGATTGATATCGAACGGCACCATAAACCCAGGGATACGGATGGTTTTTCCATTAAGCTCTTCCACCACGTCAAAGGTCCCAAACTGAGTGGCCGGTGGCTTGCTACCTGTAGGATCATCCGGGTCAGCACCGGGAATAATGTCACCATCTTCCGGCAAATCAGAGATATCAGACTGCGCCTGATCCACTTCGCTAAGCGGCTCTGCTGCCGCGGCTGCAGCCGCATAGGCCTCCTCCAGCGCCTTCAAGCCTTCAGGAGGCATGAGATCCTCCCAATAGATCACCTCAGGCTCCGCAGCCGATACAAAAGCCCCGACCGAGCTAAAGCCAAGAGCCACAAAAACAGCCAACAGAAACTTCATAACATCGCTCCTTAGACGCGGATGGTCAGCCCATCCGACAGCGACTGACGGTAGGCCCGCCAAGCTGGAAACGCGGCGAGAACGGCCGCAAAGGTGATAACAGCGACAACAGTCTTCAGATCAAATGAGGTGACACTGAGGCCACCGACGAAGACACCCGTTGCCTCGACAATAATGGGTCCTGCTGCCGCGAGCAGGATCTGCACCAGGCAAAGCCCCAATAAGGCACCCGCGCTGGCGAGAAATGCGGATTCACTTACGAGCAAGAGGGCAACATGTCTCGCCCCTGCCCCGACTGACCGCAGAATTGCCATCTCCCGTCGGCGTTCATTAAGGCTTGTAAGAACATTCGTCATAAGCCCGAGAAGACCCGTCAAAATCACGAAAGTCGCGATTGCACTCAAAGCCAGCTCAGCTACACCCACCACGTCCCAAAGCTGGGTCAAAGCAACACCGGGTATGATCGCCATCAAAGCTTCTTCATCGTAAGTATTGATGTCTCGTTGAAGCGTGAGGATTGCAATCCGGCTGTTCAGGCCCAAGAACACCGCCGTCACCGAAATTGGCTCGAGATCCGCGGCACGGACATCAGTTGCACTTGGTGCGCGGCTGCCAATAGGAGCCGCCCCTCCCGACCAGCCCAGATGGATGGCCTCAATCCCTTCAAGTTTGACATGGACGGTTCGGTCAAGAGGCGTACCCGTCCTCTCCAGAATACCCACAACTCGAAATGGAAGATTGTCATGTTTGGCAAAACTTACAGACCCAATGCCGTGAGCAATCACAATCTCCTCACCCAGACCATAGCCAAGTTCAGAAGCGACATCCGACCCTAAAACCACATCAAATATGTCTTCGAACCGCTGCCCTGCAGCAAATTGCAGCCTCTGTTTGTCGCCGGTTCGGTAGTGATCAAAATAGGCTGCCGTCGTGCCCATCACCCGAAAGCCAAGATGACTATCGCCAAGAGAAATAGGCACCGCCCAGGCTACTTCTGGCCGGGACGCGATATCTTCATAGCTCTCCCAGGTCACATTATTGGTGGCATCGCCAATTCGGAAAACAGAGTAAAGCAAGAGGTTGAGTGCGCCGCTGCGAGCGCCCACGATCAGATCGGTCCCCGAAACTGTATTCGAGAACCCTGTTTGGGCTCCGGATCGGATCTTCTCAACACCCAGAAACAAAGTGACACTAAGGGCGATCGAAAACACCGTCAGCAACGCTGTGACACGTCGGTTCACAACGCTGCGATAGGCGATGAGAAGAAGGGCGGACAAGGGCATCAGACGGCTTCCTTCATGTCGGCCCGGTTAATCTCGGTGAGCGGCACTACCCGATCAAAGCTCTTCGCCAAAGAGAGATCGTGGCTGACAAAAACCAGGGTCGCACCGCTCGCAGCACACTCCGCAGACAGCAGATCGATGAAGATGTTCCGATGGTCTGCATCAAGCGCAGATGTCGGCTCGTCTGCGATAATGAGCTCTGGCCGGCCAATCAGGGCGCGCGCGACAGCAACGCGCTGCTGCTGACCGACACTTAGGTCCGTCACTGGGCGTTCCATTGCCTCGTCCGGCAGTCCGAGGTTTTTAAGAAGCCGATTGGTTTCAGATCCAATGCCCCCTGCCTGCTCCGCCCGCGCTGCTCGTGCGCTCGAAAACCGGCAGGACAAAGCGACATTGTCTCTGACGGAGAGATAGGGAAGAAGATTGAACATCTGGAAAATGATGCCGAGATGATCCGCCCTAAAGCGGTCGCGTGCACGACCGCTAAGGCTTGCAAGATCCTGCCCTAAAACACCCAGGCCACCCGCCCCCGGCAAAAGAACCCCGCCGAGCAAACCAAGCAAAGTGCTCTTGCCGCTGCCACTTGGACCGTGGAGGAACACACGTTCTCCACGGTCTATGCGTAAGGCCGCAATGTCGAGCAAGGGTGTACCGCCGCCATTCCACGAAAATAGGAGGTCATTGATAACCACCGCGCTTTCCGCCGCCTTTTGACGTGCCTCTGCTCCACTGGCGTCCATCTATTTAACCTCAAACTCCGACCCGGCGCCGGTGAGCTCAGCTGAAATTTGATGGTCATCGCTCAAGAAGACAGCTTCGATTTCCTCGATCCCGGACCAATGCTCAAAAAAGGAAACGGAGACGCCGGAGAGTTGGTCGGGTGTTGCGCAATTAAACGTATACGTCACCTCAAACTCGGCATGTGCATCTTCGCCTTCGTGCTCATCGTCATGATGTTCATCCTCATGATGCTCATCCTCGTGAGTTTCTGCAAGAAGCCCCTCTGCTTCGACATCAGCGTCTGAGAGAGAGCAACCTGCTCCTTTGAGCTCAATCAGTTCCGTGCCCATACCAAGCTTTTCAACAGCCGCCTTAACCGCTGCAATTTCGTCGGCTTCTTTCGCTTCATGCTCAAAGCCGACAATATTCATGCCTGGCGACGTGAATTCGGCAATGAGCTGGTTGCCGTCCAAGGCAATGGCGAGTTCTGCTGCACCATGCTCATGAGACTCAGCGTGACGTTTCTCTGCATCATGGTCGTGTTCATGGTCACCATGTGAAGCCGCGAAGCCCGACGTCGCGACAAGGCAAGTTCCCAGAGCTGCAACAACCGCGCCTGAATGGTATTTTGGACGCTGGTTAGTGCGTCCCTTCTTTGAAAGGATAGACATACTTTACTCCATTTCGCCCGTTTTGGGCGCTGACTAAAAAATTCAGGAAGAGAGAAAAGATGGAGGTCCTCGGGCGACAGCATTCTGCCACTCGGCGCCATAGGGCGCGGCACGACTGGGTTGATAATCATTCAAATCAAAGCGCGGCGCATCGCCGAGGTCTGCCAGCGCAAAGGCGAGCTTATCCAGCTTGTCGCAATACACATCCAGATCGCAAAAGCGCTCAGGCGAGCGCTCTTCTGGCGCCTCAGGGGCGTCATATCCAAAGACGTCCAAGACCGGCGTATCAAACGCGATAAGAGCTTTGGGAGCGTGGCTGTGAGATGCGAAACCGTATGTCGCCCCGTGGTAGAGGGATGCGATCTGAAGCCCGACAAATAGGAGGGCTAAACCAATGGAAAACGGTCTCGACACAAAAGGCCTGCTTCTAGGAAAGAACCCGCACATTGAACGCGAAAAACCGCTGAAATGCTAGCCTTAACCTTCGGGCCAGGCCGTGCTGCGCGCGCTTTCTCTGCTGCCAATAAAAGACATCCACCCGGTCACATTTGGAGAGTGGTGAAGCATAAGCTTCCCCTCCTCTGTATGAGCGACGGCCATCCAGGTACAAAACAGATAGATATCGGCAAGAGTTAGACGATCTGACGCAATGAAGGTGCGCCCGTCCAAGGCTGTTTCGAGCAGACCCAACTGATATTGGATGGTGGGCAGAGCCTTCTCCACACGCGTTTCATCAACCGGACGCCCCATCAACGGCGCGATAAGCCGGGGCATGACCAAGCCAAACTCTGTTGTCGGAAACATATAGGCCTGAACAAAGCCCATCCACTTGGTCATCTCTGCCCGCTCCAATGGGTCATCGGGTACGAGTGAGGCACCATCAAACACGTCATCTAAATACCGACAGATCGCGTCACTTTCGATGAGGAGGTGCCCGTTCACTTCCACCGCGGGTGTCTTCCCGAAAGGGTGCCGGGCGATGTGTTCTGCCGACGAAGACACCGTTGGGACCAGCGTCCAGTCGAGCCCCTTCTCAATCGCCACCATGGCGACGATCCGTCCAAAAGTCGAAATCTCCGCTGCAAAAATCGTGATCCCCGACAAGCTCTGCCCCTTTGTTTCTGCCATTTTTGAATCATGGGCCAAAACCCGCCTATTCTGAAGGACCAAATCAGGAGGAACACCATGACCACAATTGGCGGACTGCCACTCATCACACTTTCTGGCGGCCCCGCCGAACGCGGCACTCAACATGGAACCGCTCTTAAAGAGCGCATCCATCGCATGATTGAGGTTTACGGTTCCTTCTTCGGACGCCCCGAAAGCGAGATCTTCGACATCGCAGGCCATTTCAAATCCGTAATCAATGATTTTGAGCCGGACTACGGAACAGAAATCGAAGCGATCGCAGACGCAGCCAATGTCAATCCGCTCTGGATCTATGCCTTAAACGCAAGAAGCGAGTTCCTCTCCTTTGTGCCTGCCACCGAATGCACGGTCATGCATTTCGGCGGCACCCCGCTCCTCGGCCAGAATTGGGACTGGGAAGAACGGCTCGAACCTTTGATCGCACTTGCCCGAATTGAACGAACAGATGGGCCCTCGATCCTCATGATGACGGAACCTGGCATCCTTGGAAAAATCGGATTGAATGACGCGGGTGTCGGTGTCTGCTTCAATTTCCTCCACATCAACCGCCCGACCAACGGCGTGCCTATTCACATTCTTCTTCGGTCAATTCTGGAATGCCCGTCCATCGACGCCGTCAGAGAAACGATAAACCGTGCAGGTCCAGGACGGTCTGCCAACATTCTGGTCGCCGATGACAAAGGCAACCGCTTTGACATGGAGTTTGCCGCGACAGAACAAATCGAAGTCGATGATCCAGGTGATGTGATCGCCCATACCAATCACTATCTGGACCCAGAGATGTTTTCGATGCCACACGTTCTGGAGAACTCCACACTTCGGCTCAATCGTGCCTATGCCTTAGCGCACGAAACTGAAACGCGGGACAGAGCGACTATGGTCCACATGCTGTCGGACACGGAAAACCCCGGCAATTCCATCTGCCAGACCTATCGGCAACGGGAACCGCTGGGAAACATGGGAACCGTCTGCACGCTTACGATGGATCTTGCGGCGCGTAATATGGACATCCGGTTGGGCAATGACGCCTCCGCAGCACTCGAACGCGTTGAACTGCATCCTCAACGCGCCGCCGCAGAATAATTGAGTTAACCCGCCTGGCAAATGCACGTGATTTCAACATTAGCAGACCTAGCTGCCTCTCGTTCATTTGACTAGAGCGTATTCCATCTGCTTTGCGACACCCCAAACAGCTATCGACGCCAATGTCCAAGCTGCCAGACATATGAGCAGGAACAGTATGTTGCCCCTGAGTCCTCCGACATCAATCATGAACGCATAAGCAGTAAACGACCCACCTTGAAGGCAATCAGCCTAATCTGTTCCATTAGCGTTGACGGGATACAATCTACCCGCAAAAAATGTGGCGGCCGCAACGACCGACAGAACCAGGAACAGAGCCGTCGGAAGAGCGCTGTTTCGACGGAAATTCGCTTCCAACCTCTCCGACAGATCAACAACAGGAATGGTTGGAAGCCCCCCTTGCTTGTGCACATAGTTCGCAACATGGATCACCAGCGTGAGCTGCTCAGCTCCGTGTGGCACAGTGATTACAGGGGTCGCAGGATTGTAGACGCGCTCGTACGACTGGGAGGCCAGGTCCCCACTGCTGTAAAGCAAAGAAGCGTGTTCTGGCCCGTCCAGCGAATCCTTGTGCAAACCATACACAGCCGCCACAGACCGGATGCTCCCAAGCTCCAAGTGTCTGATCAACGTGAGCATACAACGCTGCTGGAGTGATCCAACCAAGAATATCACTCGCTGCACCTGCCAAACTATCAAGGATGAAACGGCGCAGCCTGACTCCTATTCACCGTTTGATGGTGCGATACCGCGTGTCGTGCCGCTTCAGGCCGTGGCGGATATTCATCTCGTGCCCGGCCCCAACCAGATCAGCCGGGAAAACAACAGGCGCCGCATCACCGTGTCCGCCAACATGAGAGACAGAGACCTCGGCTCCTTTTTCGAGAAAGCGCAGGCAGCCGTCGATGCCGAAGTAAACCTACAACCCGGCTACTGGTTCGAGCGGGGCGGTCAGTTCGAGCAATTGGTCTCGGCAGGGGTCGGCTTTATCGCGCTTTCCGGCGTCGCCGTGCTGAATGGACTCGTCACCATCAGTTTCATCAAGAACCTGCGCCAGCAGGGCAAGGGGCTGGATGACGCGATCTGGGAAGGAGCCTCCAAGCGGCTTCGGCCCGTGCTGATGACAGCGCTGGTCGCCTCGCTCGGCTTCGTGCCCATAGCGCTAGCCACAAGCGCAGGTGCCGAGGTGCAGCGCCCGCTCGCCACTGTAGTGATCGGCGGCATATTTCCTCAACGCTGCTCGTGCTACCGGCTATCTATCGGCTGACCCACGCTAGGGAAGCTTGAGTGGCTTTGTCACAAACTCGGCACCGTTTGTCGGTGCGGTGGTCTAACATGACCAAATGACCCAGATCAGCTATCGTAATCTCCACTTCCCGTCTTCGATCGTCCAGCAAGCTGTTTGGATGTCCGAATTTGCAAGAGAGAACTAATAATGCAGGGCTTCAGGTCACCTGGTTCTGCTCAACGGTTTCTAAGCATTCACGCCGCTATCTACAATCACTTCAATACATGAACACATCTGATTTCGTCATCTGTACATCGAACCTTGCGCGACCCAGCGCTTAGGTCATGGCGTGAGATGACGGCCGCGTAACCTAAGTGTTGATTGCCCTCTCTCGACTGCAAACTGAGTTGCGACAAAGCCATCGCGTCCAGTTATGCCACGATTCTCCTACCCTCAAACCCGGATGAGGGGTTTGGTAGGTACAACTTGAGCATAGCTTAGCATTCTGCTAAGTTGATGCTAAACCGCCAATACGGCGGATGGTCGGCAGCGTCCGGTTCTGGCGACCCTTGTCTATGCGGAGAACCTAATGACCGAGATTCAACCCTTACCGTCCAAAGCTGACTGGCGCGGCGCCGACATGCGTCAAACAGACGAGTGGATCTACCGTCTTTCCGACGATGAAATCCGCGAAATCGATGCCGCCCTGAGACATGCCAAGCAAAAGGGCTTGTCCGGCATCCAGGTCACCCGCGAGGATTTTCCCCTGCCGACCTTGGCTGCAACCCTGGATAAGCTGACTGAAGAGCTGGCCAATGGTAGAGGGTTTTTGTTGATCCGCGGTTTTCCGGTCGTGGACTATTCAAAAGAGGATGCAGGTACGATTTTTTGGGGTCTTGGCACCTATATCGGTCGACCGTGGCCGCAAAACGCGCAAGGCGACGTGTTAGGCGATGTCCGCGATACTGGACGCAGCATCATGGACCACACGGTGCGCGGCTATCAGACCGATGTGGCGCTGCCGTTCCATTCCGACGGCTCAGATCTCGTCGGCCTCCTGTGCCTGCGCACGTCCAAAAGTGGCGGCCTCAGCAGTCTGGTCAGCTCTGTCGCCTGCCATAACGAGATGGCGCGCAAGCGGCCCGACCTCGCTGCCCGGCACTATGAGCCGTTCTATTACGATTGGCGGGGAGAAGAGGAGCCCGGCACAAAGCCCTATTACGCGATGCCTACCTTCACGCCGCTCAAGGACCGCCTCTTCAACCGCTATATTCGCGGCTATATTGATAGCGCTCAGCGGATCGAAGAAGTGCCGCGCCTCACCGATCATGATCGCGAAGCACTTGACTATCTCGATGCGCTAACCGTCAGCGATGAGTTCCGCCTCGACATGAAGCTTGAGCCCGGTGACATGCAGTTCGTGAACAACCATGTGCTGCTCCATTCGCGCACCGAGTTCGTGGACCATGAAGAGGAAGATAAGAAACGTCATCTGAAGCGGCTCTGGCTCGCCACCGACAAGATCGGCGACCGGCCGGCCGCCTTCAAGGACCGCGGTTACGACATGAATTCGTGGAAGAAAAACGCGCCCGCTGTGCCGGCTGCCGAATAGGCAGGTTGCACGACAAACACCGAAGAGAGCCGCCCAGAAATTGGCCCGCGTCAGCAAAAGCAGGCCGAGGGCGTAGCTCTGATTGCCGCCAACCGTCGGCACGGCGACCTATACGCCGCTCCCTCGTCGCATTTGGCGTTTTCTTCCCTGACCAACCGAATGCACAAAATTTTTCTTTAGCAAAATGATAAATTGATTGACGCTAGTGGGTAATCCTATAAATTTTTGACAAACATTAAGAAGAAGACAGCGGACGACATACCGCTAAGCAAATGCGAAGGAGCGCGAGGGCATGGAATTGACGGCCGTCAAACAACGTCCTGAAACGGGCCAGATATTTTCAGATCTGGAAGCGATTGCAGCGGATTTCGCTGCGGATCGAAAGAGTCGGCAGGCACGCACCCATCTTGAGCGCGCCGATTTCGACCGCCTCGCTGAGGCAGGCTTTTTGCGCACTGGCATTCCAGAGACCGCGGGCGGGCTGTGGAACGGCCTGCAAGGTTCCGTGCGCCTCTACTCGGATATGATCCGCTGCATCGCCAAGGGCGACCCGTCAGTTGCGCTGGTGTCATCGATGCACCCGGCCGTCCTGGTATCCTGGCTTGCTGCTGAAAAAGCGCCGGGACCAGAAAACGACGCCTGGCAGGAGCAGCGCGAATGGTGCTTTGAAACCGCGCGCCAAGGTCATTTTTGGGGCACTGTCACCTCGGAGCCCGGCAGCGGCGGCGACATCATGAAGACCCGCACTCTGGCCGAGCCCGCTGACGAGCCCGGACTATTCCGTTTGACCGGCGAAAAACACTTCGGGTCTGGGTCCGGAATCTCCTCCTATATGATTACCACCGCCAAGGCCGAACAGGACGCTGGTCCGACGATGTTCTTCATGGATATGCGCGACATGCCGTGGGACGGCTCGAAGGGCGTCATGCTAGCCAAGGAATGGGACGGCCATGGCATGAGCGCGACGCAAAGCCATGCGTTCCATTTTAAGGGCGTCGAGGCACACTGCATTGCTTGGCCCGCGGGCCTGATCGAAAGCGGCCTGGTGGCGGCCCAGCTCGGCGCCTGCATGTTCACCGCCGTCATCGTCGGCATTCTGGAAAATGCGCTTGCCTATGCCCGCGAAAAGCTTGAGCCGCGCAAAGACGGGCTGCGCTCCTATGAGCGCACCGAATGGGTCCGTGCGGTCAACCAAGCCTGGACCATTTTCCAAATCCACGAGGGTATGCTCTCCGCCGTCGAGCGCGGAGCAAGCGGCATCACCGTCGCGTCACGCGGAAAGGCGGCGATAGCCGAACTCGCCGAAGAATGTCTCGTTCGTATGAGCCGGGTCGTGGGTGGCGCCAGCTTCTCCCGCAGCGCCCCCTTCGGCCAGTGGGGACAAGATGTGCGCGCGCTCGGGTTTCTGCGCCCGCCCTGGGGACTTGCTTTCGATCAGCTTTACGACCTTTCGTGGAGCGACTGACCGATGCCTGACGAGGTGCACTCAAATTCTATCGACCCCGTCGAACACGATGAGCACCCCACCAGCCGGGCAGCCAGCGAAGCAGCGCTGGAACAGGCCGCCCTCGCACTGTTGAAGGAAAACGGCGCGCTGGCCGGGCTCAATCTACGCGAGGTTGCGGACAGGGCGGGGGTAAACCGCGGCCTTGTCTACCACTATTACGGATCGCGCCAGGATCTTTTGCGCGCCGCCCTGAAAAGAGACCTTGGGGCCCGTCTCGCTGAAATCGGCGAAGGCGGGTCGCTGGACTTCCCCAAGCGTGTTCGCCAATTGCTCCGAACGCTAACGGGCCATGAAGACGCGATCCAACTGGCGACGCTTCTTCTGCTAGACAAGGATACGCCGGTCACGCTGATGCCACTGCTTGAGGATTGGCGGAAAAACATCGAACGCGACCGGAAAAAGGGACGTTTGAAAGAAGGCTTCGACGATGAAGCGATGGTGATGCTGATCACTTGCCTGGCATATGGCTTTGTTCTTTTTCGCGGTCAGCTCGCGCGCGAAACAGGCACGCCTCTGCCCGATCTCGATTGGCGGATCGATGAAGCACTCGGCTTTCTCATCGATGGGCTGGACCCCACGCTCGGCACGTCACGATAGAAAAAAGTAGATTAATCCCGCGCATAGCAAACTTAGGACGAACTCAGTGATGGCAAGAAAAAAACAGAAGCAAATTCATCTTACGGGCTTCATGTTATACTGCCCGGCACCGCACATGATCATGTCCTGGGTCTACCCGGAACAGAAGATGACGGCGGGCAAATGGAGCGACACCGAGTATTGGGCCTCAATCGCCAAGACGCTCGAACGCGGCAAATTCGACATGTTCTTCTTCGCCGACGGCTGGGCCGGCGGCGTCAACGATCCTGGTATCAAATACGCGATCCAATTTCCCACCCACGATCCGGCTTTGCTGGTGCCGTACCTGAGTTCTGTCGCGCCCCAGCTTTCCTATGCCATCACCATGTCCACGACGTTCTACGAGCCCTACATGGTGGCGCGGAAAATGTCGACGCTCGACCATATCACCAAGGGCAAGATCGGCTGGAACATCGTCTGTTCGATCTCATCCGCCGAAGCGAAGAACTTCGGCATGGACGAACTGCCGCCGCACGATCTGCGCTACGAACGCGCCGACGAATTCATGGAGGTTTGCCACAAACTTTGGAACAGCTGGGAGCCAGGAGCGTTGCTCATGGACATGGAACGCAAAATCTTCGCCGACCCGGAAAAAATCCACAAGATCAACCACGTCGGCAAATGGTTTAAGTGCCAGGGGCCGTTGACCGTCGCCCCGTCGCCTCAAGGCCGGCCGTACCTGTTTCAGGCTGGGTCCTCCGAACGGGGGCGCGAGTTCGCAATAAAACATGCCGATTGCATCTTCGCCATAGGCGCGGGCGCTGAGCAGATGCGTACTTTCAGCGATGATATTAAAGCGCGCGCCGATCGCGCCGGGAGAAACCCAGACGAGATCAAGATTATCTGGGGTGCGCAGCCCATCATTGCGGACTCCGAGCAGGAGGCGCGCAACCGGATGAAGGAGATTAGGGCGCGCATTCCGTTGGAGGCATCGCTCGCACTGATGTCGGGACACTTCAACATCGATCTGTCGAAATTCGATGTGGACACACCTGTGACCGAGCTAAAAGACTTCAATGTTTCAGGCACCATAGGCATGTTCGAGAGCTACCTCAACGACAACCCCAAGGTCACACTGCGCGATATCGCGAGCACCTATCTGTCGGGCAGCGACGACAACCCGATGGCAGGCACCGGCGATCAGGTGGCCGAATACATGATCCATCTGATCGAGGAAGGCGGCGGCGACGGCTTTCAGATCACGCCGTCCTACTATGCACCGCAGTTCTACGAAGATGTGGTGAACAACTTGATTCCGGCATTGCAAAGCCGCGGCGCCTACCGGACCGAGTATGATGGTTCGACGCTGCGCGACTATATGAATGGTTAGACCTATGAGCACAGTAAAAATCAAAGTCGGCATAATGGGTGCGGGACTTACCGGCGTTCTGATGGGCATGCAGTTGCGCCGTGCCGGCATCGACGATTTCGTCATCTATGAAAAAGAGTCCGATGTCGGAGGAACCTGGCTGCGCAACACCTATCCCGGTTTGCACTGCGACGTTCCTTCCCATCTTTATTCCTACTCCTTCGCGCCCAATCCCGACTGGTCAACCGTCCATGCCAGCCAAGCTGAGATTCAGGCTTATATCCGCACTTGCGCCGAGAAATACGACCTGATCGACAAAATTCGCTTTGGCGTCAGTGTTGATGAAGCGCGCTACGACGAAGCAACGGCCACCTGGTGCATAACCACCAAAGATGGCGAAACGATGGAACATCGCGCCCTCGTCTCGGCAACCGGCGGTCTGACTGAGCCCAGCCTGCCGCAGATCGATGGGCTAGATGCGTTCGAGGGACCGAACTGGCACTCGGGAGCTTGGCGCGACGATGTGGACATGTCCGGCAAGCGCGTGGCAGTAATCGGCAGCGCCGCCAGTGCCGTACAGGTCGTGCCCGAAGTCGCGAACCGCGCCAAGGAGCTACACGTCTTTCAACGCTCGCCCAACTGGGTCATGCCGCGAAACAATGCGCCCTACACCGAAGAGCAGAAAGCCGCTTTCCGACAAGAATCGGCCCAACGCGCCCATTGGATCGATCTCTACCGGGCTTCACTTTACATGTATCGCGTGACGCACAAAGACCCCCAGATGATCGAGTATTTTCGCCAAACCGTGCTGCACCAAATGCGCAAGGTGATCGATGATCCGGCCATTATTGAAGCGTTGACACCGGATTACGATCCGGGCTGCAAGCGTATCGTGGTCTCCGACGAGTATTACCCGGCGATCGGCAAGGCGCATGTCCATCTGCATCCCCATGCCGTAACGGCGTTGACCAAATCGGGCGTTGTCGCTGCCGACGGCTCTCAATCCGAAGTCGACATTGTAGTCTTCTGCACCGGCTACAAGCTCGGCGCGCGCGCCGATGATAGCCCTGCTGTTATGGTTTACGGACGGAACGAACAGTGGCTGCTCGCTGCGTTCGCGAAGCGCGCCGAATCTTATAGGGGCATCATGGTCCCCGGCTTCCCGAACTATTTCACGGTGTGTGGGATCAATGGCGTCGCGGCTTATACCTCTCTCATACTCTCGGGGGAAATCCAGACAGAGCACATCGCACAGCGGATCAAGGATTTGGTGGATGACCGTATCAAGTCCATAGAACCCAAAACGGACGCCACGCGCGAGTACAACGACCTTATTCAGGCCGAGCTGCAAACCATGAGCTGGACTGGCCCATGTACAAATTTTTATCGAGATAGAACCGGCAATGTTGTGTCGTTCTTTCCCGGCACGCTCGGCCGGATGCGCAGAGAGTTGCGTCATGTCGACCATAACGAATATGCGACGGAAATGTTCTGAACAAAGGGAAGTTGGCCATGGAACCGATTAGATACATCGAGGAGCTGAACAAATTCTACAGGGCGCAGGGCCATCCGCCCTATCGGTGGACGATCAATGAAACCGCACCTCTAACCCGATTAAAGAAGCCGCTCAGCGAGTGCACGGTCACGATGCTTACGTCTGGCGGCATCTCCCGCCGTTCCGCTGAGCCATTCAATCCTTTGGCACGGAATGATCACCGGGTCGACGCGATCGAAAATGATGCGCCGTCTGGGGATTTCCAGATTCACGACGCCTACTACGACCATCGGGACGCAAGCCGAGATCTGAACTGTCAGTTCCCGATAGACCGTTTGCGCGACCTGGCGACATCAGGTGAGATCGGCCGTGTCGCCGACCGCCTATGGAGCGGTTTCATGGGCCGCACGTACGATCGCACCAGACTCACGACGGAATCAGCCCCCGCTTTCATAGCGGAACTCAAGAAGGATAAGGTCGATTTGCTGGTCGCGGTTCCTGCCTGCCCGCTCGACCATCAGACCGTTGGGCTGGTTTGCCGTACCGCCGAAGAAGCCGGGATCCCGACCGTGTGCGTTTCCACAGGCCGCGACATCACCGCACAGACGAAACCGCCGCGATCCTTGTTCGTCAATCACCCGATGGGCAATGCCTTCGGCGCCCCCGGCGATACCAAGACGCAAAGTGCCATCCTAGTCGCCGCATTGGAATTAGCGGCTAGTGCGGAGGAAGGCGGCGTACTGGTCGACGGGCCCTTCGAATGGCCCAGCGAGGTCGAGTTCGCACCAGGCAAGGCTAGCATGTGAATTGGGCATTGTCGTGGGAGCCACAAAACCACTTCCGGCAGTGGTTCCAAGCGGAAACGCTAGAAAAGATTAGAGCCTGCCCTCAAAGGGCGCCCTTCGGAGGAATGACATGAGCCAACCATCGGTCGATCCGGACGAGATAAAGAAATTTTCGTTCAACGTCTGGAACTTCAAACAGGGCGAAGTCGTCTCCATGATGATCCATATCGGCGACCGCCTTGGCCTCTATCAAGCATTGGACGGGGCGGGCCCGGTTACGGCGGCGGAACTCGCAGAGAAGACAGGCCTACACGAACGCTGGCTCCTGGAGTGGATGCGCAATCAGGCCGCTGCCCGGTTGCTGGCCTACCATGATGGCGACAGATTCGAACTGACCCCTGTCGGGTCCGCCGTGCTTGCCGACGAAGACAACAGTCTGGCCTACACCACAGGCGCCTTCACCACGATGACGGCGCTGGAGACGGTGGACAAGCTTGTCGATGCCTTTCGTACCGGAATCGGTCTCACTTATGAAGAACTCGGGCCCAACGCGGCACACCGGACGGAGCGCATGCTCGGCCCCTGGACCAGGCAGGCGCTTATCCCCCGGATACTCCCGGCCCTCGACGGCGTGACAGCGAAACTTGAAGCCGGCGGCATAGCAGCGGACGTCGGCTGTGGCGGCGGCCTGGCTTTGGCCGCCATGGCCGAGGCCTATCCGAATACACAGTTTCACGGCTACGACCCCAGCGCTCATGCAATTGCGCGCGCCCAAAGCAAAGTCGACGAGATGGGGCTAAAGAATGTCGAACTGTCGGTTGCCGGCGGTGCAAGCCTGCCGAAAGCGCCGACCTTCGACTTCATCATCACCTTCGACTGCATTCACGATATGCCGCAGCCAGCCGAAGTCATCGATGCGATCCGGAGGTCGCTAAAGGAAGACGGCACCTGGCTTATCAAAGACATTCGCAGCCACCCGGACTTTAGAGAGAATATGAAAAACCCGATGCTCGCCATGTTCTATGGCTTTTCAGTATCCGCGTGCATGTCTTCGGCGATGTCGGAGCCAGGCGGCGCTGGCCTCGGCACTTTGGGCTTTAACCCCGAAGTCGCGCGGCGCATGACGAAGGAATCTGGCTTCACCCGATTTACCGAGCATGATTTCGACGACCCTGGAAATCTCTATTACGAGGTGCAGCCGTAGCGGTCCGGACCAGCGTCTTTGCGGCGTCGAGGGCCCGATCTGCGAGTTGACGTCCGGCACGCGCGTGGCGGAATAACCTATTCCGCCGCCTGATACCGCTCCTTGAAGAAGGGCATGACCAGTCGACCGAACCGCTCAGCCTCATGGTCGTGGGGATAACCCGACAGGCAGAAGTCCGTACAGCCAATATCGACGAACTGCTGCAACGTGGCTGCGACCTGCTCGGGATTGCCTACCACAGCAACCCCTGCGCCCGGGCGCACCACCGTAATGCCGCTCCAAAGATGCGGCGCGATGCGGAACTGGTCGGCCTTACCGAGTTCCTTCATCCGCGAATTAGACTCGCTCTGCTCCCACAGCTCCGCGATTACCTTTTTATGCTCGTCGCCCGCCGAAGCGATCAACTGGTCCGCTGCTGCCCAGGCGTCTTCTTCCTTTTCACGCACGATCACCTGAAGCCGCATTCCGAACTGGATTTCGTCCTCGCGACCGTACCGGGCCGCGCGGGTCCGGATGTCTTTCATATCTTCTGCAATGCGCTCCGGCGTGTCGCCCCAGAACAAATGAACATTGGTGTGCTTGGCAGACACTTCCCGTGCCGCGTCCGACATTCCGCCAAGAAAGAACGGCGGATGCGGCTTCTGATAGGGCTTAGGCAGCACGATCGCATCTTCGACCTCAAAATGTTTACCCTTATGAGTGACCGGCGTTTCCTCCGTCCACACCCTTTTCATGAGGGACACCGTCTCGTCCATGGCTTCGTAGCGTTCGTCATGGCTGAGGAAACAACCGTCGGCGGCGAGCTCTGCAGCACTCCCACCGGCGATGAGATTGATGTACACGCGGCCTTTCGAAAGCTGATCGAACGTGCTGATCATCTTGGCGGTGAGGGTCGGTTCAATGAAGCCGGGGCGCGCCGCGACAAGCATTTTGAGACGCTCGGTCTTGGCCGATATCATGGCGCAGGCGATCCAGGCTTCGTAACACAGCGTCTGCACCGGCACGAGCGCGTACTCGAACCCCGCCCGCTCGGCGGCAAGCGCCACCCGCTCGAACATTTCCATGGATGGTGGCCGGTCGGCGCTTGGATCGCCGATCGCCGTCGTGTCGCCCGAGGTCGGTATGAACCAACCGAAACGAAGGGGTGCCGTCATGACGGTATTCTCCCGCTCTGTCTTCGGTGCAGCACTTAGCCGCGCCGTCTCGCCTGGAGTATTTCCGCGACTAATTGAATCACGGAAATACTCTAGTCTTTGTTTTGTCGCGTTTCCTGACGGAAAACCATCACCCGCCCCCGGGACAAGCTCCCCCCCGAGATAAACTCAAGGGAAGGCTTTTCCTGGAAACGCTTTAGCGCGACGGTCGGCCGCCGACGATCGACACGCGTTCGCCGGCACGCGAATAGGGATAATAGTCCCACACCGCGTGATGCTGGACGCAACGGTTGTCCCAGAAGGTAAGCGTGTTGGGCTCCCACTGGACCCGGCATTGAAACGCCGGATTGGTCTCAAGGTGCCGCCACAGAATTTCCAACAGCCCGTTGCTCTCCTGCGTCGAGAGACCCTTGATCTGCGTGGTAAAGCCACGATTGACATAGAGCAGCTTGCGCCCACTTTCCGGATGGCATGGCAAGACCGGATGCGTCGCCTGCGGCCAGCCGCCTTCCGGCGCCGACATGCCATAGCCGCCCGAATAGGGCTTAGCCCCATCATGCACGGCATCAAGCCCGTCGAGGAACTTCTTCATCACCGGCGAAAGTGCCTCATAAGCTTCATAGGCGCTCAGGAAGCAGGTATCGCCGCCACCAATTTCTGGCGTCTCAGTAATATAAAGCATCGACCCGAACGGCGGGCTCTCGTCGCACGTCACGTCTGAGTGCCAGCCCTCGCCCGCGACGTAGCGCGAGTTCTGGTCCGCCTTTATCTCCAGGATCGCAGGGTCGCCCGCAGGTTCGCCGGCTTTCGGCTCCTTCAGGTGATAAGGGTGGGTGTGCAGCGTGCCAAAATAGCGCGCGAACCGCTTGTGGTCCTCTCGCGTCAGTTTCTGGTCGCGGAACACAATAACCGAATGATCGACAAAGGCCTGCTTCACTTCCGCAAGTTGGGCATCGCCAAGTGGTCGTGACAAATCGACCCCGTCGATCTCCGCTCCCAGAGTTGGCGTCAAAGTCGCCACGCTGATGGTCTCGTAGGCACGCTTCTCGTTACTGCGTTCGATACGCGGATGCATGTGAGTCGCCATGGGTCCTCCTCCCAATTCAGAACTTTTGTAGGTTTCACTAGTCAAATTCTATGTCGAAAGAGCTTTCTCACCGAACCAGAAAGTCGCAATATTCCGTTGAACGGAACTTGAGCCCCAAAAGGAACGGTTGATGGCCAACATATCCAGAGCGCCCGTCGCACGAGCGCTCCATATTCTCGAGGCGATGAACGGCGCGCGCGTCGTGCCCATCCGAGAGATTGCATCGGCCACCGGCCTGCCGAAATCGAGCGTGGTGCGCTTGCTCGGCCAACTCGCCGCAGCGGGCTATGTCGAAAAGCTTTCCCGCAACGCCGGCTATCAGCTGACCGCGCGCGTGCGCCGCCTGTCCTGGGGGTTCCGACTCGACGATGTTGTGGTCGAAGCGGCCAGCCCTCTGATGCGCGGCTTCACGAGCGTGCATCGCTGGCCGGTCTTCATCGGTACCGCTGATGGAGACCAGATGATCGTGCGCTACGGAACCGTGGCAGAGAGTCCGGTGGCGGTGGATCCCCTGGTCCACGAGGCTCCCTCGCCCTTCCTGATGAGTGCTATTGGCAAAGCCTATCTGGCCTTCTGCCCCGACTGGGAGCGCGACGCGATCATCGCCCGCCTCGCGCAATCCCATCGTTCGCTCGACCGGCTCGCCCAGGAGCCTGGCGATCTACGGCGCATGCTGCAAAAGATTCGAAAAGCAGGCTACGCAATCACTGGCGAAGACCTGCGCCACATGACCGGAGGTCTGTCCGCCGATGCCGGCGACGCGCGCAAACGCGCGACCGGTCTTGCTGTGCCGATTCTAGCCGCAGACAGGGTCGTCGCATGCCTGTCGCTGCGCTTCATGCGCTCGGTCATGACTGACGAGGAGGTCGCCGACGCCTACCTTGAACCGCTCCGGCACCTCGCTGAGGAGATCGCAAACGCCGCGCGCCGGTGAGCAGACCCAGAACAGAGCTAACTTATAAACGAGGACAATTAGCGTAGCACGTCAATCAAAAACGCAATTTTCCAGTTTATGATAGTGAGACAATACAATGTTCAGTGGAATGCTTTTTTCGCCCTTCATTTGGATTGAGATCACTGCGGCACCACTCGACGACTATTCAAAACGCCTTCCAAAGTGGGACATACCATAGCAAGAGAAACGGCCCAAAGAAGAAAGATAAGCTACATCAATGGCATAGAGAAATATAGTGGCGGAGAGGAAGGGATTCGAACCCTCGATACGCTATTAACGTATACACCCTTAGCAGGGGCGCGCCTTCAGCCACTCGGCCACCTCTCCACCGCCGTGTATGCCGCACAAGCCCTTATGATTCAAGAGCATATTTCACCGTTTTCAGTGCCAAATTTCGCCCCTGAATCCCGTCTGCCACTCATTCAAGTTCTATCCCCCACGGAATCGGGCCACACTGCGCCCTCCAATAAACGGGGGTAAATCTATGCTGGCACGTATTCTGGCCGCCCTGCCCGGGCTTGCGATGGGCATCAACGCATTCATGTGGATCACAAACCCGGCCGCCGCCGCCGAAAGTCTTGGCATGCCGCTGCTCGACGGTATCGGCCGCAGTACACAAGCTGGCGATTTCGCAGCGTTTTTCTTCGCATGCTCAGCGATGGCGTTTCTTGCGGCCTGGAAGCAGAACGCCACCTGGGCTTATGGCGCAGCACTCATCCTCGGCGGCGCGGCCGTCTTCCGCACACTCGCATGGGCCATTCACGGCGCTGAATTCGCCACTGTCTTCATTGTCGTCGAGGCAGTGTTGACGCTAATGCTTTTGGCCTCTGCACAAATGATGAAAAACAACGCTTAGAGCGTTTCCAGGATAAGTGTGAGCGGTTATCCGTCCGGAAACGCGTGAAAAAGAACTTCAGTGCTTTAGCTAACAAAAAACCCGGCCCTGCAATCCGCAAGGCCGGGTTTCTTTTGTTCCGGTGCGCCTCTAGCGGGCGATATTGATGATCTTGAGCTGAGTAAACTCTTCAAGCCCTTCTTCGCCAAGCTCACTTCCCAAGCCCGACATGCCCGCGCCACCAAATGGAATGGCAGGATCAAGTTCTGCGTGCTTGTTCACCCACACGGTACCAGACTCCATCTTGTCAGCCAGAGCGTACGCCTTGTCTGCATCCGCAGACCAGATAGAACCACCAAGCCCATATTCTGAGGCATTTGCCCGGTCAATCGCATCATCCACGTCAGCATATTTGATGACCGGCAATACAGGACCAAACTGCTCTTCATCTACGATGCGCGATCCCTCAGCGACATCACGAACAATAGTTGGTCGGATAAAGTAGCCAGGCTTATCAGGAACCTCACCGCCTGCGATGATCTTGCCGTCCTCGCCCGCGGCCTTGATGAGTTCCTGAACTTTTTCGAACTGCATCTTGTTCTGAAGCGGCCCGAGCTGTGTGCCTTGCTCCAGCCCATCACCAATGATGGCATTGTCGGCTATTGTCGCAAGCTCATCGCACATCTCGTCATAAATAGACTCATGTACATAAAGTCGCTTCATGGCAATGCACACCTGCCCGCTATTCTGGAAAGCACTGTCAAATAGCTTCGGTGCGGTTTCTTTCGGATCAACGTCGCCAAGTACAATGCCGGCATCATTGCCACCCAGTTCCAGGGTAATGCGCTTGAGCAGCCCTGCTGCACCCGCCATGACCTTGGCACCCGTCGCCGTTGATCCCGTGAAGGAGATCTTCCGGACATCGGGATGAGCCGTCAGCGGCGCGCCGAGGTCATTCGCATCCGCGATGATGTTCACAACACCTGCCGGAAGAATGTCTTTAATCAGTTCACCTAGTTTCAAACTTGTCAGTGGTGTGGTTGGTGCTGGTTTCAGCACAACAGTGTTCCCGGCGAGCAGCGCAGGCGGCAATTTAAAGGCCATGAGGATCATCGGGAAGTTCCACGGCACAATGGCCCCGATAACGCCGAGAGGCTTTCTATGAGCTTCTACGCGGCGTCCTTCGCTATCATCAAGCACCTTCACAGGCAGATTGAGCGATGTGAAGTAGCGGAAGAAAGCTGCAGTCCCGAAAACTTCGCCAGTTGCATCTGCAAGCGGCTTCCCCTGCTCCTGCGTCAGGAGCCGCGCCAGTTCTTCACCATTTGCCTCAATCGCATCTGCAATCGCGTTGATGGCCTTCTTCCGTTCATCAATGCTTGTCGCTGACCAAGCAGGGAAAGCTGCTTTTGCAGCTGCGACGGCACTTTCAAGCTGTGCCTCCGACGCACGGGCGCATGTGGCAACCGTTTCCTCCGTCGCCGGATTCATAACATCCATTTCCATGTCGCCATCAACCAGGTCGCCATTGATCAAAAGTTTGAATTCACTCATTTCGCATCTCCCTTAGACGGACGTTTTCGGCCTGCTCAAAACACAGACATGTCCTTTGCCCGGAGCTTTCCACTTCACTCCTTGCATTTCAACGACATTCGTCCCCTGGCATTCAAGTTGACGTAGCGTGTTCAAGGATGAACACCGAAATCACCAATGACCCCACAATAGAATGGCTGTTCTTGACCCAGAAGATAGATACACTTTCCAAAAGCATTTCGTTTGGGAGGACAGGATGACAACAAAGATACGCGTAGCAGTGGTTGGCGCAGGACTGGGTGGCGTTGCCGCCGCAGTTAAGCTGAAGGAAGCAGGCATCGACGATTTCATGGTTTTTGACAGAAACCAAAAGGTCGGTGGCGTCTGGCACGAAAACAAATATCCCGGCTGCTGCTGCGACACACCCGTCGCACTGTATGAATTTTCCTTTGCTCCCAACCCAGGCTGGACGCACCTCTTTCCAAGAGCTGCCGAAGTTCAGGCATATGCAGAGAGCATCGTCGAGAACCATCAGCTTATCGGCCATATGAAGCTTGGCGACGGCATGGCAAGTGCCGTTTGGAACGAAACCAGCAACACCTGGACGCTCAAAACCGAAAACGGCGTGGAATATGAAGCTGATGCGGTGATTGCGGGCATGGGCCAGCTTAATCGGCCCGCCTACCCCGACATTGAGGGTCGCGACACATTCAAAGGCTCCTCAATGCATTCCGCCCGTTGGGATCAGAATGTGTCGCTGAAAGGTAAGCGCGTTGGCGTGATTGGGTCCGCGGCCAGTGCGGTGCAGCTCATTCCGGAAGTCGCAAAAGAAGCTGCGCATATGACGGTGTTCCAGCGCACGCCAAATTGGGTTATCCCGCGCAACGACCAGGAGATCAGCGACGAAACCAAGGCGTTGATGATGACCGATCTTGAACTCGCTATGGACATGGGGAAACGAAATCGCCAGTTGCTGTATGACAATGCAGATCATTTTTTCTGGAAAGCGTTTGAATGGACCCCAGAAGGACGGGCCGCTTTCACCCGCCAGGCGACAGACCAGCTTGAAAAGCAAATCCCAGACGCAGAGCTTCGTAAAAAACTGCTTCCTGACTACCCCATCGGCTGCAAACGCATCCTGATCTGTGATGATTTCTATCCAACCTTGATGATGGATCATGTGGAACTGGAGACAAACGGCATCACGAGGATCAACGGCAGCGGTGTTGAAACAGCCGATGGCGTGCAACATGACTTCGACGTTCTGATCTATGCAACTGGGTTTGAAACGACCGGATGGCGCTGGTCAATGGAAGTCGCCGGGCAGAACGGTCAAAACCTCAATGAACTTTGGGAAGAAAGCCCTGAAGCCTACCTGGGTGTCACAGCGACAGGCTTCCCGAACCTGTTTGTTCTTTATGGTCCCAACACCAATCTGGGTCACAACACCATCACCTTCATGTTGGAGCACCAGGTTGCTTACACGATCAAAGCTCTGAAAGCGCTGGAAGAGGCTGGCGCAAAAGCCCTTATGCCGAGCCGGGCCGCGCAGGACCGTTTCAACGATGAGATCCAGAAAGATCTATCAGGAACCGTCTGGGCCGACCCGCACTGCGCGTCCTGGTACAAAAACGCCGATGGACGTATCACGCAGAACTGGTCGAGCCATACGCGCGCCTATGCTGCGGCTACTGCCAATGTTGAGATGGCCGACTACGAACTGATTGGTTGAGGAGGACTGGGCTTATCCGCGATAGCGGATGAGCCCTTCCTGCGCCACAGACGCCACAAGCAGGCCTTCGCGGGTGTAGATACTGCCGCGATTGAAGCCACGGGCACCAACAGCATTAGGGCTGTCCTGCTCGTAAAGCATCCAGTCATTCGTCTGGAATGGATGGTGGAACCACATGGCATGGTCCAAGCTTGCTGACTGCAGTTGGCCGGACATCCAGCTCACCCCGTGCGGACGAATGCACGTATCGAGCAAAGTCATGTCTGAGGCATAGGCGAGAACACATTGCTGCATGGCAATGTCGTCAGGCATCGGGCTTGTCGCTCGGAACCAGACTTTAAATTCAGGATCAGCGGGCTCTGGATCAATATACTGCTGCGGATCAACAGCGCGCATCTCAATCGGGCGCGGCCGCGTAAAGTGAGTGCGAACAGCCTCTGGCAATTTATCTATGATAGCTTCGCGGCGCTCCCGCTCTGTCGGAAGGTCTTCGGGCGCAGGAACATCGGGCATGTTCAGCTGATGTTCAAACCCTTTTTCCTCAACTTGGAAGGAGGCAGCTAGATTGAAAATCTGCTTCCCATGTTGGATAGCTACAACACGACGCGTCGTAAAACTGCGGCCATCGCGCGCACGATCGACCTCATAGAGGATCGGCACTTTGGGATCACCGGGACGGATAAAATAGGCATGAAGAGAATGGCAGATGCGGCCTTCATCGACTGTCTTGTAGGCCGCCATCAGCGCCTGACCAATTACCTGCCCGCCAAACACGCGCTGCCAGCTCGTCTCCGGACTGTGTCCTCGGTAAAGGTTGAGCTCAATCTGCTCTAAGTCCAAAAGGGAAATAAGATCTTCAACAGCGTCGGTCATGCGGGGGCATCATCCTTCTTAGTCTTGGTTTGCGCTGCAACATAAGCGCTTCGGCATGACCTGTCACGTGAGGTTTCTGTCCTGAAAGACAGAAGGTAAACATGATAAAACCCGCAGGCGAACGCATGCTCGCGCGGGTTTCACACAATAGTTTCAACGGCTTGTCGAAAACCGAATTACCGGCTCGAAAGCCACTCGCGAGCCAAGCGCTGCGCTTCAGAAATCTGCGAAGCATCCATTTCCAGCGCTACATCAGAGCGGCTGTCGCGTGCAGCATGACTGCCTCGCATCGCGGCTAAGTTGAACCACTTATGCGCATTGACGAAATCAACATCGACGCCTTTGCCGGTCGCATAAATAAGACCAAGGCTATAAAGCGCCTCGGGGGCACCTGCTTCTGCTGCTAGCTCACATTTTTCCAGCTGATCGATATCCCGACGGGCCATCTCGCTGTCCTCCAGTGTGGCGCACGTAAACTCCAACTCACCGTGTGCGCATCCTCCAACCGCAAGGCTCCTCCTTGCATATGAGTAGGAAATCATCTGGCCACTGAAAATTTGGTTAACGCAAAACACAAAAAAAACGGCGGGTTTCCACGCCCGCCGCTTTCAAAACTACGTCAAATTGAATTTTTTTGGACTTAGGAGGACACTTCTGGAACCGCCATGCCCCTAATCACGGCCGGACGTTCGCTCAACCGTTTTGATCCACCCGGGCAACATTCTCGCCCTCGCCAATCACGTCGGGGCTTCGCTGACTTAATCAGATCAAACCCAAGGATCACCCACGGATAGGTCGCCATATCGGCGATCGAATAATCACCTGCCATGAATTCTGTTTTACCCAACTGCGTGTCGAGCACTTTGATCAGACGTGCAGACCCTCAGAAATAAAGCGATCAATGGCATACGGCACTTGTTCAGGAGACCTGTGTCGTGGAAGTGGCCTGCCTGC
>CBDIPP010000009.1:0-164378 GCA_965283695.1 uncultured Parvibaculaceae bacterium | reverse complement strand
AGGACACTTCTGGAACCGCCATGCCCCTAATCACGGCCGGACGTTCGCTCAACCGTTTTGATCCACCCGGGCAACATTCTCGCCCTCGCCAATCACGTCGGGGCTTCGCTGACTTAATCAGATCAAACCCAAGGATCACCCACGGATAGGTCGCCATATCGGCGATCGAATAATCACCTGCCATGAATTCTGTTTTACCCAACTGCGTGTCGAGCACTTTGATCAGACGTGCAGACCCTCAGAAATAAAGCGATCAATGGCATACGGCACTTGTTCAGGAGACCTGTGTCGTGGAAGTGGCCTGCCTGCCCCATGATTGGACCAATACCCACCCCATCTGCCAGAACAACCATTCGAGCACCTTCGCGCGCTCGTGGCCCACTTGCTGGCAAAAACCTTGCCGGGACTTTTCGGCCAGGTGAAGCAGGATTGCACCAGATTCAAAAATGGAAACCGGTCCGCCCGGAGCATCGTGATCGACGATCGCTGGGATCTTATTATTGGGCGCAATCGCCAAAAACTCTGGCTTGAATTGTTCCTCTTTCTGAAGGTTCACAGCATGTGTCGTGTATTCAAGTCCACTTTCTTCAAGCATCACCGAGATCTTGCGCCCATTCGGTGTCGTCCATGTATAAAAGTCAATCAAACCCAGCCTCCTATTGGCAACAAGCACGCATAACCGTGCCGAAAATCAGCACAGCATATGGGGAGACTGATGAGGGATTGCGAGAGAAGTTAGTATTCCACCGTCACTTCAACGTGATGATGAAGGTGGGTTTTGCAGGTAAGCGGAAAAATCTTGTAATCACCAGCCTGGAGATCAAATCCGACCGCATCATCAGGAAATAAGAAGTCGCCGACAACATTGTCGTTCTCGTCTCGGATCTGGAAACCATAGGTTCCACCCATTACGCGGATGATCGTTCCTCGATCACGGACAGACAGTGAGCGACCCCAATGTTTGACGGAGCCGAAGGTCTGGTTCTCAATGATTGTCCCGGTCCCGGTAACACGGTCTGCTGACCAGGTTGGCGTCGACGCAATTGTTGCAAGCGCCAAAACTGCGGCAAATCCACTAAAACGCATCACTCTTCCCCATCAATTCGCAAAACCACCCTGCCTGACAGGCTATCACGGCCGGTTGACGAAGAAAAACTGCCAAATCCGGCAGTTTGAAGACGTGGTTTACGAGAGGTTCGGGTCTAGAACGGGGCATCACAGCAGTTCAAAAACAAAAAACGGCGGCACGCAAACTGCGGAAAGGCATAGGATCAGCCAAAAAGCCTGGATCTATATGCCTCTGGGCTCCTCCTGCATCCCCCCGGAAGCAGTAGGTACCCTCAACGCAGTCAGCGTGCGCACCGTTAGATGCCAATTGGCGGACCAGAGCCCGCCAATTCAGGTTTTTACCGTCTCTTGCGAGCTGGTGCTTTCCGCTTAGCGGCTTTGCGCTTAGGAGCTGCCTTCTTCTTGGCAGTTTTCTTCTTAGCGACTTTCTTCTTAGCTGCCTTGCGCTTAGGAGCTGCTTTCTTTTTAGCAGTTTTCTTCTTAGCGACTTTCTTCTTGGCAGTTTTCTTCTTCGCTGCCTTGCGCTTAGGAGCTGCTTTCTTCTTAGCAGTTTTCTTCTTAGCGACTTTCTTCTTGGCAGTTTTCTTCTTAGCAACTTTCTTCTTCGCGGCTTTCCGCTTAGGAGCTGCTTTTTTCTTAGCGACTTTCTTCTTCGCGGCTTTCCGCTTAGGAGCTGCCTTCTTCTTAGCAACTTTCTTCTTCGCGGCTTTGCGTTTAGGCGCAGCCTTTTTCTTCGCTTTAGGTCTCGTAGCCATATTCGTCCTCGTTCCTGATGTGCCGTTTTCTACAACGACGAAACTTGAGTCATAAAACGCACACTAACGCGCCCCCTCGAAATGCAGGACGCTAAACACAAATACTATGAGCACTTGAACTCAAGCAGGCAACACTTTGCTTAACGCAAACAAAGCCTGCCGAACACAACATGTCCGAGAAAGTATTGATAAAAGGTTGATCGCATCAAACGAATTCGGTCGTCCGTGCGCGAACTACAGGCCCAGTTTTTTGGCCAATAGTTCGTTCACGGATTTTGGATTTGCCTTACCACCAGTGGATTTCATGACTTGTCCGACAAACCAGCCAACCATTTTTGGCTTCTCTTTCGCCTGCTCTACCTTGTCTGGGTTAGCTGCAATAATTTCATCAATAGCTGCTTCAATCGCACCCAAATCAGTTACCTGCCGCAATCCCTTTTCTTCGACGATTTTCACTGGGTCATCGCCCGTTTCGAACATTATCTCGAAAACCTCCTTAGCGATTCGCCCGGAGATGGTGTCGTCAGAGATCAGATTAATCAGATCGCCAAGCTGTTTTGCACTCACTGGAGAGCTTTCAATTTGCAAACCAGCTTTGTTTAGCGCCCCAAAAAATTCACCTGTTACCCAGTTCGCCGCAAGTTTCGGATCGCGTCCATCTGCAACAGCTTCAAAGAAATCACACGACGCTTTTTCAGAGACAAGAACGCCTGCATCGTAGGGAGACAGACCATATTCACGAACGAAACGCGCTTTCTTTTCGTCTGGAAGCTCTGGCAACTCATCACGAAGCTTGTCGACCAACTCCTGCTTGACCACCAAAGGCAAAAGATCGGGATCAGGGAAATAGCGGTAGTCATGCGCTTCTTCTTTCGAGCGCATCGACCGCGTTTCGCCTGCACGCGGGTCAAACAAACGGGTTTCCTGGTCGATTGATCCGCCATCTTCAAGCACATCAATCTGCCTGCGGGCCTCATATTCTATCGCCTGACCAATAAAGCGAATTGAGTTGACGTTCTTGATCTCGCAACGCGTGCCCAGGTCTTCTCCCGGACGTCGAACAGACACGTTGACGTCTGCACGTAGAGAACCCTCTTCCATATTGCCATCGCAAGTGCCCAGATAACGCAAGATAGACCGGATCTTCTTCACATAGGCCTGAGCTTCTTCCGCGCAACGCATATCTGGCTTGGAAACAATCTCCATCAGCGCAACACCAGAGCGGTTAAGGTCGACAAAGCTCATCGACGGGTGCTGATCGTGAACACTTTTGCCCGCATCCTGCTCCAGATGCAGCCGTTCAATGCCTACGCGCTTTACAGAACCGTCTTTCAGGTCAATTTCGATTTCCCCTTCTCCGACGATCGGGTCTTTGAACTGTGAAATCTGATAGCCCTGCGGCAGATCCGGATAGAAATAGTTCTTACGGTCAAAAACAGACCGCAAATGAATTTCTGCACCAAGGCCAAGGCCTGTACGCACGGCTTGTTGCACACATTCCTCGTTGATTACCGGCAACATGCCAGGCAGCGCTGCATCCACCAGGCTTACCTGGCTGTTCTGCTCTGCTCCAAACTCGGTTGGTGCACCCGAAAAGAGCTTCGCGTTCGATGCGACTTGCGCATGAATTTCGAGCCCCATCACGATTTCCCAGAAACCGGTTGCTCCTTCAATGAGGTTTTTGTTCTCACTCATGCTTCTGTCCACCATTTGGAAGGTTCAGCACTGAACCCGGCGGCCTCTTCAAGGACTCCGGCAGCGCGCAACAGTGTTTCTTCATCAAACGTCCGTCCGATCAGCTGCAGGCCTAGCGGCAATCCATTTGAGCTCAGACCCGCTGGCAGGGAAATGCCCGGCAAGCCTGCCAGGTTCACCGGTACAGTGAACACATCGTTCAAATACATTGAAAGCGGGTCATTCACCTTTTCACCAATAGCGAACGCTGGCGACGGTGCTGTTGGCGTCAAGAGAAGATCTACCTTCTCGTAAGCCTGTTTAAAGTCCTGCGCGATCAAGGTGCGGATCTTCTGCGCCTTGATGTAATAGGCATCATAATAGCCAGCAGAGAGCACATAGGTGCCGATCAGGACACGGCGGCGCACTTCATCGCCAAACCCTTCAGCGCGGGTCTTCTCATACATATCCGTAATGTCGTCGCCCTGAACCCGAAGGCCGTAGCGCACGCCGTCATACCGGGCGAGGTTGGATGATGCTTCAGCCGGAGCCACAATGTAGTAGGCCGGAAGTGCATATTTCGTATGTGGAAGACTAACATCCACAATTTCAGCGCCAGCGCTCTTCAGCCAGTCGATACCTTGTGTCCAGAGCTTCTCAATCTCATCCGACATGCCCTCAACGCGATATTCTTTTGGAATGCCGATCTTTAGGCCACGAATATCGCCTGAGAGCGCTGCTTCGTAGTCTGGAACACCGATGTCGACGCTGGTTGTGTCTTTCTCATCATGACCCGCCATGCTTTTCAGCATGATGGCCGCATCCCGTACTGTGCGGGTAATGGGTCCGGCTTGATCGAGAGAGGAAGCGAACGCCACCGTCCCCCATCGCGAACACCGCCCATAGGTTGGTTTCATACCAACCGTCCCGGTAAAGGACGCAGGCTGGCGAATTGACCCGCCTGTGTCAGTCGCCGTCGCACCAAGCGCCAGGTGAGCAGCAACAGCGGCAGAAGAACCACCGGAAGACCCGCCAGGCACCAGGTCAGCGTCGCTGTCGGATGCCTTCCACGGATTGACACAAGGGCCAAAGCGGCTGGTTTCGTTGGACGACCCCATTGCAAACTCATCATTATTGAGTTTGCCAAGCATCACAGCACCGTCTGCCCAGAGGTTGGCGGTGACGGTTGATTCATATGTCGGTGTAAAATCGTCAAGAATGTTGCTGCAGGCAGTTGTCCGCACGCCGTCTGTGCAGAAAAGGTCTTTGACGCCCAAAGGAAGTCCTTCAAGGGGCCCCGCTTCGCCTTTTGCAATCCGTGCATCAGATGCAGCAGCCATCTCCAGCGCCACATCAGGCGTCAGTGTGACATAGGCATTGAGCTTGTCAGAGGCTTTCGCGGCTGCAAGATGCGCGTCTGTCAGTTCAACGGAGGTGATTTCTTTCGCCGCAAGCTTGGCACGCGCCTCAGCAAGCGTGAGTTTTGTCAGTTCGGTCATGTCGGCGCCCTACTCAATAACTTTTGGCACAGTGAAGAATCCATCTTCAGATTGCGGCGCGTTCTGCGTCACCTGTTTCTGAAGATTGTCATGACGCACAATGTCTTCGCGCATCTTGATTTCCATCTCCACGACGCTGGTCATAGGCGGCACATGATCTGTGTCGACCTCCCCCAACTGCTCCACCCAATCGAGAATGGCGGAGAGATCTTTGGAAAGCGGAGCCAGTTCTTCTTCCGTCACTGCAATGCGGGCGAGCTTTGCGATGCGCCGGACTGTATTTTCGTCGACCGACATAGGCCTCTCTTTTCTGAAATTGGGGAGTCAATTGGCAGAAATTTGCCGCAGGACCCTTGTGCAGCCCTGTTTTGACACCCTGATTTGGCGCGGAAAATATCAGACCACCCCGACCCCCGCAACAAGCGTACCCAAGGAGAAGGCAATAGAGGCCCTGGTTTGCCGTGAGCAGCATATTCCACTAGAAACCTCATCCCATGGCAGCCGACATCGTAGAAATAGACGCTCTGAAAGAGCGCGCGGCCGGAAAGGCCCTCATTGGGCTCGACCTTGGGTCAAAAACCATCGGAATTGCGACGTCAGACCCGCTTTGGACCGTCGCTGCCCCCCGAGAGACCATCAGACGTACGAAATTCAATCCAGATGCAGAGCGCCTGGTTGATATCATCAAGGAAATCGACGCTGGCGCCATCATTCTGGGCCTCCCCCTCAATATGGATGGGTCTGAAGGACCGCGCGTACAATCCACGCGAACCTTTGCCCGAAACCTGTCTCCCAAAATAGACATCCCTATCTTCTTCTGGGATGAACGCCTCTCGACCGTCGCCGTAACCAGAACCCTTCTTGAGGCTGATACGAGCCGTAAGAAGCGCGCAGAAGTCGTCGACAAGATGGCCGCCTCCTTCATCCTGCAGGGTGTTCTTGAGCGTTTGCGGTCCATGCCATGATTGCCATCCTCAATTCCCTGATCCCGGTTTTTTTAGTGATTGCACTCGGCGCTGCTATCAAGCGCTTTGACTTTCCAGGCGAGGGCCTTTGGCAGCCTCTCGACCGCCTCACCTACTACATCTTCTTCCCAGCGCTCCTGCTTCATACGCTTGCAACCGCAGACCTTGCGACCTTTGATGTCTGGCCTATGGCCTATGCATTATGGGCAGGTCTCTTTTCCATGGTTGGATTGCTGATGGTGCTGCGCGCAACGTCAAACCTCACCGGCCCTCAATTCTCAAGCGTGTTTCAAGGTGCCGCGCGGTGGAATGGCTTTGTCGCACTTGCAGCAATCGCACAGCTCTTTGGCCCAGAAGGTGTCACTCTTGCCGCAGTGGCATTTGCAACACTAGTACCCACTGTGAACGTTCTTTCTGTAACCATCCTGACACGCTATGCGGGAGACGAACCAGCGGGTCTTGGGACGGTCCTGCGCTTGATCTCCATAAATCCACTTATTCTTGCCTGTGCTGCAGGCATATTCTTGAACATTACCGGGGTTCGCCTTCCGGGACCGCTAGCACCCACGGCGGATATTTTGGGTCAGGCAGCTTTGACCCTCGGCCTTCTGGCTATCGGTGCTGGTCTGAGACTTGATCATGCTTATGAAACAAAGGGCATTGTCCTTCTCACCAGCACGTTGAAACTCATCGTCATGCCGGTCCTTATGCTCGGTTGGTGTTGGGTGTTCGAGATAGAGGGTCTGCCCCGGCTTGTAATCCTTCTCTGCGGAACCGTTCCTGGGGCCACTTCGTCCTACATCCTTGCCAGACAATTGGGCGGTGATGCGACGCTTATGGCAAGTCTCATAACCGGCTCCACCATTCTGGCGGCCTTCACCATGCCGCTCATGCTTTATCTATTTACCTAAAGTGAGTGTTTCTGCGGCAAACCTCATTCAATACTTGCGTGAGACCCGTCCCACTCCTATAAGATGCGGCTTTAATGACCAGCTCGGACGCAAACCCAACACCGCTCTTCCCACACCGGCATTTGATCGGTATCGAAGGCCTTTCCCAAGCTGACATTACGTCCCTACTCGATCTAGCTGATGGATATGTCGATCAAAACCGGCAGATCAATAAAAAGGGCGACGTGCTGCGCGGGCGCACACAGATCAATCTTTTCTTTGAAGCCTCCACCAGAACGCAAAGCTCGTTCGAGTTGGCAGGCAAGCGCTTAGGCGCTGATGTCATGAACATGTCGGTCAGTTCATCCTCCATCAAAAAGGGTGAAACACTGATCGACACCGCGACGACCCTTAATGCCATGCATCCGGACCTGATCGTGGTCCGCCATGGAGACAGTGGCGCGGTGGAATTGCTCTCCCAGAAGGTAGGCTGTTCTGTCCTTAACGCCGGCGATGGCAGTCATGAACATCCAACGCAGGCGCTTTTGGATGCGCTCACCATCCGACGTCGCAAAGGTCGCCTGGAAGGTCTGACGGTAGCGATCTGCGGCGACATTCTTCACAGCCGCGTGGCGCGCTCAAACATTCTTCTGCTCAACATTATGGGCGCTCGGGTGCGCGTCATCGCACCGAAAACACTTTTGCCTATTGGTATTGAACGCCTTGGTGTCGAAGTCTTCAACGACATGACCGAGGGATTGAAGGATGTCGACATTGTCATGATGCTCCGCCTTCAGTTGGAGCGCATGCATGGTTCCTTCGTACCTTCAGTGCGGGAATATTTCCGCTATTTCGGGCTCGATTATGAAAAACTCAAAGTCGCCAAACCCGACGCCTTGATTATGCATCCAGGCCCAATGAACCGCGGCGTAGAGATCGACAGCGCGGTCGCCGACGACATCAACCGCTCTGTTATTCGCGAGCAGGTGGAAATGGGTGTTGCTGTCCGTATGGCAGCCCTTGATGCCCTCGCCCGCAACCTGCCGAACGAACAACAAGCAGGGAATGGCGCATGAACCGCACCGCCTACATCAATGCGCGGCTCTTTGACCCGGCCAATAGCCTCGATGAAACAGGCGCACTTCTCGTTGAAGATGGAAAGATCGCAGACCTCGGTGCTTCGCTCTTTTCCGGTGGCGTCCCGCAAGATATGGAGACCGTTGATTGCGGCGGCAAACTTCTCACCCCTGGCCTTATTGACATGCGCGTGTTCACTGGAGAACCAGGCACCGAATTTCGCGAAACGCTCGGCAGCGCCAGTCAGTCGGCGGCGGCAGGCGGCATCACCACCATCATCGTGATGCCTAATACCGACCCTGTCATTGACGACGTTGCACTGGTCGATTTTGTAGAGCGCCGCGCCAGAGATACCGCCATCGTGAATGTGCACCCCATGGCCGCGTTGACGCGCGGCTGTGCAGGCGAGCAGATGACCGAGATCGGCCTCTTAAGAGACGCCGGTGCTGTGGCATTTACCGACGGTGACAAGCCACTTGCAGATCCTCTGGTCATGCGCCGCGCCCTCTCTTACGCACACTTCTTCGATGCACTCATCGTTCAACATGCCGAAGACCTCGCACTTGCAGCCGGTGGCGTAATGAACGAGGGCGAACTTGCGAGCCGTCTCGGCCTCTCTGGCAGACCATCAGCGGCCGAGACCATCATGATTGAGCGAGACTTGCGCCTGGTTGAACTCACCGGCGCGCGCTATCATGTGGCGCAAGTCACCTGCAAAGCCTCTGTCGATGTTATCCGGCGTGCAAAACAAAATGGTCTTCCTGTGACCTGCGGTGTCTCCGCACCGCACCTCACGTTGAACGAGAACGATGTCGCGAGCTATCGCAGCTTCATGAAGCTCTCACCACCTCTTCGTCACGAAGATGACCGGTTGGCTGTTGTTGAGGGCGTCGCTGATGGAACCATCGATGTCATCGTTTCTAGCCATGACCCGCAAGACCCAGAAACCAAGCGTCTCCCCTTCGCCCAAGCTGCTTATGGGGCAGTGGGCCTCGAAACCCTGCTGCCAGCTACGCTCTCATTGGTTCACGGGGGCACTCTGTCGCTCGAACGCGCTGTTGAAGCGCTGACAACCGGCCCTGCATCGCTCTTGGGGCTGAAATCCGGACGTCTATCCAAGGGCGGCCCGGCAGATCTCACATTGATTGATATGAATGTTCCCTGGGTGCTCGATCCGGAAAAGCTGAAGTCAAAGTCCAAAAACACCCCCTACGATGAACGCCGCTTGCAAGGTCGCGCCATTCGCACGATCGTAGGTGGAAAAGAAGTGCACGTTTCCGGAGGGAAGTGATTATGCCTGATCCCATCAGTTGGTCTGCGGCAATGCCCTACTATGCCGCCGCGCTTGCGGTTGGCTACCTGTTGGGGTCAATCCCTTTCGGTTTGATCATCACCCGCTTTGCCGGTCTCGGCGATATTCGCGACATTGGCTCAGGGAACATCGGCGCTACCAACGCTCTGAGGACAGGCAATAAGTGGGTCGCAGGCGGCACGTTTCTTGGCGACATGGCCAAAGGTGCTGCAGCCGTCCTGATCGCCCGGCAATTTGGACCAGATTTGGCCGTAATAGCTGCCTTTGGTGCTTTAGTGGGCCATCTCTTCCCCGTCTGGTTGAGATTTAAGGGCGGTAAAGGCATCTCCACCTATATCGGCATTTTGTTGGCCCTAGCCTGGCCTGTTGGCCTGCTCTTTTGCGCAACCTGGCTTGTTGTCGCGCTCATCTTCCGCATGTCTTCTTTGTCGGCGCTGGTTGCCTCACTGCTATCGCCAGTTTACTTTGTCTGGGTCGACCAGTGGCAGATGGTCGAATTGAGTGTGTTGCTGGTAATCCTCGTCTTTTATGCACACCGAGAGAACATCCAGCGTCTGCTCAGCGGCACGGAGCCGCGTATTGGACAAAAAGACGACGCCTAACCCTTTGCTGGTGCCAGGGCGTAGAGCCCTGGAGGCAAAATGCCCGCGACTCTTTCTGACCAGGAACGATTGGATCGCCTCCGGCTGATCCGAAGTGAGAATGTCGGTCCCGTCACCTTTAGGGATCTTGTGGAACAGTTTGGCTCAGCCAGTGATGCATTGGTCGCTCTCCCGGACCTGGCTAAACGCGGGGGCCGGAAGCGGGCGATTAAGATCGCGAGCGCGACCCACGCAAAGCAGGAAATGAACGAAGCGCACAAGCTGGGTGCACACCTGTTATTTGTCGGCGAAAAATCCTATCCCCCGCTCTTGTCTCAAGTAGATCCGCCCCCGCCGGTCATCGCGGCAATAGGCGCTCTTCACCTGCTAGAGCAACCAAGCCTCGCAATCGTCGGCTCACGCAGCGCCTCCGCGGCAGGCCTCCGTATGGCCACTGATCTCTCCCGCGATCTGGGAGAAGCTGGCTATGTGATTACCTCAGGTCTTGCAAGAGGCATCGACGCCGCAGCGCACAAAGCAACCCTAACAACTGGCACCATCGCAGTTATCGCGGGCGGCATCGACATTGTGTACCCGCAAGAAAACCTCAGCCTCTATGAACAAATTAAAGAACAAGGTGTCCTGGTCAGTGAAATGCCGCCTGGCACAAGGCCTCAGGGGCGCCATTTCCCGCGACGAAACAGGATCATTGCCGGCCTGTCTCGTGGCGTGATCGTCGTGGAGGCAGCACTGAGATCCGGATCCCTCATCACCGCGCGGTTTGCGTTGGAACAAAATCGGGAGGTCATGGTCGTGCCGGGCTCTCCGTTGGATCCCCGTGCCAAAGGGGGCAATCGGCTCATTAAACAAGGAGCCACCCTGGTGGAAAGCGCCGAGGACGTCATGCAGTGGTTGGAACAATCGCCACCCCCCCTCTTTTCTGAAGGAGACGAGATGCCTTATGCCAGCCCTCCAACCACGCCACCCGAGCCAACAAAGTCAGAGCGAGAACAGCTACTTTCTCTTCTAGGCCCCACACCTGTAGAACAAGACGAACTCATCCGCCTCTCAGGCCTGCCTGCCCGGACGGTTATCGCGCTGCTACTGGAGATTGATCTCGCTGGAAAGCTGGTCAGAGACAATGGCCAGCTTGTGTCTCTTCTCGAACAAGAAACTGAGGGAACTGATTGAAGCTCTTCAAATATCAGTGCTTTTTTGAAACCGAAGTGCCAACAGGTTGTTTTGCAAATTGAGCAGCTGCGCTTGGGAGGCCCTCAGCCAAGCGCTGAGCCTCTTCGGCTGCCATGCCGACAAGGTAGGACAAAAATCGATGCTTATCGTCTGAACAGGTTTCACGGATTGATTGCAGCATATCGAATGCGTATGCCGCCAACTCATCTTCCGGCACTGAAGACTTTGTGTGAGCCTGCTTTATCTTCAATGCTTCGACTTTCCGCACACTCATCAGCGATCCTTTACACACGAACACCAACCGAATCGGACTATGAGTAAAATCCTGATTCTGAAACCATTTACCTATAGTTGCAGATATAAAGCAATACCCGTTTTACGATAATCGAAATTTCCCCATACAGAGCACGCTCGAAGCCCAGACGCCAACGACACAGACGTGACAAGATTAGGCGCTATTTGACAGGCAGGAACGTTTTCACCATGTTCCAGCCGACGTGAGATCAGCTCCACATCTGTCGCCATTTTGGAAAACGGCAGAGAATGGGCGGTTTTTGCACTTTCAACCCGTGTAAATTTGGGACCATCAATGGACGTTGTCATTGTTGAATCGCCGTCAAAGGCGAAAACGATCAACAAGTATCTGGGTAAAAACTTCACCGTTCTTGCCTCCTATGGCCATGTGCGTGACCTGCCGTCGAAGGACGGGTCAGTCAAGCCGGATGAAGATTTCTCCATGGCTTGGGACGCAGACGCAAAGTCCGCCAAACGCCTGAATGACATCGCGAAGGCCGTTAAAGGCGCCGACAAACTGATCCTGGCGACTGACCCCGACCGCGAAGGGGAAGCTATCTCCTGGCACGTTCTTGAGGTGCTGAAGAAAAAGAAGGCGCTTGGCGACAAGCCCGTTGAGCGCGTGGTCTTCAACGCCATCACAAAACGCGCCGTGCTCGCCGCAATGGATAGCCCGCGCGAGCTCGATACACAGCTGATCGATGCTTATCTCGCCCGCCGGGCGCTCGACTATCTCGTCGGCTTTACCCTCTCTCCGGTTTTATGGCGCAAGCTGCCAGGCAGCCGCTCTGCAGGCCGTGTGCAATCCGTCGCTCTTCGCCTGATATGCGATAGAGAGCTCGAAATCGAAGCCTTCAATGCCCAGGAATATTGGACAGTTGAAGCAGATATGACGACCGGCAGCGGCGATGAGTTTGTCGCCCGTCTTGTATCTCACAACGGCGAACGGCTCGACAAATTCGACCTGCCCAACGAGAAAGCAGCAGAAGCCGTCCGTGCACGTGTCGCGGTTGAACCTTTCTCAATCCAGTCGGTTGAAAGCAAACCGGCACGGCGCAACCCGCCTGCTCCCTTCACGACGTCAACCATTCAGCAGGAAGCATCGCGGAAGCTTGGCTTCTCTGCCAGCCGCACCATGCAGGTCGCCCAACGCCTTTATGAAGGCATCGAGATTGACGGCGAAACCACGGGTCTCATCACCTATATGCGGACAGATGGTGTGCAGATCGCCGAAGAAGCAATCGCCCAGGCCCGCACCGTGATCACCAATGAGTTTGGCGAAGCCTATCTGCCTGACAAGGCGCGCGAATACAAAACCAAAGCCAAGAACGCGCAGGAAGCGCACGAAGCAATCCGCCCAACGGATCTCTCGCGTCTCCCCAGCCACGTCAAAGCACTGCTGAACAATGACGAAAAACGGCTCTATGAGCTTGTTTGGAATAGGACTCTAGCCAGCCAGATGGAAAGTGTGCGCATGGAGCGCACGACCATCGAAATGGCCTCTGAAGACAAAACATTGGGCTTGCGCGCAAGCGGCTCCGTCATCGTCTTTGATGGCTTTCTCAAGCTCTATCAGGAAGGCACAGACGATAAAGACGAGAGTGAGGAAGACGGTCGCCTGCCGAAAGTCGCATCCGGGGACCGTCTCGGCACAAAAGAAGCCCGTGCCAACCAGCATTTCACTGAGCCGCCTCCCCGTTTCTCCGAAGCGTCCCTCGTTAAGCGGATGGAAGAGCTCAGCATTGGCCGCCCGTCGACCTATGCAAGTATCCTCGGCGTGCTTCAGGATCGCGGCTACGTCCAGCTCGACAAGAAACGCTTCATCCCGGATGACAAAGGCCGATTGGTTACAGCCTTCTTGGAAAGCTTCTTCACCCAATATGTGGAGTTTGGCTTCACCGCCGATCTTGAGGAGAAACTCGACAAGATCTCAGCCGGGGAACTGAACTGGAAAGATGTGCTGCGTGAGTTCTGGGACGGTTTTACCGCCCATGTGGACGGCACAGCGGATCTCCGGATCACTCAGGTTCTTGATCGCCTGAATGAAGTTCTTGAGCCTCATGTATTCCCCGAAAAGGAAGATGGCAGTCCGCGTCGCGGCTGTCCTTCATGTGAAGGCGGCGAGCTATCGCTCAAAGTCGGCCGCTTCGGTGCCTTTGTAGGTTGTTCCAACTACCCCGAATGCAAGTTTACCCGCCAGCTCACCAAGGGCATGGATGGAGATCCCGCAGCGGCAGATCGAATTCTGGGAACGCACCCAGAGACGGGCAAAGACGTGGAACTAAAGAACGGTCGCTTTGGTCCCTACATCCACATGGACCCGATTGAAGAAGACGAAAAACCAAAACGCGCAGGCATTCCCAAGACCTGGGCATTGGAAGACGTTGATCTGGAAAAAGCATTGCAGCTTCTGTCGCTGCCGCGCGAAGTTGGTCCGCACCCAGAAGATGGAGAGATGATCACCGCTGGCCTTGGCCGCTATGGTCCTTTCGTGCTCCACAACAAGACCTATGCAAACCTGGACACACCCGACGAAGTCTTCACGGTTGGATTGAACCGCGCGGTCGCCGCCATTGCCGAAAAGAAGGCAAATCCTGGTCGGCGTCAAGCAGCCCCGCCGCTCAAAGAACTCGGCGAACACCCGGAATTTGGTGGTCCTGTGAATGTTTTGAACGGTCGCTTCGGGCCTTATGTGAAGCATGACAAGATCAATGCCACCCTGCCTCGGGGTGCAAAGCCGGAAGACGTAACCATGGAAGAAGCTGTTCGGCTCATCGCCGAACGGGCAGCCAAGGGTCCTACGAAAAAGAAAGCGGCCAAGAAGAAGACTGCGAAGAAAAAAGTCGCCAAGAAGAAAACGGCTAAAAAGAAAGCTGCAAAGAAGAAAACCGCCAAGAAGAAAACAGCCGCTAAGAAAAAGGCTGCACCCAAAAAGGCGGCAAAAAAAGACGCAGAGAGTGATGAGACGGCTGAGGCGACGGACTAAGCGCCTTGGCCACACCCAAAAAGCCACCCACCAAAAAGAAGCGCGATCGCAAGCCCAAAAAGCCTGACGCCACGCTTCCGACCCGCGACCAGATCATGGCCTTCGTCACAGAGTCGCCGGGCAAGGTTGGCAAACGCGAAATCGCCAAGGCTTTTGGCATTTCAGGTTCCCAACGCATCGGCCTGAAACGCATTCTGAAAGAGCTGACCCAGGAAGGCCTGCTCAAAAAAGAAGAAGGCAAATCACTCGCTAAGCCAGGAGAGATGCCCCCTGTCGCTGTGATCGACATCACCAGACGCGACCAGGATGGCGAACTCATTGCCACTCCAAACAATTGGTCAGAAGACACGCCGATCCCGCAAATCGTCATTGTCCCAGGCGATGCAAATGACCGGCAGCGCGGCGCACCGGCCGGTGTTGGCGATCGCGTCCTAGCGCGCATTACAAAGACGGGCGAAGAAGGACCTGCTGACTATCCATACGAAGCGCGTGTCATCCGCCGTATCGGCAAAGGCAATGAGAACTTTCTCGGCATCTTCCGCAAGACCCCGACCGGCGGCCGCATTGTTCCCGTCGACAAGAAGGCCCGGAACGAATACGAAGTCACCCGGCCGCATATCGGAGAAGCAGAAGAAGGCGATCTTGTCTTGGTCGAAGCCATGCCGGGTCCCCGCTACGCTCCACGGCGCGCAAAGGTCAAAGAAACCTATGGCCGCGGTGATGAACAGCGTTCCATCAGCCTGATCGCCATTCATGCCCACGGCATTCCAGACGCGTTCCCAGATGCCGTAATCTCAGCAGCAGATGCAGCAAAACCAGTAAAGCTGAGCAAAGCCCGCGACGACCTGCGCGATGTGCCGCTGATTACGATTGACCCGCCAGACGCCCGCGATCACGACGACGCGGTTGCCGCCCTTCCAGACGACGATCCCAAAAACGAAGGTGGCTGGGTTGTCTATGTCGCGATTGCTGACGTGTCACACTATGTGGAGAGCGGCGGACTTCTGGATAAAGAAGCCTTGAAACGCGGCAACTCAACCTACTTCCCCGACCGCGTAGTGCCCATGCTGCCGGAACGCATCTCGAACGATCTCTGTTCCCTGCGCGAAGGCGAAGACCGGCCCTGCCTTGCTGTGCGTATGGTCTTTGACAAAAACGGCCAGAAAAAAAGCCACAAGTTTCTGCGCGGCATCATGCGCTCTGCAGCAAAACTGTCATACGCAGAAGCCCAATCCGCATTTGAAGGTAATCCAGACCCACGTTTTCAAGATTTACAACGCGAAGTTATCGAACCGCTTTGGCAGGCCTATCAGGCCATGTCGAAAGCCCGAGACAAGCGCGGTCCACTAGCCCTTGATTTGCCAGAGCATAAGATCGTGATCGACCGGGAAGTCGGCAAAATCAGTGAGGTCAAAATCGCTGACAAGTTTGAGTCCATGCGGGTCATTGAAGAATGCATGATCCAGGCAAATGTCTGCGCCGCTGAATCTCTTGAAGCAAAAAAGTCTCCGCTCATCTACCGCATTCACGATGCGCCCAGCCGAGAAAAGCTCATGGCTTTGTCTGAGTTCCTTGAGACGCTGGACATGAAGGTCGCAAAAGGCGCGGTCATGAAACCCGCCCAGTTCAATCAGATCCTCGCAAAGGTCAAAGACACCGAATACGCCCAGATGGTGAGCGACGTTGTGTTGCGCAGCCAGGCGCAAGCAATTTATTCGCCAGACAATCTGGGCCACTTCGGACTGAACCTGCGCCGCTACGCCCACTTCACATCGCCCATCCGACGGTATGCAGACCTCATCGTTCATCGCAGCCTCATCAGTGGCCTCAAGCTTGGTGATGATGGCTTGAGCGACGATGACGTGAAGCTGATGTCGCAAACCGCTGAACATATTTCGCAGACCGAACGTCGTTCCATGGTCGCTGAGCGTGATTCCAACGACCGCTATATCGCGTCCTATCTGGAAAAACAGATTGGGGCGGAATTTACAGGCCGCATCTCCGGCGTAACGCGCTTTGGCCTGTTCATACGGTTGAGCGACACAGGTGCCGACGGGCTCATCCCCATTGCCACCCTCGACAACGACTACTACCACCATGACGAAGGTGCTCACGCACTCATCGGAGAGCGAACCGGTACCCGCTACAGGATGGGTGATCCCGTCCGCGTGCGCCTGGAAGAAGCAACGCCTGTTACGGGCGGCTTGCGCTTCACCATGCTCGAAGGTGGCACCGAAGGAAAAGGCAAACGCCGGGGAAAAAATGGCGGGCGCCCCAACTCAAGACCGGGGGGGGGTGGCAAGAAACCTTACAAACGCAGCGGTGGCCGAAATGCGCGGCCTCGTGGGAAAAAGTAGAGCATTTCCAGGAAAAGTGGGAACCGGTTTTCCATCCGGAAATGCGCCTAAGAGCCACACGCAAGCTTGCCGCGCGTCACCCTGCCACATGTGCAAAACCCTTTAAGAACATCATGTTATCGTCTCCACGGTCGGTCGGAGAAAGCCCATGACAAGCATTGCAGATACAGCAGACGAACATCGTCCGGTCTGGCAGTCCATCCGCAGAGGCGGAGCTTTCAAATGCCCGTCATGCGGCGAAGGTCAGGTTTTTCGGAAATATCTGAAAGTTGCCGACAATTGCAGTCAATGCGGCGAAGAACTGCACCACCATCGCGCAGATGATGCGCCGCCCTATTTCACCATCTTCATCGTTGGCCACATCGTGGTCCCGGCCATGCTCTGGATTGAGATGGCCTATCGACCAGACGCTTGGATCCACGCCGCCATTTGGGGGCCGCTGACATTAGCACTCACCCTCACCATCCTGCCCATCACCAAGGGTGCTGTTGTTGGCATGCAATGGGCGGTAAGAATGCACGGCTTTGGCGGGCACGAAGATTAGCAAACGCAGCGTCCCGCTGGGGTCTCACACCTATCTGGACAGACTCAGGCGCAAAAGGCACATTGATGGTAAGGGCGTGACCGCCGGTCGCGCCTTTTTCACGTGTGGAGGGTGTCATGGCGACCAACAAAAAAAGCAGCGAAACAGCAACGGGCGCATTTGACCCCAAAGAAGCACGCAACCAGGAATACCGACACGACAAAACGCCCGCGGTTCGTCCCAAAGAAGCAGCGACCCTCATCATCGTCCGCCGTGACGCCGCAAAGCCGCGCATCCTCATGGGAAAACGCGCTGCTGGTCACAAATTCATGCCCAACAAGTTTGTCTTTCCGGGTGGTCGAATGGACGCAGCGGACAGCCGGGTGAAAGCACATAAAGGTCTGCGTGCACCAGTCGAACGCCGTTTGCTTGACCGCATGCGAGGCACGCCTAGCCCCAACAAAGCCCGCGGCCTTGCAATGGCGGCGATCAGAGAGACGTTCGAAGAAACAGGTCTCGTCATTGGCAAAAAGGTGAGTGAGCCCTTCCAGACCCGCAATCCTGAATGGCAGGCATATTACAACGAGCATGTCGCTCCAGACCTGTCAGCTGTGGACTTCATCGCACGCGCGATTACACCGCCCTATCGCAATCGCCGCTTCGACACACGTTTCTTTATGATCGATGCAGATCAGATCCGTGGCGATCTCCATGATACCGACCGGGCATCTGGCGAGCTTCTGGAGCTCCATTGGCTCGAGATTGAAGATGCGTTTGATCTTGATCTCCCAAACATCACTCGAATGATCCTGGGCGAAATGCAGGAACGGTTGGAGCTGCCCAAACCTGCGCAAGCAAAGCGACCTGTTCCCTTCGTCCATTTTCGCGGTGCCAACCCCGTCAGAGACACTCTATGAACCTAGCCAAACCAAATACCGGCAAAGCCGTAAAACCTCGCGACGCTGCCTCTCTCGTGCTTGTCGATGACACCGGCCCAGAGCCGCGCATCCTGATGGGCAAGCGCCATGCAAAAATGAGCTTCATTCCAGACGCCTTTGTTTTTCCAGGTGGCAAGTTAGACCCGCACGACCATGAGGCTCTTCCTGCAACCACCTTGCCTGGCGATCAAAGCCTCGGGCACACCGGGGCCTCAAAGGCCAAAACCCTGGCGCTTGCTATGGCCGCTGTCAGGGAAACGTTTGAAGAGACCGGCATGCTGCTCGCCGACAAGGGGGACATTGGTCCAGCGACCGGTGAGACCTGGGGGCAGTTCCGCGATATGGGGCTGGCGCCAGCGCTCCACCACGTATCCTTTATGGCACGCGCCATCACGCCGACGGTTAGCCCCATTCGCTTTCACGCACGCTTCTTCAAGGCCGATGCTTCAGCCCTGACAGGCACGTTGAAAGGGAGTGGTGAATTGGATGAGATTGACTGGTATCCGCTTTCAGAAGCACTGAAACTGCCGATTATCGACGTGACGGAATTCGTGCTCACAGAACTCAAAAATTCTGCAGAAGGTAATCCCCGGACGCTGCCACCGCTTTACTGTTATCTAAACGAAAAACCCAGAGTCCTTGAACCCAAACCGCGCTAACGGGAAGACGAATGGCTGATATCGCTGAAATGGCGAAAGATCTGACGCCGAGCGAGCGGACCATCAGCCTTGCAGCAGTCATCGCCTGCATCACCGCCGTAGGTATCGGCATGGGCGTGTCCATACCCCTGCTCGCGATCCTGCTGGAACGTCAGGGTGTCTCCAGCACGCTCATCGGCCTCAATACAGCCATGCCCTCGCTTGCCACTTTGGCTGTGACACCTTTCATAGCGCCCCTGCTGCGGCGTATCTCAACCGGCTCCTTTTTGCTGATCTGCCTCGTAACATCAGCGATCTGCATGCCGCTCTATTTTGTATTCAACAACATCTGGATCTGGTTTCCGTTGCGCTTCATCAACGGACTGGCTCTTACCGGTCTCTTCGTGGTGAGTGAGTTTTGGATCAACCAGCTCGCAACAGACAAGAACCGTGGCTTCCTGATCGGCATTTATGGCACCATCCTGTCCGCCGGGTTCGCTGTCGGCCCCCTGGTTTTGCTCACGATCGGGCCGGACGGCATGACCCCGTTTTTGATCGTGAGTTCGCTCACGATCCTCTCAGCCATTCCCATCATCTTGGCGCGGAAGCTCGCCCCTCAAGTGACAGAGAAGCCAAGCCATGGCTTGCTGGCGTTCCTGACGGTTGCACCCGCTGCGACCCTTGCAGGCCTGGTCTACGGCGCGACCGAGACCAACATGTTCAACATGCTGCCCATCTACGCGCTCAGAGTTGGTCTGACCGAGAACCTGGCAGCTCTCATCCTGACAATTTTCGCGGCGGGGAACGTTCTTTTTCAGATACCGATTGGATTGGCATCAGACCGGTTCGATAGACGGACAGTGCTGCTGATCTGCGCAGGCTTCGGCTTCGCCGGAACCGCCCTTCTCCCAGTTGTCTCCCAGAACATCTGGGTCTTCCTGCCCAGCCTCTTCATCTTCGGGGGTGTGGTCGTGGGTATGTATACAGTTGGCCTGGCACTGCTAGGGGAGCGCTTCAAAGGTGCAGACCTGGCTGCTGCCAACTCTGCGTTCATTCTCATGTTCTCAACCGGCGGCCTGCTTGGACCGCCCATCGCAGGCGCGGCAATGGACATCTGGGACCCCCATGGGCTGGCCATTGCCATGGCAGCTATATGCGGCATCTACCTGCTCATTGTAGGCTGGCGCTGGTCGGGCGGAAAATCCGCAGAAAAGCTGGATTAAGCGCTCAAAACGCGCATCTTTTCGGCCCCTTGACTTCTCCGCTCCGCTGGTTAGTCTGCGGCAACTTTTTCAAGGGCGCGGGAATCTACCCAAGCGCCTGTTTTATTTGAGGATTTGGTGATGGCGAAGCCAACCACGATCAAGATCAAGCTGGAAAGCACAGCTGGCACAGGCTTCTACTATGTAGCCAAGAAAAACGCGCGGACCATGACCGAAAAGATGGTCGTTAAAAAGTACGACCCTGTCGTCCGCAAGCACGTGGAATTCAAGGAAACCAAAATCAAATGATTTTGGCCGGCCTTTCAAAGGTCGACACAAGGAACAAGGCAGGCCATCGCGCCTGCCTTTTCTTTTGCCCAATTTCTGAAATTCGGAGGCTTTGACCAATGACACTCGCCTCATTCGACGCCGTGCTGTTCGACATGGATGGCACCCTCATCGATACCGAAAGCGCATACTTGGAGGAATGGGTCCGCGCAGCCAACCTGCAGGGCTTCGAGATCACGCAGGATCTGTGGCATCAAATGCTTGGCCGTCCGACAATTGATTGCCACCAGCTCGTGCAAGATGCCTTCGGTGCCAGCTTCAAGCTAGACCTGTTTGCAGCTGAGTATAGGGCCCGCTTGAACGACCGGCTGCAAGACCATGTGCCGGTCATGCCGGGCGTCTTGAATTTACTCCAAGACCTTAAGGTGCAAGGAACACCACTGGCAGTCGCCACGTCGGCAACACGCAAGAGTGCTGAGACGTATCTTTCGACCGCAGGCATCAGAGACTTTTTCAGTCACGTCATCACCAGAGATGATGTGGACCAAGGGAAACCACACCCAGAACCCTTCCAGAAGGCCGCCGCAGCCCTCTCAGTCACCCCTGAGCGCTGTATTGCAATGGAAGATACGGAAGCAGGCATACGCTCAGCCCATGGCGCTGGCGCGATCCCTATTATGATCCCCTCCCTCAAACAGCCCGCTAACGAGATCGCAGAACTCTGCCATCTCATCTGCAATGACATGAGCGAGGTGCATGCTCATCTTCGCCCAACGCTCTAGTCGGCTAAATGTAGGAAAAAGGGTGGCCGATCGAACACGTGACGTAACAGAGGAGGCCACTCCTACCACGCCCCGATCGGCCGATCCCGCGGACCCAGGAGATGCGGCGGACCCAGGCACACGCGAGAACAAACTATGTCGTCAGTGGAAGCCCCCAGCTTGCCTTACGCAGAGCATGCCAGTTTTTGCGGCCCCCAACCGTCACACTATGGTGAAAACAAACTATAGCACACCCCTTACCGAACATGAAGAATCGGTGGAGCACCCAGCCCTAAGGCATTGGATTATAATAAAAAATTAAGGTTAACAATGAAGATTTTTGGCTAAGAGACTGACGTAAAACGGCATTTCGCATAAGCCTCGATACAGCGTAGAGCTCAAGCAGCTTCGGTATTAACCCGGTTTCGGCCATCCCGTTTTGCCTTATAGAGCGCCTGGTCAGCCCGCTCGAGTAGCGCTTCAGCGCTGTCATAGGGCCAGATGGCTCCAGCAAGTCCAATGCTCACCGTGACCTCAATCGCCTGCTCTACTTCCGTCTTAAAGGCCCGCTCCGCCACACGAGCGCGCAGACGCTCAGCAATAGCGATGGCTGTGTCAGCATCTGTGTCGGGCATAACCACCACAAACTCTTCACCACCGAGCCGACAGGCAAGGTCGATCCCTCGCACATTGTCGGAAATGCGGCTGCCAAATTCCTTCAGGACCTCATCGCCAGCGCCATGGCCATAGGTGTCGTTCACCGCTTTGAAATAGTCGATGTCCAGCAACATGAGAGAGAGCGGTTTGCCGCTATGGGCACCCTCTTCCACCAAAGTTGTCAGGTGGTTGGTCATGTATCTGCGGTTATAGAGACCCGTCAGCGAGTCTGTGAAAGCCATTTCGAGACTGCGCTGGAAATTATCTTTAAGCTGGTCCTGGTAGCGTTTGCGGCGCAACTGTGTGCGACAGCGAGCCATCAGCTCGTGACGCTCAACCGGCCGCATCAAATAGTCGTTCACGCCCATGTCCAAGGCGCGAACCAGCTTATCCATATCGCCTTCTTCGACCATGGCGAGAATAGGTGTCTGGCGCGTCGCATCGAGAGACCGCATCTGCGAACAAAGGCGAAGGCCGTCCTCTTCCTTCAGCGACAGGGAAATCAGAACAAGATCAAATTCGTCGGTGGCAGCCCGTTCCATCAGGTCAGCAGAGCTTTCTGCAACGGTAACCTCGTGCTGCTCGCTCAGCATCTCGCACAAACGGGCGCGCTGGCGTTCGCGGTCATCAACCACAAGGCAGCGTCCACCAATGTCACTTGGCAGTTCATTGCTAGCTGAATCTATCCCGCCAATCCGCTGGCCAGTAGACTCGCGCATGCGGAGTTCATCTGTCAGGGTTTTCAGGCGGACAAGGCTTTTCACCCTCGCAAACAACGCAATATCGTTGATCGGTTTGGTCAAAAAATCGTCTGCACCGCTCTCCAGACCTTTGACCCTGTCGGATTGCTGATCGAGTGCAGTCACCATGACGATGGGAATATGGTGCGTTTCAGGAAGTTGTTTCAGGCGCTCACAGACTTCATAGCCGTCCATGCCAGGCATCATCACATCAAGCAAGACAATGTCAGGCTGCTCGCTCTGCGCCATCTCAATGGCCGTCGGCCCATCCGGTGCCTGAATGACATCGAAGTACTCAGCCGTCAGCTTCGCTTCCAAGAGCTTCAGATTGGCTGGAATATCATCAACAATGAGAACTCGGGCGGTCACGGCTTACCCCAAAAAACGTTGAACCGTTTCCAGGAACTGCGTCACCGAGATCGGTTTCGCAATATATGCCTCACATCCACCTTCGCGGATCTTCTCTTCGTCACCCTTCATCGCAAACGCGGTAACGGCAACAACAGGGATTTCCCGCAGATTGTCGTCTTCCTTTATCCACTTCGTGACTTCAAGGCCAGAGACTTCCGGCAGTTGGATGTCCATCAGAATCAGGTCAGGATGGTTGGATCGAGCGATCTCAAGCGCTTCGATACCATCCTTCGTTTGAAGGGTCTGATATCCGTGCGCGTCAAGAAGATCGTGAAAGAGCTTCATATTGAGCTCATTGTCTTCAACGATAAGAACCGTTTTCGACATCGCTTTCATAACTCCAACACCCCATACTCTACCTGCTAGGATCAGCAGCGCTGCCGGGCGGAGGCAGCTTGTGACACAAAAATGACCGACTTTTCAGTCTTACATCAGACCTCAATATCCTTAACCAATCCTTTAAGATTCGGGGGATATCCGCCAATATCCTTACTTGACCAGCACTTCATAAATATTTGGTTTCAAAAAGAAAATGCACACACCCCTGTCCTCCGAGGTCGCTGAAGCGGTCGCCCTTCAAGCCCTCACCCATATCGCTGCAGACGACGACCTTTTGGGCGCCTTTCTCGCTCAAACAGGCCTAGCCGTTGATGAACTGAAGACCCAGGCCACAGACCCAGCCCTCCTGGGCGGAGTACTTGATTTCCTGATGAGCGATGAAGCTGGCCTCCTGGCGTTCTGCGAGGCAGCCAGCATCGAACCTGACATGCCAGGCCTCGCCCGACGGTCCTTGCCAGGTGGTGAAGAGGTGCACTGGACATGAACGGCCCATCTGAACTCGATTCAGGCGTCCGCGACGCCCTCAACACACTCCACCTAGACCCGGCCCAGCCGCTCATCATCTCTGATGCGGATGAGGTCCTGCTGCAGTTTGTGGCAGGCCTTGAGCGCTATCTGGATGGCCAGGGCATGTGGCTTGACCTTCAGACATTTGCTTTGTCTGGCAACATCAAACGCAAAGACACCGGCCAACCAGTTCCCGTTGAAGAAACCCCAGACCTTCTCTCTGGGTTTTTCAAGGCCGAAGCAGGAAATCTGACCGCTGTAGACCACGCAGCAGATGCGCTGAGCGCGTTGTCCGACCGCGCTCAAATCATCATCTTGACCAATGTGCCAACAGCGCAGAGGGACGCCAGAGCTGAAAGTCTCGCACGCCAGGGCATGAACTATCCCGTCATCGCCAACAAGGGTCTCAAAGGTCCGGCTGTGAGCCACATTGCCGATGCTTTTACAGCTCCCGTGTTCTTCCTGGATGACATCCCACACAATCTAAAATCCGTTGCAGAGTCCCATGAGGAGAGCCGTAGACTGCATTTCATCGCCGATAAGCGGTTGGCGAAACTTCTGCCGCCTTCTGAGCACAGCCACTTCCATTCAAGCCATTGGCCTGACGCACAGGCCTTTATGGAAGCAGAACTTGCAGCGCACGGGTTCTAGGAGGAACCAAATATGCGACTTGGGGTGGACCTGGGCGGGACGAAAATCGAAGCCATCTCGATGGATCGGGATGGCAACATCGTCGAGCGCAAACGCGTCGCAACCCCGCGCGGAGACTACGAAAAAACCGTGTTGGCGATCCGCGATCTTATCGATGATGTCAGTCCTGATGCGCCGGGCGCGCTACCCGTCGGCATAGGCATTCCAGGAACCGTGTCACCTGCGACCGGCCTCATCAAAAATGCGAACTCCACCTGGCTGATCGGCAAGCCCTTCGACAAAGATCTCGAAGCGGCCATGAAGAGGCCGGTGCGCCTCGCAAATGACGCGGACTGCTTCGCTCTTTCTGAGGCTGCCGATGGCGCAGGTGCTGGCCACGCATCAGTATTCGGGGTCATCCTTGGAACAGGCGTCGGTGGTGGCGTCGTGATCAATGGGAAGACCGTCTCAGGTCCAAATGCCATCACAGGCGAATGGGGCCACAACGCCTTGCCCTGGCCTGGGAGCGCTGAACTCCCTGGCCCCAAATGCTATTGCGGCAAAACAGGCTGTATCGAAACCTGGTTGTCAGGGCCAGCGTTGGAAGGGCAGGCAACATCGCAAAACCTATCGAGCCTCAGTTCATTGGAGATAGCAAACGCGGCACGATCAGGCCAGGAGGACGCTCGAGTGCTTATCAAGCTATATGCAGACCGCCTTGCTCGAGCGCTCGCTGGTGTGATCAACATCCTTGATCCCAATGTGATCGTGCTTGGCGGTGGTCTCTCAGGGATAAGCGAGCTCTATACGCTCGTCCCAGAAAAATGGAATGCACACATCTTCTCGGACACTGTTGTTACAGAACTGATGCCAAACACTCATGGGGATTCAAGCGGTGTCCGGGGTGCTGCTTGGCTCTGGCCCGACACAGAGGTCTACTGATATGGCCCTTCCCACCCACGGATATTGCCGGGACTGCCTAGAGCCTGTCCCTAAGGACAAAAACAGGTGCCCAACCTGCAGACGCCCCAGAGTTTTACACCACCCAGAGCTTCATAAGCTCAGCATTGCCCATCTGGACTGCGATGCTTTCTACGCTGCGGTTGAAAAGCGCGACAATCCAGACCTGAAAGACAAACCCGTCATTATCGGAGGCGGCAAGCGCGGCGTCGTGAGCACCGCCTGCTACATCGCACGTATTCGTGGGGTGGGTTCAGCAATGCCCATGTTCAAAGCACTCAAGGCATGCCCGGACGCCGTAGTCGTAAAACCGAACATGGAAAAGTACGCAAAAGCCGGAGGTGAGGTCCGCGCCTTAATGCGTGAACTCACTCCGCTGGTCGAACCACTTTCTATCGATGAAGCATTCATGGACTTAAGTGGCACAGAGCGGCTGCACCATGCCCCGCCTGCCCTCACCATGCTGCGGCTTGTGAACCGTATCGAAGAAGAAATTGGGATCACCGTCTCTGTCGGCTTGAGCTTCAACAAGTTCCTCGCAAAAGTCGCATCAGACCTTAACAAACCGCGGGGCTTCTCGATCATTGGCGAAGAAGAAGCCATGGATTTTCTAGGCGACAAACCTGTTTCGATCATCTGGGGTGTCGGTAAAGCCTTTAATGCCAAACTGAAGAAGGACGGCATCACACTGGTCCGCCATCTGCGCCAATATGAAGAAAGCGCGTTGATGGCGCGCTATGGATCAATGGGTAGACGGCTCTGGCAGCTCTCCAACTGCCAGGACAGTCGGCGGATCAAGCCTCACGGTGCCGCGAAGAGCATTTCAGCAGAGACCACCTTCTTCGATGACATATCAGAATTTGAAGAATTGAAGCGCAAACTCTGGCCCTTATGTGAGCGGGTCGCCAAACGCGCAAAGAAGGCTGAGATTGCCGGAAAAACGGTGACGCTGAAGCTGAAGACAGCAAGCTTCAAATCACGCACCCGCAGCCAAACACTTCCCAACCCGACACTTCTTGCCGATGTCCTCTACGAGACCGCACTTCCGCTACTGGAACCTGAAGCAGACGGCACACCTTTTCGCCTGATGGGGATCGGTATGTCGTCCCTGACAGATGCAGATCTGGCGGACCCAGCCGACCTTCTTGACCCAGGAGCGACCCGTCGCGCCGACGCAGAACGCGCCATGGATAGCGTGCGCGCAAAATTCGGCGAGGACGCAATCAAAAAGGGCCGCGGGCTTAAGCGATAACCTGAGCATTTCCAGGTGAAGTGGATGCCGGTTCACTCTCCGCATATGCGACAAACAAAGACTCTAACAGGGATCGGGCACGAGATAGGTAAGGTCTATCAACGTGCCATCAATGACGATGTCCCCATAGTCCAGACGCATATTGGACGAGACACCATTCTCGAACAATCGGTAGGAGACCTGGTAGTCGGGAATACCTTCCTGCTCATGTGGCAAAAAATAGCTCACCTGAACCGGCCAGGAAGACGCACCAGCAAGGTCCATGCCCTCACCCACTTGCGAGACAGTATCGGTGACGACATTGCTCGGTTTCCCAATAAAGGAACTGACCAGGAAATAGTGGTCCGTCTCCGCACCTTCAAAAACGGATGCACTCATGAGCGACTTACCTGAAGCAGCTGTCTCCACCAGGTCCTGCACGAATTCACTCGGAAATATAATGTCATCCGGCAGGTCCAAAACAACATCGCTAGGTTGAGAGAATGTAGCCGCTGAGGATGTCCCAGATCGGTCAGCAAATCCCGATACCGTTTCGTCCAACTGCGCGCCAGCATAGCGCTGCACTTCAAATCGGAACTGGTCGCCATCACCGCTTTCCCAGGACGACATACGAAGGTCGCGAACCATCACCCCACCGTCTGTATCTGAGAGCTGAGTAACCAGTCGTTGGCCGAGCGTGTACCCGTCGCAACTATTGCCGGTCCATTCCAGCACCATCCGGCCCGAGAGACCTGCAATATCCGCACTGGATTCCGCTGCTGACAGTTTGAGATCATAAGCCGCCCGGTGATTGGCAAGCTCCGCTGCAAACGCGCCGCTTGCTGACGCAGCCACAAGAACTACTGACAAGCCACTTGCGACCGTCGAAAATAGGCGCGATTGTACGTCCCGCCCGTGTGGCTGCCGACGCTCTCTAGATCGAAAAAAACACATGTCCAAACCAAGAATCCTTGTTACGCGAAAGCTCCCGCCAGCCGTCGAAGAAAGATTGCAAAAAGACTATCAGCCTGACCTTAACGGGTCAGATGAAATTTATGGACAAGAAGAATTGATTGAGCGCGCAAAAGGCGCAGATGCGCTCCTGGTCACTGTGACCGACGCCATTAATCGCGATGTTATCGTGCGCCTGCCTCAATCCATTCAAATGATCGCCACTTTCTCCGTGGGGTACGATCAGATTGATGTCGCTGCAGCTCAGGAACGCAAGATCGCTGTGAGCAACACGCCTGGCGTCCTGACCAACGCGACGGCCGATATCGCCATGCTCCTCCTCTTGGGCGCCGCGCGCGGGGCCGGCAATGGGGAACACGCCATCCGGCAAAACACCTGGCAGAACTGGGCCCCAACCGGGTTTCTTGGCCGTGACTTCACCGCAAAACGTCTCGGCATTCTCGGCATGGGGCGTATTGGGCGAGCTGTGGCAAAGCGGGCCCGCGCCTTCGATATGGAGATCCATTACCACAATCGAAGCCAGCTGTCGGAGCAAGAGGAGGCCGGAGCCCACTACCATGACAGCTTGGAAAGTCTCCTCCCAAACTGCGATTTTCTATCGGTCCATGCAGCCTCAACACCTCAAACACGGGGCATAATCAATACAGAGACCCTGCAGGTGCTTCCGCGGGGCGCCATCATTGTGAATACTGCCCGAGGCGACCTTGTGGACGATAATGCGCTCATTAGTGCGCTTAAATCTGGCCACATAGGCGCTGCAGGTCTCGATGTTTTCAATGATGAACCACAATTGGACCCACGCTACCGCACGCTTCCAAATACATTTCTGCTTCCCCATCTAGGCAGTGCAACGCTTGAGACTCGCAACGCCATGGGGTTCTGCGCACTCGACAATCTGGACGCGTTTTTCGCTGGAATGTCGCTTCCAAACCCCGTCACGCTCTAGGCAAACAAATACATCTTGCGCCTATGGCACCCGGCAATTTCTGCCGATGCACATGGCTCGAAGGCCAATTCCTCAAGGATTCTGCCATTCTCCTTTTGGCACGTCGTTTGCGACTGCTCCTCCAAACATATGCGCGCAAACCGTCAGCGGTGCGCCTTAAGGAGATCAGGCAATGGGCCAGCAGATACCAAATGAGCGAGCTGCGAGTGCATTTAGCGAGAGCATTCATCCGGTCATCGACACCATGGAAATGCGCCTTCGCTGCGAACTGCTCAGAGAAGCACAGGAGTCGGTAGATCCCGATACTGTTGTCGTCAAAGCCCTTGAATATGCAGCCGAGGCAGAACAGCGCATTGCTGAACTCAACGCCCGCGTGCGTACGTTGGAATCTCTCGCGAAAACAGATGAACTCACCGGCCTTCTCAATCGCCGGGGTTTCTATGACGCAGTACGCCGCGAACTTCAAACCTCTGCACGACACAATGAGACGGGTGTCCTTGCCTACATTGATTTGGATGAGTTCAAACCCATCAATGACACACTCGGACACGCAGCCGGCGACGAAGTTCTCCGCGCCGTTGGAAGACAGTTGGGCACGAACATTCGGGCGACAGACTTTGCAGCCCGTCTTGGTGGCGACGAGTTTGCTGTCCTCTTCGTACGAGCAGAACACATTCCTGCACGCAAACGCGCACGCGTGATGCTGGAAGAATTAAACAGTCTCACAGTGACCTGGAAGCGGAAAAAAGTCCAAGTACGCGCAAGCATGGGGCTTGCAAACTACACAGGTGAAACTGCATTTGAAGAGCTTCTCGCCCAATCAGATCGGGCGATGTATCGCGAAAAACGCAAAGCGACCGAAAGCCGCTCAGCCGCTGCCACCCGGTAAAGCAGGTTCCGGCTGGGTGAGACGCCTAATGGCACCTCCCCCTTTTGCAAGTACAGGTGTGGGTACCTGTATCACCTTTCTGTCTGAATAGACCGCACCGATAATCGAGGCCGCGACAGTGTCGTTTGGGTCTCCATAGGACGGTATGATCACTGCGCCATTGGCGACATAATAATCCAAATAGTTAGACGCCAGCGGTTTCCCGTCAAAACCCGTTTGAGGATTTTGCGGCAGAGGTACGCACGTGATCGTGAGCTTGTCACCGCGCGCTGTGATAGCTGTCTCCAAATGAGCCTTATTGTCCTCCAATGTCGCCCTGTCGAAATCATCAGGGTCTGAAACCTCTGAAACAAGCACCCGATCTCGCCCAGCAAACACAGCAACACGACTAACCTGTCCCTGCGTTGGGTCTGCGGCCAGTCCGCCACCAAGCCACACAACCTTCCGAGCCCCCAGAAAGAGAGCAAGTCGCTCTTCAATCTCAGGCCGGGTCAACTCCGGATTACGATCTTCATTAAGAAGGCACTCTTCTGTTGCGAGCACAGTTCCGTACCCGTCAGCGCTGATTGCGCCGCCTTCCAACACCATGTCGGCGGCGAAGCTCTTCACGCTTTCGTGCCGGAGAACTCTTGCTGCGAGCGCCGCATCCCGCCCAATCCCATGAACAGAATTTCCCCAGCCGTTGAACTGCCAGGCGATGCCTGCAACAGCATCCTCACCATTGCTCAGAAACATCGGCGCCGTGTCCCGCGCCCAGCAATCATCGATTGGGAGTTCAAGAAACTGAACATTCTTGTTGCGACCGCAAGCAAACCGCGCCTGAGACGTGTCCTCTTCCCGAACGATCACCGTCACCGGTTCGTATTCGGCAATAGTACGAATGACTTCTGCCGCTTCGGTGTAAGCCTGGGGCATCAAATCTCGCCAGCGATCAGCTCGTGACGGCCATTGCACCCAACACCGCTTGTGCGGCTCCCACTCTCCTGGCAGAAAAAACCCCTCACCCACCGGAGAGTGCAAATAATCGTCCATCAGGTCCCCTAATCCGACTCAAAACACTGCGCAGAAGGCCCATTGTGCCGTAAACTGCTGAGAAAGAAAAATCACTGACAGGATGTTGATATGAGTGAAAGCACCGCAGCCAAGTTGAGCAAACTCGGGATCACCCTTCCAAAACCAACACCTGCGGCAGGGACATATTCGCCCTATATCATTTCAGGCAATCTTGTCTTCATCTCCGGCCAGGTCCCTGTAGGGCCTAGCGGCCTGGAGTTCCAAGGCAAGGTCGGTGACAAATTCAACACCGACGAAGCCAAAGCTGCAGCCCGCCTCTGTGCAGTTAACATACTGTCCCAACTATCTGCCGCGCTCGACGGTGACCTCGATCGTGTCACCCGCTGCGTGAAGCTGGGCGGCTTTGTGAATTCAGTGCCTGAATTTGGCGACCACCCGGCCGTCATGAACGGCGCATCCGATCTCATGGTTGAGGTGTTTGGCGACAAAGGCAAACATGCCCGCTTCGCCGTCGGCGCTCCGTCTCTACCCTTCGACGTGGCGGTAGAAGTCGAAGCCATCTTCGAGATTGCGTGAGCGCCAGCTTATGGGTGATGCCGAACAGGTGGTGATGAAGGTCGTGCCCCGCATGGAAGAAATTCCAGCGGCTGCATGGGACGCCTGCGCCAATCCAGGTGGAGATGTTGCAGACGTTCCCTTCCTGTCTCACGCCTTTCTAAAGGCACTGGAAGAAAGTGGATCGGCGACCGCCAGAACCGGTTGGGCGCCCCATCATCTCATCCTTGAAGAGCCCGATGGCAGCCCCAACAGTAACTTGGCTGGTGTCGTTCCGATGTATATGAAAAGCCACAGCCAGGGCGAATATGTGTTCGACTATGGCTGGGCCGATGCTTTTGAGCGCGCTGGCGGCAACTACTATCCGAAATTGCAAGTCTCTGTGCCTTTCACGCCAGCGACCAGTCGGCGCATTCTGGCCCGACCCGGCCTGTTTCAGGAGCGGACTGAAGACCAATTGACTGCCGGTATGATCGAGCTAGCGCGGCAACTCGAAGTCTCCTCTGTTCACCTCACCTTTTTGCCTGAGAAACAATGGACAAGATTGGGAGAGCTGGGCTTTCTCCAACGAACAGACCAACAGTTTCACTGGCTGAACAATGGCTATGATACTTTTGACGATTTCCTGACGGACCTCGCCTCCCGCAAGCGCAAAAACCTTCGCAAAGAACGAGAACGCGCGCTTGAAAATGGCATTGAAATTGAATGGGTAACAGGAGCCGACCTGACAGAAACCCATTGGGATGCGTTTTTCGAATTCTACACCGATACCGGCATGCGCAAATGGGGCTCGCCCTATCTGACACGTGAGTTCTTTTCCATGATCGGCGAAACCATGGCCGACGAAACGCTTCTGATTATGGCAAAGCGTGAGGGACGCTACGTAGCCGGTGCGCTCAATTTTGTCGGTTCGGAAACCTTATTTGGCAGGAATTGGGGCTGCATCGAACACCATCCATTTCTGCATTTTGAAGTTTGCTACTATCAGGCGGTCGATTTTGCCATCTCCAGGGGACTTAAGAAGGTCGAAGCGGGCGCTCAAGGGGCTCACAAGCTTGCCCGCGGCTATTTGCCAACCCACACCTATTCCGCCCACTATATTGCCAATCCAAGCTTCCGGGAGGCTGTAGAGCACTATCTTGAACAAGAGCGGCGTCACATAGATCATGACATTGCTGCACTCAGCAGACACGCACCATTTCGGCAATCCGGCGACGAGAACTAGGACACATCCATGGCGTATGATGACAATAATATTTTCGCGAAAATCCTGAGGGGCGAAGCCCCATGCATCAAGGTTTATGAAGACGACAGGACCTTTTCCTTCATGGATGTAATGCCGCAGGCCGAAGGCCATACCCTTGTCATTCCCAAGGCGCCAGCAGAGAACCTTTTTGACCTTGAGCCAGAGCATTACGCGTCACTCGCTCAGGCAACCCAGAAGATTGCCGCCGCTGTCAAACAGGCAATTGGATCGCCAGGCGTAATGATAGCCCAGTTGAACGGGGCGGAGGCCGGACAGACAGTCTTCCATTTCCACAACCACATCATTCCGCGCTGGAGCGGCTTGGAGATGAAGCTCCATGCACGCGAGATGGCAGATATGGCCGAACTGGAAGAACAAGCGCAGAAAATTCGCGCGGCGCTCTAAAGCCAAGCGCAAAAGTATTTCTATTGGGGGATAGGATTATGTTGACCAACAAGCTCACTGCGACATTGATGATGTCCGCAGCCATGCTTATGCCTGCCCACGCCGCAGAAGGCGTGTCCGGCTTCACACTGGAAGAAGTCGTTCCGGGATCGGCGTTTCATGGCATCCATGGCATCACTTTCACGTCCGACAACCGCCTGTTGGCAGGCAGTGTCTTAGGCCGCGCGATATATGAGATCGACGCAGCGACTGGTGACACATCCATCTATATCGATGCGCCAGAAGGAATGGCGGACGATTTGGAAGAAGGTCCAAACGGCGAGCTCGGCTGGACCGCGTTCCTTGATGGAAAGTACTACCTTCGCACCAAAGACGGAGAGACCCTGACCTTAGCTGAGGGTCTGCCGGGCCTGAACTCCACTGCGTGGTCGCCCGACGGACGCCTATTCACGACGCAGGTGTTCTTAGGCGATGCGCTTTATGAGCTCGATCCTGCTGGAAACGCCCCACCCCGCAAGATCATGGAAGGCATGGGCGGCCTCAATGGGTTCGATTTTGGTCCTGATGGAAAACTCTACGGGCCCCTCTGGTTCAAAGGTCAGATCGCACGGGTTGATGTCGACACCGCGGAACTGGAAGTGATCGCGGACGGGTTCGACGTGCCTGCCGCCGTCAACTTCGATTCAAAAGGCAACCTCTGGGTCGTCGACACAGCACGAGGCGAAGTCATCCGTGTGGATGTGACAACAGGCGACAAAACACTGGTCGCTCAGGTAAACGCTGCTATCGACAATCTGGCGATTAGCGCGACCGATGAGTTGGTGATCACCAATATGGCCGACAACGCCGTAATCAGGGTCGACACAGCGACCGGCGAAAGCACAGCGCTCACCAGCGGCACGCTCGCGGTTGCCGCCGACCTTGCCATGGTGACCGGCGAAGACGGCAGAGAAACACTCTATATTGGCGACCTCTTCTCCTTCCGCGCCCTCGATATTGAGAGTGGTGAAGTATCCGAAGTAGGACGTGTTTTTGGCGCCAATATTGACTATCCCATTAGCGTCGGTGTCAATGGCAGCAAGATTGCCCTCGCCGGCTGGTCGGCTGGCATGGTTCAACGCTACGACACCACAACCGGTGAGCTGGGCGACATCCACCATAACTTCACGACACCGCTTGATGCATTACCCTTGCCCGGCGGTGACACGCTGGTAGCTGAATATGCCCGCGGTGCGCTAGTCCGCGTCGACGGTACGGATTGGACCAAGCGGACAGACGTAGCGACAGATCTCTCCGGCCCATCAACATTGTTAGCCCTTGAGAATGGCAATGTGCTCGTCTCTGAAAACATCTCCGGCGCAATTTCCGAAGTCAATTTGGAAACTGGTGAAAAGACGATGATCGTAGAAGGGCTCTCAGGCCCGGAAGGCTTTGATAGAAGCGCCGACGGAACGCTATATGTCGCCGAAGTCGGAGCTAAACAGATCACAATGATCTCTGCATCAGGAGAAAAATCAGTAATCGGAACTGACTTGCCCATCGGCTTTGCGGGGCCCGCAGAAGGACTGCCCATCTATGTCCCAACGGGACTTGCCGTCTCTGCCGCAGGCGATGTTTATTTCGCATCAGATATAGAAGCTGCCATCTACAGGTTAAATCGACAATGATTGACGTATTTCCAGAGGCAGACACACTGCCGCTGTTTCCCAGTCGGGATTTCAACAAGACCATCGCATTTTATGACAAGCTAGGGTTTGGCGTGCACCTCCACGTTCCGGGCCCTGGGGGTTACCTGATTCTGGTCAGCGGACCGATGGAGATACATTTCTTTCCGCATCCAGACCTTGATCCAACAACCAGCGTCGTTGGCGTCTATATTCGGTCTGATGATGTAGATACGTTATTCGATATTGTCTCACCTGAATTTCTGCCCGGTGAAGGCATACCTCGCTACGAGCCTCCCGCCGATCGCCCGTGGGGAATGCGGGAGTTCTACGTCGTTGATGAAGACGGCAGCATCCTCAAGTTCGGACAAGAGATCAAAAAGTCCTAAGGAGCGAAGCTGGACCGGCACTTAATGCCCCAATGTCCGTCTTCCAGTGTCACCACATAGATTGAGTCGAAGTGGCCAATCACGCTGCCATCTTCGCGGTAACGGGTGAAGCGTGTATCAAAATGCACTTTGTCGTCACCTGCATGAATGACGTCGCGCCGGTCCCAGCCTGAATGGTGCCACCCATCCCCAAGACTTTTGTCAAACATGTCCGGCTTGTGCCATCCCGGTCCGTCGATGATCGCCATCGTGTTAGAGGCAAGACGAATGCTCGGAAAATTGAATGTCTTTTCCCATGCAGGCAAGTCGCGTTCGTTGAATGCCGACATGAACGCATCAAGGCAAGCTTGAGCGCCTGAAATCGCTTTCTCGTTACTCATAACTTTTCCCCTCAAAACCAAAACAGCCGACCCCTCGTTAAAAGGATCGGCTGGAATTTTCGTGCATATCTGATCAATCGACCAAGAGCGGAACCTTTGGCACGGAACCGCCATCTCCACCGGACCCATCATCGCCTGGCTTGTCCGGCCCTTTGCCGTCACCCTTATTAGCGCGGGGCTTCCTGGCTTTTGGCGGATTAGCTTCACACTCGAAGGCGAGCTCGTTCTTATCAGCATCCACAGTTACCCGAACGATGCCGCCTTTGGTCAACTGGCCGAACAGAACTTCATCGGCAAGCGGTTTCTTGATGTTCTCCTGAATAACACGCGCCAAGGGTCGTGCGCCCAATTGCTCATCATATCCACGCTCAGCGATCCAACGGTTAGCTTCTTCCGTCAACTCAATCGTCACATTGCGATCTGCAAGCTGAACTTCAAGCTGAAGCACGAACTTCTCGACCACACGGGCAATCACGTCTTCCGGCAGGTTCTGGAACGGAATGGTTGCATCCAGACGGTTACGGAATTCAGGCGTGAAGAGCTTCTTGATCGCGTCTTCATCTTCGCCTTCCCGCTTGGTCCGGCCGAATCCGATCGGTGCCCGCGCCATATCAGACGCACCCGCATTGGTAGTCATGATCAGCACAACATTGCTGAAGTCGATCTTCTTACCATTGTGGTCGGTGAGTTTCCCGTGATCCATGATCTGCAACAGAATATTGAAGAGGTCCGGATGGGCCTTCTCAATTTCATCAAGCAGCAGCACACAGTGAGGATGCTGATCGACACCATCTGTGAGCAGACCACCCTGGTCAAAGCCCACATAACCGGGAGGCGCCCCGATGAGACGAGACACCGTGTGGCGTTCCATATATTCCGACATGTCGAAGCGCAGCATCTCTACGCCCATAATGTCAGCAAGCTGGCGCGCGACTTCCGTCTTACCTACGCCCGTTGGGCCAGAGAAGAGGTAGGAGCCGATAGGTTTCTCAGGTTCGCGGAGCCCTGCTCGTGCAAGCTTGATCGAAGACGCAAGCGCTTCGATCGCCTGATCCTGACCATAAACAACCCGCTTCAGCTCAACATCCAAATCCTTGAGCTTCTCAGTGTCTGTTTTGGAAACAGATTTCGGTGGAATGCGCGCCATGGTAGCGACGACTTCCTCAATCTCTTTCACACCAACAGTTTTCTTGCGGCGCCCTTCCGGCTTCAGCATTTGTCGTGCACCGGCTTCATCGATCACGTCGATCGCCTTATCCGGCAGCTTGCGGTCATGCATGTACTTAGATGACAGATCGACAGCAGACTTGATGGCGTCATTGGTGTAACGAAGCGCGTGGAATTCTTCGAAATAGGGTTTCAGTCCTTTGAGGATCTTCACGGCGTCCGGAATTGACGGCTCCGCCACATCGATTTTCTGGAAGCGCCGAACGAGTGCCCGGTCCTTCTCAAAATGCTGACGATATTCTTTGTAAGTCGTCGAGCCCATGCAGCGCAATGTGCCGCTCGCCAGTGCAGGCTTCAGCAGATTGGACGCATCCATCGCGCCACCGCTGGTGGCACCTGCTCCGATAACGGTGTGAATCTCATCGATGAACATGACAGCGCCGGGATATTCTTCCAGCTCCTTGATCACCTGCTTGATCCGCTCTTCGAAATCTCCTCGATAGCGGGTGCCTGCAAGCAAGGTGCCCATATCCAAAGAAAAAATCGTCGCGTCTTCGAGAACTTTGGGTACTTCACCCTGAACGATTTTCCGCGCAAGGCCTTCAGCGATGGCTGTCTTGCCAACACCAGGGTCACCAACGAACAAAGGATTATTTTTAGAACGGCGGCAAAGAATCTGGATCGTACGCTCAACTTCCTTGTCACGCCCGATCAGCGGATCAATCTTTCCGCTCTTTGCTTTCTCGTTGAGATTGACGCAATAGGCATCAAGCGCTTCGGTTGTACTTTTGGCAGCGCCACCCTCTTCTGACGAAGATTGCGTCTCTTCTTCTTCCGACGTACCACGCGGAGATCGCGTTTCGCTCATGTCGCCGCGCTTGGCGATCCCGTGCGAGATATAGTTGACCGCGTCATAGCGCGTCATTTCTTGTTCTTGCAGGAAGTAAGCTGCGTGGCTTTCGCGCTCCGCAAACATAGCTACGAGCACATTGGCACCCGTGACTTCTTCACGGCCTGACGACTGAACGTGGATAACGGCACGTTGGATCACACGCTGGAAACCAGCGGTTGGTTTGGCCTCTTCTTCTCCATCCACAATCAGACTGGAGAGCTCATTATCGATGTAATGCAGTAACTGTTGGCGAAGTGCATCCAGATCCACATTGCACGCCCGCATAACGGCGGCTGAATCTTGATCATCAAGCAGCGAGAGCAGCAAATGCTCAAGCGTCGCATATTCGTGATTGCGCTCATTTGCGAGCGCCAGCGCGCGATGAAGGCCTTCTTCCAAACTACGAGACAGTGATGGCACGACGTCCCTTTCTGTTGGCTGTGACCGAGACGGGCCGTCCCGATCAAACTCTTTTACCCCGCCCTCTTCAGAATCTGTGCTCCGTTAAGAATCTAGGAACCATAAGAGTCTGGAGATTAGCTTAGCCGCATTCAAGCCCCTGTCCACGTAGATTTTCTGCAGAGGACGGAGCCAATTGAGCCCGGCAGTGCCGACTCAATCCCGCTCCATGGTGCATTGGAGCGGATGCTGGTTCTGACGGGCGAAATCAACCACCTGGGTAACCTTGGTCTCTGCGACTTCGTAGGTATAGACCCCGCAGATACCCACACCATTCTGATGGACATGCAGCATGATGGTCGTCGCTTCTTCCATGTCTTTATTGAAGAATTTCTGAATGACGTGCACCACAAACTCCATCGGAGTGTAGTCGTCATTCAGGATCAAAACCTTGTACAGAGACGGTTTTTTGGTCTTCGGCTTGCTGCGGGTAATGACTCCGGTGTCGGATCCATTTCCCCCATCAAAATCATCATCGCGGTCATTATCAGCCATGCAGGGCTCAAAAACTCTTTTATGGGCTCAACCAGTCGACACCGCGCCAGAAGAGGCACACGAAACCGACCGGCCCGCCGCCGGTAATATTTGCGACATAAGATAATCCATGTCGGCCGATTTGTAAGGGACCTTCCCCCGCAAAATTCTACGAATACTGCGGCTGAGGCGGTCATAAACCGGAAATGCCGCTGCACCTGAAGCATGATTCAGGTCCCGGACCCTCTTACCCACAGGCGGACGGAACCGTTAACCTTACGGTAACCGGTGAGGCGTAATTTGGACCCTTGTAAAAATGCCTGAGTTTCTGCGTTTTTTTGCGCATTAAGGCGAGCAAGGGACACGTTCCTGGAGCGGAGGCTTCCGGCGCGTGGCGTTTTGACCATGTTGATGTTGATCCTGCCGGAAGCGATTGAAACGGCAAAAGTCTATGCGGAGTTAGCTTTTATGGGAGACCCGGTTGAATTTGCGCTGGGTGTCGCATTATCCGCTCTGGCACTTCTATCGCTTCAGTAACGCCGGAGGGGCTGGTGGCTTTGGATATGACCCGCGAGATGCCTACGGCAAAAACAGCCGATTCGGGCCAAAAGAGACTCTCCTTCAGGCACCTATGGGCGCTTTGTATCGCCATTCTCATCGGGTTGACCGTCCAGGTCCCCACTCCCGCTCACGCGAATAACAAATACGCTGCTGTCGTCATCGATGGCCATACCGGCCGCCTTGTCTATGCACGCAGCGCAGACAGGCCACGCTACCCTGCTTCTCTGACCAAGGTCATGACCCTCTACCTCCTCTTCGAAGAGCTGGAGGCAGGCCGCGTTACGCCAGGCACCCGCATGCAAGTCTCGCCGCGTGCCGCGGCTCAGCCCCCCTCCAAACTGGGTGTCCGCGCTGGAACGACAATCACCGTAGACGATGCGATCCGAGCACTTGTGACCAAATCAGCAAATGATGTGGCCGTCGTCGTTGCAGAACATATTTCCGGCAGCGAATACCGCTTCGCCCAGCGCATGACCACACGCGCCAGGTCACTCGGCATGCGTCGCACCCGTTTCATGAATGCCTCCGGCCTTCCCAACAACCGACAGCTCACCACTGCCCGCGACATGGCCACATTGGCGCAACGCGTCCAGCGTGACTTCCCTGACTATTACAGCTTCTTCTCTGTCACAGAGTTTCGGTTCAACGGCCGCCGCTACACCAATCACAACCGGCTTGTCGGGCGCTATGCAGGCACAACGGGCCTTAAAACTGGCTATACACGTGCTTCCGGCTTCAACCTCACCGCTACCGTAGAACGGCAAGGCAAATATCTGATCGGTGTCGTACTCGGCGGTCGCACCGCCCGCTCTCGCGATGATCACATGGTCTCCATTCTGGACCGAGCCTGGGGCAGCGCCGTCGCCATGAACAGTACGCGGACCAGACTTGCCTCAACACCCATGCCGCGAAACCGTCCAGGCACGAGAACCACCAGATACGTGCTGGCATCCGCCGTGACGACACCATTGCCAGCTCCGCCCCCACAAGGCGATACGAGCCTCGACATTGCCTTTTCTGGTCCTGAGGATCTGGCGCTGGTGGACACGACCACGCTGCGGTCCACATCGCTTGAGGCCGAAAGCGACGCTTTCAACCCGACAAGCTGGGTCATCCAGGTTGGGGCATATGCCAAGCCATCTGAGGCTGTGGAGCGTATCAGGCAAGCCGTCAATGCAGCGCCGGTTCTTCTATCGAATGCTGTTCCGATCACGATGCCCGTCTCATCCTCCGATCAGACGCTCTACCGCTCGCGGTTCGGAGGGTTGAACGAGACAAATGCCCGCAAGGCCTGCCGCGAGCTTTCAAGAGCCGCGATCAGCTGCATCGCCATCCCGCCCCACGGCTGGGGTCGTTCGGCCAGCATCAGCCGCTAACAGTTAGTCTCCGAGCAGAACGTCTTTAGCTGCGTTCACCCGCGCGGCCAACAAAGTCGAGCCGCCATGGTCCGGGTGAAGCTTGAGCATGAGTTCTTTGTGCGCTTTACGGATGGCCTCAGCAGTCGCACCAGGACGAAGCCCAAGAACTTCATATGCCTCGTCCCGCGTCATCGCACCAAATGAGCTTGCCCTCTGTCCACCGGTCTTCCCTGCATCTTCTCGCCAGTCAGGGCCAACATGACGGTCGAGATACGCTTCCAGAAGACGTGCACTGTCCGCGTCAACCGAGACCTCTTCAAGGAGCTGGTAGAGGTCGGATAGATTGAGGTCACCGAGACGCGTGCCGACAAACCGGCCCTGAAGCACCTTTCCTTCCATCTCGCCACTATCGTGGTCGAGCGACATGGAAAGGAAAGCGGTCTCTATATCTGAGGCTTGACCCGCTGTTTTGGGACCACCGCCAACGCCACCCCCAAAGCCACCGGGAAAACCACCACCCATACCTGGAATGGGCAATCGGCGGCCCATAAGCCAAAAGCAAAACATGAAGACAGGCACCGCAAACCCGAAGCGTCCCGTCAGCAACAAGACCAGGCCCAAAAGCCCGGATACGCCGATACCGACATATCGAATAACCTTTGCTAGCGCTTTTGGGTCGGCACGGGCAGCCAGTTGCAAGACCACGACAAACCCGAGAAGAAGGGCAACAACCAGAAGAAAAGTGCTCATCGCTTTACCTGTGTAATCAATTGCTGCACTTCCCGGCTTTGTTTAGGCCCCAGTCGAGTGAGGGCATTGTGACCGCCAGAGGCATAGACGGCAACGGCACGAAGCAGGTCCTTCAACCGCGCCGCCGAACCGGCATCCAAATGGCAATAAGCGCCACCGGTCAGACGGGCAATCTCCTGAAAGCCCCGTGCTGACGTACCATCACCGCCGTCCTGAAACATGAAGGCTGGCAGACCGAGCAATCCGAGTTGCCCCGCCGTCGTCGCAAGATCGTCCACACTCTCCTCCACACAATCACCCACATAGACCAGCGCATTGACCTTTGACCGTTTGGTTTCCTGAAGCGTGTGGTTGAGCACGCGTCCTATTTGCGTATGCCCGCCGCGGCATCCAACCCGCGTCATGGCTTTGCCAAGAGATTTAGCGTCAGAGGCCCATTTGCTGGCGGAGAATTCTCCAAAACCTCGAAACCAGACTAGTTGAATATCCAACCCGCCAAGATCAGCTGCAGCGTTGAACATTTCACTCTGAATACCGATAGCCCGATCCCAGCTCGGTTCCCGGCTCATTGTGGCATCCATCGCAAAAACAAGCCGACCTCGAGTGCCCACCGCAGTTGGAAGCGGTGTCGCTTTTACCTTCGCCAGAAAACTGTCCACGCTTGATGTGGTTTCCTTAGCCGGCACACTATGTCGGTCTTTTGCCATGAGCTCCCATCTTGAGTAGAAATATTGAGCAACTCTACTACAAATGGGGCGCAATATGCCGACGCCAAGCCTGTGACATCGCGAATAACCTGGCGTCAGGCTTGAGCCTGTTGTCTCCGGTCAGGATGAAGATCAGGCAGCTCCAGCGTAGCGATCAACTGTCGCACTTCCGCCCGGGCGGCCACATGGGACATGGACAGGCCACCACCTGCGCCTTTTTCCCGAAGATCCAGGAGCGTCAGACCAGACGGGAACATCTCACGGAAGATCACCCGTTCACCAAACCCTGGCGCGATCCGAAATCCGATCCGGTCGCTCAACGCTTTAAGACCGGCCTCCACGCGTCGCTTGTTCTTCGCATCAAGCGACGACAGACGGTTCCGCATGACCACCCAGTCAATGGTACCGCCATCAGCGATTGCACGTCGCTTGCGCGCATCCCACACCATCTCCGCATAGAGACTTGGGCGCTTCACTTCATACGTATCGGGATTGACCTGAGCCAAAAGATCAAAATCGACAAAGCTGTCATTCATCGGCGTAATAATTGTGTCGGCAACCGCATGCCCCAGGCGTGAGAGAAATGTGTCACTCCCTGGACTGTCAATCACGATCACATCATTGGCAGCGGTCAGTTGCGCATAAACCGTCTCAAATGCCTGTCGTTCTTCCCGGTGTTGTTCGGTTAACACGTCTGCATCTGAACGATCGACAACATGATGGTCAGGCATGGCCAGCGGCACATCATTGGTCTCGCTCCAATTGCGCCGGTTTTCAACATAGCGAGAAAGCGACCGCTGGCGGCTATCAAGATCGATGGACCCAACACGCAACCCTTCTGCAAGCAGTGACGCAATCACATGCATTGCTGAGGTGGTTTTGCCAGAGCCGCCCTTTTCGTTTCCAAGGACGATGGTATGTTTTTTGGCGAGCATCACAGGCATTGTCACAGTTGGTCGTTCACGAACCAGCCCGAACCAGCCCGAACCGGTAGAACGACTCAGAAGTCGAATTTTGCGGAGTGTCTGCCTGCCACAACACCAAGTCAACCAACCTTCAGGTGCCTGATTTGCGCAAATGTGCCTGTTCCCATTTCAACATCACCGCTACACTGCAGACACCGCAAAAAGACTAGATTGAGGCCGAGTATCTCTACCCAACCCAACCATATCGGCAAAATTTCAGCCCTCCTGATCTTTGTGCTGAGTGTCAGCTGCACACTCTTTTTCACCACCGCCAATGGGCGCGCGGAAGTGACCTACGACGTCACCAATGTTGCCACCGACGATCAGTTAAATGTCCGTGCAACACCGTCCGCGACCGCTGAGAAGGTTGGAACTCTTGCCTTTGATGCAAAGGCAATCGCTGCTACCGGAGCCTCGCGTCAGGTCGGCAGGTCGACCTGGCTTGAGATCATCGTTGAAGGTCGAAAGGGCTGGGTCAATGCTGCATATGTGGCTCCAACCCGCACACCCTCGTCCTTGTTCCGAGAGCCCCTCGTCTGCAGTGGAACAGAGCCGTTCTGGGCGTTACAGCTAGACAACAGGAGCGGTGATTTTGACTCGCTGGCAGAGGGAAAATCCGTCATCGATTTTCAAACATCCCGATCCGCCCACGGCGTGCCCATCATTTGGTCCCTCAAGGGATCTACCGGTCCCGCCCACTCACCGGTTTTTGCGCTGTTAGAAGAAACCAATCAATGTTCTGATGGCATGTCTGACCTCACCTACCAATACTCTATTCGTATCGATATTGAAGACGGGCCATTCTATGCTGGCTGCTGCAATCCACATCCAGAGCAACCCGCTCCTTAATGCACACTATTGGCATCCGCCAAGGAACAAGAAAGAGACCTCATGAACGGTAAGCTCGACCTTGATCAACTGACCAATCTTGTGACGACGGGAGAAATCGACACCATCATCGTCTGCATGCCCGACATGCAGGGGCGCCTGGTGGGTAAACGTGTGACCGGAGCCTTCTTTCTCGACAGCGTTGTAGAAGAAACCCATGCCTGCAACTATCTGCTGACCGTCGATATGGATATGGAGCCCGTCCCCGGGTACAAAGCTGCCAGCTGGGAAAAGGGCTATGGCGACTTCACCCTAAAGCCCGACCTTGCAACATTGCGCCGCATCCCCTGGCTGCCTGCCACCGCTCTCGTCATATGCGATACGTTGGATCATCATGGGGAGGACATTCCAGTCTCACCCCGCGCCATTTTGAAGAAGCAACTGAAACGCTTGGCTGAAAAAGACATGATGGCCTATATGGCCTCAGAGCTTGAATTCTTCCTATTCGATGAACCCTTCGAGTCGGCCCATGAGAAAAACTACAAGGACCTGAAAACCGCCAGCTGGTACATTGAGGATTACCACATCTTCCAGACATCGAAGGAAGAAGGCATCATGCGCGCCATCCGAAACGGATTGGACGCAGCGGGCATCCCCGTAGAAAATTCCAAAGGCGAATGGGGCCCTGGCCAGGAAGAAATCAACGTGCGCTACGCCGAAGCCCTCGATATGGCGGACCGGCACGTGATCCTGAAAAACGGCATCAAGGAAATCGCCCACCTGCACGGAAAGTCCGTGACTTTCATGGCCAAATGGAATCAGAAGCTGGCGGGAAACTCCTGTCATATCCATTGTTCGCTTTGGGACAAAGCCGCTCAAAACTCCGTCTTCCACGACAAATCAGACGCCAATGGCATGTCACCTCTGTTTAAGAAATTCATCGCAGGCCAACTCTCCGCCAGTCGCGAGATGAGCTATTTTCTCGCACCCGGCATAAACTCCTACAAACGATTTGCAGATCAATCTTTCGCGCCGACGACAGCGGTTTGGAGCATGGACAACAGAACGGCAGGATACAGGGTCGTGGGCAGCGGAAACGCCACTCGGGTCGAATGCCGTATTGGCGGCGCAGACCTGAACCCCTACCTCGCCTTTGCGGGCATTATCGGTGCTGGGCTTCACGGAATCGAAAACGACATGGAGCTTGAGCCGGAGTTCCGGGGCGACGCCTATGCCACCGAAGACATCCGTTCCCTTCCGAAATCTTTGCGAGAAGCGCTTGACCTGCTCGATAAATCAGAAACGATGCGCGCCGCCTTCGGCGATGAAGTCATCGATCACTATCTTCACACGGGACATTGGGAACAGGCGGAATATGACCGCGCTGTCACCGACTGGGAATTGACAAGAGGTTTTGAACGCGGATGAGCAATACGCTGAAACTCATTACACCCATTGACGGGTCTGTTTACGTAGAACGCCCCTATGCGACAGAAGCAGAAGTCGCAGCAGCCTTTGATCGGGCCCGCGAGGCGCAGGCCGCATGGAAACGCGTGCCCATCTCAGAACGCGCGGCGCTTATGACGAAATTCGTCGATGCCTTTGTCGCTATGAAAGACGAGATCGTCCCAGAACTCGCCTGGCAGATGGGCCGCCCAATTGCCTATGGCGGAAATGAAGTGAACGGCTTTGCCGACCGAGCCCGCCACATGATCACGATTGCGCCTGAATGTCTTGAGCATGTCCGCCCAGACCCCATCGATGGGTTTGACCGCTACATCAAGCGTGAACCGCTCGGCGTCGTTTTCGCCATCGCTGCCTGGAACTTCCCCTACATGATCGCGGTGAACTCCGTCGTCCCGGCCCTCATGGCCGGCAACACGGTCGTATTGAAACATTCGGGACAAACGCCGCTCTGTGCAGAGAGGATGGCCGAGGCCCTGGACATAGCAGGCGCGCCAGACGGGCTCTTTCAGGTCCTGCATATGGGGCATGATCTGACCGAAAAGGCGATCCAGCACCCAGCATGTGCCTATGTGAATTTCACAGGCTCCGTAGCTGGAGGTCACGCCATTCAGCGGGCCGCTGTGAGCCGCTTCATCAATTTAGGATTGGAACTGGGCGGCAAAGATCCCGCCTATGTTCGTGCTGACGCAGACGTGGCCTTCGCTGCGGAAAACATCGTCGACGGCGCCTTTTTCAATTCTGGCCAGTCCTGCTGCGGCAAAGAACGCATCTATGTGGACGCTAGCGTGTACGAAAGCTTCGTGGAGCAGTTTGTCGAAACAGCCAAAACCTACAAGCTAGGCAGTTCGCTCGAGGCCGACACAACTATCGGCCCCATGGTACGCACCAGCGCCGCGACCTTCGTGCGTGGCCAGGTGGCTGATGCTGTGAGAGACGGTGCCAAGTCGCTCATTCCCGAAAGCCACTTCCCTGAGTCGAAAGAAGGCACGCCCTACCTTGGACCACAGGTCGTGGTGAACGTCGATCATTCCATGAGTCTCATGAAAGACGAGACGTTCGGGCCCGCCGTTGGCATCATGAAAGTCTCGAGCGACGAAGAGGCCATTCGCCTCATGAATGACAGCCCCTATGGCCTCACCGCTTCCATCTGGACATCAGATGCAGAGGCAGCCGTTCATATTGGCGATCAGGTTGAAACCGGCACATGGTTCCAGAACCGCTGCGATTATCTGGACCCAGCCCTTGCCTGGACGGCTGTGAAGGACAGCGGGCGCGGCGCGACACTTTCTGCTGTGGGCTATGAGTTCCTCACACGCCCGAAGAGCTACCATCTGCGACTAAAGACCTGAAACCATGCCAGAGCCAAAAATCGATACTTATCAAAGCCTGATTGCCAATTGGAGCTATCCCACCTCTATTCGGTTTGGCCCGGGACGCATTTCCGAACTTGCTAATGCCTGTCGGGGTGCCGGAATTCACGCGCCACTGCTCGTCACCGATCCAGGGCTGAGCGCCCTGCCTATCGTGACCGATGCGCTGAATGCACTCGAAGAAAACGGGCTCTCAACCGTACTCTTCCACAAACTGCAGGCAAACCCGGTAGCCGCCAATGTTGAAGAAGGCGTCGCCATCTACAAGCGTGGCCACCATGACGGAGTCATCGCATTTGGTGGCGGTTCCGCCCTCGATACAGCCAAGGCCATCGCCTTCATGTCCGGCCAGTCGCGCCCCATCTGGGACTTTGAGGACCGGGAAGACTGGTGGACCCGGGCGGACCCAGCTGGCATCGCTCCTATCATCGCCGTGCCAACAACCGCTGGGACCGGTTCCGAGGTAGGGCGCGCCGCTGTCATCACAGATGAAAGCGATCACACAAAGAAGGTCATCTTCCATCCAAAAATGCTGCCGGTGGAAGTGATTGCAGACCCGGCACTCACAACCGGCCTGCCTGCCCCCATCACGGCGGCAACCGGCATGGATGCCCTCTCCCACGCTCTGGAAGCCTATTGCAGCCCCTTCTGGCACCCTATGGGCCAGGGCATCGCTCTAGAGGCCATGCGGCTTGTAAAAGAATGGCTGCCCGAAGCGACCGCCAACGGCGAGAATGTCGACGCCCGGGCTTACATGATGGCGGCGTCGTCTATGGGCGCGGTCGCCTTCCAGAAGGGGCTCGGCGCAATGCACGCCATGAGCCACCCCTGCTCGAGCCTCAAAGGCACCCACCACGGTCTTACCAACGCCGTGGTGATGCCCTATGTGCTCCATCACAATCTGAAAGTGATCGATGAGAAGCTAGCCGCCGCCGCCCGCTACATGGGGCTTGGCGACAGTGCTGCAAGTTTCGTTGACTGGGTGCTGCACCTGCGTGAAGAACTTCAAATTCCAAACACGCTGCATGATCTGGGCATCACGCCTGATCTCATCAGCCAAATGGCACCCATGGCGCTTGAAGATCCCTGCACCGGCGGCAATCCAGTCTCCATGACGACGAGCTCCTACGAAGCCCTCTACGACAAAGCCATCAACGGCACCCTCGGCTGACCCCATGGCTATAGACACGACCACATATGCGGTGCCGCTCACCCGCACCATCGCAGACATGCGTGAGCAGGTTGCCGAATGGCGCGCGGCAGGCGAGAAAATCGCGCTCGTGCCCACCATGGGCGCCCTTCACGAGGGCCATCTCTCGCTCATCGACGTCGCGAAAACGCATGGCGCCACCAAGACCATTGTCTCAATCTTCGTGAACCCAACGCAGTTCGGACCCGGCGAAGATTTCGACGCCTATCCCCGCACGGAAGCAACCGATGCAGCAAAGCTGGTGGATCGCGCACAGCTCATCTTCGCGCCGAACGGTGCAGAAATGTATCCCGACGGCTACGGCACAACAGTGTCAGTAAAGGGTGTCACCAACACCCTGGAGGGCGAAGCTCGCCCCACCCACTTTGACGGTGTCGCTACTGTCGTGAGCAAACTCCTGCTTGCCGCCCTGCCGGACTGTGCGGTCTTTGGCGAAAAAGACTACCAGCAGCTCCTCACCATCCGTCGCATGGTGGCGGACTTGCGCATTCCCGTCGAAATTCTAGGCGGACCCATCCTGCGCGAGCCAGACGGCCTCGCCATGTCGTCCCGCAATGTTTACCTCACAGAAACGGAGCGCAAAGCCGCAGGTCAGTTGAACGTGATCCTGGAAGCAACGGCGGATGCGATCACCAAGGGCGCAGACATCAAGAAGGCAACTGCCGACGCAGAAGCGAAACTCCTGGAACTAGGCTTCGACAAGGTGGACTACCTGACCGTCCGTGACATCAGAACGCTGCAGCCTGTTGAGAGTCTAACGGAAGAAGCCCGCATCCTCGTCGCCGCCAAAATCGGCCAGCCACGCCTACTCGATAACATGTCCGTTGCGTTCAGGGGCTAAAGCAGCCCCAGCTCACGCAGTTCTTCACGCATCTCGGCGGGCATATCGTCTTCACCGTCGACAGCACGGACATCTTTCGGCGCGCTTTCCGGCTCCAGATAGCGCCAGCCCTGGAACGGTCGCTTGGCAAGGCGCTCCGTCATGATGAGCTCGGGGTCAAGCACCAAGCCGCAGTGCTTCTTGCCCTCATCATCCACCAGGGGTTTGAGCTCAAGCACTTTCTGGCGACAGCGCACAACGCCTTTCATCACCCAGTAAATGCACCCACCATCGGTGAGTTCGTCCGCGCGCTTCGGCGTCATGCGCGTAACGTGCATAACCTCCACCGGCTGGCCTGCTTGTTTCTTCTGCGCCAAGCGCATGGCCTGATAGTCCCGGAGCGTTTCCGGGTCTTCCACGCCAACACACAGTTTGATGAGATGAACAGTCACGTGGGGCGCTACTCTGCCGCCTCTTCAAAAGAGACAAGCAGTGCGCTTGCTTCCACCTGATCACCTTCGCTGACACCAACCGTCTCAACCGTTCCCGCACTTTGCGCCTGAATGGTCTGCTCCATCTTCATGGCTTCAAGCACCACAAGCGGCGCACCGGCACGAACCTTATCGCCCGGCTTCACAAGCACCTGAATGATCTTACCCGGCAACGGTGCCACAAAGCGATTGCCGCCCGCCTGTTCCTGCAGATCCACATCCAGTGGATCAGGCCGTGTGAACTCGTAAGACGCGCCCTTGTGCATGAGCACAAACCCACCGCTGAGTTCAATTACACCGACAGCAAAACGCTGCCCGTTTACCTGCGCGGTTAAACAGCCATCCAGTAAATGGCCCTGGGTCGCAAACGAGGCGCCGTCCATGTTGATCTGCCACCCGCCGTCGACGTTATGCGCTGAGAGAGCAATTGGGTCACCGCCAAACTCCAGAGACACCGGTTCCGTGCGTCCCCCGCCAAGGGTCCAGCTGTCCGTCGCTTCCCAAGGGGACTGAGCATCAGCATCGCCGCCGCGTCGGAGAACTTCATGAAGAGCAGCGAGCGCGATCACTTCAGGGGCAGGCAACCCGGCAGACGGGACCAGTTCGTCCAGATGCGCGTCAATAAAGCCCGTATCAATATCGCCAGAGATGAAGTCCTTGTTCTGAACTATCTCTGCCAGAAACGCTGTATTCGCGCGAAGCCCCGCAATCTCTGTTGTTTCCAGAGCTCGCGCCATTTGGCGCAGCGCGCCTTCCCGCGTTTCATCCCAGGTGATGAGCTTCGCGATCATCGGGTCATAGAACATGGAGACCGTGTCGCCTTCACGCACGCCGGTATCGACGCGAACGCCCTCATCTTCTGATGGCAGACGTAATCGGTGCAGCGTGCCCGTCGACGGGAAAAACTTCTTCGCCGGGTCTTCGGCATAGAGGCGCACTTCCACCGCGTGCCCATCAATGAACAAATCATCCTGGGTGGCCGGAAGCTCTTCACCCGCTGCGACACGCAACTGCCACTCAACCAGATCCTGACCCGTGATCATTTCAGTGACCGGGTGTTCCACCTGCAGACGGGTATTCATCTCCATGAAGAAGAAGCCGTCGGCTTTGAGACCGTCGGACGCATCGGCAATGAACTCAATAGTCCCCGCCCCGCGATAGCCGATGGCTTTGGCCGCCGCAACCGCCGCAGCCCCCATCGCTTCGCGCATATCGGGCGGCATGTCAGGGGCCGGTGCTTCTTCAACCACCTTCTGGTGACGCCGCTGCAACGAGCAATCGCGCTCAAAGAGATGCACCGCATTTCCTTGGGCATCCGCAAACACCTGAATCTCAATGTGCCGAGGCCGCGCGACAAATTTCTCAACAAGCACACGGTCATCGCCAAAGGCACTTGCCGCTTCCCGCTGGGCTGACGCCAGCGCCTTTTCAAACTCATCTGGCGCATCGACGCGGCGCATCCCCTTGCCGCCGCCGCCCGCAACAGCTTTGATGAGAACCGGATAGCCAATCTCCACAGCCTGATCGGCCAGGAAGGTTGGGTCTTGATTGTCCCCGTGATAGCCAGGCACGACGGGAACATTGGCTTTCTCCATCAGCACCTTGGCGGCGTCTTTCAGCCCCATCGCGCGGATGGCCGAGGCCGTCGGACCGATGAAGATGACACCGGCATTTTCGCAGGCCTCAGCAAAGTCTGCATTCTCAGACAGGAAACCATAGCCTGGATGAATAGCTTCAGCGCCACTGCGCTTCGCCACATCCAGAATGACATCTGCTTTGAGATAGCTCTCATTCGCTGGTGAGGGCCCAATGTGATGGGCCTCGTCGGCTTCCGCAACATGGGCAGCATTTGCGTCCGCCTCGGAATAGACCGCGATGGTGCGGAGCCCCATAGCTTTAGCTGTGCGGATAACACGACAGGCGATTTCGCCGCGATTGGCGATCAGGACAGAAGAAAACATGAGGCTACATCCTGAATACACCGAACTTCATGTCCGGTATGGGGGCGTTGAGGGTGGCAGAAAGTGATAGCGCCAGGACACGGCGGGTTTCTCGGGGGCTGATGATCCCGTCATCCCACACCCGGGCTGTCGCAAAATAGGGATGCCCTTCATCGTCATATTGCGCCCGAATGGGGGCTTTGAACGCTTCTTCTTCCTCTGCGCTCCAGTCTTCACCGCGCGCTTCCATACCATCCCGTTTGACAGTGGCCAAAACGCTCGACGCCTGTTCCCCCCCCATCACAGAGAGACGGGAGTTTGGCCACATAAAAAGGAAGCGCGGCGAATAAGCCCGGCCACACATGCCGTAATTGCCTGCCCCATAGGAGCCCCCGATCACCACGGTAATCTTGGGCACCTGGGCTGTCGCGACGGCTGTCACAAGCTTCGCACCATCTTTAGCAATACCACCTGCTTCATACTCCCGGCCCACCATGAAGCCCGCAATATTCTGCAGGAATAGAAGCGGCACTTTCCGCTGACAGCAAAGCTCAATGAAGTGAGCACCTTTCAGCGCTGACTCAGAGAAGAGAATGCCGTTATTGGCCACAATACCGACTGGCATCCCATGAATATGGGCAAAGCCAGTGACAAGTGTCTCGCCGTAGAGCGGCTTGAATTCGTCAAAGTCGGAGCCATCTACCAAACGCGCAATCACTTCACGAACATCATATTGGACTGCCAGAGACGACGGCACGATCCCATCAAGTTCAGCCGGGTCATAGAGCGGGTCTTGTGGCTCCTGCAGTTTGACTTGCGGCTCCTTGCGGCGATTGAGCGTGCCTGCAATCTGCCGCATCAAAGCCAGCGCATGGTCATCATCGAGTGCGTAATGGTCTGTGACCCCACTGGTCCGCGAATGAACATCCGCACCCCCCAGATCTTCTGCACTCACCACCTCGCCGGTCGCCGCCTTCACCAGCGGCGGCCCCCCAAGGAAGATTGTCCCCTGCTCTTTCACAATGATGTTCTCATCCGACATGGCCGGCACATAGGCCCCGCCAGCGGTACATGAGCCCATCACAATGGATAGCTGTGGAATGCCCTTCGCAGACATGTTTGCCTGATTGTAAAAGATCCGCCCGAAATGGGTTTTGTCGGGAAAGATATCCGCCTGGTTCGGCAGGTTCGCCCCGCCTGAATCCACCAGATAAATGCAGGGTAGATTGTTTTCCAACGCGACTTCCTGCGCCCGAAGATGCTTCTTCACTGTCTCCGGATAATAGGTCCCGCCTTTGATGGTCGCGTCGTTGCAGACGATCACACATTCCTGGTCGGCAACCCGCCCAATGCCGGTGATGATGCCCGAGCCGTGAATTTCACCGCCATGCATCCCGTGGGCCGCCATGGGGGAGAGTTCGAGAAAAGGACTTCCCGCGTCCAGTAGGCCATAGACCCGATCACGCGGAAGTTTCTTGCCCCGCGAGACGTGCCGCGCCCGTGACTTTTCGTTACCGCCGACGGCATGTTTGGCGCGCTGCGCCTCCAGGTCCGCAACCAGGTCAGCCATTGCCGCCTGGTTATCTTTAAACCGGTCGTCGCGAGTAGAAACCTTGGTCTTCAATACGGCCATGTGCCGCGCACTCCCTGCGTTCTTCTTATGTAAGCATTTCCAGGTGAAGTTGACCCGGTTCACCGTCCGGAAATGCGATTATGGCAATATGTATGCACCGGAGAATAAGCCGCCTGCCTTCAATGCCAAGCGCTTTCTGATCCGTCAGAACAAAACAGAAAGTAATGGAAATTCAGTGGCTTACCTAAACTCATTCAGAGATTGATTCAAGCGGCTGGTCGCTCCAGCGCCACAGCTGTTGCCTCCCCGCCGCCAATACAGAGAGACGCCACCCCTTTTGACACGCCCTTCTGTGCCATCGCATTGAGCAAGGTCACAATGATCCGGGTGCCAGACGCTCCGATCGGGTGTCCGAGTGCGCATGCGCCGCCATAGATATTCACCCGCTCATGATCAAGGTCGAGCTCCTGCATCGCAGCCATTGCCACCACGGCAAAGGCCTCGTTGATCTCATAGAGATCCACATCGCCCGCAGACCAGCCAACCTGCTCTAAGAGCTTACCCATGGCCCCCACGGGTGCTGTGGTGAACCAGGCAGGCGCCTGGGCGTGCATCGCCTGCCCTCTGATAGTGGCGAGAGGAGCGAGCCCACGCCGGTCAGCTTCCGAGCGACGCATCATGACAAGCGCTGCAGCGCCATCAGAGATAGAAGACGAGTTCGCCGCTGTCACCGTTCCATCAGGAGCAAAAGCTGGCTTCAAGGTCGGAATCTTATCAGGCTGCGCGGACAAGGGCTGTTCGTCCTGTTCCACGACAATTTCCCCTTTGCGCCCTTTGATCGTCACGGGAACAATCTCAGGTGCAAAGGTGCCATCCTCCGTTGCTGCTTTTGAGCGCGCCAGAGAGGTCAAGGCGTAATCGTCCTGCGCCTCACGCGAAAACTGATAGTGCTGGGCGGTATCTTCAGCATAGGTGCCCATCAAACGCCCTTCATAGGCATCCTCCAGCCCATCAAGGAACATGTGGTCCTTTGCTGCGCCATGACCAAGCCGCATGCCACCGCGTGCGTTGGGTAGCAGGTAGGGTGCATTGCTCATGCTTTCCATGCCACCCGCAACAGCAACGCTCGCGCGCCCCATCGCTACCGCGTCTGCAGCCAGCATCACTGTCTTCATGCCAGAACCACAAACTTTGTTAATCGTGGTCGCTGGCACGCTCTGCTCAAGCCCGCCGCGAAGCGCTGCCTGGCGCGCAGGCGCCTGCCCCACGCCTGCTGGCAGAACGCACCCCATGAAGACTTCATCTACTTCGCCTGCGCCAAGCGACGCGCGCTCGACAGCGCCCGATAGCGCTCGAGCCCCTAGCTCCGGTCCGGAAACACCCGCCAAGGCACCCTGAAAGCCACCTAGTGGCGTGCGAGCTGCACTCACAATCACAATTGGATCTTTTTCCAAATCACTCATCACACTCTCCCTGTGACATTCTTTCGCCTGTTTTAAATCAGGCTGTCTCGTTGAACAATTCACGGCCAATCAGCATGCGCCTGATTTCGCTGGTACCGGCTCCAATTTCATAGAGCTTGGCATCCCGCAAAAGCCGTCCTGTTTCATATTCGTTGATATACCCATTACCGCCGAGTGCCTGGATCGCCTCCAGCGCCATCCAGGTGGCCTTTTCAGCTGAATAGAGAATGGCACCCGCAGCATCTTTCCGAGCGGTCTCGTCCCGGTCACAGGCTTTGGCCACCGCATACACATAGGCCCTACAAGCATTCATGGTCGTGTACATGTCGGCCATCTTGCCCTGCATTAGCTGGAACATGCCGATAGGCGTATCGAACTGTTTGCGCTCATGGACATAGGGCAGAACCACATCCATCGCCGCTTGCATGATGCCGAGCGGGCCACCTGAAAGCACCGTGCGCTCATAATCGAGCCCACTCATCAAAACGCGAACACCATTATTAACGCCGCCCATGACGTTTTCTTCCGGAACTTCACAATCTTCAAATACCAGCTCGCACGTGCTGGAACCTCGCATACCCAGCTTGTCGAGTTTCTGGGCCGTCGAGAAGCCTTTAAATCCGCGTTCAATCAGAAAAGCAGTAATGCCCTTAGGTCCAGCGTCTGCATCTGTCTTCGCATAAACCACAAGCGTGTCTGCATCTGGCCCATTGGTGATCCACATCTTGTTCCCATTGAGGACGTAGTGATCACCCTTCTTGTCAGCCCGGAGCTTCATCGAGACAACGTCAGACCCGGCGCCTGGCTCGCTCATGGCAAGCGAGCCAACATGCTCACCGCTCATTAGCTTTGGTAGATATTTGTCTTTTTGCTCTTGCGTAGCCCAGCGCCGAATTTGGTTCACACACAGGTTCGAGTGTGCGCCATATGAAAGACCAACCGAGGCAGAGCCGCGCGAGATTTCTTCCATCGCGACGGTATGGGCGAGGTAGCCAAACCCAGACCCGCCGTCCTTTTCCTCCACCGTCAGGCCAAGCAATCCCAGTTCGCCCATTTGTGGCCAAAGATCACGAGGAAACTCATTCGTTGAATCGATCTCCGCTGCCCGTGGCGCAATTTTGTCAGCCGTGAACGCGCGAACCGTGTCGCGGATCATGTCCACGGTTTCGCCAAGATCAAAATTAAGAGTGGGATAATCGTTAGGGATCATAAAACTTCCTTAGGGCCGATAGATGCTGACCAGATCAGAAACAGTGAAGACTGTGTACACGCCAGGACCGGTGGCCCCGCCGATGGCGTACAGGCGGCCTTCGGAGACAGCAACCGCTGCCCCATGACGAGGGGTTGCAAGCGGCTCAGCACTCTCCCACCCCGTTCCAGCGCTGTTGAGCACATTGTGTTCGCTGAACGTACGCGGTGGCGACACTTGCTCTCCACCGACAACATGGATGCGTCCATCTAACACCGCGGCACCAATACCAGCACGCGCTTCAGGCAATGCAGGTCCCCTGCGCCACCTACCCGTTGATGGATCGAGAATATCCACCCGGGCGGATGGCGATCCATTTGGGTTCCGTCCACCAATGGCATAGATCTCACCTGTGTGGACCGCAAGGGCCAAAGCCGAACGTTCCGTGGGAAGAGCCGCGGACTGAACACTCCATTCATCGAGCATCGGGTCGAATACGAAAACACGATTGGCTCGGGGCCCGACGCCGCCTATGACATAGAGCTTGCCATTGACCCCAACCATCTCATGCCAGGCGCGGGCGCCCGGCATATCCGGACCTTGGACCCAGACCCCGACGGCAGGGTCAAATTGATACAAGGCCGCATTATCAGGTCCGGGACTCTCCGCAGTGTAACCGCCGCTCACATAAAGCCGCCCGTTGATCGACGCCATTGCAGCCTGTTGAAGTCCGAGCGGTAAAGCCGGCAGCGCCCGCCAGATATCGCCAATCGTGTCATAGGCATCAACGGAAGAGACCGGCTTACTGATACCGGCTCCGCCCGCAATGTAGATCTCTTCACCCAAAAGAGCAGACGCTGCAAAAGCACGTCCCGACGAGCTTGGCGCCCCCTCGGTCCACCCACCAGCCACTGCTGGCATAGCCAGGGTAGACATCAGTCCTGCAAACATCCAACTCCGAAACACTTTACGCATGAGGTACCTTTCTAAGAAAACTCACCCCTACAACAACACAATCGCGGCCAAACCTAAGAACGCGAAAAAACCAACCACATCCGTGACCGTTGTCACGAAAACGCTCGAGGCAACCGCCGGATCAATCCCAAACCTATCAAGGCCCAATGGCACTAGAATACCCGCAAGGCCCGCCATGATCATGTTAATCACCATGGCTGCGGCAAGCACGCCCCCGAGAAGCAAATCCTGAAACCATAACGCGCCAACAGCACCCATCAGGATCGCAAATAGCACCCCATTTAAAAATCCGACAAGTACTTCACGCGTAATGATCCGGCTTGTATTGAGCGGCACCAGATCCCGCGTTGCCAGCGCTCGGACAGCGACAGTCATGGTCTGCGTCCCAGCATTTCCACCCATTGACGCAACGATCGGCATCAGGACGGCAAGCGCCACCATCGATTGAATGGTGCCTTCAAACATCGCGATAACGACCGACGCCAAAATCGCCGTGAGGAGATTGACAAACAGCCAGGAGAAACGATTGCGTGTCGTCTCCACAACTGTATCAGACACACTCTCCTCAGAAACGATACCACCCAGGCGACGAATGTCTTCGCTCGCTTCATCGGCAATAACGGCAACAACATCATCCACCGTGACCACACCGACAAGACGTTCATTCTCGTCAACAACAGCAGCGGAGATCAGGTCATATTTCTCAAACTGCAGCGCCACATCTTCCTGGTCGGTCTCAGCAGGTATGAGCGTTTGCTCTACATCCATCATGTCTTCTATGTGGACCGGTCTCTTGGTCCGCATAACTCTGGACAGAGGCACAGTCCCTATAGGCCGGTAAGAAGGATCGACCACGAAGATTTCGTAGAACTCATCCGGCAAATCCTGAGCTTCCCGGAGATAGTCAATGGTCTGACCCACATCCCAAAAAGGCGGCACAGCGACAAGGTCGCGCTGCATAATCCGACCGGCACTATCCTCAGGATATTCGAGCGAGCGCTCAATCGCGGCACGTTCTTGCGCAGGAACCTGCTCGAGCACTTCGCGTTGCTCTTCAGCAGGCATGTCTTCCAGAATATAGACCGCGTCATCGGACTCCATTTCCTGAACAGCAGCCGCAATATCTTCCGGTGCCATGAGTTCGATAACGTCATCACGCACGGCTTCTTCGAGCTCACTTAGAACATCAGGTTCAAGGTCAGAGCCAAGTGCCTGCACCAATGCTCTGAGCTCATCCGACCGGACCAGCTCCAAAAGTTCTGCCTGGTCAGCAGGCCGCAGCGGCATCACCAACGACCGGACAACCTCTGCGTCACCCCGGTCCAGAGCACGAACGATCTCGCGGACAAAGGACGGGGTCAGCGGCGTGTCCCACTCCTCTGTTTGACCGGAAAGCTGTGTCGTATCTGTCACGTAAGCAATGTCCCTAAAAGATCGCTGATCAGATGCCGCACAGGCGCGAATTCGACAAATAGTACCCGATTCACCTGCTGGCGGAGTGTGCGCGAAACAAGCCCTATATGCTACCGCAGGCCCGGCGGAACGGGCGAATTTCCACAAAAAAAAGCCGAGGAGAACCCCGGCTTTTTGTCAGTCATGGTGCGGACGAGAAGACTCGAACTTCCACGGGTTTTACCCCACAGCGACCTCAACGCTGCGCGTCTACCAATTCCGCCACGTCCGCAAATCACATGACTGGTAGGAAGGCGCTCATGTAACAAATCAATGGCCTGTCGGCAAGCCTTCTCTTCGACCCGAACCCGCTTTTAATTGTCTGAATTTGCTTGGGTTTTCAGCAATTAGATGCCGTCGCCATCCAAATTGGTAGGCAGGTGTGTCGGCAAATGGATGCCACACTCGTCCTTATCACTGCCCTTCCAGCGGCCATCACGGTAATCGCCGCCTTCAGGCACACGGTCTGTACAGGGCATGCACCCAATTGACCGGTAGCCATCCTTCACCAATGGGTGCTTGGGCAGCTTGTTGTCGAGCAGATACTGATTTAGCTCATCCTCACCCCAAAATGACAATGGGTTGATTTTGAACCGCGTCGCCCCTTGGTGCTGAACACCTTCGACATCACGAACCGCCTCTTCCTCAATCGGATCCATCGTCGTACGCGTTGACGTCTGGAAGCGTTTACGTCCTGTGATGGACGCTTTGAACGGTGCCAAAGCGCGTTCAAGCGGCAGGACCTTCCGAACGAAACAACAGGCGTCCTGGTCCTGGTTCCATAAGCCGCCATGAGGATCTTGCGCTTCAAGATCAGACGGCAGTGGACCAATCGCCCGAAGATCAGTCAGGCCAAGCTTCTCCTGGAGCCGGTCGCGGTACCGCAACGTCTCCCCGAAAAGCTTGCCTGTGTTCAGAAAGATAACGGGCACTGTCGGGTCGATGTCAGCCACCATATGCAGCAGAACAGCAGACTCAGCACCAAACGATGACACAACAGCGATCTCGCCAGGAAATTCCTTTTTGACCAGCGCCTCCAGCAGGGGGCCACCGACCAGACCGGCATACTTTTCACGCAGGTCAAGCAGCTGAGCCGACGACACTGTTTCTGTGTCCATCATTGCCGGCCGTTCTTGTGCTTCCTTAATTTCAGCGACACTCATGACAGCCATCCTTGTTGATCAATGAATGAATCAGTTTTCCGGGAAACTTCGTCAAGCGGCAAGCCTTCCGCTCGCCACGCCTGACGCATCTCACCGACTTGTTCCAAATGCCCCTCCCATTCTGGCCCGAACAGGCCCTCAAGATATCGCCGCAAACGCCGCGCCAATCCTGGTGACTTGCCGCCAGTAGAAATTGTCATTGTGAGATCACCCCTGCGAACCATTGAAGGGACATGAAAATCACAGAGTGGCTTCACATCTTCAATATTGACCATCGAACCTAAAGCACGGGCTCGACCAGCGAGATCCTGCCCTTCTGCTTCAGACAGACCTGCGCCAAAGACAAGGCTGGCAGCTTTGATGTCATCATCATCTGGGCGGTCACCAATCAAACGCTGCCCTGCTCGCACCGCCAGCTCTTTGCAGGGCGCCGAGGAATACACACGAACAGAAGCATTGGCTGCATCCAGCAGCTCCAGCCGGCGCAAAACCAGGTCACCCTCTCCAACTAGGACGATCGTAGCAGCGCTAGTATCGAATACGATGGGCAGCATTGAGCCAACCTCCGAACAGGCACCTGAACTTCCAGGCAGCCTTTATCGTCCACAGAGATAGGCTGGAAATTAACAAATTTCAACCTGATAACGTGAAATAGATTATATTACACAAAATATTTGATATATAAGACAAGACGGTATCAAACACTGGTCTTCAGGCGCTAAAGCGCAAAGATCAGGCTTTCTAGCGGATTGAACTTGCCTGATTGATCTTTTCTGTAATGGAGACCGCAATTCGGTCCTCCTGGACGACAATTTCGCCCCGCGCGATCGGTATATTATTGGCCATAATCCAGACTTCGTCGTCCTGGTGCGCGTCCAATTCAATGACGGCTCCCCGTCCCATCTTCAGAAGCTGATTGATGGGCATTTTCGAACGTCCTATGACGACCGAGAGCTCAACATAAACTTTGTCTACAGCGTTCACTGTTAGAGTTCCTATGACGAACAGAACAGGCGGGACATGTCCCACACTTGGATCAAAAGGCAGTTTTTCATGCTAGAGTTAGCGCATGGTTAATCCCTTGAATACAGCCAAAAAAACCGCCGTTCAACCGCTGGACTGGATTGTCTCCGACAGTTTGGTTCCGTACGCGGAAGCGCTCAGCTTCATGGAAAACCGGGCGGCGCAGATTGCTTCAGGAACGGCAAATGAATGCGTCTGGCTTCTAGAGCATCCGCCGACCTACACGGCAGGAACAAGCGCAAAGACCGAAGATCTTCTCGCACCAGAGCGTTTTCCGGTCTTCGAAACCGGCCGCGGCGGGCAATACACCTATCATGGGCCAGGTCAGCGCGTGGGATATGTAATGCTGAATTTGAAGGAGCGAGGGCCAGACGTCAGAGGTTTTGTCCGCAATCTCGAAGAATGGCTCATCCAGACCCTCGCTGCCTTCAATGTAAAGGGCGAACGGCGGGATGACCGCGTAGGCGTCTGGGTCCGGCGCCCCGATCTCGGCCCCTCGAAAGAGGATAAGATCGCCGCCATTGGGGTACGCGTTCGCAAGTGGGTGACGTTCCACGGGGTCAGCCTCAATATCAACCCTGACCTGGAACACTTCTCGGGCATTGTCCCCTGCGGTGTCTCAGAGCATGGCGTGACAAGCCTTGAAGATCTCGGACAGATCGTCTCAACCGCCGAAATAGATATGGTCATGAAGCGGAAATTCGAAGAAATTTTTCAGAGCGCTTCGTAGCGGACCCGGCCAGCGATCAAAATGCCGCCAATGCCGAGCGCTATTGAGACAAACCAGAAAAAGCCACCAAGCACCGGTACGCCAGCACCTGCCCAAAGGACAAGTGAGCCTACCACCACCAATGCGAGCCGCCTGCCCGACCCGTCTCCAAACTCAAGGCCTGCGAGGTCAACCAGAAATCCGCCAATAATGATGGCGGCAGTGACCATCCCAGCGCAAAAGACGACCCCATAGAGGACGATCAGAAGAAAGGCGAATGGCAGGCCTATGATCGTGAAGGCAGCAAACACGGCGACAATTGGAAGCCCGAGCATCCAGACAAGACCATAAAATATGGCGAGTGCTGCACTATCGGACGCTGCGACCTGAAGCTTGTCAGACCAGCGCGGTGCCAGAAAAACCAAAATGCCTGCGAAGATGGCCAGAACCAGCGCACCTGGAAGTGTGAGCTCTAGCGCTACATTGTCTGCCCCCTGATCCTCCCATCGGCCCCGCCAATCTTCGGGCATTTCCGGGGCAGCGCCAGCGTCATCGGAAAAGAAGTGACTTTCGATCTCCCCATCCACACGTGCGTCCTCTGCTATGTCTGCCGATGAGCTTGTGTAGTAGGAAAGGTTTCCATCAATTGCCGTATCAGGGCCGAGGACCAGGTCAACCGCCCAGACGGACACATCTCCGTCTATCGGCCCATTGAGCAACACCGACTGGCCGCGAATATCAAGATCACCGTCAACTGTCCCATCAACAACAATGCGCCGCCCAGCGAGCCAGGCATTGCCATCAACGGTCACGTCATCGGCGATGACAATCGAGTCTCCGGAAGCGCGCAGATCGCGTTCAACATTTTCTGAGATGACAACGTCTGCGCCGGCGAGGAACAGAGCCCCGTCGCTCTCCCACCGAACCGTCGACTCTTCCGCCGAAACGAGCGTTGGAAACGCCAGGAGCGCAATAAAAAGCGAAGCGAAGGCGTTCCGTATCATGTGTTTGAGCTCCAGGCTGAACAGACAGACATATTATATTTAGGTGTTGTTGCAGAAAGAACAACGCCCGCCAGGACAAACCAAGCGGGCGTTGAAAAACAATTCAAGCAAGACCATCACTCAAATTCGATGATCACCTCGTCGACCTGAAGGCTGTCGCCAGCCGCCGCCGAAATCTCGGCAACAACACCATCGCGTTCAGCGCGCAAGATGTTCTCCATCTTCATCGCTTCAACAACAGCGAGGGTCTGCCCTACTTTCACTTCCTGACCGACTTCCACATTGATGGAAACCACCAGTCCGGGCATCGGGCATAGGAGATATTTGGAAGTATCCGCTTCAACCTTCTCCGGCATGAATTGCACGAGGTCATGCGCATTCTTGGTGCGGACCGCCGCGTTCACAGTTGAGCCACGATAAGTGAGATTGTAACCCTGAAGACCGCGGGCCCGCTCTGCCTGCAGCACGATCGGATCACCATCAATGACGCCTTCGAAGACGACATCACCAGGACGCCATTCACTGGCGACAGTGTGGCGGCTGCGCTCACTGCCATCTTCGTTCTGAAGGATCACAATAAGCTGCTCATCCTCCGGCTCCGTCCGCAGGTGAATGGTGTGCTCTTTGTCGAGCGCCACCACCCAGTCTTCCGGCAGGAATCGGGGACGGTTAGGCAACTGTCCAGTGATCTCAGTCGCGCGCAGAGCATGAATTTCATTCATGAATGCTGCCGCGAGAACGAGCTTGTCTGCCCGTTCGGATGAAACTGCCACACCTTCAAAGCCGTCAGGATATTCCTCAGCAATAAAGCCAGTATTGATGTTCCCTGACCGGAAGCGCTCATGCTCCATGATCGCACCTAGGAACGGGATATTGTGCTGGATGCCTTCAATGTAGAAAGCGTCCAGAGCGTCCGACATCGCATCCACTGCTTCCTCACGCGTCGCGGCATGCGTGCAGAGTTTCGCGATCATCGGATCGTAATAGAGAGAGATCTCGCCGCCTTCATAGACACCAGTATCGTTCCGCACTGTAATGCCGTTCTCGGACGTCACCTCAGCAGGTGGCTGGTACCGGCTCAAACGGCCAATCGATGGCAGGAACCCACGATAAGGATCTTCTGCATAAATCCGGCTTTCAATCGCCCATCCATTAAGTTTCACATCGCCTTGTTTGATCGACAGCTTCTCACCAGCAGCGACCCGGATCATCTGTTCAACCAGATCAATACCGGTAATAAGTTCAGTTACAGGGTGCTCAACCTGAAGGCGTGTGTTCATCTCAAGGAAGTAGAAATTCCGGTCCTTGTCGACGATGAACTCAACCGTACCCGCACTCTGATAATTGACCGCTTTTGCAAGCGCAACAGCCTGCTCACCCATTTTTTTACGTGTGGTTTCGTCAAGAAACGGGCTTGGCGCTTCTTCAATCACCTTCTGGTTGCGACGCTGGATGGAACATTCCCGTTCGCCGACATAGATCGCATCAGTTCCGTCCGCCATCACCTGAATTTCAATGTGACGTGGCTCGGTGACAAACTTCTCTATGAAAATGCGGTCATCGCCAAAGCTCGACACCGCTTCATTTATTGCTGATTGAAAACCTTCCGCGACATCGTCCGCAGACCACGCAATGCGCATACCCTTACCGCCGCCGCCAGCAGACGCTTTCATCATCACAGGGTAGCCGACCTCACCAGCAATTTTCAGTGCTTCTTCAGTGTCCTTAATGACACCAAGGTGGCCCGGCACGGTGTTCACTTTTGCTTTGTCAGCAAACTTCTTGGACGCAATCTTGTCGCCCATCACCTCGATGGCTTCGACATTTGGGCCAATGAAGGCAATTTTTTCTTTCTGAAGTAGTTCGGCAAATGCTGCATTCTCTGACAGGAAGCCATAGCCCGGGTGAACCGCTTCTGCGCCCGTATCTTTTACTGCTTGGAGAATTTTCTCCATCACCAGATAGGATTCAGCAGATGCTGCAGGCCCGATATTGACGGCTTCATCCGCCATCTCCACATGCAGCGCGTCTTTGTCAGCATCAGAATAGACAGCGACCGTCGCGATGCCCATTTTCTTCGCCGTTTTCATCACACGGCATGCAATTTCGCCTCGATTGGCGATCAGGATCTTTTTAAACATTTGATCGCCCCCTTAAAGCGGAATGTTGTCGTGTTTTTTCCAAGGATTTTCGAGCTCTTTGTCACGCAGCACCGCCAGTGCCCGGGCGATCCGAGGTCGCGTATTGTGAGGCATAATGACCTCATCAATGTAACCCCGCTCAGCCGCCTTAAACGGGTTCAAGAAACGATCTTCATACTCAGCAGTATGTTCCGCGATTTTTGCTTCGTCGGTAATGTCTTTGCGGTGGATGATTTCCACCGCGCCCTTCGCGCCCATCACAGCCACTTCAGCCGTTGGCCAGGCATAGTTCACATCACCGCGCAAATGCGTTGACGCCATCACCACATAGGCACCGCCATAAGCTTTACGCGTGATCACGGTAATCTTCGGCACGGTTGCTTCCGCATAGGCGTAGAGCAATTTCGCACCATGCTTGATAAGCCCGCCATATTCCTGTGACGTACCAGGCAAGAAGCCAGGAACATCCACCAAGGTGACAATCGGAATATCAAAGCAGTCGCAGAAGCGAACGAACCGTGCCGCTTTGCGACTGGCGTCACTGTCCAGAACACCTGCAAGCGTCATAGGCTGGTTAGCGACAATGCCAACCGTCCGACCTTCGATACGTCCAAATCCAGTGATGATGTTCTTCGCAAAACTCTCTTGGATCTCAAAGAAGTCGCCCTCATCAATGAGCTTCAACACAAGCTCTTTCATGTCATAGGGCATATTGGGATTGCTGGGGATCAGCGTATCGAGCGAGGGTTCAACGCGATCCTGGTCATCAAAGAAAGGACGTTCAGGCACATCAGAGCGATTGGAGGATGGCAGGTAGTCGATCAGACGACGAACCTGGCTCATCGCAACAACATCATTTTCAAATGCGCCGTCAGCAACAGAAGATTTGGTGGAATGAACGGAGGCACCACCCAATTCTTCGGAGGTCACTTCCTCATTGGTCACCGTCTTCACAACATCTGGTCCTGTCACGAACATGTAGGACGTGTCTTTGACCATGAAGATGAAGTCCGTCATAGCGGGCGAGTAAACATCCCCACCGGCGCACGGCCCCATAATCACAGAAATCTGTGGGATAACACCGGAGGCCAGCACATTGCGGCTGAACACTTCGCCATATCCGCCAAGTGCATCGACGCCTTCCTGGATGCGTGCACCACCGGCATCAAACAGGCCGATAATGGGCGCGCCCATTTTGAGCGCCATATCCTGAACCTTGTTGATCTTCTTCGCGTGGTTCCGCGACAGTGACCCGCCCATAACTGTGAAGTCTTTGGCAAACAAGTAGACCGGACGTCCATTGACTGTGCCCCAACCGGTGACAACGCCATCGCCGGGTACTTTCTGGCCTTCCATGCCGAAATCGTAGCAATCATGCTCAACAAACATGTCAAACTCTTCGAAGCTTCCCTCGTCCAGCAGCAGGCTGATCCGCTCACGAGCGGTCAGTTTTCCCTTGCTGTGTTGAGCGTCGATCCGCCGTTCGCCACCACCCAATCTGGCCACGGCGCGTCGTTCTTCTAGCTGACGAATAATTTCTTTCATGAAGCCCCCTCTGTGCTGCTCGGGGCACATCCCCAAGAGCCGGCTTATTGTTTTGGAAGACCACCTTAGACGAATGCTACCCAGGCTTCCAAAGCCGCCCGGTCCGGGTCCATAAGGCGCTTTGAATAGCACCGAAAACGCCCATTTGCCAATGGGTTATCGCCTTTTCATGGCAATCAACAAAGGATGTCAGATGACGTAGCGACTTAGAGGAGTTCCAGATACATAGCGGTCGCATTCAGCATCTCGCGACGCCCCTCAAGGCGCGCCTCGGCCTCTTCATCCCATCCCCAACGCTCAGCCTGCCAGGCTTCGTCCAGATGAGCCAAATCATGAGCCTGGTCAGCAGTGATATGGGATTCCAACAATGCCAGACCCAAAACCAGCGACCCGCACAAGGAAACCGCCTGATGGAGACCCGCCAGCTCAAATTCTGATCGAGAGGCGACCACATTGTGCAATCGGCCCAGCATTTCAGGCGATTGGTCTTTGAAAATGACGCCTGAAGCCAATTCCAAACGTGCCTGGTACTGCCCATCCAGCCAATCAAGCAACGGGTCCCATTGTTCCGCCTGACGTGTGACCAGACTTTCAGGATCGTCTGCTCGATAGCAAAGAAGGTCTGATCCCCCAAAAGCAGAAATTTCGTCGACGACTTCGTCTTTCCGGGGGCCCACACGGTCAAGTGCCGTGTTAGCGAGCTTTGTCACGAGCATGGTTTCCGGGACAATGTGCTTTTCCTGGGCATTCCACTCTTCAGCTATCGCCTCGCCAAGCTCTGCCGTCGGAACTTGGAGCACGGCCCTGGCCGGCGTTTTGATCGATCGACCATCGAGTTCAATAACGCAACCATCTTCAACTGCTCGTGACGTTGCTGTCTTATAAAACCGCTTCCGCAGATTGGTATTTGCCGCTTCACCGGGGTGCGAGACAAACCTGTCCGCCTTCAAAATTTTATCTTTGTCGTCCGTCACAGCCAATCTCACTCAAAATGGGGAGGTTAGGATATCGCCAACACCTTCGATGATGGCGCCAGCACCCTCACCTGCACCTTCCAGAAGGTTTGCATCTTCGCCCTGCTTGCCTGCTGCAATCACTTCCAGGCAAGCACTCGCCTCGTCCGCATCAAAATGTTCAGCGCTAACAAGCGGAAGCAAGGCCCCTATGCCCCCCGTCAAGGCTCCAGCGCCGACTGCCACAGCCAGATCGCCTAGCAAGGCGCCAGTGTCCGGCAATACGCTGGGTGATGTCAGAGAGCCGGTAATATTCACAGGCGTCGCCAGGCTCAACAAGCCAGGGTCATTTGGCCGTGGATTGAGACGCATGTTGATTGTCTCATCCCGCAGGTTGATCTTTCCGGAACCTGATGTACGCATCTCGCTTGTCACAAGCGCAAGCGCCGCGACTTCGCCGACACCCTTGTTGAAATCAATTTCACCAATAAAGCAGGTCAGGTCTGCGACACCGGACTCACCGCCTTTAGGGATCAGAGCCCAGATCAGGTCTTTGGCAATCCATTCAAAAGCGCTGGAGTGAATATTTCCCCGCCCCGTTGCCACATCAATCTTCCCATTGAGATTTGACGCGATCTCCGCAACTGATCCACCGCGTGCAGATAGATCAAGACCGATATGCCCAGCAACATCAACGAGGTCTGTCGCACCGGACTCGTTCAAGAACCTGCCAATATCGAAGCCCGGCGCTGAGAGGGTAATGCTTGCGTGCGGTGATCCCGTGTTTGCCGCGCTGACGTTGGCTTCTACCCGCCGCTCACCATAAGTCGCAAATATCGGTGCATTGAGCGACCCATCTTTGAGGGTTATGGCAGTCTGAAAATCAGTGAACTCCAGATCCTGATAGGTGAGATTTTCAATTTCGACATCGACCTCCCCATTGAGAACACTCAAGACGCTGAACGGAAGTGGCGTTTTGCTGAACAAACCATCTCGAGCTGCATCGTCCTGGGTAGCCCCCCCAAGAACACCCAGATCAACATCGGTCGCCGACAGTTCGCCATCAATCGTGATGGGCGAGTTTCCACTGCCACGATTCCCATTGAGGACCCCTGTAAGCTCAACCTCTCCATAGGCGAGCTTGAGGTTGCTGATACGAAATGCTCTCTCATCGCCGATGATCAAGGCAGAGGCAGAGGCCGGATTTGAATCAACATCACCAAACAAACCAACGGCGACGCCCTCTCCTCTCGGCTCGATATCCGCCCGGGTCAAATCCACCTCCGTGGCATCGCCCCGTCGGCCGCTCTTGTAGGTAACGTGCACATCCTCAAGGACAACGCGAGGAAGGCCAGCAGTCGACGTCTGCGCTTCTGTGCCAGACGCCGCACCTTCTGCAGCCACTCCCTCCAGCACCCAGTTTACTTTGCCCCCCGAACCCGTTTCCAACAGAACGGTCGCCCCGCGAACATCAAGCCTGGTTACGCCAACGCTTCCCGAAAGGAGGCTTGAGAGAGACAGACGGATTGCCACGCGATCTGCTGCGAACATGGTGGGGTCTGATCCCCAGGAGGCGTTACCAACGCGCACGTCTCTCGCGACGATCGTCGGGGTCAGAGAAAAACCCACCTCTAGCGGTCCCGCCAAATCCAACGTCCGCCCGGTCTGCTCTTTAACGAGCGATGCTATTTCAGTTCGGTAGGCATTGATGTCCAAGAACGTCAGTCCGTAGAGCACTCCCACTAGGACTGTGACAATTGCGAGTAGGACAATGGAAAGTCTTTTCATGAGGCATTTTCCCCAACTTTCGAGGAGCGGTTCGCAACGATGTTGCCAGACCAATGCGCATCCAGATAGGGAACCAGATCATCAAAATGATCCAGAACGTGTGGAGCGCCATAGGCCATAAGCTCATCCCTGTCGTGATAGCCCCAGGAAACACCCACAGCATGAGCACCGGCATCACGCCCCATAACAATGTCATAGCTTGTGTCACCGAAAATAACGGTTTGCGATGCAGCGACACCTGCGTCACTCATGGCCTGCTGCATCATCGATGGGTGCGGCTTTGAAGGGTGCTCGTCCGCCGTCTGCAGTGTCATGAAATGGCCGCGAAGGTCGTGCAACTCCAGAATGTTCCGCAGCCCTCGTTGCGATTTACCTGTCGCTACGCCAAGTAGCACGTCATCCCTGGCGGCGAGCTGATCAAGCGCTTCCCTCGCACCCGGAAAGAGCGGCTCGTGAAGAGACGGATCCTCACGCAAATGAAAAAACGCCTGACGATAACTCTCTTTCACCAGTGAGACCGTCGCGCCATCCTCTTGCGGAAGCAATTTTCTGATCGCTTCTTCTAGGGAAAGGCCGACGATAGAGAGCACCTTTTCTCGTGGCAGAAGTGACAGTGAGTGCGCAGAAAAAGCGCGGTTCATCGCAGCGACGATCATGTGCTGACTGTCCACCAGCGTCCCATCGCAATCAAACACAACAAGTTTTAAATCACTCACAGTTCCAACTCCGCAAATGGATCACCATCATCTTGCGTGTCGAGCGCCAAGAGCTTCCATGTCTCCGCCATATGGTCTGACAACGGCGCTGAAATCGCAAACCTGCCGCCATCGGGATGAGCGATGTCCATAGATCGCGCATGAAGATGTAAAGACGACGAAATCTCGCCGCCCGGATGCGCCTCCGCACCCCCATACTTCCCGTCGCCAACGATCGGACATTCCAATGCTGCAACTGCATGCACACGCAGCTGATGGGTCCGTCCTGTAACCGGCATGAAAGACACCCAGGCAAGCTTCTGCCCAGCCCGCGCCACCGTCGCGAAATGGGTTTCAGAGGATTGCGCACCTGGCGTTCCATCTGGCACGGGCACCATACGCTCGCCCGACCGCCCCGCCTGTTTAGCAAGTGTCATTCGGATGGTTCCGCGCTCAGGACGCGGAACGCCGACGGTGAGCGCCCAATAGACTTTCCGTGTGTCACGTTCCTTGAACGCCCGTGCGAGCTTCGACGCTGCCTTCGCTGTGCGCGCAAGAAGCAGAACCCCACTCGTATCTCTGTCTAATCTGTGGACCAAACGCGGCCGTTCCGGGAAATCGAACTTGAGGCCTTCCAGCATGCCATCCAAATGCCGTTCCGTACCGGTACCGCCTTGAACGGCCAGGCCACTCGGCTTGTTGATCGCAATGATCGATGCATCTTTGTGCAACACGAGACTCTGGACGAAGGCTGCTTCCTTCTTGTCAAATGAGGGTCTCGGCGGCTTCTTATTCGGAACAAATCCATCCTGCCCGCCAAACGGTGGCACACGCACTGTCTGCCCAGCCTCTAGCCGTGCATTCGCTTTGACACGGCCACCATCCACGCGGACCTGACCCTTTCGAAGCAACTTCTCGAGGCGCGAATGTGCAAGCTCTGGATAGTATCGCTTAAACCACCGGTCAACACGAAGCCCGTCATCATCTTCGCTCACATCAACATGCGCCACGCCACTCATGAGAGAACCACCCGTGTCAGCCAAATACCAAAGAAGAGAGCGAGCACGGCGCCACCAAGTGATCCAAATGCATAGAACGCAGCAACGCCAACATCTTTGCGCTCCAGGAGGAGCGAAATGTCTAAGGAAAACGCTGAGAACGTCGTGAAGCCACCGAGAACGCCGGTTACAAGAAACGCCCGGACCTCCGGGGACACCTGAAATCGCAGAGCCAAACTTTCAACGATCACTCCCATGAGAAAGGACCCGATAATATTGACGCCAAGAGTCCCCCAGGGAAAACCCGGCCCGAAATAACGAAGCGTTTGCGTTGCAAACAGGTAGCGACCAGTGGCGCCCACGGCGCCGCCAAGCGCCACGGCAATCAGCATTTTCACGATCGCCTCTCCTCTCTCAGTTTCTGCCAATAGGCCAGCCGTTTTGCTATATCCCGTTCAAACCCGCGCTCGACAGGTTGATAGAAACGTTGCCGGGGCATCTCGTCGGGAAAATAGTCCTGGCCGGAAAACCCATCCGGCGCGTCATGGTCATACTCATATCCGGCGCCATACCCAAGCTCTTTCATGAGCTTTGTGGGGGCATTGAGAATGTGAGCCGGTGGCGCCACGGATCCGGTTTCTTTCGCCGCCTTCATCGCCCCCTTGAATGCCGTGTATTGCGCATTCGACTTTGGCGCACTGGCGACATAGAGCACCGCTTGCGCAAGCGCTAGCTCCCCTTCCGGACTGCCTAGGAAGTCATAAGTGTCTTTGGCCGCGAGGGCCTGCACAAGCGCCTGCGGATCTGCGAGACCGATATCCTCAATCGCCATGCGAACCACACGTCGCAGAATAAAGAGCGGATCTTCACCCCCGTCCAACATGCGCGCAAGCCAGTAGAGCGCAGCATCCACGTCAGACCCGCGAACAGATTTGTGAAGAGCACTGATAAGATTGTAGTGCCCCTCACGAGACTTGTCGTAGATCGGCGCACGACGCTGCATCAGCTTTGTAAGTTTCTGTGTGTCGAGCGGCTCTGACGGCGCCAGGGCAAGTATTTCTTCTGCTAGATTGAGCACAAAACGCCCGTCTCCATCCGCCATGGCTCGAAGCGAAATTCGTGCGTCATCTGTAAGCGCCAGCTTCTCTCCAACAAACGCTTCGGCGCGCGACAACAGCTCCTCAAGCGCCTCATCATCTAGCCTGTTGAGAACCAGCACCTGTGCTCGGGACAAGAGAGCGGCGTTGAGTTCGAAAGATGGGTTCTCCGTCGTCGCGCCAACAAGGATGACCGTCCCATCTTCCATCACCGGCAGAAAGCTATCTTGCTGCGCCCGATTGAACCGATGGATCTCATCGACAAACAGAAGAGTGCTTCGCCCCTGGGTTCGTCGAAGACGCGCAGCTTCAAAAACCTTCTTTAGATCTGCCACACCAGAGAAAACCGCTGAGATCTGTTCAAACGACAGACCAACAGCATCAGCGAGAAGCCGCGCTGTGGTTGTCTTCCCTGTGCCAGGAGGCCCCCAGAAGATGATCGAGGATAAGTGTCCAGATGCCACCATCCGGCCGATAGGACCCTCTGGACCAATCAGGTGCGCCTGCCCAACCACTTCTGAAAGGGCCGCGGGCCGCAGACGGTCCGCAAGCGGTCGCGGTGCCTCTTTAGTGCTCTCAGAAGGGGTTTGGAACAAGTCAGCCATGACCCAGATTTAGCATAATTTGTGCCCGACCACCGACGGAACACGAGAAGAATTTTGCTATTTGAACCTCAAGGTCGCCGATATCTGAGCAACCACCCAATCTCTAAAGTGAGCTCTGCTGTCATTATCTCCAGGCATACTGACGCTGGCCAGAAAGGCTCCTCCAACCAGGTCTTCCCCCACTAGAAATGTATTAAGGAGCGCCAGCAAATAGCGGACATCCGTTTCCCGATCGACACCCTTAGGCGAGGCACACAAGCGTTCGACAATCGGGTCAAAGAGACCGGCTCCTTCGCTTTCCCAACCCTCAGACGCCAGCCATATCGCCAGACGCGCATATTTTCGTTGCTGGTAGAGCTCCGTCAGTTTCGCTGCGACCTCTTTTATTGCATCAGCGCCATCACCAGTGCTCTCCGCAATTCTGGTGACCTCTGCCTTGAGCTTGCGCCCGGCTTCCTTCAGGAGCGCTGTCATCAATCCCTTGCGGCTCTTGAAGTGGTAGTGGATCGCTGCGTCGGTGATCCCCAGATCGTCCGCTATTACCTGGACCCGCACCGCATCTGGACCGCCAACGATGAGGTAGTGCTCTGCCCTGGAAAGGATGTTCTGTTGTGCCGCTTCAGGGCTCAACCGCTTTCTCTCTGCCATTCAACCCTCAAAATTCGATTTGACTTCGCACGTTACTTAGATTACTCAAAGTAAATAACTTTGACAAGTCAATGTAAGGAGGTTTCCGTGCCGACAGACATCGACCATCTTTCCCGAGTGGCCCAAATTGCAGGGATAAATATCCGGATAGACGCACCCCGCCATCACCATGCGGTTTTGAATGAGCGGCGCTTTCATTTCGTGGAATGGGGGACGTCAGCAAACCCACCCCTCCTCTTCCTGCATGGTGGTAACCAGTCCGCGCGAACCTGGGACATCGTCTGTCTTGCCCTCGCAGATCGCTTTCACTGCATCGCCCTTGATCAACGTGGCCATGGTGACAGTGAATGGTCCTATGAGGGACATTATGCACCAGAGCACCACAGCGAAGACATCAAAGCGTTAGCAACCCACCTGGACTGGAAACGGTTCGGACTAATCGGAATGTCGATGGGTGGGCTCAATGCGATATCTTATGCGGCAGGAAGCTCAGATCACCTCAGTTCCCTCGTCTGCGTCGACGTCGGTCCTTTCGTTCAAATGAGCCGAGCAAAAGCACTGGTGTCATTTGTCGAAAGCAATAGCGAACCACAATCTTTTGACGATCTTGTGCGAGCAGCCCTAGCGCACAATCCGCGACGCAAAGAGGAGCTTATGCGTCACAGCCTCACCCACACAACACGGGAATTCTCCGATGGGTCGTGGACCTGGAAAGCAGACAGGCGCGAAAAGCTCGATCTGATCGAAATGCAAAAGCGTCTGGACAAACTAGCAGATGACTGTCCCCATATTACTTGTCCCACACTTGTTGTGAGGGGTGAGCAAAGCCTCACCTTCAGCCCAAACGATGCTGAACGCTTTGTCTCTCTGCTCGCCAATGGGAGGCATGTCACAGTGCCAAACGCTGGCCACACGATTCAGGGTGACAACCCCAAAGGATTGATCGAGGAACTGGAGAAATTTCTCTAGCCAGAAGCCAACTTATTAGCCACGCACCCGCGCGGAGAAACGTTCGCCGCCACGCTCTATCGTGAACTCCCACTCAGCGCGTCTCTCGCCAGTCAGCCGTTGGAGTTCATCGACACTGTCGACCTCATCTGAACCAACGGCCCGGATCATATCACCGGGTTGAATGCGCAGACGGTGTGCCGCACTTCCACGCTTCACGCGTAGAACCACCACTCCTCTCTGGAACGGGTCGAGCTGCAACTCTTCTGCAAAAGCAGGTGAAAGATTGCCTACCGTGGCGCCCGAGAACGGATGACGTCCGCTCAGCTCAGCTACCTCACGTGGTGGGTCTTCAGGCGCGGCTTCCAGGGCGATACGGGCACGGTTGGCATCGCCATTGCGGCGATATTTGATATCGATACGTCCACCGACACCCTTCGTCGCCAATCGGTAGCGAACCGATTGCGGATCAATCACTTCTCGCCCATCAACCTCATAGATAACGTCGCCGGTCTCAAGACCTGCCCTGTCCGCAGGACCATCGGGATAGGTTCGCTGCACCATGGCGCCACCTGGTCGGTCCAGCCCTAGCGACTCTGCAAGATCCGACGTGACAACTTGCAAGTCCGCTCCGAGCCACGGGCGTTCCACGCCGGTGCTTCCGCCAACCGCTGAATCCGCAACCGCACGCACCATGTTGGATGGAATGGCAAAGCCAATCCCAACAGATCCGCCCGACCGAGAGAAAATCGCCGTGTTAATGCCAACGAGCTGCCCATCCATGGTCACCAGGGCGCCACCAGAGTTCCCCGGATTGATCGCTGCATCGGTCTGGATGAAGAACTGGTAGTCCGTCGCCCCGACTTGGGTCCGGGCAAGCGCTGACACGATGCCACTCGTGACTGTCTGGCCCACACCAAACGGGTTCCCAATAGCAAGCACCAGATCCCCAACTTCCAGCGTATCGCTGTCGCGGAAAGTAAGCGCCGGGAGCGACGCTCCTTCAGTATCGATCTTGAGGATCGCAAGGTCAGTCCGCTCATCAGCGAGAATGAGTTCCGCTTCAAACTCTCGACGGTCTGCCAGGGCGACCGTGAACACATCACCATTCGCTACCACATGATTATTGGTGACGATGAGCCCGTCTGCCCCAACAATCACACCAGACCCCAGCGATTGTTGCACCCGCTCCTGCGGCATGCCGAAGCTGAACCGATCACCAAAGAACTGTTTGAAAAACGGATCGTTGAAGAGCGGGCTCTGCGGGCGTTCCTGAACAACCCGCTTGGAGTAAACATTCACGACGGCAGGCGCAACGTCCCGCACCACAGGTGCGAAGGACATCTGCATTTCTGCCCGCGACCCAGGAACAATCCGACTCTCCGCTCGTGCATTGCTACCCAGCGCCAAGACCAGACCACCGAACAAAATCAGAGCGGCCATCGACCAGACAATCGTAAACCAAGAATTTGAGATCATTTCCAACACCATGACGCCCGTACCCGCCGGTTCGTCCAACCAAATTTAATATTGAGAGCCAAATCAGGCACTTGCAAGGCAAACCTCAATCAAGCTCAGATCAAAGTAAACACCAGCGAACACGCTCTTTGGCCACAAAAAAACGGGGTGGACGCTATGCGTCTCACCCCGTCAAATTCTGCAAGATTTCAGCTATTAAGCTGTTGTCTCAAGCGCATCCTCATCAACCATGACAGGACCTGAGTCCTGGCCGCGGGCTGATGGATCACGGTCAACAAATTCGATGACTGCCATAGGCGCATTGTCGCCATAGCGGAAGCCAGCTTTAAGAACGCGGGTGTATCCACCGTTACGCTCTTTGTAGCGTGGTCCGAGCTCATCAAACAGCTTCGCAGCCCACTTCTGCTCTGGAAGCTTGGAATATGCCTGACGACGAGCATGCAGGTCGTCGCGTCGAGCGAGCGTCACCAGCTTCTCAACATAAGGGCGAAGCTCTTTCGCCTTCGGCAATGTCGTGATGATCTGCTCATGCTTGATCAGCGCAACCGCCATGTTAGCGAGCATAGCTTTACGGTGACTTGCAGTCCGATTGAGCTTGCGGCCGGATTTCCCGTGGCGCATGACCCTCTCCTCATTCAAATGACGGCGCCTCTCGGCGCGGCCGGGTAAACTCAGTAATGATCTTCGAAACGTTTCGCGAGATCTTCGATATTCTCAGGCGGCCAGCTTGCCACTTCCATGCCGAGGTGAAGCCCCATCTGCGCGAGAACTTCTTTGATCTCGTTCAGGGATTTCCGGCCAAAGTTCGGGGTGCGAAGCATCTCGGACTCTGTTTTCTGGATCAGGTCGCCAATATAGACAATGTTGTCGTTCTTCAGGCAGTTCGCTGAACGGACAGACAGTTCAAGCTCATCGACCTTCTTAAGAAGAGCCGGGTTGAACTCAAGCTCTGGATGCTGCTCTTCAACAACAACTTCCTTCGGCTCGTCGAAGTTGACGAAGACCTGAAGCTGGTCCTGAAGAATACGCGCAGCAAAAGCAACAGCGTCTTCCGGTGTAACAGACCCGTCTGTTTCAAGCTGAACAGTCAGCTTGTCATAGTCGAGGATCTGACCTTCGCGTGTATTTTCCACTTTGTAGGAAACACGGCGAACCGGGCTGTAAAGGCTGTCAACTGGGATAAGACCGATCGGCGCATCTTCCGGACGGTTCCGGTCTGCGGCCACATAGCCCTTACCATTGCTGACAACAAACTCCATACGAATGTCCGCACCCTCATCGAGCGTGCAGAGCACAAGCTCAGGGTTCAGGATTTCAATATCTGACCCGGCTTCGATATCGCCAGCAGTGACAATACCAGGGCCCTGCTTTACGAGCATCATCCGCTTAGGACCTTCGCTATGAAGGTTCAGCGCCAGCTGCTTGATGTTCAAGATGATGTCAGTGACATCTTCACGAACGCCAGCAATGGATGAAAATTCGTGCAACACACCGTCAATCTGAACAGCCGTCACCGCAGCACCCTGCAGTGAGGACAACAGTACGCGGCGCAGCGCATTGCCAAGCGTCAGACCAAAGCCACGCTCAAGCGGCTCAGCAACTACTGTTGCCGTACGCTGTGCATCATGACCAGACTGGATTTCCAGCTTGGTCGGTTTAATGAGCTCTTCCCAGTTCTTCTGGATCACCTGTAGAACCTCGTGCCGTTAGGTGCATTTTGCTTCAAAGAACATATTCTTGGAGAAGCGAATGCAAGACGGATCAACCGTCGAATGAGTATGAGCGGCGCCAAAAGGGCAGCGCCGATAAGCTTTGTTAGACGCGGCGGCGCTTTGGGGGGCGGCAGCCATTGTGCGGGATAGGCGTTACGTCACGAATGCTCGTGATCGTAAACCCAGCAGCCTGAAGTGCACGCAGAGCCGACTCACGTCCAGACCCTGGTCCACAGACTTCAACCTCAAGGGTCTTCATGCCGTGATCTTGTGCTTTCTTGCCGGCATCTTCCGCAGCCATCTGGGCGGCGAATGGTGTCGACTTCCGGCTGCCCTTAAACCCCATCATGCCCGCAGACGACCAGGAAATTGCATTTCCCTGTGCATCCGTGATCGTGATCATGGTGTTGTTAAAGGTCGAATTCACATGCGCAACGCCAGACGTAATATTCTTACGTTCTTTGCGTTTAACGCGGGTCTTTTCCTTCGCCATCCTAAAACCTTCTCTGTCGAACGGGCTGCCCCGTCAAATCCCGTTCTTACTTCTTCTTACCTGCAATTGCTTTTGCAGGGCCCTTCCGGGTCCGCGCATTGGTATGTGTGCGCTGACCACGGACCGGCAGTCCACGACGATGGCGGAGACCGCGATAGCAGCCCAGATCCATCAGACGTTTGATATTCATTGCAACTTCGCGCCGCAGATCGCCTTCAACCATGTAGTCACGGTCGATCGTTTCACGAATCTGGATCACTTCAGCGTCAGAAAGCTCGTTTACACGACGTTCTGGCGCAATACCTACGGTTTCGCAGATATCCTTAGCATTCTTGTCTCCAATCCCATGAATATAGGTCAGCGCAATAAGCACACGCTTATGGGTTGGAATGTTCACACCAGCGATACGAGCCACGTTCTTCTCCTGCGATAAGGATTCGCCAGACCAACAGATTCCGAACAAAAAACGGGAGAAATCGCTGAAATACAGCAGAATTCTGCCGTTTCTCAGTGAAATACCGATGGTTTGCTTGGAGCTGCCGTCGCGCTGGCCGGGATTATAGGAATTTCCCCTTCCCGGTCAACTGCTTAGCCTGCGTTATCCGTCTCCTTAAGTTCGAGTGCTGCTTCAATTTCCACAGTCACTGCATCCATGTCCTTCATGCCATCAACGGTCCTTAGAATGCCTGCATTCTTGTAGTAACCCGCCAATGGCGCCGTTTGTTCGTGATAGACAGCGAGGCGCTTCTTAAGTGCGTCTGCATTATCGTCTGCACGGGCACCGCCTTCTGTCTCAGCTGCCCTGCCTTCGATCCGCGCCAAAAGCGCTGAATCGTCGACTTTGAGCTCAATAACCGCATCAAGCTTGTCAGAGCGCTCCGCCAGCATCTTGTCGAGAGCCTCAGCCTGGGCCACATTCCGCGGAAAACCGTCCAGAATGTACCCATTAGCGCAATCAGCTTCCTGTGTGCGATCCGCAATGATGCCAACCACAACCTCATCAGGAACCAGGTCGCCGCGCGCCATAATCTCTTTAGCGATTTGACCGGTCTCAGTGCCGGCCGCCACAGCCGCACGCAACATGTCGCCCGTAGAGAGCTGAACCAAGCCGTGCGCGGTCTGAATCCGCTCAGCTTGCGTCCCTTTGCCTGCCCCTGGGGGTCCTAGAAAAATCAGTTTCATCGGCGAGCCCCTCTTAGTTTTGATTTTTTGATGAGGCCTTCATATTGGTGCGCCAGCAGATGGCTCTGAACCTGAGCCACTGTATCCATGGTCACATTTACCACGATCAGCAGAGACGTCCCGCCGAAATAAAAGGGAATGCTGTATTGAGAGATCAGGACTTCCGGCAGCAAGCAAACGAATGTCAGATAGAGCGCCCCAACAACCGTCAACCGCGTCAACACGTGGTCGATATACTCCGCCGTGCGTTTACCGGGACGAATACCGGGAATGAAGCCACCATATTTCTTCAGATTGTCAGCGGTGTCGTCTGGATTGAAGACGATCGCGGTGTAGAAGAAACAGAAAAAGATAATAAGGCCAGCATAGAGTGCCATATAGAGCGGTTGGCCATGCGCCAACCAGGCCGTGATGACATTAAGCCATTCAGGCCCCTGCCCGCCGCCAAAGCTCGCCGCAGTCGTAGGCAACAACAGCAGAGATGATGCGAAAATCGGCGGAATAACACCCGCAGTATTGAGCTTCAAAGGCAGGTGCGAGGAGTCGCCCCCATACATCTTCTGCCCGACCTGGCGTTTGGGATATTGAACCAGCAGTCGACGCTGCGCGCGCTCCACAAACACGATAAAGGCGATGATGCCTACAACCATGATCATGAGCAGCAGGATAATCGCTGGTGACAGCGCGCCTTCACGCCCAAGTTCCAGCGTTCCGACCAATGCCGCTGGCAGTTCCGCCACAATACCCGCGAAGATGATCAGCGATATCCCATTACCCACCCCACGCGCAGTAATCTGCTCACCGAGCCACATCAGGAAGATGGTACCGCCGACAAGCGTAATAACCGTCGTCGCCCGGAAAAAGAGCCCGGGATCGATCGCAAAACTCTCAAGCCCTACGGCAATGCCATACCCCTGAAGGGTTGCCAGAAGAACCGTGCCATAGCGTGTGTACTGGTTGATCTGCTTCCGGCCCTGCTCACCCTCTTTCTTGAGTTGCTCAAGATGGGGGCTCACCGTCGTCATCAACTGAATGATGATGGAAGCTGAAATGTACGGCATGATGGTGAGCGCAAAGATCGCCATCCGACCAACAGCACCGCCGGTGAACAGGTCAAGCATGCCACCAATACCACCCTGTTGCTGCTGAAAGAACTCAGCAAAACGGATGGGATCAATACCTGGAATCGGAATGTAGGTACCAAGCCGGTAAACCAGCAATGCGCCTAGCGTGAACCATATCCGCTTCTTGAGTTCCTCTGCTTTCGCAAAGGCACCAAAGTTAAGATTGGCAGCTAACTGTTCCGCGGCTGAGGCCATTCAGATGACTCCGGAAGCTCGGCACAACACAAGAAGCCTGACGGCCCCCACTAAAACTTAACCTTCGGCTTTCGCCTTGGTTTCCTTAACGGTTACCGAACCGCCAGCCTTCTCAACAGCTTCGATAGCTGCCTTAGAAGCACCTGCCACTTCGATCTTAACCGCCGCAGAAATCTCACCTTTGCCCAAAAGACGAACGCCGTCTTTTGCCAGGCGAGTAATAAGACCCGCACCGACGAGAGCGTCAGCATTCACTGCTTTGCCTGCGTCCAACTTGCCAGCATCAAGCGCTGTCTGAATGCGTCCAATGTTAACTTCATTGTATTTCTTGGGGTTCGGCACGTTGAAGCCGCGCTTTGGCAAGCGCTGGTAGAGGGGCATCTGCCCGCCTTCGAAACCCTTGATCGCCACACCTGAGCGTGACTTCTGACCTTTAACACCACGGCCGCCGGTTTTGCCCTTGCCGGAACCAATACCACGACCTACACGGGTCCGGTCTTTACGGGCACCGTCATTATCGGAAAGCTGATTGAGTTTCATATCTTCTACCTCTATGCGCACATCCGATAAACCGGATCCACTCGGCTCTTGCCTGAGTAATTTCTTTAAGCGTCGTCAACCACTTCAACAAGGTGAGCCACCTTGTTGATCATACCGCGAACTGACGGCGTATCTTCTAGCGTCCGAACCTTGTGCATCTTGTTCAAGCCAAGGCCGACCAATGTCTGGCGCTGGTCTGGCTTCCGGCGGATTGGGCTACCAATCTGCTTTACGGTCACCGTCTTTTTTGCTGCTGCCATGATCTAATTTCCCTAATTGCAATCTGAGGTCTTACTCAGACGCCAAAGCTTCTCCAGCACCATCCGCACGACGACCAACAATGTCAGTCACCTTTTTGCCACGGCGCGCGGCAACCATACGAGGGCTCTGTTCACGCTTCAGCGCGTCAAATGTGGCTCTAATCATGTTGTAAGGATTAGCGGACCCCATGGACTTCGCAACGACGTCCTGAACACCAAGCGTTTCAAAAACAGCACGCATTGGACCACCAGCAATGATACCGGTACCTGGAGGCGCTGCGCGAAGGATCACGCGACCAGCCCCATGACGACCATCAATATCATGATGCAATGTCCGGCCTTCGCGAAGCGGCACACGGATAAGATTCCGTTTCGCTGCTTCCGTCGCCTTCCGGATCGCTTCAGGCACTTCACGGGCCTTACCATGGCCAAAGCCTACACGGCCCTTCTGATCGCCAATCACCACCAGTGCGGCGAAGCCGAAGCGACGGCCACCCTTAACAACTTTGGCGACGCGATTAATGTGAACCAGCTTGTCCACAAATTCGCTATCACGTTCGTCCCGATCCCGAGATTCTCTGCGTGCCACGATAAACGTCCTTTAGAAGTTGAGGCCGCCCTCGCGGGCACCCTCTGCCAGAGCTTTCACCCGGCCATGATAAACATACCCACCGCGGTCGAAGATGACGTCATTGACGCCAGCATCAGATGCGCGTTTCGCCACGAGCTTGCCAACTTCAGCTGCTGCGCTCGTGTTCGTCCCCTTGTCGCCCTTGAACTCTTTGTCCTTGGTCGAGGCAGACGCAATCGTTTTGCCCTCGATATCATCAATCACCTGAGCATAGATATGCTGTGATGAACGATAGACAGATAGCCGCGGACGGCCACCAGCCAGCTTGCGAAGCTTTGCGCGATTGCGCTGCTTGCGTCGATCTTGAAGTGTCAGTTTCTTGCCCATGGCTCGATTACTTCTTCTTGCCTTCCTTACGGAAGATATATTCGTCTTCGTACTTCACACCCTTGCCTTTGTAAGGCTCTGGCGGACGGTACGCCCGGATCTCCGCGGCCACCTGGCCAACAGACTGCTTGTCCATGCCCGAAATCTCAATCTCTGTCGGCTTAGGCGTCTTCACCTGAATGCCTTCTGGGATCTTGTGAACAACGTCATGGCTGAAGCCAAGAGCAAGCTGCAGGTCTTTGCCCTGCATCTGAGCTCTGTATCCAACCCCGTTGATTTCAAGCCGCTTGGTAAAGCCCTCTGTTACACCTGTAACAATGTTCTGTACCAATGTCCGCTGCATGCCCCACATTGCGCGTGCGCGCTGTGTCTCATCCCGCGGCGTTACTGTAAGCCCATCATCGCCCTGAACGAGGGTCACCTCGTCGACAAGTGTCATAGACATCTCGCCTTTGGGGCCCTTAACCACCAGATTCTGACCGTCAATATTGACGGTTACGCCGCCTGGCACAGCGATGGGTTGTTTGCCAATTCGTGACATGGTTGCTTCCTAACCCGTCCGTTTACCGCGCGTCTCTAGAAGACGCGGCAGAGTACTTCGCCACCGACATTTTCGTCACGGGCGACTGAGTCTGACATGACACCCTTCGGTGTCGACAGGATCGAGATGCCCAGGCCGTTATGCACAGCTGGAATATCCTTCACCGATGAATATACGCGACGACCTGGGGTCGAAACTCGGGAGATCTCCCGAATAACCGGACGGCCTTCGTGATACTTGAGCTCGATTTCGAATTCGGCTTTCCCGCCATCGAAATCAGTGCGCGAATATCCGCGGATGTAACCTTCATCCTCTAGAACATCGAGCACCCGGCCCCGCAATTTAGACGCCGGAGTTTTCACATTGCCTTTCCCGCGCATCGCAGCATTGCGAATACGGGTCAGCATATCTCCGAGGGGATCTGTCATAGACATGCGATCTCTCTCCTCACCAACTTGACTTGACTAAGCCGGGGATCAGGCCTTTGGAGCCCAGTTCCCGAAGCGCGATACGCGACATCTTCAGCTTGCGATAATAGGCACGTGGACGGCCACTGACTTCACAGCGGTTACGCACGCGTGTCTTCGACGAATTGCGTGGCAACTCTGCAAGTTTCAACCGAGCCTTAAAACGCTCTTCGACCGTCAGAGACTTGTCGTCAGCAATCGCCTTGAGTGCTGCACGCTTGTTTGCGTACTTGGCGACCAATTTACGCTTCTTCTGGTCTTTTAGAACGCTGCTTTTCTTAGCCATTCTTACCTCCGGTGAACCTGCGCTTCCCGCGCAGGCCAACGATTAATCCTGAGCTGCAAACGGGAAGTTGATGCCCTTGAGCAATTCCCGCGCTTCGTCATCTGTCTTCGCCGTCGTACAGACAACAACGTCCATACCCCAAACTTCGTCCACTTTGTCGTAGTCGATTTCCGGGAACACGATGTGCTCTTTCAAGCCCATTGCGTAGTTACCATTCCCGTCAAAGCTCTTGTCATTCAGGCCGCGAAAGTCACGTACCCGCGGCAGAGCCACTGTCACAAGGCGGTCAAGAAATTCAAACATCCGGTCTTTGCGAAGGGTTACTTTGCACCCGATGTTCATATCTTCACGAAGCTTAAAGCCAGCGATCGACGTCTTAGCTTTTGTCGCGACGGCTTTTTGACCTGCGATAAGACCAAGGTCTTCAAGCGCAGACTTGATCTTCTTAGAGTCGCCAACTGCTTCACCGACACCCATGTTCAGGACAACCTTGTCCAGCTTGGGCACCATCATATTGTTGGTGTAGTTGAACTTCTCCTGAAGCGCAGGCCGCACCTTATCGTTGTATACGCCTTTGAGGCGGGGTTCGTATCCCTCAGCCATCGATCACTTCTCCTGATGCTTTGGCAACACGGACTTTTTTGCCGTCTTCCAAAACCTTGAAACCTACGCGAGTGGCTTCACCCGACTTAGGGTCGACATAAGCGATATTCGACAAGTCGAGCTTCGCTTCGCGTGTCGCGATGCCGCCAGCACTGGTCTGTGTCTGTCGCTCATGGCGCTTCACAAGATTTACGCCCTGTACAAGAACCCGGCCCTCTTGAGGGAATACGCCGAGCACTTCGCCCTGCTTACCCTTGTCTTTGCCAGCCAACACGATGACCTTGTCACCCTTTTTTATCTTCGCAGCCATCAGATCACCTCCGGTGCGAGGGAAACGATTTTCATGTGGTTCTTCGCACGCAGCTCACGAGTGACAGGGCCGAAAATACGGGTCCCTACTGGTTCACCCTGCGCGTTAATCAGGACAGCGGCATTTCCGTCGAAACGGATTGTGCTGCCATCAGCGCGGTGAATGTCTTTCGCAGTGCGCACGACGACAGCCTTCATGACGTCGCCCTTCTTTACACGACCCCGGGGGATCGCTTCTTTCACGCTGACCACGATGATGTCGCCTACAGAAGCGTATTTACGCTTCGAGCCGCCCAACACCTTGATGCACTGAACGCGTTTTGCGCCTGAATTGTCAGCGACGCCCAGATTTGTTTGCATCTGAATCATGGCTAAATGCCCGTTCTCACTGGGTAGAAACCAAGTCTTGCGACTTAAGCTTCATTCCCGATTACTTCCCAAGTCTTATTCTTTGATACCGGCCGGCATTCCCGGATCGATACCATCTCACCCACTTTGTGAGCATTGCCCTCATCGTGTGCGTGATATTTCTTTGACCGACGAACGGTCTTTTTCAGCAGTGGATCTGTGAAACGACGCTCGACCTTGACCACGATGGTCTTGTCGTTTTTGTCGCTTACTACGACGCCCTGCAAAATTCGCTTTGGCATGATCGAACCCTTACTTAGCGGCTTGGGCTACGAGCGACTGCTGGATCGTCATGATCCGAGCAATGTCGCGGCGAACCTGCCGAATGCGCGCCGTATTCTCCAACTGACCACTTGCTGCCTGGAAGCGCAGATTGAACTGCTCCTTCTTCAGCTTCACAATCTCGTCGTCGAGTTGATCCGGCGTCATATCTCTAATCTCACTGGCCTTCATGGCCTCATCCTCTTCTCAACCGTGGAGCACAATGCTCTTAAGCCTGGTCGCCAGGTCGCGTTACAAACCGTGTCTTAATCGGAAGCTTCGCAGCACCAAGCCGCAACGCTTCTTCGGCGATCTCGTGTGACACGCCATCAATCTCGAACATGATCCGACCGGGTTTCACACGGGCCGCCCAATATTCAGGCGTACCCTTACCTTTACCCATCCGAACTTCTGTCGGCTTCTTCGAAACCGGCACATCCGGGAAAATCCGGATCCACACACGGCCAGCACGCTTCATATGACGCGTAATGGCTCGACGAGCGGCTTCGATCTGCCTCGCGGTTACCCGCTCTGGTTCAAGAGCCTTAAGGCCATAAGCGCCAAATGTTAGCGCCGTACCACCTTTTGCAGTTCCTTTAATCCGGCCCTTATGAGCCTTGCGGAACTTTGTACGTTTCGGTTGCAGCATCGTTTAACTCTCTTCGCTTGAGCGCTGGCTTACTTTGAGTCCCGACGGCGGTTATCTCCACCACCTTCGAGGGCACGTCGTTCATGAGCCATCGGATCGTGCTCAAGGATTTCACCTTTGAAAATCCAAACCTTGATGCCGCAAACCCCATAAGCTGTATGAGCGGATGCAACGCCATAGTCGATATCAGCGCGAAGCGTGTGAAGCGGCACACGGCCCTCGCGATACCATTCAGTCCGAGCAATCTCAGCACCACCAAGACGACCCGCGCAGTTGATCCGGATGCCGCCAGCGCCGAGACGCATGGCTGACTGGACCGCCCGCTTCATTGCCCGACGGAACGCCACACGGCGCTCAAGCTGCTGAGCAATGTTTTCTGCAACAAGCGTCGCATCAATTTCGGGCTTGCGAACTTCGACAATATTCAGATGGACTTCTGAGTCCGTCATCGTGCCGATTTTGCGGCGCAGCTTTTCAATGTCTGCACCCTTCTTGCCAATCACCACGCCAGGACGCGCTGAGTGGATCGCAACCCGGCACTTCTTGTGCGGACGTTCGATAACAATCTTGCTGACACCAGCCTGCTTCAAAGTCTTCTCAAGATACTTACGGATCTTGAGGTCTTCGTGCAGCAGGTCGCCATACTCGTGACGTCCAGCAAACCAGCGGGAGTCCCAAGTGCGGTTGATCCCCAGGCGCAGGCCAATTGGATTAACTTTCTGACCCATTAGGCTTTTTCCTCAACTTGGCGCACCACAATCGTGATCTCGCTGAAAGGCTTCATGATCTTGCCAACACGACCACGTGCACGCGGGCGCCACCGTTTCATCATCAGGTTCTTGCCGACGTAAGCTTCCGACACGATGAGATCATCCACGTCCAAATCGTGATTGTTCTCTGCATTCGCGACGGCGCTTTCCAGCACCTTCTTAACGTCCTTGGCGATCCGCTTCGGCGAGAAGGAAAGGTCCGCGATCGCGCGTTCCACTTTCTGTCCCCGAATGGTCTGAGCGACAAGGTTGAGCTTCTGCCCGCTGGTGCGGATCATACGGCCCTTTGCCATTGCCTCATTATCAGCCAGGCGCCGTGGTTGTGACGACTTCCCCATGGCTTACTTCCTTTTCGCTTTTTTGTCCGACGCGTGACCGAAATAGGTCCGTGACGGAGCAAATTCACCGAACTTATGACCAACCATGTCCTCGGAAATATTTACCGGAACATGCTTCTGGCCGTTATGTACGCCAAAAGTCAGGCCAACGAACTGAGGCAGGATCGTAGAGCGACGGCTCCAGATCTTGATCACTTCCTTACGACCCGACTCGCGAGACGCTTCGGCTTTCTTCAGGATATATCCGTCGACAAACGGACCTTTCCAGACAGAACGTGTCATGAGCTCTTACCTTACTTACGACGCTGGTGACGGCTGCGTACGATGTACTTATCCGTCGATTTGTTTTTCCGAGTCCGCTTGCCCTTGGTTGGCTTACCCCAAGGAGTCACAGGATGACGACCACCTGAGGTCCGACCTTCACCACCACCATGCGGGTGGTCGACAGGGTTCATAGCCACACCGCGAACCGATGGACGCTTGCCGAGCCAGCGGTTACGACCCGCTTTAGCCAGCGTGATGTTTGACTGATCCGGGTTCGACACAGCACCAATGCTGGCCATGCACTCTCCACGGATGAGACGCTGTTCACCTGATGACAGGCGGACAATAGCGAAACCACCGTCACGACCAACCAGCTGAACATACGTCCCAGCAGACCGTGCAATCTGAGCACCCTTGCCTGGCTTCAGCTCCACATTGTGGATGATTGTGCCAACAGGAATGTTCTTCATTGGCATCGCATTGCCGGGCTTAACGTCGGCGCGCTCTGCAGAGATCACCGTGTCGCCTTCAGCCAATCGCTGTGGCGCAATGATATATGCCTGCTCGCCATCTTCATATTTGATCAGCGCAATAAAGGCCGTGCGGTTTGGGTCATATTCCAGGCGCTCAACGACAGCTGGAATGTCCTGCTTCGTCCGCTTGAAATCGATAACCCGATAGGTCCGCTTGTGACCACCACCCCGACGACGCGCTGTGATACGCCCGTGATTGTTCCGGCCGCCTGATTTTGTCAGGCCTTCGGTCAGCTTCTTAACAGGCTTGCCGCTCCAAAGCGCCGACTTGTCGACGAGAACGAGGCCACGCTGTCCCGGGCTGGAAGGTTTATATTGTTTTAGTGCCATAACGTCTCAGCTTTCGCTTTTGCTGCCGTCCTTAAAGACCGGTGCTCACATCAATGGAGTGACCGTCTTCAAGTGTCACAATTGCTTTCTTGTAGTCGCCCTGCTTCCCGCTCACGCCGCGGAACCGCTTCAGCTTGCCTTGCTGGCGAAGCGTATTCACCGCTTTCACCTTCACGCTGAACAGCTTTTCAACAGCTGCCTTTACCTGAGGCTTCGTAGCATCAAGCGGCACCCGGAATACAACCTGGTTATGCTCTGATGCCAGTGTCGACTTCTCGGTGATTACCGGAGAGAGGATGGCGTCATAATGACGAGCTTCACTCATTTGAACCGAGCCTCCAGGCCTTCCAGCGCTGCTTTGGTCAAGACCAAAGTGTCACGCCGCAAAATGTCATACACGTTGATGCCCTGTACCGGCAGAACGTCCACTGATGGAATGTTCCGAGACGCCATGGCGAACTTATCGTCTACTTCTGCCCCATCGATGATGAGAGCCGATGTCAGACCGAGTTTCGTCAGCGCGCCGCGCAGAGCAGCTGTCTTGCCGTCTTTCGACTTCGCATCTTCCAAAACGATCAGCTTTTCAGCCTTCACCTTGCTTGAGAGCGCATGCTTAAGAGCCAAAGCGCGAACCTTCTTAGGCATGTCGATCGCATGGCTGCGTACAACCGGCCCGAACGCCTTGCCACCGCCACGGAACTGCGGAACCTTCTTATCACCATGACGCGCACCACCGGTGCCCTTCTGGCGATACATTTTCTTGGTCGTCCCTGTGATCTCCGACCGGCCTTTGGTTTTGTGCGTACCAGCCTGGCGTTTCGCCAATTGGTAGTTCACCATCCGGTGCAGCAAATCAGCACGAGGCTCCAGCGCGAACAATTCGTCCGGCAGGTCGACCGATCCGGCCTTCTTGGCCTCAAGTGTGGTCACATCCGCCTTCATGATGCGTCATCCTTCTGTTCGTCAGCTGCGGGCGCTTCCGCAGGAGCTTCCTCTGCTGCCGCAGGAGCTTCCACACCCGCCCGAATAGCAGCCGGCATCGGCACGCCTTCTGGAAGAGGCTTCTTCACGGCGTCCCGCAGGAACACCCAACCACCCTTGGACCCTGGCACTGCGCCCTTGACCATGATCAGACCACGATCAACATCCGTCTTGACGATCTCAAGGTTCTGCGTGGTGACACGAACAGAGCCCATCTGACCGGCCATCTTCTTACCTTTGAAGACCTTACCCGGATCCTGGCACTGACCGGTCGAACCATGGCTACGGTGCGAAATGGATACACCGTGCGATGCCCGAAGGCCGCCAAAATTGTGACGCTTCATCGCACCGGCAAAACCTTTACCGATCGAAACGCCCGATGCATCGACCCGCTGCCCGGAAATGAAGTGGTCAGCAGTGATCTCTGCACCCACGTCCAGCATATTGTCTTCGCTGACACGGAACTCAGCGAGTTTCCGCTTCGGCTCAACATGGGCCACAGCGAAGTGACCGCGTGCTGCACGCGTTGTGTTTTTTACCTTGGCTTTCCCAGCGCCCAATTGGACTGCTGAATAGCCGTTCTTTTCTTCGGTTCTCTGAGCAACAACCTGACAATTGTCGAGGCGCAGTACCGTGACAGGTACGTGCCGTCCCTCTTCAGTGAAGAGGCGGGTCATTCCCAGTTTTTGAACAATCACACCGGAACGCATGGGTCCCAATTCCTTTTATCGTTTGGAGACGAATGTCCCCTTAGAGCTTGATCTCAACATCGACACCGGCCGCCAGGTCGAGCTTCATAAGAGCGTCTACCGTTTGCGGTGTTGGGTCGACAATGTCTAGAAGACGCTTATGTGTCCGAATTTCGAACTGTTCGCGGCTCTTCTTGTCGATGTGCGGTCCACGGAGCACGGTGAACTTCTCAAGCCGTGTCGGAAGTGGAATTGGGCCGCGCACATTTGCGCCAGTCCGTTTCGCGGTATTCACGATCTCTTTGGTTGAATTGTCTAAGACACGATGGTCAAAGGCTTTCAACCGGATCCGAATATTTTGACTTTGCATGTTCAGTCCTTACGCCCTGGGGCTAGAAGAAAGCGCGGCGTCAACGTGGGCACCGCGCCCCTTAATCCTTACTCGATGATTGAGGAAACGACGCCGGAACCGACAGTCCGTCCGCCTTCACGGATAGCGAAGCGAAGCTTCTCTTCCATGGCGATCGGTGCAATCAGCTCAACCTCAATTGCAATATTATCTCCTGGCATCACCATTTCGGTGCCTTCAGGAAGGCTCACAACACCCGTCACGTCTGTCGTCCGAAAGTAGAACTGTGGACGATAGTTCGTGAAGAATGGTGTGTGACGTCCGCCTTCATCCTTCGTCAGGATGTAAGCTTCTGCCTTGAACTTCGTATGGGGCGTGATCGAACCAGGGGCACAAAGAACCTGGCCGCGCTCTACCTGCTCGCGGTCAACACCACGAAGCAGAGCACCAATATTGTCACCGGCTTCACCGCTATCAAGCAGCTTGCGGAACATTTCAACACCCGTACAGGTCGTCTTCTGCGTGTCTTTGATGCCGACGATTTCAATCTCGTCACCAACATTGATCACACCGCGCTCAACACGACCCGTTACAACCGTGCCACGACCCGAGATCGAGAACACGTCTTCGATTGGCATCAGGAACGGCAGATTAACCGCACGCTCTGGCTGTGGAATGGCTTCATCAACCGCTTCCATCAGCTTCATGATGCTGTCTTTACCGATATTGTCATCGCGGCCTTCAAGGGCTGCAAGAGCTGAACCAGCGATGATTGGAATGTCATCTCCAGGGAAGCCATATTCGGTCAGAAGCTCACGTACTTCCATTTCAACGAGCTCAAGAAGCTCTTCGTCATCAACCTGGTCAACCTTGTTCAGGTAAACAACAAGCGCTGGAACACCAACCTGACGGGCAAGAAGAATGTGCTCGCGTGTCTGTGGCATTGGGCCATCAGCTGCGTTCACAACAAGAATGCCACCATCCATCTGAGCCGCACCGGTGATCATGTTCTTCACATAGTCAGCGTGACCTGGGCAGTCCACGTGGGCGTAGTGACGGTTTGCCGTCTCATATTCAACGTGAGCAGTCGAGATCGTAATACCGCGGGCCTTCTCTTCTGGCGCCTTGTCGATATCTGCATAATCCGAAAACTCTGCTCCACCGGCTTCAGCCAGCACTTTCGTAATCGCCGCCGTCAGCGTCGTCTTACCGTGGTCAACGTGACCAATCGTGCCAATGTTACAGTGTGGCTTATTACGCTCGAATTTCTCTTTGGCCATCTTAAGGCTCCCTCAGAACTGTATTGTTCTTCGCTGATTAAGCGAGTTTCGCTTGGATCTCATCAGAGACCGCTTGCGGCACTTGCTCATAGTGATCGAATTGCATGGTGTACTGCGCCCGGCCCTGCGACATAGAGCGCAGATTGTTCACATACCCAAACATGTTTGCGAGTGGCACCATGGCGTTGATCGCTGTCGCGACACCGCGGTTTTCACTGCCGGCAATCTGCCCGCGACGACTGCTCAAATCGCCAATCACGTCACCCATATAGTCTTCAGGTGTCACCACCTCGACCTTCATAATGGGCTCGAGAAGCTTGGCACCCGCCTTCGGAGCGATCTCACGCATAGCTGCTCGTGCTGCGATCTCGAATGCGAGAACACTGGAGTCAACATCATGAAACGCGCCATCTGTCAGGGTGACCTCAAAGTCAATCAGAGGGAAGCCTGCAAGAACACCGTTCTCAGCGACACTCTTAACGCCCTTCTCAACGCCAGGGATGTATTCCTTCGGAATAGACCCACCAACGATCTTGCTGTTGAAGATCATGCCAGAGCCAACCTCACCCGGCGTGATAATCATCTTAATTCTTGCGTACTGACCAGACCCACCCGACTGCTTCTTGTGGGTGTAATCAATGTCAGCTTCTTTTGTGAAAGTCTCACGATAAGCAACCTGCGGCGCACCAACATTCGCTTCGACTTTGAACTCACGCTTCATGCGATCGACAAGAATATCGAGATGAAGCTCGCCCATACCAGCAATAATCGTCTGGCCGCTTTCCTCATCAGATGAGACGCGGAACGATGGGTCTTCCTGCGCGAGACGCGCAAGCGCCATGCCCATTTTCTCTTGGTCGACCTTGGTCTTAGGCTCAACAGCAACTTCGATAACCGGATCTGGGAATTCCATCCGCTCCAGGATCACAGGGCTGTTTGGATCACAAAGCGTGTCACCTGTTGTGGTGTCTTTGAGACCAGCAAGCGCAACAATGTCGCCAGCATAAGCTTCTTTCACTTCTTCACGGCTGTTAGCGTGCATCAGAAGCATACGACCGATGCGCTCACGCTTGTCCTTCACGGTATTCAACACACCAGAACCGGCGGTGAATACACCAGAGTAAACGCGGGCAAATGTCAGCGAACCAACAAATGGGTCGTTCATGATCTTAAAGGCAAGAGCAGAAGCCGGCGCTTCATCAGAGGCTTCACGAACGGTGGCCTCTTCTGTCTTAGCGTCAATACCGTCAATCGCTTTAACATCGAGCGGTGATGGCATGAAATCAACAACAGCATCAAGAAGCGGCTGAACGCCCTTATTCTTAAACGCTGTACCGTTGAGAACCGGAACAAAATTCTGTTCGATTGTACCCTTACGGATGCAGCGCTTCAGCGTTTCTTCGTCGGGCTCGTTACCCTCAAGATAGGCTTCCATAGCCTCATCTTCGATTTCCACGGCAGCCTCGACCATTGCAGTACGATATTCAGCAGCCTGGTCCTTCAGCGAGTCACGAATATCGACATACTCGAATTCCGCACCAAGGTTCTCATCTTTCCAGAGGATCTCTTTCATCTTGATGAGATCAATGAGGCCTTCATATTCAGCTTCTGCACCGATTGGCAGTTGCAACACCAAAGGTGTCGCGCCGAGACGGTCAACGATCATCTCCACACAGCGGAAGAAGTCTGCGCCCATACGGTCCATCTTATTGACGAAACACATACGAGGAACTGCATAACGGTCAGCCTGGCGCCAAACAGTCTCAGACTGCGGCTCAACACCAGCAACAGAGTCAAACACCGCTACTGCACCATCAAGCACACGAAGCGACCGCTCAACTTCAATCGTGAAGTCCACGTGGCCAGGTGTATCAATGATGTTGATGCGCTTTTCGTTCCAGAAACAGGTTGTCGCAGCGGATGTAATCGTAATCCCGCGCTCTTGCTCCTGCTCCATCCAGTCCATCGTCGCAGCACCATCGTGCACTTCGCCGATTTTGTGGCTCTTACCTGTGTAGTAGAGGATCCGTTCCGTCGTCGTGGTCTTACCCGCATCAATATGGGCCATAATGCCGATATTGCGGTAGTCCTCGAGTTTTGTCTGGCGTGCCATGATCTTAAACCTCTAAAGCGCCTAATCGCTTAAACTTGCTGCTTACCAGCGATAATGTGAGAAGGCGCGGTTCGCTTCTGCCATGCGATGCGTGTCTTCACGCTTCTTCACTGCAGAGCCGCGATTATTTGATGCATCGAGGATTTCCGCCGACAAGCGGTCAACCATCGTGTTTTCGTTCCGGCCGCGTGCAGCTGTAATCAACCAACGAATGGCGAGAGCGCGCTTACGATCTGGACGAACCTCAACAGGAACCTGATAGGTCGCACCACCAACACGGCGAGAACGAACCTCAAGTGCCGGCATCACATTTTCCAGAGCTTCATGGAAAGTGCGGAGAGGATCAGCAGTCCCCTTCTCAGCCATCTTGTCGAAGGCACCATAGACGATCCGCTCAGCGGTCGACTTCTTGCCGTCTTTCATGAGGCTATTCATGAATTTCGTCAGAACCAGATCACCAAACTTGGCGTCAGGAATGACTTCTCGTTTCTCTGCGCGGTGACGTCGCGACATCTATCGTATTCCTTACTTAGGACGCTTGGCGCCGTATTTCGAACGGCGCTGCTTACGGTCTTTCACACCCTGCGTATCGAGCACACCACGAATGATGTGATACCGAACGCCGGGCAAATCCTTCACACGGCCGCCGCGGATCATCACCACGGAGTGCTCTTGAAGGTTATGACCTTCACCAGGGATATAGCTGGTTACTTCAAAACCATTGGTCAGACGAACACGGGCAACCTTACGAAGAGCCGAGTTCGGCTTCTTTGGTGTCGTCGTATAAACACGTGTGCAGACGCCGCGCTTCTGAGGACAAGCCTCCATCGCTGGCACCTTGTTTCGCTTCACCGGCACTTTGCGCGGCTTGCGGATCAGTTGTTGGATAGTTGGCATATTGCTCTGCCGTTCCTCTAGTTCATCCAAACACAAAACCGCGTGCTACCGGGAAAGTCCCTTAAGGTTGCACACGGCCATTAGACACATGCGACATTCACTTAATGCCAGTGCCTAAACTTGCAGAGGACCCTGAGAAAACCCAGGGTCATGCCCCAGTCCTTATCATCGATTTCGGGCGTCAGCGTTTAGGTTTGTCGGTTATCAGTACCGGTAACCGCCTACTGCCTGGCGCGAAAGTTGGCGGAACCTACCGTCGCCCCCCGGGGGCGTCAACCCCGAGTATTAAGAAAATGGAAGATTTTGTGCGGTTTTTCGTCTTCCCGCGCACCCTACTCAGATTATTACGATGATCATGGCCAGAGAACGCCTTTTCCACCCTCAAAACACCGCCCCATCGCCATAAAACAGGGGGATGACTCAAGGGAATCGGCCATTTGATTCCCAACTCTTTTTTACATTTCTTTCTTGTGGATTCAGATTTCACAACTATATTCGTATAAATGAATATAGGAGAGCTTAGAATGGACGCCGCAACACAGAATGGGCGAAGCCCCAGCCCAACCTCAAAGACCAAGCCAGAAGTCCATAGCTACTTTGACAACGCCACCAACACCATCACTCATATTGTCACTGATCCAACGACCGGTGCTGCCGCCATCCTAGACCCCGTCCTCGATTTTGATCAGGCATCAGCCCGCACGAGTACCAAATCGGCGGATAAACTGATTGCCGAGGTTAAAAAGAGGGACTTGAAGGTCGAGTGGATTTTGGAAACCCATATTCATGCCGACCACCTCACCGCTGCCCACTATTTAAAAGAAAAACTAAATGCGCCTATCGGGGTCGGCCGAAGCATTTCATCCGTCCAGAAAACGTTCAATCCCGTTTTCCACCAGTCCTACCCTGTGCCAGTCGATGGCCGTCCTTTCGACAATCTCTTCGCCAGCGGCGAGCGTTTCGAGATCGGAAACCTGACAGCGACAGTGATGGCCACCCCAGGGCACACCCCTGCCTGTGTGTCTTTCCTGATAGGAGACGCAGTCTTTGTGGGGGACACCCTCTTCATGCCTGACTACGGAACCGCCCGGTGTGATTTTCCTGGCGGCGATGCCGGCATGCTCTACGACTCGATAGAACGACTGCTAGAGCTGCCGGGGGAAACCCGCATGTTCCTCTGCCATGATTACCCACCCGCAGAGCGCGCGGCGGCTTGGGAAACCACTGTCAAAGAACAACGCAACCACAACATTCACATTGCAAACAAAACCCGCGACGAGTTTGTGAGGATGCGGACAGACAGAGACAGTGGACTGAACATGCCACAGCTCATTTTCCCATCTCTGCAAGTTAACATTCAGGCGGGCCAGTTGCCGCAAGCAGAAGACAACGGCGTCCAATATCTAAAAATCCCACTCAATCAGTTCTGATTGCTCAGGTGATTAGTCAACAGCACGTGCTTGCCCAAGCAGACGTTGGCCGGGATATCTGCCTTCGATAACCTGCGCACCGTCTACAACAATCCGACCGCCAACAATCACCTTGGAAACGCCAAAAGGCGGCAGGTATGGGTCGCCATATGTCGCGGCCTCCTGGATATCGCTTGCAGAAAAGATGACCAAATCAGCATCAGCACCGACCTGGACTCTCCCCTTGCGAGCAAATTGCGGCGCAACGCTTTCAAGCCATTGTGCCGGGTAAAGCGTGATCCGTGCGAGCCCTTCAGACAGGGACATCAGCTTTCTCTCTCTCACATAATGCCCCAAAAACCGGGAAAACGTGCCAGCTCCATTGGGGTTTGCCAGAACATCCCGATCAAGCGCCGGTGTTACATCCGTTGCGACCATCATGCCCGGCCAGGCAAGGGCTGACTCAATCCAGTCTTCCTTAACATAGTGATGGTTGACCATGCCCGTTGGCTGCTCCGCCCGGTACCTCTGCCAGCTTTCCTCCGTGAGCCACTCTCCTGTTGCAGTCCACTGGACATTGGAATACTCGATATTGAAGATTTTCTGCCAATCCCGGTTGAACACTGCAGCGGAGATGCTGGTACCCCCCGCCGCATAGGAAAGCGTTTCCGTTGTTAGGCGAGCACCGCGGGCATTCGCTTCATCAATAAGAGCAAGCCACTCTGGCACCGCGTGCATTGCACTGTGGGTGATATGATTGATGAGAACCGGCGCACCAGTCTCTTCCGCCAAGGCGATAATCTCAATCAGTCCCGCCGGATCTCCGGCATATCCCCGTCGGACATGCACGGCAATCGGCACATCCCGAGAGCCCGCAACCTCAAAGATCATGCGCAGCTCCGCCTCGTTGACCGCAACGCTCATATAATCAAGCAGGATGCCAATGCCGAGACCGCCCTCATCCAGACCCTGATTTAGCAGGTCGCGCATCTCTTCAATCTGGGCAGGTGTCGCCTCCTGAACAAAGGCAGCGCCGCCTTGCATCAGCGACATGCCACTGAAGAGATACGGCACGTCGCGGTCTTCAATAACTTTCGTTCGAACAGCAAAATGAGCGACAGAGGCTCCAAAGTTGATCGGCGTCCCTCCGGCAAAATGCTCCCCATAGGCGGATACTGGAAAAGCCCCAGCTTCAAGATCGAGCTGGGTCGTGACACCATCTAGCACCTGGATTGCGCTTCCCAAGCGGGAGGGCGAATGGCTATGAATGTCGATAAAGCCCGGTGCCACGATCTGCCCGCGAGCATCGAGCACCTGCATGCCCGAAAGCGCCTCCTCAGAGATGGCAATGATCTCGCCCTGGTGAACGCCCACATGTCGTACAGCATCAAGACCAGTCTCTGGATCAATAACCCGACCGTTCGCGATCACCAGATCAAAGGTCTGGGCGGAGGTAAGGCTACCCGTCCCTATTAGTAAGATCAGGCACATCCCCATAAGGCCAAAAGCACGCATCGCAGTCTCCCCTCATTCTACAACTCAGTCTTCCGGGCGGTTCCCACAGCCAAAACTTTCCCCATAGAGGCGCCTCAAACCAGCATTGGCACAGACAGCGACGGCACTACGGCTCACGAAAATCTCCGACCTCTCAAGAAAAACGTCGAGCAGCTCATAACAAATCACTATCTCAGAGACATTTCGATTGTAGTAGGCCTCGGCACTCCCGGGGCAGTTGTCAAAGAAAAGCCGGACGGGTTGGGGCCAAGCAAAAAACTCTGTCGCCCGGGAGGTAACCCCCTGCACCATTCCAGACTCAATCAGCCACCGGCGCACCATCTCATGCCGCGGATTCCGCGTTGCCTCATATTCGACCACTATCCCGTTGTAAGGCACGAGCGAGGTTTCGCTCCGCGCAAAGGATTTCAGCAACCAGAGGTTGGCCTCAAAGGCTTGGCTGTAGGCTTGCTCACAATCAAAGCCTCTTTCCGCTGGCAACATCTCTGTATCCAGAAGAAAAGAAAGCTCATCCGGGTTTGCCCCAAAAAGGAGGCAGTTCACATTGTAGAACCGCTGAATGGCCAGAGAGTGACTGTCCCAGAATGCATGAGCATTCCCGCCTGGCGCCCGCGCCTCATCTTCCCACTCTGACAGCCACTCAACCGAAACCATGAGCAGCTTGTTCATAGCAGTCGGATCAATATCCGTATTGTGGCGAAGGATCATGAAGGTGGTCGCCATTTGATCCGCAGCGTCCTCTTCCCGCCCAAATAGGGGAATAGGGAACTGATGAATCAGTGCGTGCCCGATTTCATGCAGCAGTGTGAACTCTACATTGGCAAGCACAAAGTCGCGTAAGACTTCTTGCCGCTCTTCGCCGCTAGGCTCCGCCGGACTTGGCTCTTCGGCATAGACCGAAATGGCGAGGGTCAGCAAAAACAGTGCCCCAAAAAGCAAAAAGCCGCCGCGTCGAAACGCAGCGGCTTTCTGTCTCAAGATTGGCATCATTGCCGCGACCATTAAGCGCCCTCGGTGGGTGCTTCCGGCGCTGGAGCCACCTCAATCACCTCATCAGCGACAGCTTCTGCTGGAACTTCCTCCGGAGCGGCGATCACACCAGTCTCAATTTGCTCCTGCAGGATCTTCTCATCACGCTCTGTCGCTTCACTGCGCAGCAACTCAACAACCCGTCCAGTACCGGCAGGGATCAAGCGACCCACAATGATGTTCTCTTTCAAGCCGTGCAGTTCGTCGACCTTTCCGTTCACCGCAGCGTCCGTAAGAACGCGTGTGGTTTCCTGGAAGGATGCCGCAGAGAAGAACGAACGTGTCTGTAGCGACGCTTTGGTAATACCAAGCAGAACCGGTGTGCCCGACCCTTCTTCCTTACCTTCCGCACGCAGACGATCATTGATCTCGTCAAGCTCGATCCGGTCAACCTGCTCACCTGAAAGGTAAGGCGCATCACCTGGATTGGTGATTTCGACCTTCTGGAGCATCTGACGAACAATCACCTCAATGTGCTTGTCGTTAATGCCCACACCCTGCAGACGATAAACGTCCTGAACTTCGTTCACGAGGTAGGTTGCAAGTTCCTCAACACCCGAGATGGCAAGAATATCGTGCGGTGCCGGGTGACCATCAAGCAGGTATTCGCCCTTCTCGATGATATCGCCTTCTTGCACAGTAATGTGCTTGCCTTTCGGGATGAGATACTCCCACGGATCCCCACCATCTTCTGGGTGAACCATGACCCGGCGCTTGTTCTTGTAGTCGCGCCCAAACTCGACCTTACCGGTCCCTTCGGAGATGATCGCATGGTCCTTCGGACGACGCGCTTCGAAGAGCTCAGCAACCCGTGGCAGACCACCGGTAATGTCACGTGTCTTCGCACCCTCAGTTGGGATACGTGCAAGCACGTCACCAGCATGAACGTCCGCACCAGCTTCAACCGACAAGATCGCATCCACTGAGAGCAAGAACCGAGCATCATTGCCATTGGAAAGCTTCAGCACTTCGCCGTCGCTTCCCTTCACAACAACCGCTGGACGAAGCTCTGCAGCTTTCGGGCTTGTCCGCCAGTCAATAACAACGCGCTGGGAAATCCCTGTCGCTTCGTCAGTAACTTCGCGGATAGACATGCCCTCGACCAAATCTTCGAACGCAGCAACACCGTTCACTTCCGTCGCGATTGGAACCGTGTACGGATCCCATTCAGCAATACGCTGACCACGCTCAACCTTCTCGCCATCATCGACCCGCAAACGCGAACCATAGGTAAGTTTGTTGGAAGAACGCTCATTGCCGTGCTCATCCAGGATCTGGATCTGCACGTTCCGGCCCATCACGATCAGAGCCCCGGAGGAGTCTTTCACGATGTTACGATTTGCAATCCGCACTGTCCCAGCATGGTTTGATTCCAGGAACGACGTATCGACAACCTGTGCCGTACCGCCAATGTGGAATGTCCGCATGGTGAGCTGTGTGCCAGGTTCCCCAATCGACTGAGCCGCGATCACACCGACCGCCTCACCCATATTGACCGGCGTTCCGCGCGCGAGGTCACGACCATAGCAAGTTGCACAGATGCCGTTCCGGGTTTCACAAGTCAGACCAGAGCGGATACGCAGCTCCTCGATGTTTGCTTCCTCCAGAACGTCCACGTCAGCTTCGTCCAGGAGATGAGCAGCCTTGAACAGAACCTCGCCTGTTGCGGGATGCAGAATATCATCAACTGGTGTCCGTCCGAGAACACGCTGCCCAAGAGAGACTGTCACTTCACCAGATTCGATCACCGCACCAAGTGTGATGCCGTTCTTGGTTCCGCAATCCTCTTCGATAACAATGCAATCCTGCGCAACGTCAACCAAACGACGAGTCAAATATCCGGAGTTCGCAGTCTTAAGCGCCGTATCAGCAAGACCTTTACGCGCACCGTGAGTTGAGTTGAAGTACTCAAGAACGGTCAGACCTTCTTTAAAGTTCGAGATAATCGGTGTTTCGATAATCTCACCAGAAGGCTTGGCCATCAGGCCACGCATCGCAGCAAGCTGACGCATCTGCGTAGGCGAACCACGCGCGCCAGAATGGGCCATCATGTAGATCGAGTTGATCGGTTCTTCGCGATTGGTTTCTTCGTCGATCTGAACAGACGAAATTTTGTCCATCATCGTGTCGGCAACTTTGTCCGTACACTTCGCCCAGGCATCAACAACCTTATTGTACTTCTCACCCTGAGTGATCAGACCGTCAATGTACTGCTGTTCATATTCCTTAGCGAGTGACCGTGTCTCTTCAACAAGACCTTCCTTCTCGGCAGGGATGATCATGTCATCCTTACCGAAAGAGATGCCTGCACGACAGGCCTGGCGGAAACCGAGGCCCATAATCTGGTCACAGAAGATCACAGTCTCCTTCTGACCGCAGTGGCGGTAGACTACGTCGATCGTATTGGAGATTTCCCGCTTCGTTAGAAGACGGTTGATCAGATCAAACGGCACCTTGTGGTTCTTTGGAAGAACCTCAGCGATCAACATGCGGCCAGGTGTTGAGTCAACGACATGGGAAACCAGATTCCCCTCTTCGTCTTTCGTCGTCCAGCGCGCTTTGATCTTGGCGTGCAGCGTGACGAGCCCATTGTCGAGCGCGTGTTCGATCTCAGAGATATCTGAGAAGAGCATACCTTCGCCAGGCTCATTGTCCTTCATCTGCGAGATGTAATAGAGGCCAAGCACGATGTCCTGCGACGGCACAATGATCGGCGACCCGTTAGCTGGGTGCAGAATATTGTTAGTCGACATCATAAGAACACGGGCTTCCAACTGAGCTTCCAGCGAAAGCGGTACGTGAACCGCCATTTGGTCACCGTCAAAGTCAGCGTTAAACGCAGCACAGACCAGTGGGTGCAGCTGAATGGCCTTACCCTCGATCAACACAGGTTCAAAAGCCTGGATGCCCAAACGGTGAAGTGTTGGCGCACGGTTAAGAAGAACGGGATGTTCCCGGATCACTTCTTCAAGAATGTCCCAGACTTCGGGCCGCTCCTTCTCCACAAGCTTTTTAGCTTGTTTCACCGTCGCACTGAGGCCTTTGGCTTCAAGGCGCGAATAGATGAACGGCTTGAAGAGCTCAAGCGCCATCTTCTTCGGCAGGCCGCACTGATGCAGCTTAAGCTCCGGGCCAACCACGATCACGGAACGACCGGAATAGTCGACGCGCTTACCAAGCAGGTTCTGACGGAACCGGCCCTGCTTACCTTTAAGCATGTCGGCAAGTGACTTCAGCGGACGCTTGTTGGCACCGGTAATGACACGGCCACGACGGCCATTGTCAAAGAGCGCATCGACAGATTCCTGCAACATCCGCTTTTCGTTACGGATGATGATGTCTGGTGCACGAAGCTCCATCAAACGCTTAAGACGATTGTTCCGGTTGATCACCCGACGATACAGATCATTAAGGTCAGACGTCGCGAAACGACCACCATCAAGCGGCACAAGAGGACGCAGCTCTGGCGGAATAACCGGCACAACCTTCAGGATCATCCACTCTGGACGGTTGCCTGAATGGATGAAGGCTTCGATCACCTTCAGGCGCTTAGCCAGTTTCTTAGGCTTCAGCTCTGTGGTTGCTTCAGCGATTTCGACACGCAGGCCAGCAGCGATCTTTTCAAGATCGAGACCTTCCATCATGTCGCGAATGGCTTCCGCGCCAATCCCAGCGGTAAAGCTGTCAGGGCCGTACTCGTCCTGCGCATCAAGAAACTCTTCTTCAGAGAGAAGCTGCTTCTCTTTAAGCGGCGTGAGGCCTGGCTCAACAACAATGTAATTCTCAAAATAGAGAACCCGCTCAAGATCCTTGAGCGTCATGTCCATCAACAAACCGATGCGTGATGGCAGCGACTTCAGGAACCAAATGTGTGCAACCGGCGCGGCGAGCTCAATATGGCCCATGCGCTCGCGGCGGACTTTGGTCAGCGTAACTTCAACACCGCATTTTTCGCAGATGATGCCTTTATACTTCATCCGCTTGTATTTGCCGCAAAGGCATTCGTAATCCTTGATCGGCCCGAAAATCCGCGCACAGAAGAGACCATCCTTCTCCGGCTTAAATGTCCGGTAGTTGATTGTCTCTGGCTTTTTGATCTCGCCATATGACCAGGAAAGAATACGCTCTGGGCTGGCGAGCGAAATCTGGATCTGCTCAAACGTCTGAGCTGGCGCAGTTGGATTGAAAAGGTTCATGACCTCTTGGTTCATGGACTTCTCCTCGGTTCGGACCCTGATCGGTCAAAAAGACCTTTAGGGGATTTAGAGATACCGACAGGGCCCGTCAGCATCGCCCCAATTCAAATTCATATCCGCTCCTGCGAGAGGAGCAATCGACGGGCGCTGAAGGTGCGCCCGTCTAAATCTTAGCTCGCTGGCCGGTCTATCAGCTCAACATTGAGGCCGAGAGAACGCATCTCTTTCACAAGGACATTGAAGCTTTCCGGGATACCCGCTTCGAACGTGTCATCACCACGAACGATTGCTTCATAGACCTTGGTACGACCGGCAACGTCATCCGATTTCACGGTCAACATTTCCTGCAACGTGTAGGCAGCGCCATAAGCTTCAAGCGCCCACACTTCCATCTCACCGAAGCGCTGACCGCCGAACTGGGCCTTACCACCCAATGGCTGCTGCGTGACGAGACTGTATGGACCGATGGAGCGTGCATGGATCTTGTCATCGACAAGGTGATGCAGTTTCAGCATGTAGATGTACCCAACCGTTACATCACGGTCGAAGGTCTCCCCTGTCCGGCCATCATAAAGAGTGACCTGACCGGAATGTCCAAGACCCGCATTCTCAAGCTGGGTCACTACGTCTGGCTCATGGGCCCCATCAAAGACCGGTGTCGCAAACGGCACACCATTACGGAGGTTACCAGCCATCTCGATAAGAGCAGGTTCATCAAGCGATGCATATGTCTCATCGCCCTCATAAACCTTGTCCAACGTCTCACGCAGAACAGCGGTGCTGTTTTCACGCTGATAAATTTCAAGCGCCTGGGTCACCTTCCGCCCAATACCGTGCGAGGCCCAACCCAGATGGGTTTCAAGGATCTGCCCGACATTCATGCGGCTCGGCACCCCGAGAGGATTGAGCACCACATCAACCTGTGTTCCATCTTCCAGGTGAGGCATGTCTTCCACTGGCACGATGCGAGAGATCACACCCTTGTTGCCGTGACGACCAGCCATCTTGTCACCAGGTTGAAGCTTACGCTTCACAGCAACGAAGACTTTGACCATTTTCATGACACCAGGCGGCAACTCATCACCACGCTGAAGCTTGTCGACCTTGTCCTCAAAGCGTGCTTCGAGGCGCGCTTTGGACTCGTCATACTGACGCTTCAGAGCTTCGATTTCGGACATGGCTTTTTCATTACCAACCGCAATCTGCCACCACTGCCCCTTAGACAATCCATCCAGGTCAGCCTTCGAAACTTTGGCACCGACCGCAAGATCAGCTGGTCCGGAAACCACTTCTTTGCCTGTCAGAATTTCCTGAAGACGGCCATAAACGTTCCGCTCAAGGATCGCGAGTTCGTCATCCCGGTCTTTTGCAAGACGTTCGATTTCGTCTCGTTCAATCGACATGGCGCGTTCATCTTTGTCAACGCCGTGGCGGTTAAACACACGAACCTCAACAACCGTCCCTGTTACACCAGGGGGCAGACGAAGCGATGTATCGCGAACATCAGATGCCTTCTCACCGAAGATGGCGCGCAGAAGTTTTTCTTCCGGCGTCATTGGGCTCTCACCCTTCGGCGTGATCTTACCGACGAGAATGTCGGATGGACCAACTTCAGCACCGATGTAAACGATACCCGCCTCATCAAGATTGCGAAGCGCTTCCTCACCAACGTTTGGAATGTCCCGCGTAATCTCTTCAGGCCCAAGCTTCGTATCACGCGCCATCACTTCGAACTCTTCGAGGTGAATAGATGTGAACACATCATCCCGCACGATCCGTTCGGAAATCAGGATGGAGTCCTCAAAGTTGTAGCCATTCCAAGGCATGAACGCGACGAGCACGTTCCGACCAAGAGCCAGCTCCCCAAGATCCGTGGACGGACCATCGGCAATGATGTCGCCACCATTGATCCGGTCGCCGACACGCACCAGCGGACGCTGGTTGATGCAGGTGTTTTGGTTCGAGCGCTGGAACTTGCGCAGATTGTAGATATCAACCCCAGGCTTGCCAGGGTCCGTTTCTTCAGTTGCACGGATAACGATACGTGTCGCATCTACCTGGTCGACAACACCGGTCCGGCGGGCCGCAATCGCAGCACCACTATCACGTGCCACGATCTCTTCCATGCCCGTACCAACGAACGGCGCTTCAGCCTTCACCAGTGGCACCGCCTGACGCTGCATGTTCGAGCCCATAAGAGCGCGGTTCGCGTCATCGTTTTCAAGGAATGGAATGAGAGCTGCCGCAACAGACACAATCTGTTTTGGCGACACGTCGATCAGGTCAACCTGCTCAGGCGGGACCATCTCGAAGTCACCGTCGATACGACAGTTCAGAAGGTCATCCTGAAGCTTGCCATCGGCACCAATGGGCACATTCGCTTGCGCGACCCGGTAGCGAGCTTCCTCCATGGCCGACAGGTAAACCGTGTCGTCGGTCACCTTGCCATCAACCACACGCCGGTATGGGCTTTCGATAAAGCCATACTTGTTAACACGTGCAAAAGTCGCGAGCGAGTTGATCAGACCAATATTTGGTCCTTCAGGAGTCTCAATCGGACAGATACGACCATAGTGAGTTGGATGCACGTCACGGACTTCAAAGCCCGCACGCTCACGGGTCAGACCACCCGGCCCAAGCGCTGAAAGACGGCGCTTATGCGTAATCTCTGAGAGCGGGTTCGTTTGGTCCATAAACTGGGACAGCTGCGAAGAGCCAAAAAACTCACGAACAGCCGCCGCAACCGGTTTCGCATTGATCAGGTCATGCGGCATGACTGTGTCGATGTCGACAGAGCTCATCCGTTCCTTGATCGCCCGCTCCATACGAAGCAGACCGATGCGGTACTGATTTTCCATCAGCTCACCAACCGAACGCACACGCCGGTTGCCAAGATTATCGATGTCATCAATTTCGCCGCGACCATCACGCAGACCGACGATCGTCCGGATCACTTCGATGATGTCTTCTTTGCGCAGAACACGAACAGTGTCTTCCGCATCAAGGTTGAGGCGCATATTCATCTTCACGCGACCAACGGCTGACAGGTCATAACGCTCAGGATCAAAGAACAGGCTGTGGAACAGAGCATCAGCCGTATCAAGGGTCGGCGGCTCACCAGGACGCATCACACGATAGATATCGTAGAGCGCCTGCTCTCTGTCTGTCGCCTTGTCGACAGCCAATGTGTTGCGGATGAAGGCACCCGTGTTCACATGGTCAATATCGAGCGTATTGATTTCGCTCGCACCCGCGTCAACGAGAGTTTCGAGAAGCTCTTCGGTAATTTCCTCACCTGCTTCAGCAAAGATCTCACCTGTTTCAAGATTGACGAGTTCTTCAGCCATATAACGGCCGATAACCTCAGCGTCCTGAACGAGAAGCTCCTTCAGACCTTCTTCAGCAAGCTTGCGAGAAAGCCGTGGAGTCATCTTACGGCCCGCCTCAACAACGATTTCGCCGCCTTTAGCGTTGACCAAATCATGCTCAGGCTTAAAGCCACGGTAGCGCTCAGGATCAAACGGAAGTTTCCAGCCGTCTTTGGTCTTCGTGTATTTCACATGCTTGTAGAACGTATTGAGAATGTCCTCAGAGTCCAGACCAAGCGCATAGAGCAACGTCGTAACAGGAAGTTTCCGGCGGCGGTCGATGCGGACATGAACAATGTCTTTTGCATCAAACTCAAAATCGAGCCACGAACCGCGGTAAGGAATGACGCGAGCTGCGAACAGAAGCTTACCTGAAGAATGAGTCTTGCCTTTGTCATGGTCAAAGAACACACCTGGGCTACGATGCATCTGTGAAACAATCACACGCTCCGTACCATTGACCACAAACGTACCGTTCGTCGTCATGAAAGGCATATCGCCCATATAGACGTCTTGTTCTTTGATGTCTTTAACGGACTTGGCACCTGTGTCCTCATCCACTTCAAACACGATCAACCGCAATGTGACCTTGAGCGGCGCTGCGAACGTCATGTCGCGCTGCTGACACTCTTCTACATCATATTTTGGATGCTCAAATTCATAGTCGACAAATTCCAGCATAGCGGTTTCTGAAAAATCGCTAATCGGGAAGACCGACCCGAATACAGACTGCAGACCTTGATCAAGGCGCGCCCCATCGGACTGCCGATCAACCTGCAAGAACTGGTCATAAGAATATTTTTGAACCTCGATCAGGTTTGGCATCTCTGCTACCTGGGGGATACGTCCAAATGATTTACGAACCCGCTTCCGACCAGTAAATGACTGCGTCATTTTTGTTCCTCGAAATCTTCCTCAGACAAAGTACCGGATCAGTGAGAAACCTCACCACGCCCCTCCGGCGGAGCAATTGGGAGCGACCGTCAGGCCGCTCCCAAGCAGTACTATTTGAGCTCGACAGATGCGCCGGCATCTTCGAGCTTCTTCTTAAGCTCATCAGCTTCCGCCTTAGGACAGTCAGCTTTGACTTCCTTAGGTGCGCCTTCAACAAGGTCCTTAGCTTCTTTCAAGCCAAGACCTGTGATTGCGCGTACTTCTTTGATGACGTTGATTTTCTTGTCACCAGCTGCAGTCAGAACAACTGAGAATTCAGTCTTCTCTTCAGCAGGAGCACCAGCATCGCCACCAGCAGCGGCAGCAACAGCAACAGGTGCAGCAGCAGAAACGCCCCACTTCTCTTCGAGAAGCTTGGACAATTCAGCCGCTTCAAGCACGGTTAGGTTCGACAGGTCGTCGGCAATTTTTTCAAGATCAGCCATTTTCACATTTCTCTCTAATCAATCAGTTCAAACTTGGGTTTCGAGGACCGGCCTATGCCGCTTCCTCGCCCTGTGCAGCTTTTGCTCCCATCACACGAGCCAACTGACCGGCAGGTGCTTGCAGCACTCCGGCAATACGTGTTGCAGGCGTAGAAATCATGCCCACCAGCTTTCCGCGTAGCTCATCCAGAGACGGCAGTTCGGCCAAGGCCTTCACACCGCTCTGATCAAGCAGGGTTTCGCCCATCGCACCGCCAAGGATCACGAATTGCTCGTTCTCTTTAGCGAAGGCTGCAGCAATTCTTGGCGCTGCAACCGGGTCTTCCGAATAGGCGATTGCCGTTGGTCCCGAGAAATGATCGGCAATGCCGGCCACCACGGTTCCGTCCAGAGCGAGTTTGGCGAGCCGGTTCTTTGTAACTTTGACGCTGCCGCCCGCTTCCGCCATCCGAGCACGCAGAACTGTCATCTGCGCGACCGTCAAACCGGAATAGTGAGCAACAACAACCACGCCAGCGTCCGTAAAGACGCCTTTGAGGTGCGTTACCAGATCCTCTTTTTCGGCTCTATTCACTTACTCTTCTCCAAAGCATCCAAATCCCTCGGATGCGTCGGGGGTGAAACAGTAGCTTGCGCTCCCACTCCACCGTTGGCAGATGCCGCTCGTGCGTGTCCCCCGAGGAGGCGCGCCACACGACCAGCGCTCTCTTGCCTGTCCCGGGTTTGAACCGATCAGTGAAACCAAGCCAAAGCCCAACATCACAAATCTGCTCTCTCCCCCGTCTATTGCAGGCAGGTCAATCGACCCATTAAGCCAGCCAACAAATGCATGGCTGACACCTACCGTCTCGGACAGGATGAAGACGTGACATGACGCCTCTCCGTCTCCGGAAAACCGCTTGCCCCGTCTTCGCCCAACTCACCAAACTTGTGAGCTGGGAATTCTTTATTCGACGTCTAAGCCCAAACTGGGATCAGGCGTCTTGAACACTCGAAAGGTCAATCTTCACACCAGGCCCCATCGTGGAGCTGATCGCGACCTTCTTCATGAACGTTCCTTTTGCGCCAGTAGGCTTTGCCTTCTGGATCGCGTTGAGCAGCGCACGCACATTGCCTGCGATCTGATCTTCGCTGAAACTTGCTTTGCCAACGCCAGCATGGACGATGCCTGCCTTCTCAACGCGGAATTCGACCGCGCCGCCTTTGGCAGACTTCACAGCTTCACCAATATCGGGTGTTACTGTTCCGACCTTCGGGTTTGGCATCATGCCACGAGGACCAAGCACCTTACCCAGGCGCCCAACCAGCGGCATCATGTCTGGCGTTGCGATGCAACGATCAAAATCGATCTTGCCAGCCTGCACTTCTGCAGCCAGCTCATCGTCACCAACAATATCCGCGCCCGCTGCTTTTGCTTCTTCGGCTTTGTCACCTTTAGCAAATACGGCGACCCGCACAGTACGACCAGAGCCGTTAGGCAGCTCGACCACACCACGAACCATCTGGTCAGCGTGACGCGGGTCAACACCCAGGTTGATTGCAAGTTCGATAGTTTCGTCGAACTTCGCCTTCGCGCGTTCTTTGACCATCTTCACCGCGTCATCAAGGTTGTAGAGCGTTTTAGCATCAACACCTTCGCGGGCAGCAGTGGTTCTTTTTCCAAGCTTTGCCATCGTCTTACTCCACTACCTCAAGGCCCATCGAACGGGCAGACCCCATGATGATCTTCGCTGCCTGATCAAGATCATTGGCATTGAGATCGATCATCTTCTTTTCCGCAATTTCGCGGCACTGAGCGGCAGTAACAGAACCTGCAACATCACGACCAGGCGCTGAACCGCCTTTTTTAAGCTTGGCTGCTTGCTTCAGATAGTAAGAAGCAGGAGGCGTCTTCGTTTCAAACGTGAAAGACTTGTCCTGGTAAATTGTAATGATGGTTGGGATAGGCATCCCGTTTTCCATCTGCTGCGTTTTTGCATTAAACGCCTTACAAAATTCCATGATGTTCAATCCGCGCTGACCCAACGCTGGGCCAATCGGAGGAGATGGGTTTGCTGCACCCGCCGGCACCTGAAGCTTCAGATAGCCATCAATTTTCTTCGCCATTTATCTTTCCCCTTCCGGTTGAGCGCACCCTGCCCGGAAACTTTAAAGGGTTAGTGGTACGGCAGCCTTGCGACCACCTCCCACACACAACACGGGACCCACCCGACAAGCTCTAAAGCTTGTCGACCTGCCCGTACTCAAGCTCGACCGGGGTAGCCCGACCGAAAATAGACACAGCAACTTTAAGCCGCGTCCGTTCTTCATCGACTTCTTCGACAATACCGTTGAACGAGGCAAACGGCCCATCAGCCACCCGCACCTGCTCACCAATTTCGTATGTGATGCTTGGTTTCGGCCGTTCGACCCCTTCCTGCACCTGGTGCAGGATCACATCAACTTCCTTCTGACTGATCGGCTGCGGCTTATTATCCGCGCCCAGGAAACCAGTCACCTTCGGCGTATCTTTGATAAGGTGATAAGCCTCATCCGTCAGAGCCATCTTCACAAGCACATAGCCCGGGAAGAATTTCCGCTCAGCATTCACCTTGCGCCCGCGACGCAGCTCGACAACCTCTTCTGTCGGAACGAGAATTTCCTCAAACACTTCCTCAAGTCCCGCACTACTCGCACGTTCGCGAATAGACTCAGCGACCTTCTTTTCGAAGTTCGAGTATGCCTGAACGATATACCACCGCGCCTTCATGATCGTCGCACCTTTAATCGCCCGTACCTTAACCACCAAGTCCGAGCACGAAGGAAACTCCGTAACTCAAAACCTGGTCTGCAAGAAAGAAGAACACAGCCGCCATCACAACCATGATGAAGACCATGACCGTCGTCACAATCGTTTCGCGCCGTGTTGGCCACGTCACCTTCGACGTTTCAGACCGAACCTCTTGCACGAACTGAACTGGATTGCTTTTAGCCATAGTTCCTCTCGCGAGTTTGACCGAAAATTCGGTCCCTCAAGTTAAATCCTGCCCACCTTCATAAGTGGCAGGAGTGGAGGGACTCGAACCCCCAACCCCCGGTTTTGGAGACCGGTGCTCTACCAGTTGAGCTACACTCCTAAACCGAATGCCCCACCGCCAAAAAGGCCGCGGGACAAACAACTGAGCAGCCCTGGTAAGAGCCGCTCAGCAAACACCTTACTCGATGATTGAGGAAACGACGCCGGAACCGACAGTCCGTCCGCCTTCACGGATAGCGAAGCGAAGCTTCTCTTCCATGGCGATCGGTGCAATCAGCTCAACCTCAATTGCAATATTATCTCCTGGCATCACCATTTCGGTGCCTTCAGGAAGGCTCACAACACCCGTCACGTCTGTCGTCCGAAAGTAGAACTGTGGACGATAGTTCGTGAAGAATGGTGTGTGACGTCCGCCTTCATCCTTCGTCAGGATGTAAGCTTCTGCCTTGAACTTCGTATGGGGCGTGATCGAACCAGGGGCACAAAGAACCTGGCCGCGCTCTACCTGCTCGCGGTCAACACCACGAAGCAGAGCACCAATATTGTCACCGGCTTCACCGCTATCAAGCAGCTTGCGGAACATTTCAACACCCGTACAGGTCGTCTTCTGCGTGTCTTTGATGCCGACGATTTCAATCTCGTCACCAACATTGATCACACCGCGCTCAACACGACCCGTTACAACCGTGCCACGACCCGAGATCGAGAACACGTCTTCGATTGGCATCAGGAACGGCAGATTAACCGCACGCTCTGGCTGTGGAATGGCTTCATCAACCGCTTCCATCAGCTTCATGATGCTGTCTTTACCGATATTGTCATCGCGGCCTTCAAGGGCTGCAAGAGCTGAACCAGCGATGATTGGAATGTCATCTCCAGGGAAGCCATATTCGGTCAGAAGCTCACGTACTTCCATTTCAACGAGCTCAAGAAGCTCTTCGTCATCAACCTGGTCAACCTTGTTCAGGTAAACAACAAGCGCTGGAACACCAACCTGACGGGCAAGAAGAATGTGCTCGCGTGTCTGTGGCATTGGGCCATCAGCTGCGTTCACAACAAGAATGCCACCATCCATCTGAGCCGCACCGGTGATCATGTTCTTCACATAGTCAGCGTGACCTGGGCAGTCCACGTGGGCGTAGTGACGGTTTGCCGTCTCATATTCAACGTGAGCAGTCGAGATCGTAATACCGCGGGCCTTCTCTTCTGGCGCCTTGTCGATATCTGCATAATCCGAAAACTCTGCTCCACCGGCTTCAGCCAGCACTTTCGTAATCGCCGCCGTCAGCGTCGTCTTACCGTGGTCAACGTGACCAATCGTGCCAATGTTACAGTGTGGCTTATTACGCTCGAATTTCTCTTTGGCCATGGCCTCTTCTAACCTTCATCTATATGGGGCCCGACCCACTTACACGTGGGGGCCGCCCCGGCCTAACTACTGTGAGCAGGTCGATCACGCCGCCTGCTCTTTTCTACTAACCCAGGGCACCCCAAGTCCGCTTCTGCGACCTTGCATGCGCCCCTTGAGCTTTGGTGCCCCAATAGCTGGAGCGGGTGAAGGGAATCGAACCCTCGTCATCAGCTTGGAAGGCTACTGCTCTACCATTGAGCTACACCCGCCTCTTCCGTCGAAATTCGCCTCTAAAGTCTTCGTCTCTAAGTCGATGGTGGAGGGAGTTGGATTTGAACCAACGTAGGCATAGCCAACGGATTTACAGTCCGTCCCCTTTAACCGCTCGGGCATCCCTCCAAAACCGAATACAAATTCCTTATTAAACGCAGTGGCTTCGCGGCACAGAGACCCGACCGAATATTGATCGGGTTTATGTGCGCCCGCCCTTAGCCTGTCAACTAAAAATCACCCGAAAAAACGTGCAAGCCCCCGCAGCGTCACCGCTATTTCGCTTGAAGCAAGCTGGCGGCACTGTGGAGGCTGTTTATTGCGTAAGCCCGTGGATGCAGAATATAAGGTCGGATATGACCAAGCGCAAGCAACCACGCCCCCATTCGTCCGCCAATTCCCAAGAGAAAACCAAGAAAAACCGCGGAAAACGGCGGTCCACGCCGCCGGCTGCGGCCAAGGCCGAGATAGGTGGTGCTTATCTCTATGGTCTTCATGCGGTGTCAGCGGCCCTTGCCAACGAAAAACGCCGGGTCTCTCAACTTATCTGCACCTCATCTGTCGCCAGGGACCTCCAGGCGGCAGGACAGACCAGACGAATCAAACCTGTTCTTGCGGAAACGGGCGAAATTTCTGAAATGTTGCCACCCGGCGCAGTACATCAGGGCATCGCGCTCAAAACCAATCCACTCCACGAACCCGATCTCGAGCAGGTGATGGAGGGGGCCACCCGCCTCGCCCTCCTCGATCAGGTGACCGATCCACATAATGTCGGCGCCATCCTCCGCTCCGCTGCTGTCTTCGGCGTTTCGGGACTTGTCATGACCGATCGCAACAGCCCACCACAATCCGGCGTGCTCGCAAAGTCAGCATCTGGCGCCCTGGAACATGTCGCAATCTGTCGTGTCAGCAACCTCTCCCGGTCCATCGAAACCCTAATAAAACAAGGCTTTACAATCATTGGCTTAGACGGAGATTCAGATCATGAACTCAGCCACATCGACACCAGCGGCAAGATCGCTCTGGTGCTCGGCGCTGAGGGCGCTGGTCTCCGGCGTCTGACACGCGACAAGTGCGATTGGTTGGCAAAACTCCCTGCGTCAGGCCCCATGCGCAGCCTCAATGTCTCCAACGCGGCAGCTGTCGCTTTCTATGAATTGGCGCGAAACGACGGCTAAAAGCTGTCAAAGACCGCGCGGAGCGAGCCCTGCAGCGCTGTAGATCGCGTCAATCGCTTCCATATTGGCAACAGCGTCAGCCCCGCCCGTTGGGACGCCAGCCCCACCCCTTATCGCTTCAACCACCGCATCCAGCTGGTGATCAAAAGTCGACTGACCATCAACTTGTTCTGTGGTTTCCTCGCCATCCACAACCAGGGTCAGCTGATGGCCAAGATAGGGGTGGATTGGATTATTGACATGCAACCGACCTTTTTGGCCAATCACCTCAAATTCCGCACGAATGGCGACGCCAGCACTCATATCGCAGGATATTCGAGCCGGAATGCCACTAAACTGCAGCTCAGCCTCCATTGAGACGTCGATGCCCGGCCGCCCGACCTGCGCTTCAGCGCTAATAATCTGAGGTTCGGACCCCGCAATATGCCGCAGCATATGAAGCGGATAACAGCCAAGGTCCATCAAGGCCCCACCACCCAGTGCCAGATCATGCCGAATATTCCCGGCAACATCAGGAATTTCCACATCAAAGGCGCCGCTCATAGCGATCAGTGGCCCCAACTTGCCCGACCGCACAACCTCAATCACCCTGGAAAAAAGCGGATGATAGAAATAATGGAAGCCTTCAACGCAAAGCCGGCCCGTCCGCTGCGCAATCTCAACCATGCCGCGTGCCTCTCTGGCATTCATGGCGAACGGCTTTTCGCAGAGCACATGGCGACCAGCCTCCATGGCCGAGACACTAAGTGGTGCATGAGAAACAGGCGGTAACCCGTTGTAAACGAGATCAATTTCTGGATCGAAGATCAACTCATCATAAGTGGCAGCGACGCGTGCGATGCCATGCTCAGCAGCAAAGGAGGCCGCCCGCTCCAGATCTCTTGCGGCGACAGAGACCACTTCGACATCATCACGTCTGGCAGCAGGCGCAATGATCGCCAATGGCGCGATCTGCGATGCTCCAAGCAGCCCTACCCGAACCTGCTGTGCCCCCATTTTACCCCCCATCTCATTGGGTCCTACACCAAGACCACAGGCCACCGTGTCAGATTTTCAGCGACAAAAACAGCGCTCTTGTTCCTGTCAGTGCAGCCACTCCCTCATCAACGCAGCGGCACACCATTCGGTCAATTGACATTGTTAAGCAGTCGATTAAATATCGAAGCGGAAAACCACTGGTTTTGGGAGGGACCCGTCATGTCTATTTCACTGGAAGCGATCAACTGGCTTGCCGTTTTGGGCGCGATAATCGCCAATATGGCTGTCGGAGCAATTTGGTACTCTCCGCTTGCCGCCGGCAAAGCATGGCTGGAATCGACGGGACGGAGCCAGGAAGAAATTGAAGGCGGTGGCGGAGCTATGGCGCTGGCCATTGTCCCAGCAGCCCTCAACGCAACCGTCATCGCGATCCTTGCATCCGGGCTCGGCGTAGCTACAGCGGGCGGTGGTGCCCTACTCGGCTTGGCTGTGTGGCTGGGCTTTGTCATGCCCACCAACTGGATCGAGGTAATTTTCGACCGCAAAAGCTACAGGACCGCCATCATCAACAATGGCAACTTCATCATCACCATGCCGCTGATGGGCGCAATCATTGGAATGTGGGGCTGATCAGCTCAGGCAGCTTTCACGCCTGCAGGGTTTGTCCCATGAACGCGCGAGACGTTTGAAGCGGATTTGCCCGAATTCGCATCATGTTGGCCAATGTCACCATTCAGCTGACAACCGCGCTCTATCTCAAGCTCACCATAGCGGACCGTGCCCTGTATCTGCCCGCCGCCCTTAACGATGAGCAGTCCTTTGACAGTCAGCGTGCCCGTAAATGCGCCTTCAACTTCTGCGGCCTGAACATTGACTGTACCGTCGACGACGCCGCCGGATGCCAACAACATCAGTGATGCATCAACGGTGCCGTTCAGGTTTCCCTGCACGATCAGGGACTCGCAGGTTGTTATGTCGCCTTTGAGGACAGTCCCAGGACCAATGTGCAGTATAGCTTTTTCCGACGACGGGCTCCCCATCGTCCCAAGCTCAACATCTCCAGCATCCACTTCTTCACTCTGCATCTCTGAAACCTCCTGGGTATTCTGTGCGGAATAAATCTCCGACAAATCAGCGTTCATCGGCGAAAGTTCATCTGTTTCGTCCAAAATCAGGGAATCCTCAGACACCGGCAGATCGCTATCATTCGTACGCTGATACCCTGCGTCGGTCAGGATGCTTTGACCCATTTCTGGCCGCCTTGCATCCTCATTTGAAGCCTCGCCCCTTTCAGTCCTTCTTGCCTTTTTTCCCAAGCCGAACATTTTCCCTCCTAGAGACCGGTGCAGGTCCTGACCACTTTCGATGTTGTTCGCAATGCTTAACAGAACGTTAACGCGAAGGACGCGCTTTCACCTGTCACTTATGTGACAGCCAGCAGTCGCAAATGGGCACCAAACGTCATCCGACACTAGATATTGTGATCTACATCGGGAGCAAGGCTATCGATAGCTAAGCGGGTGCAGCGACCAGAATGGTTTCTGTAGTCTCAGTGGCATTGGAGCAACATCAGCGTCAGCAAACAGCCGACGCGGATCTCATTTCTGAGCGGCAATTGACTTGGCAAGGAAGGCAATCTGCAGCTCCACGCGCTTCAACTCACGCACGACCGTGTTCTTGTTCAAGTCCATCCAGTACCACATCTTCCCCAGCGCAACGAAAATAGCCAGGACAACACACAAGCCGCCCCAGATGGCCATCTCTTTTGGCTCCGTTGCCTGCTCATCGCCTCCTTGAGCGCGCAGAACCTGCAATTCGTTCACTATTGTTTTGACGCTTCGGACCATCAACCAGACGCCTGACCTTGAGATGTCGCAATGGACAAAACACCGCTTACGAACACCATAAATATCTCTCTGCCCCTATAGTCGCAGCAGCAGATGTTTTGGTTCACTCGTAAGAAGATTTATTGTCGCTGCGCGGGCGTCGATAGGCAAAAAGCCGGCAGGAGCGAAAACTGATTTCCCGCCCCTGCCGGCTGAAGGCAGCGCTATTTATGCAAAATGGATAGGTCTAGGCGGACTTAAGACCAGCCAGGAACTGATCCACATGTCCTTTGAGAGCATCTGCCTGCTTGGACAGATGGTCCACTGCACCATCAACCTGGATAGCAGAATCTCCTGATATCTCCGTGCTTCTTTGGACCCCAACCATCGACTGAGACAGTTCCTGTGTGCCTTGGGCCGCCTGTTGAACACTGCCACTGATCTCATGCGTGGCATTTTTTTGCTCTTCGATCGCAGAGGCCACAATATTGGAATAGGAGTCGATTTCGGTGATCGTCTTCGTGATCTCGGAAATCGCCGCAACAGATTGCTCAGTGACGGATTGTATCTCTGAAATCTGCGCTGTGATCTCCCCCGTCGCTTTTGCAGTCTGAGTTGCAAGCCCCTTAACCTCGGAGGCCACAACAGCAAACCCTTTACCTGCTTCGCCTGCACGCGCAGCCTCAATCGTCGCATTCAACGCCAGCAGGTTCGTCTGATCGGCAATGTCACTGATCAGGTCGACCACATCTCCAATCTTCGAGGCAGCCTCTGCAAGGCTCGTCACGGATTGGGTTGTGCTCTCTGCATCTATGACGGCCTTCTGCGTAACCTCAGCCGTCTTGGCGATAGTGTTGGACACTTCGGCAATGGACGCTGACATTTCTTCCGCAGCTGAGGCAACAACCTGAACATTGGTGCTCGTTTCTTCCGTTGCAGCGGATACTGCCACTGTCTGTTCTTTCGTTGAGTTGGCCGCTTCGGCCATTTCTTTGGAGGTCGCGCCCAAGGTCGTCACAGAGTCGCCGAAAGCTCCAATGACCGATGCAACCGACTCATCAAATTCCTTTGTCAGACGCGCAACCTCCTCTTTACGGCGCGCCTCTACAGCCTCGAGTTCTTGTTTGTGTTTCTGTTCTGCGATCCGCGCATCAACCGTTACCTGACGCAACACACCATAGGCTTTGGCTGTCTGGCCAATTTCGTCTTCACTGTCGATAGACACCTCGCCGCTCGTATCCCCCTCAGACAGAGAGCCCAAAGCAAAAACGACGTTTTTGAGAGGCCGCACAATGCCGCGAACCACCAGAAAGGCAACTCCCCCGGAGATCAAAACAGCAGCCACTGTGAGGATGAGCACCATCCAGACAGCCATAACCTCATGTTTTTTCACAACATTAAGAGAGTCTGCCGTTAGATGTTCAATCTCCAGCAAAATTTCAGTGATTTCATGATCAAGTGAGTCCTCTTCAGCATGAACGGTGTGTGCCAACTCCTTGATGCCCGCGGTCTCTCCACGTGCGATCATCTCAACCAGCTCATCAGCGTGCTTTTGATAGGTAACATGTCCCTTATCAAAGTGTTTGAGCGAGGCGAGAATGGCGCGGTAGCGCTCCTCAACAGCGGCCAAGGGGGTAGCGTCCGCGGCCTCAGCAGCGATCTCTTCAGCGGTAATAACCGCTTCCGCTACAATTTTGCCATCATGCTGAAAGCTTTCAACGAGCGGCTTCAAATCAGAGCTCAAGGGCCGCCCATTTGACGAATAGGAAAGAGCCAGAATGCGTTCGAAGTAAATCGCTTGCTCTAGCTGCGTGAGCGCAACCTTAGTGACCACTTCGGTCAGCGGCATCTGACGGTCAGAAACCTCTTCAATCTCAGTTGTGATAGATGCCATCTGCCACAGCGTTGCAGCGCTCGTCGCCACGAAACAAAAGATCAGAAATCCTAAAACACCATAGATCTTATGCGAGACCATAAACCCAGAAAGGCTTAACCGCCCGTCAGAAAGAAGCCGATTCATTTTTCCCACCCAAAAATTCTTGTGACCACCAAAAATCACTTGCCACCCGGTAAAGACGAACCTAAACAAATTTGTCTAGGAAATTACTAATTCCAATTTGCAAAAAAGCGCACGACGAGAAAGTTTTTTCTTGGACCATGCACATGCCGAAGCGGCAAACCAGTGACATTCCGAAAGTAAAAACAAGCCCAGCGAATAAGGCAAACACCTATCCGCTGAGCGTTTGTTTTCATTGCTTGAAGTCCTGTGCCTATGCAGCGCGGACATTCTCCAAAAACTGATCGACATGCCGCTTAAGAGCATTCGTCTGTTTGGACAGGTGTTCTACCGCACCGTCAACGCGGAGAGCAGCGTCCCCAGACAGCTCAGCTGTTTTCTGAACGCCTACCATGGATTGAGACAATTCCTGTGTACCCATGGCGGCCTGTTGAACACTGCCACTAATCTCATGGGTAGCCGTCATCTGCTCTTCGATGGAAGACGAGACCATTGACGAATATTCGTCAATGTCACCAATCGTTTTGGTGATACCTGTTATCGCGGCCACAGAGTCATCCGTTACCGTTTGGATATCTGATATCTGCTGTGAGATCTCACTCGTAGCCTTTGCCGTTTGGGTCGCGAGCTCCTTAACTTCAGACGCCACAACAGCAAACCCTTTCCCGGCTTCGCCTGCACGGGCGGCTTCAATGGTCGCATTAAGGGCAAGCAGGTTCGTCTGATCCGCAATATCGCTAATCAGGTCAACAACATCCCCAATCCGTGAGGCAGCTTCTGCGAGACTGGTAACAGACCGGTTGGTCCGCTCCGCCTCAGCAACCGCTTGCTCAGTCACCTGCGCGGTCTTCGCAATCGTGTTCGACACTTCAGAAATGGACGCAGACATTTCTTCTGCCGCCGACGCAACCACCTGTACGTTGGTGCTGGTTTCTTCCGTCGCCGCGGAGACTGTCGTCGTCTGAGCTTTGCCTTTTTCGGCAGCCTCGGACATGTCGCCCGAGGTTGTCTCGAGTGTTGCCGTCGCCTCTTCCATAATTTTCAGAACCGATGCGATGGTCGCATCGAAGTCTTTTGTCAGACTGTCGACCCGTAATTGTCTTGCCTTTTCAGCATCATCAAGGGTCTTTTGGCGGGCGGCGAGCTCCTGAGCTTCTTCCGTTTTCTCACGCAAGATTCCATACGCTTTGGCTGTCTGTGCAATCTCGTCTTCGCCGACAATCTCAACCCTGAGATCCGTCTTACCGGTGGAAAGTGCAATCAAGGCATCAACAACGTGTTGCAGCGGCCTGACAATGCCACGAACAATCAAGAGGGAAATCGTCCCCCCAACTGCAATGGCAGCAACCGCCATAACGAGTACAGTCCATGCCGCTGTCACCTCATGTTCTTTGACAACATTCAGCGAGTCGGCGGTCAGATGCTCGATCTCAAGCAGAATGTCCGCGATTTCATGATCCAGCTTCTCTTCTTCGTCGACCACACCTGCAATCTTCCGCTCAATCAGCGCTCTGTTGCCCCGCTGAACCGCATCGATAAGTTCGCGCGCATGTTCTTCATACACCAGGTGCCCCGCTTCAAAATGTTTCAATGAAGCAAGAATGGCGTCGTACCTTTTGCCCGTTTCCGGAAGATAGGCAGTGGTGATGGCTTGGGCCACAATCTCTTCTGCGATCACGACCTTCTCATTCACAATCGTCCCGTCTTTTTCGAATGCCGCGACGAGTGGGTCCAAAGCAGTCCGCGAGGGTGCACCTGACGACGCATACCCCATCCGCAAAATCCGCTCAAAATAGATCGCCTGCTCCAGCTGATTAAGCGACACCTGTGTCACCACTTCCGTCAGCGGCATCTGTTGATCTGCAATCTCTTCAATTTCAGCAGTGATTGAATTCATGCGCCACAGCGTAACCACGATGGTCGCCGCGAAGCAGAGAGTCAAAAAGCCCAGCACCCCATAGATCTTCTGAGAAACCCGTAATGTAGAAAGATTGAATCGCCCGGCAGCGGTCATCTGGTTCATTTTTTCCCACCCAAATCCAAATTTCGACCTGTCGCGACCCTAATCCGAACGTTCTAGGAAACTCCTAATTGCACTTTTACTAAAATAAACGTTGAGAAAAGCAGGTTTCGGAAACTCATCTCTTGCGGCTCACGAAGAGCGCCAGTATGTTGGCGCCGAATCTAAGGGGCCGGCTTAGCTCAGTTGGTAGAGCACCTGATTTGTAATCAGGGGGTCGGGAGTTCGAGTCTCTCAGCCGGCACCATACTTTTCAATCACTTAAGACGGTTCAGTCAGGTTTCAGATGACCTTGCGCTATAGGCACAGCGATACGACATAGGCTCGTTCCCTGCCGTGCTCCGTAAGAATACTGTCTTCCGGTAGGGGCGCTCCTTACCTATCTCTCTCTGATGGCCTCATCACGGTAGCGCAAGAGCGGTGTCAGCAAATATTCAATGACCCGCCGTTTCCCTGTTTTAACTTCGACGGTCACAGACATACCCGGTGTCAAAGCTCTGTCTTCGCCTGCCGCACGCATGGTCGCCCGGTCCATTGAGACACGTACGGGGAACACCAAGCCCGTTCCCTCTTCTTCGACAGCGTCGTTGGATACATCCAGAACAACACCATTGATGGTGCCATATTTGGTGAAGGGGAATGCGTCAACTTTGATTTCAGCACCCTGCTCTACAAGCACAAATCCTTTGTCTTTGTTGAGAAGCATGGCTTCCACCTCAAGCCCGGCATCCTCAGGTATAATGATCATGATCTGTTGATCAGTGGTCACAACTTCACCGACAGTGTGAACTGCAAGCTGACGAACGATGCCTGACACAGGCGCATGAAGCCGGTTACGTGCTTCGCGACGTGTCGCCTTGATCAACTCTTGAGTGAGGCCGGAGACTCGAGACTCCGCGTCTGCAAGATCCGTCACCGCTTTGCTGAGGAAAGTCGCAATTATCTCTTGTTCGCGCAGATAGGTTGCTGAGATCGCCGCTTCTGTTTCAGCCATCTCGCCTTGCTCAGTGCGAAGATTTGCACGCTCTTCATATAGTAGCTGAGCAACCTGCAGATAGTTGGTTCTCGTCCCCGTTTCACGGTCGAGCAGCGTTTTGTACATGTTGACGCGTTCACCAATAACACCAACGAGCTTTTCCCGTTCTTCGACACTCGACGTAATGCGAGCAAGGGCTGCGACCTGCTGTTCTCGTTCACCAGCCAGACTGTCCAGTGCGGCCTGATGCGCCGCGACCGTGCGCAAAAGAACCTCTGACTGCATGGCCAATAGCTCTGCATCCATCGGGATCGTCGTCTCAATTGAAACCTCCCGTGCCCCAAGCCCCTCGCGCCCTGCCCGGATGGTTTCACGAAGGCGTGCTGCTTCGAGTTCCGCAGCCATCAGATCTCGCGCAAGCCGCTCCCTGTCAGCGGTGCTATCAGTCGGGTCGAGCTCAACCATCAGTTGGCCCGCCTCCACCCGTTCTCCATTGCGCACATGAATAGCGAGGACAGAGCCTGTTTCCAAGGGTTCAATGACCTTGACCTTGCCCGTCGGGATCACCCGTCCTACCAAAGTCGCATTGATGTCGATCTTTCCGATGATCGACCAAGCAATACCAATCACAAAAAGCCCGATCAAAAGGCCCGCAAGGATCCGCCCTGCAGGCGAAGCGGGGGTATCTGTGATTTCAATTGCGGCGGGCAAAAACTCTCGCTCCGGCTTCGTCCGGGCGGGAGGCTTGGGATTGCGAACTTCATCCTCCCAGGTAACCCTGGCAATCTCCCAATATCTTTTCACCTCTTCCCAAAACTGTCTCATTACCTCACTCCGCCGGTAGGTCAAGAGCACCCGTTTGGTGCCGATAGAGGCTTGCATAGCGCCCACCGAGGATCAGCAACTCATCATGAGTGCCGCTTTCGGTGATGCGTCCTTCTTCAACGGTGATGATGCGGTCGGCATTGCGGACCGCGGCCAAACGGTGAGCAATAATCATCACCGTTCGTCCCTGCGAGATCGCCGCCATATTCTTTTGAATAAGATACTCAGATTCATAATCGAGCGCGCTGGTCGCCTCATCGAAAATGAGAATCTTCGGGTTGGTGACAAGAGCGCGCGCAATTGCAATGCGCTGGCGTTGCCCACCGGAGAGGTTCCCACCACGCTCTTCAAGGATCGTGTCATACCCGTTCGCGAGTTCCAAAATAAACTCGTGAGCACCCGAGAGCTGCGCGGCAGCGACCACGCGTTCCATTGACATGGAAGGGTTTGCCAGCGCGATATTCTCTCGCACCGTCCGGTTGAACAGCATGTTTTCCTGCAGCACAACGCCGATCTGACGGCGCAGCCAGCTCGGGTCGATCATCGCAATATCAACACCATCCACAAGCACCCGCCCGCTTTCGGGAACATAAAGTCGCTGTGCCAGTTTGGTAAGCGTGCTTTTGCCTGAACCCGAGGGACCAACAATGCCCAGCACCTCGCCAGGCTGAATTTCAAGAGACACATCCTTCAGTACTTCCGCGCCACCCGGCCGATATCGGAACGTCACATGGTCAAAAGAAATGCGACCATCGAGAGCTGGAAGGTTGGAGCGAGCAGCTCCTCCCGTGGTTTCAGTTGGCTGGTTCAGAATGTCACCAAGCCGATCAACGGAAATGCGTGCCTGTTGGAAATCCTGCCACAGCTGGGCCAAACGTAAAATCGGCCCGCTCACCCGCCCCGCAAGCATGTTGAAGGCAACCAACTGACCAACTGTAATACCACCTTCAATCACCAGCCGAGCGCCAATCCAAAGCGTCAGTGCGATGACAATTTTGTTTATAAACTGCGCAACCTGTCCCGCAACATTGCCGAGATTGGCGGCCTTGAAACTTGCCGTCACATATCCCGCAAGCTGGTCTTCCCACCTGCGTTGCATTTGCGGCTCAACCGCCATCGCCTTAAGGGTTTGCACTCCAACGACAGATTCAACTAGAAATGTCTGGTTTTCAGCACCGCGCTGGAAACGTTCCTCTACCCTCGCCCGCAGCAGCGGCGTCACAAGGATCGACAGGATCACATAGAAAGGAATGGACCCAAGCACAACAAGCGTGAGAGTTGGGCTATAGAGCCACATAACCGCGAAGAAAACGACGGTAAAGAAAATATCGATCACGAGCGTGAGCGCAGATCCGGTCAAGAAGGACCGGATCGTCTCCAACTCCCGTACACGGGCAACAGTCTGTCCGGTCTGTCGAGCTTCGAAATAGCTGACCGGCAGCGCCATCAAATGTTCAAAGAGGCTGGCCCCAAGAACAACGTCAACGCGGCTTGTTGTATGGCTGAACGTATAGGTTCGCAGCGCCCCAAGGACAACCTCAAAAACTGAAATCGCAATAAGACCGAAGACCAGTACATCAAGCGTCGTCAATCCTCGATGCACCAGCACCCTGTCAATCACCAACTGAAAGAAGAGTGGCGTTACGAGAGCAAAGATTTGAAGAAAAAAAGAAGCGATCAGCACTTCGCTAAACAGTTTTCGGTATTTGACAATCGCAGGAACAAACCAACTAACGTCGAACTTCCGTTGATCACCTGCCAGCCCTGCCCGAGTTGTCAGAAGAATAAGTTCGCCAGACCATAGAGCTTCAAACTCCTCGCGGCCCAGCTCTTCCGGGCCTTGCGCAACGGGATCTTGGATCAGGACCTTGTCGTCGGAGGCACGTGCGAGAACCAGAAAATTTCCATCACCCTTAACCGCGATGGCAGGCAGAGATACCCGCGCAAGACGCTCAAACGTCGACGATGATTTACGTACCTGGAACCCGATATGTTTGGCGACTCTCAGCAGATCATCAGTGCGCTGAATTCCGTCGGTCAGCCCCAACTCATGGGTTATCTGCGAAGGCTCAAAAGGTAGCCGATAATATTGCGTCAACAACGCAATACACCCTATTCCACTATCCACTGCACCTCACCCCGAGTGTTGTCCCCAATCAATTCGCAAGATTGTTGGGGTTTTTAGCCACTCTACAACACAACCGTTTCATTGTGAAAAAAGATGTTTGTTTTCAACAAACATCCGTGGGTTTTGCTGCTTAAAATTCGAATGCCCCAGCAGCAATGTCACACTTCAAAGTGGTTTGAAGTGACTTCCACCACCTGTTGACTTAAAGCCAAAACGATTGAGCAGCCTGCTGACACGCGCATCTTCATCACGGCCCATCGTGACGTGAATGGCGAGTTCGTAAGCCTTCCGGTTCTGGGCCCATTTTTCAAATGCTTTTAGAAGTAGCACTGCTGTTCTAATATTGCGCGCTTCCGGCTTTGTATAGAAGATGAGAGCTGACGCGGAGATGACGTCTACAAATGTCAGCTTACCTGCCACGGCACTCAAAAGCCCCAACACTTCTTGTGTTCCATCAGCGCCCACCTGTTCAGCCAGAATGATGCCATTGGTATTCGTTGCATTGATGTCGTGGTCAATTTGTCGACGCAGACCTGCTTCATCAAGGGGCAGATGCCCATACTGGCTTTCACCATGTGCCAGCGCACAAAGCTTGAATATCTCTTCAAAGTCCTTCTCACCTTTGGCCAGCCGAACCCGCACTTGTGCTCGAGCGGTTACCGGAGATGTGATGGCGTCGCTAGTCACGCCTGACGCTCCCCGCCAATATGCAGATCGGAGGACATTGCATCCCCTTAAGCGACCCAAGCGGTCAATATGGGCACTTGCCGGTCATCTTCGGTTGCATTGATCTGTGCCTCGCCGCCTGTTTTCGGATCGAAGGCCGCCATCGCCGAAACCAATCCTGCAATGTTCTGCTCTCCGTTTGGCTGCGGACCTGCGCCTGTGTCAGACGCCACCAAAAGTGAAGACTGGAAATGACCTTCCAGCACTTCCTCAAGAGAGGCTTTTAGGCGCACAACGTCACCGCCAGCAATCAGGCCACTCTCATCTTCTGAATGGTCAGCATCCCCCACAAAATCACTGAGCCCTTGCCCTGTGCCAAAGCCGGTATCAGAGAAATTGCCTGTCGTTCCATCAGTTCGAGTGAATTGCCCGATGCCGAAGGAGACATTGTCGCCTGCCACACGAACTGTTTCATCGGACACGAGGGCTATGGAGGCAATACCTGCCGCGGTCAGAGAACGAAGTTCTCCAGCATCAGAGACACCATTCTGGTTCACGTCCTGCCAGATATTGAAGGAGCCAAATTCTGCATCCGAAGCGTCAAGTATGCCGTCGCCGTTCGTGTCGAATGCCTGCAGACCCTCGAGATCCGTGCGCGCACCTTCTTTGTAGCCAACGAAGGAGACTTCATCGAAATCAGTGATCTCGCCATCATCATTTTTGTCGTAGGCCAGGAGCGCATCATCACTATCGACCCAGCCCGTGTCTTCAGCATCGCCATCTCCATTTAGATCGAAGAATATATCGCTCTCATCAGCATTGACGAGTTCAATACCGTCTCCATCTAAGTCAAAGGCAATGGGTTTATTGGTGGGGTCTAGCGGAGCGTAACTTCCATTGGCGGTGGCACTTGACGTGTTTCCGTGTCCATCGCTAACTGTATACGAAAAAGAATAGTCGAAACTTCCTGTGCCGGAATATACCCAGGTAACCTGGTTATTTGGCGTATCAAGTGTGACACTGGACACATTCACAAAATTGGAAAAGCCAACTATTGAGAGGGTATCGCCGTCTGGGTCAGTGTCGTTGGCCAGCAGTGTCGGTATGCCTGTGTAGGCATCCCACGTGAGCAATGTGATGGCACTGTCATCCACCGCAGTTGGTGCATAGTTGAGATCAATAATATTGGCACTGATGTTTGCGTTGGCGGTGCCACCATGCCCATCCGAGACTGTGTAGCCAATATTGTAGTTTCCCGGTTGTCCATTTACCGACGTGTATGTCAGCGTGGACCCTGAGATCGACGCCGAGCCAGCAGCAGGCCCACTATTGATGGAATAAGTGAGCGCATCACCGTCAATATCGGCAGCAAGGGTGGCCAGATTGATTGAGAAGCTCTGTCCTTCGTTCACCGTCCCACTGGAATTATTGGCCGTCGGCGCGAAGTTAATGTCATTGATCGTCGCGGTGACGATGCCATTAGCTGTCCCGCCCTGACCGTCGGACACGGTGTACCCAATATTATGATTGCCTGACGTGCCGATAGTTGAATTGAACGTCAGGGTCGATCCGGAGATAGACGCAGATCCAACGGCAGGGCCGCTATTGATGGAATAGGTCAGTGCATCTCCATCAATGTCAGCGGCAAGTGTCGCGAGATTGATCGAGAAGCCCTGCCCTTCATTCACTGTGGCACCAGAGTTGCCCGCAGTCGGAGCGAAATTGATATTATTGACCGTAAGATCAACCGTCCCGTTCGCCACCCCACCATTGCCATCATTCACCTGATAACCAATGCTCGCCGGACCGAACCCGCCGACGACGGATGTGTAGGTCAGCACACTACCTGCGAGTGATGCTGTCCCGGTCCCCGGAACAACAGGGAGGCTGAAGGTCAGCGCATCACCATCCAAGTCGGTAGAGAGTGTCGCAAGGTCCAATGTGTAAACCTGACCCTCATTGACCGATCCTGTCGTGCTTGCTGCCGTCGGCGCATCATTCACATTCGCAATGGTCAGATCAAATCCGGCAGCCGCCGTTTCACCGAAACTATCGGTTGCTGTGACAGAAAGTGACAAGACACCGGCAGAAGTATTTGTTGGCGTGCCAGAGAAAGCACCTGTCGCTGCGTCAAAAGTCAGCCAGGTCGGCAGCGCAGAACCGTCTGAAAGTGTCGCGCTCAATGTTAGGACTTCACCCGCATCAGCATCCGCGAATGTAGCGCCCGGGATTGTAAAGGCGAGTGCTGTCCCTTCGGACCCAGCTTGATCCACAAGTGTCCCTGCTGTCGGGGCGACATTCGTTCGCGTCACATCAAGATCAAAGACCGCCTCGGCCGTCGCGCCTGATCCATCGGTAGCGATCACCTTGAGAGAAACGAGACCCATGTCGCCCGTTGTAGCAGTCCCCGACAGAACACCCGTAGCAGCATCAATGCTCACCCAGGCAGGGAGCGCGCTGCCATCAGCGAGCGTCGCTGCATAGGTCAAGGTGTCACCAGCATCAATGTCAACAAAGTTGCCACTGACATCTAGCGAGAGAGGAACATCCTTGAATGCTGTCTGATCGCCGATGACAGAGACAAGGATCGGTGCATTGTTGAGCGCATCAAGGCTAATCGTGCGGTCTGCAAAACTCAGGGTCTCAATACTGGTAAGAGAGCTTGTCTCTCCTAGACCAGATACCGTGCCACCGGTTCCTAAGATCGAGACAGCATAGTCAGCAAAATTGCCGCTAAACACTGCCGTGTCGGCCCCAGAACCACCTTGTAGACTGTTCGTGCCTGCACCGCCAAACAACACGTCGTCACCATCGAGACCCGAAAGACTATTGTTCCCTGCATCCCCGGTCAGGACATCATTCAGAGCAGAACCAACAAGGTTCTCGATGCTAATAAGCGTATCGCCCTCCGCATCTCCTCCGGACGCAGTCCCTGTCGCCAAATTGACGGTGACCGGGCCAGCGTCCCAGTCATAGCGGACGGTATCAACTCCATCGCCCCCATCTAGAACGTCTGCGCCAGCCTGCCCTCGCAATGTGTCATTACCAGCACCACCGAGGATCGTGTCGTTTCCTGCGCCGCCAACAAAGCTGTCATCGCCAGCGCCACCGATCAACACATTGGCCTGATCATTTCCCCAAAGGGTATCGCCAAAGGACGACCCAGTGACATTCTCAATGCCGACAAGCACGTCACCCTCGGCATCGCCGCCGACACCTGCACCATTTGCCGGACGAATATCAATCGTCACTCCAGCCGCTGATCCCGCATAGCTTGCTGTATCGACGCCATCACCGCCATCGAGTGTGTCAGCACCAGCTCCGCCTGTTAGGAGATCGCCACCAGCCATTCCGTAGAGAATATTTGCACCAGCGTCACCCACCAAGACATCGTCATAAGAGGAACCATAGATCCACTCTACATTCAGGAGCAGATCACCTTCGGCAAACCCGCCAGAACCAATGCCTGTACTCAGATCAACAGAAACTGCAGAAGTAGATAGATTATAGTTGGCCCAATCATTGCCTGTGCCACCGTCGAGAACGTCCGCACCTTCACGAGAAACCAGATTGTCAAAACCATCGCCGCCGGAAAGCGTCGATCCTGTAGTAGCTGCATACAGAACATCATTGTGCGCAGAGCCGATGACATTCTCGATGCCAATGAGCGTGTCGCCTTCCGCATCGCCGCCGGACGCTGTGTTCAGTTGAAGATCTACGGTAACGCCAGCAGATGATCCCCCGTAACTTGCCGTATCAAATCCATCTCCCCCATCAAGGGCATCTGCGCCCGCGCCACCCTCGAGAACATCATTGCCGCCATAGCCTGATAGGGTGTTAGCACCCGCATCACCAGTCAGCGTGTCATTGTAGTTGGAACCAAACAGGTTCTCGATGGAGACAAGTGTGTCCCCTCCCGCCGTGCCACCTGTATGAACGCCTGTGGTTAGGTTCACCGTGACCGCGGCACTGGAAGAGTTGTAGTTGGCCTCATCCTGCCCCGTCTCACCATCCAGAACATCCGCACTGGCACTCGATACCAGAACATCATTGCCAGCACCGCCATAAGCCCAGTGCCCAGATAGGCCCAACCAAATCGTATCATTGTAGGCAGACCCAATAACCTTCTCAATATTGCTATATGTGTCCCCGGTCGCATCCCCAGCGTTGCCGACACCCGCTGCAATGTTGACCTGAACAGCAGCCGTCGAACCGCTGTAATTGACTGTGTCAAAGCCAGCGCCACCATCAAGACCATCCGCACCAGCTCCCCCAACCAACGTGTCATCGCCGGCACCGCCAGTCAGTACATTGGCCTGATCATTCCCCCATAGCGTATCACCATAGGAAGACCCAATAATGTTCTCGATACCAACAAGGACGTCGCCCTCAGCGTCTCCTCCGGTACCGGTGCCATTTGCCGGACGAATGTCAACTGTCACGCCATTTGCCGATCCCGCATAGCTCGCGGTGTCAACACCGTCGCCGCCGTCGAGCGTGTCAGCACCTGCACGACCTTCCAGGACATCGTTGCCACCATAGCCCACCAGATAGTCATCTGTTGCGTGACCTCTGATCGTATCGTCAACGTTTGAGCCATAGACTTTCTCGATACCAATGAGAATGTCGCCTTCTGCGAACCCACCTGACTGCGCTGTTGTCAAAGAAAGATCGACGTTGAGGCCCGCTGTCGAGAGCGAATAGTTCGCCCAGTCGGTCCCGGCACCGCCGTCCAACGTATCCACGCCAGCCCGGGCGACCAAATTGTCATCCCCGTCGCCGCCGGTGAGAATTGACCCGCCGGTCGCGGCATAGAGCACATCACCGTGCGAGGACCCAACCACGTTCTCAATATTCGATAGAATATCACCGGCCGCATCACCAGCCCCGGTCTGGGCCGTCGTCCAGAACAGATCGACGGTGACCCCGGCAGAGGAAGAAACATAGGAAACCGTGTCACTGCCAGCGCCACCGTCGAGCGTATCAGCCCCAGCACCACCCCAGAGACTGTTTGTCCCGGCATCCCCAATTAGCGTGTCATCAAAGGCAGACCCATAGAGGCTCTCAATGCTCACCAAAATTTCGCCATTGGCTTCACCCAGCGAACCGGTTCCTGTTGCGAGGTTCACCGCAACAGCAGAAGTAGCGCTCTGATAAGAGGCAGAGTCGAACCCATCACCACCATCCAAATAGTCAGCGCCCGCCCCGCCAATCAGCAGGTCATGATCCGCGCCACCATAGAGAACGTCCGCTCCTGCGCGACCATAGAGAACATCGTTGCCAGCCTGACCGTATAAGACATTGTTAGCTGCATCCCCATAGAGCCAGTCAGTTCCGACATTCGAGCCTTGAACATATTCAATACCAGTCAGCGTATCACCTTCAGCGTCACCACCAGACCCAGTCCCTGCGGCCAGATCAACAGTCACCGCCGCAGAAGAACCGAGATAGCTCGCCGTATCCACACCATCTCCACCACGAAGCGTGTCTGCTCCGGCACCGCCAATCAAAGTATCCGAACCGCCGTTTCCGCGAAGCTCATTCGCCCCAGCATCACCCGTCAGGACATCGTCATGTTCAGACCCAAATAGGTTTTCCAAAGATGTAAGTGTATCGCCTTCCGCATGACCTCCAGACGCCGTACCCGTTGCTAAATTGATCGTGATGCCAGCCGTCGACAACGCATACCACCCCCAATCAACACCGTCGCCGCCATCTAGATGATCGGCGCCGCCGTGACCCTGAAGCCAGTCATTGCCCCCGCCACCCGTGAGAACATTCGCATTGCTGTCCCCCGTAAAATTATCCTTGTGGGCCGAGCCCGACAGGTTTTCGATATTGGTGAGAACATCGCCCTCTGCATCCCCGCCGGTGGCGGTGCTTGCCGTCAGACTAATAAACACGCTGGCTGTAGACGCATCATAGGAGGCTGTATCAAACCCCGCCCCGCCATCAAGAATGTCCGAACCAGCGCCACCTACAAGTGTGTCGTCTCCATCATGACCGAAGAGATTGTCTGCACCAGCTTCACCAAAGAGCGTATCATTGCCGAGATTGCCGCCCAGATAGTTGGCGCTTGCATCGCCGGTCAGAACATCATCATGCGCCGAGCCCCATAGGTACTCAATCGACGTCAGCACATCACCTTCTGCATCACCGCCAGATGCCGCGCCTGTGGTGAGGTTCACGGTGACGGCTGCTGTGGAGCGCGAGAAGTTCGCCCAGTCATGCCCATCACCACCATCAATAGCAGTCGCGGTCGCGCCACTGACCAGAACATCACCGCCACCAGCGCCCCATAGCGCAGTGGTAGAGGCAGTCGCGTAAATCAGATCATTGTAAGCGGAGCCAACAACATTCTCGATATTGGTTAGAACGTCGCCCTCAGCATCACCGCCAACCCCCGTGCCGGCAAGGAGATCAACTGTGACTCCTTCGGTCGAGTTATCGTACCGCGCAACGTCGACGCCTACGCCGCCATCCAAAACATCGGCGCCCAAGCCACCGAACAATTCATCATTGCCTGCACCGCCCGAAAGGGTGTCATTTCCACCCTTACCAAAAAGCGTGTTGCTGTTTGCATCGCCCGCCAAAACATCCGCGTAATTTGAGCCAAGGAGGTGCTCAATGTTATCGAGTGTGTCACCTGTTGCATGCCCGCCGGCAGCAGTATCAGCGCCGAGATCTACATCGACACCTGCTGTTGAGTCATCGTAGCGCGCAAAATCGCTTCCTGCGCCACCGTCCAGATGGTCAGCGCCCGCCAGGCCGGCGAGTTGATCATCGCCAGCCCCACCAAGTAGGCGGTTGACACCAGCATCCCCGTAAAGCTCATCATTGTGAGCGGAACCAGCCAGATTTTCGACGTTGGTAAGTGTGTCACCCTCCGCATCACCATCTCTGGCTTCGTTGGCTGAAAGATTGATCCGAACCCCAGCGCTCGATCCCGCATAGCTCGCCGTGTCAACACCATCACCACCATCGAGAATATCCGCACCGGCACCACCCACGAGGGTGTCATCGCCTTCTCGGCCTTCCAGTGTGTTGCTACCTGCATCCCCAGTGAGTGTGTCTGCATGCGAGGAACCACGAAGATTCTCGATCGACGTGAAAACATCACCTTCCGCTTCGCCGCCCGTGTTTACGTTCGACGTCAGGTTCGCAGTAACACCAGCGCCAGAGCCCGCATAGCTCGCCGTATCTATACCATCACCGCCATCAAGCGTATCTGCTCCGCCATTCCCGGCAAGCACGTCATCCCCATCTCCGCCATAGAGTGTGTCATCGCCACCACCGCCAAGAACGGTGTCATTGCCTGTGTGGCCATCCAGAATGTTAGCGTTCTCATCACCCGTCAAAACATCATCATAGGCAGAACCAAATACCCATTCAGTTCCGATCAGCGTATCGCCTTCAGCATATCCACCACTTGCCGTCAGGACCGCCAGGTTCACTGTGACCGCCCCAGTCGATGCATAGTAGTTCGCCCAGTCCAGACCTGCGCCCCCATCAAGAACTGTTGCACCGGCCCCGCTGAGAAGGTTGTCATTCCCATCACCACCGGAGAGGGTATTGACCCCGGCACCTCCCCAAAGCATATCGTCGTGAGATGAGCCGATAACATTCTCAATACTCGTCAGCGTATCGCCCTCAGCATCACCACCAGAACCCACGCCAGAGGTAAGATTGATCGTTACCGCAGCTGACGCCCCTGCATAGCTAGCCGTATCAACCCCATCGCCACCATCAAGTGCATCAGCTCCTGCTCCACCAAAGAGGGTGTCATTGCCTGCCAGACCTTCAAGCCTGTTCGCCCCCGCATCGCCTGTAAGGGTATCACCAAGAGCCGAGCCTCGAAGGTTCTCAATAGAAGTAAAGGTGTCGCCTGTTGCTTCCCCATCAGCATTCAGAGTTTCATCTAGAAGGTTGGCCGTAACCCCCACGCCAGACCCGGCATAACTCGCCGTATCAATCCCATCACCGCCATCAAGCGTATCTGCTCCGCCATTCCCGGCAAGCACGTCATCCCCATCTCCGCCATAGAGTGTGTCATCGCCACCACCGCCAAGAACGGTGTCATTTCCATCCTGACCATAGATAACATCATTGCCACCATTCCCATGAAGGCCATCATTACCGCCATACCCCCAAAGTGTATTGACATTGTTGTCGCCATAAATCGTGTCTGCGTGGTCAGACCCAAAAACATCCTCAATACTTGTGAGAATATCGCCTTGTGCATTGCCACCAGATTGCGCAGTTGTCAGGAACAGGTTAACCGTTACCCCAGATGCCGAGGAAGAATATTGAGCCTGGTCAATGCCGTCACCGCCGTGTATCGCGTCGGCGCCCGTGCCCCCAAGAAAAACATCGTTCCCAAGACCACCATAAAGAGAGTCGCTCCCCGCCAGCCCATAAAGCGTGTTGCTATACACATCTCCAGTCAAAACATCCGCATGTGCCGAACCGATGAGATGTTCGATGTTATCAAGTGTATCTCCCGTCGCATGTCCGCCTGTAGCCGTGTCGGTACCCAGGTTGACATTCACGCCAGCCGTTGAGGCGTCATAGCGCGCAAAGTCACTTCCCTCACCACCGTTGAGGATGTCGGCACCAGCGCCGCCGGTCAGCTGGTCGTTACCCACGCCACCGCTCAGGTAATCGTTCCACCCATTGCCAAACAGATAATCATGACCATCACCGCCATACAGCTCATCAGCTTGAGTGTCGTGACCGTGGAGGGAATCATTACCTCCTTCACCCCATAAAACGGCTGGGGCTACTCCGCCCCCAATCAATAAATCATCGTGGGCAGAGCCTCGAAGCCATTCAATTCCCGTAAGCGTGTCACCTTCAGCGTCCCCGCCGCTGGCTGTACCCGCTGCAAGATCAACACTTACTCCAGCTGACGACCCCTGGTAGCTTGCTATGTCAGAACCGGCTCCACCATCAAGAACGTCGGCTCCTGATCCACCTTCCAACGTATCGTTGCCGGCAAGACCCAACAGTCTGTTGGCACCAGCATCCCCCGTGAGCCCGTCATTATGGTTGGACCCTTGCAGCTCTTCGATTGAGACCAAAGTATCGCCGGTCGCGGTACCTCCGGTTGCTTCCCCTGTTGCCAGATTGATGGTCACGCCAACCGTCGACCCATGGAAACTCGCCAGATCTGTTCCGGCACCGCCATCAAGATAATCCGCACCACCCTGACCTATAAGAGTGTCATTTCCATCCTGACCATAGATAAAGTCATCGCCACCATTGCCATAGATACTGTCATTGCCGCCATAACCCCAAAGCGTGTTGGCAGAATGGTCCCCGGAAATCGTGTCAGCATGATTGGACCCGAAAACATCCTCAATGCTCGTAAGGATATCCCCCTGTGCGTTACCACCAGATTGAGCCGTTGTCAGGAAGAGATTGATTGTGACCCCTGCTGTCGACGACGAGTACTGCGCCCGGTCAATGCCGTCACCGCCATGCAGCGCGTCTGTGCCCGTGCCCCCAAGCAAAACATCGTTGCCCGCCTGTCCATAGAGAGTGTCATTCCCTCCCTGGCCATAGAGATGATTGGAGTTTGCGTCGCCGGTCAAAAGATCTGCGTGGGCCGATCCGATCAGATGTTCGATATTATCCAGAACATCGCCGGTAGCGTAACCTCCAGTGGCTGTGTCTGCAGTGAGGTTCACATTGACGCCGGCAGTCGAGGCGTCGTAGCGCGCAAAGTCGCTTCCCGCACCACCATCGAGGTAGTCTCCACCGGCCAGACCAGTCAGCTGGTCACTGCCCGCTCCGCCGCGCAATTGATTGCCGCCTGCATCGCCGTAAAGAAGATCGTTGTGAGCTGAGCCCGTAAGAGCCTCGATACTCGTGAATGTGTCGCCGACTGCGTCTCCACCCGAACCAGTTCCAGATGCAAGATTAACAACAACGCCTGCTGATGAACCTACATAACTTGCAGTATCATACCCATCACCACCTTGCAGACTATCTGCACCAGCGCCGCCCTCAAGGATATCGTTGCCGCCCCATCCAATGAGAGTGTCATCACCCGCCAACCCCCTAAATGTGTTGGCGTTGTCGTCCCCCACAAATATGTCCGACCAATTTGTTCCGATAATCTCTTCAACAGTATCGGCGTAGCGTGCGTGTCCAAGCACAGAGAACAGCGTCGAGGGATCAACGGATGATATGTTCATCATCAACCCACCCAGACTATTTGGGCTTACATAACCGCTATAGTCGACAACATCCCACCCGGCACCACCAAATATGCGTTCGCCCTGGCTTTCCCCATTGGTGATGATTGTGTCGTTGCCTGCACCTGCATCGATCCAGTCAACACCAGATCCGCTATCGATAACGTTGTCGGATGAGGAACCGTAAATCACGTCATCGTGCTGAGTACCAATGATGTTTTCGACATCGATCAGCTGATCGCCCCAAGCGTCTCCAGCAGACCCGAGCCCTCCATCCAGACGCGCAACGACTCCAAGGAAAGAGGAAGAATAATCAACAGTGTCAATGCCGGTGCCACCGTCAAGCCAATCACCGCCAGCGCTGCCCCGAAGCGTATCATTGCCATCACCAGCCGACATCCGCTCATAGACGCCTAGTCCGTCAAGGGTATCGTCTTCATCGGTGCCAGACACTGAACCGCGCACTGCGATACGGAACGGCGCCGAGGCCTGTGCGCTCCCATCAGAGGCGACGGCGAGTAGATCAAGAACGTCTGCGTCGCCTGCGCCCGGAGTCCCGGAAAGCGTTCGCGTTGCTGCATTAAAGGTCAGCCAGGACGGCAATGCCCGCCCATCCGCCATGACAAGCGTGAGCTGCAACGCATTTGTGTCAGCAGCGTCTGCATCGTGAAAAAGACCTGCAGGAAGCGTGTAGGAAAACACTGTTCCTGGATCGACCACATGACCTTGCGCGGCACCAGTTGCAAATGGGTCATTGTTGGAACCATCAAGTTTGACAAGACGACCATCAAAATAGGCTTCTTCGACACCCGTTAGTGTGTCGGTTCCATCATTGCCATCCGCACCGTTGATATCGGTGATGATCCAGCTGCCACCGGATTGCGTGATCGTGTAATACTGCGCACCGCTATGATAAATTGCCCGGTCATGGTCAGCACCACCGATCAGCGTATCGTTGCCTGCACCGCCTTCTAGATAGTCATTCCCCGCACCGCCATCGAGCGTGTCTGCACCCTCATCTCCACGCAAACCATCTCGGCCGCCGCCGCCAGACAGCGAGTCGTTGCCTGCGAGACCCGCGAAGACATCACTGCCTTCATCGCCGACGAAGCTATCACTCGCCGCAGTCCCAATCTGATGAGCAAAGTTGTTCGTGAAGACACCAATTCCTGCCGGCCCCGCGAAATAGAAGTCATCTCTGCCATCACCATTTTTGTCATGAAGGTAAATATCAAACGTATCACCAGCGGCGAAGATAGCATCCAAACTATCTGGCAAAGGGACGTGAAATGCAGGATCAGCGCTGTAGTTTCCATTGCCGTCACCGAATTCTACGGTGAGGGAATTTGCTTCGAGATGAACTAAGTCCTCATGTCCATCGCCATCAACGTCGCCGCTGGCATACCCCGCCCCCAAAACATCCGATGTTTCAGGCGGAACGGTAACTGGTGTCGGAACTGCATGGAAAATTCCATTCGCGTAAACTGGAAACCCCTTGCTATCCAATGCGTACCGAAAGGTATCTACCGAATTGCTGTATGCCGCCAGCGTTCCGCCATTCGCAACAACGTCGATATAGCCGTCTCCATCAACATCAGCTAGCCCATCAATCGACGTTACATTTGTGAGCACCTGGGCGCTTAATACTCCAGCACCTGTAAAGAGTTCCGCATCATTTCCAATGGACGCGATTACGGATGCTGCACCTGCAGCACCAAGGCCGGTCAGATCAATAGTGAGACCCAGCGCATCAAACTGAAGGCTCTCAATCGCCGTGAAGGAATGCCCCATACCGGTGATCGTGATCTGATCATTTGTTCCCTTGATCTTGAGGACAAGCGTATCGCCGACGGACGTTGCTTCGATATCTGTTGGCACAACATCATCAGCAAACACGAGCGTGTCATTGCCAGCCTCAGAAAGCTCGGTTGTAGGAAGGTTGAGTTTCCCCGCAGGTGGGCCGGCGACATAGTTGGAGTCAACAATCGTGTCAGAGCCATATCCTCGGCCAAACCGATAGACATCGTTTCCGCCGCCACCGTGCAGGGCGTCGTTGCCGGCTCCCCCATCTAGATAGTCACTACCTTGAGGGCCCGTATCCACAGTGAGGAAAATACCATAAGGGTTGGCGTTAAACTGCCCATCCCCCTGGAGTGTATCATTGCCGTCACCGCCATAAAGCGTGTCAGCGCCGGCGCCGCCATGTAGGACGTCGTCCCCCTCGTCACCACGAAGCGTATCATTCCCGCCCGCGCCATCAAGCGCGTCATCGCCGGTGCCACCATGGAAGACGTCATTGCCCGACTGACCGATCATCTGGTCATTGCCACCAGCAGCGTCTACATGCTGGCCTATATCGTTAAAGGCGATGCGGTCATCAAATTCCGTCGCGCGCAGCATCTCTATGGAATGCAGCTTGATGTCATACTGGTTCGTGTTGGCACCAAAACTGTTTGCATCAACAGCAGTACCCTGGAGCGCCTGATCCCAGACGGCGTAAATGTCGCTACCCTGGAAGATCTGCACGTCCTGCCATTGGGACCCGGTGAAGAGCCCGGCGGCATAAAGCGGCTGGAAGTCGCCGCCCGCATCAATGCGGCTGAAGTCCGCCGTGTCATACCCTGCACCGCCGTCAATCGAGACATTGCCGCTGAACGGCGTGATGACATCGTCGCCTGCGCCCGCAAGGATCACCGCATTATCGTGCCCCACAATAATCTCATCATCAAAGTTGGTGCCGATGACATGCTCGAAATTGGCAATCGTGTCACCCTGGGCATCGCTTTGCACGGTCGCCGTCACATCCAACGAGCGTACGGTCTGATTGACCAGATCAATGTGAATACCGGCGGATGAATTGGCATAGGAGATGGCATCCATGCCGTCGCCACCGTCGAGAGTGTCACCGCCCTTACCGCCTTCAATCAGGTTGCCTAGCGCATCCCCGGTAATGGTATCGTCGTAATCCGACCCGATGACATATTCGATGGAGTCAAATGTATCGCCTTCAGCATGACCACCCGTCGCCTCACCCGTCTCGAGATTGACTGTGATACCCACATTGGAGTTCGTGTAGACAGCAAAGTCTGCACCGTCGCCACCGAGCAGTTCATCCGCACCCACGCCGCCTTCAAGGAAGTCATTACCACCACTGCCGATGAGGAGGTTATCCTCGGTATTCCCAACCAGGATATCCGAGTGGAGCGATCCGATGATCCCTTCAAAACCCAACAGGGAGTCGCCCTGTGCGTCACCACCGACCCCAGTGCCGGGCGTGCTCGCATTCGCCTGAAGGGTCACATGCACGCCAACGTCAGAGCCCGCATAACTTGCTAGGTCGAAGCCCGCGCCACCATCAAGGCCGTCCGCGCCTGCGCCGCCCTCAATCGTGTCATCACCCGCTCCGCCCTGAATGGCGTCCGCACCGCCAAGCCCAGACAAAATCTCTGCACCCGCAGACCCAATAATGGTGTCGTTCGCCTGAGACCCAAACGCCCGCTCAATGGATTCAAGCGTGTCCGTTCCACCGGCACCGGTCACCGCCAGTGCCACGAGGTCGATCACAACACCAGACGTGAATTCAGCATAAGAAACGGAGTCCTGGCCTTCGCCGCCGCGTAAAATATCATTCCCCGCGCCACCGCGCAGCAAGTCGTTCCCGACGCCACCGTCAAGCGTGTCGTTTCCGGCACCGCCCGTGATCTCGTCATTGTAGACCGTGCCGGCGATCACATCATTGCCTGCCGTGCCCTCAATCTTGTTCTGCAGCGCATCCGGATTGGTAAGCCCCATATTGACGGCCTGCGCAATAGTGGTAAGCCAACCGATGGAGAACGCAGTGTCTGGAGCCTCGGCAATGAGAGCGTCAATCACCGCGCGATTTTCAAGGTAGGAACGATAGTCGGCTGCGACCGTGAGCTCCACCATCAACTCTTCGGCGCTTGTCCAAGTGCCGTAATGATAGACCCGACGCCCAAAAGCATCCCCACCGCTCAAGCGGTTTGTGACGACCTCATTAGCAATGTCCGTAAACAAATCTTCAAAGGCAACAATGCCTACATAACCGACGCCAGGCTTGTTCCACTGAAAACCTTCGCCTGCTCTGTACCCGATCTCAAGATACCAATTGCTGCCGACGCTACCGGTAAAGGCCGCATCACCACCCAAAAGCTCAATGATCGGATTAAGGCCCGACACCACACCATTGGCGATGTTGATGGCGTCCTGAACACTGCCCCCATTTTCAGACCAGCCCACCCCGGGCACATCAAGAGTCCCATCCGGTTGTAGCACCACGGACGCAAAGGCGTGAGGGGTCCCCGGACTGCCGAACAGGAGATTGCCGAGCAATGTCCCAACCACCTGACCGATGAGCACCCCAACGAATGTCCCAATAATCGGAACAATTGATCCAACGGTCCCCAGCGTCGCACCAAAGGCCCCCGCAATGCTGCTGAGCGCCGTGGAAACAAGCGCTGCTTCCTGAGTAGCTGGGGTTACAATTGAACTCGCTAATTGAGACGCGAAAAAACCTGCAATGGCGGTGAGCGGGTCAAAATTAAAGTTACCAACCGCGAAATTGCCGAACGTGTTACCCGCTACCTCAAACCCGACAGCTTGTGAAATTGTGGAGGACACAAAATAATTGGCCGTCGCGCGGCCAAAGTCAGCGGCAAAACTGTCACCACCAATAACCTCACCGACGATGAACGAACTGATCTGACCGATGGCAAGGTTGGCCGCTTTCGCGCCCAGCCGTTCACCAAAATTGGCAAAGCCTTGGCTGGCGGCTTCATCAAAGCTGTCTCCCTCAAACAGCTCCTCTATCGTACCGCCTATGCTGCCAAAGAAGGTGGAGGAGACAGCGCCGATAGCCACCTGCGCAAACGCATTGTCACCAGCGATGTAGTTGCCTAGTGCTGAACCAAACGCTTCGCCGATGGCGGTGCCGGTGATTGGTGGCTTATCTGCAATCTCAACCCGAACAATCGCACCGGTATCTTCAAGCGAAATCTGACCATCGCCGTTGGTGTCCAGCAAATCAACGTCGAGAAATTCACCCTCTCCTTCACCGAAGAAAATCCGTTTTTCTACCTTGTCAGGCACCCCATTATTGTCGGTATCCTTCAGGATAAGCTGAAAACGACCACCATCTGCTTCGACGTACGACACCTCTCCAGTGGAAGAAACCTTCGTCGCTATCGCACCCGCTTCGACTACTGCTTCCAGTTGATCAAGAAGAATGCCAAACTCTTGATTGAGTTCTGCAAGACCGCGTGGTTGACCACCGAAATCTATCGACGCCGCAGCTGCATATAGCCCAATCAATTCATCATTGAAAAAGAACTGATCGGCTGCCGCTGGATTGTCTGCACTGTTCTTAAGCAGGTCGATCCGTTTAGAAGATTCGAGATTATACTCAGTCGTTGTATCTGGAAGGACCAGCGTTTCGCCGCTTGATACGGTCGACCCCGCAGTCAGAATCGGATTGAACGCAATCAACTCCGCAACCGTCAGCCCTTGAGCTGCAGCGATACTTTCCACCGTCAATGGTTCGGTAGCCGTCCAACTGGACGTCACCGTAATGTCTGTATTGTTAAGCCCAACACTGTCTAGTACCGAGGCAGCATACGCAAACAACTCTGAATCAACGGCGCCAGGTGATTTAGCAAAGGAAATCTCACCGTCAAATCCAACAGATGGGTCAGCTGCCACAACTGACATTCCCATCTGCCATTCCTCGGCCCCTGCGGGAGTTACTATCGACCATCCATTACCCCCAGAAAACCAAAAGTCTCCGGACCCTGTAGGCAATTCAGCTTGAAGCAAATCCCAGAAATCGGGCCTTGGATCTCTTACATAGAATTCCGCCGGAACTCCCAAATCCGAAAAACCGGGTTCCGACATCGATGCAATCATTAAATCCATTGAATGGACATCGATTAAATCGGTAACGTTGGCAAGGTAATCTACGACGCCCCACGGTGGTCCAACGGCCACTACCCGTCCTAGATGATCGCCATAGTTCCCGATCAAATCGCGCCGATCAATGTAGTTGGTTATGTTTGATCCGTGTTCATCAGCCAGAAGTCCGAATGCGGCTTCCAGGCTCTCTTTCGTCGCCAGAATTCCGGGCCCATTGTATACAACGGCCCGGATACCAGTGACGACTGATGCGGCTTGGCCTAGATTTCCTCCCAATGAATGTCCGGTAATTACGAGCTTCTCTGTCCCGTAGAAACTTGCAAGTTCTTGAGTGAAAGAAACAGCAGACTTCAGCTGTCCTCCCCAGGGCAAATCTGTGAGTGCAATTCCAGTGTCAGCAACCAGCAGATCTTGAACAACGCCGGCAAAATTGTCTGTCTCAGTGCCCCGATGTGAAACATAGATTGGGGCGTCTGTGAGACCACCAACTTGGCTGTATGCATAACCTTGATATCCGTTGACCACTGATAGTGGATCGCGTTTTGCGATAACTTCATAGTCGACCCCATCGACTTGGAAAACATCACCCACCTGACGGTCGGTATAGCTTTCGTTCGCCAAGCGAGCAGTGATCAGTTCGGTGGATCCCATTGGTCAGCTTTCAATTAAGTGAGTATGTGATGGGTTCAGAAAATTGAACTTTGCCGCGCATGCCTGTACGCATGCGCCTTTCATCTCCGGTAGCTACAACTTCCAGAATGGGCAGCGCTGCAGCGAGCATGGTCAAAGGTATTTCATAAGTTTGATAGTAGTTGATGTCCGGGCGCGCTCCTCGAACCTTCGGCGTTGACGGATCAACAGGCGCAACTCGTTGAACTACGATACTGACTGGTTCGTGTTGCTCCACCAAAAATGGTGCCGAAATCGCAAAAGGTCTGCAAGGAACTTCGAATTCGAAAAAGGCCAGTCCACTAGCGATGTCATAGTTTGCACCGGCCAAGTAGACGCCAAGCTCGAAGTCCGGTGATGCATCGCCTTCTTCAGAGCCAGCAGCCAGAAAGGCACCTCGCGCACGCGGGTCGGGGTAAGGACCGAACAGCTCTTCGGACTTAGTCGTCAAATCGAAGGTTTCGGAGTTAAGTCTTCTTTGATCCACCGCCAGAAGACCGCGTCTCACCATTCGAGTCCGATACCAAGTTTTTCCGGGTAACTTCAGATCAGCAGCGTCGCTTAGTGCCAACGACAGACCACACTCAGTTTTCGTACCGATCGTTTTGACTGAGAATCCTACCATCAAGAGCTTGTCTTGCGGCGGATCCAAAATGCTGATGCGGTCAACCGGCAGCCCCATTTGCTCAGCAAATTGTTTGTCGTATGTAATGAAGGAGACATCGTAGAACCCGTCTGGGACCGACAATGTGTCGAGCTGTCCAAAGTCGTAGGTATTCGAGTGAGCACAAGCGCTTGGCTCTTCCGTTGAACTTGTCCAACAGGCGTTCTGATAGTCCAAGTTGAACTCTGCTGAATTTTCCGCAGGTTCAGCAGCGATTGAGAGGGCGCTTGAGCCAACTCCCACGCAGATTAAGATAGATAGAACCGAAAGCGAAAACAGCTTAGTTATCGCATAGTTTTTTTGATCAGACGTCACGGAACATACACCTCACCCCTTCCCTCGAACGCCATCGCAAGCGGCGCTCCCCTCAAGGTGAGATTTGAATCTCATGAAGGCCACGACACAAGTCACAATTGTTAATCTGCAGAAATGAGTTGTGGATAAGTTGGGCGGTGCATTTTCGTGTCTAGACCGTCCGATTTAACTTGCCCCAAAAACACACCACGATTCTTGCGCAGCGTGTATTCGTCCGACCACGCACTTTTGGCGCGTGTGCGGCAAACGTCATTATTCGCGGCAAACATCCGTCCAGACTCGAAAGGGATTCGCTCTTGCACAAGCTGTCCGAAACCCGTCCCTGCCTGCCTTTTTGAGCCAAGAGCAGGGGAGCCACAAAAGTTGTCATGCCAAACGAAAAAGAGTCGACAAAGAGCGGTCCAAGCTGGTTAGGATGCCAGCTCGTTTAAGATCAGACTGTTTGATCTTTCCCAATACCCCACGAAGGATTGCCGCAACATGAGTGAGACCGAGAAGCCCTCCAGTTCCGAAACGGGCCCTGAAGCACCACAAGCGGGCACAAAGCCTGTACCAACGGTGTCTGATGTTTTCGGGCAGGTGACCTGGCTTATGACCCAGTCCAAGGGCCATCGGAACTTCTTTGTCTCAGACCTGGAATGGATGGTTATGCCGCCCTTGCTGCACCGGCAGTTCCGCATCTTCCCTGGCAAGGATCAGCCGCTGGGCGTGGCGCTGTGGGCAAAAGTATCTGACGAGGTAGCTGCGCGCTTGGCTTCCGGCCAAAATCGTCTGGCGCCAAATGACTGGAATTCCGGTGACAACTTCTGGCTGGTTGAACTGATTGCGCCCTTCGGCCATCAGGACAGGATGCTCACCGACCTGCAGCAGACCGTGTTTGCGGGCAAGCAGGTGCAGATGCACGCAACCGGCACAGACGGGAAGCGAAGTGTCACGAGCCTTGACCAAGTGCTTGCCACCGCCCGGGCCGCTGCAGAAGCCGCCGCTCAGCAGAGCGCCAGCAATGGCGACGCCCAGCCGGTGAACTAGGCGCTCATTCTTCCTCCAAACGCAGACTGAAATTCTCACCAGTCGACTTCATACCCTTTTTGCGGAAGAAGGCATTGCTGCGGTCTGCGCCATACTCTTCCCCCATGGTCACATGGACGAGGAGTTCTCTTGCATTCTTGGTGCGCGCCCAAGCGGTTATATTATCAAGCAGTAGATCTGGTATCTGGCTGCCTCGATATTCAGCTTTGACATAGAAAATCAGGGTGGACGCAAAAAAGTTTTCCGAGGAAAGCCCCTGGTTCATGGAAGCAGAAATGAGCCCCACCGGTTCGCCATCTACCCGCGCCACAAAACCTTGAATGGCGGTACCGTCAGTATCCTTAAACGCTCCCTGAAGAAATTTTCGCAGCCTGACCTGCGCAAAGGGAATATGCCCAAGCCTGCTCTCTTTGTGTCCATGCTCAAGCAGGCTGACGATATCCTCCTCATCAGGTGCTTGTGTTTTCCTGATCTCCAGAAGACCCAGTTTCTTTTCCTGCTCACTCATGACGCACCTCTCCCGATTGGTTTTCGGTACCATAGCGTAGATGCGACACAATCAAAATTTCGGTTTTCCAAAAAGAGGCGATTGATCCGCCCGGGCAGTGCTTGTGGCATCCGGCGGGGCGTCCGATAGTATTATTCGATCGGCCTTTTCGATGTGGGAAACACGCATGACATCACAAACCTCGCACTCTGCCTTCCAACCCGGAAACACCGCGGTCATTACCGGCGGCGCAAACGGGATTGGCCTGGCGGCCGGTATTCGATATGCCGCCATGGGCATGAATGTGCTCGTCGCCGACCGAGACGCCGATCAGCTCAAAGTGGCCGAAGAGGTTTTGCAGGCTGCCGCCGCGAACGGCACCAGAACGATGGGGCGCACCTGTGATGTAAGCATCGCGGCTGAGGTCAACGCTCTCGCCGAGGCGGCCAAGGAAACATTCGGCGACGTGTCCGTCCTCATGAACAATGCCGGTGCAGGCATGAACCCCGGCAAGCCATGGGAAAACGCGGACGGCTGGAAGAAGCTCTTGGACGTCAATCTCTGGGGCGTCATCCACGGCGTGCAGGCATTTGTGCCTGGTATGCTCGAAGTTGGAAAACCCGGTCTCGTAATCAATACAGGCTCCAAGCAAGGCATCACCCGACCGCCAGGAAACTCGGCTTACAATCTCTCCAAAGCCGGTGTCATAGCTTTTACCGAAGCACTCGCTCATGAGCTGCGGGAGATCGAAGGCTGCGCGCTTACCGCCCACCTTCTGGTGCCCGGCTTCACCTATACCGGCATGATCTCGCAATTTCTGCCAGAAAAGCCGGACGCAGCCTGGACATCCGAGCAGGTCGTCGACTTCATGCTGAAAAGCTTGGAGACAAATGACTTCTACATTCTCTGTCCAGACAATGACGTCTCCCGCGAAATGGATGAACACCGCATTCAATGGAACGCGGACGATCTCATCAAAAACCGCCCGCCCCTCTCCAGATGGCACCCGGATTTCGCAGACGCGTTTGCAGACTTCATGAAGAAATAGTGGGGATCGCCCAAAGAGAAATCCGATAACCCGCCCGCGCTCTGGCACCAAGTAAGGCCACCCCTACGTCAACGATAGCCGCTATGATCTCAGCTATTGACCTGAATGGTGTTTAGGTAGGCAACGCGCAAAGAGACCTGCCACCGGCCGCCAGTTGCCGCTACACTTTCCCTGACAAAAACAATGATGGGGAGGCGCGCGTGGGCGATCATGTAAAAGACAAGGTGATCATCGTAACCGGCGCTGGTGGTGGTTTTGGTCGCCTGGTGTGCCAGAAAGCGGCTGCGCTCGGTGCGAAGATAGTTTGTGCAGACATTGATGAAACAACACTCAATGAAACAGTTGAGAGTATCGCGTCAAACGGCGGCATTGCATCGGCCGTTCAGACAGACGTCACCGATCTCAAACAAATGAAGGCGCTTGCTGCTCACGCGGTTTCAGAACATGGCACCATCGACGTCATGATCAACAATGCTGGCGTCATGCCGCTTTCTTTCTTTTCTGATCATGAAGCCGCAGCAGACGCCTGGTCGCGCTGCATCGATATCAACATCAAGGGTGTATTGCACGGTATCACAGCCGTCTATGACCAGATGATGGTGCAAGATCGTGGCCATGTGATCAATCTCTCTTCGATTTATGGAAACTTCCCCGTTGTGGGTGCCGCCGTCTATGGCGCAACCAAAACGGCTGTGAACTTCCTCTCAGAATCCCTGAGGGTTGAAGCACAGGGCAAAATCAAGGTGACTATCGTCAAACCGACCGGCGTGCCTGCGACAGGCCTGGGCTCTGGCGTCGTGAACGGAGAAGCAGTCGTGGGCATCCTTGGACAAAACGCCCCCTCCTATCTGGGTACACTCATGGAACTCGCCGAAGGCAAGGTCGATCCGACGCTTCTCGACCCGGAGCACCCCGGATATGTAGCCCTCGATCCTACCTATATCGCCGACGCCATCATCACCGCCATCGATCAGCCCTGGGGCGTGTCGCTCGGCGACATCACGGTGCGCGCCACCGGCGACGGTTACATCCTCTAATCCACAATAGACACCAACAAGACAGGAAACACTTATGCAATTCGATGAAAACACGGCAGCTGTTGTTACAGGCGGCGCAAGTGGCCTTGGCCAAGCAAGCGCCACGGCACTTCGCGCAGCAGGCATCAAAGTCGCGATCTTTGATGTAAATGAAGAAAAAGGAAAAGAGGTTGCAGCCGACATCGGCGCCCAATTCTGCAAAGTCGACATTACTGACGAAGAAAATGTCATCGCCGGGTTTGAAGAAGCCCGCGCCGCCAACGGACAGGAACGCGTCTGCGTTCACTGTGCGCAGATATCTCGCGGGCGCATGAAGACAGTCGGCCGCAACAGAGAAACCGGCGAGCTCACCCGCTACCCAACCGAGAACTATGAGTTCTCCATTAAAGGCATTCTGGTTGCGAGTTATCGCATCGCGTCCCTGTCTGCCTTAGGCATGGCGGCCCTTGACCCGCTGGAAGATGGCGAACGCGGTGTCATCACCCTCACCTCTTCTGCCGCTGCGCAAGATGCGCAGGTCGGCCAGATCGGATATGGCTCCGGCAAGGCGGGCGTCAACGGCCTCGTGCTTCCCATGGCGCGTGACCTCATGGATCTGGGTATCCGGGTGAACTCCATCATGCCGGGGATTTTTGCGACACCACCTATGCTCGGCGCGCCACCCAAGGTACTGAATACACTCGCAGCATCTGTCCCCTTCCCAAAGCGGCTGGGCAAGCCGGAAGAGTTTGGCAGCCTGGTGATGGAGCTTGTACGGAACAGCTACTTCAACGGTCAGGCACTGCGTCTTGATGGCGCGATCCGCATGCCACCTCGCTAAACACGAAAACGGGAAGCCTCGGTTTTAACGACCAAGGCTTCCCACATATCGCATCAGGCCGACGACCCGTCAGTCCGCCGGTGCCAGTTGTGTTCGTGCCCGACCGCTCATGAACGCTTTGTACATAAAGAACGCAAATGTCACGACACCCACACTCAAGACCACGTCACCGGGGACGCGCATCCAAACGAACGTATGCATGATATCGCTCTGCACAAACTCCGCCGACCGCGCATAAGAATAGCCGTGCGTCACGCTTGCATAAGTCTGCCAAATACCTTGGGGCAAAAGCGACAGGAACGTCATCATTGCAAGCCCGATATTGAGGGTCCAGAAGGTAACGCTAAGCAGTTTCTGATCCCATTGTCGGACATCAGTGAGTCCCCGAATGCAATAGAGCATAAGCCCAAGGCCAAGCATCCCGTAGACACCAAAGAGTGCTGCATGCCCATGGTTCGCCGTCGTGTTCAGCCCCTGCATGTAATAAAGCGCAATCGGCGGGTTGATCAGGAAACCGAAGACACCGGCTCCGACAAAGTTCCAGAACAAGACAGCGCTGAAGAACATGAAGGGCCAATGATAATTCTTCTGCCAGGAGTCGTTATTCTCCATCCGCTTGTGGCTATAGGCCTCAAAGCCGACCACAAGCAACGGAACAACCTCCAACGCAGAGAAAGTCGCGCCAACCGCCATGACGGAGATGGGCGTTCCGGTGAAGTAGAGATGATGGAAGGTTCCCAACACACCCCCAAAGAGGAAAATGATCGTTGCGAACAGGACCATCACCGTCGCGGTCGACGCTCGAACCAACCCCATCTGCACAAACAGCAGGGAAATGATCGCCGTCGCAAAGACCTCAAAGATCCCCTCTACCCAAAGATGCACAACCCACCAGCGCCAATACTCCGCAACAACAAGGTGGGTGTTTTGCCCCCACATCAGGCCGGCCGAATAGAACACACCGATAAAGACCGCTGCGACCACAACAAGGGTGAGCAGAGACCGGTTTTCCCCCACTCGCAGGACAGGTAGCAACGCCCGCAGCACCAGCCCCACCCAAAGGAACAGCCCGACAACAAGGTAGATCTGCCAGAACCGACCCAGATCGACATATTCATACCCTTGATGTCCAAACCAGAAGTTCATCATCAGGTCAGTGAAAAAGCGATGAACTGCTGCCCATTGCCCGGCAAACCCACCGACAACAATCACCAGCAAACTCAAAAACAGAAAATTGACACCAAACACCTGGAATTTGGGATCTCGCTTCGCCAATAGCGGTGCGATGTAAAGCCCTGTCGCCAGCCACGCCGTTGCAATCCAAAGCACAGCAAGCTGAGTATGCCAGCTGCGCGTCACCGCATAAGGAAAATACTCAGCCAATGGCAGGCCATAAATCCCCTGCCCCTCGACCGCGTAATGCGCCGTGACGATGCCCAAGAGCACTTGAACGAGGAACAGCGCAGAAACTAGCCAGAAATATTTCGCTGTGGCCTTCATAGAGGGTGTCACAACGGAGCGGTCGAAAAAGTCAGCCGTCGCAACGCCGTCTTCTGGCTCAATGTCACCGCGCCATTTGTCATATTGTTGGGCGTAGTACCAGACAATCGCGCCAACACCCGCCAGGAGCAAAACAATTGATCCCATGCTCCACATGAAGTTGCCCGGTGTAGGCTTATTGTCGACCAACGGCTCATGAGGCCAATTGCTTGTATACGTGATGTCCGATCCAGGACGGTTCGTTGTCGCCCCCCAGGCTGTCCAAAAATAGAAAGCTGCGACGTCGCGCGCTTCGTCCGGAGTGAGAAATGCAAGAGAAGAAAAGGCATATTGCCGACGCAAATCCAGCGCCTCCTCATCGGTCCCTACATGGAGAGCTGTGAAATGGGCTTCTACTTCACGGATCGCACGGGCCCGTTCATCACTGACGGTGATTGAACCGTCGGAAGGATCGTAGGTGTTTGCGCGCATCTCAGCACTTAGCACCGCCTGATGCATCGCCTGTTTTTGGCTTTCTGGGAGGCTCAGATTGCTATCTCGTTGCGAGATGATATCGAGCAAAGCACTTGCTTCCCGGTGCAGCCAATCCGCACTCCAATCCGGCGCCAAATAGCCACCATGTCCCCAGATCGAGCCCTGTTGCATCCCCCCCATTGACTGCCAGATATTTTGGCCGCGCTCGATTTCAGCTTTAGTATAAAGAACGTCGCCCGACGCAGATCGAACACTGTCAGGGATCGGCGGCGCTTGCTGATAGACTTCGCTTCCCAGGAGCAGCAACACGCCAAACATTACGATCATTCCACTTGTCAGAATGATCCACAATCTTTTCGCAGAAAAAGTTGAACTATAGCCAGCCATTGACCGCCCCCCCGATTGGCCCAGCAATTTGAGCCGTCGCAACGGAAATTCCGCACGATTCCACCGCGGGCTACTCTGCATTTTTTTCCGCCCACTGACTAATGATCTGGATCAAAAAGAAGGTAAGAAGCACTGAACTAACGGCAAGACAAACCCAATCTGAAGACTAGCTGGCAGTATTGAGCGCTTTTCTAACACTGCACTACCAATAAAATCCTCTGCGAATATCGCTAGACCAAACGCAAAACGGGAAGCCTCCAAAGAGACTTCCCGTTAAAACATCTTAGTTTGTCGCGTCGTCTATTCGCCGGTGAGTGACCGATGTAATTTATTCATGCCGCCGATCCAACGGTCATAGTCGTCTGTTTTGCGCCGCATATAGCCGAGCACTTCCTTGTGCGGAAGAATACAGAACGTGTTGTTCGCCAGGCCTTCCATCACTGCTTCGGCAAGTTCATCTGGTTCCATCATGCCATCGGTCGCAGCCGCCTGCGTGCTGGCGCTTGCGTTCGCAGTCATCGCGGTGCGCACAGCCTGCGGACAAAGAATGGAGACCCCGATGCCCTGATGCTTGTAGGTAAGCGCCAGCCATTCGCCAAAACCAACCGCCGCATGTTTCGTCACGCCATAAGCAACAGATCCGATCTGATTGAGCAGGCCTGCCGCGGAAGCCGTATTGAGAAAATAGCCTCTGCCCCGCTCGACCATCTTGGGTGCCAGATGACGGGCTGCATAGACATGCGACATAACATTCACGTCCCAGGAAAGCGTCCATTCATCATTGGATGAAGCGAGGTCACGGCCTGCCCCAATACCGGCATTCGAACAAAAGAGATCAATCGGCCCAATCTCGGCTTCTGTTCTGTCGATAACCGCCTTGATGTCCTCTTCTTTGCTGACATCAGCCTGCATCGCGGTTCCACCAAACTCAGCAGCTGTCGCTTTTGCGCCATCGAGATTGATATCAACCGACACGATATGCTTAGCCCCAGCAGCATAGAACCGCTTCACCAATGCAACGCCGATACCACTCGCCGCACCGGTCACAACAATAATCTTGTCTTTAACGTCCAAGGGTTTCTCCCCGTCTTTTCTGGATGTGAGTGAATGTGAATGGCCGCAATGTAGCAGTCGACCTCATGTGAAGCACCCAAAAACAGGCAGCAGACGGCACATTCCCTTGCGGAAACCCGACTGCCATTGGTTGCGCCGCTCCAAGCAGGTAAACTCAACAAAACAAACACCATGGGAGAACGACGTGAGCGATCTGGTATTACGCGAAGACAAGAATGGCATCGCCAAACTCACCATCAACCGACCGGACAAATTAAACGCCCTCAATGTGGCCGCGTTCAAGGCCCTCGAAGACCATGTCGGCGATCTGCAGACACAAACAGACTCCGTCGGCTGTGTCGTCCTACGCGGCGGCGGTAAGTGCTTCTCCGCCGGTCATGATCTGAAAGATATTGAAGCAGGCGAAAAACTGCCCCGCCCGAGTTTTCAGGCCCATGTCATTGAACGCCTGGCAAATCTACCTCAGCCGGTCATTACCGCCGTCCACAGCCACTGCTATACCGGCGCGCTTGAATTGGCACTCGCAGGGGACATTATCCTCGCTTCGGAAAATGCGAAGTTTGCGGATACACACGCCAAATGGGCGCTGACCCCCGTGTGGGGAATGAGCCAGCGGCTACCCCGCCGAATTGGCAAAGTAAAAGCGGCGGAGATGATGTTCACAGCAAGAACCTATTCTGGCCGCGAGGCGGAAGAGATGGGACTCTGCAATGCCTGTTTTCCCGATGAGGGCTTTGAGACAGCCGTTGAGACTTTTTGCACCAAAATGCTCACCAACTCTTGGTTCTCACTTCGCGCCAACAAAAAGCTGCTCCGCGAAACAGACGGCATGTCTATCAAGGCCGGCCTCGCCCACGAAATTTATCAGAGCGAAGGTGTCGGGCCTGATATGGCAGAACGTATCGGAGGCTTTGGGAAAAAGTGACCGATCTCAATCAATTCACAGAAGAAGTCCGGTCTTTTATCTCAGACAAGCTGACCCCCGATTTGAAACGCGCGGGCGAACTCTGTGCAGGCATCTATGCTGATCAGCCCGTAGCCGTTGAATGGCACCGCATTCTGCACCAGCAGAGTTGGTCCGTGCCTGCCTGGCCAGTAGAGTTTGGCGGTACTGGCTGGAACCTGGAGCAGCACGCCATCTTCCAGCGAGAGTTGATCCTCGCCAACGCGCCGGCGGTCACCCCCAATGCCACACGCATGGTCGGACCGGTCGTCATCGCATTTGGAACAGAGGAACAAAAGTCACAATACCTGCCACGCATTCGCAGTGGTGAGGATTGGTGGGCACAAGGTTACTCAGAACCGGGATCAGGCTCCGACCTCGCCTCGCTGCAATGCAAGGCAGAGCGCGATGGTGATCACTACATCATCAACGGAACGAAAATCTGGACAACCCACGCACAATGGTCAAACAAGATTTTCTGTCTGGTACGCACCGACAATAGCGGCAAACACCAACAAGGTATCACCTTCCTGCTCTTCGACATCGACCTTCCTGGCATCGAAATCAGACCCCTGATTTCCATCTCAGGCGACCACGAATTCAACCAGGTCTTCTTTGAAAATGTCCGCGTCCCAGTTTCTGCACTTTTAGGAGAAGAAAACGATGGCTGGACCGTTGCCAAATATCTCTTGCAACACGAACGCAGCGGGAGTTATGCCCCCGGTCTGAAAACACGGATCGACCTGCTCAAATCCTTTGCTGGCCAGGAACAAAATGGAACGGCCGAACCACTCATGGCCAATGCCGACTTTGCTCGGAAGATTGCTGCCGCGGAAATCGAGCTTTCTGTCCTGGAGAGCTTTGAGCAGAAAATCTTTTCTGCAGTGAACAGCGGCGAGACAGTCGGGGCGATTTCTTCTGCGATCAAAGTCCGAGGAACGGAAATGCGCCAACGCGTGACAGAACTGGTGGTCGAAGCCGTTGGCTATTATGGCTTGCCTTATCAGCCCGAAGCCCGCGCATTCGAAACCAATACAGCCCCTATCGGCTCGACACTTGCGGCGACAGCATTGCCGCAATATCTCAACGACCGTGCCGCGACGATCTACGCCGGTTCAAACGAAATTCAACGCAATATCATGACAAAAGCTGTCCTTGGCCTGTAGCCGACAATAGCGCACGAAAAAGCCGGTCTCGCGAACGAGACCGGCTCTCCGATGTCCGGGTTAGCTGGACGCGCAAGCCCCCACTTAGCGCATCACGGCCACCGCGCGGACCTCAGATCAGTAGCTCCAGGACCAATCCCAGGACCAACCACTGCCGCCGCCATTGCCACCACTACCACCAGAACAGGCGTAGGCAGGTTCAGCGGTCAAGGTCAGAGCTCCCGCCCCAGCAAGAACAGCAAACAAGGCACCAAATACCATCATACGTGTGCGTTTCATTTCAAAACTCCGTCGCAAGCAGTGTCTCATTCTGAGACGTGTTGATTAGTTCACACGATCTCTCGCAGGAGACGTGCCAAACCAAGGTTCTCGCTCCTCCACATCGCGAAATCACCGTATTTTTGTTGAATTCGTCTTTTCAGAAAGCCTTAACGCCCTGGGTCCGAGGCTTGTGAACCATAGCGTTGGAGGGAAGAAGGGGGACGAACGGAGGCATAGCTGATGTCCATGAGAGACATAGCTGTTGGAAATGTTACACAATCGCCCCAGGTTGCGGATTGGACAGATCTACCTGCCCAAGCATGGCACGACATTCAGGAAACAACGGCCCTCATCTGGGAGGCCTGGGTGAGCCTCTTCCCCGAGCTAAGCTTCTGGGACCCGTTCGGCGCCGCGCTAACGCTCAGCCTGTTTGTCGGGCTGGTTATTTGGCTGGTCAAAGTAAGGCCAGGCTAGCCCCAACTAATCCACATCACACCGAACGTCACAACGATCATGCCCGTTGACTTCTTCGCATAGTCCAACACTCAAGCGCACTGTCGCGAAGGAAACGCCTGGATCGAATGGACCGACAACCTCCTCAAAAGCGGGCGTAAGGCCGCCTGCGCCCTCGCCTGGGGCTCGGCCCGGCACATAGCCGCTTCCCCGGAAGACCTGCTCTAAGTCAACCGCACACTGGCCGACAAGGGTGAGCTGCTTTTCCTCACAAGAACCAGTCACATTAATCTGCGCCCATTTGGGACGCACACCAGGACGCAGCTCGACATGCTTTGTCTGATAAGGCGCGACCTGAACTTGGCATCCACCATACCCAAAACACGCGTCGTTGCCTTCTGCTTCCAAATGAATGGCGACGCAGGAATCGTTCTTAAAGGCAATAACGTTTCCCTCTGCCACAACCGGACTTGCCAAAAAGACGGCGCCCGCAGCAAAAATTGATGAACGTATAAGTGTCCGCATTTGTCCGACCTCCAATGCTATCGACAGGACAAACAATAAGGGCCGCGCAGTGCGCAGCCCTTGATAAGGATCAATCTTTCCGAACTATTCGACCCGTTGAAGGCGGTGTCAGTCCTGACCCGCTAAAGTGCTCAAACCCTGCGGGGAGGAATAACCAGAACCCTTCAACGCCTCACTCTGTTCTGACCGGTCAAACGCCTCCAGAATGCCTGCGAAGCGCGCCTCAACAGCTGGGCGTGTGTCAGGATGGGTAAAGATATAAAGCTCGTTGGCCCGAACCGCTTCGAGAACCCGCTCTCCAACCCGGTCTGGGTCCAAACCATTCAGAATAAATTCAGCCGCACCAGAAGATGCCCCCTCCTTCTCATCTACCGCCTCACCATATTCAGCCTGCCGCGCACGTGCTGACTCATGTATCCGGGTTTTTACGAAACCCGGACACAAAACCGAGACTCCAATATCAAGGGGTTCCAGCTGGCCGCGCCAGCCTTCAGACATTGCGACAACGGCAAACTTTGTAGCGTTGTAAGGCTCCATTCCTGGAGGCGATATCATGCCTGCCATGGAGGCAGTGTTGACGAAGTGCCCGCCTTCACCTTGCTCACGCATAATCGGCGTGAAGACCTCAGTGCCAATGACAACACCTTTCAGGTTCACATCAATCACCCAGTCCCAATCGCTGGGACGCACTTCTTCAATGGGGCCACCCGCGCCAACACCGGCATTATTACAGACAATGTGAACCTTGCCGAACTCGGCCACAGCCTTCTCCGCGGCGGCTTGCATCGACGAACGCGAAACCACATCACACTCAACACCAATCGCTTTGATCTGACGTTCATGCAGGTCAGCCAAAGCTGTTTCGATTGCCTCTGGATCAATGTCAGCCAGCACAATGTTCATGCCTACGCGGCCAAAAGATCGCGCCATGGAGAGACCGATGCCGCTGGCGCCACCGGTAATGAAGGCTGTACGCCCTTCTAATTCTTTCATTAAGCTGCTTTCTGGTTATAGGTGTCGAGCGCTTCAAAATCGGCGAGCAGTTTTTGCCCGTTCTCTTTTGAAAGAAGACCCTCTTTGATGGTTTCATAACTTTGTTCTTTGGAAAGATCGTACGTAGTTTCCCCGTGCCAGATCACCATTTTCTCCCAGACTGGGTCGATCAGATCTTTCCCGGCGATTGTACCGCCATCAACGGTTTTGAAGGTGAAGCTGCGCATCTCAGAAACGACTGTTTGTAGATACCCCACATGAACGGCCTCATCGATCCGGATACGCTCGACCATTGTCGCGGCCTGGTCAGCGTCTGCTGTGTTGCTGAAAATCTCGCGGTCACGCATTAACGCAACAGAGTGAGCGAAGAAGGCCTCTGCGCGCACTTCAATCATCAGTACATTCATCAAGAGCAACAGGATGCCTTCATGACCCTCTGGAAGCTGTGGCATTTGTCGACCTTGTTCAGGGCGGCCAATTGATTCAGGAGGTTCCACCAGTGGATAGGCATCTTTGCCAAACACAAGGTCGCGGGATGCAAACCACATAGCATCGTGGGCGCCATATTCAGGCTTCTCAGGATCGCCGCCCTCGTCTGCGCCATGAGCGTACAACAAACCCTTGTTCAGGTGCCCTGTCGCTGTCTTGGAGATATCTTCAACAATAATTTCTTGAAAATCCGGCGCCTCAACTGTGCACAAGAGCTGACCTCGTGCTTCAATGATCCCCGTCACCGTCAGAGCATTCCAAAAGGTCTCCCCATACCCATTATTGATGAGCAGTTTTTGCTGCGCGAGATTAGGGTAGTTGCCGCGATGCAGCAGATCGCCGGTCGCCTCGACAAGGTCCCAGCCTTTGTCCTGAAGGGCCTTCTGCCACGCACGAATAGCGGGCCAACGGTTTAATGTCTTCGGAGAGAGATAGGTGCCGACTTCATCAAAACCGCCATGGAGCAAATAGCCAACTTCCCTATGCTCCTGAGCGTAAGGATGATCCGCCATCAACTCGTCACGTGTGTATACAAGCTTGTCCATCGTTTCCTCCTGAAACCGCTCGCCATTTCGAATGGCCTCTGAGCGAAATAGTTTTTTAGGGCGTCGTGGTGAGCGAGCGCACAATCGAGCGCGTTAGCTTCTCCAGCGTTTCTTCCGGCTCCAGACCAACGCGATAGGCATAGGCCCCCCCCTGCCTGATCATGCCAACCAGGATATGTCCCGCGAACATCGGATCAGTGTCTGGGGCAACTACACCTTTGTCCGCCCACTCTTGGATCGTGCTCGCCCATTGTTCCGCCCATCGGTCCACCGGCATAATTTTGTCGGTCTCATCGACGGCAAGCACATTGATATCGGTCAGCGCTGCCGCCAACACACCGGGGTTCTCCTCGGAATATTCAAAGACAGCCTTCAGAACTTCTCGAATGCCTTCTTCAAGAGAATGGACGTCAGAGTGATGTTCCTCGGCGAATTTCTCCAACTCCGCTGATGCTTCTTCGGCAAACGCCAGGAAGCATTCGAGCTTGTCTGCAAAGTGAAGGTAGAAAGTGCCGTGCCCCACACCCGCAGCTTTGGAAATGTCCTGCGGACGTGTGCCGTGATAGCCCCGTTCAACGAAAAGCTGGCGTGCCGCTGCCAGGATGCGACGACGACTTTCCAAACGCCTTTTTGAAGGCACAGGTGACGGCGTTTCTTCCACAGTTAGGGTTGCGGTATCGGCATCTTCGGGTGCATGATTATTTGTCATCTAAGCAGTGTTTGCCGAATATGACATTTTGTCAACTCACGATAGCGAGTTTCTAGCCCTGAAGGCGCGTAAAGACATAGGTCGACGCGTCCGAAAGCTGTGGCCGAAACATATAGCCCCCTTCGTCGAACTCTTTCAGGCCTTCAGGTCTGTCAATTTGGTGGCGAACCAGATAAGCCGACATCATGCCCCGCGCCTTTTTCGCGTGAAACGAAATAATCTTGGCCACGCCCGCAACTTCTTCTTTAAAGACTGGTGTGATGACTTCAGGGCCTAAGATGGTCTGATCAACAGACTTGAAATATTCAACCGATGCGCAATTGATGATCGCCTGCGCGCCACCGGAAGCGTCGCAATCCTCGTTCAAAAGTTCTGCAATGCGCTCGCCCCAAAACGCATAGAGATCCCGACCGCGAGGATTTTTGAGCTTAGTTCCCATTTCAAGACGGTGGGCCTTAATGAGGTCCATCGGCTTCAGCAAGCCATAGAGGCCAGAGAGAATGCGCAGATGGTCCTGCGCATATGTCAGGTCCGCGTCATTGAAACGCGAAACGTCAAGCCCCCGATAGGTGTCTCCTGCATAAGCAAAGACAGCAGGTTTCGCACCGCTGTCAGGGTCGGTCTCATCAAACGCCTGAAAGCGCTCATAGGTGAGGTCCGCGAGAGCATCCGATAGATGCATCAGCTTCTTGAACTCAGCCCGTGTGCGCTTTTTTGCAACCGTGCCAATCTCTGCCGTGTCCTCCAGCAAACGCGGATGACTAACCGGCAGTGGTGGCTCAAAGGGATCAAAGTTGAGGGCTTTGGCGGGCGAAACGACAGCAAGCATAGGACGACAACAAACTCAAATTATGGGAACGGCTTCCGCACCCTCCCCCGCCACCCGGGCGGCGTCAACGATTCCCTGAAGCTGTAAAAACTATCCCCAAAACACGACGTGAACCCAGGGCTTGCGTGAAGACCTCACTCAGCCGCTTGACGTGCGCCCTGGTGAATAAGCCGCCAGAGCTTCTGCGGTGTGACGGGCATGTCAATGCGTGTGACACCATGCCCTTTCAGGGCATCAATCACCGCAGAGATAAAGGCAGCAGGCGCGCCAACAGTGCCAGCCTCACCAGCCCCTTTCACGCCCATCGCATTTGAGGTCGCTGGTATCTCATTGTAAGAGAAGTCAAACATCGGCATATCGTCAGCGCGCGGCATCCAATAATCTTGGAACGAGCCCGTGAGAAGCTGACCGCTGTCTTCATCATAAACGGTGTGCTCTCCCATCGCCTGACCAAGCCCCTGCGCGATCCCGCCATGCACCTGTCCGGCAACAATGAGCGGATTGAGCACCGTGCCAAAATCATCGACAACTGTGTATCGGGTGATCTCGAATTCACCCGTATCCACATCCACCTCTACCTCGCAAATGTGCGCGCCATTGGGATAGCTGTTCCCAGCCTCATCATACTCACCATCGGCGCTGAACTCGCCAAGGTCGGCTTGGGTCTCTGCAATCTTCGCAACTTTGAAGAGATCAATTCGTTTGTCGGTGCCGACAACGGCAAAGACAGGCTCCCCATCACTGCCCCGAAATTCCACATCAACGACGGCCGCTTCCAGCTCATTGGCGGCAAGCTCTCGCCCTTTTTCAATGAGCGTATCGGAAGCAACGCCCAGAGCACCGGTTGCCATGTAAACCGCTTTAGAGCCACCGGTCCCTGCCCCGCCAGCAAGCACTTCGCTGTCGCCCGCATGGACTTTGATCTTCTCTACATCGACACCAAGTCGACCCGACACATATTGAGTCCAGACAGTTTCATGGCCCTGGCCGTTTGATTGTTGGCCCGTATAGACATGGACCATATCGTTCTCAGCATCGACTTCCAGCCGGGCAAACTCCGTCATGCCGGCAGCAGTCCGCTCAACATAGTAGGCAAGTCCGATCCCCGCGAGCTTCCCACGCGACGCAGCAGCGCTGCGCCGTGTTTCAAAATCAGCAAAATCGGATTTTGCGAGCGCATCCGTCAGATTGCGATCAAAGTCCCCTGAGTCAAAGGGAAGCGAGGGCTTCTGCTTGTAAGGCATCTCCGCAGCAGGAATAAAATTCCGACGACGCAGCTCGTCAGGCCCTATGCCAAGCTCTCGCGCAGCCGCATCCATCAAGCGTTCAATCACGTAGGATGCTTCCGGGCGACCGGCACCACGATAGGCATCCACCGGCACCGTATTCGTCATCACCGCTTTCACACGGTTATAGAGAGCTGGGACTTTGTAGACGCCCACATGCATGCCACGCGGCGCAAGCGTCGGAATAAACGCCGCGAACTGGCTCTGATAGGCCCCGAGGTTCGCAACCGTGCGCACATCCACGCCGAGGATCTTACCATCTGCATCCAAGGCGAGTTCTGCCTCTGTCACATGGTCACGACCTTGCGTATCCGACAGGAAGGATTCGCTTCTGTCAGCTGTCCACTTCACTGGGCGTCCCAACTGCTTCGCCGCGTAAAGGACGATTGGGTATTCATTATAGGCGAAGGTTTTCATGCCGAACCCACCGCCGACATCATCCGAAACCACCCGCAGCTTCTCCTCAGGAAGGCCAGCACATGCAGCGACGCGAGAGCGCATCCCGTGCACACCTTGGCTACCGGAATAGAGCGTGTACTTATCTTCTGCGGCATCATAGGCGCCCAGAGCCGCCCGCGGTTCCATCGCGTTCACAACAATTCGGTTGTTAACGAGCTCAACCCGCGTGATGTGCGCTGCCTTCGCTTTTGCCTCTTGTGCCGCTGCTTCGTCGCCCCACTCCCAGTCATAAACGACATTCGAGCCGTTCTCGTCCCAGATGACAGGAGCATCGGGTTCCGCTGCTTTCGCTGTATCGACGATGATCGGAAGCTCATCATAGTCAGCCATCACAAGCTCAGCCGCATCCCGCGCCAATACTTCCGTGGTCGCGACAACAACAGCGACCGGCTCGCCTGCAAACCGCACACGGTCGCGTGCGAGGATCGGCCGCGTGGTTTTATACATTGGCGACCCGTCGCGGTTTTTCACCATCGCATGGGCCACATTCGGCACCTCTCCATACCCTGCTGCATCCATATCCGCGATCGTATACACCGCAAGCACCCCTTCAGCGCTCTTCGCCTCCGAGGTCTCAACCTCCCCGAGCTTCGCATGGGCATAGGGCGATCGCACGAGTACGGCATAGGCCTGGTCCGGCAACGAAACGTCATCCGTGTAACGGCCATGTCCGGTGATCAGGCGGTCGTCTTCGACCCGGGTCATTGGTTGTCCGACACCGAATTTCATTTGGAAGCTCTCCTGGGGGCAAAAATCATTGAGAACGGAAGCATAAACACGAACGGGGCCGCGCCGGAAAAACCGGCGCAGCCACCATCGCTATCCATACATGTTAATCCCGATAAGAAGGATCAACCCTATCGATGGTTCTGAGCAGCGCGGGCCACGCCAAATTGCCGATTCCGTTGGCATCTTGAAAACGTGCTTGGCCCGCCACTGTGTCAATTGCTTCTTGCGATGGAGGTTGCACACAATCGCGGCCACCGGCGAGCGCTTTGATCTGCATCGTACAAGCACGTTCCAGGAAAAAGAGCCTCAGGAACGCATCAGCGCAGGTATCGCCGCAGGTCAGCAAACCGTGGTTTCGCAGAATCATGGAATGCTTGTCACCCAGGTCCGCGATCAGGCGCTCCCGCTCATCATGGTTGAGCGCGATCCCTTCATAGTCGTGATAGGCAAGGTCAGCCATCACAACCATCGCTGTTTGTGACAAGGGCAACAGACCTTCTTTCTGCGCAGAGACGGCCACCCCATCGTCCGAATGAGTGTGAATGACTGCATGAGCGTCCTTGCCCTCAGCATGCACAGCGCTATGGATCGTAAACCCGGCCGGGTTGATCATGTAAGGCGTGTCCATAACGATGTTGCCCTCAAGGTCCACCTTCACCAGGCTTGAGGCCGTAATTTCGTCAAACGTCATGCCATAGGGATTGATCAGGAATTGATTTTCAGCGTCCGGCACACGGGCAGAAATATGAGTGTAAATGAGATCCGACCACCCGTAATGCGCAACCAGGCGATAGGTCGCTGCAAGATCAACGCGGGCCTGCCATTCGGCATCTGATACATGGCCGCGAACGGATGTAATGGTCATGTCTTCAGCAACGGACATGGGCTTCTCCTCCAAAAAAGACTGTTGTCTCTAGAGTGAGCCAGCGCCCAGCAAGTGTCAAATCAAGCCTGGATGTCTGGTTTTATTCCGCCGCGGCTCGTATTCCAGGTTCCAATACCTTGCCGGGATTGAGGATGCCCTTAGGGTCAAGGGTTGCTTTGAGCGTATGCATCAAAGCGACCTCTTCTGGGGTCCGCGACCACCCAAGATAGGGACGCTTTTCAAGCCCAATGCCATGTTCCGCCGAAACAGATCCGCCAATATCCCGAAGCGGCGCATAAACGATCTCTTCGACCCGGCGCCGCGCTTCTGGCTCACCGTCTCCAACACCCACAATGACGTGCAGATTGCCGTCGCCCAGATGACCAAAGATCATTGCAGTCGGATTGTCCCACTCAGCAGCAAGACGTTCCTTTACTGTAGCGACGTATTTCTCCATGTGAGAGATCCCCAGGCTGACATCATAGGTAAAGATCGGCCAGTTTTGTGCGACCTGCCCTACATCATCGCGAAGCGCCCACATCGCATCACGCTCAGCCTGGTTTTTTGCAATCACCGCATCGGCAACGATACCCTTTTCCATTGCGGCCATAAGCGCGGCTTCAAAGCGTGCTGAATCTTCCTCCTGGTGGCCGCCAAGCGACTCCACAAGAACGTAATATGGGTGCGTGCTGGTGAGCGGCGGTTTTCCGAGTGCCGGCTCCCGCGTCACCAGATTGTAAAAATCCTCCCACATGACCTCGAAGGCTGAGAGTGTTCCGCCAAGAGCAACATCCATATGACGAAGGAGCCGTGGCATGGCATCAAACTCACTGACGCCAACAAAGGCGACATCCTGGCTCGACGGCGCTGGGCGCAAACGGACGACCGCACGTGTCACAACGCCGAGCGTCCCTTCGGTCCCGATGAACAATTGTTTCAAGTCGTACCCGGCATTGTTTTTCAGCATATGGTTCATCGACGACAGCACAGTCCCGTCGGCAAGTACAACTTCCAGGCCCAGAACCATTTCGCGCATCATGCCGTACCGCAGCACCCGATTGCCGCCAGCGTTGGTTGAGATGTTTCCGCCAATGGTCGCCGACCCGCGAGCACCGAGATCAAGCGGAAAGAAAAATCCCTTCGCCTCAACCGCGTCACAAGCCGCTTCCAGAACGGTGCCCGCCTGAACGGTCATGGTGCCACTGACAGTATCGATCTCTTCAACCGCGTGCATGCGCTCCATAGAGAGCGCAATCATGCCATCCGCATTACCACCCTCTACAAGACCCGTCTTCCCGCCCCAGGCAACGACCCCTTGCCCAGCCGCATGACAAAGCTTCAGAGCCTTTGAGGTTTCTTCAGTTGAAGCCGGTCTGACAACCGCAAGCGGTATCCCAAGATGGCTCCACCCGCCCTGCGCTTTCTCCTCAGCGTCAGCACCGGTGAGAACACCTGCAGCCCCCAGTTCGGACCGCAATTTTTCCACAAGATCGGACATCGCCATTCCTCCCAAAACCGGATCAGAAAACTATACAGTCAAAACGCGGCCTACCGCATCCTTCCAACGCCCATATCGGCTTTCCCGCGACACTTCGTCCATTTCCGCATCAAAGCGCGCTTCCTGCTGCCATTGCGCAGCAACATCTTCCTGGCCACCAAAAAAGCCAACCTGCATGCCTGCGAGATAGGCAGCTCCCAGCGCTGTTGTTTCCTGCACCACGGGACGGACCACGGGACGTCCCAAAAGATCGGAGAGGTTCTGAGCGAACCAATCATTGGCCACCATGCCCCCATCAACGCGTAGTTCAATGGGAGCTGAAAGCCCCGCACCTTCCATGTCGGCCCCCATAGCGTCCATTAAATCTCGGGTCTGATACGAAACAGACTCAAGCGCCGCGCGAACAATTTCCGGCGCGCCTGTGTCTCGGGTCATGCCGAGAACTGCCCCACGCGCATTCGGATCCCAATAAGGTGCCCCAAGCCCAGTGAAGGCTGGGACAACGATCGCCTGCGAGTCCGGATTGGCCTGTTTCGCAAGCGCCTCACTTTCCTCAGCCGAGGCAATGAACTTCATTTCATCACGGAGCCATTGGATCGTAGCGCCTGCCATGAAGATGGAGCCCTCAAGGGCGTAAGTCACTTCGCCACCGATCCGATATGCAACGGTGGCGAGCAAACGATTTTGCGAATGCACGTGCGCGCTTCCTGTGTTCACCAGGGCAAAACACCCCGTGCCATAGGTAGACTTCATCATGCCGGGCTGGAAGCAGGCCTGACCAACCGTCGCTGCCTGTTGATCGCCAGCAATGCCTGTAATCGGCAAGGACACATCAAACAATCCAGAAGCTGTCTCCCCAAACGCGGCACAACAGTCCTTCACCTCTGGCAGGAGCGAACGCGGAATATCAAACCACCTAAGGATTTCATCGTCCCAATCCTGAGTATCGATGTTGAAGAGAAGTGTGCGAGACGCATTGGTCGCATCGGTCACGTGGGACGCCCCACCCGTCAGATTGTAGACAAGCCAACTATCAATCGTTCCAAAGCAGAGCTCACCCCTCTTCGCGCGATCCCGTGCTCCCTCTACGTTGTCGAGCAACCAGGCAAGCTTCGTCCCCGAGAAATAAGGGTCGAGCAACAATCCAGTTTTCTCCTGAACAACCGCTTCCTTACCTTCACTCTTTAGACGTGCGCACAGATCAGCGGTCCGCCGGTCTTGCCAGACTATCGCATTGTGAAGAGGCTCGCCGGTCGCCCGATCCCAAATAAGACTGGTCTCCCGCTGATTGGTGATCCCTATGGCCGCGACTTCGTCGGCCTCAATCTTCGACAGAACCTCCCGACACACTTCAAGCGTATCCGCCCATATCTGATTGCCGTCATGCTCCACCCAGCCATCATTTGGGAAGATCTGCGGCAGCTCTTTCTGGGCAACCTGAACCGGCGTACCCTTGCTGTCGAACAGGAGAGCCCGCGTGCTCGTCGTCCCCTGATCAATACTCAGCACATACGCTTTGCCGCCACTTTCAGCCATTCTGCCGTCCCCTGTTTCGCCTTTTGGTCACATCTGACCTTTTCTTGAAGCCTAACCTGTCAAAATACGCTGGCAAAGTGCCTGTTTGCCCCCATATTGTCGGATGAGAACAGTCTCAAGGGCTGCCAGAGGGACCTAATGAGCCAGACCGACACCATCGCTGCGAAGCCGAGTATGCCCACGATGACCGACCCGTTCGGGCGCGCCGTCACCTATTTGCGTGTTTCCGTGACGGATCGGTGCGATTTCCGCTGTGTCTACTGCATGTCCGAGCACATGACCTTTCTGCCCAAGAAGGACGTGCTCTCGCTAGAAGAGCTGGAATCAGTCTGCAACGCTTTCATCGATAAAGGTGTTCGCAAGCTCCGCCTGACCGGCGGTGAGCCATTAGTCCGTAAAGACATTATGGTTTTGATCAATCGTCTGGGAGCGAAGGTAAAGTCCGGCGAGCTGGACGAGCTCACCCTCACCACCAACGGGTCCCAACTTACCAAATTTGCCGATGATCTCTACGCTGCAGGCGTCCGGCGGATCAATGTTTCGGTCGACACACTGAACCCCGAAACATTTGCTGAGATAACCCGCTGGGGGCGCTTGCCACAGGTTCTCGAAGGCATCGAGGCCGCAAAGACGGCAGGCTTGAAGGTGAAGATCAATGCGGTCGCTCTCAAGGACGAGAACGAAGCTGAAATTCCCTCAATGATTGAGTGGGCGCATGGCAACGGACACGACCTCACTCTCATTGAGACCATGCCCATGGGCGACATTGATGAAGACCGGGCGGATCAATATCTGCCGCTCTCCAAAGTCCGTACTGATCTGGAGAAGCAATGGACGTTGGCGGATCTTCCAGAACGCACCGGCGGCCCAGCGCGCTATGTGCGCATTGAAGAGACTGGCGGCAAACTCGGTTTCATCACACCGCTTACCCACAATTTCTGTGAAAGCTGCAACCGGGTGCGTCTCACTTGCACGGGCCAGCTCTACATGTGCTTGGGCCAGGACGACAATGCAGACCTTCGGGCAGCACTCCGAGAAGGCGGACAAGCCGCACTCTCAGAAACAATTGATGAAGCCATTGGCCGCAAGCCAAAGGGCCATGACTTCACCATTGATCGGGACCACAAAGGCCCAGCCGTCGGCAGACATATGTCACTGACCGGCGGCTGATCCAATTTCTAGGCCTTAGAATGCTTTCTGCCATCCGATGGTGACCATTAGGTCTGTTTCCATCTGAGGACCATTTAGATTCTCATAGATTGGAGCTCCGACCTCAAGCGCAAGACGGTGCCCTTCAAGGAAACCGGATTGTCCTGCGAGGTTAAGCCCGACAAAAGCTTCCACCCGCTTGCCACCGAAGTTGTCCGGATCAGCGGTCTGAACCGGCGCGGTAATTCGAGGATCCAACCCTTCAATTGTACCTTCATGCTTTGCGGTCAATCGTCCAGAGAGGCTGATCCATGGCTGGAACTGATAGGACGCCCAGCCGGTCAGCTGATGCTTGTTCCCAAGCGTGTAACCCTCATCATTCGTGCCCGTCCGCAGAGTTGACCGCCATTGAGCGCCCCACCCCCAATTCGCGTCATGGCCTGTATAGGTAAGACCAGGCTCCAGGTCATATGTGCCTGACCCCAATTGCATGGCATAAGGCAAACGCAATGTTGGGCGGGTCCCCATCGGTGTCAGGACGCTATCACTCTCGGTGATCGATCCAGTGGGAATGCTGAGACCGATATTCGCATGCAACTTGTGGCCAGGTTCATCATGCAGGCTGACCAGAGCGGCAGCCTTTGTATCGCCAATGCCAGAGCTCTTCGTTGTGAATGTGCCAAGACGCGTGGTGCCCGCCATACCCTGGAAGGTGATGTGATCCATCTCTTTTTCGAGATACATGCCCATTAGCATCAAAGTGATGGTGTCGGTCGGGGCATACATCGCCCCAACCATATGCATATCCATGGTCATTTCAGTTGGCACAACGCGAAGCGTTGGCGGACCAGCAAATCGGTTTGGAACTGTCGTCACAATCTCTTCAGGGCTTAGCGAGTTTGTTCCGCTGCGATTGCCTTCCATATCCATATGCATGAAGCGATAGGAGAACATAACCTCCCCCGCTTTGTGCAGATGGTCGCCCATCACACCGATCGGTGCGTGAGAATAGGCGTTCGTGGCATCCGGCTCGTGATCAACGCCATCATGGGCGAATGACGGTGTTGAAAATGCGAGAGCGGCAGTGACTGCGACACCCATCGCAGACCCCGATCGTGACCACCTGAGAGTAGATTTTTTCATTAGATATTTCCTCCTGAAACAGTTGGGGGAGGAGCTGAATCACTTGATGGATTGCAAAGATTCAACTCCTCCAAGGCATTAGAAACTCAGTGAAACTTTCAAAAATGCTGACCGGCCAGGCTCATCCACCTGCACGCTGGTGCCGGAGAAAATGTCTTCTCGGTTGAGGTGATAGGCATAATCAGCATCAAGAATATTTGAGACACCGCCCTCTAGAGCGACGGCATCATTGATCAGGTACTTCCCGAACACACCCAGTGTGGCCCAGGAAGATGTCTGGCCCGCATCACGGCCTGTCCCGGTGGTTGGGTCCGCATCGACACGGGTCGCTTTGGCGGCCATGTCGACACGGGCGCCGATCAACCACTCTGTTGCGTCGTACCGAAGCTCGAAATGGGCCTCAACTGGCGGGATCTGCGCAAGGGCACGGTCATCCGTTTCATTTTGCCCATAGGTGTAAGCAATACCTGCAGAGCCTTCCCAACCCGGGGCAAAGGCATGCCGCGCCTCCAGCTCGCCACCGGCCAATGTCGCCCGCACATTGCGATAGATTGTCGTGCGTGTGTCATTGGTAAGAATGCCGGCTTGGGCCCGGGCTCGATCCCGCAGGATGTAATCTTCGACCCGGTCATAATAGAGAGAGCCAGAAAGC
>CBDIPP010000008.1:0-166524 GCA_965283695.1 uncultured Parvibaculaceae bacterium | reverse complement strand
AGCCGTGAGAGCAGTCCGTCAAAATCCAATATACCTTTGGCGGTGATTTTGACCGAGTCGGACAAAGGTGAGTCCATGCCAGCACCTGGGAACAACGCATCGGCAACACGGTCTTGTTCAATATCTATGGAAAAATACTGATTAGGTGTAGGCGTTAGCGAGAGTCCGAGCCCACCGTGGCGCTGGCGGTAGGAGGTCGCGACTTCATTCCCATCGCCATCTTCATAACTACCAGCATCAACATATGTTGCATCAGCACGCACCGAGCCCCAGCTATCACCGACAAGGCCGACGCCGGATGCTCTATTCGACGAACCATTGCTCTCATATCCGGCGGACACGTCGCCTTTGCTCGTCCACCTGTCCAATCGCACAGGGTCCCGCTCGAAAAGCACCGTGCCACCGGTACCGCCAGCGCCGTAGAGCACACTGGAATACCCCTTCAGAACCGTTACGCGGTCATAAGTATCCATGTTGATGAAGGAAGCAGGTGGATCCATGCGGTTTGGACAAGCGCCATACTGAGAAGCACCATCATTGAGAATATTGATCTGGTTTTGCTGCTGGCCCCGAATGACCGGATCAACGCCATGCCCCCCCATTCGACCGGCTGAGATGCCGACCGTGTTGCGTAGATAGGCGCCACTGTCCGTTTCCGGTGTCAGGCGCTCGCGCGGAAAACTCTGACGGATCGCCGGATCATCTTCACTGGCGCGCACGACAATTTCAGAGAGATGGAGCGGCTCAACCTCATCCTGTGCGACGGATACAGATGAGAAAACAAACAATGGAGCAAGCGCCACTGTGCCGATTAGCGCACAATGGCCGCCTAAGCGTCGTCCCAGACGCTTGGGTGGTAATGTCACGGAAAATGTCCCCTAAGAATTCAGACTCGAAAACTCGAAAAATCAGTGCTCAAAGCACTTACTGAATTCAGGCAGGGGGCGCTCTTGTAGGGTGAGAGCTGACAACATGAGACGTGTCGACGCGTTCATCATGAGGCGGAGCGACACCAGCAAGCATGAACGAGCGTTGCTGCACCAGCTTGATGGAACTGCATCCGCAGCCAGCGCCAGACGAACAGGCGCAAACGGTACATACATCACAGCCGGCACTATTGCTGGTCTTATCACCAGGCGTGTCTGCACCATCGCCAAGATAGATATCTTCAATACCAGCGGTCGTGCAGATCGTGACCCAGAATTCGTCACCTGATTCTGCAGCAATCGCTCCAGCGAAGGGCAGCATGAGCTGGAGAAGCATCGCCCACACACCAAGCACCGCCACAACGAAACGCCGTGTGTCGCCGCTCTGTGCACTCTTGCTGCGTGTGGTTGAATTTGGCCCCATGCCGAATACTTGCCCCTTCTGAACTCTTCAATTTCTATCTGGACAATCGCGTCCTGTCATTAGGACGAAATGCCCCATGCGTTTGTGACCGCAACCGGCCCATGAATCACTCATAAATTCAACCCGTTACCTGAAACGCTTGAAAGGTTATAGTGCGCCCCACATTTAACGCCTTGACCTGAATCACGTGGAAAACGGAGCCCGGGATGAAGTTCCGCAAAATTGCCTTTGTGGCAACAGATGTGCCGGAAGCACAAGCTGCACTCAAAGACCTGAGTGAACGCTATGGCAATGCCGACACAGAAGACGCAGACGTCATTGTAGCCCTTGGCGGTGACGGCCTGATGCTGCAAACGCTCCACACCTATATGGACCGGCGCATCCCGATTTACGGCATGAACCGTGGGTCGGTGGGCTTCCTGATGAACGAGTTTCAGGACAATGATCTCCCAGCACGGCTGAACGCTGCTGAGATCACCACCCTCCACCCGCTCAAGATGGTGGCGAAAGTCGCAGACGGAAAGACCCATACAGCTCTGGCAATCAATGAAGTCTCACTCCTGAGAGAGACCTACCAGGCTGCCAAGATTCGTATTTCCATTGACGGTAAGATGCGCATGGACGAGCTCATCTGTGATGGTGTTCTGGTCGCAACACCGGCAGGCAGCACCGCATACAACTTCTCTGCCCAAGGGCCCATTATCCCAATCGGCGGCGAACTTCTGGCGCTCACGCCAATTAGTGCCTTCCGCCCGAGACGCTGGCGCGGCGCCCTACTGCCCCACACAGCCGAAGTCCGGTTCGAAATCCTGGAAGCAGGTAAACGGCCAGTCAGTTGCGTTGCCGACCACTCAGAAGTTCGAAACGTGACGGACGTCCATATCTCAGAGGAACGCTCCGTCGAGTTGCTGATGATGTTCGATGAGGGCCATAGCCTGGACGAACGCATTCTTCGCGAACAGTTTCTTCCTTGAATTCCAAAAATCCTGTTTCCGAACCGGCGGAGAATGTCACACCTTCGCCCAGAAACGTTGTCGTCGCCCTAGCAGCCGGGTCACTGGGAGGTGTGCTCTTCGCTTTCTTAGGCGCCCCGCTCGCCTGGATGTTGGGCGCCATGGCAGCAACAACATGCCTTGCCCTCTTCGGCGCGAAAACAGAGATATACCCGAGTGCCGTGAGCATCATGGTCGCCGTCCTCGGCGTGCTGATGGGGTCCGCCTTTACACCTGACATCGTCAAACAGGCAGCGAACTGGCTACCCAGCGTGTTGCTGATGGTGACCGTCATGTCCGCATTTGCTGCCGGCGGTTACATCATTTTTCGGCGGCTTGGTGGATATGACCCGGTCACAGCCTATTTCGCGGCAGTGCCAGGTGGCTTTACCGAAATGACATTGATGGGCACAGACTTGGGGGGCGACGCCAAAACCATTGCGCTCGCCCACGCAACCAGAATTCTGATCGTAGTGAGCGTTATCCCCTTCTACTTTCGAGGCATTCTGGGACTGGAAATCCCGACGCTCCCTTCAAACCTTTTAAGCGTCGCCTCCTTCCCACTTGCCGACGGCCTCATTCTGCTCAGCTGCGCGATTATTGGCCTCTATGCCGCTCGTTGGATGAAGCTTCCGGCCCCAGCCTTTCTCGGCCCTATGGCGTTGAGTGCGCTGGCACACGCCACGGGCTGGACCACCAACGCCCCGCCCCTCGAACTCATCGCCATTGCTCAGGTTGTTGTGGGAGCCTCAATCGGAAGCCGTTTTGCAGGCCAGACCTGGCAGAGCGCCCGCAAGACAATCCTCCTCGCTTCCGCGACAACGAGCCTGATGATCATGGCTGCATCCCTAATTGGTCTGGGCATGGCAAGCCTCCTTGGCCACCCCATGGAAGCGCTCGTGCTGGCGCTAAGTCCCGGCGGATTGACGGAAATGGCCCTGATCGCGCTGACCATAGGAATCAATACAGCTTACGTCTCGACACTCCATATCCTTCGGATCCTTTTCGTATTGATGGCGGCCCCACTTGTGGCCCCAAAAAATCGCCCGAAAAATCCATCTCAGTAAACAGATTGTTAAACTGATATATCTAGGATGTCCCAGGTAACAAAGGATTGGGGAGTCCACGGGTGAGCGAAATGACATGGACCACGGAGAATCTCGACATGGTTGCGCAGAGTCGCAAAGTCACGCCGAAGAGACTATTACCCGCACGCGTTTCCCGCGAAGATCTGATCGCCCGCGCAGAAAAAGCTATCGATAGCATGCGCGGTGAGTTCGCTGGCTGGATACAGGAAGAAGCGGAAGATCTCACCAAGGCGCTAGCAGCCTGGCTGGAAACACCTGCTGACGCTGAACGCACGGACGATCTTTTCCGACGTGCCCATGACCTCAAAGGTCAGGCTCCGACCCTTGGCTACCCTATTGTCGGCCGCATCGCGACATCACTTTGCGAACTGCTGGGGCACCAACAGGTTGACGCAGCCGAATTGATCATCCTAACCAAAAGCCACGTCGGCGCCATCAAGGCGGCTGTGCGTGATGAGGTTCGCGATGATACCAATGCAACGGCCGCAGCACTCGCATCCGAGCTGGAAGCAGCCGTCAGCACACTCTACCAAAAGCTCAATTGATCCGGTCCATCGACTCTTCGACTACCGAATAGTCCGCCTCTGCAGGAATGCAGAGTTTCGACACGCCATCAATTTCCCGAACAACCGGCTCTACTGTAACGACCTGAGTTGCTTGTGCGGTAGAAAGAGCCGCAGCCACATTCGGCGAGCGCCCCAATTTTTCCACATTCAAACGTGTCGGGAAGATAATCGTCCGTCGTTTCTCTTCAGCATCCTTCAGCGCCGCAGCTGGCTCAATCCAAACGGAATCGACACTCTCGTGCCCGTCATGAACCGCAAGGTGATCGTCAGGTGCCGCCGCCAGATAGAAATAGGTGTCAAATCTCTTCGGCATCATCTTGGGCGTAATCCAATGGGCAAAAGGCACCAGCGAGTCACATGCCAAGTGAAGGTCTTCCTGCTCAAGAAAGTCAGCCATAGGCACCTCTCCTTTATGCAACCTGTCCCGCCAGGGTTCCATGCCTTCAAGGCGTTTCCCGTCAACAAACGATCTTGATCCTTTGGGTCGCGCAAGCAGCACACCACATTCCTCAAAGGCCTCCCGAATGGCGGCAACCTGGATGGCGAGTTCACCGTCTGAAACACCCTCAGAGCCATCACAGCGTGCACGAATAGCCGGCGCCTTGTCCCCCTCATCAAGCTTGCCCCCCGGGAAGACAAGCGCCCCGGAGGCAAAATCGATCTGGTGATGACGAACAACCATAAACACTTCAAGTCCAGGCTCACCGTCTCGTAACAACATGATCGTTGCTGCCGGAATCAACGGTTTTTCAGTTTTCTCGCTCAAGTCATCCCCCAATTTCTATTTCGATGACCATAGCGCTTTGGCCGCCATAGAAACAAATTTACTCAAATTCGCACGGCGAACGCGACGTCATCCTAACGCGCGAAACTTACACTGGTACGTAAGTTCAGACAGATTTTGACCCCAGATTCTTTCTCGGTGCCTTTGAATTATGTATAGCAGCTCTTCCCCCCTATCCACTGACGATCTCGATCAGGCATTCACACAGGGACATTTCTCGGCAGTGTTTCAACCCAAGCTGTCTTTGATTGATGGCCGAACGTTAGGCGTTGAAAGCTTCATTCGCTGGCACCATCCAGAATTTGGAACCTTGTTGCCAGGCGAGTTTCTGGGTTTTATCAGGACCGAAGGACGCCTTCAGGAACTAACAGACTTGATGCTCCATGAAGCGGCGCGCGTTGTATCAATCTGGCGGTCCCAACAAAGACACTGGACAGTCTCTGTGAACCTGAGTGCAGAAGACATCGACAATGCACACTTAGCGAAACACATGTGTGATCTTTTCACGGCCTATGCGATCCCATCAGATGCGATCTCTGTGGATGTTCCCGAGGCGGCCCTAACAGAGGCGCCCGAGGAACGGCTAAGCGCGCTGAGCGAACTCAAGAAAAAGGGCATTGCGATAGCACTGGACACAGCCGGGATGGATCTGCTGCCCCCCGAGCAGATCAGCTCTGAGTACTTCTCCGAACTGAAAATCGGCGGCACGTCTTTGATCAAGTTTGCCCGAAGCATTAGCCGCTCCCGCAAAGGTCTCATCGCCGAAAGGTTGGAGGCAGCCGCCGCCAATGGTCTTTCCGTAACAGCCACCCGGGTAGAAGACATAGAAACCATCAAGCCACTGGCGGATATGGGCTTCAGTGCGGCTCAAGGCACCTTCTTCCGACATCCTGATACTCAGGAAGGCCTGGAGAACTGGTCATCCGATTGGCTGATACCTGTTTTGTCAGGTGAGCGCCCGCCTCGCGCCGACACCATCGCGCGCGCTCGAGCAGACCTGGCCGACCCCGAACTGTTGCGCCTACCTGAAGAAGCCGAAGACGAGATCAAAGAGGCGACACCTAACGCGCCTGCAGAAGACGATACCAATCCGCTTCAGGTTGCTCTCCACTAGCCTGTTTGCAAACTCGGATTAAACACGCTCAATGATCGTCGCAATGCCCTGCCCGACGCCGATACACATTGTGCAGAGCGCATAGCGACCACCTGTCTCCTGCAACTCGTGAACCGCGGTCGTTATCAGCCGCGCGCCGCTCATACCGAGAGGATGACCGATCGCAATCGCACCGCCATTCGGGTTCACGTGTGATGCATCATCTGCAAGTCCCAAATCACGCATGACGGCGAGCGATTGAGAGGCAAAGGCCTCGTTCAATTCGATCACGTCCATGTCCTCAAGCGAAAGGCCCGTCTGGTCAAGGACCTTACGCACAGCAGGCGCTGGACCAATGCCCATCACCCGAGGGGGCACCCCCGCCGTTGCCATTCCGACGACGCGGGCAAGAGGCTTCAGGCCATGCTGCTCAACACCATCATGCGACGCCAGGAGCAAGGCGCAGGCCCCATCGTTTACGCCTGACGCATTACCGGCTGTCACAGAGCCACCTTCGCGGAACGGCGCTCTGAGTTTCGCAAGTCCCTCTGCCGTTGTCTCGGGACGAGGGTGCTCATCCACAGCGACAACAGTTTCGCCCTTACGCGTGGAAATGGTGACAGGCACCGTCTCTCTCTCAAACCGGCCCCGCGCCATCGCAGCACCTGCTTTCTTTTGACTCGACAGCGCGAAGCGATCCTGATCATCCCTGGAAATCTGAAAGTCTTCGGCAACATTCTCGCCAGTCTCCGGCATCGAGTCGGTACCGTACTGGCTATTCATCAGCGGGTTTACAAACCGCCATCCAATCGTCGTGTCATACATGGCCACATCACGAGCAAAGGCGGTCCCACCCTTTGCCATAACGAAAGGGGCCCGTGACATGCTCTCCACACCGCCAGCAATCATGAGATCCGCTTCACCGGATTTGATGGCGCGCGAGGCAGTGCCAACCGCATCCATGCCCGACCCGCACAGGCGATTGATTGTTGTCCCAGAAACAGTTACCGGCAGGCCCGCCAGCAGCGACGACATACGCGCAACATTGCGATTGTCTTCGCCAGCCTGATTGGCACAGCCAAAGATCACATCGTCCACCCGTTCCCAGTTAACACCGCTATTCCGCTCCATAAGAGCCATCAATGGAACAGCCCCCAAATCATCAGGACGAACAGTCGCCAGACTGCCACCATAGCGGCCTATGGGTGTGCGAACGGCGTCACAGATGAAGGCATCGGTTCGGGAATGGGACATGGTAAAAGCCTCGCGTCTCGAAGAAAGTCGAGCGCGCAGACTATCTCATTTATCAGCTATTGCCAGTGGCCAGGCGCTAAACGAAACTCACTTGCTCGCTCGGCGTTTCGTCATGCAGTTTGTCGGAAATGCGTGACATGCGGCTGAGCAGGAAGTCCAGATCATCTCCCTCCAAACCGTCATAGCTCGTCAACAAGCGTTCCAACATGCGGAGACGGAAATTGTACCGGTCACTCTCGGCGCCCGTGTAATCCATCTCCTGATAGATATCGACGGCAGACCGAAAGGCAGGAAAGAGAACCTGCGGCAGCCTTGCTCTCGCATAAAGCGCTTTCAGACCGAGCGGACCCTTGTCGTGCATGAGAGACCAGACTTTAGGCTCAGGCAGACCTGTGAGCTGAACGAAGATTGCCTCGGCAAAACGCATTTCACCCAAACACATCGCTCGCAGCAGCAGAGAGGACGTCATACGTCCTGTGGTGGCGAGCTGTTCCACAAGCTTGGGAATGTCCTTGCTCTCAATGCCATCAACCAGGTCGACTGTTGTCCGCTCGCGGCTGTCCTTAATGACCTGAGCAGCAACTTCCTCGCTAATGTCATGACGCTCAATCAGATATCCGCGCAACTCATCAGACACGGCAGTGACCAAATGTTCGACAACGGTCACAGGCAGATCCGCCCGTTTCACCAGTTTCTTGGCAATGGCTTCATCGTCACCAAACCGGTCAGCGACAGCAACAAGCGTCCCCTCCCAGAAACTGGCGCCCTCGTTTCCCGCAAGACACAGAACCACGTCACGGTTGTCGGTTGAGACCAAAGCGTCTGACACTTCTGGTGAAACTGTCGGGCGGCTCGCAATCGACATCTGCTTCGCCCGCGACCCACTATTCACAATGGAAATCAGCGCCTCGTCACTGAAGACAGGCGATATTTCAAGAACCGGGCGCGCAACCTCATCAATATCGGCAGCCAATGATTCCAGAATGTCTTTTGGAGCGCCGGGCATGGAGCACAGGGATTTCGCCAGGCTCTCGCGCACCATCTGCGCTGTGTCTTGGACAAGAAGCGCCAGAATTTCGTGAGCCAGTTCCCGCTCACGGTGCGTGATCAATGCGTTGTCAAAACGCTCAGCGACTTTTGTGCCAACTTCTACTCTAGCCTCAGGCGACGGATCGCGGGCCAGTGCGGCGACATCGAAAGCACTCAAAACTGGAGTATCTGTCATGGGTGTCTCGCTCCTATTCCCTCCCCTGCAAGCGCAGGAGGTTTGGGTCATTTCGGTAATAGTAGCGAGCACGGGTTAACGAAGACTTCAGGTGGTGTGTATAAACGGCGCCCAGGTGCAAGAAAGTGGAAACCACAAAAAACGCTGTTTTCGCCCTTTTCAGAACGGCGCTCCCACTTTCGGAGGTCTCCAGATCACCTTTCGGCCCCTGTGGAAAACGTAAAAGTTTACGTATGCGCTGGTCCGAGATAGGGGTCAGTCAGACGGGGGTGTCCGGAACGGATGGACTAATTGCTCCGTGAACCCTGCCGGCATGGGTCCATGAATCCCGATCTTCGCCGGGGGCCGACGGTCCGCATCAAAATAGGTGCGAAACAAAATGTCCCAGAGCATCAGGTTCTCGCCGTAATTCTTGTTGCCTTCGTTCAAATCGAGCGAATGGTGCCAACGATGCAGTCCTGGTGTGTTGAATACATAGTTGAGAGGTCCGGTGCGGGTTTCAATATTGCAATGGGTCAGAATGCCGACAAACGCAGTGAAGGCACTCACCCACAGAAATACCTCCATCGGCGCGCCCATCAGGAAGAGTAAAGGCTGGCTCAATATGATGCTGAAAAAGGAATCCACAAAATGGAAACGGCCTGTATTGATCACCCACAAACGGGTCACGGAATGATGCACCGCGTGAAAGCGCCAGATATAGGGAATCTCATGAGCCAGGCGATGGGCCCAATAGAGGCCGAACTCCGCGATTACCAACCCTAGGATCACCTGCGCAAGCATGGGCCAATCGCCCGGCCACAGCCCGTCTGTAGAACCAGCCGGTGGCTGAACAGCGCCCGCAATCCCGACTGTGGCTGTAACAATAACCAGAACCTGCACCAGACCTTTGTTCAGCAGTGTGTGCGCAAGATTGGCGAAGGTTTGCTTGTCATCCTTCAGCCAGGCCCGCTCATGGGGCATCACCCGTTCCAGAATACCAACGGTGAGCGCGAAACTCAGATAGACAATATTGAAAACCAGAATGGGCGAGTCAGTTGTCATTCCCCAGCCGGTCAGGATCACACCGGCTGCAAGCAAGCCCGGCCAAACAATGAAGGAGGCCAAGAAGCGAACCCGGCCACTATCTGCATACCCGCTCTTCACCGCACTCTGGTCCGTCTCACTCACTCCTGAACCCTCTTCTCTCTACTTCGCATGCGCGACACAGGTCGCCGCAGCGGGATCCAAATCCAATCGGCCTCGCTCAATAGCGTCACCGCAGCCCGCACAATACCCGAATTCGCCCTCCTCGATACGGGCGAGCGCCGCGTCAATTTTGCGCAGATCAAGCGCGCGGCGGCGATCGGTCTCTTGAGCCATCGCCTGTGCTTGTAGCGCATCCATCCGGCTCAAGCGCCCCACACTTTGTTGATCAAGCTGAACCACCGCGCTGGCGTCTTTGGAAGACGCTTGCATTTCCTGCAAGTCAGCCTTCATGGAATGCAAGCGCGCCGCAAAGTCAGCGAGTTCCCTGTCGGTCAAATCAGCCATGCCGCAACGTAACACGAGAAGCTAAATCACCGAAAACCGGCCATTTTGACACCATGGCGGAAGTGTGGATGATCCGCCGCAACAAGAAACAACACACCCGGCATCGCAATGGCCGGGATTCGGGGGTTCTTATGCTCGACGGCATTCGCGTAATTGAAATGGCAACTTACATCGCAGCACCCGGCGCAGGCGGCATTATGGCTGACTGGGGCGCAGATGTGGTCAAGGTTGAGCCCTTGTACGGCTGTCCAATGCGCCAGTTTCTCTCAAACATCGGGTCTGAAGGTCTGCAAGGGAACCCTGTCTTCACCATCGACAATCGGGGCAAAAAAGGAGTCGCACTCGACACGAGCAAACCGGAAGGCGTTGCAGCACTAAAGAAGTTGGTGGCGGACGCGGACGTCTTTCTCACAAATGTCCGTCCTGGAGGGCTGGAGCGCTCAGGTCTCGACTATGAAAGCCTGAAGGCCATCAATCCAAAGCTCATCTATGCAAGCGTCACTGGATACGGCCTAACAGGTCCTGACCGCGACAAGCCGGGCTTTGACGTTGCTGCCTTTTATGCCCGGTCCGGCATTGGCCGCATGGCAACTCCGAAGGGACAGGAACCCGCACCGCTCCGCATGGCAAATGGCGACCACACCACGGCAATGGCGACAGTGGCAGGCATTCTGGCAGCCATCATCGAACGCGGCAAAACCGGCAAAGGCAAACTCGTAGAATCCTCGCTGCTTCGCACAGGCATCTATACAGGCGGGTCTGACATGTCGATCCAGCTCATGTTTGGCAAACTGGCCTCGTCGAAATCAAGACATGAAGCCATTAGCCCAACATCAAACTTCTTCCTGACAAAGGATGATTACTGGATCGCGCTCGTCCCCCGGCAAGGTCAGAAAGACTGGGCCGGTGTCTGCCGTGCCCTGGGGCATCCTGACCTGATTGAGGATGAGCGGTTTGCGACGCCAAAAGCCCGGCGCATTCACGCTGCAGCATTGGTCGACATCATGGATGCAACCTTCCACGAACAGGACTTGGAATATTGGCGCGAGCGCCTGGATGCAGAAGACCAGATCTGGTCACCCATGCAGCACCCTAAAGATGTTATTGAAGACGAGCAGGCACACGCCGCAGGTAGCTTCGTCGACATTGCCGGTCCTGACGGCAAGCCGGCCTTTAAGTCACCAGCGGGGCCTATCAGGTTCTCTGATGTAGAAGATGGAATGAAGGCGCCAGCGCCAGGCCTCGGTGAACATACAGAGGAAGTCTTGAAGGCTGCTGGTGTAACAGACGAAGAATGGAACGCGCTCAAAGCGACTGGGACCGTCCCGGAGGCTTAAGACGCAGACGCGCTGAGCCTTAGCTCGTCATAGGCCTGTTCTTTCCGGCGAGAGGTTTCTGCATCAACACGTTCAGGCGCTTCGAGTGACGCCAGAATATTCACAACCATGGGGTTGAGTTCCATCGTAGGTCGCGAATAGCCTGTGGCCACTTGGAGCGGCGGTACCGCCGGGCCCCCCGGGTTTCGGCGCGCAGGTGCTGGAATAGAGTCACCGGGCAGCGCCGGAGCTGGATCGTGCGCGCCACCATCGTGGCGGGAGATGAGGTTGCGATAGACCTCGCGCATAGATTTCGCACGGCCTTCCCCATCAAAGAAAATGGATTTATTGGCACTCGCCGCGCGTGGGAAGAGATCTGCCGCCGCTCGGCCAGGTGCAACTTCGGTAGCCTGGATGAAATCAATCGCCCCGCCGGTCCCCAAGAAATGGGACATGTAGAGCTCACCGTCGCTCACTTCCCGGTCGAGCTCGCGCTCCATGCGGTTCTCCGCACCTCGGGTCATGGCGCCTGCCATAAGCGCGGCACTGGTAGGATTATAGCGCTCGGCAAGAATTTCCTGCTTCATGGCTGGATCGGCTACAAAATGCCGACCTCGACCATCGACCTCAATGGCCTCCGCATACTCTTCGAGCCCGTGCTCCGCACCATTTTGTTTCACGGTGCTCAACCACGTCTGATCGATGAACTGAAAAAGCCCCGCCGCGCTGGAAGTCCTTGCTTTTGCAGTACTTTCCAGGCTCGACTCCCGCATCGCTGTCTGCATCAGATAGTCAAAATCGACCCCTGTTGCATCACTTGCCTGTGCAATCGCGCCGGTCACTTCTCGCGGCGTTGCCGCTATTTGCGTGTAAATCGAAGTCATGTCTCACCTTTTCCCGACATCAACTTCGCAAAGCCCGTGCCAGAAGCTCGCAGAGCCATGCTCAACAGAAAACCGCACTTTTCCTAGCCCTTTTTGGATAAGTCGCTAAGCTCGGATTCGGGGAAATCAGGAGGAGGAAAGAATGTCGGAGACCGAAGTCGCAGCGGAAGTGTCGGAAACGCTGCACCATCCAGGTGCGTCAATCCCGGGAGAAAAGCCCTATCCCAATCCTGTCTATGCCTGGTACGTGGTCGCCGTTCTGGTTGTCGCCTACACTTTCTCCTTCATTGATCGCCAGATTTTGAGCCTTTTGGTGGGCCCGATGAAACGGGACCTGAGCATCTCAGACTTTGAGATGAGCCTGCTCCAAGGCTTCGCCTTCGCGATCTTCTACGCTGTCCTCGGCTTGCCTATTGGGCGCATGGTCGACAGCAAAAAACGTGTCACCATTATCTCGGCCGGCATCCTCGTTTGGAGTGCCATGACGGCGCTGTGCGGTACTGCCCGCTCATATTGGGAACTGTTTCTCTATCGAATGGGTGTCGGCGTCGGTGAAGCAGCCCTGTCCCCCGCCGCCTATTCCATGCTCGCCGACTATTTCAAACCGGAACGCATGGGTTTTGCCCTCGGTGTCTACGGCATGGGTGTCTATATCGGCGCTGGCCTCGCCCTCGTCATTGGGGCTCAGGTTATCGCTGTCGTAAATACGACCGGCGCCACAACGCTCCCACTCATTGGCGACATATACCCCTGGCAGGTTGTCTTTTTGGCGGTTGGTCTGCCTGGCATTCTGGTTGCTATTTGGATGTGGACGATTAAGGAGCCCGAACGCCGCGGGCATATGCGTACTGAAACCAACGAAGATGGAGAAGAAACCCACGCACCGCTGCCACTCGGCGAAGTGGTGGGCTTTATGTGGCAGAACCGAGCGACCCTCGTCTCCCACCATCTTTGTTATGCGCTTGGCGCCATGATGGCCTATGGCGTGGCAGCATGGATCCCAACTTTCCTCGTTCGCACCCACGGGTGGGCGATCGTCGATGCCGGAACTTATTACGGCCTTATCGTCATGGTCTTTGGCACAGCTGGCGTCGTTGTTGGCGGCTGGATGGGTGACAAAGTAACCGCATCGGGGCGACCGAATGGACGTCTGCTGGTTATGGGGCTTGGCTGTCTGGCTGCAGCACCGTTCGCACTTACCTACCCACTCGTGGAGAATATCCCGCTTCTATTTGTGCTTCTCTGCTTCGCAACATTCTTCTCCACCTTTGCGATCTCTCCTGGCGCCGCCGCCATTCAGGAACTTATGCCCAACCAGATGCGCGGCTTTGCATCTGCCTTCATGATTTTTGTGATTACGCTGATTGGCCTGGGACTAGGCCCATCAGTCATCGCCGCAATGACGGATTTCGTCTACCAGGACGAAATGATGATCCGCTATTCACTCGCCTATCCGCCCGCGATCATATTGCTGATGGGTGGATTGATTGGCCTTGCAGGGCTCAAACCTTATCTGGTCAGTCGAGAGCGCGTAATCGCCTGGTCCAAGCAGCACGAAGGCTAAACCTCGAGCAAAATCAGAACGTTGGAAGGCGAGCCGGACTCAATATACGAGCGGCACATCAACCTGTGGATGATTCCAAAATCAGACTCAGCTTCAATGACTTAGCGCGAAATGTTAGCGCCAATCCGACAGACGGATAATATTGCCGCCACTTGTCGCTTGGCTCTCAACAACGTTGCGTCGCGATGCCATATCAGACTGCCCGACTGCGATCCTGTCGGAGGGATGAGGCATCCGGATTTTGCGCGCAAGCGTCGCATCATCGATAGGCTTGCGAATGTAATCGTCTGCCCCTGCAATGCGAGCGTCATCGATCATGTCGGGCGTAAGCTCATGCCCCGTCAGCAAAATGATCCCGTCGCGTCCATTCAGATCACGAAGTCCGCCGAGCCCATAGCGCAAAGACACGATCAAAGCGCCCACATCTTCACCGCAGACAGATTGGTCCACGATCGTGAGGTCAGGCTGAAAACGCCGAAATGCTTTTTTGAGCCCATCACCAGAGGAGACTTCCATGCTCCGAAAGCCCAACCGTCCGCAAACACGCGCCGCAACCCGTCGCGCGAGATGAGATGAATCAGCAATAAGGCAAGTCCGCATAACAGCGCCCCCGAAAATTGAGAGCGCAGAAAGCGCTCCCCTAGCTCAGAAACGCTAGCGCGGAGACCTGAAGTTTTTATTAACCATAATCAGGCGGACTGAGACCGCTCCAAATCGTCAGTTCCGAGCCTGTAGGCACTGGGTGTCATGCCCTCCCGCTCTTTGAAGGCGCGGTTGAACGGCCCGATCGAGCCATACCCCAAATCCATGGCGATGGTGAGAATAGGAAGCCGCGACAACTCCGGATCCCGAAGACGCTCCTTGGCCTCCTCTATTCGGTATTGGTTGAGGAAATCGTTGAAATTCCGGAAGTTGAGCTCCTGATTAATCAGCCGCCGCAGTCGGTGTTCCGGAATTTTTACCTGCTCCCCGAGCCCTCCGATCGTCAGGGAAGCCGTAAACAGACCCTCTTTGTTCGCGATCCAGGTCTCAAGTGCCGCGAGATCTCGCCGCGAGATCTGGACGGCTGTACTGGGCAAGTTCTCTTCGACCACAACGGTCCGTCGTGGTTCCGGGAAAAACATGGCATCAGGCGCCAAAGAGGCTGCACGCACCACCAGAGAGACGACAACCAGCCATATGGCAAACGATTGCAGCGCCTGGATCGGAACAAAAGGTGGTCCTATATCGACGGCGAGTTCGTAGATTGAAACGACCGACATCATCAAAACGAGAAACGAAATGAAATAGAGGCGGAAGCGTCGACGCGCTTCGAGCAAATCATCCGCTCGCCCCCGCCACGCAACCCACCCGAGATGCACCGCCAGCCCAATAACAATTAGCTGGTGCAGATTGTCGAAGACGGAATGTTCATGGTTGCCGGTCAGGACGTCAGGCATCACCCGCCAAATGCCGAAGATCAAGATGAAACCCAGAAGACCCCAGTGAACCGGGCCCGGCTTGAAGCGGTCCTCGAAGAGCGAAAGCCCAAAAATCCACAAAACCACTGAGTTAGCGATACAGGCTGGCAGCAGGAGCACCTCAACCCAGAAATTATCGGTGATCGAACAGAACAGGTAAGCGGCAGTGCAAAGCGCCGCCGCAACCCCCAGTCTGCCAGGCCAGGACGCTCGATGGTCCCGAAGAAGAAGTACTGCGATGAGCAAGAGGCTCGTTGCCGCCCCATAGCGAAACACCGCATCAAATGTCACAAGATCCATCAGCCACCACCTTTTCCTCAACGATCTCGCGATCATCCAGGCAAATCAATCCTTCGGCGCCATCGAGATAGCTGAAAAATCTCGCCGAATTCCCGAAAAACTGGCTTTTTCCGGAAATCGACCGGCAGGTTGAGCATTAGGCGAGCCCCTGCAGGCACATAAAGGCCATGTGGACCTTCCGATGAGAGGAAGGACCAACCATGACAATTGATACCCATAGATACCCCCTCGCCCGCGCCTCCTGGGTCACCTTTGCGCCGGGCATTGAGAGCGTCAATGTGCTGCTGCTCTATTTCATATTTGCCCCTTACATGGTCCAAACCGTGCTCGGTGGTGGCTCGGAGGCTCAAAGCATCTGGGGGGTCGTGACCGCAATCGGCGGCATCTCCGTTGCATTGCTTGGGCCGATCATCGGGACGATCTCCGACACGGTGGGGGGCCAGAAGCGGTTTCTAACAGCCTTTGTCATTCTGGCTGCCGCTGCCAGTGCCACACTCTGGTTTGCGGTTCCCGGTATCCCCCTCGAAGGGCTCGTGACTCTCAGCTTTGTCGCCATTCTCCTCATGATTGGGGTTGAGCTGGCAGGCGTGACCTACAGTTCCCTACTCCCCAACCTGGGCACACCGGCCACCATTGGCCGCTTGAGTGGAAATGCAATCGGGTTTGGCATTGCCTGGGGTCTCATCCTGCTTGGCGGGTACATCGCTGCTTTTATGCTCGGCGACACACCCTTCTTTGGTCTGGACCGGGAAGCCCATGAACACAGCCGCATTGCTGGCCCCATTGTTGCTGCAGCCCTGCTTGTTTTCCTGCTACCGCTGCTCGCTTTCACACCCCCAACGCCCATCCGTCGGGTCTGCCTGCCCGTTGGACGCATTGTGCGCGGCGTCATCAAAGATGCCTACCTTGCCATGCGCGCAGAACCTGCCATCGCTCGGTTTGTGATCGCGCGTGTTATCTATCAGGACGGTATTGGCGTTGCCCTCACCTTCGGCTCCATCTACGCCGCTGGATTGTTCGGTTGGGATACATTGGAACTCGCAGTGTTCGGCATATGCATCCTGGGTGCCGCCGCTGTCGGCGCCGCCATCGGTGGTCAGATTGACGACCGCATTGGGGCCAGGAACACAATCCTGCTTGCCCTTCTCATCCTCGTTATAGGCATGGTGGCCCTGCTCAGCTTTCCCTCTCCCTCAGACGTTTCAGAGGGGTTCTTATCGACACCTCCAGAACAAGCCTTCATCGGGGTCGCACTGCTTCTTGGTATGGGTATTGGCCCAGCGGGTGGCTCCGGCAGAACCATGATGGCGCGGATCGCGCCAGAAGGTCAGGCGGGCAAATGGTTTGGCATCATGGCGCTCGCTGGCAATGCCGTTGCCTTCACAGGCCCGGCCCTCGTCGCTCTGGTCACCTTCCTTACGGAGAGTGAACGAACCGGCATGATGGTAGCTCCCGTCATTATTGGGCTCGGTGCCATTCTGATGTTCTTTGTGAAATCAGACCGTCCGCTGCTGAGCAAGCAATTGGCTACCGCTTAGCGGCCTCTCGCAGTGCGACAATCAACGCGTCGACCTGAAGTGTGCTGTAGGGGACTGCTTCCCCTACACCCCAGACCGGTGCGGGCCAGGCCGCATCGGTCGCAAAGCGGGCGACAACATGGACATGAAGCTGTGGCACCATATTGCCAAGCGCTGCCACATTAAGCTTCTCCGCCGATGTCTCTGACCGTAAGGCTCTGCTCGCCCGATCAATCTCAGCAAGAAAAGTTGGTTTGTCACTCTCTGCAATCTCGTCAAAGTCGCGAAGACCCTCCTGCCGGGGCACAAGAATAAGCCAGGGGAACCGGGCATCATTCATCAGGAGCACACGGCAAAGCGTCCAATCATCAATAATGAAGGTGTCAGCTGCGAGTCTTGGGTGTAGGGAGAATTTTTCAGACATATCAGTCTGAAGATGCCATCGATCTCTGCGAAACACCATCAACAACACCGTCGGAAAAACCATACCACCGGCGTCCCAGGGCAACGCCCGAGATGCCGCCAAGGACCAGAGCCCACACGACCAGAAGAGCCCCCCAAATGACGATCATGGTCCAGTCAGCAGAACCAAAACGCGACGCGACATCGGTACCGTAGCGGCTCAGCTGCAGAACAGAATTGATAAGCCCGAGACCAGCCCCAAATGCCAGCAACCAGACGACCCAGCCATTCCAATGTCGATCTCTCTTAGGCATCGTCATAAACACACCCAGCTAAACGACGTACAGGCTGAGCGTCACCTCAGCATCGAATCTGCTGAGGAAAATATACAGTTCACCAGAAGTATTCAATCAGTAAGATTTTGGTAATTCCAAGACTCTCTCAGCAATAAAACTTAAGACTAGTTCACGACTTACTGGAGCAATTCTAGCGATCATCACTTCGCGCAAGTAACGTTCAACGTGAAACTCCTTCGCGTAGCCCATGCCGCCATGGGTCATAACGGATGTTTCACAGGCCCGAAACGCTGCCTCCGCAGCAAGATATTTCGCGGCGTTGGCCTCTGCGCCACACGCGGCATCAGCATCGTAAAGCGCAGCTGCCTTAAAGACCATGAGATTGGCCGCTTCAAGTTCCGCCCAGGATTTTGCAAGTGGATGCTGGATCGCCTGGTTCTGCCCGATGGGCCGGCCAAAGACTTCTCGCTCACGAGCGTAGGTCGTGGCTTTCTCTAAGGCGATGCGGCCAATACCAATGGCTTCAGCCGCAATCAAAACTCGTTCCGGATTGAGCCCATGAAGCAGGTAGCGAAAGCCTTTCCCCTCCTCCCCGATGAGGTCTTCCTTGGGGACGCGCAAACCATCAAAGAACACCGCATTGGAGTCGACTGCCTTACGGCCCATCTTACTGATCTCATGGACTTCCGTCGCACCGCCCCGATCAAGGTCTGTGTAGAAAAGGCTCAAGCCTTCTGTGGCTTTTTTGCAATCTTCTTTTGGTGTTGTCCGCGCGAGCAAGAGGATCTTGTTTGCGGTCTGTGCGGTTGATGTCCACATCTTCCGACCATGAACGATGTAATGATCACCATCTCGCTCCGCCTTGGTTGTGATGGCCATGGTATTGAGGCCTGCATCTGGCTCAGTCACCCCAAAGCAGCAGCGATCCGTTCCGGCAATCAGCGGCGGCAGGTTTTTCGCCTTCTGCTCATCCGTACCGAAGACGACAATCGGCATGGGTCCAAAGAGATTGATATGGATCGACGATGCACCGGACAGGCACGCGCCAGATTGCGCAATAGTCTGGGCGACAATCGCTGCTTCCGTAACGCCCAATCCAGCTCCACCATGGGCCTCCGGCATTGCAATACCGAGCCACCCGCCCGCGGCAATATCTTTGACAAAATCTTCCGGAAAGACACCGTCCGTATCACGGGCCAGCCAATAGTCATCACCATACTTGGCGCAGATTTTCGCTATGGCATCCCGAATGGCCTGCTGGTCGGCGGAAAACTCAAAATCCACAATCTGTCTCCCTTACAGTTTTGAGGTATAACTTACCCAAAGACGGAAGGCGGTGACAGGCCGTCCAGAAAATAAGCAAAAACACAGGGAAACCTCATGCCAGGGCTCTATTTCGAAGAATGCGAGGAAGGTCTCGTCCTTAAACACGCGATCCACCGCACCATCACGGAAACTGACAACACCCTCTTCTCCGCGATGACCATGAACCCAGCGGCACTCCATCTCGATCATTATTACGCAGAGACGGAGACCGAATTTGGCAAGCCCCTGGTCAACAGCCTGTTCACGCTGGGGCTTGTGATCGGCATCTCAGTGCATGAAACAACCCATGGCACCACGATCGCAAATCTCGGCATGACCGACGTGTCCTTTCCCAAACCTGTTTTTCATGGCGACACCATGCGGGTTGAGACCAGCATCATCTCCAAACGCCGATCTAAATCGCGTCCCAAAGCTGGCATCGTGACCTTCGAGCACCGGGGATACAACCAACGCGATGAGCTTGTCGCCCAGTGCACAAGGCAGGCCTTTATGATTGCGAAGACGGACGGTTAACTCATGCGCTCATTCCTTTTCGTTCCAGCAGACAGCGATCGCAAACTTGCCAAAGGAGCCGGCTCCGGAGCCGACGCACTCATCCTCGACCTTGAAGATGCGGTTGCCCTCGACAACAAACCCGCCGCCCGCCAGGGCGCGATTGACTACCTGCAATCTCGCAAACACGATGACAACCAAACCGTCCTTGTCCGCATGAACGCGCTGGACAGCGAATTCTGGCAGCAGGATCTTGCAACCCTGGTGCCCGCAGAGCCCGACGCCATCATGGTTCCCAAAACCATTTCCGGCGAGTGCATTGCGACGGTCTGCAAACACCTGACCGACCTCGAAAAAGATCACGGCCTGCAACAAGGAGCGATCAAGCTCATGAATGTCGCGACCGAAACAGCAGCCTCCATGTTCAACCTTGGGACCTATGGAAATGTCAGCGAGCGTTTTTTTGCCATGACCTGGGGGGCTGAAGACCTCTCCGCCGACCTCGGCGCCCGCTCTAACCGGGACGGCGCAGGAAACTATACCGGCCCATACGAACTGGCGCGTACACTCTGCCTTTTGGGTGCCGTTGCAGCTGATGTCATGCCCATTGATGGCATTTGCAAAGATTTTCGCGATGAAGCGGCCCTTGAAGCGGAAGCACGCGCCGCCATTCGGGACGGCTTTACAGGCAAAGTTGCGATCCACCCAGCGCAAGTGCCCGTTATCAACACTGTTTTCACGCCCACTGAAGAAGACATTGCCGAAGCCCGCGCAGTGGTTAAAGTCTTCGCTGATGCAGGCAATCCGGGTGTCGTGAGCCTCGACGGAAAAATGCTGGACCGTCCTCACCTGCGTCAGGCCGAAAGTGTTATTGCGCGTGCCGAGGCAATAGAGCTCTAATTACCGCGGTTCAGCGGAGGAGAGACAAAAAATGCCCCACGCAACAGCGGAAGAACACCTGGCAAGAATAGAAGAGCAAGGCTACACGCTGGTTCACGACGCGTTTGATGCATCGCTCGCAGATGAAATTTGCGCGGCACTCAAAGAAATCGAAATCGCCGACAACATTACTCCGGCGAAAAATCTCTTCGAGGGTCATCATACGGTTCGCATATACAATCTGGTCGCCCGCCATGCAGTCTTTCAAAAAGTTCCAGTAAACCCGAATGTTTTGAAAATCGTCGAAGGAGTGCTCGACGACGGCTGCCTCATTTCCTCTCTCTCCTCAATCTCCATCGCTCCCGGCGAAAGAGCTCAACCAATTCATGCCGATGATCAATTGATTGGTCTTGCCAGACCCCACCCTGCGCTTGTCTGCAACTCCATGTGGGCGCTGACGGACTTTACGGAAGAAAACGGTGCCACCCGGATCATCCCAGGATCGCACAAGACCGACACTTACCCGGAATACGGTCCCGATATCCGCTATGACTCAATCCCTGCGGAAATGAAACGTGGAAGTGTCCTGATATGGAATGGGTCGCTATGGCATGGCGGCGGTGCAAACAAATCCCAGGAAACCCGTATCGGTCTTGCGATGAACTACTGCGCTGGTTTTATCCGCCAGCAGGAAAATCAACAGCTGGGCATTCCTCTTGAGCTTGCAAAAACCTTTGAGCCAAGATTGCAGGATCTCTGCGGTTTTGGCACCTATCGCGATCTCATGGGCCATATCGACAAGCTAAGCCCGGCGATACGCCTATTGCAGCGTAGCGAAAATTTCTCATCAGTCTGGGACAAAGGCTGACGTCCGGGTCGGACGCTGCTACGCTACACAAGCGGCACCCCATGCAGCAGTGCAAGGAAGACCTTTATGTCGATAGTCAAAAAAGTAATCGCAGCCCTAGTCCTGGCAGCCAGTCTGTACACGGCATACATGATTTACCAGCAGAGTGCGCTCGCAGGTGTCCTGTTTGTGATCCTTGCCCTGACGGTAGTTGTGCCTCTTGCGGTCGGAACCGCCCAAAGGAACAGCCGGATCAAAACCAATATTGGTGAAATGCCTGACAGCAAAATGGATGTTGGCGTACGTCAGGCGCGAGCGACGATCATGCGCGAAGACGGCGAGGTCAGAGGCGCGCCGGCACGCAAACAACCATCATGATCCCGACCAACGGGTGATGCGTTCGGCAAGATCGGGACGCACGCGCTCTGTCGGTTGCGCCTCTTTGCCACCGAGATAAATAAAGCCTGCCACCCGCTCGCCCTCGCCCAGCCCCAGAGCGCTAACGACATTCTCATCAAACGCATACCACTCGGTAAGCCATTGCGCGGCATACCCAAGCGCTGTGGCGGCGACCAACATGTTTTGACAAACCGCACCAGCAGCAAGCTGCTGCTCCCAAACCGGTATCTTGATGTTTTCAGTTACACAGGAAACTACGGCAACCACTGCGGGAGCCCGCACAAAACGAAGTGTCTCGAGGCTGGCACGCTCTGCATCACAATCCGGGTTGGCCATCGCAAAGGCATCCTCCAACACCGCCCCAAATTCAGCCCGCGCGTTGCCTTCAAACACAATGAACCGCCACGGTCCGAGTTTCCCATGATCTGGCACCCTGTGCCCCGCCGCAAGAATGGTGTCTAGCTGGTCGGCACTCGGGCCCTGTTGCGTCATACTGCCCGCGACAACTGAACGTCGGGAAAGCAACAGGTCGATCATCTCATTCATAGTCATTCCTTCAACTAGCCAAGCCTCACCCATGACATAAGGCACCCGGCAGAAATTGCAAATGGTTCGCAAATATTTTGTTGGACATCTCCACATAATAAAACTTCAATTTCCCTATGGGGGAATTCGCGCAGAAGTTGTTCTATGGGTGTATCGGCGTCGGTCTGCTTTTCGTCTTGGCTGCAGAATCTGTCTTAGCGGGGGCATGGCCGCAGCCTGATGGCGAAACACAGGTCATCGTCTCAGTCACCCACGCGCTGGCGCACAGAACCTTCGACCAGACCGGAAACGCAGTGTCACGAGGCCGTTTCAAAAAGGTCGAAACTCAGGTCTATGTCGAGCATGGACTAACAGACCGGGTGACGCTTGTTGGAGAAGTCGCCCGCTCAACAGATAAGTCAGAAGCTTTCAACCGCCAGTTCACAGACAGCGGGTTTCGCCGCGTAGAAATTGGGGCACGAACCCATCTCTTCACCTGGGATGAAACGCTCTATTCCGTAGACGCACGCGCAACACTCAACACCTCATCCGGCGGAGATGACCCTGCCGCTTCTCAATCAGGCGACATGGACTATGAGATTGCCGTGAACACCGGAACTCCCGTCATGTTCATGGGACTATTCGGCTTTAGCGCCCAACGGTTTGCCTACAAGTACCGCCCGGGTATCCGCCCGGCCGTCGCGAGTGCAGATGCAACACTTGGTCTCTATTGGGGACCGGATTGGATGACCCTATTGAAATCAAATACCGAATACTCGATCGGTCGGACACCATCTCCGCAAGGGCATTACTGGTCGAGCAAAGCAGAGTTCGGTCTCGTTCATCGACTTGAACCAGGATTCGCGATTGAAGCCGGTACCTTCAGAACATTCATAGGCAGAAATGTCCTGAAGGAAACCGGGCTCAAACTCTCACTCTGGTATGACTTCTAAGAGCTAGGTAGCATCAACCAAATCTGGCGGTGTGGCTTCGGCCACAAGTGCGGCAATCGCCTCATCCACATCAACCACAGTCTGGTCCTTGGAGCCAAGGCGACGGATGGAAACCTTGCCTTCTTCCGCCTCCTTCATGCCCACCACCATGATCACAGGCACTTTGCCCACAGAGTGTTCACGGACTTTGTAATTGATCTTCTCATTCCGCGTGTCGCTTTCAACGCGAAGGCCTGCCACTTTGAGTTTTTCAACGACAGCAAGGCCGTACTCATCTGCCTCCGACGTAATCGTTGCAACGACGGCCTGAACGGGCGCCAGCCACAAAGGCAGTTTGCCCGCGCAACTCTCAATCATGATGCCGATAAAACGTTCCAGCGTGCCAAGGATCGCCCGGTGAAGCATGACAGCATGTTTGCGCGATCCATCTTCCGCCACATAAGTCGCGTTGAGACGCTCGGGCAGAACATAGTCGAGCTGCAACGTACCCACCTGCCAGGATCGCCCAATCGCATCCTTCAGATGGAACTCAAGCTTCGGCGCGTAAAATGCGCCTTCCCCTTCCGCAATGACATAATCATAGCCAGTCGCCTGCAGAGCCGCACCAAGGGCCTTCTCTGCCGCATCCCACCGCTCAATTGTGCCGCCGAACTTTTCAGGCCGCGTGGCAAGCCGGATCACCACATCGTCAAAGCCCATATCCTCATAAACCGCATACAGCAGATTGACGAAATGTTCGGTCTCAGACTGGATCTGTTCTTCTGTACAGAAGATGTGCGCATCGTCCTGCGTCATCTGCCGCACGCGCATCAACCCATGGAGCGCGCCATGGGCTTCGTTCCGGTGACAACAGCCAAACTCCGCCATCCGCATCGGCAGGTCGCGATAGGACTTAATGCCCTGATTGAAAATCTGGACGTGGGCTGGGCAGTTCATGGGCTTGATCGCCATGAGATCGCCTTTGCCCGAGAAAATTTCGCCATCATCTTCCGTGTTCGGCACTTCGTCCGGAACAACAAACATGTTTTCGCGATATTTGCCCCAGTGACCCGATTGCTCCCAGAACTTGGACGCCATCAGCTGTGGCGTCTTCACTTCTTCGTAGCCAGCCTTGCTGATCTTGCGGCGAATATAGGCTTCCAGCTGGTTGTAGATGACGAAGCCCTTGGGATGCCAGAACACTGACCCTTGAGCCTCTTCCTGGAAATGGTAGAGGTCCATCTCGCGGCCGATCTTCCGGTGGTCGCGCTTCTCTGCCTCTTCGATCATATGAAGATAGGCTTTGAGCTCTTTATCACTCGACCAACAAGTACCGTAAATGCGCTGCAATACTTCATTATTGCTGTCGCCCCGCCAGTAAGCGCCTGCGAGTTTGGTCAACTTGAAGGACTTCCCGAGTTTACCTGTCGACGGCAGATGCGGGCCCCGGCAGAGGTCAAGCCATTCGCCCTGGCGATAAACACTTACATCCTCGCCCGCTGGAATGCTGGAGATGATCTCAGCCTTGTATTCTTCACCGATCTTTTTGAAGTAAGCGATCGCCTCATCCCGATCCCAGACTTCCCGCGTGATCGGTTCGTTCCGATCAACGATCTCTTTCATCTTCGCTTCGATCTTTTCCAGATCTTCCAGATGGAACGGTTCCGCTCGCGCAAAGTCGTAGAAGAAACCATTTTCGATCACTGGGCCGATCGTGACCTGCGTTCCGGGGAAAAGCTCCTGCACCGCTTCTGCCATCACATGGGCCGCATCGTGCCGGAGCAACTCAAGCCCATCAGGCGTATTGGCCGTCACGATTTCAACCGCAACATCCCTGTCGAGCACGGTGGCAAGATCAACGACCTCACCATCAGTCTTCAGCGCAATTGCCTTTTTGGCGAGCGAGTTGGAGATGCTCTTGGCGAGCGCCAGCCCGTCAAGCGGCTGTGCTTCTTCTCTAATGGAGCCATCTGGCATCGTCAGCTTAATCATAACTTCTTCCTTTCAACTGCCCTACTTGTTCGCAGGCGGCAGTTCCTTCTTTTCAGACGGCACGTCACGAAGTTCACGCGACCAATGCCCATAGCGCCATGGCGCATAAAGAGGCTGGTCGGCGAGCTCTACCGGAACCGGATCAAACCCATGAGACCCCCAAGGGTGGCATCGCGAGATACGTGACAAGGCCACCCACCCCCCACGCCACCCGCCATGTTGGCGGACAGCATCCAGGGCATATTCCGAACAGCTCGGCATGTGCCGACATCGGGGCCCAAGAAGCGGCGACAGGACCAGTCGGTAAAACTGGACCAGCCCCAACATCACAATGGCGAGCGGACTGCGCCGCATGGGTTTCTCTCCAAAGTATTTCCAGGGTGAGGGCACCACGCCACCGGTAAGAGTGGTAGCCCGAACGGGGACCCGGTCATGGTCGATTCGTGAAAACCGCATGGCTTTAACTATCGTTTATATGAGTCCTGCTCAACAGACCGGACTGGCAGCAGCGCGAGAACGCAGCCGAGATGGCCCAGAAAACAAGCAAATTAAGTGTTTTGGTGGATTTGCGACCCGGCGCGATCATTGCTCGGGGCCGTCAGGCTCAAAGAGAGCCAGGCTCGGTGTCAGACCGAGCCGGTGCTAGTGAGGGTGGTGCCGGTTGCGACCCCCAGCTTGAACACGCGCACGAGCGCAGCGGCGCTCACGCCACCTGTCCAGTGCATCTTTTGCGTATTCGTCAGCATGTCATCCTCATATCCGAGGCCCACTCTATAGCAGCATGGTAAGCGAGAGGTAAATGAGTACAGATCAGCACATCGGATTGGGTATGAAAAATCTAGCCAGATAGATTGCAAGATAGAGAGAGATTGAGAACATCGCCGCAGCCCACGACCAAACCAATAGCACTTGAAAAGTCTAATCAGAAGGCATATTTCATCATGTAACACCAAGGCACATTAAACATAAACCCCAGAATTTGGCCATTTATTGGACTGCACAACGTTATTTGTTGCTTGCAACATAATTTCGTGGTCAAACCACATTAAGAAGAAGATCAACTTTCTTGAGATTCTCAGTCTTCAAGTGTTGTTAATCGCCAGCCGATAGGCTGATACTTAAAGTTAAACAAGTCAGGGATAAAAACGATGTCTGAGCTTGATCGACTCCTCAACAGCCTCTTTGAAGAGGGCCCAACTGTTTTGACGGATATCAAGTTTTTTCCGGGCGACGACCCAGAGCTCACTGCTGATGACATCAGCAGAGAGGCTGCTCGCGCACAGTTGGCACACACAAACGGACTTAGCTTCACCCACCGTGAATTGGATGAGACAAGTTTGATAACGATTGATCTACGGAAAGTAAAAGGCGCTATAATTACCAACGCATAAAGTAGAAAAATCTAAGAAGAAACGGGCCGGAAGCGGCCCTTTTTTTTTGCTCTATTGCTTTTAAAAAATACTAAGTTCATGTATTGCTCCTAGACTGCAAGAACTAAGGCCACCTGATGGAAAATACACTTAAGAAAACAAGCAAAATACTGGCGGCTGTTCACGAAACTCACCCGCTTTTTGAGATTCCAATCAGGACAGATGCTCTTAGGAGCGAAATCATGGACCGCTCAATAACCGAAGATCTTGAATTCATCTGTTCCGATTTGGATGAACGATATCTGCGGGGCTTCATAAAATTCTTCACATACAGCGCTCCATATGTTGATCCGACGTATGCAGCGAATATCTACTATTCAGAAACCCTGAATACTTGCTGGAAACGCTTTGTCCACTGTAAGGAAATGTTCCACCTTCTCGACGAGCCAGAACAACGAGCCTCTACCAGAATTCAAATCACTGATCTCGTACAAGCCATTACATCAGTTACCCAAATGGGTGATCCAGAGCCACAAGAAAAGTCCGAACGCAACGCAATGGTCGCAGCGATAGAACTTCTTTTTCCATGGGAGCACCGCAAAGCACTCAGCGGCGCATATGCAAGTGGAACTTACAGTGCACTCGATCTCGCAGAAATGTTCAAGGTTCCAGAGCGGTTTGTCGCAACCGCTATGAGCGAAAGATACTCAACAATCATAACTGACTGGCGTCAGCATCTCGCCATTGAACCATTATTCACCTGACACAATATCAGCTACCGCCGCCGCCATCGCCTCATCCACGGCGTCGCAGGTGGCATTGAACGTGAGCAGTGTGGAGGTGTGACGAGCTTTGTAGTCGCGCACGGGGGTGAGCACTTCTGCGTCGACCCATTTGCCCGTGGGGGGCTCGCCGCCCTCCTTTAACATTGCAACCATTTGATCACGCAGCTGGTGGAGCTCTTCGGATGTAGACCCCACAACATGAGCCGCCATGATTGACGAGGATGCCTGGCCCAGCGCACAGGCCTTTACGTCATGGGCAAAGTCCGCGACGACATCACCCTCCATCTTCACTTCGACAGAGACCTTTGACCCACAGAGTTTGGAAACCGCCGTCGCAGTGCCATCCGGCGCATCAAGATGCCCGATCCGCGGAATGTCCGCAGCGAGCTTCAAAATGCGCTTATTGTAGATGTCATCCAGCATCAGTTTTCTCTTGTCACGTTCGTCGACGGGTTCACCCCGCCAGTTTCCACTTCGTGCCTTCCGGCCCGTCTTCGATCAAGACGCCTGCATCCGCCAACGCATCTCTGATCCGGTCTGCTTCAGCAAAATCTTTCGCCGCACGCGCCGCGTTCCTTGCTTCTATCTGGGCCTCAATCGCATCCGCATCAAGGTCAGAGGAACCATCCGCCCCTTCAAACCATTGATTGGCATCCTGCTGCAAAAGCCCGATCAGGAAACCGGATTGAAGAAGCGCTGCCTTGAGTTGAGCTTTCTCCCCCGGATCATTTGCCTGATTGGCGAGCTTCGCGAGCTGGAACAGTTCGGCCAAAGCCTTTGGCGTATTCATGTCATCCAACAGAGCATCGAGAAAGCCTGCAGGCACATGATCGCCTTCCGCCGCCTCGACATCTTCCAACTGACGCAGCGCGCCATAGAGTCGGTCCAGCTGCGCCTTCGCTTGCGGCAGCACATCATCATTCCAATCCAAGGGCTGGCGATAATGACCGTTCAGGAGGGCCAAACGAATGGCCTCGCCGGGCGCCTGTTCGATCAGGTCATGCACCAGCAGCACATTGCCCAGCGACTTGGACATCTTTTCGGAGTTCATATTGAGGAACCCGTTATGCAGCCAATAGTTGGCAAACGGCGCACCCTTATGGCTGCACCGGCTCTGGGCCAGCTCATTCTCATGATGCGGGAACTGAAGGTCGATACCACCCCCATGAATATCGATGGTGTCGCCGAGATGCTTCTCAATCATGGCAGAGCATTCGATATGCCAGCCAGGCCGTCCCCGGCCCCAGGGGCTCTCCCAGCCCGGCTGCTCATCCGAGCTTGGTTTCCAGAGCACGAAGTCAGCCGCATCCTTTTTGTAAGGAGCGACTTCCACACGGGCGCCAGCGACCATCTCGTCCATAGGGCGGCGTGACAGCTGTCCATAATCAGGGAAGCTCGGCACATTGAAGAGCACATGTCCCTCCGCCTCATAGGCATGGCCCGCCGAGATAAGGCGCTCCATCATGGCAATCATCTCAGGGATGGTCTCCGTGGCCTTGGGCTCAATATCAGGCAGAATGACGCCGAGAGCGCCCATGTCAGCACGGTAAATATCCGCATAACGCTCAGTGATCACAGAGATTTCGACACCCTCTTGGGCTGCCATCTCAATGATCTTGTCCTCAATATCGGTGATGTTCCGGGCATAGACGACACTGGGATAAAGGTGCCGAAGCACACGGGCCAGCATGTCGAAAATCACTGCCGGGCGTGCATTGCCAATATGGGCGTGGTTGTAGACCGTAGGCCCGCAGACATACATCGTCACCCGATCCGGATCGATTGGCTTGAACACGTCTTTGTGACGGGTAAGCGTGTTGTAGAGAGTGAGTGTTTTGGAGGGTGTCTCGGTCATCTGGGTGTCTCGTCGCATATCAGGTCAAGCAAGGCCCCAGCTCAGGAGCCCGCAACCGCGCGATATCCCCTAAGCCGGTGATTCTGTGGTGTTTTTTCTACAACATCGACAGGTCATAATCAGTCTCCTGCAGCAAAACTAACCATCTCAACCGTTAATTTCCAGTTCTATTCATCCATTTGGCTTTGCGTGAGGTATGCTAGACGCCCACTTGATAGGCTTTTTTGCAACGCTATATGCATGCTTTAGAAGGTGTCGCATCAAGAACAGCATGGCATAAGACCCGTGCTTGATGGGCAAATGGACAGGATCCGAACAAAGACCTTCGCCCTGTCTGTGACTTGACCCAACCGTTCATCAGCGTGTGAAAGCACGTTCGGTCGGGAAACCCCAAAAGAGATTGGTCAAATGGACATGAATTCTGTAGTCGACGACGTGCTTGAAAACATCAAAAACAGTGACAACCCGGATCGCCCAAGCCGCACAGAAGCGGAAGCGGCGGTGCGCACCCTCATTTCATGGGCTGGTGACAACCCTGCCCGCGAAGGCCTGCTGGAGACGCCTAAGCGCGTGGTCAAAGCCTATGAAGAATTTTTCGCAGGATATGACGAAGATCCCGATCTGGTTCTCGGCAAGACATTCGAGGAAGTCGAAGGCTATGACGATATGGTCATGCTGCGTGACATCGACCTGGAAAGCCATTGCGAGCACCACATGGTTGCGATCCTTGGCAAAGCCCACATCGCCTACGTGCCTACCAGCAAGGTCGTTGGGATTTCTAAGCTCGCCCGTGTAATCGAGATCTACGCAAAGCGGCTCCAGACCCAGGAAACCATGACAGCGCAGGTCGCAGATTCGATCAATCGGGTGCTCGCGCCAAAAGGCGTTGCTATTCTGATCGAAGCAAAGCATCAATGCATGACAACCCGCGGCATCAAGAAGCCTGATGTTGCGACGATCACAACGCAGTTTACAGGTGTCTTCAAAGAAGACCCGAACATGGAACGGCGTTTCCTGTCGATGATCCGGGGTTACTAAGCATTCCCAGCTGAAGTTGCAGACTTCATCGGTTCGGAAATGCGGCAAGTAAGTCAGCTCCGTTTCTTCACCGGGACGCTGCTCCAAACACAATAGGAGCGGTCCCGGTGAGTGATCTCCCAAGTTTTTCCAAAACCTCGTCCAAAGAAGAGCTCGAGAACGGCACTCTGTTTGCGCCCAGATTTGACGCGAACGGCCTGATACCCGCTGTCACAACCGATGCTAAATCCGGTGAGTTGCTCATGCACGCCTGGATGAATGAAGAGGCGCTCGCCCGCACAATTGAAAGCGGTGAAGCGTGGTATTGGAGCCGCAGCCGCAACGAGCTTTGGCACAAGGGCGCCACCAGCGGGCAAATCCAAAAAGTCGTTGAGATTCGGACAGACTGCGACCAGGACACTGTCTGGTTGAAAGTCGATCCACAAGGCGACGGTGGCTGCTGCCATGTCGGCTATCGGTCTTGCTTCTATCGGGTAAGCCCAATTGGGCAGTCCGGCAGCCCTGCCCAGCTCAAGACCGACCAGGAAAAACTTTAAGCCACCGCGGAACGCACGCCCATGGAGATCGAGACAGAGCGCCTGTTGATCCGCCCTTGGGCAGAAAGCGATCTCGCAGCCTTTGCGGAGATCAACGCAGACCTTGATGTGCGCCGCTACTACTATCCCGCCCTTCTCACCCGCGCCCAATCAGATGACGTAGTGGCTGAATGCATGCGTCACCTGAATAAATATGGCTTCGCCTTTCTTGCAACGGTCAGAAAGGAAGATGGTGCACTGATCGGCGGCACCGGGCTTTCCTGGACGAACGACGTGCCCGGTGATCCCGCCATTGAGATCGGTTGGATATTGGGCGGGGATTATTGGCGCCAAGGCTATGCCCGTGAGACCGGCCTCGCCTGGTTTGCCCATGCCCGTTCGCTTGGGATCAAAGAGGTGATTGGCTATACGTCCGCGATCAACTTGCCGTCCCGCGCTCAAATGGAAGCGCTTGGCATGACCCGTAACCCAGCCGAAGACTTCGCGGACCCCACTGTACCGACAGACAATCCGCTCAGCCCCCACGTGCTCTACCGCCTAAAAGGCATCACCTGAGCTAGCCAAACCTTAACGAACCCCAAACAACCCCTTCAGTTTTAGGTCAGCAGCCCCCACCTAGTCTTTGCAATTTGGAAATCCATGGCTGTCATACTAAAGGCACAATGGGGGCCAGAATGGCGAAGATGAAGATAGGTATAGCTTTTGGTTCGGGCGTTGCCCGCGGTTGGGCCCATATTGGGGTCATCAAAGGTCTGATGAAGGCCGGTTACAATCCTGACATCATTTCCGGCACCTCTATCGGTGCTCTTGTTGGCGGCGGTTTCGCAGCTGGAAAGCTCGGCGAACTTGAAGAGTTTGCCCTCTCCTTTCACGGACGCAAAGTGATCAACTTTATGGATCTGCGCTTCGGTGGTGCAGGACTCATTGGCGGTAAACGCTTCACCAAAGTGATGAACGACCATCTTGGCGACCTCAAGATTGAAGACCTGAACCGCACTTTTGTGGCCGTCGCGACGGAGCTTGCAACAGGCCATGAAGCCTGGATCCGCAAAGGCTCCATTGTCGATGCAATCGGCGCATCCTATGCGCTGCCCGGTCTCTTCGAGCCGGTACGCCACGACGGTCGTTGGTTGATCGATGGGGCATTGACCAACCCTATCCCTGTCTCCGTCTGTCGCGCCCTTGGTGCGCGCCTCGTCATCGCGGTCAATCTCAATACCGACGCTGTCGGCAAAAGCAATCACCATGACGGGCACATGATTGAGACTTTTCATTCAGACGATCATGATGCAGGCTGGCGGAAACGCTTGGTAGACACAGGTCGCGCAGAGCGCACCATTGCACGACAGTTTTTTGGAAAGAAAAAGGAGTCCCCCGGCATCGTCAATGTGATGATGGGCTCCCTCAACATCATGCAGGATCGCTTGTCACGGTCTCGGCTCGCGACAGACCCGGCTGACGTTCTCATCGCCCCCCATGTCGGGCACATCAGTCTTATCGATTTTGACAAAGCGCCAGAGCTAATTGCACAGGGCGAAGCCGCAGCAGTCCACGCGCTCCCGTTCATTGAGGACGCGCTCAGTCGGCTGAACGGTCATGACGACCAGGTTGATGAAACCAATCTGGATCAGCCGCTCGCGATATAAAGCCGGAGCTGTTCTGCTTCCATTTCAGTCTCTGCAATACGGTGTTTCACCACGTCGCCGATGGACACAATCCCGATAAGCTCGTCTTCTTCGATCACCGGAATGTGGCGGAACCGGCCACCGGTCATGGCATCCATCAACTGATCCAATGTGTCACTGCGTGTGCAGGTAATGACATTAGCCGTCATGACCTGCGCCACTGGCAGATCCATCGCCTCAGCACCGGCAACATTGATCGACTTGATGATATCGCGTTCCGAGAGGATGCCGCGCACCCGTCCACTATCGACAACAACAACCGCGCCGATTTTCTTGTCGCACAGAAGCGTCACAGCGCTCGCTAGGGTGTCGGACGACGAAATCGTCGTGACATCGGCACCTTTGGTTTTCAGAATTACTTCAACATTCATGCGTCTTCTCCCAGGTCGTGGGTCAGAAAACGACAAGGCCTCCACCAAATCGGTCAGCGTCCCTGCCATTACGCAAGAAACGATGCCCGGCTTGAAGACAGACAAGCGAGATTATAAGAAACTTATCCACGCCTTGCCGCCGTTGAGTAAAATCATGATCGACCGAACCCAAACACGCAAGGGCAGGAAGATGATTTAGGTAAACAGGACAGCCATTCTGCCTCAATTCCGCCCCAGTCGACGCCAAACTGAGACATAACAACAAAACCTGACGCCAGCGTCACGATTATCCGTTCCCGGAGAAACACCATGTGGTCCACATCCTACGCAAAGCGAGTCGCGAGCGACCTAGAATCCTGGGTCGAAAAAGGCTGGGTGTCGGCTGACAATGCACCCAACATCCTCGCGTCTCTCAATAGGGAAGATGCCCCCAGTAAACTGCCCGTCGTGATCACCGTGTTGGGTGCGGTGCTCATTGGGTTTTCGGCAATGGCCTTTGTCGCTGCCAATTGGGCAGAAATGTCGAAGGCTCTTCGTCTCGGGATGCTTGGCCTTGCCATGTGGTCTGCCTATGGCACGGCGGCCTTTCTTCATTTGCGAAACCAGGTCGCCTTTTCAGAAGCCGCCTTTGTTGTTGGCGTTGCTCTCTTTGGTGCAAACATCATGCTCATCGGACAGATGTATCACCTGCCCGAGGATTTCCCCGCTGGCTTGCTCGCCTGGTCACTGGGTGGACTAGTCACAGCCTGGGCAGTTCAGTCCCGCGCCGCACTCGCTGCAACACAGCTGTTGCTCATGGGCTGGACAATGGCCGTCATCTCAGAAGGCGACATCCATCTGATGTATTTGCTCCCCTGGGCCGCAGCTTCTCTACTGGCTTTCCGCTTGGATTGGGGTCCGGCGAAACATTTAGCTCTGATCGGTCTCATTGTTTGGCTGCTCGGAAATGCGCCCAACCTTGCGGAGAATCTTGGTTGGGGTCCGATCGAGTTGCTTGCAGTCCTGTCTTCCCTCTTCGGCGGTATTTGGCTCATAGGAATTGTCGGCGAAGAGAGGCAGCAACCTTTCGCCCGCGCTCTGCAGGGATATGCCGCAATTACACTGCTGGTCATGTTCTGGCTGGGCCACATCGTCGATGATGGGTTCGAAGAGGGAGCAGGTTATCTGATGCCCGTCCTCTCTGTAGTCATCCTACTGGGCGCTGCGGTTTATGCATTCGCCCGGACGAAAATCCTCTCACCACAAGACGTAATTGCTTTTGCCGCATTCCCAGTGGGGATTCTTTTGTCGGGCGCCCTCACGACCACTGACGGTGATGTACCTCTCATCCTTACCGCACCGCTCTTCCTGATCCTATGCGTATGGCTCGTGACGCTTGGGACCCGCCTGCACAATCGCTTCCTGATCAATCTGGGCTTTGCAGCATTCGGCGGCGAAGCGCTCTACCTCTATCTCGAAACCTTCGGCACCCTGCTCGACACAGCCGCCTTCTTTGCCATTGGGGGCATATTGCTCATCGCTGGCGGCTTTGTCTGGGAACGATTAAGACGCCGAGCGACCGCCACCCAAGTGGAGGCATCATCATGAGCAACACACGCATCCTAATCGGCATTGCCATTGCCGTGCTTTTTCAAACCGCCGTGCTGGCTCAGATGGTCTGGGCACAAATCACGCTGCTCAGCTCGCCGACTGAAGTCGTTCTTAAAACAACGCCAGTTGATCCCCGCGACATCTTTCGCGGTGACTACGTGATCCTCAACTATGAGATTTCGGCATTTGACGGAAACAAGGTGCCTATCGCTGATAGCTTAGAGTCAGGTGACGACGCCTATGTGCTCCTGAGCACCCAGGGTAATACAGCAAAAGCGCTCAAAGTCTTGGACACTGCGCCGGATGGGCTAGGCCAGGATCAGGCCCTCATCCGTGGCCGCGTCAATTATGTGCTGAGGGACGATGTTTCAACAACCGGCACTGATTGCGATGATTGCACAAGCATCTTCATCTCCTACCCCATTGACAGCTACTTCGTGCCCGAAGGGACAGGCACGGAGCTCGAACAATATCGCGACGAGCGCGCACTTGGCGTTATCGTCGCCCTCAATGAAGAGGGCGACGCTGCCATCAAAGGCCTGATGATTGAAGGCCGGAAGATCTACGACGAGCCGCTCTTCTAGCTCGCGTCTGCCCAGTTACCGTGGAAGCCGAACGGCACACGCGTCGGCAGCTCGACCTTGGCGATAGGACCTTTCGAAATGTCATCGGTATCAAGCACGATAAAGTCTGACAGATTTTTCGAGCCGTCATAGACGAGGGAAACAAGGTACCCGTCACCCTCTTCGGCTTTCTCGGTGCGCGGCACAAAGACCGGCTCGTGAACAAAGCAGCCTTCACCTGGCTCATAGGTTTTGGTGTTGCCGGTTTTCAGATCAACATGGACGAAGGTATCAAAGGGTGCACCCTCTGCTTCAGGGCGCGCCATGGTCGCGTAGTACCCGTGGCGGTATTCATGGCCCACGAACCGCTCATCAAAGCGCGGGAACTCGCCACCAATATCTGACAGCTGCGTCTCGGTGTAATCATTGGTGTTGCCATCAAGGTCAAACGTCCACCGCACCAGCGTGCCAGCCTCGGTTCCAAGATCTGTTGTCTTCGTCCCATCCACATTGGGGAAGAGTGGCACCCGAGAATATTTCATCATGTCGGCAACAACTTTGGTCTTACCTCCCTCATGCGTCGTGTACGCATTCATCGGGTGATAAACATAGCAAGGATCACCCTCGAACCACCGAATGCTGTCCACACCCTCGTTGCGTCCCATAATGCCAACCCATGTGGACTGGCTAGGATCCCAGGCAATCATCGGTCCGCCCTTCATGATCCGGTCCATATCGATGGTTGCCGGGAAGATTGGGAAGATCACATGTTCGTCTGTGGTGATGAAGTCATGCACCATACTGGCATAAGGCGCCTTGAAGGTTTCTGAGCGTGTCAGGTTCCCTTCTGCGTCGACGACTTGATAGGAGATGTCGGGAGACGCAGGACCAGCAGCCATATAACCGAAGAACATCATCTCTCCGGTCTTTGGGTCAAACTTTGGGTGTGCCGTCATCGGCCCTTCATATTTGCCACCGAAAGTGTTCGCCCCTTCAGTCTCCAACGTCTTCATGTCCATCAGGACAGGACTGGAGCCTTCATCAAGCGCCCAGAGCTTGCCTGCATGGGCTACCACATTCGTGTTTGCCACATTGTTTGGAAGACTTTCTGCTCCCGGCTTGCGAGGCTCGCCAAAGCCAGTCCCGACCAGACGCTCACCGGCTTCACGCTGCGCATTGTATTGCTCCGTGTGCACCCAACGATTGCGGTAGCTTGCCTTGCCATCCTCCACGTTAATCGCATGCACCATGCCCTCACCTAAGAACCAGTGGTGGTGGTGTCCAAGAGGCGGAAACATCGGGTTTGGCCCATTCCGGTAAAGTGTACCGGCCAAGGAATCAGGCAGGTCGCCGTGAACAATCAGGTCAGGCGCGTCGCATTCCACCATCACAGGGGCGAAATTGTTCTTCAGAACGGGATTATTCGGAAACGGCTTGGACACGGGGCTAGCTCCATGAAAATGCGTGAGACGACCCCATGGCCACCTAGCGCGTTGTCTGTTGCAGTTAAAATAACACTGTTATATAGAAGATCAAGCTCAAGGCTGCACAAATGAAACGAACACCGGACTCAAAAATGAACAGCCAGCGAAAAGAGAAAACGAAGCGGCCCCGCCGCATCTCTGCCGAGGTGCAGCGGTCAGAGCTGTTGGATGCCGCCAGTGAGATGTTGGCAAAGGGCGGGCCGGAAGCCCTATCAGTTAGAAAACTGGCGACTGCTGTCGGAACGTCGACAATGACGATCTACACCGCGTTTGACGGCAAGGATGGTGTCATTGCTGCGCTGTATGAAGAAGCCTTTGCCCGCATGGCAGAGTTTCAGGAAGCCGTGCCGCGCCCCGATAATCCTCTGGAATGGCTCGCAGGTCTGGGTGCTGCTTACCGGCGCTTCGCTCTGGAGCACCCATCCTACTACGCTCTCATCATGTCAGAGACCCTGCCACTCTCTGAATTTGAGACACCTGGCGCAGAACCTCTCGCCCGGGGTATTGCGCGACAGCGCGCCTACCGATCTCTCTTTGAGGCAACAGAGGCCTGCCAAAGTGGTGGCTTTATGTCAGCGGATCTGACCACAGAGGAAATAACAGCGGTGGCCTGGGCAACGGTCCATGGCCATGTGAGCCTGGAACTCGCTGGCTTCTATGAAAGCCGTGACGTGGCAGACCAGCGCTTTCTTTTACTCACCCGCTCTGTCCTCTCTGGCCTACTCACGCCAAAGGGACAGAAAGCCTGGAAGACTTTGCTGCAAGCTCAAACCAGCACCTGAGTGCTTACTCAGTCGTCATCCCTATCACGCGCTTCGGGAAACGGTCCGAACGGGAACGGTTTGTCGTCCCGGTCAAACGTGATGAAGCTGAGGCACTCAAAGACATAAGCAATCAGCCGACGGCTGAAGCTCAACAGTTCCTCGTTCTTCCCACCGCTTAAGAAAACAACAATCAACTGGATGGCGCCAAGCAAGATGGAAAGCGAGAAGGCAATGTTCCCAAGAAACCAGAAGCCGGCCATATAGAGCAGGCGTTGCCAGAGAGGTTCATGTTCTTCCTGGTCAATTGTGACGGTTTCAGGACGGGAAGCTTCAGGCTCGGAGGATGTCGAGGCATCACTCATAGGGGGATCTCCATTCGTTAGGACATCAAAAGGCGGCTTATCAGCCACCCTTTACATTTGGGTGTCCGCCCCTCTTCCTTCAATGATCCAGAACAAAGGTTAAGTCAGTCTCCGCGCCATTCTCCGTACCCCACATTCCCTGGGCCACCTGAAGGAGACTGTTTCATAGGATCAAAGAACCCGAACAGCAGCAGACCAGCCGCAAAGCCGCCCAAATGCGCTTCCCAGGCGATAGAGACCGTTTCGCCTGAGAGCGAAAGGCCGGATAGACCGAATAGAAGGTTGAGGCCGAGCCATACACCGACAAAAATCAGTGTCCGACGGTCACTTAACGCCTGAACGATAGTCGCTTGCGCCCGCGGCGCGCCCGGCAATGAAGGGTCCCGCGCTGTGATCAGCCCAAGCGGGCCGCCTGCCAGGAAGACAAACCGCGCAGCGCCCCCCATCAAGCCGCTGACAGCGCCGGACGCACCAACAACAAAAACCAGCTCGCCTGCATGAATAATCACATGGGTAAGGCCACCAATGATCCCGCATATAAGGAAGAAGATCAGAAACCGTGTAGCCCCGAACCGGCGTGCAACCGGCGTCCCGAAGGCAAGAAGCCAGATGGAGTTAAAGATCAAATGACCCCAATCCGCATGGAGAAAGATATGGGTCACAAACCCTGCCAGATCGACCAGCATTCCGCCGGGAAGTGGCACGACTTCCCCTGTCGCAAGAGGCGCATAACGCGCTGGGCTCAGCGCAAAATAGGCAATCAGGCGGTTAGCTTCTGCCTGATCCATAAAGGTGGCCAGCAGGTGGACACCAAAGAGCGCTCCTACAAGGCCGAGAACCACCGCAGGAGCGTTAAAGGCAGGCGGTTCACTAATCTGATGTTGGTCAGCCACGGTTAAGAGCGTCCTCTACTAGCGGCAACCGGTCATTGCCAAAATACATATCGTCCCCGTTAACAAACATGGTCGGAGACCCAAAGCCCCCCCGCTCTATCACTTCTTCGGTGTTTTGCCGAAGGCGGGCCTTCACATCATCTTCTTTAATCCGCGCCGCAACATGCGCCGGGTCGAGCCCCACCTTCTGACATATCTCAGCCAAAATGTCCGGCTGTGAGATGTCTTTGAGATCTCCCCAATAGGCTTCAAACACACCCCAAGCGAATTCAGGCAGTTTCCCCTCATCCAGGGCCACAATGGCTGCTCGCATGGGGTCAACGGCGCGCACAGGGAAGACAGGCGGCTGACCGATTTTCACACCGCAATAGCGTGCCCAGTCCTGCAAATCCTTAACGTAATAGCGTCCTTTGACAGGATGAGGGTTCGCCCTCTGCTCGTAGACGGATTCGTTAACTTTATTAAAGATGCCGCCCACCAATACAGGCTTCCACTGGATCTCAGCTTTTGTGCGCTCAACCATCGCTTCCACGCGGGCAAAACACAAATAGGTCCAAGGGCTTGAACAATCAAAATAGAACTCCAGCACCGCCATGTTGATCTCCCGTTACCTAGCGTTGGAGGCGGAGTGTGACGGTCTGCCCCTGGATTCGCAAACCCGCGTTAACACTTGAGGCACCCTGTTTCATTTCAGAACACCGAAGGCCCAGCTGTTAACGAAGGGCGTTCCCGCACGACCCAGTATTTCCCCTTGCTGGCTTTTTCTCTTACTGGCGAACATCGCGAAGAACGCCCGAAAACTGGGGATTTTTGGGAAGTGTTAACAAGGACTGACGGGTGGCACACCCGTTGCAACCATCTGGATGACTTTAACAGATGACCTAAGAAAAGATTATGACAACCCGTTTTCCACAGCTCAGCCTCGCGATTGCCCTCGGCGCCGCATTGGCGCTTCCGCTTCTAGCAGAAGATGTGTTCGTGGCGAATGAAGGTACGGCTTCTGTTACCAGCGCAATTGGCACCCAAAACAACGACCAGAAAAATTCTGGCACGCCAGCTGCACTGTTCCTGCTCAACAACGAAAACAAGTAAACGGAGAGATCCAGTGTTCTCTACGACAAAAAAAGCTCTCAGCTCTCAGAACGGCATCAAGAAAGCCGCAATCCTGCTTGGTCTCGGCGTAGCGCTGACAGGCTGCATCAGCCCGACAGCAGGCAGCGACGGCCGTTACACGACACCGATCGGCAACGCACCGGTGATCAATAATGAGACACCTTATTCCAGCGCCCTGCGCTGCATCGGCAGCAGCATGGCGGGCACAGCAGCAGCACCGCGCATCGCTGTTGGCAACATCAAGGATTACACCGGCAAGGTAGAACTTGAAGGCGGCGCGAAGCTGACCCAGGGCGCATCGCTCATGGCGATCTCCGGTCTTTCAAAAGCTGGCGTCATGCTGGTGGAGCGTTTTGACACATCAGTCGCAGAACTTGAGCTGAAATATGCCAATGATCGCCTGATCTCAGACGCAAACCCAGGCGAGTATCGTCAGATCCATGCCGGTTCAATTCGTGGCTCCGACTACTACATGGTTGGTGGCATCACAGAACTGAACTTTGACATCCGCAACGGCGGGCTGGACAGCGCATTCTCTGACCTTGACCCAACTGGTCTGTCTGCAACCATCAGCGGTCGTCTCTTCGTCATGAACGTTGGTCTTGACCTTCGCCTTGTCGACAGCCGCTCTTTGGAAGTTGTGCATGTTGTTTCCTACCAGAAGCAGATCATCGGTCGCGAGATTGTAGCGGGTGTGTTCGACTTCCTGAACGGCAACACGTTTGAGATTGGCGCCGGTGAGCGCGCAAATGAGCCACTGCAGCTTGGTGTTCGTTCTGTAATCGAACGTGCCATCCTGGAAATGATTGTGCCGCTCTATGGCACAAACCCAGCGAACTGCACGAACTTCGGTTCTGAAGGTGACCCGCTCGGCGAAATTCACTATCGCTCTGCACCGCAGAACTATGGTGTGCAGCAGGCCCAGGCAACAGCACCAGCGCCAGCGCCACAGGCTTATGCTCCAGCAGCACCTGCAGCCCGCACCGCACCGGTTCAGCCACAGACGGTAGCAGCCCGCACGACAGTAGCCGCACCGATCATGAACGACCCGTATGGCTACTACTCTGAGCCAATCTTCTCAGACCGCCTGCGCAGCAGCCAGTACTAAACACTCCCCCATCCGGGAGAGTGACCTACGGAAAGACACGAAGATAAATTTCAAGAGCCGGTCCAAGGAAAACACTTCCCAAACGACCGGTGGATGAGGCGGCACGCCTGCCCTTCCAACACCAAGTTCGTTGAGAGCAACTTAGGGAGAGCTTCGGCTCTCCCTCTTTTTTTTAGCAGTGCGCCAAACAGTGATATCGGTTGTAAGTCCTCCATCAACGAGATTGTCACCTGACTGTTCCGATGCGCCTTTTCCATTTCAGCGACACCCCATCCATTACGGAATTCGTTCCGCGCCCTGTCAACACGCCGGTTGAACGCCCTGCAGGACAGGAGTGGCTTAACGGTCCGCTTGTTTGGGCAGTGAGTGAGAGCCATGACTTTCTCTACATGTTTCCGCGCGAGTGCCCCCGTATATTGGTGTGGCCGACTGCTGCAACTACGTCACAGGATATGAAGGCATGGTTCGAAGGCACTTCTGCAGACGCACGTGCATTTGTGGAAAAACGTTGGCTAGCACGACTGCAGACAGCCGTCATATACAGATACGAACTGCCGACCGAAACATTTGAAGATGTTGGCGATGTTGGAATGTGGGTCTCCAGGTCGGCAGTCACACCTCTGCACACAAAATCCATCTCTGACCTACCAGCACGCATCAGAGACCGAAACATTGATCTCTCTGCATTAGATGATCTGACTGGATTGCGGGATCTCTGGGATACGACGCTCCACGCCAGTGGCATCCGTCTGCGCAACGCCAAAAACTGGGGGCCACCAGATTGGCCACATTCGCCATCGCCTTGAGGACCCGACAGCTCTCTTCCCTCACGCCGATTGAATGAGACCCGTCATTGCATCTTGATATTTGATGAAATTCATCTTTCAATGGTGCAGCAAAGAGACTTGTCCCGCTCACATGAACTTTCGGACAGGACCTTGGTTACAGACAATAGAGGAATATGTGACATGGACTTCCGAAGAAAGAGGGTGTTGATGTCTCTGGTGACTTCAGGAACTGCTTCTTTTCTGTTCTATTTTCTGTTCGGCTATCTTCGGGGGTATGACAACCTAACGCTTGCCACCGCGCTCTACTTTTTGTTTTTCGCGACGTTTAGTTTCTTCTATTTGCACAAAGACGAATAGCCATCAGAACCTAGTGCGAACACAAATCTAAATTCAGCAGATACACAACAATGCCGCAAGCAGACGGATCATAATTCATCAACGCCCGTCTCCGTTGAATTTACATCTAACACCTCACTACGGTATATCGTTCACTTTTCATCCGGTCGGTAGAACACCTGAGCGCCAATTACGCCCGAGATCATACCATCGTCCGCGAACACCGGAAGCCCGACACTCTGCGTTCGTAAATACTCTTTACCCTCAATAATAGAATGTGAGTCTGTTGAGACAGGCGCCCCAGCCTTCACAACCAGGTCAAGGAAAGCACCTACATACTGGTCGACGAGGTTTTCCTCCGACCTGTCCAAAGTTTCTGTTGTCGGATCATTGCCGCGAACGCCAACAATCTCAGACCCCAGAAAGCGACAAACCCAGTTCTTGTCATCTTGAAGCGTGTACCAGAAGACCAACGGCAGAAAACGGACAGCATCAAGCAGGTCGATTTTTGGTTCATCAGGTCCAGGTCTCGAAGATGTCCAGCCTTTTGATGTTTCTACGAAATCCAGCAGAAAGGAATCGGTGAGCCGAAAGTCAGCTCCCCACCCTGCCTCTCCATCATGACCGTCAAATCCATAATCCGACGACTGCGTCTTTCCCATGCGTCCCCCAAGGCGTTAACCACCTTCCCCAAAGACCAACGGTCACACAGCTAGCGTGTCATCTCAAGACCAGGAAACCACCGCTCTCTGGTTACTTCTTTCAGCAGAGATAAGGACCTCCCAGAACACCTAAAATCATGTTATCCTCCGCCTGAGGAATGCTGATCGGCCCTTTGATTCTAGTGAATTTGGGGCGTTTGATCATGGGTGGATTTGCGACAAAGACCATTGGGGTGGGCCTGGAAGAGCGCCCCGCGCGGAAGCGCGGGCGACCTCTAAGAGACGGGCCAGATCGACGTGAAGACATCATCCGAGCCTCGACCCTTCTTTTTCTGAAAGACGGTTACGCCAGCACAACACTTCGACGTATTGCGCGCGCCGCTGATGTGAATGTTGCGCTGATCCACTATTACTTCACAAGCAAGCAAGGGCTTTATCAGGAGGTCCTCAATTCCACGCTGCAGGCGACACTAGCCTCGCTGAAAGACCTTCAGCAGACCCCATTGTCGATTGACGAGATCGCCAAGACCCTGACAACACCGCTCTATAAACATCCCGCGCTGATTCAAACGCTGACGATGGTCGACTCTTCACAAGAAGCACACGAAGCAACGGCAGCTGTTGTGAGGCGGCTCTCGCTCAGCCTCACTGCATGCATCAAGTCATTGCAGAAAACGGGAAGCATTCGCCACGATCTGGATCCCGAATTGTTTGCACAGACCTGCCTGGACTTATGCTGGGCGCCATTCAGGACGGATCAAGCAGACACGGCAGAAAATCATGATGAACCACTCACGCCCTTTGCCAGCGTGCTCCTGACGCGCCATGTGGAACAAAATACACTCGTTCTAGCGAGCGCAGCTGCGTACAGACAGGGTATTCCAAACGGAACAGAAAAAAGGGGGACCTAGATGGTCCCCCTCTCCGCCACTTCCCCGAAAGGGCAATTTAGTATCCAACGCCACCGTTGAAGGTCGTCGCACCGCGGTAGGCAGTTGTTTCTGATGCATAGCCGCTTGATTTGCGGTTGAGGAACACCTCAGCATACCGAACATGTGACCTGCGGTCAGAGCCTGCAAAGTAAGCATTGCTGCTTGGGCCACAAGCCAGGCGCCCTTCATTGCCGTAGTGAAGAGACTGGCCGTCCAGGCACTCGATCACCTGACCATGAGTATAGTCGGCCTGTCCGCCACCATCTGGCGCTTCACCAATGGTCGCGACAAGCGCGTCGCCCATCTGGCAATACATCAGTTCGCCGCTACCCGTCGCAATATCGATCTGATTGGATGAAACAGCCAGATAAGCCGCTTCTTCAAGACCTTTCGCATCCAGGCACACACCACGAACCGCCCGGCTCTTGACCCGCTCTTCTTTAACAACAACGCGCAATGGTCCAATCGAGATCGGTGCGCGGGCGGCGTTCACAATCGTGCCGCCAGCACCACGGCGTTCTCCGCCAAACACATTGTTCCGCAAATTGCTCGTGTTCAACCGACCGCCTGCACGTGATGCTGCTGTCGCAGCACTCGTTGCTGCAGAATTCGCAATTGCTTCTGCAGCGGCATTCGCATTGGAAGATGCGTTGACGTTTACATCACCACCGCCTTCACCACCACCATCGACATTAACAATGATGTTGTTGACGTTGTTATTATTGTTCGTGTTGTTGTTGGTATTATTGTTGGTGTTGTTATTCGTATTATTGTTCGTGTTGTTGTTCTCAACATCGACATTGTTCTCGACGTCTACATCGACATCAAGGTCGAGCTTGACCTTGTTCCGAACATCCACGTTCACATCACCGCCGTCATCATCGTGACAACCACAATCATCGTCCCAACCGTCATCCCATTCTGGTTCTTCCCAACCGCCACCGCAGTCGTCTTCATACCCACATGCCTGTGCCTGGTCGGCGGTGAGGGTCATTACAATCGCACCTGCAGCAAAAGCGAACAGGCCGAGAAAGAGAAATGTATAAAGTCGTGTCATTTTGGCACTCCGGAGAGCTGTTACTGCTCCATTTTTGGAGCTTTTGGGTTTCTTGACCCGATCAATGCAGATGCCATGCCGTTCTATGAGATCACCATCGTGTCCCTATTGCCGACCTGGGTCACCTACTTCTTTACAACTTCACAGCCAGCACAAACGTTAAAGGGTTAACACGCTGAACCTCCAGAGAACCGATGCTCCGCTCCCTCATGCTAAGGAAACTGCGGGAAACAGCCCCTTCGTGCGGCGCGGTTTCTTGTATCTCAGTCCCTTCGTTAAGCTTTGGCATGCTTTTCGCTGAGTGTCCGTCCAAGAAGGCCAGCGCCAGTCCCCACTGTTCTAAAACGGGATTAGTGCCGGTGGTATGAGACAGTTAGTAAGGGACCAGCGGTCAAGTGTTCCGGATAGGGAGAGAAACGATATGACACCTCTCTCCTACCGGCACCAAGATCTGGAAGTGTAAATGACGCATCAGACGGTACAGGGGCTACTTGACTATTGGAATGAGCTGCGCGGCAGCCGCCCTGCTCCCAAACGCAGTGAAATCGAACCACGAGATTTGAAGCGCGTGCTGCCTCACGTGTTCATCCTCGAACGAAACGACAGGTGGACCTACAGGTTTCGCCTCGCAGGAACAGGGCTTTGCAACGTCTACGGGATGGAATTCCGGCGCCACAATATGGCAGCGCTCTGGCAGGATGAAAGCCAACAGGAAATACTCTCGCTTCTGAATGATGTCACAGGCACCGGCACAATCGGCCTTGTCGAGTACACAGCAGAGACACCGGACAATCGCCAACTATCACTTGAAATGGCGCTCCTGCCTCTTGCGCAGGACAATGGGGCCATCACCCGTGTACTGGGTGCCATCGTGGCCGTCGACGAGTTTCCATGGGTTGGCGAGCATATGCTGGTGAGACAATGGGTAGACCGGATCCAGCGCCTTGATCCGGAAGAGCTTCCAGCGGCACCGCCAGTGATTGATGCCGCGCGCAAAGTGGTTCAGGCAGTGCCTCCGCGCCCCTCTCCAATACCGAGCCTTGGAACCCGGCGCCAGACACACACAGCTGAGCGGCCTTACTTACGCCTGGTGCGTGACGCAAGCCTGCAAATTGATAAGGCAAAATAGCGGAAAGAGTTCAGCCTGCCGCGGTCTTAGCGGCAGGTGCACCGGTCTTTTTTTGCTTTTGGGCCACAGATACATCTATGCCCATTACGTCGGTCAGCACACATGAGCTGAAATCAACACCTGCGACGGTTGCATCCGTCAGGTCTGCACCCTCAAAGTTCGCGCCACTTACATCAACAGACGTGAGATCCGCGCCCTGAAGAGTGGCCCCAGTAAAATCACACTGGCTTAGATCTGCGTGCGTGAGATCAGCATCAACCAGATTGGCGCCGCGCAAGTTTGTCGGCCAGGTACGCCCTCCGCCACCGGCAATCGGCATTGCGGAGAGGTCTGCCGACACCAAAGATGCTTTCGTCATCTTTGCGCATTGGAATTTGGCACCTCGAAGGTCCACATGGGAAAAATTCACCTGTGCCAGCATGGCTCCGGAAAAATTCGCCATAGAAAAGAAACTATGCTCAAAATTCGCGTGGGTCAGGATCGCATCGCTAAACTCAGCAGCTGACAAAGCAATACCCGGATGAGCAAATCCCGTAAGGTCGACACCCTTAAAGACAGCCTGCTCGCCTTTTGCGCCACCTGACATCATCCATGCTTTGTGGTCGGCCATCAGCTCATCGACGGAGATCCCCAGATCTTCAGCTGTTCTGGGCATTATCGCGCCCTCAATCGACTTCGCTGCCATGATTTCGGACTTGCGAAAACGAGCTGCAGTGAGATCAACACCCTCCAGACAGGCGCCGTCCAACACGACACCAATCATTTCTGCGCCTTTGAGATTCGCGCGCGCAAGGTTGGCGTCGCTCAGGTCCGCGCCATCAAGAACGGCCCCGGACAGGTCTGCACCGGTAAAGTCACATCCTGACAGTCGCGCGCCTTTAAGATTTGCCTGGAACAAGTCAGTTCCCGACCCCATAGCGCGCCCCATTCGAACCTTTTCAAGATTTGAATGCCGCAAATTTGCATCATCAAACCGCGAGTCTGAGTTGCCATTGTCTATGTAGGACAGTTCGCCTTCATCAGACTGGCGCATAATCTGCCCTTCACGCAGATCACTATCTGTCAGGTCTGCACCTTCCAGATTTGCCCGGGCAAAACGGGCGCCTCGCAGGTCTGAACGCGTCAGATCAGCATTAGAAAAGTCAACGCCGGTTAGGTCAGCACCAAACAAATTGGCCCGCGTAAGGAGCGCGCCTTTAAAACTGGCGTTTGCCGCATGAAGCCCAACCAGCTCAGCATCAGACAGGTCAATTTTGTCAAAGCGAAGTGATTCAACATTTTTGTGGCTAAGATTGAGACGGTCGCCACCGCGTTGCCGCTTAACAAACTTCATGTGAAGTTGAAGCGCGTTCTTTAGCTCCTGGATATTCATCCGAGCATAATCGACAGCAGAGTCTGACATAGGTGGGCCTTTTCCCAATACGACACCCTACTATCGCTCTATGCCTGTTTATTTTTCGTAAATCATACCCGTAATGCACAGGGCCATGTCTGATTCACCCAAACATGGCCCTGCAGCATTAAGAATTGAGTAAGAGTTTATGCAGCGTTTGCTGCATCATCTTCCGCAATACGCACAGGTTCTGCAGGAAGTGGAGCTTTTCCTAACATGTCATCAGAGATCTTCTCTGCGATCATGATAGTCGGGGCATTTGTATTACCACCAATGAGCGTCGGCATAACCGAGGCATCAACGACCCGCAGTCCTTCCAGTCCGCGCACACGGCACCGATGATCAACGACCGCCATGTCGTCATTACCCATTTTCGCCGTGCCAACCGGATGATAAATGGTTTCTGCCTTTTCACGGATCCAGGCATCAATCTGGTCGTCTGATTGAACGTGCGCACCAGGCATCACTTCATCCCCAGAGTATGGAGCCATCGCAGGCTGCTTCAGGATATTCCGAACCATCTTCACGCCGTCCCGCATGACGGTACGGTCATTCAGAGATTCCAGGTAGTTGGGCTGAATGAGCGCCGGCGCTTCAGGGTCTGTTGATTTCAAGCCAATATAGCCACGGCTTTCCGGCCGCAACTGACAGACGTGAACTGTATATCCATGACCGTACGGGTCAGCCCGCGCATGGTCTCGCATCACCGCTGCAACGAAGTGGATCTGCACATCTGGCATCTCCAACTCAGGACGCGTTTTCAGGAAGCCACCAGCTTCAAGACCATTCGACGTCCCAAGACCAGATTTGAAGAACACGTATTGCATGCCTGTCATCAACATACGCGCAGGGTTTGTTTGGCTATGCAATGAAACCGGTTGCAGACATTCTTCGATAACTGTCGCGTCCAAATGATCCTGCATATTTTGACCGACACCAGGAAGGTCAGCCACAACATCGATCCCAAACTTCCGCAGATACTCACCGTTACCAATGCCTGATAACATAAGGGTTTGAGGTGAGTTGATGGCACCGCCACTCAGCACAACTTCTTTGCCAGCCCGCGCTTGTACTGTGTTGCCCTTCTGAGTGTACTCCACGCCCACAGCTTTTTTGCCCTCAAAGAGAATGCGCGACGTCAGGGCTTCGGTCTCAACCGTCAGATTTGGACGATCCAGAATGGGCGTCAGATACCCTTTCGCTGCACTACAGCGCTGACCATCTTTGATAGTCACGTGGTAAGGGCCAACACCTTCCTGTTGAGGGCCGTTGAAATCCTTCGTTGATGGGTGCCCAGCTTGAACGCCAGCTTCCTTGAACGCGTCAAACAACACATTCGAATTTTGCACGTCAGAAACGCCAAGCGGACCTTCGCCGCCGTGGAATTCGTCTGATCCCCCGTCATAACCTTCTGAACGCTTGAAATAGGGAAGCACATCGGCAAACCCCCAACCTTCAAGGCCCAACTGACGCCAATGATCATAGTCGCGCGCATGACCGCGAATATAGATCATGCCGTTAATGGAAGAGGAACCACCAAGCACTTTGCCCCGCGGCCAGAACAAACGACGATTGTTGAGGTACGGCTGGCCTTCCGTATCATAGTTCCAATTCGTCTTAGTATTATTGCCGATCAGCTGCCCAACACCTGCGGGCATGTGAATCATGATGCTCTTGTCCTTTGGCCCTGCTTCCAGCAGAAGAACCTTGTTCTTAGGATCAGCAGACAGTCGGTTGGCGAGCACGCAGCCAGCACTACCGGCGCCAATAATGATGTAGTCAAATTCGCTCATTCTGGATCTTCTCCCGTTCAGCCAATCCCGCTTACCCTCGGCAGAAACCGCCGCGCGCCGCATTATGGCTCACTTTTTATTTGAACCCATAATCGACCGAGTTCAATCATGACGCAAGCGTCAACTTTGAATTTTCGGCTGAAAACTGTGCTCTGCCGTCCCTACGTCAAGGAACAAGCGTGACCACTGTCCGTCGGTTGAGCGGCTCCCGCACACCGTCGCCTGTCTGCACGGCAAGGCGGCTTTCGCCATATCCAATCACCTCAACAGCGTCGGCAAGCGCGCCCATTTCAATGAGGGTGAGCTTCACAACTTCCGCACGACGCACAGAGAGTTCATCATTGTAGAAAGAGGACCCAGATGTATCCGTATGACCCGCTGCAATGATTTTGCTGTGCCCCCCCGCACGGGCAGCATCAATCGAGGTAGAGAGAACTTCCAACGCCTCCGCTGACAGGAACCACTCATCAAAACCAAAATAGACGATAAATTCCGCCGCATCGGGAAGCGCTATCACGGGCTCTGGCGCAGGCGCAAGATCCACTTCAAGACGCCCCATCTGGGTCAGAAACCGGGCACGGCATTGATAAAGCTGCGCTGCAGGAGCTCCCAGCGATAATTCATGAGCCCAACAATCGTACGCAGCCTGCGCGCGGGCAGCCATGTCAGGGGCAATTTCCTTGGCACCACGTGAAAATGCACTCATCAACCGATCGCGTGCGTTCTGCAGATCTTCCCTGGCGGCACCTTCACCCGATGGCTGCAAGGGAGTCACATCTCCCCCGTTTCCAGCCAGAATGGCCCGCTCGGCATAAAAATCAGCGCTGTCACCTGCGCCAAAACCGCTCCCCCGGCTAACCGCAAGATCAAGGTAATGCTTGTAAAGCGCCTGCTGAAACGCCGAGCCGGACGGGTTCATGTCTTGGGCATCATCGACAAGGGATGCGCAGCTCGCCAGAAACACAGCAGTCAGCCCAACAAATAGAGGCCTCAACAGTGAGAACACACCGCTCTTTTTCGAATTATGGTTAATTATGCGTTGCCCCAAACTCTGCGCATCTGACATGGAATTCGCCCTTTATTGACCCAAATTTGCCGCGTACGCCCCTGTACGCTTGCGATTTTGTTTATAGCGCGATGAATGAGGCGCTGACCAGCCATTCTCCAATCCCACACCTTGGTTGTATTTCAATGCGATAAGACCTCTTTAACCCGCATTCTCTAGCGTGAAACCAGCAATTGCCGCGCTGCGGCGGCAGGTATGTTGCGGAGGATGAAACGCATGTCTCAATCCGTTTCGGTGCAGACACGTGATAACGGCACGAACAGACGCCAGTACGAGCGCACGAGTCTCTCGGTCGCCGGTCGTCTCATGCTGCCCTCCGGCGGTGAGTTTCCTTGCGACGTTGAAGACATTTCAGAAGGCGGCATTGCCCTTCATAGCCAGGCTGACGGAGAAATTGGCGATCGGGTGATTGTCTATCTCGATAGGCTTGGACGGTTTGAGGGGCAGCTGGTCCGGCGCTTTAACGGCGGGTTTGCCATTGAAACGCACCTTCAGACCAACCAACGGGCCCGGCTGATCGAGCGGATTGAACTACTCAAAAACCACCGCGGTGGCGACGAAATCGCAGCCCTCCCGCGACGGGCGCCAAGACGCGCTCCGACAAGCGAAGAAGCGAATGAAGGCACCCGTCTGACAATCGATAATGGCGAAGAAGTGGCCTGCAGGGTCCTCGACATCTCCCTGACCGGTGCCCACATCAGACTGAGGAACCGCCCCAAGGTTGGGACGCATGTGACCGTCGGCAGAACACTCGGTCGTGTCGTGCGCCATACAGACGAAGGCATTGGCGTCGAGTTTCTTTCGACAGGCAAACTCGCAAGCTGACCTGCGCTAAAGAACGCTCCCCTTTTTGCAGCGAGCCATTTAGACTTCCGCGCAATCAAAACAAGCGAGGCGCGGAATGTCTGAGTCAATTCTGAACTATGATCTAAAAAATGGTGTTGCCGTTCTTCACATGGATGACGGCAAAGCAAACGCCCTGGGTCACGATATGATCGCCGCGCTGTCAGACGCGTTGGACCGTGCCGAGGCGGAGGCAAATGCTGTGGTCTTGATGGGGCGCGAGAAACGCTTTTGTGCAGGCTTCGATCTCTCCGTCATGTCCTCCGGACCAGAGGCAGTGAATAAGCTTGTCTCCAGCGGCGCCCATCTCATGACGCGGCTCTATACCTACAAGCTCCCCATTATTGCCGCCTGCACAGGCCACGCGCTTGCAGCTGGTGGGTTGCTTCTCCTGGCATCAGACTATCGGGTGGGCACAAAAGGCGACTTCAAGATCGGTCTGAATGAAGTCTCTATCGGTATGACCACTCCTCAGTTCCTGATTGATTTTGCGAGGGACCGTGTCCCCACCCGACTGCTTGCCCAGGCGGTAATACACGCGCAGTTGTTTTCACCAGACGAAGCAACGGAAGCTGGTTTCTTGGACGAAGCGGTCGCAGGCGACGCCCTCGAAACAACGGCCCTCACGGTCGCGGAGCGATTGGGTGCGCTCCCACAACCAGCATTTGGAAACTCGAAGAAGAAGGTCAATGCAGACACAGTCGAGCATATCAACGCGACACTGGACGCCGATTCCTCGACTTTTGATGGCGCGTCATAAGGCTGGCCCCTTTCGCCATCACACGGTATGATTCTCCTGCAGGTAGTCGATGATGACCCATCGAGAGGAGCTGTCATGCACCAATCAAATGCGAAAGCCATTGCGCAACAGAACCGCGCTCAGAGTGCTTACGTCCGGGCCGCGTGGGGAACCATAGCCGTAGCGACTGCTGTGGCATTCTTCATTGGCCTTTCCATGCCAGCAAAAGCAGCCTGTGACCCGACAAGCACGGAAGGTGTCATTGGCGGCATAGCAGGAGCTGCAATTGGTGGCTTTCTTGGGTCGAAAGTCGGCAGCGGCAGCGGACGCACCTTCGCCACCATCGGAGGTGTCCTCGCTGGTGGCCTTCTCGGCAATCAGGCCGCAACGCGCCTGACCTGCCAGGACCAGCAGGAAGTCTATTCAACCACCCAATCAACGCTGGAAGACTATCCCAGTGGCAGGTCCGCAACCTGGAACAATCCCGACAGCGGGCACTGGGGAACAGTGACTCCAACCAAGACCTATGTAGACGGTCGAGGCCAGAACTGCCGAGAGTTCGAGCAGACTATCTACATTGACGGTCGCCCGGAAAAAGGCATTGGGGAGGCCTGCCGTCAGCCTGATGGATCCTGGCGCATTATCGACGGCTAACCCCACCTCCCAGTTCAAAACAAGAAAGACCTAGCCCTGCCAGTCTTCTGGGCGGGGTCCACTCTGCCTGCTTGCCTACAATTTGAATCGAATTCCAGTATTTAAAAATATATTGGAATTTTATTCTATACTTACTCAAATAATATTAAACAGTAACAAGTAAAATAGACTTGATATCAAAACATCATCCGCATGATGACCAATACAAATCGACAGATTGGGATTGGTTACATGTATCTATTGCGTATCACTGCAGGGCTTGCGGGAGCCCTCCTTCTCGCAGCTTGCGGGACGGGCTCGGCAGATGCTCCGGGCTCTACTGCCACCATCGGTGGATTTTCGTCGGATGTGCCATACGTAGCGCCGTCGGCGGCACCCACTTTCATCTCTCGCGGAAATTCAATGCCAGTCGGGGCCGAAACCTCGCCCCCCTTTGGCTTTGTCGGATTTTGCCAGCGACACCCAAACGACTGCATTGGAAGCTCCGCAAGGCCAGCATCCCTGGCATTAACGGACAATCGGTGGAGCCAGCTCCAGCAGATTAACCGGCAGGTCAATAAGTCTGTGACGCCGGTGGAAGACGCAGATCTCTACAACACGGCTGAATGGTGGGCCTATCCCGCCGCCAGCGGCGGCGACTGCGAAGACTATGTTCTGTTGAAACGCCGGCTGCTCATTGAACAGGGCTGGCCTGCTGATGCGCTGCTGATCTCAGTGGTGAAAGAACGAAGCGGAGCCGGTCACGCAGTCCTTCTGGTTGTGACTGCTGACGGTGAATATGTGCTCGACAATAAAACCCGTCACATTCGCCTGTGGCAGGAAACCCCTTACACTTGGGTGAAGCGACAGTCGCGCCACCATCCTTATGTTTGGGTAAGAACCGGTGATGGACGGGGCGGCAAAAGCGCTGCGCTCGGAGATCACGATCTCATGGCGCCCATTTCAGAGCCGATAACGCCGCTACGACCTGCCCTATTCTCGTAATTCCCCGATCAGACTGACCCCCCATCGGTCTGATCCTGTCGAGACCGGCCCTGCTTTCCCAGGCAGGGCCGGAACTCGTTTTGCTATACCGATTAAGACCGCCTCAGCGCCCTTTCCACTGTGGCGCACGCTTTTCGGCAAATGCCATTGGCCCCTCGATTAGGTCTTCGCTCTTAAAGAGAGCGCCAACCGCTGGATAATGACCAGTGACCGCTTTCTCAAGATTGGCCTCATCAAGCCCTTGATAGACAGATTCCTTCGATGCCCGGATTGACATAGGCGAACAAGCCATAATCTGGGCTGCCCATTTCTTTGCTGTCTCCATGAGATCACCAGCAGGCACAACATCGTTCACAAAGCCCAGTGATTGTCCCTCTGCTGCTGGAACTGTGCGGCCGGTAAGGATCATCCCCATCGCCTGTTTCACAGGGATCTGCCGCGGCAGACGATGAAGACCACCAGCCAGAGCCGCAAGACCAACCTTTGGCTCTGGCAGTGCAAACGTCGCATTGTCCGAGGCAATAATCAGGTCCGCGGCCAACGCGATCTCAAAACCACCGCCCATTGCAACGCCATTAACGGCAGCGATGACAGGCTTGGGCATGTCATAGCGAGCGGTGAGGCCAGCAAAGCCTGTTTCCGGCACCTCTAGTTTGTTGCCTTCGGCCTGCCACTTGAGGTCATTGCCAGCACTAAATGCGCGATCGCCAGCACCGGTGATAATCGCAACCCAAAGGTCAGGGTCTGCCGCGAAATCATCAAACGCTTTGGCCAATTCAAAGTTTGCGGGCGGGTGGAGCGCATTCATCCGATTAGGTCTGTTCATTGTCACAATGAGCAGATGTCCATCCTTTTCGACGGTGCAGTGTTCATAGTCAGCCATAAGACGTCTCCGAGTGTCGTTTTGAGCTCAAATTTGGCGCGACTTTGCCTTGCGGCAGACACTCTCGCAACCATTCCGCCAAAAACGCAGGGGATTGCGCCAATCTGGAAACGAATTCTAAACCACAAATTCATAAAGTATGAACGGGTGGAAGCTCATACTGACCCGCAGTTTTTGGAAAAGGCGCTGCCGCCAGACCGGCGCGCCTGCGATCAGAGCAAATGACGATGCAAAACAGTGCCGACCAGATAGATGATATGGCTCCTGAGGCCCAAGCAGACGTGCCTGAAGACCGCGTGCTTGCGGACGGGCATTGGTCACTGAAACATGGGGATGAAGTCTATGGTCCCTACACGTTTGAAGCGATGGAGACATATATCGCTGAAGGCCGCGTCGCCGGCCATTCTGTGATTGCGCCAACAGGCACGGAAGATTGGACGGAAGCAAAAGACGTCGCCATGTTCGCTGGATTTTTCGATGAGGAAAAATCAAAAGTAACAGCAAGCACACCGTCCCACCCTCAGGACAGGCGGACAGTTTATGGTCCCAAAAAAGGTCAGGTGGACCGCCGCAAGCGTCCGGACACATCAAACTTCCTGATCATTACAGACATCAAATCACGTCACGGCGCGACACTTGAACAATCAATCATGTCGCTGGGTGCTGCACTCAAAGTGGCAAACAATGCCTGGGTCGTGAACTGCAAGGGCACAGCGCCAGGTTTGTTGAACCAGCTCTCGAAAGTCCTCTCAAGTCAGGATGGGCTTTTCATCGCGGATGCCACGCGAGATCGGACTGCCTGGTACAATTTTGGTCCAGAAACCGACGCAAAGATCCGCCGCGTCTGGCGCCGTCCTGTCTGACCCCTTTGGCTAATTGCGAGCTGGTCTCGCCCGAGGCAGGTAACCCTGTGTCGGTTCTGAACCGGCTGTGTCCTGCCTTCCGGGCCGCGCACGCGGTAGCGTTGTCGACCCTGATCCACGAACCTCATCTTCAACACTTACTGCACCATCCGAAGCAAGCGAGAACGGTGATATTGTTGTCGGCGAAATTGGCGCAGGCGCCCCCTGCGCTACCTCGAGAGGTTCGTCGCCAACCAGTTCCCGCATAATATCGTCTGCCCGCCTCCAACGCAGCATCAATGGCCCACTCATTGCGCTCACATCCGCACATTTGGTCTCTGGCGAAAGCCCTCTGTCGCACTTCACCGTTTCGCGAATAAGTTCCAGTTGAAAATTCGATTTCCTCAAGAACTCATTCAGCAAACCTGCGTCACGGACTGACGTGATCGAGCTCAAATAAGCCCCACAATCTGTGCGCTGCCGCTCCAGCATCTGATCGAGATCCCCGGCAGCAAAGACATCATTGGGCGGCCTTGTCGTACACACACGCCACAACACTTCAGCAGCGGCATGATCAAAAAGCTGAATGAGCTCGCTGTACCGGCTCTCAAGCGAAACATAGATCCGCGCCATATCAGCGGGGTCCCAATCGCGAAACGCGTCAATAAACTGAATGACATCGACGTCTATTCCGCGAGGTGGTGCGGCGCGGTAAACGGATGGCTTTGGAAGCTGAAGCCCCTTTTGCACAAACGAATAATCTGTGGCGCCTGCGATGTCAGGCTCTCGCTCAGGTGTTTTGGGGATCAGCAAAAACTGAACCCCCAACGGACGCTCTTCTAGATGAAAGAAGAAACTCTGGCCGGAGCGCTCGACAGAGCCCTGAGCCGCGTCACCCGTCCGACGACCGTTAAGGGAGAAGGCTTCGCCCCTACCGGAATGAAACCTTCCAACAACACGATCATTGGATTCCTGCAGCGTAAGAGTCATACCGCCCGCGGTACCAATCCCCTCAAACTGGCCAGCAAACCCAGACGCAATTGCTGGCGATGCCCCAATGAGGGAAAACGTGAGGATGCACCACCTGACAATCTTTAACACAAGGCCCAAGCTCCCATCGATCCGGGCTTACACATACAGATACTCTACATGGAAGCGTCTTTACCGGCCTTTAAAGTCAGGGTCCCGTTTCTCAACGAACGCCGCCATGCCCTCTTTGACATCCTCTGTGCGCAACAATGGCAGCAACTGCAGATAGACATGGTTCACATGCTCTCCAAAAGGCTCATTCAGCCCCATGCGCATCATCCGTTTGGCAGACTGAACCGCCAGCGGCGCATTAGCAGCAATTTCCAACGCGAGCGCCCTCGCCCGCCCCATCAAGTGATCGCCTGGAACCACTTCGGAGGCGAGGCCCCATTCAACCGCCTCATCCGCCGTTAACGTCCGACCGGTGAAGATGAGCTCAGATGCCTTCGACCAACCCAACAAGCGCGGCAGGATCCAGGTCCCGCCAGACTCCGGCACGATCCCGCGTTTTGTGAACGCCGCAGCGAGCTTCGCCGTGTCAGCCATAATTCGAATGTCACAGCCGAGCGCCGTATCAAGGCCATAACCCGCAGCGCCCCCGTTGACCGCACAAATAGTCGGCGTGTCCATGGCCTGCAATGTGGTGGGCGGCGCATTGCGCAGGTCCAGATTTTTAAACCCACGATCTTCTTTAAGCATGCCCGTTCCGCCGGCTTGCGCCTTCACATCCAGCCCAGCACAGAAAGCCCGTCCGTTGCCCGTCAAAACCATCACCCGGACATCCGGGTCTTCATCCGCCTGAACGAACTTCTCCGCCATAGACCGCAGCATGGTCGGCGAAATGGTGTTCATCCGCTCCGGTGCGTTGAGCGTGATCGTCGCAATATGATCAGAGACCTCGTAGAGAACTTCATCTGACCCTTGGTCCAAACTATGTGCTTCGCTCATCCTGTTCCTCGCTCAAATCATCAAATGCGTTGCTGCGAATTCTCTCAATCAATCCGCTTTAGGTCTCGCGCATAGCGCTGCCAGTTCTCAACATAATGGGCAGCGGAGAATTCCAGGCCGGCAGCCTGTTCGTCCGTCAGCTGTCGCACCACTTTCCCGGGCGCACCTAGAACCATAGAATTGTCAGGAATGTCCTTGCCCTCGGCAATCAGAGTGTTTGCCCCTATCAGGCAATTTTTCCCGATTCTCGTGTTGTTGAGAATAATACTTCCGATACCGATCAAGGAATTGTCCCCAACGCTACATCCGTGCAGCATAACCTTGTGGCCAATCGTGACATTTTTTCCCAACGCCAGCGGTGAGCCGGGGTCCGTGTGAAGGACGGAGCCGTCCTGCACATTTGAATTTTCGCCTATCGTAATCATCTCGTTATCACCGCGGAGCACCGCGCCAAACCAGACACTGGCATTCTTGTGAAGGGTCACGTTACCCATTACCTGGGCATCGGGCGCCACCCAATAGTCTCCTTCAGCGGGCAGCGTCGGTTGGGCGTCACCCAGAGCATAAATCGGCATGTAGGTCTCTCTTCTTCATCAGGTAATAAGCGGTACTATCGCATGGACGCTGGCCAATGTCTCGGCAGCGGGTACTTGGGAGCCGCCTATGTCATAGCTCCTTCATAAGAAGCGTTGTAAGCTCCCAAAAAACCTGCGAGAGCCTCATGACCGACAAATCATACGATGAAACGGAAGACATTCCAGTCGATCGCCCCATGGGCAAATCCCTCAGCGCCCTCTGGGGCACACGCCTGAACAGACGGGGTTTTATCAAAAGCTCCACGAGCACGCTCACCGTTGTTGCAACAGGGCTCGCACTTCCCGTCTCCCTGGCGGCCTGCAGCAAGCAGCTTCCATCCTTTGACTTTGCTGAAATTGAACACGGTGTCGATGAAACCCATCACGTCGCCGCAGACCACACCGCAGACATCCTTATCCGCTGGGGCGACCCCGTCACCTCAGACGCACCGGCCTTTGATCCGGACAATCAAACTGCAACCGCACAAGCAAAACAGTTTGGCTACAACAATGACTTCATTGGTTTCATTCCGCTGCCCCTCGGCTCCGAGCTCAAAGACAACGCATTGCTGTGCATCAACCATGAGTTCACCAATGACGATCTGATGCATTCTGTTTTTGACGGGGCGGCAAACCCTCTCGCCGTCTACACGCGGGAGGTTGCCGAAATCTCGATGGCAGCCCATGGAGGGTCTGTTCTTGAAATTGCACGCGGTGCAGACGGCAAGTGGCAGATCGTTCCCGATAGTCCGTTCAACAGGCGGATCACGGCTTCGACCACAGAGATGAGCCTTGCCGGCCCTGCCGCAGGTCACCCACGGTTGCAAACCAGTCGCGATCCATCCGGTCGCACTGTGATCGGCACCATGAACAATTGCGCTGGCGGCATTACGCCATGGGGGACCTACCTCATGGCGGAAGAAAATGTTCACGGTTATTTTATGGGCTCACTCGATGACCATCCGGAAAAAGCCAACTACACGCGCATGGGCATCCCTGGACAGTTTTACCCATGGGGTCTTTTTGATGAGCGGTTCAACATCAACAAGGAGCCCAATGAGGCAAACCGCTTCGGGTGGGTGGTCGAAGTTGATCCTTTTGACCCGACATCCAAGCCGGTCAAGCGCACGGCCTTAGGGCGCTTCAAGCACGAGGGATGCGAAACAGCGCAGTGCCCCTTAGGACGCGTCGTCGTCTATTCAGGTGATGATCAACAGTTCGAATATCTCTATCGTTTCGTCAGCGACAATGTCATCAGTCCCGACAATCGCGAAGCAAATCTCAACCTTCTGGACAGCGGAACACTCTCCGTCGCCAAGTTTTCCGAAGATGGTACCGGAACGTGGGAACCACTGATTTTTGGGCAAGGCCCCCTTACGTCAGAGAACGGATTTGAAAGCCAGGCTGACGTGCTCATTGAAACAAGACGGGCAGCAGACCTCCTTGGAGCCACCCCTCTTGACCGCCCGGAAGATGTTCAGCCGAATGTAAAATCAGGCAAGGTTTATGTAGCCCTCACCAACAACACCAAACGAACACCGGAGCAGACCGACGCTGTCAATCCAAGAGGACCAAATCTCTGGGGCCAGATTGTTGAACTGTCGCCGGAGGCAGAGAACCATGCCGCTGCGAACTTTACTTGGGACATGTTGGCCCTCTGCGGCAACCCAGCTGATGAAACCGTTAATGCTCGCTGGAATGCAGAAACAAGCGAGAACGGCTGGTTCGCCTGCCCCGACAATCTGGCAGTGGACCCAGCCGGACGCCTCTGGGTCGCCACTGACCAGGGTAAAAACTGGGCGAAGGCATCTGGCACCGCTGACGGCATCTGGGCAATAGACACAGACGGTGACTTGCGTGGTCGAGGAAAAATGTTCTTCCGTGTACCAATTGGCGCAGAAATGTGCGGTCCCTGCTTTGCAGATGACGGTGAGACACTCTTCGTGGCCGTCCAGCACCCCGCATCGGACGGTGCGGAAGCCTTCCCCGGGTTTGAGCGAAAATCGACCTATAGCGACCCAGCAACCCGCTGGCCGGACTTTGACCCTGCAACCCCGCCACGGCCATCAGTAGTGGCTATCCGACGAAAATCCGGCGGTTCTGTGGGGTAAACAACCCATTGATTAACCACGCGACTTGGCAAAACGATCAGCCTGGCGCACTCTAGACACGCAAACCGGTCGGCCTTTGCTGGGACGGTTGCCGCAGGGGTGCGTAATGGGGTTTTTGTATGCGTCTTTTCAACTTTCTCTTTGTCGTTCTTGTGGCACTCCCGGTGGCCTTTGCACTCGCCTTCGAAGCGGGACTTCTTGACGACTATGTCGATGAAAACCTCATCCCGGCAGAGCCCTTCATTCGCGCAGAGATAAAGGCAACGGTGCCACAAGAAGAACTTGATCTCGCTGTGAACGACTCTCTGGACTCGGGCGAATATGAAGATGCGCTGATGTATGCCGAAATCGCGGATTATGCCGGGATTGCGCTAGCGCCAGAGACGACCAAACGATTGGAAGATGCAGGAACACTGCTCCTTCGCGTATCCCGGGACACAGGCAGCTTCTTTGAGGGCTTCCTTACAGGGGAAGGCAGTGACACGGCGGGCTTCGTTGGGGCGATTACATCTGACCTGACAGTTGTCGGGGACGTACGGGATATTGGACGCGAAGGCTCAAAGCTTGTTGCGGGCGAAGAATACTCCCAGCTCATTTTAGGGTTATCTGTCGTCGGCGTTGCAGCCACCGGCGCGACCGTCGCAACAGGCGGCGGTGCCCTGCCCGTCAAGGTAGGCGTATCACTGATGAAAGTCGCAAAAAGGACAGGTGCGCTGACAGCCGCCTTTGCCCGTCAGTTGGGCGACCTGATGCGCAAAGCCATCGACTTCCCAGGGCTCCGTCGCACACTTTCAAATGTGAGCCTCGCCGACAGCACAGCTACACGACGCGCCGTCACCAACTATGCCAGTGGTGTAAACCTGAAACCCCTGACGCCGGTTCTGGATGATATGGCAGCCCTTCAACGCAATACAGGTCCGGCAGAAAGTGTGCGTCTCCTGGCCCGTGTTGAAGACACCAACGACCTGCGCCGGATCACTGAGATGAGCGGCACGCTCGGTGTAAAGACCCGGGGCATCATGGCGCTCACAGGCAAAACCAGCCTCCGGGCCTTTAAGACCTTTGCCAATATGATGCGTTGGCTGCTGGAGTGGGTCTGGGCAATCGCCGCAGGCATCGCCACCCTCCTCTTTGGCGCGGGCTCAAGGCGCGTTGTCCGACGGGTCCGCCGGGCCTAAAAAAACCCGCCCTGCACAAATACATGCAAAGCGGGTTTCGTTGGTTTGGGACCTTCTTTCGTTACCGAAAGCGCTCAACCGGGTCTAATGACCGCGGGAACTGTCCCGATTTTCTTCCGGGCATTTTCAGGACAGGTGAACCCACTTGTCCGTCTGCAAACGCCGCATCAAGACGAGCCTCAGCTGAACGTCAGGACCTGAGCAACAACCAGTGTGCTCAATCCAGCGACAACGAGACCAGACAGATAGCTCACAGACGATCCATGGCTAGCCGGTTTGGTGAAAATTGACGCCAAAGCCTGGCCGAGAGGCTGGTTTTCGCGGGCCAGCAACTGATTACCTGTGTAAATCGCCAGGACAGTGAAAGCGATGAAGAACGCGTCGCGGGGAGCGACATATCCGACCTCAAAAGCAACGGTCGAAAGGACCACAACTGAAACGGCAACAAAATTCCAAATGAGAGAGCGCATTGGGGGGTCACTCCTGTTTACTTCGCAGTGCACCAAAAGGGGGTTTGCAGTGCACAGAAGAGTAAATAGGTATGAACTGACAAATAGTCAAGTATCAGAGCCCAAATTAGCTCACAGAAATTCTTTCAGGCTTTACAAGGAGTTAACCGTCAGACGAGCAAAAGGCTCAGAACAAATATGCCAACAAGAAAGCTCCACAACCCCGCCATAAGGGAGCTGACAACCAACCAACCAGGAGGACGGTTTTCAATAACCTGGGCCCTGAGCGCATTGCGCATAATCACACTTGGACCTGCGAGCACGAGCGTCAAAACGCCCCCAATGATGCCAACAGTCGTTTCCTGCCACATCTGAAAGCTGGGCGGCTTGTTGGTCACCACCCTGTAGAGACTAGAAACCAAGCCAGCCGTCACAACACCTGTCACAAAGGTCCAAAAGAAAGCAGTCATTATTGTTCAAACCCTATCCCTGAGCGCAAACCCACTTCCGTGAAGGAAACTGCGCTTTTTTGAACTTCATTATCAACAAGCAGGTCAACGCCCGCTACCACTGCATGTGAAGGGGATATCCGGTTTTCAGGAACGATACGCTCCACCAACACATCCTGATTTTGCGGGATGTTTTCCCCTTGCACGATCAACGTCACCGCATCAATGGGACCGCCCGCATAGAGCATGACCCCCAGGAGAGTGAGCATTTTGGCGACGAATGCAGTCATGGACGCGAATTTCCTTAAGTAACGAGCTGACTTGTTCGTGCATAAGGATCGCAAAGGTCGTACCAGAGACCCGCTTCACAGAAAGTCTTTGGAAACCTTAGAAAAATCAAAAGGTTGGCTGAAACCCCAGGACCGCTATGCTGGGCGACGGGGCATCAGCGTTTCAAACCGACGTGCCGGCCTTGTAAAAACTGTCCCAAAACAGGCCACCTTCCGCCACAACCTATTCAAGATTTGAGAAAATGAGCAACGGATCAGACCAATATGTAAAAGAGCGGCCAGCTTGGTTAATCCCAGCGACTGTTGCTTTGGGTGTCAGCCTCTTCTCTGCTCTGTTCGGATATTACTATTTCGGCCCGACGCCTTCAGAGATTTTGGGGCTCGACCCGCGCGCCAGCGACAGCAGCGAGAAGGTCGACATGATGATTGGTGGGGAGCGCTTTCTTATACCTGCGAATTTCACCCGCTATCCCCTGCAGCGCGTCGGTGGAACACAAGATGAGATAGACCTGCACGCTCTACTGCCGGAGCTCGCGCCCTATACGGCCAACCGTCAGGCGGCGTTCGAAAACAACACCCCAGACGCCATCGTGGTTCACATCAAAATTCACCGCTCAGAAGGTCTGATGCCTGCCGCCAGACGGTTGGACGATATCTACGCTCGACATCTACTCAGCCGCACGCCTGAGAGCGGCGCTGCAGGACTTGACCTCTATAGGTTCGCCGAAGGAACCGGTTACAAAGATCAGGAGCTCTATGTCGCTGACCAAGTAGATGGACAGCCACTTCTGCTCTTATGCTTCAAGCACTCCGACGTGATCTTCAGCCCCAACTGCACCCGCACTTTTCATCTCACCGACACCGTTGCAGTCACCTATCGCTACAAACGGGATCAGCTGGAGAATTGGCAGTCCACTGACCAGGCGATCATCGCGCTGGTCAAGAGTTTCATCACAGAGCCTCTGCCAGAGGATGCCGCCGCAGAAGACACCCAATAAGCGCTGTGCAGCGAGGCCGATTACGCCTCTGCAGCCTCCGGAAGACGCGTCGTGTATTTCGGGAACCGTCGATGGAGAATAGCGGCAAGCGCCGGAAGCCCGGTAACGGCACCGATCATGTTCGCGAAGAACATGAAGCTCAACAACAGACCCATATCCGCCTGGAACTTCAGTTCAGAGAAGACCCAGCTTGCAACGCCCAGTGAGAGTGTCAGGCCTGTAAAGATCACCGCCATGCCCGTTTCCTGCATCGCAAGAGTGAAGGCGCTAACGATCTCCTCTCCCGCTTCCAGGTGGAACTGCAATCTTGTGTAAATGTAGAACGCGTAGTCCACACCGATCCCTACAGCGAGCACCAGAACCGGCAGCGTCGACACTTTGAGCCCAATCTCCAACCAGCTCATCAGCCAATAGCCCATGAAGGTCGCGACCAAAAGCGGCGCACAGCAACAAATGATTGCGCGCCAGTCACGATAGGCGACAAGAACCAGGAAGATGATTACGCTGAACACGTAGAACAGGATCGGAAGCTCTGAGCTCTCAATCACATCATTTGTTGCAGCGATGAGGCCCACATTGCCTGATGCCAATCGGAATGTGTGCTCTGGGTACTTCGGACCGTTTTCAGCAATCCACTCATCAGCCGCACCGATCAGGCGGTTAATGGTTTCCGCCTTATGGTCCTCGGTGAAAACAATAACGCTCAGGAAGTTGCAATTGCGATCCGTTAGGCCGGTACTCGGCCCAAAGCTGTTGGTGGTCAACACCAGCGTATATCGATTGCGCGGCAACTCGCGGAACTTGGGATTGCCCTCCATCCAAACGCTGTAGACGGTCTTGGCGGCCTCCGGCAAGGAAACAACAGACCTCACGCCTTCTACATTCATCAGATGGTAGCCGAATTTTTCCACCGGCTTCATCAGGTCCCAGCTTATGCAGGAATTTTCAGGTGTTTCCACAAGCGCGACAAAGGCATCCAGGTTCACATCGAAGTTCTCAACAATGAACCGAGAATCGACATTGAATCGGGCGTCTTCGCGAAGCTCCGCTGCACCAGCATGCACATCGCCAATATTGCGATCCCGGCTCTGGTAAACCGCGACGACAAACAGCGAACCAATCAAGACCAGCGAGATCGCTGCTGGTGCTGGGCGCGTGATTTGAGCAACACGCGCCATCATGCGCACACGACGCTCGCGAAGGCGCGCTGCCTTCTCAACATAACCCTCGGGCACCGAGAAATATGCTGCCGCCAAGGGCAGCATGATCAGATTGGAGACGATCTTCAGCGCAACACCAATCGAGGCAACAATCGCCATCTCCTGGATCATCGGCACGGGAATGAGATAAAGCGTTGCGAAGCCTGCCAGGTCAGTTACCAAGGCCATCGACCCTGGCACGAGCAAGCGCGAAAAGGTTGCTCTGGCAGCCGTATCAGCGTTCGCGCCGGCAACAACCTGGGCGGAAATCAGATTGATCTGCTGAATGCCGTGGCTCACCCCAATTGCATAAACGAGGAACGGCACCAGGATCGCCAACGGGTCGAGCCCATAGCCCAAAATATCCAGAATGCCGAATTGCCAGACCACGGAGATTAGCGAGGACCCGACCGCGAGCGATGTCAGCACAACTGAGCGGCAATAGACAAACACTGCCGCCGTGGTGAGGAAGAAGGAAATCACGAAGAAGAAGACGACGCCGCCTGCCCCATCAGCAATATCACCAATCATTTTGGCAAAGCCGATGATGCGGATATTGATGTCCTCACCTTCATACTTGTCGCGAATATCGCTCTCAATCCGCTGCGCAAAATCGATATAGTCGAGCTGCTCGCGCGTAATTGGATGAATTTCCTGCAGTTCAAAGCGGATCAGAGCTGCGGAACTATCGTTGGAAAAGAGTGTTCCTTTGAAACCCCAACGGTCCGCATCTTCGCGAATGCTTTCCACCGCTTCCTGATCAATATTCGTTCGGGTGACGTTTGAGGGGATCAGGTTATAGGCAAGAAACCCTTCCTCCGTGATCTGAAACACACGTGTATTGGGCGTCCACATAGACTTCACCGACCCACGAAACACACCGGGCAGGAAGAATATGTCGTCGGTAACGTCGTAGAGCACCTTCATAAATTCAGGTGTCCAGATGTCGCCGCTCTTCGCCTCAACAGCGACCATGAGCGCATTGCCGCCCGGGAGCTTTTCCCGGTATTCCAGGAATGTCTCAATATAGGGGTGATCTGACGGGAGCTGCTTCAGGTAGCCAGCATCCGGTCGCAGCTGAATAGCTTGATAGCCCATCCAGATAGTGAAAACGCCGAGCGCGATCAGAACGACCGCCTTCAGACGAAACAATAGGTTTTCAAGCAGCTTGACCATCTTTTCCCTCTCCCGCGGCATGCCCCAGATTACCGCCCGCGGTCTTACGACCGTCTAAACATGCCACAGGTGGGTAAACGAAACCCGATCAAGCCTCCGGCAAGTCAATATCGAGGATCGCCATATTGAAAGCGTAAGAAACTTCGCCTTCGTCCTCGTCCTTGAACACGACGCCAATGAATTCTTCACCAATGCTCACTTCAGCCGAATCGTCTTTGTTCGGGCGCCCCTGAACGACAATCGTGTCGAGCCGGAAGAGCTTGCGAAAGTATGATTCCAACCGATTGATTTCCGATTTATCCACGAGGAGTGCTCCGCATTCGATGAGTGAGTTAGGGAAGTTAGCGACTCGTTTTGTAGCGGTTCACCCCCACCGGCGCAAATCGCCTTGTTTCCTGGATCTTCTGGATAGAACCGTAGGCATGCCTTCCCCTCGTTTACCCTGCGGCGGTTCGTCCGATTGCTGCGGGGTCACAGCCTATGAAAGGATAAGAAACGCAACTAGATGGGCCACAGGTTATGCCGAGTGATGCCCTGAAATGCTCAATGAAGTGATCGGGAGGATCAGGATGGAGCATAGATTTACGACAAAATGGCTCGCTGTAGCGGCTGCCCTGATCACGGTGGGAGCCTTGGCTGCCCTCGCTCGCGCAGCTGAGCCCGAAATTGGGCTCTCTGATGCCTGGGCGCGGCCCACATTAGGAGCGGGAAGGACCACCGCTGCCTATGTCACCATCACAAATAGGGGCACAAACGCTGACAGGTTGACCGCAGTAGACGCACCCGGAGCTGGGTCCGTTGAAATCCACACGGCTGGCATGGAAAATGGTGTCATGCGGATGCGCCGACTTGAAGGTCTCGACATTCCAGCCGGTGAAACGGTGGCCATGGCGCCCGGCGGCTACCACATCATGATCATTGACGTTGAAGAACCAGTCCAGACTGGGTTCACTGTGCCGCTGACACTCACATTCGAGACGTCCGGGAACGTCACAATAGACGCCACTGTCTCCATGACCCCGCCATCCTCAATCGGCTCAGCGCCAGTTGAGAATACGGAGGAAAGCATGGGTGACCACCAGGACATGATGCATGATGGCCACTAAAGTGATCGCTTATCGAGCTGTGTAGCCGCCATCGACGACCATCTCAGATCCGGTCATAAAGGACGACTCGTCTGAGGCGAGGAACAGGATCGCGTTGGCGATTTCCTTGGGGAACCCCAACCGTCCTATAGGATGAAGCATAGTGAGGAGCTCAATCGCTTCATTGGCACTTCCCATGCGTCCTGCGATCACGCCCTCTTCCACGACATTGCGCACAAGCGGCGTATCAATAAAGCCAGGGTGAACAGAATTCACCCTGATGCCATATCCCGCATCGGCGCATTCAAGGGCGGCGACTTTCGTCAGCAGACGCACGCCCCCTTTTGCAGCATTGTAATCTGCTGCGTTTGACGTGCCGACAATACCCATGATGGACGAGATATTGATAATCGAACCGCCGCCGGATTGCTTCATCGCCCGGATGCCATGCTTGCATCCCAGAAAGACGCTATCCAGATCGATGGCAATCGTGTTTCGCCAGGCGTCGAGCTCGAGGTCTTCAATCGGCGCGCCGGGAGGCGCAATACCCGCATTGTTCACCAGGATGTCCAGCTGACCGAAGCTATCGACTGCATGGGCCGCGACTTTCTCCCACTCGTCTTCGCTGGTCACATTGTGCGCCATGAAGGTGGCCTTGCCGCCATTATTCTGAATGGCGTCTGCGACAGCTTCACCGGCTGATACATCAATGTCCGTACAGACAACAGCCGCGCCCTCTTCCGCGAGCAGTCCAGAAGCAGCAGCACCAATGCCCTTCGCAGCCCCTGTTACAATCGCAACCTTCCCGTCTAGCCGTCCCATATCTAATCTCCCTGTTTTTGTTTGATCGTATAGTGGAAGAAGGAGCGCGCCCTTAACAAGGCTAAAAGCGCTTTCGATTGAGTGGCCACGCTGATATGACGACAGCAACAACCAATTAGGAGGTTTTAGGAATGACCATCGCCCATATGATCACCTACGAAACTAGCTCGGTCGATACGGTGGTCGCGCAGACGGTCGCCTACAAAGAACGCGAACTGGATCGATCCCCACCCGAAGGGTTCCTGAGCGTCCATATCTACGCCAATGAAGAGGCAGACACGGTTGTTTTTCTCACCGAATGGGAAAGTGCTGAACATCTCGCTGAAACGGCAGACCAGGCCCCATGGGAAGCAGCCCAGGACCTGAATGAGACCTTCTCAGACAAAGTAACCGCAACCACGTTTAAAATCATAAGCTGAGCCTTAATGGGGCAGCTGGCGCAAAAAGCTTCAACCGGCCTATGATATCCCCATGACACGCGACGCATTTGCAGGCACGGATCACCCGCCTTCCTACTACGCAGCAACCGCCAAGGGCGCGCCTGCGCTCGGCGCACTTGATGCGGATGTCACCTGCGACGTTTGTATTGTGGGCGCAGGTTATACCGGCCTCTCCGCTGCCATCCACCTTGCAGAGCGCGGATATGACGTTGTTGTTCTGGAAGCAGCACAGGTCGGCTGGGGTGCCTCTGGACGCAATGGCGGTCAGCTCGGCACGACACTGCGCAAAAGCCAGCCGGAACTCGAAGAAATGCTCGGTCGCGATCACAGCCGCGCCTTATGGAACCTTGCCCAGGACTCAATCGCGACGGCCAAGTCTCTGATCAAACGGTTCGAGATTGATTGCGACCTCACGCCGGGCATCATGCACACAGCCTGGAAAAAAGGCGACATGTCCTGGCTTCGCGAAGAAGCCGATCACATGGCCGACCACTATGGATATGACAAGCTGCACGTCGTTGAGAAGGACGAAATCGGCGACATGGTCGCCACCGACCGCTATTGGGGCGGTGTTCTGGACGAGGAAGCCGCGCATCTCCACCCGCTCAACTATGCGCTTGGGCTCGCCCAAGGTGCCATTAGTCTTGGCGCTAAGATCTTTGAACGAACGCGGGTCACCAGCATCTCAGATGGAACACCCGCAGCAGCGGCGACCGACAATGGAACCGTTACCGCCAAGCAGGTGATCCTCGCTTGCAATGGCTACCTGGGAGGTTTGGAGCGCAAGGTGAACGGCTACATCATGCCGATCAACAACTTCATCATTGCCACAGAACCACTTGGCGACGAGGGTGCAAAGGCCCTTATTCGCGATAATGTCGCCATCGCCGACTCCAAGTTCGTCATCGACTACTACCGGCTCTCAGCTGACGGACGTTTGCTCTTTGGCGGCGGTGAGAACTATTCGAGCACCTTCCCCAAAGACATTGCAGCTTTTGTGCGGAAGCCGATGCTGCGGGTCTTCCCTCAACTTAAAGACAAACGCATCGACTATGCCTGGGGTGGAACCCTGGCCATCACATTAAAGCGCATGCCGCACTTTGGCCGCGTCGGACCCAATCGCTTCTTCGGTCATGGTTATTCGGGCCAGGGCATCAACGTGGCAACCCTTGGCGGCAAACTGCTCGCCGAAGCGGTCGCCGCTGAAGCAGAAGGCAAAGGGTCACCCGAACGGTTTGATCTGATGGCAGACATCAAGGCAACCAAATTCCCAGGTGGTACGTTGCTGCGCTATCCGGGCCTGGTCACCGGTATGTTGTTTTATGCCATGAAGGACCGACTGCCTTAACAGGCCATCCAAAGCAGGCTAGATACCCTCGCCATCCTTGCCGTCTTCTTCGATGATCTGGTTCATTGCACGAGATGGCTCATCACATCCCGCACACCCAACGACCTTGGCAGGCACACCAGCAACGGTGCAATTCGCAGGCACATCCGCAAGCACCACACTCCCGGCGCCAACGCGCGCGCAATCACCAATCGTGAGATTGCCAAGAACTTTACAATCAGCGCCAAGAAGCACACCGCGCCCGACTTTCGGATGACGGTCCCCGGTCTCTTTACCTGTCCCGCCGAGATTGACACCATGAAGCATGGAGACATCGTCGCCCACGACGGCCGTCTCGCCCACGACAACACCGGTCGCATGGTCCATCATGATTGCCTTGCCGAACTTGGCAGCCGGATGAATATCAACCGCAAAGAGTTCGGACACCCGGCTCTGAATGAAGTGCGCCATCGGCTTGCGGCCTTCTTGCCAAAGCCAATGCGAAATTCGGTAGGCCTGAAGGCTGATAAAGCCCTTAAAGAACAAAAGCGGCTGAAGATAGGAATCGCATGCAGGGTCGCGGTCATACACCGCAACCGTGTCTGCACGGAACGCTTCGATGATTGCCGGATCCGCTTCGTAAGCGTCTTCGAACACTTCGCGAAGCACCATCGCACTTACTTCCGCATTCGCCAGTTTCCGTGCGAGATGGAAGCTCAGTACTTCTGGCAGAGCATCGTGATTGAGAACCGTCGCAAAGATGAAACTCGCAAGCACCGGCTCAGCCGCTGCCATGTCGCGTGCTTCGTTGCGCATACGATCCCAAACAGGATCCATGAGTTTTACGTTCTCGATGGGCTTGGACATCGGTCCTCCTCCTCGGGCTCTAGTTACCCGGACAGCGTTTCCAGCGAGCCTAGCACATAGGCGCCGGAGACGGCGAGTTCAACAGTGTTTTCTCAGTTCTGCGCCATTATCCCGACCTGCGGGTGACGGAAAGAGAACCAATTGCTAGGCTCCAAACATTGCAATTCAGAACTGTTCAAATGTGAGTCGTGCGATGCCCCATATTCAGACCGCGAGGTTGAAAATTTATTATGAAATCAAAGGATCGGGCGACCCTCTGCTTTTTATAAGCGGGACAGGCGCTGACCTGAGGAACAAACCCAATTTTCTCGATGGTCCGGCACCCTCGCAATTTGAAACACTCGCCTATGATCAGCGCGGCCTTGGCCAAACTGATAAGCCTGACCAACCTTACACCATGGCTGAGTATGCAGACGACGCGGTCGCCCTGTTGGATGCACTCGGCTGGCAGCAACCCAACGTGATTGGAGTATCCTTTGGCGGCATGGTTGCGCAGGAATTAGCACTCAGGCATCCAGATCGGATTAACCGTCTGGTTCTCGCCTGCACATCACCTGGTGGAGGCGGCGGCGCCTCTTATCCGCTTCACGACGTCCAAGACATGGATCCTGTCGAGCGGGCAAAATTCATGATCCCCATTTCCGACACAAGACGCAACGACACCTGGGCAGCTGCCAACCCAAAAGAGTATGAGTTCTTTGTCGACTTCGCCTCAACCGATGCATTTGCAGGTGAGCCGGGGCGCGCCATAGGTGCGGGGCGCCAATTGGAAGCGCGCAAACATCACGACACATGGGATCGTTTGACAGGTATCCACCACCCCACCCTCATATGCGGCGGCATCTATGATGGCATCGCGCTGCCAGCGACGCAGGAAAAACTGGCCGCACAAATCCCAAATGCCGAGCTTGCCATGTTTGACGGCGGCCACCTCTTCATGATCCAGGACAAAACGGCTGTGCCCGCAATGCTGGACTTTCTGAACGCCGACAGGAGCTAGGAAAACTCATGGGCAGAAAAATCCTCTTCATCACCACAGACCAGATGCGGTTTGACGCGCTGGGCTGCAATGGCGGCAAAGTTGCGCGCACACCGACAATCGATGCGCTTGCCCGCGACGGCATCAACTACACCCGCGCCCATGCGCAAAGCGTCGTCTGCATGCCGGCCCGCTCCACCATGCTAACGGGACAATATGTGAGTACCCATGGTGTCTGGATGAATGGCGTTCCTCTCCCCGAAGACGCGCCCAGCGTTGCTGCCTATCTGCAGGAAAAAGCAGGCTACAAAACCGCCCTCATCGGCAAGGCGCACTTTGAACCTTTCCTCGACCCGGAACTCAAATTCTATGAAAACCGAATGGCACGCATCGACGAAAATGGGCCCCATCGCGGATTCGACCATATGGAGCTCTCAAGCCACACGCCCCTCATCCTCCACTACAACAAATGGATGCGGGAAAATGCCAAAGACGAGATCGGCGGCTTCTATCAGAACATGACCGCCGACTTTGAGGTGAATGCGGCTGGCGGCGGAGATACCGGGGCCTGTCAGGTTCACAAAAACCCAGTGGCAAAGGAGCACTATCACACAGATTGGGTGGCGGACCGCACGATCGCATGGCTCGAGAGCCTGGAAGAAGATTCAGACTGGTTTTGCTGGATGAGCTTTCCCGACCCCCACCACCCATGGGACCCACCGGAAAGCGAGACCCACCGCGTAAACTGGCGCGACATAGACCTGCCGGAGGCCTATCCCAACGATATTGAAAAGAACCGAGAGATCCTCGAAGACAAGCCAAAGCATTGGATGTGGTACTGGACCGGTGATCGCACGATAAATATCGAGGCCCCACCGGCTTTCGTCCCAAAAGACATGACTCCCGATCAGGTCCGCGAAGTAAACGCCATGACCCATGTCGAAAACGAACTGATCGACGAGGCATGCGCCAAAGTTTTCCAGCGGATCAAAGAACTAGGCTGGGAAGATGACACCGACATTATCTTCACAACTGACCATGGTGAGTTTCAGGGTGACTATGGGCTTCTCTTCAAAGGTCCCTACCATGTTGAAAGTCTGATGAAGCTTCCTTTCATCTGGCGCCCAGCACCAAACGCAGATACAACGCCAACAACTGTCTCCGCTCCAGTTGGGCAGGTCGACCTCGCCCCAACCTTTTGCGAGATCGCAGGCGTCGACGTTCCCGGCTGGATGCAGGGACAGGCTCTCCCCCAGGATGAGACGACCGCCACTTCGCAGAAGCGCGATTGTGTCTTCACAGAGTGGGATTCTGTTTACACAGACGGCACAAAAGTCAGCCTCCGCACGCTCTATAAGGACGGCTACATCATCACAGCGTATAACAAGTCAAACGTCTATGACGGAACGGAAGGCGAGCTCTACAATTTGGAGGAAGACCCAAACCAATGGGTGAACCTCTGGGATGACCCTGCCTCCGCATCTCTGAAACAAGACTTACTATCGGCGCTTACCGACGCCCATCCCCCTGCTCGCGAGCCTAAGCTCGACTGGGTAGCAATCGTTTAAGGAAAGACCGAATGCCCTCACCAACAGAAAAAATGATTGCCCGCAAAGAAGGCGCTATTGGGTGGATGATCTTCAACAATCCGGAAAAGCACAATTCTGTCAGCCTCGACATGTGGCAGGCGGTGCCAGATATCCTGGATGAGTTTGAAGCAGACCCGGAAATTCTCTCCATCGTGCTCACGGGAGCTGGCGAAAAGGCTTTCGTAGCGGGTGCGGATATCTCTCAGTTTGAGCAGGCACGCTCAAACCCGGAGAGCGTACAGAACTATGAGGACACCTCCACCATCGCATTTGAGCGTATCGCACGTTCCTCCAGACCCACGATTGCGATGATTGATGGCTACTGCATTGGCGGTGGCTTAGGCATCGCGCTGGCCTGCGATCTGCGCTTTGCTGCAAAAGGCTCCACATTTGGCATTCCCGCTGGCAAGCTCGGCCTCGCCTACCCTCTGGTCTCGACCAAGCGGTTGGTGGATGTTGTCGGACCATCATCGGCGAAAGAGATTTTCTTCACCGCGCGCCGCTTCAATCATGACGAGGCGCTGCAAATGGGCCTGATCAATCGGGTCCTCGACAAAGGCGAGCTGGAAACATTCACACGGGCAACCTGCGAACAATTCGACGACAATGCGCCCCTCACCGTCCGCAATGAAAAGAAAATCATTGATGAGCTTGTCCGGGAAGCTGACAGCTTCGATGCAAAAGCCTGCCTTCGTCTGATCGCTGAATGCTTCGGCAGCGAGGATTATGCAGAAGGCCGCGCCGCGTTCATGGAAAAAAGAAAACCCAACTTCAAAGGCAAATAAGAAAGAGAACTCATGGGAGAACGTCTGAAAGACAAAGTCGCCATCATCACTGGCGGCACAAGCGGCATCGGCCGCGGCACCGTCGACCTGTTTTTGGCCGAAGGAGCCAAGGTCGTCGTCGGCGACATACAGGAACATCGCGGAGAGGAAATGACACTAACCCTCGGAGACGATTTCTCTTACTGTCAGACAGACGTCTCCCAGGAAGCCGACGTCAAAAACCTAATCGGCCACACCGTTGAGAAATTCGGCCGGGTGGACTGCATCTTTAACAATGCGGGCTTTGGTGGCGTCGGCGGACAACTCGATGAGATTGATATGGACGGGTTCGACACATCCGTCGGTGTGCTCCTGAAAGGCGTCTTTCTTGGCTACAAATACGCTGTGCCTGTGATGAAGAAACAAGGCTCCGGCTCCATCATCTCAACGGCAAGCGTTGCAGGACTTCAGGCAGGCTTTGGACCCCAGGTCTATTCCGCCTGCAAGGCCGCTGTCGCGCATCTCGCAAAAACAGCAGCACTGGAGCTTGGTGAGTTTAACATCCGCTCCAATGCCATCTGCCCAGGCGGCATCGCGACACCCATCTTTGCAAGCGCTTTGGAACTGGGGGCAAACGCAGCAGATGAGTTTGCTGAATTCATGAAGCCACGCCTTGCGAAGCTTCAGCCGGTCGCCCGCTCCGGCGTGCCAAATGATATCGCGGAGATGGCTCTATTCCTCGCGTCTGACGCCTCCACCTTTGTGACAGGGCAGATCATCGCCGTCGACGGAGGTCTCACCGCAGGACGGATGCGCGGTCTCTCCGACGCGGTCAATTTCGAAGAAACCATCAACGAGTTTCTTTCAACCCATAAGGCCGACTAGAAGCGAAACTCTTCACCGCCGCGACCAAGGACTGGAACTGCTCCATCGGGGCACTCGCCCCCGGTGGCGTATTTGTCAGCGATCTCGCGCGCCATCACATTCGCATTCGCGTTTGCCAGCGCATCAACATAGGCGACGTGACAACTGTCCCCGCTACGAAACCGGGACACGACCAGAACCTGTCCATTTGAATAGGAACCATCCTCGGTCATCTGCTGATAGGTATAGCGGACGATGGTGGCAAAGGGTTCCGCACCAGCTCGCTGAGGAGCCCGCCATTCAAGCTTAGGCCCAAGATTGTTAAATGGGGAAATTGTCTCACCAAGCGGACGCACACCCACCGGCACAAAAACATCAACCGGCTCTTCCGGTTCGGTCTCGACCACCTCAACCATGACGTCCGTTTCTTCCGCAGCGGAGTCCAGCGGGTCCAAAACCGGCTCAGATACTTCCTCGACCTCTGCGGGTTCTTCTTCAATGATCAATGGCTCGCCTGGTTTCCTGTAAGCTAGATAGAGACGCAGGTCACCTTCAGTCGCGTACACATCATAACCGTGCTGCCCGGAACATTTAACCTGAACAAACCCGATTTCAGACTCTTCTTCGATAAGAGCACATTTCCCAAGATCAAGGTCCGAATAGGAGCTCGTGTATGAGGCAGCACTCGCCGCTGTCGCCCACAAGAGTGTCCCGGCAGCGCCGATAATGCTGATGTAACGCTTCTTCATATTACCCCTCCACAACCAACTGGTTCTTCACCCGCGCAACGCGATGACGTAGATCGAACTGCATCGCTTGCCTGCCTCCAACATCATCAAGCAATGTGTCCACACTTTGGCGATCATCGCCCTGTAGGGGCTGGTAGAAATCCAGCACACGCTGCAGCATCCACTGCTCAAAGGTGAACATGCCCCGTTCCCCTGTCACAGACGTGCCGTCTGCTTCTTTCAGCACGAAACTCTGTTTACCGATGGCACGGGGAACGTCCACGCCAGAATTCTGATCAATCCAGTCCGCAAAGGACGAGACCATATTGTGGAGCGGCGGAAACTGCTCTTCAAAGATGCGGCGGAGCACGGGATAAAGCGTTTCCGGAACCTCGTCGTCCGGCAAAAACGCGCCTGCCTTGGGCTCAGGCGCCATCATCCGTTCAACCCATTTCGCCACATTTGGCGCAATGCGCTTCATGATTTCGCCAGAGGCCGGGTCGCGATATTGATGCGCATAAAGCGGGCCGATCATGCCAAAATCGCCAATGCAGGGACGGGTTCCCAAAAGATAGGGATGGATTGCAAAATGCGCGTCCAGGTCTCGAAGCAACTGTTCGTAAGATGCCTCAACGGCTTTCTCAGTCGCAGGTGTCACACCAAGAATAGGAAGCGCGCCCTTAAAGGGCTTGCAGGTTTCTTTCCCCACTTCGACCTGTTCTGCTTCGCTTAGGTCAGGCTGCGAAACCTTGCCAAACTCCAGATACATAGCTTCAGCATTATAATTCCACCGATAATGCATGGCGGGGATTTTCATCCACTCATCGCCATACAGTTCGAACAGACGTGCGATGGTTCCTTGGCGCGGCGTCGCGGGATAGACAGACGGGTCAGGAAAACGGTCTTCCAGAAAATCGATAATGTCGCTCGTATCCTGAACGGCGATATCATCGGGCGAAACCAGAACCGGCATCATAGCCACACCTGTCCGCGGCAGAATGACGTTCAAGTAGACATCGCGATCCGCCTTGATTTCTTCAAACGGGATATCCTTAAACCGCAGATAGGATCTAACCTTGCCCGTGAAGTAGGAAATTTCCGCGCCCAGCAATTGATATTTATCTGTCATGCCCATCCCGATGGTTCAAATTGGTTATGGCATGCTTCATGCCGTTTTTCTGCAATTTAGCCTTTGTTTTCAATTCCGCCAAGCTGTTCAACTTATTGTCAATACTGACTGGACTAGCCTGCGCATCCACGGACAAGACCAGGTAAGACGTGACGACAAAAGTCAAAATTGATCGCCGACGACGCAGCCGCATCGCCACCGCCATATCAGGTCGGATTGTCTATCCGGGCATCGACGCTGAGTGCTGGATCAACCAGATGTCAGCAACAAGCGCCTTGGTTGAAGTTGTACCCCTCCCCGCGCTCGAGACACCTGTCGCCCTGGATGTACCCGGCATTGGATTTTCCCGAGGCATCACAGTCCGACATGCAGGCCGCCATGTTTGTATCCGATTGGCCCCCTCGCTTCGCAAAGAACAAGAGATGGATGACCGCTTAAGCGACCTCGCGAAGAGCCAAACAAATAGGTCGCAAAACAACTAAATCCATCGCGACTCTGTGCAGCGGCCTCGCTACACTCCCTGAAAAACATCACAAGGGAGAGCTCCATGAAACTTGACGGCGCAGTAGCCATTGTTACCGGATCAGCCGCGGGCCTCGGGGCTGCCACAGCCATCCGCCTCGCAAAATCCGGCACCAAGGTCGCGATTAATTACACAAAGTCAGAAGACGAAGCCAAAGCAGTCGTTGCTGAGATCGAAGCAGCCGGTGGTGAAGCGATCCTCGCCCAAGGCGATGTATCAGACGACGCTGCCTGCAAACAGATCGTCCAGACGACAATCGACCAATGGGGTCGGGTCGACATTCTAGTCAACAATGCAGGCACCACTCAGTTCGCAGACCATGACGACCTCGATGCCCTTCAGGCAGAGGATTTTCATCGCATCTATGGCGTAAACGTCATCGGGGCCTATCAGATGATCCGAGCGTGTCAGCCTCACATGAAAAACCAGGGTGAAGGCTCAGTCGTAAACATCTCCTCCATAGCAGGTGTAACAGGCGTTGGGTCCTCGGTGGCCTATGCGGCGTCCAAAGGCGCCATGAACACGATGACACTCTCGCTCGCGCGTGCCCTCGCCCCTGAAATCCGAGTGAATGCAGTTTGCCCCGGTTTTATCGGCACCCGGTGGTTCCGCGACAAATTCGGCGAAGCGACATTTCAGAAGATGGTCAAAAACCAGGAAGATACCATGCCGCTCAAACGCGCAGGTACGCCGGAAGACATTGCAGCTACGGTCTGTTTCTTCGCGGGTGAAGGATCTGACCATATTACCGGTGAAACCCTTATCACCGACGCAGGCATGCATTTGCATTTCGCGCCGCTCTCGGCACGCTGAAACACTCTTGCAGAAGGTTTGGCTTCAGGCCTTCTGCAAAAACGTAAGTACCGCCTGTTTATAAGCTGCGTCTCCAACAGTCCGCATGTGATCACGCCGAGGGATCGTCACTGCTTCCCCTCTTGGAAAGGGTTCTGCAAGCCTCTCTGCCGACCCGGCAATTTCATCACGGTCTCCAGCAACCACCAGGATTGGAACCTCTACCTGCGCAAGGTCTGCATCCGTGAGCTTATCGCGCGGCACCTGATAGCAGGCAGCGAGCGCCTTCCTGTCCTGCCCATTCTTATCCGCAAACGCCCGAAAGGCGCGGCCCACAGGTGTCTTGGCATCATGCAGACTGTCTGCGAGCAGAGCGTCAACCACTGGCTCAATCTGCCCTGAAGGCGCAAAGAGCCGGTCGCCGACACCCGCCAAAATAACCGAGCGGCAACGATCTGGATTGTCCATTGCAAACCGAAGACTCAGCATGGCCCCAAGCGAGTAGCCCATAATGTCGGCCTGAGTGATCCCCAGATGATCCAGAAGTGCGAGAATGTCAGACGCCATCACCCCCCGATCATAGTCCGACGCATCGTAGAGATCATCGCTGTCCCCATGGCCTCTGAGATCGAACATCACGACCTGCCGTCCGGCATTAACAAGCGTGTCGACCCAACCAGGTTCTATCCAGTTGACCGCGTGGGTCGAGGCAAAACCGTGCACCAGCACGATGGGGTCCCCCGTCCCCTCCACCCGGTACGCCAGTTGCACATTACCTGATTGAAAATAGTCCACAAATCCCTCCGTTATGACTGGATACCTGGCACCTAGAGCACGCCTGCGAAGAGTGTATAGTATGACGATCACTCGGACGGGGACTAAAATGACTGATGCTGCTGCTCTGAAACGCCAAGCCTGTGACGTCATCGATTCAATGAGCGATGAGCTCATTTCGATTTCGCACGAGATTCATGCAAACCCCGAACTGGCCTTCCATGAGCACAAAGCCGCAGCGCTACTTTCCAACCGCGTAGAGAAGGAAGGCCTGCCGGTTGCGCGGGAAGCATATGGTCTGGAAACAGCCTATGCCACTGAGTTCGGCGACGAGGGCCCCACCGTGGGCATTCTGTCCGAGTATGATGCCCTGCCCGGCATCGGCCATTCCTGCGGCCACAACATCATCGCCACCACCGGTCTTGGCGCCAGCCTCGCGCTTGCAAAACTCAATGGCGCCCTTCCTGGCCGGGTCCGCTATCTCGGCACGCCGGCAGAGGAACAAGGTGGCGGCAAGGAATTGATGGCGCAGGAAGGCGCCTTTGACGGCCTGGATGCTGCAATGATGGTGCACCCTGCAGGGGTTGACCTCGCAACCATGCCCTGCATCTGCGTGTCAGAGGTTGAAGTGATCTACACAGGCAAAAGTGCGCACGCGTCTGCGATGCCTCATGCAGGGCTGAATGCGCTGGACGCACTGGTGACAGCCTACCAATCCATCGCGCAGCTGAGACAACACATCAAACCGACAGAACGGATCCACGGCATCATCAATGAGGGGGGTGTCGCCCCCAATATTGTGCCCGACCGGGCAAGTGGCGTCTTCTACGTCCGTGCCGCTGAGGCAATCTCCCTTGCGGCGCTAAAGTCACGCGTCCAGGCTTGTTTCAAAGCAGGGGCGCTAGCGACCGGCTGCACAGCAGATATCCGTTGGGCGAAAGCTGACTATCTGGACATGAAAACAAGCTGGCCAATTGCGGAAGCTTATGAGGCAAACGCCCGTTCTCTGGGGCGCGACTTTTTCCCGCTCGATAAAATGCCATCCGGGTCGGCAGGCAGCACGGACATGGGCAATGTAAGCCACCGTGTGCCATCCATTCACCCGATGATCGCCTCAGCACCGCCAAGCGTTGTCATTCACAATCCAGAATTTGCCCGATGGGCCGGAAGTGAGATGGGCGACAAAGCCTGCATCGACGGCGCCAAATCACTGGCCATGACCGCAATTGATTTTATGACGGATGCGGCCATGCAGGAGGCGGCTAAAGCTGGCTTCGCCGAAACAGCCGAAAACTCCGCCCGCTCTGTTGGCGCGGCATTTAATCCTGAAGGGTCGATCGCTCTTGGCGGATGTGGTTGCTGCTAGTCTGACGCGGGAGCTGCTTCCGACGCTGCCCGCTCTGCGAGCTGTCGACGCACGTCTTCCTGCATATCTTTGTTCAGGGGAAATCCCCACATAATCGCCGCGACGCCAAAATTGCAAATCATAGGAGTCGCAACGAAGACGATGGAAAGACCTAGGATCGCTGCCTCGGTATTTTCTTCCCCGGGCACAAAGCCGATTAGGCTCAAGGTCCAGAAGACAACGCCAACAGCGATAGCCCCACCCGTTTTCGACGTCAGCGTCATCAAGGCATAGAACAGGCCAGTACGTCGGTGGCCCGTTTCCAACTCATCAATATCGGCAACATCCGCCAGAATAGAGCGGTAGAGGATCGTCACGCTGCCAACATTAACGCCAAGAAACGTGAAGATTGCAGCGGCGACATAAAAATTCCCTGGTGGAATAAGGAACAGGGTCGGCACCATAAGCGCGTTGAAAAGGGCAGCGGCGATCAGTGCCTGATGTTTACCGAGGCGATAGCTGAGCTTCACAACCACCGGCACGAACCCCAGTCCAGCAAAGAAATAGATCAACAACAAAATGCTCGGAGCATCAATCTGCAACACGTATATTACTTGAAACAAAAACATAGAACCGAGTGCCGCGCCGGAGAAGCCGCTTAAAAAATCCGAGGCTATCACGCGCTGCAATGGTCTATTGGTCAGCAGCGGGCGGATCGCATCACGAAGCGGCAATTCCTGCTTTACTGAAAGTGCTTTGATCTCTGGAACTTTCCACACGGAAGCTGCCACTGTGATCGGCAGCAGGACTATCAGAAACCATCCCATCGCAGCGACCCGGTCAGCCGCGACATCGTCGGTCCCAAATTGCTCAATCAATACAGGTATGAGAAGAACCACGGGCACACCGAAGATCGCTGCCCCTTGGAGAAAGCCCATGATCCGAGACCGCTGATCATAGTCTTCGTGCAGCTCCGCCCCCCACGCCAAATGGTTGAGTTGAGCCATGGTGTAGCCGATATAGAGGATAAACATCCAACCGAAGAGATAGAGGCCGCTGGATGGTGCACTTGGCATATAAAGCATCACACCGGAAACAAGAATAATGGGGACTGATCCGACAATCCAATGCCGCCGTCTGCCCCAACGCGAGGGGAACTTGTCCGAAATGACCCCCATCATTGGATCGGTGATCACATCCCATAGCCGCGCAACCATGAAAACAGTTCCAACCACGGCAAGACCAAGCCCCATTTGCTCTGCATAAAATTGCGGGAGGTACACGGAAATCGGCAATCCCATGGCAGCCATGGGCACGGCGGGTCCGGCGAAGACGATCAATTGCCACGTCGGTATCCTGTCTTGTGCCATATAGAAGCGTTCCTCCACTTAAATCAGTAAGATAGATAGGGGTTTGTAGCCGAGTGACTAGAGCCAACCAGTAAGAAAATCGATCACGGTGCCTTTAAAAGCCCCATTGGTCAGCAGATACATGTGATCAGCGCCGGGAATGAGCTCTCCCTTGGCGCCGGGTATCGCCTCCGCCAACAAGATGGGGTCCCCCGCAAGATCGTCTCTCTGCCCCGCCACAACTAATGTCTTAGCTCGCACAGCAAACAGGTCATCCGCAGTGGGCGACGTTCTGCCTGCCCCCGCACAAGCCGCGAGGGCTTTGAGATCCTGTCCGAGCTGATCGGCATAAAGCCGAAACCCCTTGGCCGTGGGATCAGAAATCTCGTCCGCAGATGCTGCATCAAAAATATTCTCGGTAAAACGCGGCGAACGGTTTGGATTCAGCATATTGCCACCGATGCCGGCAAGGACGAGGTGATCAATCCTCTTGCCTTCCCGCAAGGCAAGTTCAAGGGCCAACCCTGCCCCCATCGAAAACCCGAACACATCGGTCTTTTCAATGCCCAGATGATCCAGGAGCGCTCTGACGTCTCCCATTAGGAGATCGGTGGTGTAGTCAGAAACTGAATGACTAGCAGTGCTCTCACCATGCCCACGCCAATCCATGGCGATCACACGGCGACCCGTTTTTTCCAGAGTGCCGTACCAGCCGGTGCGAGACCAATTGTCCGTCCGAGTCGAGGCAAACCCATGCAGCAGCAGAATGGGTGTGTCCTCGCCTACATCGTCATAGGCAATATCGACGCCGCTATTCGAAAAAACTGCCATGCGTTTCTCCTAGTTTCCGCCAGCGCCAGAAGGCTGTGGACCAGAAGATTGTGCGTCTGACGGCTCTCCAGTCACATCGATGATCGCTGCAGCCGCAGCATCAAGAGCTCGTTGTTCCAGCACCTTCCGGTTTGCCACTTGTGTATTCTCATCCAAAGGAAAGCGCCAGATGATGACAGCGACGGCGAAACTCACGATTACAGCAGGCACCACATAGATGAAACGCAGTTGGTCGAGAACTTCTTGGGAATTCTCACCCTTGGCGACAAAGCCCGCCTGGTCCAAAAGAAAGAACCCGATGAAGATCGCAAACGCAGCACCAATTTTATTGGTGCTGGTTAAGAGAGAATAGAAAAGCCCCGTCCGCTGAAGGCCTGAGTCCACAGAGTCGTGATCTGCAACATCAGCCATGATTGACCGGTAAAGAAATGGTCCCGCTGCCATGTTGAAACCGAAGACGACCCAACAAATCAGCGCGATCATTGCATTGCCCTCTGGAATAAAGAAAATCAGTGGCACCGTTACGCCACTGAAAACCGCTGAATAGGCTGTGGCTTTGTGTTTTCCAACACGTTCAGAAAGCTTGATCCAAATTGGTATGCAAAAAACACCGGCAAGGAAATATGCAAGCAGCAGGATGCCCGACAGAGCGGCGAGCTTGAGTGTGTCCTCAACAAGAAAAATAAAGAGGCTAGCAACGAGACCGCCGCCAATGCCCCCCAGCAAGTCGCATATCAGCACAATCCTCAAAGGACGATTGCGGCTCAACACCCGGATGGTTTCAGCAACCGGCACATGCTCGGGGCGTGGAGTCTCTCTTTCCCCAACGAACCTCGTCGCAACAAACACCATGACAGGCAGCAGGATGATCACAAACCATCCCATCGCTGCAACGCGCGCGTGATCAAGGTCTTCCGGCTGCATCTGTTCAATCACAATTGGCAGGCTGAGAACCGCGACCATCCCAAGAATGAGGGCTATTTCACGCGCGCCCTGCACACGTGACCGCTCATTGTAAGATGGGGTCAATTCAGCACCCCAGGACATGTGCGAAATGGTGAGAAGCGTCCACCCGATGTAGAGCACAACCATCCAGCCAAGCAGATAGACAGCACCGACAACCTCAAAGGGTGGAATGAAGATCATATAGACCGAAACCATAACGATCGGAACCGACGCAACGATCCAATGTCGACGCCGTCCCCATTTGGTTTCAAAGCGATCTGACAACACGCCCAGTACTGGGTCTGTAAAAACATCCCAGAAACGAATGAGCAAAAACAACACACCAATGAACGTCAGTTCGAGACCCGTAATCTTCGCGTAGAAGGGTGGAATGTGAACGGCAAGCGGAAGTCCGAGTGCAGCGATTGGGGCTGCCGGCAGTGCAAACGCAAACAACGTTGACCTTTTGAGCACGTCATCGCGCTGAGTGGCCTCGTCTGCCATCCAGTCTCCTCCCTGAATTTTGTGACCGGCTCTTGTGGCCGACTGAATATCTTTGACTTAACTATATGCGCAACCGGCTACGTCACGCCAGTAAATGCGAACAATACTCATGAAGTTGATAGCCGGTGAGGTATTTCACCGGCACACACACCCTTCCAAAAGACTGGAATTCGCCCCTTCCTGAGGCTAGGCTACCGCCAAATTTGACACCGGCGGAATCGCACCGTCACAACAGAGTGGATTTCATGGCGAGCGGCACAAATATCCCCAAATTTCGTAATGATACAGGCGTAGGCGAGATCCGCATTGGCGCAAAAGAGTTCAAATGTGTGGGCGCGACACCTCCCAATGACCATCCGCATGTCTTCCTCGACATGGGGGAAGAGTCGGAAATCATCTGCCCGTACTGCTCCACACTCTACAAGTACGACGCATTGCTAAAGGCTGACGAGGCCACACCGGCAGAAGCCGCCTGGAAGGAAGCGTCCTGAGCCGTACAAGCGCTCTCACACGCCGCCGCAGGACTGAATTCAGGAGAACAAAGCAATGCCTGTGAAGCTTTATGCATTCACATGCGGCTATCTCACCCTTCCGGCGACATTTATACTCAAAGGGGACAAAGGCAGGATCACCTTGCCGATCCCGGCCTATCTGATTGTGCATCCGAAGGGCAAAGTTCTCTTCGATAGCGGGCTCCACATTCAAACTCAGACAGATCCCCTAGGCTATGCAGGCGAAGAATCTCTCAAGTTTTCTGAATTCCATTTTCTCCCTGGCGAAGAAATCTCATCACGCTTGTCGTCGATGCATATTGATCCAGACGAGATAACCCATCTGGTCAATTCTCACCTGCACTATGACCATGCAGGTGGAAACGCTCAGATCCCCAATGCCGATCTCGTGGTGCAACAGATCGAATGGGATCACGCAATGGCCCTGCCGGACAACGATCTTGCCTATTTCAAAAAAGACTTCGACATCGGCCAACGTCGCCAATTGATTTCTGGTGAGCATGACCTGTTTGGTGATGGCTCAGTCGTTTGCCTTCCGACATACGGACATACGCCCGGACATCAGTCCCTCCGAGTGAAAACACAAATCAACGAATATCTCCTCTGCGGAGATGCTTGCTATCTAAAGCAGTCGCTTGAGAAGCTGCGTCTGCCAGGTATCGCTTATGACAAAGAAGCAATGCTCGCTGTGTTCCAACGGCTCCGCGAGATGCAGACCCGGGGCACAACCATCATGTATGGTCACGACCCCGAGTTCTGGAAGTCGGTGCCGCAAGCACCAAAGCTTTTGATCTAATCTTGCTCCATCGTTTGCTCGGGTTGCCGACAGCGATAAAAAATGGACAGCCATCAGCTACCCTAAGTGTAAGAACGCTTTTAGGTAAAAGCAAAATTCGGAAAATTTATAAACTGCAAACAAACGCATCCGAAAAATTTGAATCAAAAAACGACTCCTTAAACCTTCACGAATAATACTTTAGTCGAGCTGCAGACGTATCAATCAAGTCCCTGTGCAGCAACGACCGAGGTATCAGATGAAGTCGGACCGAAAGACCATTGCACTCTTAGCAATCACAAGCACATTTGTCCTAGCAAACACACCATTGGTTGCTCATGCCAAGTCCGCCGCCGAAGATACCCAGCAGGCAGAATTTCTTTTCTTGATGGAAGATGCCTATCTCGAGGAACCCGGCGAATGGGAAGTGGCGCTCGCTGTCGATCACCGTCTGCGTCCTTCCAAAACAATCTACACCGCGGAGTTTGGCTACGGAATATCGGACAGTCTCCAGATCGAGATCGAAGTACCTTTTGAAGACAGGAACGGATCATCGGGCTTCGGCGATGCAGAGGTTGGACTGGACATCGCATTGCTTCAGACTGATGACGGACAACCCTTCCAGTTGACAGCCGGTGCTGCGCTGGTCATTCCCACGGGCGACAAGAATGACGGCATCGGCACAGGCGACTGGGGATACGAACTGTCACTTCGCGCAGCAACACACATAACCCCGTCAGTACAGGTCAATCTTTCCGCTGGCCATGAAGCGCTTCCAAACGGCGGGACCGCTGCCGATGTCGTTAAGGAATGGACCGCCGGTGCCGGCCTCACCTGGTCAGTCGACGACGACACTCAAATCGTGTCGGAGTTCCTTCACGAACGAGAGCGCGAAGAAGAAGGTGATGAGACGGAGCACGAAGTTGAGAACTACCTTTCCACTGGTGCGATTTTTGAACTAGTGGACGGCGTGTCCTTCGGATCTGCCGCGGCGCTCGGTCTGAGCCACGATAGCGACGATCTTCGGCTCCTGACCAAACTTCAATTCGAACTTTAGATACCAACCGCAGGACACGCCAAAATGTCTGACGATACGAATATGCCGACAAAGTTTACGCCAAAACGTCTCAGATACAGTTTGCTTTCGGTAGCCGTACTCGTATCTGTTTTGGTGATTGTATCGTCTCTCATCGGTCGGCATACAATTCAAGCTCAGCACGCATTTGCGAACTACTCCTATGCGATAAACACAATGCTGGAGGCGTTGCTGCGCACAGAACTCGATCTGCTCGTCGAAACGCGCGATGTCGATTCCGCCTATTATCATGACGCGGAAGCGAGTTTTTCAGAAGGTCTGAGGATATTTGCGGCTATTCGTTCCGTTGATCCCGATGGCGGCGCTGATGATGATATTTCTGAGGACGAGGATGATTACTCAGCTGTCATTGAAGGAGTTCTCGAGACCAACGAGTTCGACCTCCAAGTAACCGCTAGACAATATGGTCTTGGCGATGAAATGCCGGCGGCATTGGCCTCCTTGTGGGAACAAGAGGACGAAGCGGCGCATGATGGCAAGGAATCAAATGCCTCCGACGGACCAGGCGGTACCGGCCAGCTTTCACAAACAGGCCGGCCGCTTGAAACACTTGTGGGAGAAGTGATCACACTCGCTGCTCCGATATTTTCAGTGCCCTTATCGCCGGAAGAGAGGTCCGTGCGTATTCGTCAGTTTCAAGCGCTAATGAGAACGTCCGTTGAACCAAAGACATTTGAAACGGTTGCGACCCTTCGTCGTCTAACACGGGAGAGTCAGACCTGGTCGCAAAGCGTGCTCTTAATCATTGCGATAGCGGGCCTTGGAGTAGTGGGCTTCATTGTACTTGGGGTGTTTCTTCCATTGGAGAAACAGGTCACCCAGGACCGCGAAAATATTGAGGCCGCGAGACAAAAGGCCGAAGCCGCCGATCATGCCAAATCAGAGTTTCTCGCCAATATGAGTCATGAGATAAGGACGCCCATGAATGGTGTCCTGGGCATGGCGGAGCTGCTCTTTATGTCGGAGCTGAACGCCACTCAAAAAAACTATGCCAACACAATATTACAGTCTGGGAATGCCCTTCTCACAATCATCAATGACATTCTCGACTTTTCAAAAATCAATGATGGCAAGCTGGAACTGGAAGACGAACCATTCAATCTTCGGGACCTGGTCGACGATGTGACGGCATTGGCCGCGCCGACCGCCAATGAGAAAAAGGTAGACATCGTTTCGCGGGTTCACCCTCGGCTGCCCAAGCAATTTGTCGGCGATGGCGGTCGCGTGCGGCAAGTTCTTTTGAACCTTGTAGGGAACGCTGTGAAATTCACGCAGGAAGGACATGTCTCCATAAATATTTCCGGCGTGGAGCAAAGTGGCCGGGCGAGTATCACGGTTCAGGTGGATGACACAGGTATCGGCATCCCGAAAGATCGCCTGAACACAATTTTTGATAAGTTCAACCAAGTGGACAATACAGGATCCCGCGAGTTCGAAGGTACAGGACTCGGTCTTACAATCTGCCAGATGCTGATCGAAAAAATGGGGGGCTCAATCAAGGTCGAAAGTGAACTCGGCCGAGGGTCCACATTCTCTTTCGAGCTGGACCTGCCGGTACACCTGACCGATGAAAAAGAAAAAGGCTTCCCTGCAGAGATAAGAGACAATTTCGTGCTCATCATTGACGCAGATCCGCAGACCCGTGCGTCTACTATTGAAATCCTGGGTAGCTGGGGGTCGGACGCCGCCGCCTGCGCGACCATTGAGGACGCACATTCCCTTATCAACCGTACAAAAGACGAGATGAGGAAGCCCGCGCTGACTATTCTCGATTTGAACGTTGGCGAAGAAGAAGGATTGAATTTCATCAGAAACCTGAGACTTGACGAAGAACCATTTGAGTTTCCTGTCATTGCGACAACCGTCGCATCGAGCTCTTTGTCACAAGCAGATATTCTCCAAGCGGGTGGACAGCGGCTCATAACAAAGCCGATCTCCTCCTCTCTCTTGTTTGACTCAATTGTGGAGGTTTTCTCTGAGGCGCTTGTTAGCTCCCTCAAAGGATTCACCCACACCACCACATCACCTTCAGTTATCAGCGCAAACGATGATACAGGCCAACCTGAGGTGCATGGACCACCATTCGTGTTGGTGGTGGAGGACAATCTGGTCAATCAAAAGGTCATCGGCTCCTACCTCGACAGCCTTGGCGTCGCCTATTTGTTCGCAGGTGACGGCCTAAAGGCCCTGAACATGTTGGCAACCCACCAGCCGACCCTAATCTTTATGGACATGTCGATGCCGATAATGAGCGGGATAGATGCGACGGCCGAGATCCGTCGAAGAGAGAAAGCGCTCGGGAGGCACGTGCCCATCGTTGGCCTCACCGCGAATGCGATTAAGGGAGACCGTGAAAAATGCTTGGCAGCGGGGATGGACGATTATCTCTCAAAACCTATAGACCTCGCAAAATTGCAGACGTGTTTGCAGACCTGGATGCCCGATGAAACTGATCGGTTTGCCGACAAAGGCAGGCGTTAGCCAACCGGTTTCCCCGAAGTCTTGATTTCACAGACTGAATACCCGCCGAGCGTTACCGCTGAGAAAGAGCTCCCTGCCCTCATCTGACAGGCCAAGCGCATCAAGATGTTTAAGACACCGGCTGGGGGAAAGCATCGGCCAATTCGTACCAAACATAACGCGTGACTGCCCGGGCCCCTTCATGAATTTTACAAAATCTTCCGGCAATCGGTGCACCGCATAAGCGGATGTGTCTGCGTACAAGTTAGGGTATTTGAGGCTGAGGGAGACCAGCTCATCAATCCACGGGAACCCGACATGTCCACCGACAACTTTCAGATCAGGGAAGTCCAGCAGCACATCGTCCAGATATGGAATGAGACGGCCTGGTTCCGAACGACAGAGCGGTCCTGTATGGCCAATCTGTGTGCAGAACGGAACACCTGCTTCAACGCAAGCGACATAGATTGGATAAAACCGCCGATCATTTGGCGGCAGGTCCAACAACCACGGAACGAGACGCACACCGACAAAGCGCTCACCATCCACCCAATGGCGGATCTCACGGACGGCTTCGACGGGATTGTTGATGTCAACGGTCGCCAATCCGCGAAACCTATCTGGCGCCGCATCAATTGACTCCGCAACCTCTTCATTGCTGATCAAAGACCCTTCCGGCCCCTGCCAGGCAGATAGAAACATAATATCTACATCTGCCGCATCCATCGCGGAGAGGGTTCCCGCAACATCTGGGGTCGACCTATCACCGGGCCGCCCTGTCCACCGCAACAGAGTGTCCATCCATGGCCGATCCGCCATGCGTTGCGTCGTTATCTGAGACCAAACATCTATCGCACCCATTTGCCTTCTCCATTTACTTCACTAGTGAAGCTTATATAGGAAAGTTGGGTGATCCTGACAAGGGGTTTATGATGGCGGCATGTCAGCACACGAAGAACGACTCTATTTCCTACTGCAGATCGCAGCTCACCGCTTAAAAACCCAAGCAGACAATGTATTGATGGATTTCGCCGGCCTCACCACCGCGCAGGTCGCCGTCCTCAACCTCATCGCCTCATCTACGGAAGTGAAGCAAAGAGATCTCGCTCGACGCCTTAAACAAAACGAGTCAGCCATCACCGCTATGATAACGCGGTTGACCAAAGCTGACCTTGTTGTCCGCCGCCGAAGCGATACAGACGCCCGCACCTGGTTGCTGGAACTGACAGACAATGGAAAGAAAACGCTGAAACACGCAGAAAAACCTTTTAGGGAAATTAATGCGCGTTTGGACGAAGCATTGGGAACAAAGGCCACAGCAGACATGGCCAAGTACCTCGCGGCGATCACTGAGGAATTCTCAAAAGGCGACTAACGTCCTTCCCGCTTCCAAAATCAAAAAGGTTGAGTATGTCCACGGCTACCCCTGAGCCTATAGAACCTAATGAAGACACGACCAAACATCTGAGCAAAGCAAAGCTCTACATGCTGGCGCTCGCCAGCGCGGTGGTTACAGCCAACGCCTACTACATTCACCCAATCATCGCCCGTGTCGCAGAGGAATTCAGCGTAAGCGCTGCCATGATTGGCGCAGTCCCCGCTCTCAACCAAATCGCTCTGGCGCTCGGCATACTTCTTCTGTTGCCGCTCGGCGATCGGGTAAGCAATAGACGGCTCACTTCAATATTCGTCGCCGGACAGTTCTGCGGCATTCTCGCCATGGCCCTAGTGCAGGATTTCAGACTGTTCATCGCAGGCTCAACAATCCTCGGTTTTTTCACCATCGCGCCCTATCTGCTTCCGGCCTATGTGTCGAAGCGCGTGAGCCCCTCAGAGCTCGGCCATGCAACTGGCATTCTGACCGCAGGTATTATCGGGGGCATCCTCCTCGCACGGGCTGGCGCAGGTTTTTTAGGGGAGAACTTTGGCTGGCGCACAATTTATTTTGTCGCGGCAACCCTGATGTTGATCGTCTCCATCGCCCTCCCTTTCATCATGGAAGAACGCGAACATCAAACCTCGACCCGTCAGTCCTACGGAAAATTGATCTTTTCCATTCTCCCAATCATCAAAGCGCATCCCGACATCATTCGCGCTGGCGCGATCCAGGCCTTGAGTTTCGGCATTTTCCTTGCTGTCTGGTTAGGACTGGGGCTTCACCTGACCAGTCCCGAAATGGGCTATGGTGTCGACACAGTGGGTTTTCTCGCCGCAATTTCAGCTCTCAATCTGGTGACAACGCCGCGCATGGGGGCATGGGCTGACAAGGTCGGCGCCTATAAAGCCCGCACCATCCTGGCCGCAATACAGCTGGCGGGTGTCGCATCGCTCTTCGTGTTTGGCAACAACCTCTGGCTCCTCATGATCCCACTGATCACGATGAATCTGGTCGGCCCCGTCATCGACATTACCGGGCGGATGACATTCCTCAATCAGGACGCGGCGGTAAGAACCCGACTGATGACCGTCTACATTTTTCTGATGTTCCTGGGCGGCGGCATGGCAAGCTGGGCAGGCACCGTCGCCTATGACTGGGCCGGTTGGACCGGCAATGTCACCTTTGCATTCATTATGTCCGTCCTTGTGCTCTCTCTATCCGCGTGGAGCTATAGAAAGGCAGAGAGCACTTCAAAATAGAGGTGCCGGGCTGGTAGACCAGCCCCCTATTGGCCGCCCACCCAGATGGGAGAAGACCACGCCATTTCCGTGCTCGTGCTTGGTAGGTCGGCAGACGGTGCTTCTCCCAACCGCAGAGCATCATAGGTTGACCATCGACAGGTCGGATTCTGTACAACACGGGCGTAATAAAACGCCCGCTGACCTGCATCATAGTCTGGGTCCTGCCACACTGTTTGCAGAAGCTGCGCCCCCTTATCCGCGTCGAAAGCACAATTTGTGAGATCAACGGCTGCCTCAGTGGCAGGACATCGTCCAGTCGTTTCATCGACAACGCGTCCATCGCTGCACGCAACGTCAAAGACCATCTCTTTGACATCCCCATCTTCAACCCAGCCCTTGATAATCTGCACACGATCCAATGGCGCGTTCAACGGGTCCTGCAAAGCATGAACATAAAATGCAGGCGTCTCGTCTTCTGTTGGTCGCAGCATGCCACCCATTGGTACACCCTGCTGGTAGGCGATTTCGATCGGGTTATCTGCAGTCATGAGGTTTTCGTCATAAGCAGGCCCACCGAAGAAACGCAGACGAATGCGTGTGCCGCTGGTCGCATAAACTTCCTTGCGCTCCATCGCGTCAAACAAAGCATCACGAGTGTTCTCAGGCGCCCAAACCACGGCAAGCCCGCCAGGGTTTTGGACGGTGGCTGCTGCACCACCCCGCAGACCACGAAGGCGCAGGTTCGCATTCCCTGTAAACAATCCAGCAGCACCGCGAAAATCATATTCTTCAGCGTTGCCGGGATTGGAGTTATGCGTGTCCGTGCTGCCAATCATGCCAAAGTCTAGCGGGTTGAAACCCAGCTCGTCCTCAAGCTTCAGCCCAAGCTTGAGGCCATCTCTCGCCATAGACGTCGGATGAATACATTGCGTCGTCTGACCTTCCGCACAGGGAGGCAAAAACTGTTCAAAGCCGCATTCTTCGTCTGTGGCACCAAAGCCCAGGCTGCATTCTGAGTTGCCTTTGATCTGAAAAATCTCCACCAGCGGCTCGACCTCATCCCGCATCTTCCAATCATCCGCTGTGTAGGCGTCTCCGTCGATGGTGTGGCTCGCAAACGCCAGCCCCCAGGACTTGTTCGGATTGTGGGGAATGGTGATAAAATCGCACGGTGCTTCACAATCTGCCGAAATCATATCCCAGAGATTGATCTCTGTTAGCGCATCAAAAGCGGAGATCGCCCGTGCCGGCACCGTATCGTTTCGGAAGATGACATTTCGGTGGATTTTGCCCCTGTCAGGCAAAGGCGGTGAATATTCATAAGCGGCAAAGGTCGTAAAACGACCTGGCTCATTATGTCGTTCCGCAGCGGCCACGATCTGAGCCCAGGTGGAACGAGCTTGGTCTTCTCCGATCGCATCGTCGGCACCACCAAGGTTCTCAGGCGGCCGTTTTTCACCAGACTCCCTAAGATCAAGAAAGAAATTGGCGTTAGGCGTTTCAAAGCGCCGACACAGATTCATAAAATCATCCGAGACGGCGTCCCCTGCACATGTTTCAAACAGACCAAAACCCTCCGCGTGGTCCGTTACTGCGGCAAAGTCGAGAGGCACCGAGAGTTGAATTCGCTCACCAGAGGCAGTTTCGAATGCATTACCCTTGGCGATCCGATAAGCCTCGTCGACGGACAGCCGGTTGCCAAAAATGTAAGAGTCAAAAGACAAAGCTGAGTGGGAATGTAGGTCCCCGAAATAGGCATTGTTCAAAGAATTGGAAGGAGGGTATGTCGCTGGCTGCGGCGCTGGACGTGTAAACGCCTCTTCATTTTGAGCCGCAACCTCCGCTTCGATTTGCTGCTGCCGCTCCTCCGTAAAGAGCGGCGCATTCAGTTGATGTTGAACATAGAAATAGGCAGAAAGACCTGCCACAACCACCAGCACTCCGGCTCCATAAATCCAGCGCATCGCGTTCCCCCGCACATTCCATAGGTTTGAGGAGCACTATACACAAAAACTACTCTGGACCGGCGCCAGAGCATCAGACGGCAGAAAAATTGTCTGATTTTTCCAAATGGTCAGATACGAGAAACTTCCCGGGCCTCGGCGTCCGCTGCAGCGGCAGTCGACGGGCTATCGGTCCAGAAATCAAAGCCGGTCACCCGCATGACCTCATGCAACAAAAGTTCAAGATCGACAGGTTTAGATACGTACCCATCCATTCCTGCCCCAATGTAAGTTTCACGGTCACCTTCCATTGCATTTGCAGTAAGCGCAATCACCGGCGTGTTTGACCAGGATTCCGCAGAATTTCGAATCTGTTTTGTCGCTTGAACACCATCAAGGACGGGCATTTGAACATCCATGAGAACAGCGTCAAAGCTTTCCTCGCTGAGCATGCGGACAGCCTCCTCACCGTTCTCCACGCAGGTCAAATCAACCTCAAACGGCAACAAGCAAGCCCGAATAACCTGCTGGTTCACATGGCTGTCCTCTGCCAGGAGAATGGATAGGTGAGTCTTCGCTGGAAGTTCAATGCAAACCTCGCCTTCTCCTCGGGACTCAGCGCCCGCCTTCTCAGATCCGCAGGCGTTTTGTGCGGTCGTCCTTTGCAACGGGATTTCAAACCAAAACAGGCTTCCCGTCGCACCGTCGCTAACCACGCCGATACGACCAGCCATCAATTCAGTCAACTGTTTGCAAATTGAAAGCCCCAGCCCCGTCCCGCCAAACTGGCGTGTGGTAGTTGCCTGTGCCTGGGTGAAGCGTTCAAAAATGTGTTGCTGTAGATGGTCGGGCACGCCAATACCATCATCCTCGACCTCAAACCGGAGCACATCGCGACCACCCTTACTGCGTTTTTTGACGGATACGTGGACATGCCCGCCCCCTCCAACAAACTTCACCGCGTTTCCTACCAGATTTATCAATATCTGTTTCAAGCGCGTGGGGTCGCCAATGATCTCCGTTGGCAAATCCTCTTCCAGATGAACCTTTATCTCTATGTCTTTTTCACTGGCTGCTCCTGTGAAGGTCTCCGCCGACATGGTCACAAGTTCTGAAAGATCAATATTGATCGATTCCAACCTGAGCTGGCCAGCTTCCAGTTTCGACATGTCCAGAGTGTCATTCAGCAAAACCATTAGGTGTTCTGCAGAGGAAAGGGCAAGTTTGGCTTGATGTCTTTGCTCATCATCAAGAGGCGACATAAGGAGCAATTGCAACATGCCAGTCACCCCATTCATGGGTGTACGGATCTCATGTGACATGTTGGCCAGAAAATCAGTCTTCGCCCTCGCCGCTTCCTCTGCTTTACGAAGGCTCTTTTGGGTTTCCAACGCATGGCTTGCGACCCGGCGGGTAAACACAACGGATAAAAACAGAGCAGCGCTGATGAGAAACATCAACATCACCGTGTGCGCGACACGAACATTGTGAGGGTCTAACGGGTTATCTGGGATATAGCCCATTTCATCGATGGTATAGAGACCGACGATCGAGAGAATGCTTACCGCACCAAAAAAGAGGGATGACCTAGTTCCAAGAAAATAGGCCGCTCCCAACGGCGAGATAATGAAGAGCGCCGCAATACTGCCGTCGACTCCGCCTGTTGCAAAGGAGGCAAGAGCACTGAGCATGATCAACGTCGTCATCAAAATCCACGCAGGCACGCGCACATCTGCGCGGAACATTGACCAGACGCCAAGCGCAATCAGGACACACCCCGACGTCGACGCAGCAATAATTCCAAGCCGTACCTGTCCATGAATGAGATAGGCGAATATCGTCTGTGCGAAAATCAACACGGCAAGACCAAACGCCACCGCCCGAAAAACACCACTCAGGGTGGTCTGGTCGAGATTACCCACTTCGTCTGATTGCATCAGGGCCTCGCACTCAGGAGAGGATCAGAAGAGACCCTCGGTACGGAGGAATGATGCCCATGGCGGTCTAAATATTTGGTTATATAAACGGTTTATTTTAGAAAGAGCGCCATGAACTACTCAGCCACGTGGCTGAAAGCTCCGACAATCGCAAGGAAATCAGCCGGCATGCGCCAGATTGAACACTTTGTCGTAATGGGGCGACATTTCACCGCCTGAGGGGGCGAAATCTGAGATTTCGGTCACCCCACTCGCCCCCCTTGGACAAGAATCGCGACATCGCAAGAACAACCCGCAAGCATTAGAGGACAGCCAATCGGAGGAAGGGCCAACTTACCCATAGGTGATGAGGCTCTTGATCTGATCAGCGTCAGTGCCTAGCGACATGCCGCATAGGCGGCCGTTGATCCCGCCGTGATTAGCGGCTCAGACGCAAAAAGAGCGAGGCCCAATTTCGGGGGTTTTATGGCTCGAAGCTAAGATTTTGAGGCACTCGGGGAGTCGAAAAACAAAGTGGTGGAGCTGTAAATGGTGAAGATCGACATAGGGCGCGGCTGTGACCACCGCTCGCTCTTTGTCCGTTCGTGCTAGGACATCGAACGAAATAAGGCTGTCGTGACCGAGTGTGAGAATGGTGGCCCCACCCGGACTTGAACCGGGAAGCCCTTACGGGCGACAGATTTTAAGTCTGCTGCGTATACCAATTTCGCCATGGGGCCCCATGGATATCTACGCCCTAACACGGACGACTCGGCGAGGCACGAGCGGCGCCACCATAATGCGGCAGGACCGGTTTGGGAACACTCCTGGTGAACGGTCTTATTCCGCCGGAATAGCGACAAACCGGCCCGGCGATCGGGACAAAAGGTTGACATAATCAACAATCGAGGAATATTGGATCTGAGCTCTCCGCGCTTATGATCCGTCAGCGTTGGCAGTCTCCCAAAGGAGCAATTGGGCAATCAGTGCCTTGCAGATCAAATGACAAAACGCCGTCAAATTAATGCCGAAAAGACGATCGGCGTCGCACTGCATCAGGCGAGCTACCTATTCAAAACCGCCATGCGGTCAGCCTTTCAAGCCGAAGGCCACGATGCAACGCCGGAGGAATTCGTGACCCTGATGCTCCTGCCGGAAACAGGCATTGACCATGGCGATCTCGTTCTAAAACTCAAGAAAGAGAAGACAAACGTTACCAGGCTCCTTGCGCGCATGGAGAGCAAGGGATGGATAAAACGTGCCGTCCACGCGCAAAGCGGCCGACAGCTGACTATTTCCATAACGCCGCTAGGCGCCAAGACCCGGCAACACCTTCTCCCAATTGTTCAAAAAGTGGCAACCAGAGCCTTGGACGGCATCAAGGACGCGGACGTCGAGACGACGCGCCGCACGCTCACAAGGTTTGCTGACAATCTGATGATCTAGATCAGCCCAACGGCAAAGACACTCAAAAATCCGACAAAATTATTGTTGATAAATACAACAATAGATCATATTTGTATTGTTGTATTTATCAACATTCCGAACAACAAACGAAAAGGAACATCTCGAATGCAGGAAGCCATTGTCTTCGCATGCCTGGTCACAGTCGTGATGTGGTTGCCCTACTTGGCAGCAGCAGCCGTCGTACAAGGAGTGGGTTCGGTTCTGGGCGGCGATCCAAAGTCCGACCCGACACCACTCCCGGCCTGGGCAAGCCGGCTTCGTCAGGCACACACCAACGCAGCTGAAAACCTGGCGGCCTTTATCGGCGTCTGTTTTGCAGCGTCGTTGACGGGAAGTGTTGAGACGTCGGTCGTCGCTGTTGCCTTCATTTACACCTACGCGCGGATTGCCCACTACCTCTGCTACGGCCTCGGCATTCCCTTTTTTCGTACCGTCAGCTTCATCGTGAGCTGGCTCTCCATCGTCTATATCGGCCTCTCAAGCCTCGGCCTGATTTGATCAAAGCTGGTCGCCGGAAAACGGTCCGCGCACCTGACAATAGGAAAAACCGATGATCGTCAAATATGCAGAACTTCTCATCAAATGGCGCTGGCTTGTTATTATCACGGCGATAATCGCAGTCGGAGGCGTAGCCAGCGGCGGAAGATTCTTGGGATTCACAACGGACTACCGTGCGTTCTTTTCGCCCGACAATCCAGAGCTTCGCGCGTTTGAAGCACTGCAAGCAAGCTACGACCGCGCAGACAATGTTGTCTTCTTGATCACCCCCGCCGACGGACATGTCTTCACAAATCAAACCCTGACCAGCATACAATGGCTCACTGAAAAGGCTTGGCAGGTCCCCTATTCTACGCGTGTAGATTCAATCACCAATTATCAACATTCGCAGGCGTTTGGAGACGATCTGGTCGTCGGCGATCTCGTTCAAAACCCGAGCGCAGCCAGTAGCGCCGACCTCTCTCAAATGGAGAACATTGCGTTGAATGAGCCCCTCATTGTGAAGCGGATCATCAACGAGGAAGCGTCTGTGACAGGTATTAATGTCACAATACACCTACCCGGAAAATCGATGACAGAGGTGCCGGAGGTTGCGGCTTACGTCAGAAACCTGGCCAGAGAGCTGGAAGCTAGAGACCCGAATCTGCAGGTAGGTCTCACGGGTATGGTCATGTTCAACAACGCCTTTGGCGAAAATGCTCGACAAGACATGACGACACTCGTCCCACTCATGTTCTTGGCAATTATCATCCTGCTCGGGTTGTTTTTTCGCAGCGTTAGCGCAACGATCGCGACGACCCTAATGTTGTTTATGTCAATACTCGCTGGCATGGGTGCTTTTGGTTGGACAGGCTACAAGCTCACGCCGCCATCTGCGTCAGCGCCAAACATAATCCTGACAATCGCCGTAGCACACACAGTTCACTTCCTGATTACTTTCCTAGCAACCATGAGGGCCGGCGGAGACAAAGAGTCGGCCATCATCGAGAGCCTTCGCGTCAATTTTCAGCCAATCTTTCTAACGTCGCTCACCACAGTTATCGGATTTTTGGCGCTAAATACGTCGGACGTCCCGCCGATAGTGCATCTCGGGAACATCGTCGCCGCGGGCGTCACGGCAGCCTTTGTGCTGAGCGTCACGTTTCTCCCGGCGTTTATCGCTGTTATGCCTATCCGCGTGAAGACACGGTCGGACAGAAAACATACGATCTTTGATATTATTAGCCGCTCTGTTAGCGACAACTATCGACTTGTGCTGTTTGGTACGTTGGCGCTCACCCTGGTTTTTGTGTCATTCATTCCCAACAACGAGATCAACGATGATTTTGTGACCTATTTTGATCAGAGCACAGAGTTCCGTCAGGACACCGATTACGCCATTGATAACCTTATCGGCCCCAACAACATTCAATATGCGTTGCAAGCAGATGAAACTGGCGGTGTGAACGAACCAGCATTCCTGGCAGATGTTCAGAAGTTTGTTGACTACCTGCATACACAGGAGGAGGTCCATCACGTCTATGCAATCACCCAGACGATGAAACGCCTGAACCGGAACATGCACGGTGATTCACCCGCGTGGCACAAGCTTCCAGACGAAAGAGAACTCGCTGCGCAATATCTTTTGCTCTACGAAATGTCGCTACCCTATGGCCTAAACCTGAACAATCAGGTCAATCTCGATAAATCCGCGACCCGCGTGACAGTTGCCTTTGACGCGATGACCACTAAGCAGATGCTGGATGTCGAACAACGGTTTGACTTGTGGCTCAAAGAGAACCTGCCTCATACTCGGTTCGAAGCGTCCAGTTCCAATTTGATGTTTTCTCACATCGGGCAGCGGAGCACACGAAGCATGATCAGTGGTGCGCTCATTGCGATCACACTGATCTCTGCCATTCTCGTGATCGTCCTAAGGTCGTTCAAAATCGGCTTCATAAGCCTGATCCCAAATCTCATCCCTATTGGCATAGCCTTCGGCATCTGGGGATTGATGATCGGAGAAGTAGGCTTATCCCTTGCGCCCGTTGTAAGCATGACGCTTGGCATTGTCGTTGACGACACCATCCACTTCCTCAGCAAATACCTAAGAGGGAGGCGGGAGCAGAACTTGGATGCAGGTGCGGCGATCCAGTACGCCTTCAGGCAGGTAGGGTCGGCGCTAACCGTCACGACATTTGTTTTGGTCGCAGGGTTCATGGTTCTGACCTTGTCGCCATTCAGATTAAACTCCGACATGGGACTGCTGACCGCCATCACGATTGCGGTGGCCCTAATCGTTGATTTCCTTCTCCTGCCATCGCTGCTTATGGCAGTAGACAAGGAGCGGCCGTCCAATCAAACCAGCGGTCTGCCCGCTAAATCCGCGGCGGAATAATCTGGCCATTGGCCGGCTGTTTTGGACACCCATGATGCGCAGCGTTGGTCTCAAGGGCCGACGTTGTGCATCGGTGTGTCTACTCATCGACTTACATCGTGATCTCGTTGGATGTGTGCCACTTCACGCACAAAAGAAAACGGCGGCCCAAAGGACCGCCGTCTCAAAACTCAATGTCAGCAGGCTTAGTTGACCATGCCCTGCCAGACAGGCCAGCAAGTGTTGCCAGCTGATGCAGCGATCTTGGACTGTGCGTCCTTCGCGTCAGAACCATCAGCAGCTTCGACATAGTCATCTTTACCAGTGCACCAAACATAGAACTGGTGCTTGCCAGCTTTAGACATGCTGTCGAAGTTTGAATCCAGCGCCATCGCACCAGTGCTCATCATCGACATGCCTGCAGCGATCCCCACAATGGCAGCAAACTTCTTCATTTCGCGTTCTCCCTCAGGGTTTTAGTACCCACAATTAGTTCGTCTTCGTTGCCCGAGCCTTCAGTCTACTCGAGAGCCCCTCCACTGGAACCCCTTTGCACGAAACAGGATCAAAAAAGGATCCCCCTCCATGGCTCCTGACAAAACAAATCAGGCGCCAGCTCCGTTCAAATGAACCTCCACTTACGAGCATTTCAGTGAGGCACAGTAACGAGTTATGCCAAACAGTGTACCGAAAATAACCCTGCGTACAGCTGAAAACTTCGTAATGTTGAGGTTAATGTTGCAAAAAAACGACGTCAAATGACCTGACTCCCGCTCTTTGTCTGGGATTCAAGGTTAAGACAGTCGAGATTAGCTTCCCCGCTCCACCGGGTTCCCTCCAACCCTTGCCGCAAGGTCAAACGTCGCTTTTAGGGCTTGGTCCAGCTGATCCGATTCGACCGACCGCAACACCAGGGAGGTCCCATATTGCTTGTCCCGAAAAAACGGGTAGCTGCCGATACCCACGCTTGGATACCGCTCCTGGATCGCACCTAACTCATCTGCAACAGCGCTTTCGCCGACAAAGCAGTCAATGGTCTTGCTGATCATGCGAGCGCCACCCTCAAGGCGGTCCGCTAAAGCATCCATCATTACCTGGACGATGATGGGAATACCGGCCATGACAAAGACATTCTCCAACTGAAAGCCAGGCGCCTTACTGACAGAATTGGGGATCAGGGTTGCGCCGTCAGGAATACGGGCCATACGTTGGCGCGCTTCGGTAAATTCTCCGCCCGTTTCCTCATAGTGGCGGGTCAGAATACCCATCGCGTCGGGATGCTTGTCGATGGAGACTCCAAAGGCATGCGCCACCGAATCCGCCGTAATATCGTCATGAGTTGGTCCGATACCGCCAGTGGTAAACACATAATCGTACGACGCACGCAAGGCATTCACGGCCTCCGCGATTTTGTCCCTGTCATCAATCACGATCCGGGCCTCACGCACCTGAATGCCGATATCGCCTAGGTAGCGAGCGATAAAGTTCAGGTTCGCGTCCTTTGTGCGTCCGCTCAGGATCTCGTCTCCAATAAGCAGAACAGCAGCGGTGACCAGGCGGGGTGAGCCGGTTTCAGACATCAGGAACTCCAGACAAATAGACAATGCCCCAGCATATAGCGCCGACGAGGCCGGGACCAAGAGCTTGTCGGACCGCCCCCGCAAACCTTATGGTGCGGCCCATGAAATTTGACCCTCCCCTCATCTCCGCCAAGCTCCTTAAGAGGTACAAGCGGTTCCTCGCGGACGTCCGGTTTGACGACGGAACAGAAGCAACTGCTCATTGTGCCAATCCTGGCTCCATGATGGGCCTTGCAGAACCTGGTTCGAGGGTCTGGCTTTCTAAAAGTGACAATCCGAAACGTAAACTCGCTTGGTCCTGGGAGCTGGTAGACGACGGAACCTCATTGGTGGGAGTCCATACCAGCAAAGCCAACGTCCTTGTTGAGGATGCGATCAATGCCGGACACATTCCGGAGCTGACTGGTTACAAGTCACTCCGTCGCGAGGTCAAATACGGCGAGAACAGCCGTATAGACCTTTTGTTGGAAGACCCAGAACGCCCCACCGCCTATGTAGAGGTGAAAAGCGTGACGCTTTCGCGCACAAACGGCTTGGCCGAGTTCCCAGACTCAAAGACCGCACGTGGCGCCAAACACATGGTCGAACTCGCCGAAATGGCGAAGCAAGGTCACCGCGCTATTGTTTTTTTCCTGGTTCAGCGCTCAGATTGCACGTCGATGCAGCCTGCGGCAGATATTGACCCAAAATACACAGAAAGCCTCACTGCAGCGCTTGCCGCAGGCGTTGAGGTCCTCTGTTATTCCTGTAGACTCACCCCAGACGAGATCACGCTTGATCACCGTCTGGAAGTTGTTATCTAGATACCAAAACAGACGTTCTAAGAAAGACCGACCGGCCATGATGACCGACCTCGCCGACCATGACATACAGCCGATGGGCCAATTGAAGATCCACGGGCCCGAGGCATTTGAGAAAATGCGCATCGTGGGCAAGTTGGCAGCAGGCGCTCTCGACATGCTCGCCGATAGAATCGTTCCCGGCATCACCACCGACCAGATCGATCAATGGGTCTTCGACTATTCAATGGAGCACGACTGCGTGCCCGCGCCGCTGCACTATCGCGGCTTTCGCAAATCCTGCTGCACATCGGTCAATCATGTCGTTTGCCATGGCATTCCAGGCGACCGTGTCTTGCGCGACGGCGACGCTGTCAACGTCGACGTCACACTCATCAAAGACGGATGGCACGGCGATACCAACCGCATGTATTACGTTGGCAAGGTCAATCGCAAAGTCGAACGGCTCTGCGACATCACTTACGAAGCCATGATGCGCGGCATTGCAGCTGCAAAACCAGGCGCGACACTTGGTGACATTGGCGCCGCGATCCAAACATATGCTGAGGGCGAACGCTGTTCTGTCGTGCGTGAATTCTGCGGACACGGCATTGGACGTGTCTTCCATGATATCCCAAACGTTCTCCACTATGGTCGCGGCGGCGAAGGCATGGCGCTTCATGAAGGCATGTTTTTCACCGTCGAGCCGATGATCAATTCCGGCAAGGCCGCGGTCAAAATGCTGAACGATGGGTGGACTGCCGTGACCCGCGATAGGTCTCTCTCAGCACAGTTTGAGCACACGATCGGCATCACCGCCGATGGGGCAGAAATATTCACGAAATCGCCCGCCGGACTTGATCATCCACCCTATGGCTGACGCTCCAAAGCCCGACACCGAACAAGAGCTGAAACCGCATTATGCCGGCCATCGGCAACGGTTGCGGGAGCGTTTTGCAAAAGCAGGCGCTGACGGCATCGCGGATTATGAGCTGCTCGAATTGGTGTTGTTTCGCGCCATTCCCAGACGCGATGTGAAGCCTCTGGCAAAAGCGCTTATCGATCAGTATGGAAGTTTTGGGGCGGTCATCGCCGCCGATCCGGCCCGCCTGGCAGAGACAGAGGGCGTCAGCGAAAACGTCATCAGCGAATTTAAAATCGTGCAAGCAGCGGCACTGAAGCTCTCACAAGCAAAAATAATGGACCGCCCTGCTCTCTCCTCCTGGGCTGCGCTCATCGACTATTGCAATGCGTCCATGGCCTACAATGACACTGAGCAATTCCGCATCCTGTTCCTGGACCGCAAAAACGTTCTGATTGCAGATGAGGTCCAGCAAAAAGGAACGATAGACCATACGCCGGTCTATCCCCGTGAGGTGGTCAAGCGCGCGCTGGAGCTCAGCGCCTCATCCTTCATCCTGGTTCACAATCACCCGTCCGGCGATCCAACACCGAGCCAGGCAGACATAGATATGACCCGCCAGATAGTAGAGAGCGCGAAACCTCTCGGCATCTCGGTGCACGATCACCTTGTGATCGGCAAAGGCTCCCATGTGAGTTTCAAAACTCTGGGTCTGATCTGACAAACCAGTCTTGACGCCTCCCTCTGCCAGCATTATCTCTGAGATAAGCTATGGAGGCTTGATGCTAATTGTGAGTGCCATTCGGTAACCCAGGAACGTCTTCGACGAACCTGAGAGGTTGCCCCGAGTTCCCCGCGCAGTGGATCGCCGTGCGGGCGTGTTGCTTTGCGCAACAGCTAGATACTCCCCAATACACTCCAGGGCACAATTCCAGTGGATATTTCAAGACCGGAGCAGAAGGTGCTCCATGTTATGGCTCAAGGGGGCCGGATCGTTCTCGAGCGCGATGAACAGGGTAAGATTGTCGAAGCAATCTGTTTGACCCGAGACGGCTGGGTCCTCACGGGCCTCACTGTCGAGCTTTTCAAAAAACTCAAACGGCGGCGCTACATCAAATCCGTCAATTCCAACCCATACAGAATCACGGAGTGTGGCATCAAATCCGTACGTGGTCAGATTGATAACAGATAGCCAGCGGGGCGCTGGTAGCAGCGCCCCGCTCACCGCTAAAGATTGACAGCTGATGTCGGTGCCCAACGGTCGGTCCAAGGAAGCGCTGCTTCGAGCTCATAGGCAAGCTCCAGCAATGCCCGCTCTCCTCCGCGTCTGGTCGCAAACTGGCTGCCAATCGGTAACCCTTCAGAGCTCGTGAAAAGCGGAAGAGAGATAGCAGGTGTGCCCGCCACATTATGTTGAGGCGTGTAAGAGACATAGTCGAGCACACGCTCAAACAGCTGATCAAAGGGAACGCCCGGCGCTTGTTCGCCCAACAGGATGGGTGGCGTACGCAGCACAGGCGTCAATTCAACATCCATCGTCTCGAAGTAAGCGTCATACTCCCGCACCACGTGGTCGAAATAAGCCACCGACCTTTCGACCACACCTGGATTGGCGGCTTCCTTCTTCTCAAACCATTCGGCAAGGCCGCGGGTCCACGGTTCCAGCCCCTCTTCGGCATTGGTCCACCGGAATTGGGTAAGGCCGATGAGCCAGGCATTGTCGACAAGAAAGGCCGGTGACGATGCCCAGATCCCCATGAAGTTTTCAAGGAACTCGTCTGCCTGGAGGAACGGCTTTGTTTCGACAATTTCATGCCCGAGATCCGCACAGAGTTTTGCGGTTGCATCAAGCGCCACCTTCACTTCTGGCGAAGCGTCATTGCCTGCATAGTTAAGCGTGCTATAGCCGATCTTTAATCGTTTGGAACTTGGCCCAGCGATAAACCCTGTCGGCTCATATACAGCCCCTGCCCCTTTGCGCTCACTCACATTGAGGATTTGTGCTGTGTCCCGCACAGATCGGCTGACGGCTAGGCGCACACCGATGTCGCCGGGCATCTCGTCATCACCTTTGGTGAACATGCGCGAGCGGCTGGGCTTCAAACCAACAAGGCCACAAATAGAAGCAGGGATGCGGATCGACCCGCCACCATCACTAGCATGAGCAAAAGGCACCATGCCCGACGCCACGGCAGCACCGGCACCACCGCTCGATCCGCCGGTATGGCGTGCAAGATCCCAAGGATTGCGAGCGGCACCCAATAACTCCGACTCTGTTGTCCCCAACAGTCCAAATTCTGGTGTGTTGGTTTTTCCGAGAATGACCAACCCCGCTTCTTTCGCCCGGGTCACACCACCATTGTCGCGATCAGCGATATTTCCAGCAAAAAGCTTCGAGCCAAAGGTAAGGGGCTCGCCTTCCAGCTCAGACAGATCTTTGATGAGGTAAGGAACACCTGTGAAGGGGCCGTCAGGGATATCACCCGACGATGCCAGGCCCCGCGCCTTATCGAAACGTGTACTGACAACGGCGTTGATCTTGGAGTTGAGCTTCTCAATGCGAGAGATCGCGGCATCAACCAGCTCCAGTGACGACACCTCGCCACGACGTACCAGGTCTGCCTGTGCCATGCCGTCCAATCGGACAAATGGGTCGCTATCCGCCCATGCCACAGTTGGCTTTGTGACTGTGGCAAGCGCACCAACAGCGGCGGAGCCGCGCAAGAAATCCCGACGATCCATTGTTTTCTCCCAGTTTCCGACTCGGACCATCTCCCGAGCCTGCGCAATTTGGCCGATTCAAACATCAAAAAAAATCGGATATATTAGGACAACACTGTCAAAAAATCTGGACAAGAAATGCACCCCAATCTTTTGGATCAACTCACGGTTTTCGAAACAATTGCAGACACAGGCACCTTTTCCGCAGCTGCAAAAAGGCTCAACCGGACGGTTTCTGCCATTGGATACACGATTGGCCAGTTGGAAGAACATCTAGGTCTGACCTTGTTCGATCGATCAGGCTACCGCCCCAAGCTTACCGATGAAGGGAAGGCCATCCTGCGTGACGCCAACATGATCGCGCGGCGCATCGAACGCCTGTCTGCCCGGGCTGGAGCCCTGCAACAACAGGCCGCTGTGAATGCCACGATCCTCATCGACTCGCTTTTCCCAAGAGCCCCCCTCACATCGGCCCTCGCAGACTTTGCGCGCCAGCACCCGGAAATGCAGCTGACCATCCAGGAAATTCAGGTAGATAAGATCGCTGAACGGCTAGAGGCAGGGGAAGCCCATATCGGACTGTTGGCGCTGAACGACATGCTGCCTATGCGGCACTTCGATGGACGCCAAATCGCCCTGCGCGGTGCTTTTCCCGTAGTTGCGCCAGACCATCCTCTAGCCCAGATCACGGCGCCCTTCCCTCTCTCCGAATTCGACAATTATCGTCAGATCATTCTGTCATCTGAAGCCGTCGATGAGGGCCGCTACAATTACCATGTACACATCACAGACCTTTGGGCTGTGAACACCGCGACCCTGGCCCTTGATCTCGTTCGGCAAGGCGTGGGATGGGCCTTCATGACCCGGGACACAGTCGCAGAAGATCTGGAGGCCGGACGTCTGGTCACACTGAATTGTGCAGACATTCATGACTGGGCTGCGCTGCGCTTCACCGCGTTCTGGCAGACGAACAACCCGCCAGACGCTCGACTGAGCTATCTCATTGATATGATTGAGAAAGCCTGCGAAGAAAGCCCCGGCGCCACCCGTCTCATCGTCGGATGACATACAATTGAGGCCCAGTTGAGGCCGCGGCCCCGATCTGCTACATCCTGCGCTCTTCTTACATCTAAGACTGAGAGCAACATGATCCCGCGCTACTCCCGGCAGGAAATGGCCGACATCTGGTCCCCTGAAACCAAGTTCCGTATCTGGTTCGAAATTGAGGCCCACGCCTGCACCGCGCTTGCTGAACTCGGTGTCATCCCGAAGGAAGCGGCGGAAACGATCTGGGAACGCGGGGGCAAGGCCGAATTTGATGTCGCCCGGATCGACGAAATCGAGCGCGAAGTTAAGCACGACGTCATCGCCTTCCTCACCCACCTGGGCGAATTCATCGGCGAAGACAGCCGCTTTGTTCACCAGGGCATGACATCTTCTGATGTTCTCGACACCTGCCTCAACGTCCAGCTTGTACGCGCAGCCGATCTTCTGCTCGAAGACATGGACAAGCTTTTGGCTGCTCTTAAGCGCCGGGCTTTTGAGCACAAAGACACCATCACCATCGGTCGGTCTCACGGCATCCACGCCGAACCCACCACCTTTGGTGTGAAGCTAGCCCAGGCCTATGTGGAATTTGAGCGTTGCCGCGAACGCCTCGTCATGGCCCGCAAAGAAGTCGCGACCTGCGCGATTTCCGGAGCGGTTGGCACATTTGCCAATATCGACCCGCACGTTGAAGAACATGTCGCCAAGTCTCTGGGCCTCATCCCAGAGCCTGTGTCGACACAGGTGATCCCCCGTGATCGCCACGCCATGTTCTTTGCAGTCCTGGGCGTTGTCGCAAGCTCCATTGAGCGCCTGGCAACTGAGATCCGACACCTGCAGCGAACAGAGGTGCTCGAAGCAGAAGAGTTCTTCTCAAAAGGCCAAAAGGGTTCATCTGCAATGCCGCACAAGCGGAACCCGATCCTGACGGAAAATCTGACCGGTCTCGCCCGCATCGTACGCATGGCGGTAAACCCCGCCATGGAGAATGTGGCACTCTGGCATGAGCGGGATATTTCGCACTCATCTGTTGAGCGCATGATCGGCCCAGACGCAACTGTCACCCTCGACTTTGCTCTGGTGCGCCTTACCAATGTTGTCGACAATCTGCTTGTGTATCCTGAGCGCATGTTGGGCAACATGAACCGTCTCGGCGGCCTGGTGCACTCTCAACGCATTCTGTTAGCACTCACACAGGCTGGCAGCTCTCGCGAAGACGCTTATCGTCTGGTCCAGCGCAACGCCATGAAGGTTTGGGACAGCTATCAGGTTGCAGGCAGCGCCACAGTCGACTTTCTCGAAGAGCTTCTGGGTGACGCTGACGTTCGCAAATTTCTCTCAGAAGAAGAAATCCGCGAACGGTTTGATCTGGGCTACCACACCAAGCACGCAGACACGATCTTCCAGCGGGTGTTTGGCGAAAGCTAAACGCGCGTCACACAAAAGAAGAAGAAATGCCTATACTCCCGGGATCAACATTCCGGGAGTATTTTTATGCGCCAAGCTTTTGACGGCTCACACCGTCGCCGTATCCATCTGTTCCGACATGGGGACGTGTCTTACGTTGATGATCAGGGCAACCGCGTCGCCGACAGCCGCGCCGTCCCCTTGACCGATTGGGGCCGCGAACAGGCAGCGGGCATGCGGACTTTCATGGAGGGTGTGGGAATTGATCGCATCGTGTGCTCTGGCCTGCCCCGCACAGTCGAAACCGCAAATGGCATCTTTAGCGACAGAAATCTTAAGATTGAAGTAGACCCAGATTTCGAAGAAATCCGTTCAGACCAAAACCGGTATCAGACCCTGACTGACCTCAACGAAGTCGCCTACGCCTTTGCCAAAGCACATGAGCCAGGCGCCTCATATGGCGGTGGGGAAGTCTTCGCCAACGTGGAAACGCGAATTGTGGGCGCGATCAACAGAGTGATTGCCAACCCCAACTGGAAATCCCTCGCTCTTGTCGCACATGGCGGCGTAAATAGAGCGCTGCTTGGGTGGGCGACGGGCGCCGGTCTCAAAAGCTTTGCAACATTCGAACAGAACACATGCTGCGTGAACATCATTGATGTCGACACACACCCAGAGTCAGGCGACCATCACCGAACGCTCGTCCGAGGCGTGAATATCACTGCCTATGATCCCGCTAAGCGCAATGTCCACCTGACGGCCCTGGAGACAATCGCGGAACGCATGTCCAAGAAAGACAGCACCAAGCCCAATCTGTGAAATCACTCAGGCAACGCAAATGCGATAACTTCATCGCCAAGCGTCGTTGTGGACGTTGAGTGCCCACCCGACGCAATCACGACATACTGCCGACCCTTCCATTCATATGTCATGGGCGTGGCTTGACCACCTGCAGGCAAACGCCCGGCCCAAACCTCATCGCCTGTCTCTGCATTGAAGGCGCGTAGGTAATTGTCCATCGCTGCCCCGATGAAAACCAAACCACCTTTGGTGACCAACGGTCCTCCGAAATTCGGCGTGCCCAGGCCCCACGGGATCGGCAGTGGCGCGATGTCCTGAACGGTTCCGAGCGTAGCTTCCCACTTGATCGTACCATCACTTAGATCAACGGCGTGCAGCATGCCAAACGGCGGGGGGTTACAGGGCAGATCGAACGGCGACAGAAGCAGCTCCCGGCTCATGCCCCATCGCGTGCCAGCCTGCTCCGCGATGAAATTCCCCGTGCGATCTCGTTCGGCCTGGATCTCCTCAGAGGGGATCAGCTTAATGACATGGAGCGCACGGCTCGTATTCACATACATGATCTGGGTGTCGGGATTAAATGCTATCCCACCCCAGTTCGCACCACCTCCTGAGAAAGGAAACTCGAGCGTCCCTTCAGGACTAGGTGGCGTAAACAGGCCCTCGGAGCGATAAGATGCAATCGCATCCCGACAAACCCCACGGTCCCATGGCGTCAGACCCCAAGCTTCCTCAGGCGTAATTTTCTGCGGTACAAGCGGCGGTGGCGCAACGGGATGAGGCTGCGTTGGCGACAAGAATTCGCCAACAGGCCCATCTTGCGGCACGGGGCGCTCTTCCACACCAAAAATGGGTTCGCCCGTTTCACGATTGAGCACGAAGACAAAACCGGTCTTAGCTACCTGCACAACCACATCGACGGGCCCGTCCGGGCGCTGCAATGTCACGAGGCTTGGTTGCGCTGGCAGGTCATAATCCCAGACATCATGATGGACGGTCTGGAAATGCCAGACGACCTCACCCGTCGTTCCATTCAGAGCGACAACAGAATTGGCATAGCGATTGTCGCCAGGGCGTTCACCACCAAAAAAATCCGGGCTCGGAGATGAGGTTGGCAGAAACACAAGCCCCCGCCCTTCATCAACGGACATAGGCGCCCAGACATTTGCGTGTCCCGTGCGCACGGCATCGCCCTCACCCCAGCTGCCAGGTTGTTCAGCGGCACCGCGCGCGACAGGATCAAAGTCCCAGCGCGGCTCACCGGTTCGAACATCAAAGGCCCGCACACTCCCTTTGGGTGCATCCGCCCGCGCATTGTCGCCAATAGCAGAGCCGACAACAACCGTGTCACCCACGATCACCGGTGGCGACGTGATTTGAAATTCTCCAGGCCACAATAACTCCATACCCGGATCAATCGAGACTTCTCCCGCACCGCCAAACATGAGACAGCGCGCGCCAGTAGCCGTATCGACCGCGAATAGCCTGCTATCTGCCGTTCCCATAAAGATCCGTGACTGGCATAGAGCGCCCTCCTCTGCTTGAGGGTCTTCCCAATAGGTCACACCACGACAGATGAACTGGTTTGCCGGCCGATACCCCGTTGCGATCTTCGGATCAAAACGCCACTTCTGAGCCCCCGTGCCAGGATCAAGAGCAACGATCTCGTTGAACGGTGTACAGAAAATCAGAGAGCCCGCGACCAGAATAGGCGTCCCCTCAAAGGCACTGACTTTGATGTCGTCCGGCCGATTGATCAGATCGCCCGTACTGAAACTCCAGGCCTGTTCGAGGTCACGTACATTTTCCGATGTGATCTGCGTAAGGGATGAATGACGGCTGCCACCTGCGTCCCCACCATATTGAGTCCACTCACTCGCAACCGCACTCCACGAAAACCCACAAAACCCGACCAATAGAGCCAAAAACTGCTGGATTTTCATATCATTGCCCGTTTATAATAAATGAATGCTTCATTTATATATTAATTCAACGTCAGATTTCAAGATGTCTCTTTCCTACAGATGGACCGGGCAGCGGGAGTCACATGCCGCGTAAACAAGCGACAACCCTTTCCGAGATTGCCGAAGCTGCGCTCGACCACATCTCGCGCCATGGGTTCAAGCAGACACAAATGTCTGACATTGCCAAAGCCATCGGAATTTCTGCAGGCACGCTCTACCTCTATGTGGAAAACAAGGAAGCTCTGCTTGCCCTGGCAAGCACATTCCTTTTGGACCCAGCTGACCTAGAGGCCTCTCCCCTTCCCTTTAAGGCGGTCCCTCGCGACGAGCTGGCGACGCTCTTCTCCCAGACAGCAATCAAGCTGGCGAGATGGCCCCTACTGGAACAGGCAATTGCGGACAAAACCAGCGACCCTGATCGGTTCAAAACTGTCGGATATGAAATGTTTGACCTCTTGTCGGCCAACCGACGGGCGATCTGGTTTCTGGACAGGCTCGCCTTTGAACTTCCTGAATTCGCGCCGGTACAGCTCACTTCTGTTCGCGGTCGCACATTGGGGCTGCTAACTCATCTGTTGGAGGCAACAGGGAAATCATCCATTCCGCCCCACGGCCTGTCCGTGATGGCCAGAGCCGCCATAGAAACCCTAGCCTGGGCAGCCATGCATCGGCACCGCGAAGGCCTGGATGCACAGCCAATGGACAAATTGTCGGAGGAGTTCATCCGCGATTTGGCCGCTCAGGCCTTTTCGGGGACCCTTCAAGCAGCGCTCAAATAAAAACCCGCTATCTTCGCAAATAGCGGGTTTTTAGTCTCTATCGGACGACGTTCAGCCCTGGGTCTGAATTTCCTCGACCGCTTTGGCGAGCATTTCGTCCATTGTGCGGCGAATCTGGTGATCAGACTGCTCAATGCCCTTCGCATCAAAGTCCGCACGAAGCTTGCGGAAAACATCGTCGTCGCCCGCTTCCTTCAGATCTTCTTTCACAAGCTCTTTGCCATAGGCCTCCGCGGCATCACCGGCAAGGCCCATCAATTCCGCCGCCCAGGCACCAACCAGCTTGTTCCGGCGTGCCTCGGCCTTAAACCGAAGGTCCGCATCATGGGCAAATTTGCTTTCAAAACCTTCTTCACGCTTGTCGAAACCGGACATGGGAGAACCGCTCCTAAATAACTGTGGTGAGGCACAAACGGCGCCCCAATGATGTGTTGCTTGGGCTAGGCATAGCGGGCTCATTTTACGAAATCAACACGCACGTGGTCGCACAGCAGCCCGCAGACCTGATTTTATCCAGATATGCCACTTTTTCCAGCATTTCCGGGGTATTTTGGTGTCGTGAATCTCAAGCCCGCTGGATTGTATCTGCGGGGCGCTTGGGATAGGTTCCGACCGAAAGTTAAGGGCGAATCCAACGCTCAAATACGCCGCTCCAGCCCAATGCCATCTAGGGGGTCACCCATTGGCAAAAGCCACCAAGCGGCCCAACTGATGGACATACCGAAATGAGCCGCCGCAGACGGGTTTACGAAGGCAAAGCCAAAGTCCTCTATGAAGGCCCGGAGCCTGGAACGCTGATTCAGCATTTCAAAGACGACGCCACCGCCTTTGACGGCACCAAGCACGAGCTGATTGATGGCAAGGGTGTCCTGAACAATCGGATTTCTGAATTCATCTTCACCCGCCTGAATGAGATCGGTGTCCCAACCCATTTCATCAAGTCGCTCAACATGCGCGAACAGCTGATCCGCGAAGTTGAGATCGTCCCCATCGAAGTGATCGTCCGGAATGTCGCCGCGGGTTCTATTTCCAAACGTTTGGGCATTGAAGAAGGCACAGCCCTTCCCCGCTCTATCATTGAGTTCTGCTACAAGAATGATGCGTTGGGCGATCCAATGGTGTCGGAAGAGCACATCACAGCCTTTGGGTGGGCAAGCCCTCAGGAAATCGATGACATGATGGCGCTCGCACTGCGCATCAATGATTTCCTGACCGGTCTCTTCCTTGGCATTGGCATCAAAGTAGTCGACTTCAAAATTGAATTCGGCCGCCTTTTTGAAGGCGAAATGATGCGCATTGTCCTGGCTGATGAAATCAGCCCTGACAGCTGCCGCCTGTGGGACATCAACACAAACGAAAAGCTCGACAAGGACCGCTTTCGCCGGGACATGGGCGGGCTGGTTGATGCCTATCAGGAAGTCGCACGACGCCTGGGCATCCTTTTTGAAAACGATACCGGAAAACCTACAGGCCCAACGCTTGTAAAGTCCTGAATTCCTCCTGCTGAAAGTCAAAAGGCAATATGAAGGCCCGCATTAAAATCACTTTGAAAAACGGTGTACTTGACCCTCAGGGGAAAGCCATCTCTCACGCGCTAGACCAACTAGGCTTCGACGGCATCGGTGATGTGCGCCAAGGCAAATATATCGAGGTTGATCTGACCGAGACTGATCCTGCCAAAGCCCGCGCCGTACTGGAAGACATGTGCGAACGGGTTCTTGCGAACACAGTCATTGAAAACTACGCCATAGAGCTCGACGGAGCGTGAGCACATGAAATCGGCAGTCATTGTCTTTCCCGGGTCAAACCGAGAGCGCGATATGCTTTACGCGCTTGAGCAAATTGGCGGACAGAAACCCATCACGGTCTGGCACCAGGAAACCACACTTCCAGATGTTGACCTGATTGTACTGCCCGGCGGCTTTTCCTACGGCGATTACCTTCGCACCGGGGCCATTGCGGGCCTCTCTCCCATCATGAAAGCGGTGAAGGAACAAGCTGACAAAGGTGTTCGCGTTCTTGGTGTCTGCAATGGATTTCAGATCCTGACAGAAACCGGCATCCTTCCTGGGGCACTCCTCCGCAATGCGCACCTCAAATTCGTCTGCAAGGAAGTTGAGCTCGAAGTCGCAACGAACAAAAGCATGTTCACCAGCGCCTACGGTGAGAACCAGGTGATCCGCTGCCCGGTCGCCCACCATGACGGCAATTACTTCGCCGATGAAGACACGCTGAACCGCCTTGAGGCTGAGGACCGGATCGCGTTTCGCTACACCCAAGCAACGAACCCCAACGGATCCATCCGCAACATTGCTGGCATCATGAACGAACAGAAAAATGTGCTGGGCATGATGCCCCATCCGGAAAACCTGATCGAAGCCGCCCAGGGTGGGACGGACGGTCGCGGTATTTTCGAAAGTGCGCTGGAGACGATCGCGTGATCAAGAACGACGTAGACATCACCCCGGAATTGATCGCCGAGCATGGCCTCAAGCCGGACGAATATCAGCGCATCCTCGATCTGATCGGAAGAGAGCCAACTCTCACTGAGCTTGGCATCTTCTCCGCCATGTGGAACGAGCACTGCTCCTACAAGTCATCAAAAAAATGGCTCCGCACACTGCCGACAGAAGGTCCGCGTGTCATTGAAGGACCCGGTGAAAACGCCGGCGTTGTAGACATTGACGATGGCGATGTCGTCGTCTTTAAAATGGAAAGCCACAACCATCCCTCCTTCATCTCACCTTATGAAGGTGCAGCAACTGGTGTTGGCGGCATTTTGCGTGATGTCTTCACCATGGGTGCCCGCCCTGTCGCAGCGATGAATGCACTGCGTTTCGGCGCGCCGGAAAACGACCGCACCCGGCATATTGTGTCTGGCGTTGTGGAAGGCATTGGCGGCTATGGCAACTGCTTCGGCGTGCCCACCATTGGCGGCGAGGTAAACTTCGATGCCCGCTACAATGACAATTGCCTTGTGAACGCATTTGCCGCGGGTCTCGCCAAAGCTGACGGCATCTTCTTGTCAGAAGCCAAAGGTGTGGGGCTCCCCATCGTTTACCTCGGTTCCAAGACGGGTCGTGATGGCATTCACGGTGCCACGATGGCGTCTGCAGAATTTGACGATGACTCAGAAGAAAAGCGTCCGACCGTTCAGATCGGCGATCCCTTCTCTGAAAAGCTATTGCTTGAAGCCACTCTGGAACTCATGACAACCGGAGCCGTCATTGCCATTCAGGACATGGGCGCTGCTGGCCTGACCTGCTCCGCCGTAGAGATGGGTGCCAAAGGCAATCTCGGCGTACGCCTCGATCTCGACAAGGTCCCCTGCCGCGAAGAAGGCATGACCGCTTATGAAATGATGCTGTCGGAAAGCCAAGAGCGCATGCTCATGGTGTTGGACCCGAACAAGGAAGACGAAGCCGCAGCCGTCTTCAAAAAATGGGATCTCGATTTCGCGATCGTCGGAGAAACCACCGATGATCAGCGTTTCAAAGTCTACCGCCACAATGACCTGATGGCGGATCTGCCGATCAAGGAACTGGGCGATGAAGCCCCGGAATATGACCGGCCATGGGTCGAAAGCCCAAAGCTGGAACCAGTGGCTGCAGCAGACGTGCCTGCGCCGGACGATCTGGGCAAAGCCCTCATCCAACTGGTGAGCCTGCCGGACATGTGCTCCCGCCGTTGGGTCTGGGAACAATATGACAATCTCATTCAGGGCAACACAATGGCGGGCCCTGGTGGCGACGCCGCTGTGATCCGCGTCGGCGACCAAGGTAAGGGTCTTGCCTTCGCCGTCGATGTCACGCCGCGATATTGCGAAGCCGACCCCGTTGAAGGTGGCAAGCAGGCTGTTGCGGAATGTTGGCGGAACATCACAGCTGTCGGCGCTGAACCGCTGGCTGCGACCGACAATCTCAATTTCGGCAATCCGGAAAAGCCTGAAATCATGGGCCAGTTTGTCGGCTGCATTCAGGGCATTGGCGAAGCCTGTTTGGCGCTCGACATGCCCATCGTCTCCGGCAATGTGTCCCTCTACAACGAAACCAATGGCCAGGCCATTCTACCCACGCCTGCTATTGGCGGTGTCGGATTGCTGCCGGATGTCACAAAACGCGTTGGCAAGAGCTTCGTGGCAGCAGGAGAAATCATTCTCCTGATTGGCGCCCATGAAGGACATCTCGGCCAGAGCATCTATCAGCGCGACATCGTTGGTGAGACCGCAGGCGCCCCCCCGAAGGTCGACCTCGCAGCTGAGAAAAAGCATGGCACGTTTGTCCGGACCGCTATTCGCGAAGGACGCGTTACTGCCGTGCATGACATTTCTGATGGTGGTCTGCTGGTGGCAGTCGCAGAAATGGGCATGAGCAGCAAAATCGGTGCTTCCCTTACGCCGAGTAAGGACACTCCGCTGCACGCCTGGGCGTTCGGTGAAGATCAGGCCTGTTATGTTGTGACTGTGTCTGCAACAAGCGCTGAAACCTTCGTAAAAGATGCACTTTCGGCAGGTATTCCGACACAAGCGATCGGAACCACAGGCGGCAAAGAATTGACAGTTGAGGGGTCTCATCCCATATCATTGACAGACCTCGACGCGGCCTATGAAGGATGGTTGCCAAATTATATGAGCGCACCCGACACGCACTAGGTGATACCCTTAAGGCCTGAACGAGACTGGAGCAAAAAAGATGGCGATGAATGCCAGCGACATAGAACGGCTGATCAAAGAAGGCCTGCCCGACGCCAAAGTTGAGATCCGCGATCTTGCAGGCGACGGTGACCACTATGCCGCGACAGTCATCTCTGCGTCTTTCGCAGGTAAGACCCGCGTGCAACAACATCAAATGGTTTACAAGGCCCTGAAGGGCAGCATGGACGCCGACCTCCATGCCCTCGCGCTGCAGACATCAGCGCCAGACGTTTAGGAACTTAGGAGAGCAAAATGAGTGAAGCAGTAGCAGACCGTATCCGTGGTGAAGTGGAAAGCAACGACGTTGTGCTCTTCATGAAGGGTACGCCTGTCTTCCCGCAATGCGGCTTCTCCAATACCGTTGTGCAGGTGCTCACCTATCTCGGTGTTCAATTCAAAGGCGTGAACGTGCTCGAAGACGATGACATCCGTCATGGCATCAAGGAATTCTCAGACTGGCCGACGATTCCTCAGCTCTATGTGAAGGGTGAGTTTGTCGGTGGTTGCGACATCATCCGTGAGATGTTTGAGAGCGGCGAACTGCGCGACTATTTCGGCTCCAAAGACATTGCGCTCGAGACCGCCTAAAGCTCTTTGCGAAAGAACACCCGTTCAAAGCCATTTTCCATACCGCGCCCGGTTTCAATGAAACCAGAACGGGAATACCACGCGATATTTTCTGTCATATGGACATTCGTATAGAGTGTGTAGGCACAGAACCCTCGTTCGCTCAAATGCGCCTCGACGTGGGACAGAAGTTTTGACCCCAATCCATGTCCTTGTGCGCGTGGATCAACTGCGATGTTGTCGAGAAGTGGCTCACCCTTGCCGGTGACAATAACGACATAGGCCTGTACCCCGTCTTCATCCCAGACAAAAACAGTATCGTTGGTGATGTGACCTGCAAAGTCCAGCCGCATGGGCGCCGGTTCCTGTCCCATCCGCGCGATATAGGGTTCATAAGCCAAGACGGCAATTTCCTGCATTGCGAGAATGTCACACGGTCTGGCTAGTCGAATTGTCATGCTCCACCCTAACAAAAAAAGGGGCCCGAAACCGGACCCCTTTGAAACTCTGTGTTCAATCGCAAATCAGTAGGCGATCCGTCGGCGAGAAAAAGACACCCTCTCTTAGGTCGTTAATCCGCGAGGACACCCTCAAATACCCAGTCGCACTAACATGCGTACGTACCGATGGGGGGTTCTCGACCGTCAAATCGAAACCATCTTCAAACTTGAGAACAAGAAACTCCTGGGCCAGATCAACAGTTGCAATCGCCTGCCCAACAATTCGTTTAGAAAGCACATGTGTCTTCATGCGCTGTCCCTCGGCTGTGATCCACTCGTCCGCACCCCAGATTGCAACCACCAGCCATTCCTTGTCGAAGCGTAGTCCGAAAAACCCAGGGCCACCCATCCCATAGCTGCCAACATGGTCGCTGATTTCAAGAACCGTCCGCCCGATTAGTTTGTCCGCGTCCAAAGGCTGCGGATGAAAATCAACCAGCTTGCCCCTGGTGGTATCCAGCAATCCGGGCGGATCGGGCTGAAAGATTTCGTACTTCCCGTCGTATATCACCGCTCAGTCCAATCTTCGCATCTACTGACAGCCTTCTACCCACTCTAATTCGGGAAAGCGCCCGACCTGGAATGCGTGGACGTTATTATTGCCCTCTAATAGGAAATAGACGCCAGTATTCCCTGGTCGACGGACCATGTAGTCAATGTATCCAGCCGAGCCTGTGTAAAAGTTTCGCCGGGAGACCGCATCATCACCATAAGCAGCTATGATATCTTCACGCACACTCCCTACACCCAGCCCATTCGATAGTCTTACTTCTTTGTCTTCGGTTTCAATTCTGGCAACGACATTGTTGCGCAGCATCACGAAGACGAACCCCTGTGAAGTCTCTACACCGCTGTAGTGACAAAACTCATACTCCACATCAGTGTCGGGGCCTTCTGAATTTGCGTCCGGGCTATCCGACCACGCCAGCGGAACATCCGCTGGCAGCGGCTCACCGATACGGATTGGGCCATAGCCTTCCTCGGAGAGCTTGCCTGTGATTGGAGACGCCTCATCGGGGCGAGAAGGACCTGCGCAGGTGGCGAGAAGCCCAGCTACCAACGCGACAATTACAATGCGGAACAAGCTCATGCACCACCCTAACAAAAAAAGGGGCCCGAAACGGACCCCTTTGAAACTCTGTTTTCGGCGCTGAAAAATTAGCGCGAATAGAACTCAATCACGAGATTTGGTTCCATCTGAACCGGATAAGGAATGTCCGCCAGAACCGGTGTGCGAACGAAAGTCGCTTTGAATTTCTCCAGATCAACATCGAGATAATCCGGCGTGTCACGCTCTGGGCTGCCAGCAGCTTCGAGCATTTTCCCGTTGGTCCGCATTTTCTCTTTAACTTCGATCACATCGCCTTCCTTCACCCGGTAGGATGGGATGTTGACGCGCTTGCCATTGACCAGAATGTGGCCGTGGCCCACTGCCTGACGGGCAGAAAAGACGGTCGGAACGAATTTTGCGCGGTAAACCACTGCATCGAGGCGGCGCTCGAGAAGACCAACCAGGTTTTCACCCGTGTCGCCTTTGATCCGTGACGCTTCATGATACGTGCGCTTGAACTGCTTTTCGGTGATGTTGCCGTAATGGCCTTTCAGCTTCTGCTTCGCGCGAAGCTGCAGACCGAAATCCGAGAGCTTGCCGCGACGACGCTGGCCATGTTCACCTGGACCATATTCCCGACGGTTCACTGGGCTCTTTGGGCGACCCCAGATGTTTTCGCCAAGACGGCGGTCAATTTTGTATTTCGCTTGGATGCGCTTTGTCATCGCTGTTTCCTTAATCAAAATGTAGGAAACGCGCCCTCCTCTGCGAGGCCAGGAATCAAAATCTGAATCCGGACCCCACCGACAGGAAAGAGACCAATGCGCTTGGATCTTCCCACGGGTGCGTCGTCAAAAATGCAGCGGGCCCAAAAGGACCCGCGAACTGGGCGCACTATACTTACGCTTGTGCCAAAGTCAAACCCGCTATTGGCCGGAATCAACGCCTCAACCAAAGCCGCTAAATGGTTGATTCTCTAACGAAAATCAGACCCACCTCAGAATCAGGTGCAACTCACTTATCCCCCTTCATCTTCTCCATCGCGCGCCGCTGCGCATGCTTTGTGAGAGCTGAAACGATGCCTCTGAGTGTCCGTATCTCCTGCTCTGTGAGCGCGGCACGCTGGAACATGTTCCGCAGGTTCCGGACCATGGCCGGGCGCTTGTCCAAGGGCAACAAAAAGCCGGTATCGTCGAGCTCCACTTCGAGATGGTCAAAGAAGCCCTGAAGCTCCTGCTTGGTGGCAGGCCGCGTGCCGTTCATGGGCATATCTTCAGACGGCGTCTCGTCGCTGAGCTGGCTCCACTCATAAGCTAGCAACAACACCGCCTGACCGAGATTAAGCGAGGAAAAGCCTGGATTAAGGGCGGCTGTGATCACCGCGTCAGCGAGCGCCACGTCATCATTGTGAAGTCCGGCGCGCTCCGCCCCGAACAAGACCCCCGGCCGTCCACCAGCTACCATTGCCTTCTTGAGGCGTCCTGCCCCCTCTTCCGGCGTATAGACCTCCTTGACCATGTCCCGTGGGCGGGCGGTCGTCGCAAGCACATAGTCGAGATCAGCGATCGCCTCAGGCACGGTGTCGAACAATTGGGCATTCTCGATAAGCTCTACAGCACCCGAGGCCGCTTTGAGCGCATGCTCATTCGGCCAGCCGTCACGCGGTGCAACCAATCGCAGTTCCGTAATGCCAAAATTCAGCATTGCGCGCGCTGACGCACCGATGTTGGCGCCCAATTGCGGGCGCACCAGAATAATTGCCGGCGCCGGGGGAAGCCCTGCCGTAGCGTTTGCCTTGGAACGGTCGGTTCCTGCCATGTCACATCACCTTCATCTCCCCCAGAATTGAGGGATATTAAGGGGTGATAAGAGATTGGCGTGCTTTTATCAACGTGGCTCAGATGTTATACGAGGGTTCGAGGCGAGACGCCCTTTTGCCCCCGATTCTGCGAGTGTCGGCGTCTCCCATCCCGTTCATCAGGAACGGAAAGCAGTGCCCGTGCAGCCATTCGGGCGTCTGCTGCGATCGAAATGGCTTAAGAGGTCCGTACGCATGTCCAAAATCAAGGTGGAAAACCCCGTCGTTGAACTCGACGGTGATGAAATGACCAGAATCATCTGGACCTTCATCAAAGAAAAGCTGATCCACCCCTATCTGGACATTGACCTCAAATATTACGACTTGGGCATGGAATATCGAGATGAGACCGATGATCAGGTCACCATCGATTCCGCTGAAGCCATCAAGAAATATGGTGTAGGCGTCAAATGCGCGACCATCACACCAGACGAAGCTCGGGTTGAAGAGTTTGGCCTGAAGAAAATGTGGAAATCGCCAAACGGAACCATCCGGAACATTCTGGGCGGCACTGTTTTCCGCGAGCCCATCATTTGCCGCAACATCCCCCGCCTTGTGCCTGGCTGGACTGAGCCTATCGTCATCGGTCGTCACGCGTTTGGCGACCAATATCGCGCCACAGATTTCCGCGTCCCTGGCGCAGGTAAGCTCACCATCAAATGGGAGGCCTCTGATGGTTCAGACTCATTTGAGCACGAAATTTTCGACTACCCGTCATCAGGTGTCGGCATGGCCATGTACAACCTGGATGACAGCATCCGGGACTTCGCCCGCGCCTGCATGAAGTATGGTTTTGATCGCAACTATCCGGTCTATCTCTCCACCAAGAACACGATCATGAAAGCCTATGACGGGCAGTTCAAAGACCTGTTCCAGGAAGTTTTCGAAAAAGAATTCAAAAAGGAATTCGACAAGAAGAACCTGACCTATGAACACCGTCTGATCGACGACATGGTGGCATCTGCCATGAAATGGAGCGGCGGGTATGTCTGGGCTTGCAAAAACTATGACGGCGACGTGCAATCCGACACGGTAGCGCAGGGCTTTGGCTCTCTCGGTCTCATGACAAGCGTACTGATGACCCCAGACGGCAAGACAATGGAAGCCGAAGCCGCCCACGGCACCGTGACCCGGCACTACAGAAACCACCAAAAGGGCGAAGAAACCTCGACCAATTCAATTGCGTCGATCTTTGCCTGGAGCCGAGGCCTGAAGCACCGCGCCAAACTTGATGGCAATGAGAAACTGGCTAAGTTCGCCACTCTCATCGAAACCGTCTGCGTGTCGACGGTCGAAAGCGGCTACATGACCAAGGACCTGGCCCTGCTCGTTGGTGCTGAGCAGAACTGGCTCTCCACAACAGGTTTCCTCGACAAGATTGCGGAAAACCTCGACAAGGCCATGTCTAAGGGAATTTAGGACTGAAGAAACGGCGGCCTAAAGGTCCTTTTTCTCTTCCTCTATTTCACGTTCAAGCTCATCGGTCGCGCCATGTGTCTGATCGCGCGCGCGAATAGCGTCGAGCAATCGGACCCGTGCTTCCGGATGCCGCCCGATAAATTCGCGGAAATTGCGCGCGTCAAGTTTTAGGACATGTGCCTGGCTGAGGGTGACAATAGCCGCGGAACGCCGCCGATCCTCCAGCAGCGCCATCTCGCCAAAATACTCGCCCTCCCCGAGCTCTACTGACCGCTCGTCGAAATCGAGGCGAACACGCCCAATGACAATGAAATACATCCCGTCTGCGACATCACCCTTATGCGCAATGACCGCATCCGGATCGATCACCTGAGCTTCAAGCAACTCAACAAGGTCTACCAGCAGCGCTGGTTTGAGTTCCTGAAAGAGCGGCACCCGCGCCACCATACCCCAGGACACAACAAAGTCCCGTCGGTGAATTTCCCGAGCAAACCCGCTCGAGACGATGGCAATCGGCATTGCAAACATGCCCAACCCAAAAATCATCACCAGCCCGCCAAAGAAACGGCCCAGCGTTGTGAGCGGTACGACATCGCCATACCCTACTGTGGTCAAAGTTGCGAGCGCCCACCACATTGACATTGGGATCGAACCAAACGCCTCAGGTTGAACTTCGTGCTCCAGCCAATAAATGCCCGTGGCTGAAAAGATCAACATGCCAGACATGACAATCAAAGCAGCAAGCATTGCCCGACGCTCAGACTTGAACACCCGTCCGATTGTGTAGAGCGCCGGGGAATAGCGGGCGAGCATCAGAAAGCGAAACAGCCTGAAGATGCGCAACACCCTAAGATCAACGGCAAACAGGAAGCTCAAATAGAAGGGCAAAATAACGATGAGGTCGATGAGCATTTGCGGAGCCATCGAATAGCCCAGACGCACGCGCCATCTGGGCAGGCCTCTAAATGCAGGATGATCCACGCAGACCCAAAGCCGGATCAGATATTCAACGGTGAAAATTGCTATTGAGAAGGCATTGAAGAAACGAAGTTCCTCACCATAGGCCGCCGCGATACGCACATCTGTCTCTGCTGCGAACGCCACAACGTTCGCCAGGATGAGCCCAACCATGAACACATCGAAAATCGCGCTTGGACGATCGCCGGTCTTGCCAGCTTCCAAAAGAATATAGAGCCAACGGCGAACGCCCGAGACACCATCGTCCGTACTGGGGCCGTCTACCGGCTGTCTATCAAGCTGCTCCGGCAAGACCACCTACAGTTTCTTTAATGGCGGCCAAGGCAGCATCTGCCTTGCTGCCATCAGGCCCGCCAGCCTGCGCCATATCAGGCCGGCCACCGCCCCCTTTGCCGCCAAGTGCTTCCGCGCCCGTGCGCACAAGATCAACAGCAGAAAGACGGTCTGTCAGATCATCCGTCACCCCAACCGCAATTCCAGCCTTCCCGTCGTCACCAAGTGCTATCAGGGCAACTATACCGGAACCGACACTCTTCTTGGCATCGTCCACCATGCCGCGCAGATCCTTAGGGCTGATCCCTTCCATGGCGCGCGCGATCACTTTGACACCGCCAAGCTCTTCAACTTCAGATGCACCGCCACCGGTTGACGTTCCACCACCCATGGCAAGTTTCTTTTTGGCTTCAGCTAACTCGCGCTCAAGACGTTTCCGCTCGTCTACCAACGTCGCGACCCGGTCGCTCAATTGATCCGGCGTGACCTTCAACACAGCAGCGGCGTTAAGCGCAATCCGTTCCTGATCATTAAAGTAAGCCCGTGCGCCCTCAGCCGTCAGCGCTTCGATCCGCCGAACGCCAGACCCAACAGCCCCCTCGCTCACAATCTTGAACATGGCAATATCGCCGACACGGCCAACATGGGTGCCACCACAGAGCTCTACCGAAAAGCTATTGCCATCTTCACGCGGAGAACCCATGGAGAGCACGCGAACTTCATCGCCATATTTTTCGCCAAAGAGCGCAAGCGCACCTGCTTCAATCGCGTCATCAGGTGTCATCACCCGCGTGACGACCTCATTGTTGCGCTGAATCTCCTCATTGACGATCCGCTCGACTTCCGATATCTGCTCTGCCGTCATCGCTTTTGGGTGAGAGAAATCAAAGCGCAACCTGTCCGGCCCAACCTGCGAACCTTTTTGGCTGACATGATCACCCAACACGCGGCGCAGCGCTTCATGCGCCAGGTGGGTAGCTGAATGATTGGCACGTGTCGATGTCCGCAAGTGACCATCAACGCGGAAATCTGCAACTTCACCAACCGCAAGCTTACCTTTGGTCAGCGTGCCGATATGCACGATAAGATCACCCAGCTTTTTCTGGGTATCCGTTACGCTGAACTCTGCGCCCTCGCCGGTGAACATTCCACCGGTATCCCCAACCTGTCCGCCAGACTCGCCGTAGAACGGCGTCTGGTTCGCGATAATCATGGCCTCGTCACCTGCAGCAATGCTCTCGACTCGTTCTCCGTCTTTTATGAGAGCAACGATCTTCCCTTCAGCTGCTTCTGTTGTGTAGCCAAGGAATTCGGTCGCACCAGCTTCATGTTTGAGATCAAACCAGAGCGTCTCGGTAGCCGCCTCGCCAGACCCTGACCAGTTGGCACGTGCAGCCTCGCGCTGCTTCTCCATAGCAGCGTCAAAGCCAGCCTGATCAACACTCATATTGCGTTCCCGCAGCGCATCCTCTGTGAGGTCCAATGGAAACCCGTAGGTGTCGTAAAGCTTGAAGGCCACATCGCCCGGAAGCTCACCTGCTCCACCCTGCTCGCCGACAGCTTCATCAAGGAGCTTCAGGCCGCGCGCTAAGGTTTCCCGGAAGCGGGATTCTTCAAGCTTGAAGGTTTCGGTGATAAGCGCTTCCGCCCGACGCAATTCCGGATAGGCATCCCCCATCTGATGAATAAGCGCTGGCACCAGCCGCCACATCAGCGGTTCAGCAACGCCCAAAAGCTGCGCGTGCCGCATGGCACGCCGCATGATCCGGCGCAAAACATAGCCACGCCCCTCATTGGACGGCATCACGCCGTCAGCTAGAAGGAATGAGCAAGAACGGAGGTGATCGGAAATCACACGGTGACTGACGCTGTAAGATCCGTCCGGATCTGTATTCGAACTATGTGCAGACGCCTCAATCAACGCACGGAAAAGGTCGGTGTCATAATTGTCGTGACTGCCCTGAAGGAGCGCTGAAATGCGCTCCAAGCCCATGCCAGTATCGATCGACGGCTTTGGGAGATTGATGCGATCCCCGCCCGCCTGCTGATCGAACTGCATAAACACCAGGTTCCATATCTCAATGAACCGATCCCCATCTTCATCTGGACTACCAGGAGGCCCCCCGGGCACTTTGTCCCCATGGTCAAAGAAGATCTCAGAACACGGACCGCAAGGGCCGTTATCTCCCATCGACCAGAAATTGTCTGAGGTGGAAATCCGAATAATCTTATCGTCCGCGAGTCCCGCAACCTTCTTCCAGATGTCAGCTGCATCCTCGTCTTCCGAATAGACCGTCACCAACAGCCGATCTTTGGATATACCGTACTCTTTGGTGATCAAGTCCCACGCAAATGCGATTGCGTCATCCTTGAAATAATCGCCGAAGGAGAAGTTCCCCAACATCTCAAAGAAGGTGTGGTGCCGTGCAGTGTAGCCGACATTATCGAGGTCATTGTGCTTACCGCCTGCGCGCACGCACTTTTGAGACGATGTCGCGCGGGAATAGTCGCGGGTCTCCACGCCTGTGAAGACATTCTTGAAAGGCACCATGCCCGCATTGGTGAAGAGCAGTGTGGGATCGTTCTGCGGCACCAGCGACGCTGAGGGCACACGGGCGTGGCCCTGTTTCTCAAAAAAGTCGAGAAAGGTCTCGCGGATCTGATTAACGCCGGTCATTGCGGTCTCACATTCGTCTTACTACTGGGGCCAGAGCGCCGATAAAATCACGCCAAACCCTTGGAATTCGGTCTCTTTTTCTAACGACCCCCAAGGCGTCTGTCTAGCAATGCAACCGCCGAGAAGCCCCCTGAGCATATCTTCTGACCCGGTTTGTTAAACGCCCGTCCTTAGGATTCAGCGACTGGTTTCCCACGAAAAAGCGGCGCCCACCGAAATGCGCACCGCTTTCAGGTCGAATATGGCGTTTCAGACCTAACCTGCAACTTCCTCCGGCACACCATCATCGTCATCCGCATCAGGACCGACGTCGAGAGCTTCAGCAAGCCCCGCATCCGCACGAATTGCGGTTTCGATGGCCAGTGCCATATCTGGGTTTTCCTTCAGGAAGGTCTTGGCATTTTCACGCCCCTGCCCGATCCGCTGACTGTCATAGGAGTACCAGGAGCCGGACTTCTCAACGATCCCAGCCTTAACCCCCAGATCGACGACCTCACCCATCTTGGAGATCCCTTGACCGTACATTATATCGAACTCAACCTGCTTGAAGGGCGGCGCCACCTTGTTCTTTACAACTTTAACGCGGGTCTGATTACCCACAACTTCATCCCGGTCCTTAATCGCCCCAATCCGGCGAATATCAAGACGAACAGAGGAATAGAATTTCAGTGCATTGCCACCTGTCGTTGTTTCCGGGCTGCCAAACATCACACCGATCTTCATACGGATCTGGTTGATGAAAATGACCATGCAATTGGACTTGGAAATCGACCCTGTCAGTTTCCGAAGCGCCTGGCTCATAAGCCGCGCCTGAAGGCCCGGAAGGCTGTCGCCCATATCACCATCAAGCTCTGCCCGAGGCGTGAGAGCAGCAACAGAGTCCACCACGATTATATCCACCGCGCCAGAGCGCACCAGTGTGTCGACGATTTCCAGCGCCTGCTCACCCGTATCAGGCTGCGAGATCAGAAGATCATCCAGATTAACACCGAGCTTGCGAGCATAGACCGGGTCCAATGCATGCTCTGCATCAACGAAGGCACAAATGCCCTCTTTCTTCTGCGCTTCAGCGACCGTGTGGAGTGCAAGGGTGGTTTTACCACTTGATTCAGGACCGTAGACCTCGACCACCCGGCCTTTAGGAAGACCACCAATCCCCAGAGCAATATCGAGGCTCAAAGACCCAGTTGGGATCGCCTCAATCTCGACCACCTGCTCGTTTTTCCCGAGCCGCATGATCGAACCTTTACCAAAGGACCGCTCAATCTGACTGAGCGCTGCATCCAGAGCTTTCTGCTTATCCATACTGTCCTTGCCGAGCAAGCTCACTACGTTTTCTTTATGTTCTTTCGCCATAAGCGTTATCCCCTTATTTCATACCGGCTCTGCGGAAGCAATTGAGGTAAATGTACCTTTTTTGTTCTCATGGGCAAGAGAAAGTTTAAGTTATTGATTTTATTCATATATCTACGGTGTGTTCTAAACTTGTTCCACAGATTTATGCACAGATCTGCGTAAAGAAAGGCAGAATCGGCAGAGACTGGCGGACCAGCTACCCCATCGTCTCTTTCACAGCCGCAGCGAGCTGTTTGAGGCTGAAGGGCTTCGGCAGGAAGCGGAAATCAACCGACGGGTCGAGGCTCTTGGCAAAGGCATCTTCCGCATAACCGGAGATGAAAATGATCTTGGTTCCTGGCCGCTTTTCCTGCAGCTGTTTCACCATGGTGGGGCCGTCCATATTGGGCATCACCACGTCGCTGACGACGAGATCAATCGTGCCCTCGTGACTGTCGACGATCTCCAGCGCCACATCCCCACTCTCAGCTTCAAGGACCGTGTAGCCCCGCGTGCCGAGCGCCCGGACCGCAAAGGTCCGCACAGCGTCTTCGTCCTCCACCAGCAGGATCGTGCCCTTGCCGGTGAGATCAGGCGCCGCAGTCTCTTCAACTTGCGCCTGGACCTTCGCCGCTGCTTCTTCCTCTGTTTCGAAATAGCGCGGTAGATAAATGCGGAAGGTCGTGCCCTTATCGACAGTCGAGAAGGCAAAAATGTAGCCACCGGTCTGCTTCACGATCCCATAGACCGTGGAGAGGCCGAGCCCAGTGCCCTTGCTCACATCTTTCGTGGTGAAGAACGGCTCGAAGATCTTGCCCAGATGTTCTTTCGGGATGCCGCAACCAGTGTCCGTCACTTCGATAAGCACATATTCTGCCGGTGGCATCAGCGCATGGTCCAGCGCTTTCGCATCCTCAGCTGAGACATTGGCCGTGCGGATGGTCAGGCACCCACCATCTTCCATGGCATCACGCGCATTCACCGCCAGGTTGATCACCACTTGCTCGAGTTGGTTCTGATCGACCTTCACGAGACCCAGATCACGCTCATGGGTAATCTTGAGCTCCACCGTTTCGCCCAGAAGGCGGCTCAGCAGATTGGAAAGTTCCGCAAGCTCATCGGTAAGGTTCAGAACCTTCGGCCGCAATGTCTGGCGGCGGGAGAAGGCGAGCAGCTGCCGTACCAGATTAGCAGCCCGGTTCGCGTTCTGCTTGATCTGCATGACGTCAGCGAAGCTCGGGTCGCCCGCCTGATGGCGCGCAAGAAGCAGGTCACAAAAGCCGATAATCGCGGTGAGCAAATTGTTGAAATCGTGCGCCACACCGCCCGCGAGCTGCCCCACTGCCTGCATCTTCTGTGATTGAGCGAACTGCATCTCAAGCGATTTCTGCTCACTCGTATCAATGAGATAGGCGATGATAGAAGGCTGTCCCCCAGTCTCGTTGGAATAGCTGGCAAAAAGCTGCGCAGTCTTCTCTATCTCCTCGCCCTGCTTCTGGAGGAACCGAATATCAATCGGCCCACGAGACCCACCAGATGACACGGCGCCGTCCAGGAACTCTAAAAGAGCCGTCCGGTCCTCAGGAACAACCAGATCGGCAAATCGGCTGCCTGCGTCGGGTGTCCCACCAACAAGAGTGACAAATGCCGCGTTCGAACTGCCAAGCACGCCGTCCTTATCCAACGTGGCGACACCGATCGGCGCATTGTTGAAGAAACGCGCAAATCGCATTTCGGCGTCGCGCAAATGCGCTTCCGTATCGTCTTCTTCTTCGCGGAACATAACCACAGACCGCGAAGCCCCGGGGCCTCCGGCCAACGTCGGCGCAAAATTTTGCACAATGCGCACCTGGACCGGGCCATCAGGCCCCGCCAGATCAACATCGATAACCTGGGTGCCATCTTCCCCGTCTTTTTCCTGAACAAAGGCGTTCACATCGCCCGCCACAAGATCGCCAAATCGTGTACCGCCTGACACCAGATCTTCCGCTGACCGGCCAACCATGGTTGCGAACATCTGGTTCACATAATCAAGCTGCCCAGAATCCTGCGCAGAGAAAAAGCCAAATGGCGCGTCATCCAGATAGGCCAGGTATTTGTCACGCCCCACTTGGGCTTGTGCCGCCGCAAGCCTCTCAGCTGTCATGTCTCTTAGCAGCCAGATGCTGGCACCAGTCTTGGCGGCTGCCCCGGTGAGCGGCTGAACTGCCGCTTTGAAAACGCGTTCCTGGCCCTGGCCCGCAGGAGGAACAAAGCGCAGCTCTTCCTCATCTGCCAAGCCCAACCGGGCTGCCTGCGCCAACTGATAAAGTTGTTCATCGACCCCGACCTGACCCGCCAGGAGCCGCTCCAACGGCATTGGACGGTCATGTGCATCAAGCCCGAGATGCCTATAGGCCTGGTTCGCAAAAAGGACGGACCCACGTCGGTCGGTCACGAGACAGGGGTCAGGCAAGCTTTCCAATGCGTGTCCAGCAACACCAGTAACTTTCCCTCGGCCCACAATCGGGCTTGAGGGACGTCCAGCAATAAGCGCCACGGTCGAGAAAAACCCGACCGCGACCAGCCCGCCAATCATCAAATAACCCAAGGGTCCAGCAGCACTAAGATTGAGAAAAACAAAACCGCCTGCAGCGCCAGCAATAAAAAGCCCAATCAGGCCTGCTAACCCCAGCGAACTGCGCCATCGGTTCTGATCAGCAAATCCAGCCTTGTCTGAAGTAGCGCGAGCGACCTCACTGATTGTCGTCTTCGGATCAGAAGCCGGCCCGTCGCCCCCAGCCGCTTTGCCCTTGGCCTCATCGACACTGGGCCCATCCATCAAGGTATCGCTCATTTGTCCAGATCTTATCTGCCGATGTCACAATCCTAAGGAACCGGACAGTTTTGCAATATCCGGTCGCGATCAAAGCCTCAGCGTCCGCGAATCACCGCACACGCTAGCTGCGGGACATCTTACTCTTAAGACGCATCACGTAGCCAACAACCTCAGCAACGGCTTTGTAGTGTTCTGGCGGAATCGATTCTTCCAGTTCCACAGAAGCGTAGAGGGCACGGGCAAGCGGCGGGCTCTCGACAATCGGCACATCGTGCTCCGACCCGATTTCCCTGATTTTCAGAGCGATAGCGTCCATACCCTTGGCCACACAAACCGGCGCGCCCATGCCCTGTTTATACTCAAGTGCAACGGCATAGTGGGTCGGGTTGGTGATGATGACCGCAGCGTCAGGCACACGCGACATCATACGCTGACGTCCCCGTTCCATTCGAAGGGCCCGGAGCTTCGCTTTGACCGTTGGGTCCCCCTCCATCTGCTTATATTCGTCTTTGACCTCTTGAACGGTCATGCGCTGTTTCTTGTTCCACTGAGCAACTTCGAACACATAATCCGCAGCTGCGAGCACGGTCATAATTGCGACCACCATCGCCAGGATCTTGATTGCGATTGACTGAACAAAGGGAAGCAACATCCCAACATCCATTGTCATCATGATAAGCAGTTGATCCCGCATGGGCCAGACAATCAGAAAGGTCGCCACCGACACCAAGCTCAGTTTCACCAACCCCTTGGTGAAGTTCATCAGACTTTTGGGTGAAAAAAGCCGCTTCAAGCCCGCCATCGGAGAAATCTTGCTGAGCTTCGGCTTCATATTCTCTGTAGAGAAAACCGGCATGTTCTGAACAAGGTTTCCGGCAACCCCTGCCCCCATCAGAAGCATCATCGGTATGGCGAGGATTTTGAGCACCGCAATCCCAATCTGCTCCCATACGAACATGAGATTGTTTTGGTCAACGGCAATGTCATGAGGGTCTGAGAGAAAGACAGTAAAGGCGCGCGCAAAATCCCCGGAAGCACCTGTCGATACAATTCCGATCACCAACGCGGTCGCGATCATGATGAACCAGGTATTGACCTCCTGGCTCTTGGGCATGTCACCTTTTTTTCGGGCGTCCTCCAGCTTTTTGGAGGTCGCCTCTTCGGTTTTTTCTGAATCGTCGGCTTGATCCGCCATAGACCCTCTCGCACGAAGCGCCTAGCCCATCAGGCCAGGAACAAACTCATGCTCTCTTCGAAAAAGGTGAGAAACCACATCATCATCGCGCCCATAAGCACGGCAAATAATGCGAACCCCAACAAGATGTTTGCTGGCATTGCCACGAAAAAAATCTGCACCTGCGGCATCAGCTTAGAAAGAATGCCAAGCGCCAAATAGAAAATCATCCCAAACACGACAAAGGGCGCAGCAATTTGGACAGCCAGTTTGAATGACCCTGCGACGACACCTGTGGCTGTCTCGACGAAATCCCCAATAGGCACGCCTGCGCCCGGCTCAAAAAGCACATAGCTGTCACGCATGGCTGCAATCAGAAGAAAATGCAGGTCCGTCGCAAAGATCATTGTCACTGCGAGCATGGAAAGGAAGGACCCCACAAGCGCACTCTGGATGCCCTGCGTCGGATCGACATTCTGTGCAAAGGCAAGGCCGGTCTGAAAGGCAATGATGGTGCCGGCAACCTGCAGCGCACTCATGATGAGGCGCGCAACTGACCCGATAAGAAACCCAACAGCAATTTCTGAGATAACACCCCAGGCAATGCCGGACACCGTCGCCGGTACCGGTCCGTAGGCATCCGCGACTAGCGGCATCAAAACCATTGAAATCAGGACAGCAAGTGTCAGCCGCACACGACTTGAGACGCTGAACTCACCAAGCGCTGGCATCAACATCACCATGGTGCCGATACGGGAAAAAACCAGCATGAACACATAAGCTGTTGTGGGTGCGAGCTCAAAACTCATGTGCGAGCACCATCTGAGATTTCGAGAAAATGGGGGTGCACATCAACCAGAGACAATTCTGTCAGCAATGTAAGTCATGTAAGCGCCCAACGTGCTGCCCATGAAAGGCAGCATCACGATGAGGCCGATGAAGATCGCCAGAATTTTTGGTACGAAGACCAGCGTCATTTCTTGGATCTGCGTCAGCGCCTGGAAGAGCGCAATGACCAAGCCGACACTTAGCCCAACAAGCATAAGCGGGGACGAGACTTTGAGCAGCACAACAATGCCCTCACGCCCAACATCCAAAACTTCCGGTCCAGTCATCCCCTGCTCTCCCTAATACGTGCCTTAGATCGGCATCTTCATAATTTCTTGGTAGGCCGTAATCACATTGTCGCGGATCGTAACGACGGTCTGTAAGGTCGCTTCGGCTTCAGAAACCGCTGTGACCACATCAACCACATCCGCTGTTCCAGCAACAGCAGACGCTGTCTGCTGTTCGGCATTGACGCCGGATGCAGCCATGTTTTCCACGACACCTTTGAGCAAGTCACCAAAACCGCCCTGGCCGGAACCAGCTGTTGCTGCAACATCATTGGCACCGCCCAGGTCAGTCACCTGTTTGACGGCATTGGTGTAAGCACTAAGTGCGACAGAAGCAGGAACAGTCATGACGTGTTTCCTCTAAAAGGTCTTAGGTTCAACGACGAAGCAATTCGAGTGTCTGAGACATCATGCGTCGGGATGCCTGGATCATATTGAGGTTCGCTTCATATGAGCGCTGCGCCTCCTTCATATCCATAGACTCCACAAGCCCATTGACGTTTGGCATCTGCACATAGCCATTCTCGTCGGCGCCGGGGTGGCCGGGCATGTATTTCAGCTCAAAGTCAGACTTATCAGCGACTGGCTTACCAACCTTCACAACACGAGCATTAAGCTCGCGGTCAAGTTCGCTCTCAAACGTCACAATCTGCCGACGGTAAGGCTCTGCCCCGGGTGTCGTCGCAGCTGACTGCGAGTTAGCAATATTCTCCGCCAGCACCCGCATACGTCCACTTTGGGCCCGCATGCCGGAAGCAGCAATCATCATTGATTTCACGAGATCCATAGTCTGCTCTCCTCAAATACACTCAGCCCTTACCCAGGGCAATTTTCAACATGCCAACGCTCTTGGCGTAGAGACCTGTCACCGTCTGGTAATCCATCTGGTTCTGGGCGGCCTTAATCATCTGTTCTTCCAACACCACTGAGTTGCCGGTCGGTGTGGTTTCAAAATCTGGGCTTCGCACATAGGCTGACGAGCTACCACCTGTGCTGCCATTCGCACTCATGTGGTCGCCGTCTGTCCGCGTTGCTGTCAGGACAGGTCGCGAGCTGCGTGACCGCAGCATTGCGCCAAAGTCAGGTTCCGACAAGTCCTTAGCGATATAGTTGGGGGTATCTGCATTCGCGACATTCTCTGCAATCACCCGCTGCCGGTCCGACAGCCAATGCATGCGTTCCTTCATCATCGAAAAGATGGGGGAGTCACCAAGAAACATGAGCGCGCGTCCTGATCATGCACCATAAGGTGCGGGTTGCCGCGTGGTGCAACCCTTTCTGGGATCACGCGAGTGAGAAATCGCGAACAGATGCAATCCTTGCGTTGTTCGTTAAGAGCAGTTTCGCGCCACTAGGTAAATTTTGCCTTAATTGGTTTCCCACAGGCTAAAGCCCCCAAATCGCTCGACCATTGTATCTACAGGACATTTTGAAGGGCTTAACCCGTTCTTAAGCATAAACCCGGCAACATCTGCCCAGTTACGGCACAGGTGCGGCGGATTTGTTAACCAGTTTCGCCACCATCGAGTGCCAAGGTTTATTGGGGAAAGTTCATGGAACTCAGCGAAATACTCCGCTTCGCATCGGCGCTTATCTTTGTTGTCGGTCTGATTGTTGCCTGCGCCTGGGGCGCAAAGCGCTTTGGTTTGGTACCAACAGGTCGTCAAACATCTCCGACCAAGCGCCTCGCAGTCACCGAAACACTCGCAATCGATCCCAAGCGCAAGCTTGTGATTGTGCGACATGATGATCGCGAGCACCTCCTCCTCCTTGGAGATCAGGACACTATTCTAGAAGCTGGCCTCCCCGCCAAGGCAGAGCCGGAAATCGACCCTGCAGCAGAGGTCAAACCTCTCAACACATCAGCCCTTACCGGCCCCGTAACAGATCAGATGCAAAAGGTTGTTTCCCTCCTGAAGGAGCGCCGCGCGTGATTGTCTCCCCAAGTCAAAAGCATCTGATATTTGCTGCTCTTACAGGTTTAGTGGTTTTCCTAATGTCTGCCCTCCCTGCTGCGGCAGAGACCATCAACGTGGACTTCTCAGAAGGCTTCGGCCTCACCGAACGCGTTGTTCAGATCATCGCGCTCGTCACGGTGCTCAGTCTCGCTCCGTCTATCCTGATCATGATCACCTCCTTTGTGCGCATTGTGGTGGTTCTGTCACTCCTTAGAACCGCGATGGGCGTGCAACAATCACCCCCAAACTCTGTGATCATCAGTCTCGCCCTCTTCCTCACAGCGTTCATCATGGCGCCAGTATTTGAAACGGCCTATGAGACGGGCATTGAGCCGCTCATCAATGAAGAAATCGAAATGGGCGAAGCCCTGAGCATTTCCTCCAAGCCGTTTCAGGAGTTCATGCTGACCCAGGTACGAGATAAAGACCTGCAGCTCTTCATGGACCTGTCAAAAACACCCGCGGTCGAAGAACAGCAGGACATTCCATTTCAGGTCGTCGTCCCTGCATTCATGATCAGTGAGCTGAAGCGCGCTTTTGAGATCGGATTTCTTATCTTTGTCCCGTTCATCGTCATCGACATGATTGTCGCCTCTGTCCTCATGTCCATGGGCATGATGATGCTGCCACCTATCATCATCTCCCTACCCTTCAAGCTCATCTTCTTTGTACTTGTTGATGGCTGGCACTTGATCACGGGATCATTGGTTCAGAGCTTCGGAACTTAGCTGCCATCGGCCAACAGCGTGTATCGGCGACGTCAAAGGGTGCCCGCGGTTGGCCATCTGAACTTGCCTGTATTTGACAAATCTGTGTCGTCAATTGATCGCTGTATCCAAGCCTTCCAATGGCTCTGAGAAACTGCCTTCCATACTCTGCACGAAACTGTCCAGCGTATCGATGGACGCGACGCTGCGTGCAAGATCTCTAAAGGCCACACCATTGGTTTGAATGGGGTCTGTGACCACAGCAAAGGCTGAAGCATCTGGGCTGGCACTCATCAAGTCTCCGAATTTTGCCCGCATGCGCTCCAGCCCGATGGCATCATCATCCAGAGAAAAGCTAATGGCAGCTCGCAAGACCTGAAACCGTTCGTCTTCGGTAAGTGGGAGTGGATCGCGCCAGCGCGCGCCAAGCGCGGTTTCGAAATTGGCGGCAGCGACCGACCATTGCTGGGCTTCCCAATGAATATTGGCGACCAGGTCAGCAACCCCCTCTCCTTCTGTCTCTGAGAGAAGGTCCAGGGCATGATCATAAAGTCCGAGGTCCGTTAGGGCCCGCGCTTCAAGCAACCGACGTTTGTGGGTCAGGTCTTTGGGCAACCGTACCTGCTTGGTCGAACGAATGGCCTGAAGCGCAGCCGATGGCTGCCGGTTCATAAGCTCAATCAAGGCAAGCTTGGCAGCAACCTGCGCCTGCGCGGTGCCACGGAGGCGATTGTCAACCTGATGCCGGAGCAGCGTTGCGGCTTTATCCAATAGATCAACGTCAACCATCCGGTCAGCTAGATTGCGAATAAGTGCATCCCCACGTCGACCAATCGGTGTGAGTTCACGAAACTCATAGTAGATGGAGAGTGCTTCAACCGGATCCATCTCGTCGGCACCGCCGCTCAGATAAAGATCGGTAAATGTCTCTGTCATACTGGAAGCGACACGCCGCGCCCGCTCGGTTTCCGGGAAAGTTCCAACGGCCATGCGCCAAATTTCCAGCCCTTCAGCGACCTCTCCTTTGGCAATCAGCAGCTCACCCAGCCGTTCCAGAACCGCCAGTTCAAGGTCATCACCCCGCCAAACCAGGCGCAGGGCATGCAGCTCGTTGGTCAGCTCTTCGTCACTCATTGCACCAAGCTCATGTCGGAGGTTGGCGTGGGCGAATCGCGCGCGCGCAAGAATGGCCCTATGATCCGAAGTTAGGAGTTGGTCGTAAATTTCAAGAGCTTCATCAACCCGGCCTAGCGCCTCGAAAAGCTGGGCGCGTGTGAGGGCGGCTTGTTCTGTCCATCGACCATTGTCGGCTCCAGCTGGGATCCGGTCCAAATTGAATTCGACGCTGCCAAGATCACCCGTCGCCAGCGATGCCTCAGCCGCTTTCATTCTGAAAAGTGCTTGCAGGTCTGGCCCGTAAATTTCGAAAGCTTTCTCTGCCTGTTCGAACGCCAAGCGGGAATCCGCCCACTGGGTCAATTCTGCGTAAGCCACGCCACGCCAAAGGGAGGAATGAGGATCATCGTCCAATGCAGGGAAAGCCAGGTCCGCAATCGCTTCTTCCGGTCGTGCCATCATGATCTGCGCAACGCCACGAAGCGCACGGAAGCCAGGGTCATTCTCTAGCGTTTCAGATGCCAGAGCTGCGCCCTGCAACATGGTGTAGGCTTCAGTTCCCAAGCGATAGCTTAGGAGGAATTTGGCGTATTTTATGCGCGCTTCCGCAACATCGGCCTCTCCAGCAAGCGCCACTGAGCGTTGGTGGAACTGTTTACGCTCAATGAAGTTCTTGCCCGGGGAATAGCGCCACCGTTCAAAATCCATGCGACCTGGCGCCGACGGGTCACCGACGCGCGACGCTGCAGGCGCGCTGCCTGAATAGTCAGGGCCGTCTGCCGCGGAAAGTGTCAGACCAGATCCCCGCGACACAGTTACGCCGCGCGGCGTCTCACTGACATAGAGATCATCGGCACGCGATACCAACGCAAGCCCTTGTGCGGTTGAAAGCGCCTCGAACTCAACAAAATTTCGCGGTGCGAGAAGACCCTGCGGCGGCCCTTTGGCCGTAACAATCGCGATCGTGTCATAGATCACCGGATCGCGAACCCAGTGAATGCTGCCCACGCTCTCCACATCAAAAATCACCTGCGGTTCACCTGTCGCACTCCATGCACGGGTTATCCCAACTGGCCGGGTTGGTTCAACGATCATATCGCCAAGGGTTACCACCCAGCGATTGTCACGCTCCCCTGCCGTGATCAGCACTCGATCAGGCGGTGCAAATCGAAGGGCACTCGCCCCATCAAGTTCGACAATCTCTGGATCACCAAGGCGTTCGCGAACTACCGGCCCCAGGTCAGACAGGTTGAAATCTGTTTCTCGATCGAAAACCATCCAGACGCGATTATCGCGCTGGAAGATCGCCGCTTTGGTTGGTTCTGCCCAGGGGAACGTCAGGCGTATGCTGCGCTCAGTTAGATCAGACGAAACGGGGAGCTCGGCCTGATCAGCTTCAGCCGGATTGGGATAGGTGGTGACAAGCTCCTCTGCGCCATCCGGCACAGAGCTTTCTTCTGGCTGGCTGTCTTCAGCCTCTACGACATTTTCTGGCACACCAGCCGCAGCAGTCGAGATATCAGGCTGAACAACAGGGTCATCTATAGCAGCGCTGTTAGGCAACAACTGCGCAGGTGGAGCCGACGCCAATGCAGGTGCTTCTTCGCCAGCTGTTTCTGCCGCAGCAGCTTCTTGTGCCGCCGCCGCCCTCTGGCTCTCCGGTTCTTCAATCCGCTCTGCTGGAGACCCAGTCGGAACAGGTAGCAAAGGTGCCGGAGCCACCGATGCAACAGGTCGCACATCTTCCGGCCGCGCGGGCGCAACATCCAGCACCACGCTTAGGTCCTCTCGGAAATCACGAACTTTGACACCGGGTTCGGTCTCAACAAAGACGGTAAGCCGGCCACCAGACTTCTCTGCGCGCGCAGATTTTACAAACGCTGGCGGGTCAACGCGGAGGGAGGCAAGCGGAAGATCAGCAATCTGATCAAACGTAATTGTGATCCGATTGTCTCTGAAGGCTGTCGAATAGAGAACCGGGCGATCCCACTCAAACGCCAGCCGCGTAAAGCTCGGCTGTTCGCCAACACGAAGTGCAACGCGGGGCAAATCTTCCACGATCTCCAAGGCCTGTGGCCCGAGCTCTGCGAATTGAGCAGCCCGTGCTTGCCGCTCTCGTTCCTCTTTCGCGATACGGGCAAGCGCTTCTGCGGGCAATGGCGGCGGATCGCCGGCCCAGCCAGGTGCCAGCAGATCGATGTAAAGCTCATGTCCGGCTTCCCGGGCGTGGATATTGAAGTCCGCCTTCATCGCCATGCGCAATGTACGGTCATCCCCGTCCATCCGGACCAGCGCAAGATATCGCGGCATCCGGCGCAGCAGATCATCAATATCGATCTCTAGAGGCCGCTCGAAAGTAACAACAAGAACACCGGCCGAAACGAGAGTCTCATAACCGGGCAGTCTGGTATCCGGCACAGTTGGATCGTCTGGCAATCCGGTATCTGGCCAGGAGAACACCAGTCGTCCAAACCCATTGTCCTCAGCACCGGACAACCGGACATCATCAGCTGCCATTGCAGGAGCGATCAGGCCGCCTGCGAAAAACACCACACAAAACACCGACCGCTGGATGAAGGACCAAAAAATGCGATGCATCATGCTCCCCCTCCCCGTTGATCGCTAATGATCAGGAGCAAAGCATCACCTGAGACCCCAGGTGTGACAAACCGCTCAATCGGTCGTGAATATCCTGCTTGTCGGAGGGCCGCTGCTACGCTGTCAGCGCGATCAAAAGCAAGCGCCCAATCATCCGCTGGCACCGAAGACATAACGCTGATTGGGTTTGCGACACCTGACAGAATACGGGAGAGGTCTGCAACCACGCCGCCTGCAAGAGGTCTCAACCCGCGGCCATCAGAGGCAAAGGCGAATTCCGGCGCAAAGCGGATCACGAGACGTCCATGTTCCACCTGCTGAGACAAAGGTCCACTATCGCCAAGCGCGGCAAGACCGCGATCAGAGAATACGGCAGCGAGATAATCGACCGTTAGTGTCGGCAACGAAGAAGTTTGAACATTACGGGCATCACGCTGATTGGGTGCCTGATCAACCGCTGAGATACCTGGCCCGCCTACGACACTCGCATCACCGCGGCCGCTAAGCGGTGACGACATGGCATAGATCAGCACGAAAAAGGCAACGAGAATGGCCGTCAGATCAGCAAATGTGACCAGCCAAAGCGATCCTTCGCTTTGGGCCTCCAGGGGGGTCTGGACAAAGACGTTCACGACGAAGCCTCCGGAAGCGTGAAGAACCGGAAGCTGACAAAATCGCGCGGCGCATCGGTAACGCCAACGGCAAGATGGCCTTCCGGCGTACCCGCGGCCGACAACAGCCGAGCCACAGAGGCTGCGCGGCGAACATCCAATCTATTTTGGGCTGCTGCAGGAACAAGGATGACCACATGGCGATCCTTCGAGCCTCCGGCAAGCGCTGCTCCGAGAGCCGCAAACAACACACGCTTGTCAGCACGAATGGCCGCGGCACCTTCAACAAAAAGCCCTGATACATCGAGCACCAGGTCTAATGATCCACCATTGCGGACACTCTCCTGCTCCCCAACGTCTGCGAACGCGGCAATCACCGCGTTTGAAAAATCACCAGATGCTGGCTGCGACCCCTCCTGCAACACAGGCAGTGTGCCACCACTGAGACGGCCAGCCTGGTCAACAGCTCCGGCATTCAGCGCACCAAAGGCATCCTGAATACCGCCAATCACCGGACCGACCCGTTGTTCATCAAAAGAGGAACCTGACGTGAGTACAAAGAAAAAGGTGAGCAGCATCAAAAACAGCGCAAGCTGTAACGTGTGCGTGCCGTCGGCATTGGTCGACGAGCCCGCAGCAGCAACCTGCCCTTGCCCATCGATCAGCGCGACGCTGGCCATATGATCTTGATCACTCGCTGCCACGTTTGCCTGCCCGGCTCTAAAGCGCCGTTTGTTTCGCGACCCGCTCCCGAATCACTCCCGCCCAAGCACTAAGAATGCCCGGAAACCGAGAGATTTGCGAAACAACACAACGCACTCCACACCTAAAGGCACCCTAGACAAGACCCAGTAAAGGTGCCGTTAAGACTGATCGGATTTTTGGCAGAATTCTGAGGGTTTAAGCCGTTCCAGAAACAGCATTGGCGACCGACCCATGTCAGGGAATGGACGGGGCCTCTTCCAGCAGAGATGTCATATCCAGTTCGGTTGGGATTGTCCCACCAGTGGCGAGCTCTACGGTCAGTTCCTGCGCCGCGATGGGGTCCATCGCCGCCAGTATGGGAGCCATCTTGCGCTCACTCATGCGCCGCACAACCTGGATCAACACATCCATGTCGAGCTGCCCCAGAATGCGGGCGGCATCCTTCGGTTTCATGTTGGAATACATGGTCACCAGAGACGCCAATTGCTGTTCTTGGGCCTCTTCCTGCACGCCAAACAACGTTTCAATGCGACCCTCAATTTCCTTGAGCTCATCGATGCGTGCCTGGACCCGTCGCTCAGACGCCTCAAGCAATCTGGCCTGCATCTGAATGTCCCGCTCCCGCATATCAAGTGCTTTGCGGCGCTGGCTCAAACTGCGAAGGACGCTCTGCTCTGAATTAGATGGACGGTCAAAGTCCTCCGGCGCGAGACGCGCCGACGGGTCGACCTCAGCCATTTCGGGTTCTGTGCCCGCTTCAGCGCCGACTTCCACCTCTTCAGTCATTTCAGCGTCTGCTACAGCATCTTCCTCCGCATAGGCAGGTTGAACACCGCTCAGCAACGCATCAACCCCCACACCGATAGAAACCAGCTTAAGGCCCAAGAGTGCGGCCGCGCAGACCATCAAGGATGGAAGCAAGCGAACCTGCGGAACTTTGGAAACGGGAGATGTCATAAGGGATTACCGAGCACGTTTGAGCGCATCAAGAAGGGTTTGATTGAGGCCATCTTCAAGCCGACCTGCATCGGCAGGTGTCATTCCGACCTCTGCTGATGGCATCGGCACATGTTTTTCCCGCTCACGGGGTCTAAGAGCTGCAGGTATCGGCGCCGGTTGCGACACACGGGACCGCTCCGTTCCGAATTGACCTGCAACCTTGTTCCCGGAAGCCACCATAACGGACAGTTCATCTGCCAGCGTGCGCGCATCGCGCATCTGCTGAGTGAGACCATCGTCGAGCTGACCGCTTACCTGTTTCATCTGGGAGATACTGATTTCGGCTCGTGCTGTTGCTGTGTTGAGCTGATCAATTGTTTGCTTCAAACCATCCTGACCTGAGCGAAGCGCTTTGAGCTTCCGATCAAGCATGGCGCAGTAAAAAATTGTCGCGCCCAGTAAAATAGCGACCAAACCGTCGAGCAAAAGGTCCGTTGGGATGTTCATCATGGCGCTGCCTCATCTGGCTCCGGCTCAGCAAATACTGAATTCAGAACCTCTGGCACACCCTGTGTCAGCCGAACGGCAACATTGCCGCCAGTGCGCCCCATCTTGCCCTTCATCAGGGGAATATCGCCGCAGCGCATTTCGACCGTAGAGTCAGGCGATGCGTTGAGCATCAACGTTTGTCCTACTTCGAAACCCATCACGTCGCCGAGCGACATCTGCTGCTCGTCAAGAACGGCATCAATCTGGACCTTTGTTGACCAGAGCTCCGTCGCCAAGTGGCCTTCCCAAATAGAGTCACGGCCGAACTTTTCACCCATAAACATCTGCAAGAGAAGTTCACGAATGGGTTCCAGCGTCGCGTATGGCAAGAGCATCTCGATGCGTCCGCCCCGGTCTTCCATATCAATACGAAGCTTGATCAGGATTGCCGCATTGGCAGGCCGCGCAATAGCCGCAAAACGTGGGTTGGTTTCCATACGATCAAGTTCGAAAGTGACCGGCGACAACGGCTCGAATGCCGCCTTGGCATCATCCAACACAACTTCGATCATCCGCTCGACAAGATTGAGCTCAATCGTCGTATAAGGACGGCCTTCAATACGCATGGCAGCCGTACCGCGGCGTCCGCCTAGCAGAACATCAACAATCGAATAAATCAGGTTGGAGTCAACGGTGAAGAGACCATAATTGTCCCACTCCTTCGCCCGAAACACCGAAAGGATCGCAGGCAGAGGAATTGAGTTGAGATAGTCACCAAAACGAATGGACGAAATATTGTCCAGACTGACTTCCACATTATCAGACGTAAAATTACGCAAGCTCGTCGTCATCAACCGTACAAGACGGTCGAAAACAATTTCGAGCATCGGCAATCGTTCATATGAAACCAAAGCCGAGTTGATGATCGCGCGGATGCCTGTCCGCTCGCCGTCATCGTTCTCATCAACTTCAAAGCCTAGCAGGCTGTCGATTTCATCCTGATTGAGAACACGTTCGGATGCACCATCCGCTTCAAGCTCCGACGCACCGTCGTCATCGTCGGCCATCGCAGCCCACTCTTCGGCCATGGCGTCATCATCGCCCCCGCCCCCGCCCCCGTCGGCGTCTGCGTCATCATCACCACCGGCTTCTGCCTCCCAGGCAGCAGCCATATCGTCCTGATCGAGATCTTCGTCATCCGCCATGGCGGTCTCCAATATCCGAAGCGAGGCGCATTACTGCACCACGACTTCTTTGAACAAGACGTCGCGCACCTCATGTGGCTCAACAGCCAGATTAAGGCGACGAAGCAATTCTTCTTTCATGCGAACGATTGCGGCAGAACCATCCAGGTCTTCAGGACGCAGCTCGCGCAAATAGACCTGAAACCCGTCAACAATCCGCGGCATCAGCAATTCAATCTCAGCAAGAATCTCTGCGTTTGGAACCTCAAGGGACACACGCATTTTGAGATAACGGGTTGGACCACTATCGGTGCTGATATTCACAAGGAACTCAGGCATGTCATAGAAAACAGGTGGCTCTGCCATCTCTTCGACGGCGGCCATATCTTGCTCCTCGCCACCGCCAAGAATCCCAAAGACAAACAGTGCGCCAACGATCCCGCCGATAACGACAAGTGCGGGAAGTGCGATGTAGAGAACGATGACCTTGCCGCTCATCTTCCTCTTACCGCCTTCCTCGTCGACCCCTGCTTCGAAGTCGATATCGGCATCCGTATCGCTCATAGCCTCATATCCCTCGTTCTCGACGCCGTTAACAAACGGTTGTGAGATCCTGCAATTAGGGACAAATACTCGCCGATGGTGGTTAACGAAGCGTTGCCGCCCCCTCAAGTCATCCACAGAACAGGCAATGCCAGGCAAGTTTTGCCGGGCAAGCCCTGCCTTTCGGCGGAGTCTGCCGTCTTAAAAACCACCTAAGCCTTTGATTTTAAGAAGTTTTCTGATTGGCACAGCCAATGCAATGAGCTTTACCGGGAAACGGGAGCGAAAGCTTCCAGCGGCGGCAAATTGCCCTCGCAAACAAGAGACGGACGAAACAGATGGAAAACGCTCTCCTGATCGGGATGACCCGACAGATGGCGCTCCGGCGAGAAATGTCGATCATCGCGAACAACCTCGCGAACATCAACACGAACGGTTTCAAAGCCGAGCAGCCAATATTCGAACAGTACCTGTCCCGGACGGCATCTGAGGACAGCCCTAACGACACGATTTCCTTTGTGCAGGACTTCGGCATGCATCGTGACCTTGGTGAAGGCCGGATGGAAGTCACTGACAATCCACTCGATGTCGCCATTTCTGGTGAAGGTTATTTCAAAATTGATGCGCCTGAAGGCACCCGTTATACGCGCAATGGTGTTTTTGAGCTCGACGCGCAAGGTCGCCTGGTCACCGGAGACGGCTACCCTGTTCTTTCAGCAGCGGGGACAGGCTTCACATTCGGCCCTGAAGACGGACAGATACTGATCTCAGGCGACGGCACCATCTCAACAGATCAAGGCCCTCAGGGTCGCATTAGCCTAGTGACATTTGAAGAAGAACGAAAACTTCAAAAGGCGGGCGGCACTCTGCTCAAGACAGAAGAGCCTGAAATTCCCGTTGAGAATGTGAGCGTGCTTCAGGGCGCGGTCGAAAGTTCAAATGTTCAGCCCATTTTGGAGATGACACACATGATCTCGGTCATGCAGGCCTATCAGAGCGCAAACAAGATCGTTGAGAAGAGCGACGAATTGCAGCGCCAGGCAATCTCCACATTGGCCAAGGTCAACTAGTCAACAGCGCCTACCATTTTAGGTAAGAGAAAGGATCAACCCCATGCAGTCGCTTAGCATCGCCGCCACAGGCATGATGGCCCAGCAGCTCAATGTCGAGGTGATCTCGAATAACGTCGCAAATATGAGCACCGCAGGCTTTAAACGCCAGAAAGCCACCTTTCAGGACCTGATGTACCAGGACTTGAAGCGAGTTGGCTCAACATCATCTGACGCAGGCACAATTGTTCCCGCCGGCGTTCAGGTTGGTATGGGCGTTCGCACCGCTGCGGTGACGCGCATCGCAGCCCAGGGCAACCTGGACATCACAGAAAATGACTATGACCTTGCAATCCAAGGCCGAGGCTATTTCCGAATTCAGATGCCAAGCGGCGACGACGCATTCACGCGCGCAGGGAACTTCAGCACAAGTGCGACTGGCCAACTTGTAACCGCAGACGGCTACACCGTTCAGCCGGGCATCACTATTCCTTCGAATGCAATTGATGTTTCGATCAACGCTCAGGGACTTGTGCAGGTGACGCTATCTGGGCAGACCGACCCACAGACTGTCGGGCAGCTTGAACTGGCCGCCTTCCAGAATCCAGCCGGTCTAGATCCCCTTGGAGACAACCTGTTCATGGAATCCGCCGCCAGCGGCACACCGACAACAGGCAGCCCGGCTTCCGATGGCTTCGGCTCTCTCCTGCAGGGATATCTGGAGACCTCGAACGTCAACGCCGTGAGCGAGATCACCAATCTGATCACAGCGCAACGTGCTTATGAAATGAACGCGAAGATGATCACAGCGACAGACGAAATGCTGTCAGTGACTTCGAACCTCCGCTAACGCCAGCAACTTGAACCAATAGAAAGTTAAAAGCAGGTCCATCATGACACGGCTTTCCTTTTCTCAAAACTGGACCCTACTCAATGCGATCGTCGCATTGTGGGTTCTCTTTTCCCTAACCCAAGCCGAGGCGGCCGTTTTGCGGCCACATGTCTCCGTCACTGGTGACACTGTGACCCTCGGCGACTTATTCGACGATGCGGGAACGGCGAGCGATATTGTTATCGCAGCAGCTCCCCGTCCCGGCGCACCTACCGCGATATCTGTCTCTCGCATTTCCCAGGTAGCGCGTCGGAACGGCATAGCGTGGCGCAACACGCAAGGCCTTACCCGCATCGTCGTTTCAAGATCTGGCATTCCGCTGGCACCAGAGATCACACGGGCAGCGCTGGCCGGTGCAATCGCTGAAGAAGCCCCGACTGTTGCAGCGAAAGGTTTGATTGAGGTGATTTTCACCAGCGGCGCAGACCGTTTGATGGTTACCGATGATGAGACACCATCACTTGCTGTCGAACAGGTAGCATTTGACACCCGCAGCGGACGCTTCCGCGCAATTGTTCGCGTGCCGGCAGAAGGAGAGACCGCTCAAAGGTTCCGCGTCAGCGGCCGTGCCTATCCCGCTCTCGATATCCCCGTTCTCACACATCGCATGAGCCCAGGCGATGAAATTACAGAATCCGATGTTGATTGGATGCGCGTCCCCGCGACACGCGTCTCGCAGAACATCATAGATGACACATCTCATCTGATCGGTTTCACACCTCGCAGAAGCCTGCGGCCAGGTGAGCCGGTCCGGAGCAGCGATGTTGAACCGCCGCGTCTTGTGGAGAAAGGGTCAATCGTTTCAGTGACCTACCAGCTCGCGAACATGAGTCTGTCAACACGTGGACGCGCTCTGGAAGACGGGGCGCTTGGCGAGATCATCAAAATCGTCAATCCCCGCTCTCACCGCACCATTGAGGTTGAAGTAACCGGCACCAACCAGGCCCAGGTTATCCCTATTGGTCCCATTCGCGTGAGCTCGCTCAAATGAGAAACCCCACAGGAAAGCCGTTCCCAATGACCCAAACATCAAAAGACCTCCTGTCAAAAGCACTTGTTTTGAGCTGCATCGCCTTGGTTGTTTCAGGATGCGCTGTAGCTGATCGGTTGTCTGATGTTGGTGCAGCACCTGCCCTATCCTCGATTGCCAATCCGACCGCACAACCGGGCTACCAGCCTGTTTCTCTTCCGATGCCGACACCGGAGCGGGCGTCTTATCAGCCCAATTCACTCTGGCGGTCAGGCGCTCGCGCATTCTTCAAGGATCAACGAGCATCGCGCATCGGAGACATTCTGACGGTCCGCATCAATATTGCTGACGAAGCATCAGTTGATAACGAAACCAGCCGCACCAGAACCAATAGTGAGGATGCAGGTCTGGACAGCTTCCTCGGTTATGAATCGGCTCTAAACTCCTTTCTTCCTGAAGCAGTCGTCGCCGGCTCATTGGCTGACCTGGACAGCGCAAGCTCCAGCGTTGGAACGGGCAAAGTTGATCGCAAAGAAGAAATTGATCTCACGGTCGCAGCGGTCGTAACCCAGATCCTGCCGAACGGGAACATGGTGATCGAAGGCCGCCAGGAAGTTCGGGTCAACTTCGAAGTGCGCGAATTGCTGGTGTCAGGCGTCATTCGCCCAGAGGACATCACCGCGTCGAACACGGTTGCACATACCCAGATTGCCGAAGCCCGCATCTCTTATGGCGGCCGGGGTCAGATCACCGATGTTCAGCAGCCACGCTACGGTCAGCAGGTCTTCGACATTCTCATGCCATTCTGATCGCGACAACCAACACAAAAAAAGGCGGGCTTTTCAAAGCCTGCCTTTTCTGTTTGCCAAAGGAAACAATCAATCGTCGCGATAGACCTTCTCGCGCCGCTCATGGCGTTCCTGGGCTTCTATTGAAAGCGTTGCGATCGGCCTTGCATCCAACCGCTTCAAGCTGATGGGTTCGCCTGTATCTTCACAATAGCCATATGTGCCGTCTTCAATACGAAGCAGCGCTTGATCAATCTTGGAGACCAGCTTCCGTTGACGGTCCCGCGTCCGCAATTCCAACGCGCGTTCGGTCTCGTTTGAAGCTCTATCAGCGATATCGGGATGGTGGCCAGACTCATCCTGCAGGTGTTGCAGAGTCTCCTTGTTCTCGCGGAGAATATCCTCTTTCCACCCCTCCAGTTTGCGCCGGAAATATTCCTTCTGCCTTTTATTCATAAAAGGCTCGTCATCGCTTGGCGTGTAATCCTTAGGTAAGCGAACTGCCATCCTTACTCTCTCTCCCTTGTGCGCCGAACCAGCAACAGAACGAATACCAGACCATCCGGACCTCTCTTCTAGGTCTGCACAGTCACGATAGGATGAGCTGACATGCCATGGTGACCAAAGGTCGGCGGCATCTCGCTCAAGGCGCGGCGGGAGTATATGTAGGAGGTCCTCCCCATACAACCAAGGGGTGGAGCAAGTCAGTGAAATATACGTGAAATCAAGAGCTTGAGCCAAAATTTGGCCGTTCAGCCGACAATATTGCTGGCTAAGATCAATCCAACGCCCTCAACAGAGAGAATCAGCCTGTCTGACCATATTTTGCAAGCTCGACCCTAGCCCGAAGTTCTATGTGATCGAGAACATTAGCCAGCGCAGGATCATCAATCTCAGACCGCTCTGTGCTTACATGCGATAGCAACCGCTGAAGCTTATCAGCAGGCAGCTCTCCTGCCAGTAAACCGAGTTTAAGTTCGTCCAAAACATCCAGTGTTTCAGAGGCATTTTCAATAGCGCGCCGCCGACCAGTCGTTGGATCGTCTGGAGCATCGACGCCCTGAACCGCCAAAAGAGAATGAATAGACGTCAGAGAAGAAACACCACCAGCAGCCTGGCTAGGCTGCGCTCCACCAGACCCAAAGTTTGGTGAAAATACTGCGCCCGCCCCACTGGTACCTGCCTTCTTGGCTGGTCCTTTTGATGGCGCCGCGCGCTGTGACGAAACGATCTTCATGACACTCTCCGTTAACAGCCACAAAGTTGGTCAAGAGACCCGTGACTGCACTGATGAGCGGTAGAATGGGGCCTCCGCACTTAACAGCACGTTAAACATAAAACGCCCGGCAAACTCTGCCGCACAAGCGGCAATCAGTGCCGGTTCCAGTGGTCGAACCCGCAGGCGCATCCAGATGCCCAAAAAAGTTTTCTCCATATATATCAATGGTCTATTGGCTTTTTACGCCCAAACCCAACATGGCACGGTGTTCGCTAGGGAAGACCCAAGAACACGGGCACACGTGCGCCCGAATATTGAGACAAAGGCCAAACGAATGCGTTCGATCATCAAATGGATTTCCAAGAGTCGCCCTGCCCTGCTCACCTTGGCTGGCACCCTCTTGGTGACTTCCGGGATGCTGTTTCCGTCAAGCGCGGAGGCAACCTCGCGCATCAAAGACATTGCAGATGTTGAAGGCATCCGGGAAAACCAACTCATTGGTTATGGCCTTGTTGTCGGTCTTGATGGCACAGGCGACTCTCTGAACAACGCTCCCTTCACGCTGCAAAGCTTGACCTCCATGTTGGAGCGTCTCGGCGTGAATACCCGCGACACAGACCTCAATACCGACAATGTCGCCGCTGTGATGGTCACCGCAAACCTGCCGGCTTTTGCGCCACAAGGGACCCGGATCGATGTGACAGTCAGCGCCCTTGGCGATTCTGAGAGCCTCCAGGGCGGCACATTGCTTGTCACCCCGCTTATGGGTGCAGACGGTGAAGTTTATGCGGTTTCCCAAGGCCCCGTCGCCGTAGGCGGCTTTAGCGCTGGTGGCGACGCAGCATCTGTAACCCGCGGAGTTCCGACCAACGGTCGCATCTCCAACGGTGCGATTGTCGAGCGGGAAATCAAGTTTGAAATGGCCGATCTTGGCCTATTGCGCCTGGCGCTGCGGAACCCCGACCTAACAACGGCGCGCCGGATCGCCTCCGCAATCAATGCCTTCCTTGGACGATCTACAGCGACCGCCCAGAACCCGACAACTGTAGAACTCACCATTCCTGCCAATTATCGCGGCACGGCAGTAGATCTCCTGACAGACATTGAGCAACTGCGTGTTGAACCCGACACCCCTGCCCGCGTCGTTATCGATGAATCATCTGGTGTGATCGTCATGGGTCGTGATGTCAGGGTGAGCCAGGTCGCTATTGCACAAGGAAACCTTACGATTTCCGTGACCGAAACCCCGCAAGTGAGCCAGCCAAATCCGTTTGCTGAAACAGGCGACACAGTCGTCGTTCCCCGCACAGATGTTGGTGTGCAAGACGGCGCTGAACGGCGACTGGCAGTTCTCGATGGCTCTGTTTCACTACAAGTGCTTGTCGATGGCCTGAACGCACTGGGCGTCAGCCCGCGCGACATGATCACTATCCTGCAATCCATCAAAGCTGCCGGCGCTCTGCAGGCGGAAATCGAGGTGCTCTGATGGCCGCAGAAGCTGCTTTCGCCTCCCCGTTTCGCCTCACAAGCCAAATCGCCGAAGCGGACCGCGCGTCGACAAACGCCCAAAAACCAGCCCAAAATGCTGCGGAGGCCCGCGAGGCTGCTGAAAGCTTCGAAGCGCATTTCCTGGCCAATTTCGTGGATTCAATGTTTTCTGGCATGGAAACGGATGGGCCCTTTGGCGGCGGTCACGGCGAAACCGTGTTTCGCTCCCTGCTCAATCAGGAATATGCCGGGGCCATGAGCCGATCCGGTGGTGTTGGCATCGCGGACTCCGTTTTCAAAGAAATACTCAAAATTCAGGAGGCCTCTCAATGACCCCTCGCCGGCAATCCAAAGCGGACGCTCAAACTCCTCTGGAAATGGTGGACCGAATGACGGTCCTTGCCACCCGCTTGAAGGAAGTCCTGAGCGCTGAATCTGAAATCCTCAAGAGCCAGGACTTGAAGAAAGTCTCTGAGTTCCATGAGGAAAAGACACGCCTTACCAATGAGTTAGCACTGCAGGTCTCTGCTCTGAAGAAGGCTCCGCACCTTGTCGACCGGGCACCAGCTGAGCGCGTGTCTCATCTGAAAGCAGTTATGAATTCCCTGCACCAACAATCTGATGAAAGCAGCAAATTGCTCGCTGCGGCTAAATCTGTGTCCGACGGCCTCGTGAAGGCCGTTGCCGGACTCGCCGCCCAAAAAAGAGCGCCACAAACCGGGTATGGCAATAGTGGTGCAATGACCCAATCGCGACGTGGCGGTACCCCCCTCTCCCTGGATGCCAGCATTTAAGGCATCAAGGCTCTGGCTCCCGAGATCTGATTGACGCTCTTCAGCCAAACCGGACAGCTTCATTTCTTGGGCATGTACAACATGTGTTAACGCTCTGCTAACCCTAATTTGAGACTTCTAAGACAATGAAACCGGTCTTAGACCAGAGACACCACCAGCAAGGATCGCAGGCCCATGAGCTCCACGCCTCAACCTGTTCAAGCGCACGGTCTGGATATTGACCGAACCATGAAACAGGCGGTCCGGCTTCATCAGAAAGGTCGGCACAAACAGGCGGAAAAACGCTACAACAAAGTTCTGACTGCCAACCCATCGCATCTGGGCGCCCTGCACCTCATGGGTGTCTTGGCGCACCAGGCTGGGCACAATGACAAAGCCGTAGATTGGATCCGGAGGGCGCTGGATGTCGACCCTACCTTTTCAGACGCTCACTTCAATCTGGCCCTTGTGTATGAGGCAGAGGGTCGGATCGGCGAAGCAGAAGCCTGCTACCGACAAGCTGTAGAAACAGATCCAGAAAACCTGAAGGCCCACCTAAATCTCGGCAACATTCTCTTTCAGCGAGATGATTTCGGCTCAGCGTTAAAGTGCTATGACACGGTTTTGGCACTCGCGCCCGCGGACCCTCTCGCCCACAAGAACCGCTCGCGTGCTCTTCGGGCCATGAATAGCAGTGAAGAGTCGCTAGAAGCGGTAGCCAGGGCGGTTGAACTTCGACCCGACGATGCGCTGTTTCAGCTGGAATATGGCAATGCGCTCCGCGAAGACGGACACCCCGAAAAAGCGTTACAACATTTTTTGATTGCAGAACGGCTGGAGCCAGGCAATATCAGCATACTCTGCAACCTGGGCGGCATCCTGAAAGACCTAAGCCGCCGCGACGAAGCTGAAGAGAAGCTAAACCGGGCAATTGAGATCGATCCAAACTGTGCGGAAGCCTACGTAAATCTTGCCAACCTTGCCCTTGACCGAGAAGACCACCAGAAATCAGTCGATTTGATAGAGCAGGCCCTGGCCATACGCCCAGAATACGCCGAAGCATATTGCACACTTGGCCGGGTTCTGAGCGCGCAAGCCATGAACGAAGATGCTTTTGCTGCCTTCCAAAAGGCCATTGAGATTTCGCCCAAATTCGCAGAAGCCTATGTGAACCTTGGGTCTGTTCTGCAAACCATCGGCCGCCCCGAAGAGGCACTCCGCGCCTATGAAATCGCCCTGAACATTAAGCCAAAGATGGACATGGCTTACTGGAACCTCGCCCTCGCCCTCTTGTCAGCAGGCCGGCTGGACGAAGGCTGGAGCCTATTTGGCTATGGCTTTACCTCCAAACAAAGGCAGCCTCACCGCCCCTTCCCCGGTCTAATCTGGGAAGGCGAAGATGTGAGTGACAAAACGCTGTTTATCTGGCGGGAACAGGGATTGGGCGATGATATTCGCTTTTCAACGATCTATCACGACCTTGTCGGGAAAGCCCAACAACTCATCATCGAAACAGATGAGAGGCTGGTCCCTCTCTATCAACGCACATGGCCGAGCGCACTTGTTCGTCCAGAAACACGCACAAGTACCGGCCTCGGCACGATGCGTGAGGAAGATGTTGATTTTGATCTGACAGCACCCGCTGGAATGGCCGCGTCGTTCTTGCGGCGATCGCTGGAAGACTTCCCAACTGATCCCAAACCGCTCTTGCCTGACCCCAATGTGCAACTCCAGTGCAATCAATGGCTAGAGAGCCTTGGCCCAGGCCCAAAAGTTGGTATCGCCTGGCGTTCAAGCCTGATGATAAAAACTCGCGCGCTCTATCACACCAAACTCACAGATTGGATCAAACTCCTCCAGTCCAAGGGCGTGAGCTTTATTAACCTGCAATATGATGATGTCACAGAAGAGTTGAACGAGCTTCAGGCTGACCACGGTCTGACTATCCACCAGATGCCTGACATCGATCTTTACAATGATCTGGATAGTGCAGCCGCTCTGACATCATGCATGGATGTCGTTGTAACCTCACCTACCTCAGTCGGCGAAATGGCTGGAGCTCTTCAAAAACCAACATTCTGCTACGTCATGAGCAGGCATCCGATGCAATTGGGGACAGACCACATACCCTGGTTCCCCAACACGCGCCTCTATTCAATGATCGACACGGCCGACCACCAGGAAATCGTCGAGAAGATCACAAATGACGTCTTAGCTTATCTCGCCATTTCGAAGGATTGACCGATGCCTGCCAAACTTGCCGGGACGACAACCAATACGGCCGCACCCAAGAAAAACGCGAATGAGCTGATCCAAAAAGGAATGCTCGCCCATCGACAAGGAAAATTCTCAGACGCCAGCAAAGCCTACGAAAAAGCGCTGAAAAAGGCGCCAAAAGAACTGGCAGCCCTCAATCTCCTGGCGGACGCGCAGCTCAATCTGGGAAAGAATGCGCGCGCACTTGAGACCGCGCACAAGGCAATTGCCCTCAAACCGGACATGCCAAGCACCTGGATGGTCAAAGGGTCGGCGCAGCGGCGTTTGGGAAAATATGATGAGGCAATCACATCTCTCGAAACGGCTCTTGAGCTTAAGCCAGATTATGCCGACGCACTCATGACGCTCGCCGGCACCTTGCGCGATGCAGGACAGCTGGATGCGGCAATCGAGGCATATGAAGACCTAGTCGAAATGGCGCCTGAGATGGCGATGGCATACTATAACCTCGGAAACGCCCTTCACGCCGATGGTCAGGGTGACGAAGCGGTTTTCGCCTTTGAAAGCGCAATTGAACACGATCCCTCTTATGTACCGTCGTTCATCAACCTTGCTGGCGTCCTCAACTCTGGGGACCGGGCGGAGGACGCCCTTGCTCTATCCGACAAAGCTTTAGAGCTGCTCCCCACCTCACGTAGTGCAATGATCAATCGGGGAAATTCCCTCAAAACACTCGTCCGTTTCGACGAGGCGGAAGCTCAGTACCGCGAACTCATTGCACTAGACAAGTCCGACGCGACCGCTCACGACCTACTAGGCACAGTCCTCCAGGGTCAGGCACGTATTGACGAGGCGATAAAAGAATATAGGGTCGCGATCGATATTGAGGGTAAGGAAGGACTCTACAAAGGAGACCTCTCCATCGCCTGTACCCCGTCAGCACTAATGGAACAGATTAGACTGATTGCCTAAGGGAGAGATTTTGGTTCATCTTCACTATTGAGGAGTGAATGATGAGAGATAAACCCGAACGCCATACCGATGCTGCTGATCGCACAGTGAAGGATATCCGCCGCAAGACACGCAAACGCTATTCGTCTGAAGACAAGATTAGGATCGTGTTGGCGGGATTGCGAGGCGAAGACACAATTGCCGAGCTGTGCCGCCAGGAAGGCATTGCCCAGAGCCAGTATTACTCCTGGTCAAAGGAGTTCATGGAAGCCGGACGCAAACGGTTAGCTGGGGACACTGCCCGTGAAGCGAACACCGGTGAAGTACAGGGCTTGCGTCGTGAGGCACATGATCTGAAAGAAGTTGTCGCTGAGCAGGCGCTTGAGCTTCGTCTTCTCAAAAAAAGCATGATCGGAGATGGGGAGGACATCGAATGAGGTACCTCGCATCCGAGAAGCTTGAGATTATACGACTGGTGGAACAGTCTCACCTGACAGCCAAACAGACACTCGATAAACTCGGCATTCCCCGCACCACGTTCTATCGTTGGTACGATAAATATCTGACGAGCGGTGCCGATGCATTGGAAGATAAAGCTCCAAAGCCTGCGCGGGTCTGGAACCGCATTCCAGACGATATCCGGCGACAGATTGTCGACCTTGCGTTGGAGGAGCCAGAGCTCTCTCCCCGCGAGCTGGCTGTGCGGTTCACTGATACACAGCGCTACTTCGTGTCAGAAGCCAGTGTTTATAGGCTACTCAAGGCACATGACCTCATCACCAGTCCTGCCTTCATCGTGATCAAAGCGGCCAACGAGTTCCGTGACAAGACGACTGCAATCAACCAGATGTGGCAGACCGACTTTACCTACATCAAGATCGTTGGATGGGGCTGGTATTATCTCTCAACAATCCTGGATGACTTCTCACGCTACGTCATCGCCTGGAAGCTCTGCACCACGATGAAGACGCGCGATGTCACGGACACCCTGGAGCTGGCCATACAGGCATCTGGGTGTGATCGGGTGGCTGTCCGTCACAAGCCACGACTGCTGTCTGATAATGGTGCCAGCTATGTCTCGGCAGAACTGGCCGACTGGCTCAATGGTCAAGGTATGGATCACGTTCGTGGTGCTCCATACCATCCACAAACCCAGGGAAAGATAGAACGATGGCACCAGACCCTCAAGAACCGCATCTTGCTGGAGAACTACTTTCTGCCGGGTGACCTCAACGCCAGCATTGAACGCTTCGTTGAGCACTACAATCACCACCGCTACCATGAAAGCATCGGAAACCTAACACCGGCTGATGTTTACTTCGGTCGCGGCCAGACCATCTTGCTGGAAAGAGAAAGGATCAAACAAAACACAATCAGACAACGGCGTTTGCAATACCGCAATCTAGCCGCTTAAGATCAACATACAGATGAGCCAATCTCTCCGCTAAATCATCCAGCCATCTGTTCCAAAAACCCTGACGACGGACAGGTCGGGTCAGGCCTCTTGTGCCGTGCCCCAATAGTTAAAGCCGGCAAAGCGCGGCGTGTCCGGCAGATACATAGTCTCAAGGTTTTTCACCTTGAACCCACCCTGCTCCAACACACTCGGAATGTTCCGATTGAGATTGCAGCCGCCTGCGATCCGTTTCCAGAATGGATTGACGCGGGCCTGCCACTTTTGCACGTCTTCATCAGGCGCAAGCCCGTGCTCACAGAAAATGAGATTGCCGCCTGGTCGCAACACACGCTTCATACCTTCCAGCGCTTTTTGTGGATCAGGGATTGTGCAAAGCGAATAAGTCACCATCACCGTATCGACAGAGTTGGCATCCAGTGGAATCTCTTCTCCGGGCAACCCAACAAACTCAACGTCAAATCCCAAACCCTTCGCCCGTTCTCCGGCGATCTTCCAACTCTCCTCAGACGGATCGAGACCAATCACCCGTTCAACACGCGAAGGATCGTAGTGCTCAAGATTAAGCCCGGTTCCAATGCCGATTTCGAGAACGCGGCCTTCTGCCATGGGCACGACTTTTTTCCGCTGGTAAGCGATCGGCTTGGCTCCACAGGCAAACTTGCTATTGATGATCCGGGGGACAATATATTTTTCGTAAAAACCCATGCGCTCTCTCCCAATGTTGATAGTCGCGAGTATAAGCGCAAAAAGGGGTCTTAGCGCCAGTCCGACACACCAAAGCGAAGCAAACGATCTTGGGCGATCTGCCCTATGCACCGCCCACGCCCGCGGTGGGCCAGCACCCCTGTTCGAACCAAATTGGCCTGCCTTAGAGGAGAAAGCACCCGAACCCCTTTGGAGAGCGCGTCCCAAATGTCCTCAGCGGGAGGAATTGTCTGACTTTTGGCCCTGTCTGAAAGTTCTACTGAGTCGGCGATCAATATGGCACTGAGCGCCGCTTCCGCCCCAGAACGCGCATAAATCGCTACAATATCTGCGTCCCCATCGGCGCTATTGGGCACTCGAGGTCCGGCAACAGCGATCCCCCCTTTTATGACACCCGGGCGCAAGCCTCGGATCATTTCAAGCCATAGAGCGCCACGTAGATCAGACGGCACATCCAGCACCGCCTCAAAGTCTATGAAGAAAGCTCCGCACTCACCACTGACAACATAGGCCGACTCCAAATAGGAGGCAGCGCACATATGCTGAACAGTTTGGTCTGCTAACGCGCCGGCGACCGCATATTTCGCTGCTGCAACTGAGTGATCAGGGTGTCCCGCATGAGCCGCAGTGCGGGCGGCTTCTAGCGCCGTACGCGCTGCTTCACTGCGAGGCAGGACATCCAGATGTCCCTGGGAAACCAAGGCCATGTCGCTATCTGCTTCAGCCGCTGCTTGCCTGAGAAAAGCGACACCTGCCGCAACCGCGCTGTCTGTCATTGAGGCGCCGTCCCCGCTGGCACCCAAATGATAGATTGCACCTGAAATTTCGACTGATGTCGTACTCACATCTCACCTACCAGCCAGCTCAATCGCGACAATCCGGCCTTATTGCGTTGCCAACCCTGGTGCAGTCCATACACCATCACTGTTTGCATCAACATAGATCGGATTGGTGAAGGCATATGGTTTGAACTCTGGATAAACCACAGCGTAATCCTCACCAGGATCCCCTGCCACCTCAACAGTGACATAGCTGTCTTTTTCAAATCCAAGCTTGAACGCGACCACTTCGCCATTGGCAACAGGGAAATCCCGCAGCGCTTTGCCGTTGACGCTGATTGTCAGGATCGAGGCATCAATCCAGGGGGCAGAGGATACTTTGACAGTAAGCTCTGCACTCCCACCAGCGACCATCTCGCCAAGCCCCTTGTCACCGAGCGTAACTTCGAGCATCGGCCCTGTCGTGCCATAGACACGCCCCTGTTGAACAGCAGACACAAATACCGCTTCGTCAAATGCTTCAATCGTGTCTTCCTCAACCGCGATCATGTTTCGTGGCAGGCCAACCTGCTGGGACGCGGTATGAGAGTCACTATTGGCCGTCGCGACAATCTTCTCTCCCTGCGAAACCAGTGAAAGCCAATCACGACGAAGGGCTATTTCAGACTCACGAGAAATGCCGTTCATCACTTCCATGGCATCAAAGTCGATATCACGCTTTCCCGTAACCGGATCTGGATCAATGAGGCGACGGTTGCCATCGCTTCCCAAAATCTCGCCCGCATTGTAGGACCGTCCAACGCCCATGTGGTCGAAATAAGCCGCCCGATCCCCAGACCAGTCTTCCTCCCAGGCTGGACTCCCAGGCGCGAACCGATCATCCCACCGCGCATGGTTGAGTTGAATAAGAGAGTCAGCGCGGCGCGCCCTAAGATCAGCAATTACTTCTCGCCAGCGACGGTTTTCATTGGCAAAGGCGCCGCGTCTGAACGCAAGAGCTTGCGCATCAACAGGAAACGCGTTCGCGTGGCCCAAAGTATAGGGCGTCCGGTCGCTCCCAACTTCTCCAGTAATCTCTGTACCTGCAATGGTCGCAACATAATCGCCGACCTCAAGCCGATCGATCGTAGGCTGGAAATCAAAAACTGTTTCATGCTCGGTGGCGACGAGCACTTCCGCTCCCTCAGCAAGATAAGTCGCGACCCGCTTTGCCCGCGGCATCACAGTGTCAAAACTAGGTCCAGAGTGGACATGAAAATCAGCCGAAATGAACCCCGCCGTCTCAACAACGACACTCGGCTTAGGAATATTGAGAACCGTATCATTCCCTGCCACCACAGAAAGCTCTACCTTCTCAAGGGAATATTCAGGGCCGCGCGTGGCATAAACCCGGTACTTGCCAGGTGGCAGCAGAGTAAAGGCTGGGTCTTTGTCAGTCCCCATCAAAAAAATCTGATTGACCCCAGTCAACCTGTAAGAGCTATCGTCCCGCAATTCGACTGCGCCCAGGAGATTGCCACCGAAGAAAGGGTCCGGTGTGCCATCAAGTCCTTTGAAGGTAAGCCGCATGGGAGATCCCTGCGGAAGCGCGACGCGAGACGGCGCATCCAAATCCACTGTCTCCAGAGTCATATCTGACTCCCCGACCTGAAAAGGTACGCTCAGTTCCCTGCCCCCCGGGGCGACGACCCGCAATGCGTAAGCGCCTGTCGGCAAGCGCGCTGAGAAGGCGCCTCTGCCATCGGCGGTGGTCTGAGTAAATGGTGTCCCGTCATTCAAGTCCACATGAACAACCGCGCCGCCCTCTGACACCCGGCCATCAACCTTCGCCGCATTTGTATAGATACGGTCTGTAATCCCAGCCACATCTGCCCCCGGCGCAAGGTGCAAAACCTCCTCGAACGTGATCTCATCACCGGCTGCGAGCTCTGTAAACGGCACCTCAAGCAGTTGCAAAAGGCCGATGTCTGCGCCATCGCCAGTAACGAAAGGTTCAGTGATGGCCAGAAACGACAAAGCTGAGAAATCCGCCAGCGCATAAAATGGAAGATCCGCAACAGACCCGTCAGCATTCGAACGCCTCGCCGATACCATCTGCCATCCATACGTGATCGGTGCATCAGCATCTGCCGGGCTCAATGCAACAATCAGATCGGCAGTTCGGGCAAATGTTGCGATCTCAGTCGGGCCCCGCGTAACGAAGCTTTCCTGAACAAATCCATTCGACCTGCTGGGATCAATTGTGGATGCGACAAAAGGAACAAGCGAATAATAGTTGAAGAAGATACTTGTATAGAGCGCAACACTGGGCTCGCCATCGCGTTGAGTAAGATGCTTGGTAATGAAGAGCTTATCCGGCTCATCCGAGTCGAGGCGGTAACTTGTCTCGACAATCACCCCACCTTGCCCGCCAAAACTGCGAATTACCGCAGAGGACGGACCGACTTTCCCATCAACGCGCTCAATATTGACCGGAGTATCTCGGGAACTATCGATAAGATCCTGTGCGCCGACATAGTGGTCATCGGCCCGATCGCAATATCCAAGATCGATGAGCGTGCCACCGCGTACGGAGAGTTCGCTCTCATGAGCGATACCGCTGATCACAGCACAGACTGACCCGTTGCTGAGGATCCAGTCGCCAATGCCGCCTGCCGCATCAGGACCAGCCTGAACATATTGAGCGGCATTTTCTGAGGTTATGCGGGTTGCAACGAGTTCGGCTGCCCCGGCTACTGACATGGCACCGCTCATTGACAGCGTTGTGCCTACCAAAATCCCAGCAAATATCTGCTTCATTTGCACCCCCGAACCCCACACATTCCCAAACGACGTTTGAGAGTGCGAAAGCTATCACACAGGAGAAAGACCGCCACGTTCAAAAGAGCAAAGAAGTACGCAATGTGCCCCATAGAATGTGCCAATGCAGGTAGTAGGTCATGCGGAATAGGAACATGTGCACAAACCCGAACCGCTTGAGCACATAGAACTGGACGACGCTAAAGAGAAAAAGGTGCACACCAAGATAGATACTCTTCCACGTCCATCCCTGTTCGGTTGCACCCGCCCAAATCTGAAACCCCGGCTCGAGAGTCGCCGCAATTGCCGCACAGGTCCAAAACTGGCGCGGTGCATCGCCGACATCCGTCGCCTTACTGACAACGAGTAGCAGTATCGATAGGGGAACGAGGTGAAACGTGATTTCGACCACATATCCCATGATCGGGTAAAACAAGAGCGCCGCCGGAACAGCCACATTCATGTCTTCTGGAAAAGGTTGAAATGTGTCGACCAGAATCGTCGGCAGCACGATCAGCGTTGCACCAATCCCTGAGAACAACAGGCCCCTCGCCCACTCATCGACCACCACCATCATTATGTCCATCCGCGTGAACAGAAACCAACCAGCGGAGGCACCAATACAGATGACTGCCAAAATTATCAGGACGGGAGAATAGTTGCCGAAAAAGCGCTGGAATAACTCAGGGCCGCTATATGCGAGGCAGCCAGTCGCAACCAAAATTGGGACCGACAGGACGGCAAACCATCTTATCTGAGTACGTAGTGTCTCGGAATATCCGGATTTACTGCTCATCGGGTCCAAGCTTAATGACCGCGCCGAATTACGAGCGCGCTATACTATGCTTGGTCCCTTCCGTTCTGCCAAGAGACGAACCACGAGACTAAGTGCGTTAAACAACACCACTAAGCAGCGTCCGGCAGGCTCAATGTCAACCCATTAAGCTCCTCAGAGAAAATCAGCTGACAGGACAGGCGTTCGTCGTCGCCTGCAAGGTGCTCGTCCAGCCGATCAAGTTCTTCATCGCGAGGTTCGTGCAGCTTGTTCTGCCACTCCGGGGCCACGCGCACACGGCATTCACCGCAAACACTGGAGCCACCGCACTCAGCACCAAGTTTCACTCCATGGGCGCGGACAATTTCCATCACCCGCCATCCTTCGACAGCGTCGAGCTCGTGCGCAACGCCGTCGCGATCTGCAACGACAATCTTCATTGGTCTCACCTTCGGGGGGGTTAGGGGAGATTTGTTAGGCGACGCCGAGCTTCTTCTGAAGGTTCGACGACGATGTTGTGTACTGGAAAACGATTTTCGCGTCAGGATCGACGATCCGCTTGGCAGCTTGAGCCATCAGTGCCGCTTCATGAAAGCCAGAAAGAATGAGCTTCAGCTTACCCGGATAGTGATTGATATCCCCGATCGCAAAAATACCGTCTGCATTGGTTGCAAACTTCTCTGTATCGACTGGAATGAGGTTCTCATCGAGATTAAGACCCCAATCAGCGATTGGGCCGAGTTTCATCGTGAGACCAAAGAACGGCAACAGCGTGTCACATTCGATCTTCGTCAGCTCACCGTCCTTCGACTTGTAGGTCACACCTTCCAGCTGGCCATTGTCACCATGCAGTTCAGTGATTTGCCCCATGTGGAAGATCATCTTTTTCTCTTCCACAAGCGCATGCATTTTGTTCACGGAATCAGGTGCTGCTCGGAAACCATCACGACGGTGAATAAGCTGCATGCTGTCCGCGATAGGCTGGAGATTGATCGTCCAGTCAAGTGCACTGTCCCCGCCACCTGAAACGAGAATGTTCTTGCCTTTGAACGCATCCATCTTCTTCACAGAATAGAAGACCGATGTGCCTTCATAAGCTTCAATGCCTGGGATTGGTGGCTTCTTAGGCTGGAAACTACCGCCGCCCGCAGCGATCACAACAACAGGGGCTTCAAATGTCAGACCACCGTCGGTTTTTACCTGCCAGTTGCCATTGTCGAGCTTCTGAACCTGCTCAACCATCTCATTGTAGTGATATTCAGGACCGAAGGGCTTGGCCTGCTCCAACAGATTATCTGTGAGCTCCTGCCCTGACACGACTGGGAGACCTGGAATGTCATAGATCGGCTTTTCAGGATAAAGCTCAGCGCACTGTCCACCAGGACGATCAAGAATGTCGATCACATGAGTCTTCAGGTCCAGAAGGCCCAATTCAAAGATCGCGAAAAGCCCACAAGGGCCCGCGCCAATAATGACCACATCAGTCGTAATCGTGTCCTGGCTCATATCGGTCCAGTCCTTTCAAAAGGTCCGCAAAAAAACAAGTGGGCGAGCCAATAGCAAGCTCCCGCGCCCACGTAAAGAACGTTGTACGAATGTAATAATCATCCAAAAGACAAATTCAAGTGTGAAAAATTATAAATAACACTTCTGTGATGGACTTTAGAGCTGAATGCGACGCTCTGCCCTCGTGACAAACCGACTGTAATGCTTATGTTAGGCGCAGAAATCGGGTGGTCGATGCTATGGATCCTCCGCCCCCCTTTTCGGAGTAATTCATGACCAAGTGCGAGACGATGGCTGATGTCCGCCGGGAGGTCGACCGCCTCGACCGTGAACTCGTTGCCCTTCTAACAGAGCGGCAAGCGATGATGAATGAGGCTGGGCGCATTAAGGCAAGCCGCGATCTAGTGCGCGATGAAGACCGCATTGAACAGGTGGTTGCGAACGTGTTGCACGAATCAAAGAAAACCGGCCTCTCCCCTGCGATTGCAGAGCCTGTCTGGCGGCTTCTCATTGAGAAAAGCATCGAACATGAATTCGGTGTCTTCGACGATCTCAACAAGGCCTCGTAAACCACTCAGTTCGCGGCTGAACGTTCCGCCAAAAACTCAACAAACTGAAAATCGAGTTCGGTGTCTATGTCGGCAGACCGCTCCTCCGGCATCTCAAAGAGATGTGTCTTCTCAAGGAATAATCCAACGTCACTCATCAGTGTGGCGCGCCGCCACGCGTATATTGAGCCGTTCATATCAAAGGTCCGCGGTGCATCTTGACGCCGAACGATGGGAGGATCGGTTGGCTTTGACAGCCCGACTGACCCGCCTGGGCGTTCTTCAACCAAATTGAAATAGGGAGAACATTTGGCCGGCGACCCTGTGATGACATTGTCCACATCACCATTATCAAGAAGAGCAACCGCCCCGACAATATCGCTTGGCCAGCGTAGCGGTGATGTTGGTTGCAAGTCCGCGACGATGTCGACCCCATGCCCGATTTCATTCTCAACCGTTTCAACGCAATGGCGAATTGCGGGAAGCTTAGCAGCGGTATCCGTCGCAAGTTCCGGCGGGCGCCGAACAAGGTGTTGGACACCAGCAGCACGCGCCGTGTCCAAAATCGCCTGATCGTCACTAGAAACAGCAATATGCTCGAAAAGCTTGCTCGCTTGTGCCTGCTCAATGGAATGAACGATCAAAGGTTTCCCAAGAAGCGGCCGGATGTTCTTGCCTGGCACTCCTTTGGATCCACCACGGGCGAGTATGGTGCAAATCCGCGTCACACTGGTTCTTTCGCACCAAAGACTTTGCCAAATTCTTCCTGTGCCTGCTGCAGGTCATCCAATTGGCCGATATCGATCCAGTATTCATGGATCGGAAAGGCGCTCGCAAGCCCACCCTCAGAGATTACGTGATCGAACAAAGTCGGCATGTCATACATCTCACCGTCGGGGACATGATGTAAAATTGCCGGTGACAGCGCATAGACGCCGCCATTCACAAAATAGTTCTGTGTTGGCTTCTCATTGATCTCGGTAATCTGGTTGCCACTCATCTCAATGACACCATACGGGACCTGGAAGCGGTACTCCCGTACGCCCATGGTCGCATCAGCCACCTGATCCACGTGAAAATCAAGAAGCCGGCGAAAATTGATCGCCGTCACCAGATCCGCATTCATGACAAGGAACGGGGCGCTAGGTGTTTCTGGCAGGAGCGTCAAAGCACCGGCCGTGCCCAACCGTTTGCTTTCTTCCAAATAGGAGATGTCGACACCCCACTCATGCCCATCACCAAAATAGGCTTCCACTTTTTCCGCCTGGTAATTGACCGAAAGAAAAATGCGTTTGAACCCCTGCTCCGCCAGCCGTTCAATAATGCTCTCAAGCACAGGCTTTCCGCCCACAGGGATAAGCGGCTTGGGAAGGTTCTCCGTAAGTGGCCGAAGTCGCGTGCCCAGGCCACCGGCCATAATCACAACCCAATTATCACTTCGATCGTCCTGAACGATGCGGCTCAGTGTCTCAAGGCCAGTCAGCACACCATCTGCATCGACAATCGGCACTTGTGCGATCTGATACTCTCGCATCCAGCGCATCACCGTTTTACGGTCGATGTCAGGGCCGGCAGTGATGGGGTTTGCCTTCATCACATTCCCAACCGGCGCATCAAGGGTTTCGCTGCGAAGGATCGCGCGGCGAACATCGCCGTCGGTGATGGTCCCCTGCAACCTTCTGTCCGGATCAACAACAAGTGCAATTTGCAGCGCACTTTCGTCGAGATTCCTGATCGCCTCTCCTAGAGTGGCGCTCGGGTCCAAAACTGCCTTTTTCCAATGAGCCATACGGCCTCCTACTGGGTAATCATGTCATCAGGCGCATAGGCACGTGCGGCGTGGGTTCCAAGAAGCGACCAATAAAGCTCAGGGCGCAGACCGGTGCCCGGTCGTTTAACGGTGAGGTTGTCAGTGGTAAAAACATCGCCAGCACTAATGGGTTTACAGGCGACCAAGGACTTACGTCCAATCGCCATATTGCTGATTTCGGCAGGCTGCGGCTCTTTGGCTCCATCGCCAAGACCCGTGGACACCCGTCGAACCCCCTCTACTAGGGCACGCAACTCTTCTGGAGTCGCCGATGCTTTATGATCAGGGCCTGGCAATTCCTTATCGAGTGTGTAGTGCTTCTCAATAATGCAGGCGCCCATTGCCACTGAAGCTATCGCGTGAACAATACCTTCGCTGTGATCTGAAAATCCAACAGGTAGACCAAACTTCGCACGAAGCGTCTCAATTGCTCTGAGATTTACGTCCACGTCCGGTGTTGGGTAGGAACTCGTGCAATGCAACAGTTTTACGCGGGACTTGAGAGCAGCTTTCCCCGCTTCGCTCTCTAACGCTTCTTCGAATGCCTTTTCGCCCGGCGCGCTCTCGCCAAGATATCCATGCGCCACCACACCTAGCATGGTCTCGACTTCATCCAGCGTCGCCATGCCCGTCGAGAGGATGAGGTCGCGGCCTGCCTTCGCGCAAGCATGCAAAAGCGGTGCGTTGGTAAGTTCACCCGAACCGACTTTTAGCGTTGTAACGTTAAGCTCATTGGCGAGAAGATCCAGGCTCCCCAGATCAAAGGGAGTCGAGAGAAACTGCACGCCCTTTTCGGCACAACGTTGAATGAGTGTCCTGTGGGCGTGCACATCAAGCTCCAGCGCGCGCAGCATTTCCAACTGCGTTTCACTCTCTTCAGTTGTTTCTTTCTGATAGTCAGCTTTCGGAGCGCTCCGCGTCACCAAAGCTTCCGCATCGAATGTTTGAAACTTCACAACATCCACACCAATGTCGGCGGCAACATCGACCATCTCAATGGCGCGCTCCAGCGACCCATTGTGATTGACACCAGCTTCAGCGATCACCGTGACTTGGTTCATGGTCTCACCTCTTTGAGAAGCATAAAGGCTTCTGCGGCCGCATACCCCGCCTCCGCACCACGCACCTTCTCTTTCGCATCTACAATTTCCAGGCTCCGTGGAAACGGTGCGTCACCCACCTCCTCGCCATAGAGCTCAATGATAGATCTCTTCTTCGCAGACCAATCTGTGATGTTCTCATAGAGAGATGGGATGAAATCCAGGCCACCAGGCCGCCTCACAATGTCCGTTTCCGAGAGTGTTTCGTACGCCAAAACACGCCTGAGATAGGGTGCACGAAACCATTTGGTGCAGGACAGAGCCGCATCAAAAGAAATTTTGTGGTCTGTGTGTGCATCGCCTGGGAACGGCAAAAAGACATCAGATGGATGAACCTGCGCAAAGATGTCAGCGATCTTCTTCACAATCTCGCCGATTGGCACAACATCAAGTGCCGCCGTCTCATACCCAAGACGGTGAACCGACTGAAAGCCAAATGCCTGTGACACCGCTTCAATCTCACCTTCGCGCGTCGCGATGCGTTCGCTTGAATAGCCAGAAAAAGCTGTCATCTCCGTCAGGATCAGCCAGTGCAATTGGGCGCCAGAATAACGGGCCTTCAACAAAGCTCCCCCACACCCGAAGGTCTCATCGTCAGGATGAGGGGCAACGACTAAAATGTCAGACATGCTCCCTCTCCCTCAAAACGTATTACGTTTCTGAACCAACCGGCGCTGGTCGGTTTCTTGGACAAGGACATCGCATATCTGCTTGCCCGCTGTGCCGTCCCCGTAAGGATTTTTTGCTGATTCCAGCTGTGCGCGGTACTGGTCGTCGAACACAGCCTTGTTCAGCGCTGTTTCGATCTCTGTTGCATTATAATCAACAAATTCGACGTTTCCGGCATGCTCGCGACCGACCTGACGGCTTCCCACATTCACCACCGGCAGCTTCAGAAGGGGCGCTTCAATGATCCCACAACTTGAGTTGCCGACCAGGGCAGATGCATGGCGCATCAGGTTCACAAACACAGCCCGCGATAGATTTTTGTAGGCAACAAGCGTTGGATGACGGTTTGCGTAGTCAGACAGGAGGCGTGACATGGCGTGATTACCGGGATCGCTGTTTGGACTGGAAACAAAGGTGGGCAACCCGCATGCGACAACCGCATCAAGGGTCGCCTTCATTTGCCGTTCCGCGTCATGCATCTCCGGCAGTAAGGGATGCTGGATCATAACGAGAAAAGGTCCCTCAACTGGCGCCACGTTCATCATTTTCCAGACGCAGGCCAAGTCGATCTCAGGCTCATCTACAAGCCGATCAAGACCAGGCGCGCCGACATTGTGGACGCGCCAGGGCTCCTCTCCGAGACGCAAAACCCGTTCCGCGCTTCCAGCGGAAGCCGTCATGTGAAGGTGCGCCAGTTTTGTAACCGCATGCCTGACAGAATTGTCGATATTGAAATCATCCGCAGTATCGCCGCCGGCAATGTGAACGACGGGAACGTCAAGGTAGCCACCTGTTAAAGCGACGGTAATTGCCTCTTCCCTGTCGCCGACGACCACAAGAAAATCTGGTCGCCGAAATGCAACGACGTCGACAAGGCCTTGCAATTGGATTGCAGCCGACTTGGCGCGAGCAGCATCACTGTCAGAAGCAAGAAGGTTGTCGATTTTTGCGACGACTGGATATCCGTCAGCTTCGACGTCTTTAATAGTCAAACCATAGACCGATGCAAGATGGCTGCCGGTGACAACAACCTCAGGTCGCAATGACTTTGACTGAGATACCGCCTCAATCACCGGGTAAAGGATGTCGTATTCGGCTCGTGAACCGGTAACGAACATCACACACCGAGTGTCAGAAGACATCGGACATCACCATGCGGACAGACCATGAGCGGCTGTCCAAGAGATCACCCCCGGACCCTAAAACCCTTCCACCCATATAGGTGACGGGACCTCCTGCTCTAAAACCGACTTTCTCGATTGCTGGGAACATTGGATCAAACACTGGCAGCCACATATTGAGACGCGTCGCGCCATCATCGCGGGCGATGGCCGCAACACTCCCGATAAGAGCACCGACGGTCTCCGGTGTTGCCGCAAGCTCGACAATATCGACGGCATCTTGATGGCGTTTGAAGACAGCAAGACCCAAACCACCTTCGCCACCGGCTACGCCAATGCGATAGGCATTTTCCGGATCTTCAAGCATGCGCCAGTTATAATAAGCAATGTCGCGTCCAAGCGAGACTTTGGCTGGTGAGGGCGCAATGCTCGGAAGCCAATCGCTGAAACGGTCAACCTGAGCAAAACTCCGACCCGGTGTATCTGGAAACGTCATATCGTCAATAGACGCAGACATTTGCGGTACTGGAGCCATATCCTCCCACCCCAAATTCTGCACAAACCCACGATGACTATTGCTGTTAGGAAAGCCGAAGACCATCCGGTATCCCTGCTTCGAAAGGCGGTCGTACAACCGTTCAGCCAATTGTGGAAACAGACCCATTCCTTGATAGTCAGGATGGGTCATCGTTGTCATGGACAACGCAGCTTTACCGACATCCCTGCCGATCATCAGCGGCATTGGCGACACAGCGTAATGCGCGGCCAGCGTGTCGCCGTCCCAGGCAAGCTCGATCATCGGCGCATCAATTGGATTGTCACGATACCGCCAGTTCCAATAATCCTTGGACATGGGTTTTCCGAAAGCCGCTTGGAACAATGCCAAAATGGCCTGCTCGTCACCAGGACGGAAAGGCCGAAAATCCAACTCGTGTGCATGAAACGTCGTCGCTGCATTCAACATGGGTTTTCTCCAAGCGGTACACTTGAGGGAACATTGATAAGGCGGGCTTCGATATTGCGGGCACCATCAAGCGGCATGGCGGGCGCCCCGGCATACATCGGCAGATCATTCATCAGCGTCCAGGTGGGTCGCGTCATCAGGCCAGCATCATTTGTCGCCTCGAGCACCGCATCACGTGTTTCGATTGACGGATCATCAAGCAAAAGACAGTTCAACCAATAATTGGCACGACCAAAACACCGTTCACGAAAAACACTGACACCCGGAACGGCCTCGAAGGCAGTTACATATCGTTCGGCAAGAAAACGCTTGCGCTCAATATAGGATGGGAGGCTTTCAAGCTGCGCACAGCCGAGTGCCGCATTCAGGTTCGGAAGACGGTAATTATATCCAACGGCATC